>DATJHI010000013.1:0-252539 GCA_035493955.1 Caulobacteraceae bacterium | reverse complement strand
GGACGCGCGCCTGCCCATCGTCCGCCTGGCTCATGACAGCTTCGTCGATTACCCGACGCCGAAGAATCTGAACTACTGGTGGACCTTTGGCGGCATTCTGTCGCTGTGCCTTGGTGTGCAGATCCTCACCGGCGTTATCCTCGCCATGCACTATACCGCCAATGCCGATCTGGCGTTTGACTCGGTTGAGCGCATCATGCGCGATGTCAACTACGGCTGGCTGATGCGGTATGTCCACGCCAACGGGGCGTCGATGTTCTTCTTCGCCGTCTATATCCACATGTTCCGCGGCCTCTATTATGGATCGTATAAAGCGCCGCGCGAAGTGCTGTGGCTGCTGGGCTGCATCATCTACTTCCTGATGATCGCCACCGCCTTCATGGGCTACGTCCTGCCCTGGGGCCAGATGTCCTACGCCGGCGCGGTGGTGATCACCTCGCTGTTCTCGTCCTTCGACGAGATCGTCCCGGGGCTCGGCACCGCCATCACCACTTGGCTGTGGGGCGGCTTCGCAGTGGATGCGCCCACCCTCAACCGCTTCTTCTCACTGCACTATCTGCTGCCGTTCATGATCGCTGGCGTCGTCGGCCTGCATATCTGGGCCCTGCACGTGCCGGGCAACGGCAACCCCGCTGGGGTCGAGGTCAAGTCCAAGGAGGACATGGTCCCCTTCCACCCGTACTACACGGTGAAGGACGGCTTCGCGATCGTGGTGTTCCTGATCCTGTTCGGCTGGTTCGTGTTCTTCGCGCCCGACGCGCTGGGCCACGCCGACAACTACACCCCCGCCAATCCGCTGGTGACCCCCGCGCACATCGTGCCCGAATGGTACTTCCTGCCCTTCTACGCCATGCTCCGCGCGGTGCCGGAGAAGCTGCTGGGGGTGCTGACCATGTTCGGCTCCATCGGCCTGCTGTTCGCGGTGCCGTGGCTGGATACGTCCAAGGTGCGCTCGATGCGCTACCGGCCGACCGCCCGCTGGTTCTTCCTGATCTTCATCGCCACCGTGTTCCTGCTCGGCTGGTGCGGCGGGCATGAGCCGGACGACGTGATCATCACCGTTGGCCACTTGGAGAACGGCGACCCGACCGGGTTCACCGTGACCTGGCTGTCGCGGATCCTGGCTGTCTACTACTACGCCTATTTCCTGGTGGTGCTGCCGCTGCTGGGGCTGAAGGAAAAGCCCCTGCCGGTGCCGGATTCCATCTCCACTCCCGTGCTGTCGGGCGGCGCCGCCGTTCCGGCCGGCGCGGCCGCTTCGCCTGAGAAGAAGGGTTGACGCCGATGGCCGTCAAAAGTCCGACCGCGGCTGTCCTCGCCGGCCTCGCGGTCCTGCTGATCGGCGCGACCACGGCGTCTGCTTCGACCCACGCCGTGCCGCCGAAGGATGAGCACTTCAGCTTCGAAGGGCCGCTCGGGAAGTTCGACCAGGCGTCGCTGCAGCGCGGCTACAAGGTTTACCAGGAGGTCTGCGCCGCCTGTCATTCGATGAACCTGGTCTATTATCGCAACCTGGCTCAGAAGGGCGGGCCCTTCTACGACCCGAAGTACCCCAACCCCAACAACAGCCCCTACGCCAAGGCGCTGGCGGCTGAGGTCATGGTATCCGACCTCGATCCGGACACCGGCGACGCGGTCCAGCGCAAGGCGACGCCGGCCGACCATTTCCGGGCGCCGTTCGCCAATGAGATCGCCGCCAAGGCGGCCAACGGCGGGGCGGCGCCGCCGGACCTGTCCGTGATCGTCAAGGCGCGCGAAGGCGGGCCGCAGTACGTCTATTCGATCCTGACCGGCTACGTTAAGCCGCCGGCGGGCCTGACCGTGCCGGCGGGGTCCTATTA
Organism: Caulobacteraceae bacterium; assembly: GCA_035493955.1. Lineage (GTDB taxonomy): Bacteria > Pseudomonadota > Alphaproteobacteria > Caulobacterales > Caulobacteraceae > NCED01. Next base: position 250,698 of record DATJHI010000013.1, on the reverse strand, counting down.
CAACGCCTACTTCCCCTCGGACGTGTCAGCCAACTGGACCGGCCCGAAGGACAAGGTTCCGCCGGGGGGCTTCCTGAAGATGCCGTTCCAGCTGACCCCCGGCCGGGTGACGTTCGACGACGGCGCCAAGTCGACCACCGAACAGCAGGCCCACGACGTGGTGACCTTCCTGACCTGGGCCGCGGAGCCGAACGTCGAAGAGCGTAAGCAGACCGGCCTGGGCGTGATGGCCTATCTGATCATCTTCGCCGGGATCATGTACGTCAGCTACCGGCGGATCTGGCGCAACGTCGCCCACTGATCGGCGGCGCGGAAACCAAGCTATCAAAGGACCCGTCGGAGCGATCCGGCGGGTCTTTTCGGATCAGGGGATCGGTCATGGCCGAATGGGTGCTGGGCGTGATCGGCGGCTCGGGACTCTATGACATCCCAGGACTCGAGGAGCGGGAATGGCGGCGGGTGGCCGGCTCCTGGGGCGAGCCCTCGGACGAGCTGCTGTTCGGGAGGCTGGGCGGCGTGCGGTTGGTGTTCCTGCCCCGCCACGGGCGAGGCCACCGGGTGTCCCCCACCCACGTCAACGCCCGCGCCAATATCGACGCCCTGAAACGCGCGGGCTGCACCGACATCGTCTCCCTGTCCGCCGTCGGCTCCCTGCGCGAGGCTCTGCCGCCGGGGACCATGGTGGTGGTGGACCAGTTCATCGACCGGACCTTCGCGCGGCCGAGCAGCTTCTTCGGCGAGGGCGTGGTCGCCCACGTCTCCATGGCCGACCCGGTCTGCCCGCGGCTGTCGGCCCTGGCCGCGGCGGCGGCGCGCAAGGCCGGGGCGACGGTGGTGGAGGGCGGGGACCTATCTGGCGATGGAGGGGCCTCAGTTCTCGACCCGGGCCGAGAGCGCCCTGTACCGGGCCTGGGGCTGCGACGTGATCGGCATGACCAACATGCCCGAGGCCAAGCTCGCCAGGGAGGCGGAGCTTCCCTACGCCTCCGTCGCCATGGTCACGGACTACGACTGCTGGCGCGAGGGCGAGGACGTCGAGGTCGACCGGATCGTGGCCGTGTTGAACGCCAACGCGGGCAAGGCCAAGGCCCTGGTCGCCCATCTGGCCGCGGCCCTGACCGGTCCCCGCCCGCGGTCGCCGATCGACACCTGCCTGGACCTCGCCCTGATCACTCCACGAGAGCAGCGCGACCCCGCCCTGGTCGCCAGGCTGGATGCGGTGGCGGGCCGGGCGCTGCGCCGCTAGGGTCTGGCCATGAACCTGCGCGACGCCATCCGCACCATTCCCGACTATCCAAAGCCGGGGATCATGTTCCGCGACATCACCACCCTCCTCGGCGACGCCCGCGCCTTCCGCCAGGCGGTGGACGAACTGGTCCAACCCTTCGCGGGCGGGAAGATCGACAAGGTGGCCGGGATCGAGGCGCGGGGGTTCATCCTGGGCGGGGCGGCGGCGCATCAGTTGTCGGCCGGCTTCGTGCCCCTGCGCAAGAAGGGCAAGCTGCCGCACAGGACGTTCAAGGTGGAATACGCCCTGGAGTATGGCCTCGACGCCATGGAGATACATCACGACGCCTGCGCGGCGGGAGAGCAGGTGCTGCTGATCGACGACCTGATCGCCACCGGCGGCACCGCCGAGGCCGCGGTCAAACTTTTGCGGCAAGCCGGCGCCGAGGTCGTGGCCGCCTGTTTCGTGATCGACCTGCCCGGGCTGGGCGGGAGCGAGCGCCTGCGGGCTTTGGGGGTGGCGGTCTCCACCCTGGTCGCCTTCGAGGGACACTGACGCCTGTCCGAACGGCGCCTCTGGCCAATCGTTCTTGATCCCCTAAGTTAGGGTTTCGGGGCGGGATCGAAGCGTATGGCGAGGCTCGTCCATGCAGGTCGAGGCGTGGCGTAATTTCAAGCGGATGCAGGCCAGCGCCTGCATCTTCGCGACCCTGATCTACCTCGGCGCCGTCATCCATGCGTGGCGGGTGTTGCCGGGATCGCCGAACCTCAAGCTCGCCTTCACCCTGGTGTTTCCCGCGGTCTACTTCCTGGCCGCCCTGGTGCTGCCCCTGCAGGTGCGTCCGATCCGGCGGGTGCTGAAGCGCTACGTCTGGATGAGTTTTGCTGCAGGATTCGGCCAGACCCCGATCTCGGTGTTGACCGGCCTGGGCCTCCTGGCGGTCGCGGCCTTGTTCATCTACGCCCAGATCGCCGGCGTCGCCCATGGCGGACGCTATCCGGCCGGGGTCTTCTCAGGATACGGCGCCGGCATCGGCATCCTCTTCGCCCAGGCCCTGCTGGTGTTCGCCCTGGAACGGGAGCCGAAGATCCGCGAGATCATCGAACGGTAGGCCTCACGCCAGGGCGCGCAGGAAGCGCCGGGGCTGGATATGGGTGATCCAGGTCCAGGGCTGGAACAGCGTGGCCCCGGGACTCCATGAGAACAGGACGAACTGGGCCTTGCCGACGATGTTCTCGGCCGGGACATAGCCCACCCCGATGGAGCCGGGCCAGCGGCTGTCCAGGGAATTGTCCCGGTTGTCGCCCAGGAAGAAGTACTGGCCCGGAGGAACGACATAGACATCGGTGTTTTCCTCCTCGCCCGGGGGCGTGTGCTGGAGGACGACGTAGGTCCGACCGTCCGGCTTGGTCTCGCGGTACTGGACGACGGGAATCTGCGGCATGTCCGGATCGACGCCCGGACCGATGGGGACGCGAGGGACGGGCCGGCCGTTGACGATCACCTGGCCCTCGACCAGCTGCACCCGGTCGCCGGGTAGGCCGATCACCCGTTTGATGTAGGTCTGGCTCTCGTCCCGCGGCAGCTGGAAGACGATGACGTCCCCGCGCTGGGGCGGCTTTCCCCCGATCCGGCCATGGAACAGGGACGGACAGAACGGCAGCGAGCACCGGCTCCAGCCGTAACTGAATTTGGAGACGACGATATAGTCCCCCTGCCGCAGGGCCGGCTCCATCGAATCCGACGGTATGGTGAAGGGCTGGAACAGGACGATCCGCAGGACCAGCGCGATGAGCAGGGCGTAGACGATGGTTTTGCCGGTTTCAAAGGCCTGCCTGCCCTTGCCGTCCTTGGTCGAGGCAGAGGTTTTCATCGCGTTCAGCTTCCCATTTCGGCCTTGCCGGCGGCGCGGTGGAACAGCTGCAGGGTGCGCAGGCGCCCCAGATGGGCCGAATCCGGTTCGTAGTCGCTGGGGGCCATGAAGGCATGCCCCGCCTCATAGAGATAGATCGGCAGGTCGGGATGGGCGGCGCCGATCGCCTCGACGTCGGTCAGGGGAACCAGCGGGTCGCGCTTGCCGAAATGCAGGATGGTCGGACAGCGGGGGGTTTCGTCCGCGTGAGCCGCGATACCCCCGCCGTAGAAGCAGGACGCCGCCGCCAGCCCGTCGCAGCGGGCCGCGGCCAGCCAGGCCGCCGTACCGCCGAAACAGAAGCCCAGGGCGAAGACGGGGCCGTCCAGGGCCAGTATCGCGGTCTGGATGTCGCCCATCGCCAGGGTCCAGTCGATGGCGTCCGCGCCCGCCATCCGCCGGGCCCGCGCCGCCTCGTCGATGTCGCGGTCGGGGAAACCCGGATCGGTCCGGTCGAGCAGGGAGGGGACGATCACCTCGTAGCCGTCCTCGGCGAACTCCGCGGCGAGCTGGCGCAGGTGCGGGGTCACCCCCCAGATGGCGTGCAGCATGACCAGGCCGCCGCGCCGGGCGTCGGGGGCCTCTGCGTGATAGGCGCCGAACTCGAAGCCGTCGGCCCGGCTCTTCAGCCGGATCGCCTCGCCCATCAGCCCGCGCCGTTCTGCTCGAAGAGCGCCAGGGTGCGCCGGCGGGCCTGGTGCGCGGCCGCGCCGTCGGCGTTGTTGAAGCCGTGGCCGGCCTCATAGAAATGCACCGGCAGTTCGGGCCGGGCGGCGGCGAACTCCTTTACCTTGTCGACAGGGATGTTCTGGTCCTCAGCCCCGAAATGCAGGACGACCGGGCAGCGCGGGACCTCGTGGGCGTGGGGCAGGACCATGCTGCCGTAATAGCTGGAGACCGCGGCCAGATCGCCCAACCGGGCGGCGGCGAGCCACGCGAGGGAGCCGCCGTAGCAGTAGCCGACCACGAACACCGGCCCGCGGGGGGCGAGGAAGTCCAGGCAGGTCGCGATGTCGTCGATCGGATTCTCCAGCCCGTTGGCCTGAAGATAGGTCCGGCCCGTGGCGACGCCTTCCGCATCGTGGGCGGCGACGAAGCCCGGTTCCTGGCGATCGAACAGCGAGGGGGCGACGGCCTCGAAACCCATCTGGCCCCAGCGGTCGGCGTCGCGGACGATCGCCTCGTCGACGCCGAAGATCTCCTGCAGCACGATCACCCCGCCCTTACGGCGGCCCTGAGGCTGAACATGATAGGCGCCGAACTCCGCGTCATCGACCTTCGATCGAAGCTTGATGTATTCGCCCAAGGCCTCTGCTCCCTCGTGGATCAGGTGTTGAAGCGGAAGTGCATGACGTCGCCGTCGCGCACCACATAGTCCTTGCCTTCCAACCGCATCTTTCCGGCCTCGCGCGCCCCGCTCTCGCCGTTCAGCCGGACGTAGTCGTCATAGGCGATGGTCTCGGCGCGGATGAAGCCCTTCTCGAAATCGGTGTGGATCACCCCCGCGGCCTGGGGTGCGGTCTGGCCGACCTCGATGGTCCAGGCCCGGGCTTCTTTCGGTCCAACGGTGAAATAGGTCTGCAAGCCCAGGAGGGCGTAGGCCTCATGGATCAGCCGGTTCAGGCCCGGCTCGGCCAGACCGATGGTTTCCAGGAACTCGGCCCGCTCGGCGGGGTCGAGCAGGGCGATCTCGCTCTCGATCTTGGCGGAGATGGCCACTGAACTGGCGTGGTCGCGGGCGGCGCGCTCCGCCACCAGGGCCGATAGAGCATTGCCGTTCTCGGCCGAACCTTCGTCCACATTGGCGACGTACAGCTCGGGCTTGGAGGTGAGGAGCTGCAGCATCCGCCAGGCTTTGGCGTCCTCCTCGGGGACCTGGGCGGCGCGGGCGGGGCGGCCGGCCTCAAGCTGCTCCAGCGCCAGCTTCACCAGCGACAGGGTCTTGATGCTTTCCTTGTCGCCGCCCTTGGCGCGCTTCTCCAGGCTGTCCTTGCGCTTCTCCAGGCTCTCGAGGTCGGCCAGCATCAGCTCGGTCTCGATGATCTCCAGGTCGGCCAGGGGATCGACCCGGCCCTCGACATGGGTGACGTCGGTGTCCACGAAGCAGCGGGCGACGAAGGCTATGGCGTCGCAGTCGCGGATATTGGCCAGGAACTTGTTGCCCAGGCCTTCGCCCTGGCTGGCCCCGCGGACCAGGCCGGCGATGTCGACGAAGTTGATGCGGGCGGGAATGATCTCCTTCGACCCGGCGATCCTGGCCAGGACCTCCAGACGCGCCTCCGGCACCGCCACGTCGCCGGTGTTGGGCTCGATGGTGCAGAACGGATAGTTGGCGGCCTGCGCCGCCGCCGTCTGGGTCAGGGCGTTGAACAGGGTCGATTTGCCGACGTTGGGCAGGCCGACGATGGCGACTTTAAGGGCCATTCAGGTCTCGAAATAACGGTGGGCGGGGTCGAGCCCGCGTGCGGCCGTCTTATGGCGGCTTCCGCGCGGGATCACAACGCGGCGCGCGCGGCTTGAAAAACTGCAACTGCGGCCGATATCGATCTCGGGCTTCTGAACGCGCCGATGGACCTTCGGGAGGATGCGGGCGACTGAGGCGATCAAGGAGAAAGACCATGGCCATTCGACCGGTCGCCAAGCTGGTGAGGGGGATGCCGACGTCCGATGGCGCAGGGGTCCGCATGACCCGCGTTCTTGGCACGCCCGAGGCGCAGATGTTCGACCCCTTCCTGATGCTCGACCACTTCAACACCGAGAACGCCGACGACTACATCGGCGGCTTCCCCGAACACCCGCACCGCGGCTTCGACACCGTCACCTACATGCTCGAAGGCAGGATGAAGCACGCCGACAATACCGGCCGCGAAGGGATCATCGGCACGGGCGGGGTCCAATGGATGCGGGCCGGGCGCGGCATCGTCCACTCCGAAATGCCCGAGCAGACCGAAGGGCGGATGCGGGGCTTCCAGCTGTGGGTGAACCTGCCCGCCAGGCTGAAGATGAGCGAGCCGGGCTACCAGGAATACGAGGCGGGGGAGATTCCGGTCGAGACCCGGGAGGGCGGGGGTCAGGTCAAGGTGATCGCCGGCGAGACCAGCCGTGGGACCCACGGCGCCATCGGCGGCGGGCCGGTGGAGGCGCTTTATTTCGACGTGGCGCTCCGGGCGGGCGACCGCTTCGTCGAACCGGTGGCGGACGAACGCAACGCCATGCTGGTGATCTATGAAGGCGTGGTCAGGATCGCAGGCCAGCGTGTCGGCGCCCTGGGAGGGGTCTTCCTGGGCGAGGGGGATGAAATCGTGGTGGAGGCGGAAACCGAGGCGCGCTTCCTGCTGATCGCCGGCAAGCCGATCCAGGAACCGGTCGCCTGGGGCGGTCCCTTCGTCATGAACAGCCGCGAAGAGGTGATGAAGGCGTTCGAGGACTATCAAGCCGGGCGATTCTAGACCGGCCCCGGCCCATGGTTTGACCTAACCCCGGCTGGCCAGGTCCTGCCAGACCTGCGCTTCCCGGCGAAAGGGCCCGCTGGTCCGCGCCGCGCGGGCGTCGATGTCGGCGATCAAGGCCTTGGCCTCGCCGGGGCGCCCCACCGACCGAAGGAAGGCGGCGTAGCGGGCGATAGGCTCCAGCCCCGGCATCCGCTCCATGGCGCTGCGATAGGCGCGGTCGGCGTCCTCGGCCCGCTGCAGGCCTTGATAGGCGCGGGCGAAGGCGAGGACGGCCGGGGCGGTGCTCTCGCCTTCGCGCTCGATCGCTTCCAGCAGCACGAGGGCCTCGGCGTGCCGACCGAGTTCGATCAGGGCCTTGGCGCGGCCGAGCTGCAGGGCGGGGTCCTCGGCGTGGACCCCCTGGGCGGCCTCACGATAGACGGCCTCGGCTTCCTCGTGGCGGCCAAGTTCGCCGGCCGCGGCGGCCAGGCGCATGCGGTTATGGACCGTGGGACTTTCCTCCACCGCCGCCTTGGCCTCGCGGTAGTCGCGGTGCGGGTCGAGCGCCTCGCGGGCGCCCTTGCCGATCTCCCGCACCGTCCGGGCGCGGAACAGGCCGGGGATGACGATGATGGCCAGATAGGCCAGGCCGCCGATCCCCTGGAACATCAGGATGATCCACAGCCAGAAACTGTCCTGGCCCGTTCGCACCACGTGGAAGCAAAGGCCGATGGAAAAGGCCAGGGTCAGGACCAGCATCGGCAGTGGGATCGACAGCAGCGAGCCCATCACGGTTCTCCGCGCGCGGTCTTGCGAGGGTCGAGCTTCTCGGCCGGGGCCAGCCGCATCACTTCGCCCTGATAGCGTTCGTCCTCGCCAGCGACCAGCATGGGCGCAGCCTCGGCGCACGCCTCGCTCATGGCCCGGACCCAGGGCGTCTCCACCTTGTGGAAATCCGACAGCACGTAGCCGAGCACCTGTTCCTTGTGGCCTGGATGGCCGATTCCCATGCGACCGCGGCGGAAATAGGGACCGATCTGGCCGCCGATCGAGCGCAGGCCGTTATGGCCGGCCGTGCCGCCGCCAGCCTTCATGCGGAACCGGCCGGGCGCCAGATCGAGCTCATCGTGGAACACCACCAGCGAGTCCGGCTCGAGCTTGAAGAACTTCAGCGCCTCGCCCACCGAACGGCCGCTCTCGTTCATGAAGGTCTGGGGCTTGAGCAGGATGACCCGTTCCGGGCCGATGGTCCCCTCGGCGGTCAAGCCCTGGAACTTCGACCGCCAGGGCGAAAAACTCCACCGGCGCGCAATCTCGTCCACGGCCATGAAGCCGATGTTGTGGCGGTTGTGCTGGTATTTGGCGCCCGGATTGCCGAGCCCGGCTAGGATCAGCATGGCTCCCTCGGATCTGTCATCCTCCAAAGCGCGGCGGCGCTATCGGGGACGCAGGGATTTCAGGCGCGCCCGGTCATCTGGGTCCCGGCTCTCCGTTGGAGCCGGGGCGACAGAAGAGGAACCGATCAGGTCGCCGCCGCAGCCTCGGCCGCGGCTTCTTCGGAGGCCTGGGCGGAGGAGCCGGTGACGGTGGCGATGACGAAGTCGCGCCCGGTGATGGCTGGATGGGCGCCCTTCGGCAGGTTCAGGTTGGCGATGCGGACCGAGTCGCCGATGTCGAGGCCGGTCAGGTCGGCGACCAGTTCCTCGGGAATCTCGTCGGCGGGAACCATCAGCTCGACCTCGTGGCGGGCGATGTTGAGGGCGCCGCCGCGCTTGATGCCGGGGGAGGCCTCATGGTTCTTGAAGTGCACCGGCACGGCGATCTTCACCAACTGGTGCTCCTCGACCCGGAACAGGTCGAAGTGGACGGGCTGATCCGAAACCGGATCGAACTGGATGTCGCGGGCGATGACCGGCTGGGTCTCGTCGCCGTACTTCAGGGTCACGAGATGGCCCAGGAGCTTGCCGGTGTAGAGCGCCTTGCGGAAGGCGTTGGTCTCCACCGCCACGGCGACGGGGCCGCGGGGGCCGCCGTACAGCACGCCCGGCACCTTGCCGGCGCGACGGGCGGCGCGGGCGCCGCCAGTGCCTGTGCGCTCGCGCACTTCCACGTTCAGAACGATTTCGGCCATGGGATTAGCTCTTGGTCGGATACGAAACCGCCGCGCGATAGGCCGCGCGGCGCTAAATTCGGGAGAGCGGGTCTTTACACACTTCCGTCCGGCCATGCAACGGCCGGACGGAATGGGGGGGCGGCCCTTACTTCGCCTTGACCTTCGGCCGCGGCTTCGCAGAGGTCTTGGCCTTGACCACGGGGACCGGGGCCGGGGGCGGCGCGGCCTCGGCCACCACCGCCGGCGTGACCGCGCCGGCGATCTTGGCGACGCATTGGGCGGTGTCCAACAGCACGTGCTGGCCAAGGCAGAACACGTCTTCGTAGTAGGGCTTGGCCACCGAAAGGCACTGGTAGACGTTCAGCTTGGCCATGTTCAGGCAGAAGTCGCCGGTCTTTTCCTCAAACAGCGGCTGCAGCGCCGCGTCGTCCCCAGCTTCGCCGAGGGCGGCCACGGCGGCCAGGGTCAGGGCCCGCGACACCACGGCGGTATAAGGGGGGCTGAGCACGTCGCCGGCCACCGCCAGCGCCCCCGATTGGCCGCTCACGGCCGCGGAAAGCAGGGTCACATCCTCCGGCGCGGCGGAGACGGGCTGGGTCGATGCGGTCTTGGCGGTGGCCAGGCGGGCATCGCGGCCGGCCACCTCGCCCTTGGACCAGGCCTGATGCTGCACGTCATAGGCCGCCTGCTTGACCAGTTCGCCGGCGTGGCGAACCCGGGCGGCGTCGGCCGTCAGGGCCGCGACGATCAGGCCTGCGGCGGCGTCGGCGCTTGGCAGGGCCTGGGCGTAATTGGGATCGGCCAGCAGGCGAGCCGCCAGGGCTCGGCGGCCGGCCGGGTCCACCGCAAAGGTGCGGACGCTGGCGACGAACTGTGGGCTCTGCAGCGCCATCAGGGCTCCGTAGGCGATAGCCCCGCGAAGGAATTGGTGCGGTTCATAGGAGACCCCCGAGATCAGGGACTGCTCGACCGCCGCCCCGTCGGCGAAGGCGGGGGAGATATCGGCGGCCCGACGCATGTAGGCGCGGTAGGCTCCGGCGGACTGGATCACCGATGCCGGCAGGCCGACCGGCGGCGGGGGCGGCGCGGCGGGCGGGACGACGGCGACCGGCAGGGGCGGCGGCGGCGGGGGGCTGGCGCAGCTCGCCAGTGCGGCGGCGGTCACAAGCGTGAGAACGAGGCGCGGAGACAGTTTCATGCGGCGGGTTCCCGACATATCGACAGATACGGCTAAGCTTAGGGTGAGAGAATCGACGCAATCCTGGCGTCGTCCCCATTAAACATCGATGACGATAAGGACCCTGATGCGGCCACTACGTCAATCGAACAGCTTAGAGACCGATTCTTCGTTGGCGATACGGCGGATGGCCTCGCCGATCAGGGGCGCCACGCTGACCTGACGCACCTTCGCGCAGGCCTGGACGGTGTCGGACGCCTCGATGGTGTCTGTGATCACCAGTTCCTCCAGCACCGACTGCTCGACCCGCTGGCAGGCCGCCCCGGACAGGACCCCGTGGCTGACATAGGCCGAAACCGAGGTGGCGCCCCGCTCCTTCAAGGCCTTGGCGGCGTTGCACAAGGTCCCGGCGGAATCGACGATGTCGTCGAACAGGATGCAGCGGCGATCCCTGACCTCGCCGATGATGTTCATCACCTCGCTCTCCCCGGCGCGGGGGCGGCGCTTGTCGACGATGGCGAGATCCGCGTTCAGCCGGTCGGCCAGGGCGCGGGCCCGCACCACCCCGCCGACGTCGGGGGAAACGATCATCAGGCAACCGTCCCCCTTGTGGCGCTTCTTGATGTCGGCGGCGAGCACCGGGATGGCCACGAGGTTGTCGGTGGGAATGTCGAAGAAGCCCTGGATCTGGCCGGCGTGCAGGTCGAGGGTCAGCACCCGGTCGGCGCCGGCGCGGGTGATCAGATTGGCCACCAGCTTGGCCGAGATCGGCGTGCGGCCGCCGGTCTTCCGGTCCTGGCGGGCATAGCCGAAATAGGGGGTGACCGCAGTGATCCGCCTGGCCGAGGCGCGCTGCAGCGCATCGACGCAGATCAGGAGCTCCATAAGATTGTCGTTGGCCGGATAGGAGGTCGACTGGATCACGAACACGTCCTCGCCACGGACGTTCTCGTCGATAGCGACGAACACCTCGTTGTCGGCGAAGCGACGCACCTGGGCCTTGGTCAGGGGAATGTCGAGATAGTCCCCAATGGCCTGGGCGAGCAATTGGTTGGAGTTGCCAGCCAAAAGTTTCATCGAATGTCGCCCGCCTCTGCCCGCCCGCGCTTCTAGGCCACCGCCGGGCCGGGGAGCAAGGCCCCTGGCGCAGCCGCGTCGTCGTGCTATTGGCCTAGATCATCGACTTAGCCGGATCAAAGCCGCGGAGGAACCAGCGCCGATGAAGACCGCAACCTCGATTCTAGCCTTTGCCGCCGCCTCCGCCCTGGCGGCGGCCGCCTACGCCCAGTCCGCGGCTCCGCCCCCGGCCCCTCCCGCTCCGCAACCCCTGGTCATCAAGCAGGTGAAGCCGGGGCTCTACATGATCACCGGCTCGGGCGGGAACTCGACCGCGCGGGTCACGAGCGCCGGCGTGATCCTGATCGACACCAAGAACGCGGGAGACGCCATCTACAACGACCTCATCGCCAAGATCCGCTCAGTGACCGACCAGCCGGTCAAGGTGGTGATCGACACCCACCACCACCCCGACCACACCGGCAACAACGGCAAGTTCGTCGCCGCCGGGATTCCCGTGATCGGCCAGGAGAACTTGAAGGTCCAACTGGACAAGATGGTCGCGCCGGCCAACAACCCGAACTTCAGGCGGCCGGCCGATCCCACCGTGCTCTACCAGACTGAACGGGTGGTCGAGATGGGCGGGGTCCGCGCCATCGCCCACCACTACCAACCCGCCCACACCAACGGCGATACGGTGGTCTATTTCCCCGACCTGAAGACGGTGGTGATGGGGGACGAATATTCGACCGGCACCCCGAGCTACGATCCGGAAGGCGGCGGCGACATGACCGGCTGGCTCGCTTCCCTGGACCAGGTGCTGAAGCTCGACTTCGACACCGCCATTCCCGGTCACGGCGACAATCCGACCAGCAAGGCCGAACTGCAGGCCTTCCGGGCCAAGGTGGAGACCTTCCGCGACCGCGCCCGCGAGCTCGTCCGTCAGGGCGTTCCCAAGGACCAGCTGCTGGCCAAGATCAAGACCGACGACCTGGGCTGGAACGTGACCCAGGGGATCTGGGCCCGCCAGGACCGGATCGACGGCTTCTACGCCGAGCTGACCAAGAAATAGCGTCGATTTAGGCGCTCGGGCGGGACATCCTGCTAGGCGAGGGCGATGGCGGAGATCAATCGGCCATAGTCGCCCTCGCCGCGCTTGAAGGCGCGGCGGTTGGAGAAGAACAGGGCTTCCTCCGCGCAGGTGTCATGGCCGATCCACTCGGCCTGGCGCACTCCCGCCCGCGCCAGCCGGTCGAGGACATAGGCGGGCAGGTCGAACTGGCGCTTGTCCGCGGCGGCCCCCGGCCGGAAGAACCGCGCCGCGCCAGCGTCCTCGGCGGTGAAACGGTCCAGGAACTCCATACCGACCTCGTAGCTGTCGGGACCGATGCACGGACCGACGGCGGCGACGATCCGCTCAGCGCGGGCGCCCAGGGCCTCCATGGCCGCCACGGTCGATTCGACGATCCCGCCGATCGCCCCCTTCCAGCCCGCATGGGCGGCGGCGACCACCCGGGCCTCACCGTCCGCCAGCAGCACCGGAGCGCAGTCCGCCGCCAGGGCTCCGCAGACCAGGCCGGGAATGCGGGTCGCCACCGCGTCTCCCTCGGGCCGGCTGGAGCCCCAGGGACCGTCGGCGGTCAGGGCGAGGGCGGAATGGATCTGGTAGCAACTCAGCAGCGCCCCAGGCTCGGCCCCGAAATGAGCCGCGATCCGACGGCGGTTCTCCGCCACGGCGGCCGGATCGTCCTTTGAGCCGAGCCCGGCGTTAAGGCTGGAATGGACGCCGGTGGAGACGCCGCCCCGGCGGGTGAAGAAGCCGTGGCGGACGCCGCCGATCCGGCCGAGGCGCGTCGAGGTCAGGACGGGAAGCTCGGTCATCGGATCAGCTCGCCTCGAACCCTGGAAGGATCAGCCCCGCGGAATGAACGCCCAGGACCTTGAACAGTCGTCCCATCTGATCCTCGCCGGTCAAGCGCGCCAGCTGACGGGCGATCACCGCCGCCCGCTCCGGCTGGCCCCGGGCGAGGGCCGCGGCGCGGACCTCGATGCCGAGGGCGCGGAGGAAATCGCCCTGGGTGACGGTGCGGGTGGTCCCGGCGCCGGCCGCTCGGGCCGCCGCCGCCACGGCCGGAAAGTCGGCATGGACGGTAAGATCCGCCTGTCCCGGAGTGCGGAGGGGGTCGACCTTCTGGTGACGGCTCAAGGCCTGTAAGGTGTCACCGGGTTCCGGCCGGTCGCGGCCGTAGTCGACCAGGAGGGCGGCCCCGCTGTCGGCGGCGATGCGCCGTGCCAGCGCGTCGGCGAAGGCCTCCTGGGCGGGGGAGATCTCCACCACCACGCCCTCCGGGGCGTCCATCGGCGGCTCGAACCCGCGCGGCGCCGGCGAGAGGCCGAAGGCGAGCTCGCCGGACGGGTCCAGTCCCACCCGGCGTTCGGCCCAACCGGCGGGTGCGTGCACGAACTGGCGGACCGGCAGGCAGTCCAGCAGCTCGTTGGCGACCACGATCAGGGGCGCGCCGTCGGGGACCGCGTCCAGATGGGCCGCCCAGCGGGGGCGGGCGTGCGCCAGCCTTTGATCCTGGGCCGCCCGAAGGGGGCCGCTGGTCTCCACCAGCCACAGGTCGGCGGCGGCGAGGAAGCCGGGGACGACGCGGCCCGCGCGAAGCAGGTCCTGCATCAGGGTCCCGTCGCCGGGGCCGATCTCCACCAGGCGGAACGGCGCCGGCGCGCCCATCCGGGTCCACACCTCGGCCGCCCACAGGCCGATCAGTTCCCCGAACATCTGGGAGACCATGGGTGCGGTGACGAAGTCGCCGGCTTCCCCCAACCTCGGGCGAACAGCGTAATAGCCGTCCGCCGGGTCGTGCAGGCACGCCGTCATATAGTCCGCGATCGAGATCGGCCCGTCCTCGAGGATCCGGGCCTTAAGCCGCTGTTCGAGACTCATCGTTCAAGGCGGCGGCTCCCGCGGTCGGGTCAGGCGGGGCGAGGGCGGCGGGCCGGCGCGAATAGAAGATCAGCGCAAGCCCCGCCAGCACCAGAGGGACCGACAGCATCATCCCCATGGTCAAGCCGAAGGGAAAGGCGGGCATGCCGATGTCGGGCTCGCGCACGGTTTCGAGGAGGATGCGGAAGAGACCATAGAAGGTGAGGAACAGGCCGGAGATCGCGCCTTTCCGCGGCAGCAACTTCCCACCATAGACGGCCCAGCCCAGGATCAGGAAGAGCGCCAGCCCCTCCAACGACGCCTCGTAGAGCTGGCTGGGGTGGCGCGGCTCCAGCCCGGCCGGGCAAGCGCCGCCATAGGCCGCCAGGATGCGCTCGTTGCAGAACACCATGCCCCAGGGCGCATCGGTGGGCCGGCCCCACAGTTCGCCGTTGATGAAGTTGGCGATCCGCCCGAAAAACAGGCCGATGGGCACCACCGGCGCGGTCAGGTCGGCGAGCCGAACGACGTCGATCCTGTGGGCGACGGCGAAGCCGAACAGGGCCAGGGTCACCCCGATAAGCCCTCCGTGGAACGACATGCCGCCGTTCCAGGTGCGTAGGATCTCCACCGGATCGGTCCAGATCAGGGCAGGCTTGTAGAACAGCACATAGCCGATCCGGCCGCCCAGGATGACCCCCAGCGTGATCCACAACACAAGGTCGTCGATCTGCTTCTCGTCAGCGGTCGGCCTTGCGCCGCGCCAAAGGCCGAGGTTGCGGGCGAGGGCCACCGCATAGCGCCAGCCGAGCAGTATGCCGGCGACATAGGCCAGGGCGTACCAGCGGATGGCCACGGGCCCGAGCTGGAGCAGCACCGGATTGAAATTTGGAAACGGCACGCACGCCCTCGTGATGTTCTGGCCGAACCGAGCTTTAGCAGTGCTCGGGCCCGGCGTCGCCCCCGGGGGCCAAGCGGTCGCAATTGAACCTCGGCCGTCTGGCGCTTATATGCACTGCAAAATCGAGCGAGCCTCAAGGGCCGTCGCGAGTTGCGCCAAAGGGCTTGTCGATGCTGTTGACGATGATGAAGGCCAAGCTTCACCGGGCGACGGTGACCCAGGCCGATCTCGAATACGAAGGCTCCATCGCCATCGACCGCGAGCTGCTGGACGCCTCCGGCATCCTGCCGCACGAGCAGGTCGACGTGCTGAACATCACCACGGGCGCGCGCTTCACCACCTACGCCATCGAGGCGCCGGCGGGGTCGCGGGTCATCGGGGTCAACGGCGCCGCCGCCCGGCTGGTGCAGGCGGGGGACAAGGTGATCGTGGTGGCCTATTGCCAGCTCGACGCCGCCGAGGCCCGCAACTACCATCCCTCGGTGGTGCTGCTCGACGAGGGCAACCGGATCAAGCGCGCGGCCTGACCGCCGCGCCGGCCTCAGCGGGGCCCTAGCTCGTACATTCCCGTCACGTCGATCCTGACCCGCAGTTCGCCGGGCTCCACGTCCGTGGCCTGGGGCGCGGCCGCCAGCTTGGCCGTGGCGAAGACCCGCGGCGGCTGGGGCGTGTAGCCGCCGCCCTCCGACAGGCTCACCAGCCGGGCGACGCGGTATCCGCCGGCGTCGGCGTAGAGCGCGGCCTTGGCGGCCAGGGCCTTCACCGCCGCCCGCCGGGCCTGGTCCTCGGCGGCTTGCGGGTTGGACAGGCCGAAGCTGATGCCGTTGACCTGGTTGGCTCCCGCCCGGACCACCGCGTCCACGGTCGCCCCTAGCCTGGCCAGGTCCCGCACCGTGATCGTCACCATGTTGGACGCCTGGTAGCCGTTCAGCCGAGGCGGCTGGTTCTGTTCGTAGACGTATTGGGGATTGAGGTTCAGGCCGGAGGTCTGGATGTCCCGCGCTTCGACCCCCTGCGCCTTCAGGGCGGCCACGGTGGCGTTCATGCGGTCGCGATTGGCGTCCATCGCTCCGGCGGCGCTGGGGGCCTGGGTGGTGACGCCCAGGGTGATGGTCGCCTGGTCCGGGGCGATCCGGGTCTCGCCGAAGGCCGACAGGCTGAGGGTGGTGGCCCTGAACACCGCGTCCCCATCCGCGGCCTGGGCCAGGGCCGCGGCCGCGGGCGAACAGGCGAGGGCGGCGCCGGCGGCGAGGATCAGGGCGAAGTGTTTCATGACAGGGGGCTCCGGATCGGTGCGATCCAGTGTCGATGGAAAGGCGATCCCCGTGAACCCCGGCTGAACGCGCCCGCTTCCGCTGGCCCGCGTCGGCATGCTAACCGGGACGACGCCTTTGGGGCCTGTAGCTCAATGGTTAGAGCCGGCCGCTCATAACGGTCTGGTTGCAGGTTCGAGTCCTGCCGGGCCCACCACCACCCTTCGTCGTCGATTGGCACTGTCGAGCCCCGAACAGGCGGCGAGCGATACGCGCCTGTTCGGGGTGACGTGGCGCGGCGGATCAGACCGGGCGGATCTGCACCTTGCGGAACTTGACCACGCCCGTGCCGTACTGAAGCGCGATCCGGCCGTGGGCGTGGGCGTCGTCATGGGCGTTGTCGACGGTCTTCACGCCGTTGACCCAAACTGTGAAGAGCGGACCCCTGGCGCTGATCTCCATGGTGCTCCAGCGGTCGGCGGTCTTGGGCACGGTGGTGATCTTGGCCACGTTCACGATGGCTCCCGTGGCGTAGGCCGGGTCGGGACGCTTTTCGAAGATGTTGCACTCGTAGGCGTTGGTGGCGGTGACGTTGAGCGGGTTGGTGGCGCGGATGAAGATTCCGCTGTTGGCCGCCTCGTTGACCCAGAATTCCGCCTTCAGGTCGTAGTCGGTGTAGAGGTCCTTGGAGACCAGGTAGCCGGCGCCCTTGTCCGCCACGGCCGCGCCGTCCTCGATACGCCAGTTGGCTGTGCCGATCTGGGTCCAGTTGTCCAGGCTCTTGCCGTCCAGCAAGGTTTTCCAGGCCGGGCCGCCCCTGCGGGCGGCGGCGCTCGCTCCCCCGGCCAGGCCGGTCCCGATTCCCAGCAGTCCCAGGGCGAGCAGCGAGCGGCGATTCATCGGCATTCCTCCATAAAGATGGTTTTTCGGCACGCTATAGCCAAAGAGCTTGGCCGGAAAGACGCCATCGGGCCTGTTGCGCCCGGCTTCCCCCGCCGGTATCACCCGCGCCGATCCCCATAATCGCCGACCGGAGCCCGCGCCCTATGGCTGCACAGTTCATTTTCCAGATGCAGGGCCTGAGCAAGTCCTTCCCCGGCGGCAAGAAGCTGTTCGAGAACATCTGGCTGTCGTTCTACCCGGACGCCAAGATCGGGGTGGTCGGGGTCAACGGCTCGGGCAAGTCCAGCCTGCTGAAGATCCTGGCCGGGCTCGACAAGGACTTCACCGGCGAGGCGCGCGCCGCGGACGGGGTGAAGATGGGCTATCTGCAGCAGGAGCCGCAGCTGGACGACCAGCTCGACGTCTGGGGCAATGTGATCTCCGACTGCGAGGAGAAGCGGATCTTCGATCGCTACAACGCCATCGCCGCCCAGATGGCCGAGGACTATTCCGACGCCCTGATGGAGGAGATGAACGGTCTCCAGGAGAAGATCGACGCCGGCGACCTGTGGGACATCGATTCCAAGATCGAGATGGCCATGGAGGCCTTGCGCTGCCCGCCGGCCGACTGGCCGGTGGACCAGCTTTCAGGCGGTGAGCGCCGTCGCATCGCCTTGGCACGCCTGCTCCTGTCCAAGCCGGACATGCTGCTGCTGGACGAACCCACCAACCACCTGGACGCCGAGTCGGTGGCCTGGCTGCAGCACCACCTGGAGGCCTTTCCGGGCTGCGTGATCCTGGTCACCCACGACCGCTATTTCCTCGACCAGGTGACCAAGTGGACGCTGGAGCTCGATCGCGGCAAGGGCATCCCCTACGAAGGCAACTATTCCGGCTGGCTGGAGCAGAAGACCAAACGGATCGTGCAGGAACAGAGCGAGTCCGAGGCTCGCCAGCGCGCGATGACCCGCGAACTGGAATGGGTGCGCTCAAGTCCCAAGGCCCGTCAGGCCAAGTCCAAGGCCCGCCTGGCCTCCTACGAGGAGATGGTGCTGGCGCAGGAGAACGCCCGCGCCGCCCAGACCACCGCCCAGATCCAGATCCCGCCGGGCCCGCGCCTCGGCAATGTGGTGCTGGAGATCGAGGGGCTGGAGAAGGAGTATGGCGACAAGGTCCTGATCAAGGATCTGTCGTTCAAGCTGCCGCCCAACGGCATTGTCGGCGTCATCGGGCCTAACGGCGCCGGCAAGTCGACCCTGTTCAAGATGATCACGGGTCTGGAGAAGCCCGACGCCGGCAAGGTCCGCGTCGGCGAGACGGTGAAGCTGGCCTACGTCGACCAGAGCCGGGACACCCTCGATCCGAACAAGACCATCTGGCAAGAGGTCTCGGGCGGCCTCGACATCATCAAGGTCGGCAATCGCGAGATCAACAGCCGCTCCTACCTCTCGGCCTTCAACTTCCGTGGCGGCGATCAGCAGAAGAAGGTCGGGCTGCTGTCAGGGGGGGAACGCAACCGCGTCCACCTGGCCAAGACCCTGACCACCGGCGGCAACGTCCTGTTGCTCGACGAGCCGACCAACGACCTCGACATCGAAACCCTGCAGGCGCTGGAGGATGCGCTGGAGCAGTTCGCCGGTTGCGCCGTGGTCATCAGCCACGACCGCTGGTTCCTCGACCGCATGTGCACTCACATTCTGGCCTTCGAGGGCGACAGCCACGTCGAGTGGTTCGAGGGCAACTTCGAGGCCTACGAGGAGGACAAGAAGCGCCGCCTGGGCGCCGACAGCCTCATCCCCAAGCGGTTGAAGTTCCAGAAGTTCGCCCGGTAATCCGGCCCTGCGCTTCGCCGGACGGTCCGGCGGCGTCCCGTGGGCGAATGCGACACGGCGTGCGCCGTCCGTTTCGCGAGCTATAAGGCGCCCGATGAACCGCCTGTTTCGCCTGGTCATGGACATGGACGCCCGCGCCTGGCGCGCGGCGGCGGCGGCGTTCGTGCTGTTCGGCGGGGTGGGGGTAGTGCTGCTGTTCGGCGCCTCGGTTTTGGGGTTGGACGGCGCCCGCTCGGTCGAGGCCTGGATGGGGGCGGGGGTGCACGGGCCCTGGGCCCTGCCGGCGGCGGTGGCGGGTTTCGCCCTGTTCGCCTTCCTGGGCGTGCCCCAGTTCGTGTTGATCGCCGCGGCG
Source organism: Caulobacteraceae bacterium (assembly GCA_035493955.1). Classification (GTDB taxonomy): domain Bacteria; phylum Pseudomonadota; class Alphaproteobacteria; order Caulobacterales; family Caulobacteraceae; genus NCED01. The sequence continues at coordinate 231,632 of DATJHI010000013.1, read as the reverse complement.
GTGGTGGCCTTCGGGCCCTGGGCAGGGTTCGCCTACAGCTGGATCGGGACCATGGCCTCGGCCCTGGTCGGGTTCTGGCTGGGACGCCGGTTCGGGGCGCGCACCCTGTCCCACGTGGGCGGACCGGGCCTGAACCGGTTCATGGCCATGATCGGCCGCAACGGCTTCCTGGCCAGCCTCATCGTGCGACTGGCCCCTTCCGCACCCTTCATCGTCGTCAACATGGCCGCCGGCGTCACCCCGATGCGGCTCGCAGACTTCGTCGCCGGCACCGCCCTGGGCATCGTCCCCAAGATCGCCCTCACCGCCTTCGCCGGCGCCTCGGTGGTCAAAGCCCTTAGCGGGGGGGGCGTCGAACATTGGCTGACCCTGGCCCTGGCCGCCGCCCTGTGGATCGCCGCGGCCGTTGCGGCGAGGGCGTGGATCCGGCGCCGCGAGGCCCAGGAGCGCGAGGGCCGGATCGGCGCGCCTTGAGCCAAACTGGTCCGTTTTGGGTGGAATTGCGCGTGAATCCTCAATTTTAGGGTAAGTCTTGCCGACCCAGCCGCCGCAGCCCCAATTTTCGGCAAGCCTATTGCGCGGCGGCGCGTCTGCGGCTACATAGCCCGCATGAGCCGGTCCCGTCCCGTCCTTCTTCGCAGCGTCGCCTTGGGCCTTAGCCGCCCCTGGGCGTTTCGCCTCTAGGTCCCGTCGCGAGCGGGACCGGGCGCCCAGGGGTTGACCCGCCGGCCCGACCCGCAGTTTCCAAGGCAGACGAGACCTCCGATGACCTCCGTGACCGCTCCCGTACGCGACAAGGATCGCGTGCTGATCTTCGACACCACCATGCGCGACGGCGAACAGGCGCCGGGCGCCTCCATGTCCCTGGCCGAGAAGCTGGAGCTGGCCAAGATCCTCGAGGACCTGGGGGTGGACATCATCGAGGCGGGCTTCCCCATCGCCTCCAACGGCGACTTCGAGGCGGTGCGCGAGGTCTCCCGGATCATCACCAAATCGACCGTCGCCGGTCTGGCCCGGGCCTCGGAGATGGACATCGACCGCGCCGCGGAGGCGATCCGCCCCGCCGCCCGCGGCCGCATCCACACCTTCATGTCCACCAGTCCCCAGCACCGGGACTACATCCTGCGGATGTCCCCTGAGGACGTGCTGGAGGCGGTCCACCGCTCGGTCACCCACGCCCGCAACCTGTGCGGCGACGTGGAATGGTCGGCTCAGGATGCGACCCGCACCGAGCGGGACTTCCTGCGCCGCTGCGTCGAGGCGGCGATCCGCGCCGGCGCCGGCACGGTCAACATCCCCGACACCGTCGGCTACACTTATCCCGACGAATACGCGGAGATCTTCCGCGACCTGATCGAGAACGTGCCGGGGGCGGACACGGTGGTGTTTTCCACCCACTGTCACAACGACCTGGGACTGGCGGTGGCCAATTCCCTGGCCGGGGTCCAGGCCGGCGCGCGCCAGGTGGAATGCTCTGTCAACGGTTTGGGGGAACGGGCCGGCAACGCAGCCCTGGAAGAGGTGGTGATGGCCCTGCGCACCCGCCGCGACCGCCTGCCGTTCTCCACCGGCATCGAGACAACCCAAATTACCCGGGCCTCGCGCTACGTCTCGGCCATCACCGGTTTCCCGGTGCAGTTCAACAAGGCCATCGTCGGCAAGAACGCCTTCGCCCACGAGAGCGGCATCCATCAGGACGGGATGCTGAAGAACCGCGACACCTACGAGATCATGACGCCCGAATCAGTGGGGCAGGGGGCGTCAAACCTGGTCATGGGCAAGCACTCGGGCAGGCACGCCTTCAAGGACAAGCTGAAGACCATGGGCTACGAACTGGGCGACAACGCCCTGAACGAGGCCTTCGGGCGGTTCAAGGACCTGGCCGACAAGAAGAAGCACGTCTACGACGACGACATCATCGCCCTGGTCTCCGACAGCCTGGCCCACGAGGCCGAGACCCTGTCGGTGGTCGAACTGCGGGTGGTGGCGGGCACCGAAGGCCCCCAGACCGCCGACCTGGCCATGATCATCGACGGCGAGGTGCGCCGGGCCTCGGCCACCGGCGACGGTCCGGTGGACGCGGTGTTCAACGCCATCCGCATGATCGCGCCGCACGAGGCCAAGTTGCAGTTGTTCCAGGTCCACGCGGTGACCGAGGGCACGGACGCCCAGGCCCAGGTGACCGTGCGGCTGGAGGAGGGCGGCTATATCGCCACCGGCAATTCCGCCGACACCGACACCCTGGTCGCCTCGGCCAAGGCCTATGCCAAGGCTCTGGACAACCTCTTCGCCCGCCGTCAGCGCACCGCGCCGGACCGCAAGGTGGCGAGCGGGTTCTGATCGAAGCAAGCCCCTCAGTCAGGCGAGCCTGACCGAGGGCGCTCTTCCCGGGAAAGTGTTCGGTCCATGCTGTGGATTCCCCTCACCGTCGTCGCGGCGGCGTTCCAGGTCGCGCGCAACGCCGCCCAGCGGGGGCTGATCGGCGGCGCGGGGCCGTGGGGCGCGACCCTGGTCCGCTTCCTGTTCGGCTTCCCCTTCGCCCTGGCCTTCGCCGTCGTGGCCTGGCTGGTCGCTGGCCGTCCCGCCGCCCACTTCGCCCCAGCCTTCTTCGCCTTCGTCGTCACCGGAGCGCTGTCCCAGGTGGTGGCGACCGCCGCCCTGCTGGTGGCCATGAACCGGGCGGGCTTCGCGGTGGGCACGGCCCTGCAGCAGAGCTCCCTGCCGCTGGCGGGGGTCCTGGGATGGCTGGTGTTCGGCGACCGTCTCAGCCCCCACGCCTGGATCGGCGTCGGGGTGGTCACCGCCGGTGTGGCGGCGCTGAGCTGGCCCCAAGGAGGGCTGTCGGAAATCTCGGGCGAACGTCCGGTTTCCGGAGCGATGTTCGGCCTGCTCTCGGGATTGTGTTTCGGATTTTCGCTGAACGCTTTTCGCCACGCCACCCTGCTTCTTGCCCCTCGCGACCTGGCTTTTTCCGCCACGGCGACCGTGGCGTTCACCCAGGCCATCCAGTCGGCCGCCCTGGGCGGCTGGTTGGCCGTCCGTCGGCCCGCGGCGCTGGAATCGGTGCTGGCGAGCTGGCGGGAATCCCTGTTCGCGGGCTTCTGCGGCGCCTGCGCCTCAGCCGCCTGGCTGTTCGCCCTGGCGCTCGCCCCGGCGGCCTCGGTCCGGGCGGTCGGGGTGGTGGAGAGTCCCATGGCCGCCGCCGCGGGGCGGCGCCTGTTCGCCGAAAAACTTTCAGCCCGAAAGCTCGCCGCGGGGGCCTTGGTGGGGCTCGGAGTCGTCCTTACTGCGCTCGGATAATCCCGCCCTGCGGCGCTGCGTCCCGCTCTGGCCTCAGCTTAGCAACATTAGGCGCTTGAAATCGCGTCCATCGCAGGGCACACCGACCCATCCGGTAAGCGGAATCGGTGAGCGGCTCGCGCGGGGGCGACGGCCCTGATCGACGGCTTGCAGGCCTTCGCCGCAGATTCCGCGCCTAAGCCACGACAAGGCCACTCATGTTCGCATCCCTCTTTGGCATGATCTCCAACGACATCGCGATCGATCTGGGGACCGCCAACACACTGATCTACATGAAGGGCAAGGGCATCGTCCTGAACGAGCCGTCGGTCGTGGCCCTGCGCAACGTCGGCGGGCGCAAGATCGTCCACGCCGTCGGCATCGAGGCCAAGCAGATGCTGGGCCGCACCCCCGGCCACATGGAGGCGATCCGCCCCATGCGCGATGGGGTCATCGCCGACTTCGAAGTCGCCGAGGAGATGATCAAGCACTTCATCCGCAAGGTTCACAACCGCAAGGGTTTCGTGAACCCCAAGGTGATCGTGTGTGTGCCTTCGGGCGCCACCGCGGTCGAGCGCCGCGCCATCAACGACAGCTGCCTCAACGCTTCGGCCCGCAGGGTCGGCCTGATCGACGAGCCCATGGCCGCGGCCATCGGCGCCGGCTTGCCGATCCACGAGCCTACCGGCTCGATGGTGGTCGACATCGGCGGCGGCACCACCGAGGTGGCGGTGCTCTCGCTCTCGGGCATCGTCTATTCGCGCTCGGTCCGGGTCGGGGGCGACAAGATGGACGAGGCGATCATCTCTTACATGCGCCGCCACCATAACCTCCTGATCGGCGAGACCACCGCCGAGCGGATCAAGAAGGAGATCGGCACCGCCCGTCCCCCCGTCGACGGCGACGGCCTGGCCATCGAGGTCAAGGGCCGCGACCTGATGCAGGGCGTGCCGCGGGAAGTGCGCATCTCCGAGAAACAGGCCGCCGAGGCCCTGGCCGAGCCGGTCAGCCAGATCGTCGAGGCGGTGAAGGTCGCCCTGGAAGCGACTCCGCCGGAACTGGCCGCCGACATCGCCGACAAGGGCATCATGCTCACCGGCGGCGGGGCCCTGCTGCGCGGGCTGGACGCCGAGATCCGCGATCATACCGGCTTGCCGGTGACCGTGGCCGACGATCCCCTGTCCTGTGTCGCCCTGGGCTGCGGCCGGGTGCTCGAGCATCCCAAGTGGATGAAGGGCGTGCTTGACGCATCTCTGGCTTAAGCTCCCGATTGGGCGTCTGAGTCGCTCGCGGCTCTAGACTGAAGACGCTTCGGAGGCGTGCGCTTGGCGTACCGGGAAGGCCCATTTCAGGATTTGAGAGTCCCGCTGACCTGGGCCGGGGCGGTGGCGGCCATCGTCGCCATCGTGGTGGCCCTCGCCCTTTTGTTCACCGACCGCTTCGACGAGGGCGCGCCGTCGACCTATGGCGCGGCCCGTAGCGATTTCGACAGGGTCGTGGCCCCGGTCGCGGGGGTCGTGGCGGCTCCGGTGCGCTGGGTCACCCAGGGCGTCGGCTTCGTCGGCGGCTATTTCTTCGCCGTCTCGGAGAACCGGCGCCTGCGGGAGCGGGTGGCCGAGCTTGAGCGCTGGCGCGACGCGGCCATCGCGCTGAAGAACATCAACACCCGCTACGAGAACCTGCTCAAGCTCAGGACCGAGCCGCCGATCCCGATGGTGGCGGCGCGCGTGGTGTCGGACGCCCGCGGACCTTTCTCCAACGCCCGTCTCGCCGATGCCGGATCGGACAAGGGGGTCAAGACCGGCAATCCGGTGATCTCCGAGCACGGGGTGGTCGGCCGGGTGGTCGGGGTGGCCAAGACCGTCAGCCGGGTGCTCCTGCTCACCGACGTGGAAAGCCGCACCCCGGTCCTGATCGACCGGACCAATGCCCGGGCCATCCTGACCGGCGACGGCGGCCCCGTTCCACGGCTGGAGTTCGTGCGCGGACGCGATCCGGTCAAGGAGGGGGACCGCATCCTCACCTCCGGCGACGGGGGCCTCTATCCGCGGGGCCTGCCGGTCGGGGTGGCGGTCAAGGATTTCCGCGGCGGCTGGCGGGTGCGCCTGTACACCGATCAGTCCGGCATCGATTTCGTCCGCATCCTGGTGTTCGACGACTTCTCGCAGATGGTCGACCAGGCGGCCCTGGAGAATGCGCCGCTTCCGAGCCTGTCCCCGAAGGAGAAGGCCGAGATCGAGGCCGCCGTCGCGGGCAAGCCTCTTCCGGCCCCGGCCCCGACTCCACCCGCGCCCGCGCCGGCGGCCGAAACGCCCGGCGCGGCCCGTCCGCCTGGGGCCGCCGCACGGCCGGCTGTCGCGTCTCCTCAGGTTCCCGCCGAACCTTCGGGCCGGCCCTCGGCCATAGCCGCGCCGCCCGTTCGGCCTAAGGCCAAGCCGGCGACCTCTCGGCCCGTTGCTCCCGCGGCCACTTCACCTTCCGCTGTCCAGCCCCCAACCCCGGCTTCCCCGCAGCCCGCCACCGCGCCCTTGCAGGGTCTACTATGAGCCGCGGTCAGTCCCAGCCGCTCCAACCCTGGGTGTGGCTGGGCGGACCGATGCTGGCCTGCGTGGTCGCCACCCTGTTGCTGGCCGTCCCGCTCAAGGTTTTCGGGGTCACCCTGCCCGAGCCCGTGTTCGCCATGGTTCCAGCTTTCGCCTGGGCGGTGATCCGGCCCTCCCTGCTGGGGCCGTTCGCTCTGCTGCTGCTCGGCCTGTTCAACGATCTGTTCTGGGGCGGGCCCTTGGGCCTGTGGGCGTCTTCGCTGCTGCTCGGCTATTTCGGCGCCCTGATCGCCCGCAGCCTGATCATGGGCCAAAGCGCGCCGGTCCTGTGGGGCTGGTACGCCTTCCTGACTTTTCTCGCCTTCGCCGCCGCCTATCTATTCAGCCTGTTCGACTCCGGCGTCGTCCCCAATCTGACGGCCACGCTGCTGCAGTTCGCTGTCACCGCCGCACTCTACCCTCTAGCCCACCGCCTGATCGATCGCTTCGAAGACGCCGACATCCGATTCCGCTAAGTTCAGCGAAAGCATAGAGTCCCCCGATGGAACCCTCCATCTTCTTCGACGAGGTCAACGAGCGGCAGGGCGTCTTCCATCGGCGCACCTTCCTGCTGGGCGGATTTGCCGGCGCGGGACTGCTGGCGCTGAGCGGCCGGCTGATGCAGCTGCAGCTGGTCGAGGCCAACCGCTACCAGGAGCTTTCGGCCTCCAACCAGTTCAACTTCCGCCTCCGGCCGCCGCCGCGAGGCCGCATCCTCGACCGCAACGGGGTGGAGATCGCCTCCAACCGTCCAGAGTTCCGTCTATTGATGACCCGGGACGAGGTCCAAGACGTCGACGCGACCCTGGACGCGGTCAGCCAACTCCTGCCGATTACCCCCGAGCGGCGGACGCAGCTTAAGCGCGAGATCGCCAACACCCCGCGTTTCGTGCCGGTGGTGATCGCCAGCGACCTGACCTGGGACGAGTTCTCCCGGATCAATGTGCGCACCCCCGAACTGCCCGGCGTCACCGCCGACATGGGGGAGGCGCGGGTCTATCCCTACGGCGGGGCCTTCGCCCACGTGATCGGCTATGTCTCGAAGATCTCCAAGGCCGAGCTCGACAAGGCCGGCCCCAATCCCGAACCGCTGCTGCTGCATCCCGGCTTCCGCATCGGCAAGCAGGGGGTGGAGAAGTCGCTGGACCTGCAACTGCGCGGCCGACCGGGGGCGCAGAAGGTCGAGGTCAATTCCGTCGGCCGGGTGATCAAGGAAGACCCCGCCGGGGACATCAAGGCGGTTCCGGGCCAGGACGTGGTCCTGACCCTGGACAGCGACATCCAGAACCGGGCGCTGGAGGTGTTCGGCGAGGAGAGCGGGGGGGCGGTGATGATGGACATCCGCACCGGCGACGTCCTGTGCCTGATGTCCTCCCCGTCCTTCGACGTGAACCGCTTCGCGTCCGGCATCCCGGCGGCGGAATATGCGGCCCTGGCCCAGTACGAGCGCAAGCCCCTGCTCGACAAGGCTCTGGCCGGCAACTATCCGCCGGGCTCGACCTTCAAAACCATGGTGGCCCTGGCGGCCCTGGAGGCCGGCTACGACCCCAACACCGTCCATGTGTGCAACAAGGCCTGGCCCTGGGGCGGACGGGTCTGGCACTGCGACCAGTCGCACGGCGCGCAGAACCTGCACGGGGCGATCGTCACCTCCTGCGACATTTATTTCTACCAGTGCGCCCTGGCGATCGGGCCCGACCTGATCGCGGCCACCGCCCGCAAGTTCGGCCTGGGCGAGGTCTTCGACATCGGCATCCCCGGCCAGCGCAAGGGCATCGTTCCCGACCGCGCCTACAAGCGCAGGGCCTTCCCGAGGGACCCGGTCTGGCATCCCGGGGAGACCCCGAGCATGGGCATCGGCCAGGGCTATGTGAACGTCAACGCCCTGCAGCTCTGCGTCCAGGTCTCGCGCATCGCCAACGGGGAGAAGGCGCTGCTTCCCCGGTTGATCCATTCCATCGGCGGCGAGCTGCAGCCCTCCGGGGCCGCGGTGCCCGACCTGACGGTCAACAAGGAGCACCTGGCGTTCGTCCGCCAGGCCATGGCCGACGTGGTGACCAGCGGGACCGCCGCCACGGCCGGGGACCTGAACCTTGGGCCCGTGAAAATGGCGGGCAAGACGGGCACGGCCCAGGCCTATTCCTACGGCGGCGGCCATGGCGCCCACGGCGCGGTCGGCGAGTGGAAACTTCGCGACCATGCCTGGTTCATCGCCTTCGCGCCCTACGACGATCCTCGCTACGCCATGAGCGTGCTGGTCGAGCACGGCGGATTCGGCGCGTCCGCGGCGGCCCCGCGAGCTCGTGAGATCATGCGCGTGGCCCTGCTGAAGGATCCGGAGGTGCGCAAGCGCATCGAGGTGCCGTTGAAGCCCGCGCCCTTCCAGCCCTACACGGACGAAGGCGGCGTGCCCGAACCGCCGACGATCATCGGTCCCGCCAACGCTCCTCCCGGAAATCCGCCCGCATGACCGCTTCCGCCCTGACCCGCCCCGGCGAGCGCGACCGGATCTCGACCAAGCTGCTGGAGATCGACTGGCGGCTGGCCATCCTGCTCTGCGCCATCGCCGGCCTGGGCACCATGATGCTCTATTCGATCGCCAACAGTTCCTGGGACCCGTGGGCGGACCGGCACCTGATCGTGTTCGGGGTCTGTTTCGCCCTCATGCTGGTGCTGGCGCTGGTCGATCTGCGCGTCTGGTTCTTCACCGCCTATCCCATCTATGTCTTCAGTCTGCTGCTGCTGGTCGCCGTGCTTGCGGTCGGCCACAGCGCCCTGGGCGCCGCGCGCTGGCTGAAGCTCGGGCCGGTACAGATCCAGCCCTCCGAGATCATGAAGATCGCCCTGGTCCTGGCCCTGGCCCGTTTCTACCACGGCCTCCCGGCCAAGGACGCCAAACTGTCCTGGAAACTCCTGGTCCCGGCGGCCCTGATCGGGATTCCGGTGCTGCTGGTGGCCAAGCAGCCCGACCTCGGCACGGCGGTGCTGATCGCCCTGACCGGGGCGGCGGTGATGTTCATGGCCGGTCTCAGCTGGCGGGTGCTGGCGGTCGGCGCGGTCGGGGCCGTGGCCGGCATCCCGCCTTTCATACTCTTCGTGCTGCACGGCTATCAGCGCGACCGGATCCTGACCTTCCTGCATCCGGAGCAGGATCCGTCCGGGAACGGCTATCACATCCTGCAGTCCAAGATCGCCCTGGGGTCCGGCGGATTGCTCGGCAAGGGCTATGGCCTGGGGTCGCAAAGCCAGCTCAACTTCCTGCCCGAGAAGCACACAGACTTCATCTTCGCCACCTTCGCCGAGGAGTTCGGCTTCATCGGCTGTTTCGGCCTTCTGCTGCTCTACGGGGGGGTGATCGCCATCTGCCTGCGCATCGCCTCGATCAGCCACAGCCATTTCGGCCGGCTGTCCGCGGCGGGGGTGACCGCCACCTTCGCCTTCTACATCCTGATCAACGCCTCGATGGTGATGGGCCTGGCCCCGGTGGTGGGGGTGCCCATGCCGCTGCTCTCCTACGGCGGCACGGTGATGTTGACGGTTATGGCCGGCTTCGGCCTGGTCATGGCCGTCCGGGTGCACCGCTACCTTGAGATCTCCAGCGGCCGCGGCTCGCTGTTCTAGAAATTCCGGAAGACCTGGGGGTCCTGGAACGGCTGGGCCGCGCGGTTGTCGATCTCGAACAGCTTGCCGCTGGCGGTCTTCAGGCTGCTCAGCCACAGCTGGTGCTCGCCATGGCGGGCCGGCGCGCCCTTCACCGTCACCCGGTCGCCGACCGCCACGGCATGAGCCTCGAGGCCGATCCGGGTCATGCCCTGGACGCCCCGGCTTTCCAGCATCCAGACCGTTGTCTTGCCGGACCCCTCCGCGACGGTGAGCTCGAAGACCGAGTGCGGGTTCTGCAGCGAGACCTTGGACAGCACGCCCTGCATCTCGACGGACTTATCCCGGTCGTAGACCGCGGCGATGCTGTGGTGGGCCAGGGCCGGAGCGGCGGCGGCGAGCGCGGCGGCGAGGGGTAGCGCGCCTGTCCAGCGCATGGCTGATCTCCTGTGCTTGGATACGGCCAGCGTCGGACCGGCGGCGCGGGGCGTCAAGTCCGGCGGTTTGGACCGCAGGGCGCGAGGCTAAGCCTTCAGGGCGGCGTCGCTGGCGCGGACCAGGGCGTCGATGATGCCGGGCTCCGTCGAGGCGTGGCCCGCGTCCCAGACCACCTCGAACCGCGCCTCGGGCCAGGCCTTCTTCAGCCGCCAGGCTGCGTCCATCGGCGTGACCACGTCGAACCGGCCCTGGACGATCCAAGCCGGAATGTGTCGGATGCGCTCGACCTGATCCAACAGCCAACCGTCATAGGGGAAGAAGCCGCCGTTCTTGAAATAGTGGCATTCGATCCGGGCGAAGGCGGTGGCGAAGTCCTGCTCGTTGAATTTGGCCGGCCGGGCCTCGGGGCCGCGGATCGAGATGGTGTCGCCTTCCCAGCGGCTCCAGGCTGAGGCGGCTTCGGCCTGGACCGCCCGGTCCGGGTCGGTGAGGCGGCGGTGGTAGGCGCCCAAAAGGTCGCCCTGCTCTTCCGGCGGGATCGGGGCGAGGAAGCGCTCCCAGGCGTCGGGGAACAGCATCGAGGCGCCCTGCTGGTAGAACCACTCGAGCTCGCGCCGGGTGACCAGGAACACGCCGCGCAGGATCAGGGCCTCGACCCGTTCCGGATGGGTGACGGCGTAGGCCAGGGCCAGGGTCGAGCCCCATGAGCCGCCGAACACGGTCCATTTCTCCACCCCCATCTGCACCCGCAGCCGCTCGATGTCCTCGATCAGGGTCCAGGTGGTGTTGTCCTCCAGGCTGGCGTTGGGGCGGGACCGCCCGCAACCGCGCTGGTCGAACAGGGTCATCCGCCAGCGGCCGGGGTCGAAGAACCGGCGCATGGTCGGGTTGATCGCGCCGCCGGGACCGCCGTGCAGGATCACGCAAGGCTTGCCGGCGCGGGCCCCGCATTCCTCATAGTAGACCTCATGCGGCCCGCCGGTCGGCAGCCAGCCGAAGCCGAAGGGCTCGTTGTCGGCGTAAAGCGAGCGACGGCCTTGGCCGTTCGGTGCGGACATGGGCGGACGGAACTTTGCTGAAGCTTCGGGCTAACTAGGACGGATGGCGCGGCGGGGCTAGCTCTTGCGCGCGCGATTGGGAGCCATAGGTTGATCTATGCGCTCAAGGAGCGATCAGAGGGACCCTATGCGCTGGGAAGACGAACGCCTTTCGGACAATGTCGAGGACGACCGCGGCCAAGGCTTCGGGGGTTTTGGCGGTGGCGGCGGCGGACCGGTCATGATCGGCGGCGGCGGTCTCGGCGCGGTGGTGCTGATCGGACTGGCTCTTCTGTTCGGAGTCGATCCGCGGGCCTTGCTGCAAGGCAGTGGCGACGGCGGCTATGGCCCAGTCGCGGTCCAGACCGAGCCGCAAGGACCCCGAGCCGATGACGAGGACGCGCGGTTCTCCCGGGCCGTGCTGGCCTATACCGAGGATACCTGGGACGCCTATTTTCGGGAGCAGGGCGGGACCTATCAGCCGCCAACGCTGGTCCTCTACGACCAGGGCCATCAGACCGGCTGCGGTTTCGGCCAGACGGCCATGGGGCCGTTCTATTGTCCGGCCGACCGCCGGGTCTATCTCGACCTCGAATTCTTCCACGAACTGTCGGGGCGGTTCGGGGCCCCCGGCCGTTTCGCCGAGGCCTATGTCATCGCCCACGAGGTCGGCCACCACGTCCAGAACCTTCTGGGGATCAGCGAGCGGACCGACGCCGCCCGTCAGAGCGCCAGCCGGGTGGAAGGCAACCGGATTTCGGTGCGGGTGGAACTGCAGGCCGACTGTTTCGCCGGCGTCTGGGCCGCCCGGACCAACCAGCGCGAACACTTCCTCGATCCCGGCGACATCGACCAGGGTTTGGCCGCCGCCAGCGCCGTCGGCGACGACACCCTGCAGAAGGAGACCCAGGGCCGCGTGGTCCCCGACGCCTTCACCCACGGATCTTCGGCCCAGCGCACCAAGTGGTTCCGGCGGGGCTACGACAGTCCCAAGCTGGAAAGCTGCGACACCTTCGCGCCGGACTACGGCCAGCTCTAGTTTTCGGATTTCACGCCGAGCGCATCTCGGCGGTCCCGCCCCACAGCTCGGCGCGATAGGCGTCGAAACAGCGTTGGCCGCAGACCAGACGCATCAGCGCGCCCTCGGCCAGGGCTCTGGCGCGGCGGGGATCGGCGGCGACCAGCGGCCGCAGCGCCTCCCGGTTCCAGTCCTCGGAATGCTTGAGGTCGAGCACCGCGTGCAGGTCGAAATATTTGCGCACCGCAGGCTCGCAGCCGAGCCGCTTCAGGCCTGTCGCCACCAACGCCACCCGGCTGGGTGCGGTCAATTCCACCACGCCAAGGGCTCCGACCGAATGGTAGGCGTAGCGGCGGGTGGTGGCGAAAGCGGTCATGGTGTTCGCGAGCGCCAGCGATGGCCACAGGGTGGACTCGATGGCGGGGGCGAGCCCCAGACCTTTCACCGTACGATCGAGCATGGGCCCGTGCATGCCGCCTTCATGGCCCCGGCCCATCTCGTCCCAGTAGTTGCGGGCGAGTTCGAGCTTGGCCGGGACGGGCAGCTTGACCTGGGTGAGGGCGACCAGATCGTCGAACCCGGCCTCGCCGGCGGCTTCCTGGGTCAGGAACCACTGCAGCGCCTCCAAAGGCGCCTCGTGCGCCAGCCAAGGGAACAGGGGGTCGTCCTGGCCGGGTCCGGTCTCCTTCAAAGCCTCGAACCAGGCGATGAAGCGATCCGGATCGGTGGGGACCTCGGCCATTCGGTCTTCGATCTCGTTGCGGAAGGCCTCGATCCAGGCCCCTTCCAGCAGGCGCATTTCGTGCTCTTCCTGCAAACCCTCGATCCAGTCCGCGGTCGGAAGCCCGGCGTTCAACCGCTTGTGATTCCAATGCGCCAGCCGCCGATGCAGGGCGGCCAGGTCACGCAGGGCGGCGCGGGCCAGGTCGGCCGCGGTCGGGAGGGTCGTCAAGGGGGTCATTGGCTCACTCATCACTGGCGGCGTCCGCGCTTTGGCGAACCTGGTTTGCCGGGATGAACAGCCGTCGATCCGGTCGGTTCCTGTGTCGAGCCTTCGACATTGCGCGTTCGGGCTTTGATTCTGGCCATGCAAACGCTTAGTGTCGGCGTGTTCTCCGGGGGGGCCCGCCCAAGGGCCTGAGAGGCGGCTGAAGCCGTGACCCGCCGAACCTGATCCGGATCATGCCGGCGAAGGGAGAGACGTATTGTTCACCGTGCACGATGATTTGACGTCGAGAACGATCCCCTCCGGGGCCGGCCCTGCCGTGACCTTCGACCCCATGACCTTCCCCACCCATCCTGCGACCTTGGTCGCGGGCGCCTGAGAGTCCGCCATGAACATCGCCGTCCCCCCGCCCGAGTCCGAGCACGACCTGTCCAACGCCGCCCTGCCCCTGGCCGAGGCCAAGACCGCGGTGATGAAGGAGACGGGGTCGATCCCGACCGGCGAACGTCCCGGCTCGAAAAAGGTCTATGTGGGCGGCGAGCTCTACCCCGAGATTCGCGTGCCGTTCCGCGAGGTCGAGGTGCATCCCTCCGCCAACGAGCCTGCGGTGACCATCTACGACTCCTCCGGGCCCTATACCGACCCGGCCGTGATCATCGACATCAAGCGTGGTCTGCCCCTGGTGAAGTCCTCCTGGCAGCTCGATCGCGGCGATATCGCTCCGGTGGCCAATCCCCGCGAGGTCAAGCCCGAGGACAACGGCAACGCCTCGGGCAAGCACCTGGCTCCGCGCTTCGACACCTCGAACCACAAGGTGTTCAAGGGCGTCGAGGGTCGTCCCGTGACCCAGTACGAATACGCCCGGTCCGGGATCATCACGCCCGAGATGGAATATGTGGCGATCCGCGAGAATCTCCGCCGCCAGCAGAACGCGCCCTGCGTGCGCGACGGCGAGGACTTCGGCGCCTCGATCCCTGACTTCGTAACGCCGGAGTTCGTGCGCCAGGAGATCGCCCGCGGCCGCGCCATCATTCCGCACAACATCAACCACCCCGAGGTCGAGCCGATGATCATCGGCCGGAACTTCCTGGTGAAGATCAACGCCAACATCGGTAATTCGGCGGTGCTGTCGAGCGTCGACGACGAAGTCGACAAGTTGGTCTGGGCCACCCGCTGGGGCGCCGACAACGTCATGGACCTGTCGACAGGACGCAACATCCACAACATCCGCGACTGGATCATCCGCAACTCGTCCGTCCCCATCGGCACGGTGCCGATCTATCAGGCGCTGGAGAAGGTGGACGGGGTCGCCGAGAACCTGACCTGGGAGGTATTCCGCGACACCCTGATCGAGCAGGCCGAACAGGGCGTGGACTATTTCACCATCCACGCCGGCGTGCGCCTCGCCTATGTGCCTTTGACCGCCAAGCGCGTCACGGGGATCGTGTCACGCGGCGGCTCGATCATGGCCAAGTGGTGCCTCTTCCACCACAAGGAGAGCTTCCTCTACGAGCACTTCGAAGAGATCTGCGACATCATGCGGGCCTACGACGTGTCATTCAGCCTGGGCGACGGCCTGCGCCCCGGATCGATCGCCGACGCCAACGACGCGGCCCAGTTCGCCGAACTGCGCACCCTGGGGGAATTGACCAAGATCGCCTGGTCCAAGGGCTGCCAGGTGATGATCGAAGGCCCCGGCCACGTGCCGATGCACAAGATCAAGGCCAACATGGACGAGCAGTTGAAGCACTGCCACGAGGCCCCGTTCTACACCCTGGGGCCGCTGACCACCGACATCGCGCCGGGCTACGACCACATCACCTCGGCCATTGGCGCGGCCATGATCGGCTGGTTCGGGACGGCGATGCTCTGCTACGTCACCCCCAAGGAGCACCTTGGCCTGCCCGACCGGCAGGACGTGAAGGACGGGGTGATCGCCTACAAGATCGCCGCCCACGCCGCCGACCTGGCCAAGGGCCACCCCGCCGCCCAGGCCTGGGACGACGCGCTCTCCCGCGCCCGCTTCGAGTTCCGCTGGGAGGACCAGTTCAACCTGGGGCTCGATCCGGAAACGGCGCGGAAATACCACGACGAGACCCTGCCGAAGGAGGCGATGAAGACCGCCCACTTCTGCTCCATGTGCGGTCCGAAGTTCTGCTCGATGAAGATCAGCCAGGACATCCGCCGCGACGCGCAGGCCCAGAACGACGTGGCCCAGGGAGAGGTCGACGCCGGCATGGACGAGATGGCGCGGAAGTTCCGCGAGACCGGCGGCGAGGTCTACGTCCCCGCAGAATGATCGGGCCGGCGCCGCGGTTCGCCGGCGCCGACTTGCCCCAGGGTGGCTGAACGGCGGCTCAGGGCGGCGGAGCGCTCTGTGCGTTCTTCGCCTTGCGGGCGTGCTGGGCCTGCAGCTGCAGATTGGTCAGCACGATGGAGCCCAGGGCGAAGGCCGCGCACGCGCCGGTGACAATCGATTTCTCGTGGGCCATGGCCGAGGCCACGGCCAGGATCAGAAAACCCCCGGCGCAGATGGCGGTGACGATCGGGCCGTATCTGGTGGCGGGAACAGATTTCATGCCGACAGCCTAGCACGCGGCCCGGCGGCCGGTCCTATTGCTCGACGGTGGCCTTGGAGGGAGCCGGCCACACCCGGACCATCACCGCCACGCCGACCGAACCCAGCACGGCGAAGGCGGCGCAAGCCCATTGCTTGGCATCCATGCCCTGCGCGGCCTGGTGACCTACGATCGAACTGGCCAGGACGACCAAGGAGGCGGAAGCCCATTGGGCGGCCTGCGGGGACTTCAGCAGCTGGGGCATCGGGCGCTCGCGGACTGAGACTGAATCGCATCGCACAAAGCCGATATCGGCAGCAAGGTCGCTGCGACACGGGCGCGCACCGCAAGCTTGCGAGAAATTCGCCTTTCGAAAGATTAACCGCGGCTGCGACATGATCGCCGAATCTGCACTCGCTTGACGGCGGGAGCCGGCCGCGCAAAGTCGCCAGGCGCCCGGCCGTCGACGCCGGGAAGCCAATCGGAGGAAAACGCATGGGATTCTGGAGCCGCGCGAAACGGGAAGTGCGGTTCCTGAGTGGACTTCTACGCACCCTGCGCCGGATCAAATCGATCAAGGCCGACTCCAAGGACCTTGCCTGCGACGACCTCGAAGCCGCCGTCGACAAGTTCGGCTCGCGTCCGGCGGTGGTGTTCGAAGGCAAGACCGTCACCTATGCCCAGCTCGACGCCATGGCCAACCGCTACGCCAACTGGGCGCGGGGACGGGGCATCAACCGAGGCCACACCGTCGCCCTCTACATGCCCAACCGGATCGAATATCTGGCGGTCTGGTACGGCCTGACCAAGGTCGGGGTGGCGGTGGCCCTGATCAACAATCAGCTCACCGGCCCGGCCCTGGCCCATTGCCTGAACGCCTCCGGGGCGGCCCACATCATCGCCGACGCCGAGACCGCCGCCGCCTTCGAGGCCGTGCGTGACCAGACCGCCCGCAGCATGATGGAATGGATCGTCGGCGGGGGCGCCCCTCGCGCCGACCGCGACCTCGACCAGACGCTCAAGGGCGTTTCGGCGCTGCGCCCCGACCGGGCCACGGCCCGCGCCGGCCTGACCGCCAGGGACGTGGCGCTCTATATCTTCACGTCGGGCACCACCGGCATGCCCAAGGCCGCCAAGGTCACCCACATGCGGGCCCAGCTCTATATGCGGGGCTTTGCGGCGGCGACCGAGAGCAAGCCGGACGACCGGATCTACATCGCCCTGCCGCTTTACCACGCGACCGGCGGGCTGTGCGCAGTGGGGGCGGCGTTGCTGAACGGCGGGGCGATCGTGTTGAAGCGGCGCTTCTCCGCCAGCCAGTTCTGGGAAGACATCATCGCCGAACGCTGCACCATGTTCGTCTACATCGGCGAACTGTGCCGCTACCTGATCAACCAGCCGGAACGACCGGAGGAGCACATGCACAAGCTCCGCCTCGCCTTCGGCAACGGGCTGCGTCCGGACGTCTGGGAACGGATGGTCCGGCGTTTTCGGATTCCCCGCATCCTGGAGTTCTACGGCGCCACCGAGGGCAACGTCTCGATCCTCAACTTCGACGGCAAGGTCGGGGCGGTCGGGCGCATTCCCAAATACATCCGCCGACGCTTCAACGTGCGCCTGGTCAAGTTCGACGTGGAGACCGAAGAGCCGATGCGCGGACCAAACGGCCTGGGGCTGGAGGCGCGTCCCGGCGAGGTCGGCGAGGCGCTCGGCCAGATCGGTTCGGAGGCGCGCATGGCCTACGCCGGCTATGCCGACAAGGCGGCGTCCAACGCCAAGATCCTACGCGACGTCTTCGCCAAGGGCGACGCCTGGTTCCGCACCGGCGACCTCCTGCGCCAGGACGAGGACGGCTATTTCTATTTCGTCGACCGGATCGGCGACACCTTCCGCTGGAAGGGCGAGAACGTGGCCACCACCGAGGTGGCCGGACGACTGAGCGAAGCGCCGGGGGTGCTCGAGGCCAATGTCTACGGGGTCCACGTTCCCGATGCCGAAGGCCGCGCCGGCATGGCGGCCCTGGTGGTCGACGAGGGTTTCAGCCCCGCGGCCCTGACCACCTTCGTCGAGGAGACGCTGCCGCCGTACGCCCAGCCGGTTTTCCTGAGGCTGCAGCCGCAGATCGAGACCACCGGCACCTTCAAGCAGCGCAAGGGCGACCTGGTGGCCGACGGCTTCGACCCGGCCAGGACCAAGGCCAAGCTTTATGTGAAGCTCCCGACCAAAGGCTATGCGAAGCTGACGCCTTCGCTCTACGCCAAGATCATGGCGGGAGAGGTGCGGCTGTAAATCCGGGTCGCCCTCGTCGCGCCCGCCATGGGCGTGTGGCGGCAATGATGCGCGATCCCTTGCGATCCGCGCGAAAGCGTTTCACCTGACGCCCATGCCCGTTTCGAACGCCTATCGTCCCGAGTCCCCCCTGTCGGCCCTTGGGCCCGAGTTCGCCGATCCGGTCGCCCCCGCCGCCTTTCCCAAGGCGCTCATCCGCTATCGCAACGACCGCGCGGCGGCGACCGTCGGCCTCGACACTCTGACCGACGTGGAATGGATCGCCCACTTCGCCCGTTTCGAACCTTTGCCGGGCGCGCAAGCCCAGCCGCTGGCCATGCGCTATCACGGCCACCAGTTCCGCAGCTACAACCCCCAGCTCGGCGATGGCCGCGGCTTCCTGTTCTCGCAGCAACGCGAGGTCGGAACGGACCGACTGCTCGACCTCGGCACCAAGGGTTCGGGACAGACCCCGTGGTCGCGGTCGGGCGACGGTCGATTGACCCTGAAAGGCGGAGTGCGCGAGGTGCTGGCGACCGAGATGCTGGAGGGGTTGGGAGTCCCCACCTCCAAGAGCTTTTCCCTGATCGAGACCGGCGAGGCCCTCTACCGCAACGACGAACCCTCGCCGACCCGCTCGTCGGTGCTGACCCGGCTGTCCTGGAGCCACATCCGCTTCGGCAGCTTCCAGCGCCACGCCCACGCCAACCGCCTCGATTTGATCACTCGGCTGATCGACCACGTGGTCGAGCTCTACTATCCCGATCTGGCCGAGACCGAGCCCGGCGTGGGCAGGACCGCGGCCCTGCTGGCTGCGGTGACCGCCCGGACCGCGCGCATGACCGCGCGCTGGATGGCGGCGGGCTTCGTGCACGGGGTGCTCAATACCGACAACATGAACATCAACGGTGAGAGCTTCGACTACGGCCCCTACCGGTTCCTGCCGCAGAACGATCCGGGCTTCACCGCCGCCTATTTCGACGAAACCGGCCTGTACGCCTTCGGCCGCCAGCCCGAGGCGGCGTTCTGGAACCTGACCCAGCTGGCCGGCTGTTTCGCCCTGGTTTCCTCCAAGGACCTGTTGATCGAGGCCCTGAACGGCTTCGTCGACGCCTATCGCCGCGAGTTGGCGACGGCCGTGGTCGCCCGCCTGGGGGTTAAGAGTGGCGGAGCCGACGCCGATGCGGCCCTGGCCAATGCGACATTCGACGTCCTGGCTGAAGGTGGCGAGGTCTTGCGCTGGGAGCCGTTGTTCTTCGACTGGTTCGGCGGGCCGGCCTCGGAGGTCCGCGCTCTGAATGGTCCCCGCGGGCGCTATTACCAAGGCGACGCCGCCCTGGCGTTCCGCGAAGCCCTGGCCGGATTCGAACCGGACCGGCCGCAACGCCTGGGCGCGCCCTATTTCCTCCAGGCCGACCCGGAGGAGCTGCTTTACGAGGAGATCGAGACGATCTGGGAGGCGATCGCCGACGAGGACGATTGGGAGCCGTTCGAAGCAAAGGTCGCCCGCATCGACGCCATGCGCCGGGCCTACGCCTTGGAGCCGGATCGTCTCAAACCCGGACACTCGGGCGGTGGATCTCGTCCAGCCGCCTGACGGCGCTGGGGCGAAGGACTTGTCGGCGCGCGATCGGCTGGCGCATGATCAATACGTTGGACCCCTGTACAAGCCGGCCAAGCGGTTGTAAAAATCGCATACTTATTAATCATTGGACACTGACCTTATGCAGGTAGCCATCATCGGCGCCGGGATCGCCGGGCTCGCCTTGGCGCTCAACCTTCACGGCCGGGGCATCAGTTGCCGGATCTATGAACAGGCGCCGGAGCTGAAGGAGATCGGGGTCGGGATCACCCTTCTGCCGCACGCGGTGCGTGAACTGTCCGCCCTGGGCCTGCAGCCGCAACTCGAAGCGGTCGGTGTGGAGAACAGCGAAAGCCGGTTCTTCAACCGCTTCGGTCAACTGATCTTCTCCGAACCGCGCGGGCGCGGGGCCGGCTATCCGGTTCCGGAACTGGGCATCCATCGCGGCCGCCTGCACGGAATCATGTTCCGGGCGGTGCGGGAGCGGCTGGGCCAGGATTCCATCGTCACCAGCCGCCGCTGCATCGGAGTGGAGACGGTGGGCGAGGGCGTCGAACTGCGCTTCGACGAAGGCGAACCGGTCCGGGCTGACCTCGTGGTCGCCTGCGACGGGGTCAATTCAGCGGTGCGCCGCCAATTCTACCCGGACGACAAGGTGAGCTTCGCCGGCATCAACACCTGGCGCGGGACGACCCGCCGCAAGCCCATCTTCGACGGCAAAACCTACATGAGGATCGGCTCGATCCGCACCGGCAAGATGGTGATCTATCCGATCAGCAACACCCTCGACGAGGATGGAAACCAGCTGATCAACTGGATGGCGGAGATCGAACGGCCGGGGACTTTGGCCAACGACTGGAACAAGCCCGGCGCCGCCGAGGACTGCCTGCCGATCTATAAGGACTGGGTGTTCGACTGGCTCGACGTGCCGGACATGATCCGCAGCGCCGACCAGATCCTGGAATATCCGATGGTGGACAAGGACCCGATCGCCCGCTGGACCTTCGGCCGCGTGACCCTGGCCGGGGATGCGGCCCACCCCATGTACCCCCGCGGCTCCAACGGTTCGGCCCAGGCTCTGATCGACGCCCGCGTGCTGGCGGATCTTCTGGGTTCGGGGCGCAGCCCGGACGCGGCTCTGGCCGAGTATGAGGCGCTCCGTGCGCCCCAGACCGCCAAGGTGGTGCTGACCAACCGGTCCACCCCTCCGGACGCGATCAATATCGAGGTGGAGGACCGCACCGGCGACAAGCCGTTCACCGACCTGTCGGCGGTGATCAGTCAGGCGGAGTTGCAGGCGATCTCGGACCGCTACAAGGTCGTGGCTGGCTTCGCCCTCGACCAGTTCAACCGGTAGTCGGAGCCGTTCCCGCCGGTTCGCCCGCGGGGGCGCGACCGTTGCCGTAGACCCGGCCGCCGACGCTGATGTCGATGAAGCTTCCGCCAGGGCGGCCGTCCTTCAACGGATGGATACGGGCGACGATCTTGTCGCCGGCCTTCAGCACCGATGGCGTCAGGCCTTGGTTGCGCATGGCCGGCGGAGTGCCGCACTCAATGCCCCAGGTGACCGGCTCCCCGCCGCCGGGGGGGATCACGACCAAATCCACCCAGGAATGGGGCATGGTGTAGGCGTAGCTCTTGACCACCCCCTCCAGGGTGACGGTCTTGGCCCGTTCGAACATCGCTCCCGAATGATGGGCGGACGCCGCGCCGGCCAGGAAAGCCACACCCGCCGCAGCGACCGTCGCCGTGCGCAGCTTCATAGGGCTTCTCCCGAGCATCTTATTTGGACCCAGCATCGCCGCCATGCCGGACATGTCAATGCCTGCTGACACGCCTTGACGAGGAGGCCGGAATGACGCCGACTTGCGACAAGGTCGGCATGGGAGAAGGTTCGGGATGACGCCGCATTTCGGCAGGCTGGCCACGGCCGTGGTCGTGGCCGTCCTTCACGGTCCCGCTGCCGGCCTGGCTCAGCAATTGACCCCGCCGCCCCCACCCTATGAGCCGGCTTCGCCGGCGGACGACAAGTACGTCGCCCCCAAGATCGGCCAAGCCTATCTGCAGGCCCTGGCCAAGCTGCCCGACTGGAACGGGATGTGGGTGGGCAACCGGTTCAAGGGCCTGACGGCCTATTGCGCCACCTGCGCCGATTTCCGCTTGGCGCCTGACCCAGCTCCTGCGGACGCCGTGGGCCGGAACCCCAACTTCCCCGCAGGGTCGAAGGATCTCGGAATTCCCTATAACGCTGAATACATGAAGGTTTACGACGCCCGGATCGAAAAGGCCAAGCGTGGCGCCGACATCGATCCCGACAACTGCCTGTCGCCGCACCCGACGCCCGACGCCATGACCACGGCCTTCGATATCAACGGCGGGGTGGAGATCATCATGCTGCCGAACGAGGTCAGGATGGTGTGGGATTGGCTCAACGCCAGCCGCCGCATCTACACCGACGGCCGCCCTCATCCGTCGGCGGACGACCTGTGGCCGACCTATATGGGCCACTCCACCGGCAAGTGGGAGGGCGACACCCTGGTGGTGGACACCATCGGCATGTTTTCCGGCAACTACGACATGACCGGCGCGCCCTACAGCGACAAGGTCCACATGGTCGAGCGACTGCGCCTGATCGGACCGGACAAGCTGGAAAACCGGATCACGATCGACGATCCCGTCATGCTGACGAAACCCTTCGAGGTCCGGCGAACCTATAGCCGCACCATCCTGCCGAGGAACGCCATCGTCGGCTCCTACTGCAACGACGTGCGCGATTCCAACAGCTCGGTTCCGGCGTCGCTGATCAACTAGGCGCGTTTTCGCTGGTGTCGCGGAAGTAGGGCTCGACCGTCCCCTGCAGCTTGACGGTCAAGGGGGCGCCGTGGCGATCGAGGGTCTTGCCCACGACCAGACGCACCCAGCCTTCGCTGACGCAGTACTCGTCCACATTGTTCTTTTCGACACCCTTGAAGCGGATGCCGACGCCGCGAGCGAGAAGGGCCTCGTCGTAGTAGGGGCTGCTCGGATTGGTGGCGAGGCGGTCGGGGGGCGTATCGGTCATGGGCGCCAGATGCGGCGCGACCGGCCGCCTGTCAACGTTTCGTCGCGGATCGGGAACCGGAAGCCCGGCGGGAACGGGTCTAGACCGCCTTGCGCTCCCGCGGCCGGAATCCAAAACCGAACAACAAGCCTCCGAGGATCAGCAACAGGGCTGGCTTGAGCCAGAGAACGACAGGGGTGGCCGCCACGGGCAGGTCGCCGGGGTGACTGGGGTCGAACAGGACCGACACGGTCTGGCCGGGCCGGCTGCCTTTCAGACCGTCAGCGCGGAAGGTGGTGACTTGGCCGTCGGGACGGGTGAACCGGACAAAAGGGTGCGGCGCCGACGGTCCCATCGCCACCACCACGCCGGTAAGAGGCGGCCCTGCCCCCAACAGCTTGAGACTTCTGCCGGCGTCGAGACCGGCGGCGACGAGAAGCGCGACGCCCAGCAGCGTGGCCGTCCGATAGACCAGCCGGCGGACGCGGGGCGACAGACGGTCCAGATCGAAGGTCATTTACGGATTTCAGGTCACGGGATGAGGCCGGGGTAGGCCTGCGATCGCTCCCTTGGGGGAGCGGGGCAGTACCCCGACCGGGAATTGGTGCTAATCCCCGGTCGGGGCTGAGCGGCTATTGGAGGGGTCGCCGTCAACCAATGACGTCGCTGCCCACCCAATGCCGTAACCATGCGCGGAGAGTCTTCATGGCCCGAGGCTACCTCAGCCGCGGGGAAGTCTCAATGCAGAGCCGCCCTCACAACCCCATCGCCCAGGCGAGGCCCACCGTACGGGGCCGCAGCGGGGTGGACTGACTCACGCGGCCCTGGGTGAAGGGATCGCCGAAGGCGAAGGTGTCGCCCACGGTGTTCGCCGGGTTGTCGACATAGGCGGTCAATCGCCAACGGGCGGTCTGGACCCCTGCGGACAGCCGGGCGGCGAGGTAATTTCCCATGGTCGAGCTGGCTTGGTCCTGGAAGGTCAGGATGGAGGCGCCGACATAGGACAGCCTGCCGTAGAGCAGGGCCTGGACCCCTGGGGCGACATCGCGCCGCCAGTCGCCGATCAGGGCGGCGGAGTAGCGCGGCACCGCTGGGAGGCTGGCGTTGGGCCGCGCCGGATAGGTCGGATCGCGCTGGGTGAGCTGGGGGCCGGCGAGGAGAAAGTTAAGACGCAGGGTTAAGGCATGGTCGACCTTGAACGCGCCTTCGCCTTCGAAGCCGGTGTTGACGGCGCGGCCGACATTGGCGGTGTAGGGCAGGCCCGACGGGAGGAGCTGATCGGACTGGACGTCGCGCCAGTCGGTGTAGAAGGCCGCGGCCCGCAATTCCAGGCGACGTTCGTCCAGGGCGAGCTTGGCCCCCGCCTCGAAGCTCCAGAGATGATCGGGCCTGAACTGCCGATTGGGCTGGTTCCCGGTGGCGGTGGCGTTGAACTGTTGGTTGATCCGCCCCGTGGTGTTGAATCCGCCAGTCCGATAACCCTGGGCCGCCTGGATGTAGAACAGCTTGGCAGGGGAGGCCTGCCAGCTCAGCACCGCCTTCGGCGCCACGTTGGCGCTGTCCATCGCCCCCGTGAACGACAGGGGGATGACGCCTTGGTGGCGCAGCGAGTCCGTGTGCTGCCAGGTGTGGGAGGCGCGCAGGCCGGCCGAGAAGCTGAGGGTCCGGCTCAAGGCGTAGGAGGCTTCGCCGTAGACGGCCAACTCGCTGAGGCGATCATGGCGGTCCTCAAGATAGAGGGGCCGCACGGGGGGCGGCGCCCTGACGTCGCTGAGATTGAGATAGAGGGATTCCCGGGTGTGCGAGGCGAAGACGCCGGCGAGCCATTCAAGCCGCCTTCCCGACCGGGAGGTCAGGACAGCTTCGGCTACAGCCAGATTGATCCGGTTGTATTGATCGTAAGTCCCGATCGTGCTGAGCGAGCCGAACAGGGCCAGTCCAGCCGAGGCGTCGGATCGGGCGCTGAAGGCGTGGTCGAGCAAGGCGCCCGATAGCCGAAGTTGCCCGACAGGAGTCGATCCGTCCACGGTGACATAGGCCTGGGTGAAATCGCTCTGGTGCGGTTCCCGCACCTGTCCGTTGCGCGCCAGCGCGCCTGTTCCTCCCTCCACGTACTGGGAGTCGTCGGAGCGGAGCGCCTGCCGGGTCGCCCCTACGGTGACCTGCCAGTCAGGGGAGATCACGCCTACAGCCGCCAGCCGCGCGCCGGTTCGGCGGGTACGGTTGGCGTTATTGATCGACAGCGCCGTGTCATCGACGTAGCCGCCCTGGACCTCGGTGTAGGCCACGCCGCGCAAGGCCACCCGTCCTGGTATGGGCAGCGCGTTCAGCATGGCGTCGATCGAATAGCTCGGAGCGCCGGACTGGGTAGTCGCTGCCCCGACCGCAAGACCCAAGGCCGGTCTTTCGACATCGGGCTTCTTGGTGACGATGCGCACGATCCCACCCATGGAGCCGACGCCATACAGGGGCCCCTGCGGGCCGCGCATCAGTTCGACCCGTTCGACATCCACCAGTCGCAGGTCGGGGTCGGGGGTGTTGTAGGTGATAGGCACGTCGTCCAGGTACAGGCCGACGGTGGACTGGGTGCGGCCGGTGAAGGCGCCGTCGGACAGGCCGCGTACGAGCACCTTGTCCCGCCCGGGGCCGAGATTGGTGACGGTGACGCCGGCGAACTCCGGCGCGAGCTCCTCCAGGCTCTCGCTGCGTCCGGCGCCCAGAAAATCCGCCGAGGCCACGCTGACCGAGGCGGGGGTGCGGCTGATCAGGGACGGCCGCCGGTTGGTGGTGACCACGACGTCGAGCAGGAGCTCGGGAGGGGAAGGGACAATTTCCGGCGTCGCGGGCGGGTTTTTCCGCTCTACCACCTCCGCCTCGGCGCGGGGCGCGACCCGGAACGCGTGGGCGTCGAGGGCGACGAAATCGCACCGGGTGCCGGCCAGGAGCTGCGCCAGCGCAGCAGCAGGCGTGTAGGACCCTGAGATCGCCTGACTCCTGCCGCCGCAGCGTTGGAGATCCCGCAGACCGACCGAGACGCCTGCCTGCCGGCCGAACGCCACCAGGGCCTGATTGAGCGGCTGGGCGGGAATGCTGAAGACGAGCACCGGTTCGGCGGCCATGGCCGCGAGGGGGCAGGAGAGGAGCGCGCCGGCCAGCAGGAACGCGCCCAGGGCTCCTGACCGGCCCCGGGACCAGCAGTCCCGGCCGGCTTTGGCGGACCCGACAGGAGGCGGCGGCGGGCAAACAGCGGACACCGCTCTGCAAGACTGCTCGCAGCCGCTGGACAACCGCCTCCTCCCTTCGATCTCCGAGCGTGGCCCCAGAACCGAAGGCCCTTTGCAGGCCTACCACCCGCATCAGCCTCAAGAAATAGCGGTGCGTTGATCGAAGACGGACGAACCGCCGCACCCGGAGCGCGGCGATATGCCGGCCGGGCCGCGGGAGGAGTCCTGTGTTTTAGCGCGCGGTCTGCCGCGACCGCAGCGTAAATCCGTCGGGCCGCCGATCGACCGCAACCTGCAGGAAGCCCTGCAGCCGCCGCACGACGTCCTCTTCCTTGTCGATCTTCAACACCCCGGAGAAGCGCAGGTCGGCCGCGGGGCCGACGACGCGCACGGGGGTCGTGAAGTAGCGATTCAGGTCCGCGACCACCCCGTCCAGGGGCTCGTCCAGATAAACCAGCTCCCCCGCACGCCAGGCGAAGGCCGCATCCGGGTCCACGTGCCGCACGAAGGAGGTGCGGTCGCCGGTCTTGCGTTCGAACTGGTCGCCCACCTTCAGCAGGACCGGCGCCGACGGGCCCTCCGGCGACTGCACAGCCACGATGCCGCGCCGCACGGTCACCCGCAGGCGACCCTCGTGCCGGAGCACGTCGAATTCAGTCCCGACTACGCGGATATCGCGTTCACCCGCCGCGATCAGGAACGGGCGGGCCGGATCCTTGGCCACGTCGAAGGCGGCCTCGCCCTCGGCCAGCTCGACATAGCGACCCTTGCGCTCCAGGCGCACGGAAAGGCGGGAGCCGCTGTTGAGGACGATGTGGCTTCCATCAGCCAGGTTCACGGTGCGGGTTTCGCCTTTGGCCGTCTGGAAGACTTCGGTCGGCGCAGGAACCGGGCGCAAGGCGAAGAACAGGACGGCCGCCGCCGCCGCGGCCAGGCCGCCGGAAATCTGCCAGACCCGCATGCCGATGTTGGTTCGTGCGCGCAGCGGAGCCCGACGGCCGTCATCGCGCCGCCGCGCCGCCGCCGTGGTCGGAAGAGTGCGGAGAGCCGGCAGCAGATCGGCGGCGGCGCCCGTCAGTTCGGCGCAGACCAGCTCGGCGCGGTCGAAGGCGTCGCGGTGCTCGGGCGAGGCGCTGAGCCAGAGTTGCAGGTCCAACCAGTCGGCCTCGGTCGCTTCGGGCGCGCCCAGACGCAGCAGCCATTCGATCGCCTGCTCTTGCGCCGCCTCCCGTCCAAGCTGTTCGACTCGCCGATTCATGGCGCAACGCCCCGCGACCGCATATTGCGGCCTTTCACCAGAGACGTCGCTGCGGGCGAAAACCCGTCGCCGCGCGCCCCAAGCGTCGCGATTTTGTCGTGGGCCGTCCTCATCCGAGCCTCGCCACCAGATGCTTCAGCGCGGCCCGGAGGTACTTTTCCACCGAACTTAGCGAGACGCCGAGAGCGGCGGCGGTCTCGACCTGGGTCTTCGCCTCCAGCTTGTGCAGGGTGAAAGCCTGGCGTTGCACGGCCGGCAGTTCTTCCAGGGCCGACAACATCAGGGCGAAGCGCTGGCGTTCGACCATGGCTTCGTCGGCGGGAGGTTCCGCGGCGATCTCAAGGCCGCCCGTCACCCGGTCGGCGCGCCAAGCTCCGTCGCGAGCGGCGCCGCGGCGCTGCTTGCGCAGCCTGTCCAGCATCAGGTTGGAGCCCAGCCGGTAGAGGAAGGCAGCCTCGTTCTGCACCGCGATGCCGGGATCCAGGGTGCAAAGCTTGAGATAGATATCCTGCACCACATCCTCGGCAGCCGCGTCGGAGCCCAAGCGATCGGTAAAATACCGCACCAAGGCCTCTCGCTTTTCCAGATAGGTGGCGACCAGATGCGTCAGATGAGCCTCGGCGGGATGTTGGACAGGTCGAGTCTCGACCGGAATTGTCGAACTGTCACGTGCTTACCCTACTGAGAAGGCGCACGAAGCCAGGTCGGGGCCGGCAGGCTGATAGCAATCCCGGGCGTGACGTGCACGCTGGTGAAGCGCCGGGGCAAACTTCGCGCCGGTCTGGCCGTCCGTCTTGTACACGGCCCGGGCCGGATGGTAGCCGCTAGGCGCAGGTGATCACGATGGAGCGATCACGGTGGGCTACTATTCTGTTGCGCCGTACCTCGTCGGCATGGGCGTCATCCTTACCCTCGTCTCGACGCCGCTGTTTCGGTGGGCCGACTCGCCGCCCGGCCTGACGCCAGGGCGAACCCTCTCGCTCGATGGCCTCCGTGGAATCCTGGCGATGAGCGTGTTTTTCCACCACGCCGCGATCTATCACGCTTTCCTGGAGACCGGTGCATGGGTGACGCCGCCGTCGCGGCTTTACACCTTGCTCGGCCAGGGGGGTGTCGCCCTCTTCTTCATGATCACCGGGTATCTGTTCTGGTCCCGGCTGGTGCAAGGCCGTGGAAAGCCCAATTGGTTGTCGTTGTATACGGGCCGGGTGTTCCGGCTGGGGCCTCTATATTTGTTCGCGATCGGCGTCATGTGCCTAATCATCGCGTCCAGGACGGGATGGCGACTGCATCCCCCAGGTCTTCATCCGCTGCCGAAGTGGCTGATGCTGGGCTTCTTCCAAGGCGGCGATATCAACGGTTATCCACGAGCCGTGATCCTGCTCGCCTGGGTGACGTGGACGCTCCGTTACGAGTGGCTGTTCTATTTGTCCCTGCCGCTGCTGGCGCTGGTCGCGAGGCGTCCGCACGTCGCCGTCGCCGCGGCCGTGTTCGTGGTCGGCCTCATTCTCGTGGGTCTTCGCAACGAGACGCCCATGGCGAGTATCGCCACGTTCGGCGCCGGGATGCTCGCCGGATCGTTGAGGGAAATCGGCTTCCGCAACCGCTTGCCCGAGTGGGCGACGGTGCTCCTGGTCGTGATGCTGCTGGCGGTCATCGGGCTCTGCAGCACGGCCTACAGCCCCCTTGCCCTGATCGGCCTGACCGGGGTGTTCCTCCTGATCTCTGGAGGGGGAACCTTGTTCGGGCTTCTGACCAGTCGGGCGGCCGTTCGGTTGGGAGACATCAGCTTCGGCGTGTATCTGCTGCAGGGGTTGGTGCTGACCCTGTTTTTTCAGGACACTCCCCTGGCCGTGTCGTCATTGCGTTCCCCGGAAGAGCATTGGGCGTTCATGTTGGTCGCCGCCCTGTCGTTGCTCCTGGTGGCGACGGTCACTCACGTCATGATCGAAAGACCGGGGATAGCTCTCGGGAAGGGGTTCGCACGAACCCTGACCCGATGGGTCGCCCGCTCCGATTTGCAGCCAGCGACGTGATCGACGCCGCTCCGCGCATGCACGGGCTAATCTTAGCCCTAAAAGCGGATTTGGCGGCCCGGGAGGGGGTGCCAGCCTGTTGGAAAAACAGGCTCTTCCGGTGGCTAACCTGCTTCTACGGCACCGCTGCATTTCAAAGGTTTAGGGGACGGGTGGCAAACTTCTAAGCGCTGCTCAACGCGGTACCTTCAGTGCACTTTTTATGACCCGCATTAAGCCAACCGAAGGTCCCCTTCGGGCTCTTACGGGACCTTGAGAAGGTCCGTTTCCGGCCGCATGGCGCTTCAAAACCGAGAGGTTGAACAGCCCGGCCGTCGCCGACTACGGGCGACCAGATCGCGCGGCGCGCCGGGAACCCTGCTAGGGTTCCTTGGAGCAGGCGACTGATCGAATTCGACGCTGAGGACCTGGTCCTCACTCCCGCTTTGTGTGAGATTGGACCAACACGAAAAAGGGCCGTTCGGCAGGGCTGACAGAGCGTACAACGACGGATGACTATTATTCTCAATGGCGTGGCAAGAGCTCGGCGAGGGACGGATTGTGACGAGGGCTGCGGCCTTCGCGTCGTCGGCATCTCATCAAAGGGCATCGTCAAGCGGGTCTCCGTCGAAGGCCGCGCCGGAGAGCGGGGCCTTCTGCCGCTGCACCGCTTCGCAATGGTGGGCGAAAGGGATCGGCTGCTCGTCGGCGATGGGCTTGAACGTCGCATCTGGGTCCTCGGAGAGGACGACACGCAGATTCAGGTCTCACCGTTCTACTCGCTCTACGCCACGCATGTGTTTGCAGGCGAGCAGGTTGAGACCCGAGTGGTGGAGCTTTCCACCGAGGACGATTTCCGGGACTACGCCCTTCTAGAAGCATTTCACTACCGCGGCTTGGACCTCTCCGGCGATGTCGAGGATTTGGGTGCGCACCGTAAAGGCACGGGCGGGCGGCGCGCCGTTCTCCTGCTGCAACTGAAGCTCGCAGGCCAATGGACCAGCGCGGGCTATATCGAGCTTCAGATGCCTTTGATGATGGCCAAGCCTCGGCACCTCGCGTTCGCTCGGCCCTTTCAACATCCGACGCTTGATGTGGCATGGACGTCCTGGGCCAAGGGTGGTCAGACACTCGTCAACCGCATCGCCCGGATCGCCCGTGTCGTGGTCAACCCCGAATTGAGAGGGGGCAGCCTTTCGGGAATCCTTGTTAAGGCTGCCGTCAGCTTTGTGCGCGAGCGGTGGCACATTGGCGGCAAGCGCGTTCTCTTCCTGGAGATCTCCGCGGAAATGCTGCGGCACATCGATTTTGTGTCAAGCTGCGGTTTTCACTATCTGGGCGACACGGAGGGCAACCGCGCTCGGCTGGCCAAGGACTTAGGCAGCATCAACAAGGGCGCGAAGGGCTCTTCCGGGATCATGAGCCTGCAGCGGCGCTACCACGCCTTCTTCGAGGACTATCGTGGCGTCACAGGCGATAGCTTCGAAGCCTTGCGCTCTAGGGTCGCCGATGTGCTGCAGCATGACGACCCGTGGAAGGAGATGACGGTCGACGAGTGGTTAGCGCTGCGCCCAGTGATCCGCTCGCCCATACCCTATTACATGATTGGGCTTGATGAGGCGTCTGACGCCTACGTCAAGGCTGGCGCGCTGGCGATGGCATCGAAGCGCGAGCACGTTCGATCCACGGCGCTACAAGAACTCACGATTTGCGACCTCGACCTGCACTCCAACTACGATCTTCCACTGACCGATCACAGCCGGCTGGTGATGGACAGCTTCGGTATCACCACAAAGACCGTGCGCACGCGTATTGTCGGTCCTCTCAGTCTCACAGTTCAGGCGGGCACGGTGACCTTTGTCGCGGGCGCCAGTGGCTGCGGCAAAAGCATCCTGCTGGATCGCCTCGATCCTACCTGGCATTCGGCGACGGTGGATATGCACGGGGCGATTACGCCAGCGGCTTACTCCGTCGCCCGTTTGACGCCGTTTCCGGCGGACGCCCCACTCTTCGAATACCTTGCCGAAAAGCACGGGCCAGAGCGCGCCTTCGATGCGCTCGCACGGGTGGGTCTCAGCGAGGCCTTGGTCTTTCTCAAGCCGTTTGAAATGCTCAGCCGGGGGCAGCGTTATCGCGCCATGCTGGCAGACCTCATACTCGGTGACGCGCAGGTATGGCTGGTCGATGAGTTTTGTTCTGATCTAGACCCGTTAACCGCTCGGATCGTCGCCCACAAACTGCGCGAGACCGTGCGACAGGAGCAGCGGATCGCTTTCGTCGCCGCTGCCAACCACGCCCATTTCATAGGCGCTTTGAGACCTCAGCGAATCTTGGCCCTGCGGACCGGTGGCGGATGCACGACGCTGGCATGGAAGGACTACGCGCATGGCGTTCTCGAACAAGCTCTCTGAGTCTTTCGGGAAGGCCATCGAGCAAAGCCCTTACGTGGCGCTCGATCCCATCGTGAAATACAACTACAGCCCCAAGGGCAAGAACCTGATCTTCGGCCGCGCCGCCAGGGCTGAAGAACCAAACGATCTTCTCTATCTCGGCAAGGTGTTTGAGACCGCCACGGGCACAAGCTTGCTCGGCGCCGACGCCTGGCTCGACACCAAATTTCCCCACGTGATCTACATCACTGGCACGCGTGGAAGTGGCAAGAGCATGGACCTCGGGATCATCATTGAGGGGCTGGCCCGCCTCAACGAGCCGTCGCCGGTTCAACAAAACATCACCCCGGTCGCCACATTTCTTATCGACACGCAGAGCCAGTTTTGGACCCTGCGCTATCCGCCCCAGGGTGACGCCAGCCGGTCACAGCTCGGCGAACTCGCGGACTGGAATCTGCAAGCCAATGGGCTGGCCGACGCTGCGGTGTTCGTTCCGAAGGGCGCGACCAAGTTTCTCGGCGACGAGAAGGAGCTGACGCTACGGCCCCGCGACGTCCTGCATGAGGAATGGTGCGCCCTGTTGGGCCAGGAGGTTTATGGACCCCAGGGGCACCTCTTGGCCGAGATCCTTGAAAAGCTGGAAGGTGAAGACTTTTCCCTCGACGACATGGTGCGACTCTTGCGGGAAGGCCGACTGTCGGCCTCAGTGGCCGAGAGTTCGCGAAACGTCGTCATCTATCGACTGACGGACTACAGCCGCACCGGGCTGTTCGATCCCAACGGGATCAACATTCAAGACCTCCTTGTCGGCGGTCGGTGCAATATCTTCATGCTTCGAGATCTTCGCGATGACGACAAGGCGCTCGTCACCGCCATTCTGGCCCGCCAGCTTTTCATCGTTATGGGGCGCTACCACCAACAACGACGCGTTTCCGATTTCTTTGGCAAGGATAAGCCCGACCGCGAGTTCCCGAGCCGTGTATGGCTGCTCGTGGATGAAGCTCATGTGGTCTGCCCCAACAGCGGGGCGTCACCCGCCCGCGAGGCGCTGGTCGAATACGTCAAGCGGGGCCGTGACGCCGGCCTGTCTTTGGTTCTCGCCACCCAGCAGCCGTCAGCCGTGGACGATCGTGTGCTGAGCCAAGTCAATTTGTCGCTTTCGCACCGGCTGACTTTTCAAAGCGACATCAACGCGGCGATCGGCCGGATTCCAACCAAGACGCTTAGTGGACTGCGGATCGGCGGAACCAAGCTGTCGGACTTCGGCGACATTCTCCGGCTTGTCGAAGCCGGCCAATGCTTTGTGGGAGATCATGCGACTAGCCGGACCGTACTTGTGCAGATGCGACCGAGAGTGACAGCCCATGGTGGACAGAGTCCCATCTAAGGAATTTTCGGTCTTCATTCGGAAGATCGGCTACTCGGTCGGCCTTGAGCATACGCTTGAGCGACTGAACGATTTCGCACGTCTCTATGGCGGCCAAGACACTTTGAGCTACGCCGACATCAGCCGGCTACTCCACTCCTCGAAGCCGAGCGGATGGGGGCTCGATCGGAACAACGAGCATATCCTAGACGTCCTACGCAGCCTTGGCGTCGTCGACGTTCGTCGCGGTGAAGTCGCCGTGCTGGAGGCCGGCGACGCCCTGGGAATGCTCATGAAGCTCCAAGGGGATGGCGACGCCTTCAGGGACAGTGCGAGGTTTATTTTCGCCTACAGCTTGGCCTTGGCGGACGGCGATATTTTCTTCAACGCGCTCGCCGCCTGCTTCGACCCGGAGGAATTCGCCAAGCGGCTGCTGCGGATGATCGAGTTCAAATGGACGCTTCTCGAAGGCTATTTTTCGTCCTCGCACCAGCGCGCCGCCATCTACAGCGCGATTAATGTAGAAGCCCAGGAGAACAACCCCGGCAGCCGTGGAAAGGGTGGGCTCGGCGACGCGCCTGACCCGGCACGGTTGCGGCAGGCGCGTGGCGCCTTGGCTCCGCAGGTCAGTCGGCCCGAGCCAAAGATTTCCGGCCCCTATCTGGCGAAGGCGCTACCGCGCCGAAAAGCCTGGGCGGTGTCCCTGGGCCTTGCCTCTGATTCAGGAGTGCCCACACCGGCAGGCGAACGACTGCTGAAGACGTTGGCCGGAGCGGGCTATTGCGGTCCCTCCTGCATCGCCATGTGGCCGTTGGGGCACGAACTGCTAAGCCCTGCGTACATGGCGCTGCGGGAGGCGGAGTTTCCGGCGCTGGACTCGTGGTCGTTCATGTTGCTGATCGGCCGCGGCATAGGGTTGGTAGGGGCCGCGGATGCGGAGGGCGGCGAGGATGAGGTGTCCCTCTTGCGCCAGCTCGTGCAGACCTATCGAGCGCTGAATACCTCGAAGAGCATTGTGCGGACCGAGTTGCCCGCTAGGGTTGCTTACCGATGCGCGCTGAGTCTTTCGATAGGGCGGGATTCCGTGGCGGACTATCCGGCGCTTATTGACCACGAGCAGAGATCGCCGTCGCCCCGCATCGTGGCGCGGCCATCGCGCCTCGCCGAATCCGCTCTCTCGATCTGAGGGCGCAGATGGCAACCTTCCTGTGCCGCGAATTCTTGCGTGACCTCATCGAACACAGCGACGCGAACTTCGCAGCCCGGGTGTTGAGCAAGATTGTCGGCGCCGACGGCGGCTTTGAAGCGGACGCTGATGATCACCGCTACCGGGGCATTGAGGGCGGCTGGATTCGCTATGTCAGCCGCCAAAACACGGCCTACCGCGCGATTTTCCTGCGACGCGGCGAGGATGTGTACTGGTACCGGGCGGGCTCGCACTCGATCGAGGATCGGCTTCAGGCGCCACAAGACCTAGTGGCCGCAGTGGCGATCCGTGAAACACCAGCCGGTCTCGACGCGCTCACGTCGCATCGGAACCCCCGATATCTGAAGACATCGGAGCCCCGGTTGCTGCGTGAGGTGGTCGCCTCGCGCGTTCTGGTGCCGCACCGAAACGTGGCGTTTGTCACGCCGCGGCTCTCCGTCACGCTTTTCAGCCCGGTGGGACTGATCGGGCGATTGATCGACGCGGTACTCGAATTTAACGGCACGGTGTCGGTCATAACCAAGCCGCCGGCGCAGCGCGATCTGACGCAGTATCGCTGGCTTGCAGGGCGGGGGGTCGATCTCTTGGTCCATCCACGCATCAACGCCAGAATGCTTCTATTCGAGGTGGACCCTAATCGGCTGGACGCGGAAATGGCGCACGTCGGCTCCATCGGTGTTGTTGGCTCCTCGGAACTGACAGAGGCCGGGCTCGGGGTCGCCGGCGCTGACGATATCCATGAGGAACTCTGCTACGAGATCGCGGGTGATGATCTCGACGGCTCTAGCGAATATCTAATGAAACTGGCGGACGATGCGCTGTCGCTGGAGGATCATCTCCAACGCTTCGCGTTGCACTAGGAGGCGGCTGATGCCTGTCGACAACGCGACGTTCTACAAGGCCTGCAATCTTACTGGAAACCCGTTCCGGTCGAACGCGACGTTCGATGACGATCCGCGGCTCGCCATATGGGCAGGCCAAGTGAAGGAGCGCGAGCAGCTTCAGAAGTTCCTGCTGCGATCACGTGCCGAACAGGTTGGCAATACCAACCTGACCTTGCTCTACGGCGCGTATGGCACGGGCAAGTCGCACGCCCTGCTGTGGGGCATTCACTGGCTTCGGCATATGGAAGACGGCGGCAAATCCACTGCCTACTACGTTCCGACCCTCAAGAAGGACAAAGGCAAGCTAACGTTTGGCGGCGCCTTCCAGGATGATCTGATCGCGAAAACCGGGCTCGTCGAGGACGCCCTTCACTACCGCACCTTCCTGCAAAGGTGCGTCAACCAGCACACCGGCGAGAACGACGTCGGCGCCACCGCGTCCAACGATGACATCATCGAACGGCTCGTTCCGGCGGTAGAGCTCTATAATTTTGCGAAGGACCTTTTCCGTCACGAGACGGAGGAGACCATGCGCGGCTTCTTGGCGCCCAAGGGCCAAACTGACTACCAAGCGATGATTACGTTCACGCGGCTGGCCAATCTGTTTGTCTATGAGATGCGCTTCAAGGACGAGGTGAGGCGCTTCCGCCAATCGGTCCATTTGATGATCGACGAGTTGGATGTCCTGCTTCAGGCCTCGACGAAAGAGGTTCTAGAGGTCAACGACCTTATCCGGCACCTCTATGACCTATGCCCCAATTGCTTCGGCCTCGTTCTGGCCGTTTCGGCTGAGCAAGAAATCCTGCCTTCCATCTTCACCGAGTACGTCCTGACGCGCGTCAGCCGCCAAATCGAGTTCAAACCCTTCGACCGCGCTGCTGCCGTCGATTTCGCCACGCACGTCATGGACGACAGCCGAGACGATGGCACGGATGCTGCGCGTAAGGGCGCATTCCCGTTCACGCCTGACGCCTTGGAAGCGGTGCTTGGCCAGCTCACCTTCCGCACGCCGCGGAAGGTCGTAAATGTCATGCAGCAATTGATCGAAGAAGCGCGGCTGGCGG
Source organism: Caulobacteraceae bacterium (assembly GCA_035493955.1). GTDB lineage: Bacteria > Pseudomonadota > Alphaproteobacteria > Caulobacterales > Caulobacteraceae > NCED01. Next base: position 195,876 of record DATJHI010000013.1, on the reverse strand, counting down.
AATTGGACCCGTCTCAGAGCGCGATTACCGTGGGGCAGCTCGACGCGTCGGGGATCACCGAAGAGGTGATTTGACCCCTTAGGGTGAGTGCTGATGGCAGTTGATGGGCTGCTAGTCGCTGCCGTTCAGGAAGTCTGGAGCATTCCTGCCCCAGGCCCGTCGAACCTTTTGGCCGATCCTCGGTTTAAGGCCTTGGCCGAACGCCTGCGCCAGCAGTGTGGCTGCGGAAGGGTGTCCTTCGCCCTGTCGAATGCTCTGCGGAATCTCGGCCTGCCTTGCGCAGAGCGGCCGGGTGCCCAGCCGTCGCGTGAAAATCCTGAAGCCATCGCCGCGGACCTCCAAAGGGCCTTCTCCGCCACGACCACTAGGCGCCGACATCTCTGTCCTCTCGACCTAGCTGACGATCTGCCGGTCTTGTCGTTTGGGCTCGTTCGGATCAGCAGTTTCACCGCCGAACAGCTTGAAGGCCTGTTCGACACGGAACGATTGGGGAGGGTCTATCCAGGCCGGTCCGTCGATTTCGCTCGCCTCGCACAGGTGCAGTGGCTCGTCCTGGAGGAAGAGGTCGCGATCGATCCCAGGCCGGAAGCGCGGGCTATACCCATCTTTTTCCAGCGTATGGACCAGGACTTCGGCGCTTTCGATCCCTTGGCCCGCCGCTATCCTGAGCTGGTTGAGGAGGCTGTGTTCTGCCTACTATTGGCCCCTTGGGAAGCGTGGGGAACCATGACGCCGGTCGACTGGCGCGGCTTCCATCTGCCGTGGGTCTACACGGTCGACACGGACCTAGCGATCCAGCCCGCTGCCCCGCCGGATGCCGCATCGCTCACCTTCGAGCCGACGATCTACCACGGCCAAGACGGCGAAGACATCGAGGACGAGCAGCCCTCCGTCCTTCAACTTGACGGAGACGACCTGCAAGGGCTCGCCGAGGGCCTTGCAGAGGCGTGGCGCAAACTAGAAACCGCCCGCATCACGGACCTTTTCCAGACGCCGATCGAGCACTTTATGGTCCGCGCCCACGCCTCAACCGGCATCGATGAATTGTTGGCCCACATGACGGTGCTGGAGGCCGCGCTGGGGGAGGAAGCGGACCACGACCGAAAGCTCCGCCCCAAGCCCCAACGAAACCTCAGCGCTACCGAGCGGATGGCTCGCAAGGTCGCCGGTCTCCTCAACGATCCGGCGGCCGCGCAAGCCTACCGGGACCTGTTTCGTATCCGCAGCCTCTTCGTGCACGGCCGGGCGGGACTCACGACCATCTCGACCGACCAGAAGATAATGGCCCGTCGTCTAGCGCGGCGTGTCGCTAACGCCTTGCTAGACTGCGCCTCAAGCTCGCCGCCGACCCGCTCGGTGTTGCTGACACAGCTGCTGGCACACCATCTGCCGTGTCAGCCTCATTCTTCGATATGGGCGCGCTTTTAGGTCCGTAGAAGCCCGATCTCGACATTGCCGTACGCCGACAAGGCTATCGTCGTAAGGATTCTTGCGCTGCCTTTTGACCGGCCTGGAAAGCCCATTCCATGGCTCGGGCGATCTCGCCGTTGGTGTCCGAATTGAAACCGCATTTTGCGCGTTCCGCTTTGCCCGCGGTAATGTTCTTCGCGACGCGCCGGAACGCTTCCTTGCGTAGCTCAGGCTCGGCCCGTTCAAGCGGGATTTCTCCAAGAACCCAGCGAGCCGCTTCTCTGGGCGGGAGCTGCTTCAGTCGCGCGTATGCGGCATGGTCTTTGATGCTTCCAACCACGGTGTGACTCGCGATCCATATGGTTCTGAACGGCGTTCTCAATGTCGCGTTTGCGGAGTAAGCCAACGGCCGCTTCTGGCGCAGAGGAGACTATTCCGACCTTCCCGCCGACTCGCTAAACTCGCGCCTGAGCAGCACCGCCGGTTCGACATCCAAAATTTCAGCCAGCCTGATCAGCGTGCCTAAACTCGGGAAGCTCTCGCCGCGTTCGATGCGGCCGAGTTGGCGCATATCCAGTTCGACTTCCGCGGCGAGCTTCTCCTGGCTGAGGCCTTGAGCCTTTCGCAGCCGACGAAGATTCCCACCGATCACCGCTTCCCAACGCATTGACGCGCATGGGCTAACGATCCGGAAAGATGTGCTAGGACATTAAATGTCCTATTCCGACATTTGGTCGGCTACGGACCCGGAGGGCGTCATGGCGAACCAGTTCTACTGCACATCTTGCGGCTCCGTCGGAAAGCCGCGGGTGCGGAATCGCGGATCGAGTGCGATCGAGATAATTCTGTGGCTCTGCTTCCTCGTACCGGGCCTGTTTTACACCCTGTGGAGAATGGGTCGGAAGGATCGCTACTGTCGTACCTGCAACGCCCCCAATCCAATTCCGGCGGACTCGCCTATGGCGCAACACGGTGGGGCGATGCAGCCGCCCGGCTATCCGCCGCCCGCCAGCCATGCCTATCAGCCGCGAACCAGTTTCGGGCAGCGGTAGGGTGGGGCTATAGAAGGAAACAACGGTTCGGATGTCCCCTCGCCCCTAGATGCCTCGCAAGCGCAAGATCGAAGATGAGGCGGGGCCACCGTCGCGGTGGAACACGGTGGTCGGGGACAACATCCGTTACCACCGGCGGCGGCAGAGCCTGACCCAGCAGGAGCTATCGACCGCCGCCGGGGTCGATCTCCGCTACCTCGGTTCTATCGAGAGGGGGGAGGGCAACCCATCGGTCGCGCTTCTCGGAAAGCTCGCCGAGGTGCTCAAGGTGCACCCCAGCGAACTTCTGCATGACGGCGTCCAGCCCGACCTCGATAGCTAGGCGCGCTTGCGCGAAGCCACCCACGACGGCTGGCGGCGCGGGCGGTGGATACGGCCGTTGGCCGTGCTGCGGAGCGTCAGGAGGTAGCGCGAATAGGGGTGAGTGCGTCGGTCGCTGATGTTGATCGGCGCCGGCAGGTTACGGATCAGCGCCTTTTCCAGCTCCGGGGCCTGCGCGCACGGCCAGATCGCCACGGCCGTGTTCTGGCACAGCCAGCGGGTGAGGCGCCCCTCACCCTGGCCGAAGTGGAAGTAGGTCTTCGTCAGGTGAGGGTAGACGGACAGGTCCAGGCGTTGGCGGAGCAGGCAGCCCATCGACATCCGGAACGTCGAGGCCTGCGAGTCATCCTTGAAGTGGCAGGCGATGCGGTCGCGCAGCGTGGAGGAGGACCCAACATAGAGGAGGTCCACGCCGCCGACGCGGAACGGGTCTCGGCTTTCCGTCTCTTCGTAGCCGGTGCCCTCCAGCAGTTCCTGGGAGTCGCCGAAGATCATGTAGACGCCCGCGCAGTTCGGAATCTCGTCGAGATGGTCCAGCACTTCCTGGGAAGGGCGGATGGCGCAGATGGCCTGAAGCGAGGGGAGATTCATTTTCGTGATCCTTTCACCGCCGGCTGCCGCGCCGGCAATGGGGTATATATACCCTAAAAAGTGAGGCGCAAGAGAAAGTGTGGGGTTGCCCACGCTTATAAAGCGTCGTATATCCCACGCATGACCTACGAAGTTCATCATGCTCGTTTCTCACCGAAGGACGTCGCCCGCATCACCGGTCTGAGCCAGACCATGCAGCGGGACTGGCGGCGCGTCGGCTACCTGCCGGCCCGCGAAGGAGGCTGGTCTAGCTTCAGCCTTGGCGAGATCGCGGCGATCGGGCTGCGCAAGGTTGTCGCCGACTCCAAACTCGGTCCCGGCGCGGCCGACCTCATCTTCGGCAGCGAGGCGGCGGTTGCGGCGATCAACAGCATCGTCTGGTGGGCCTTGGAAGCTGACGACGCCTCCGCTTGGATCACTGGCAGCGACGCTGCCCTGAAAGCCGAGATCGAAAAGCACAGCAACAACGACCATTTCGACCTCGTCAGCGCCGTGGCCGGCATCGCAACGTCCGAAAGGGCGCGCCTGCTGATTCTTGATCCCATCAGCGGCGCGGTTACCCTGGTGATGCAGGAACCGCGCGCCGACGAGGATGCGCCCTTCCTCTCGCGGATCACGATTTCCCTGGCCTATCTCGGCGCCCAGATCGCGGCGCGCGCCGAGACGCCGTTGGCGCTGTTCACCCGCCTGACCAACGACAGGGGCGGCGGATGATGCGGAAATACGAGGCGCTGCCGCCGAGCCTTCCGCCGCGAGGGCTCTGCCGAGAAGCCGCCGCCCGTTATGTCGGCGTGTCGCCCACGAAGTTCGACGAGATGGTCGACGACGGCAGGATGCCGACTCCGAAGCGCGTGGATGCGAGGAAGATTTGGGACCGCAGCGCCCTGGACTTCGCCTTCGATGCGCTGCCTCAGGAGGAAGAGGCTAACCCCTGGGACGCGCTTCTCGCTTCCAAACCTGTTTTCGAGACGCCGGGACGCATCGGTGATGCCTGATGGCGGTCCTGAAACTCAAATACATCCACGGCTTCAAGGACCGGCACGGCAAGCAGCGGTACTACTTCCGTAGGCGTGGCTTTAAGCAAGTGCCGCTCCGCGGCGAAGTCGGATCGGCCGAGTTCATGGCCGACTACCAAACGGCGCTGAGCGGGGAGGTCGGGGGAAGGCGCCCGATCGGGAAGGACAAAATTCTGCCCGGCTCGGTCTCCGCCGCCATAGTGGGCTATCTCACCTCCGCCGAATATCTGGGCCTAGCCGACGCGACCAAGCCCAAGCGCCGCCGGGCTCTGGAACGCTTCCGTGAAAAATACGGAGACATGCCCGTCCGGTCGCTCCAGACGCAGCACCTTCGGCAGATGATGGCGGAGAAGGCCGACACCCCTACGGCGTCCAACTATGTCATCCAGGTCGTCCGCTGGATCGTCCAGTACGCCATCGATCAGGGTTGGCGGAAAGATGATCCCACGATCGGCCTGAAGAAGATCAGGGTGAAGTCGGAGGGCTATCATTCCTGGTCAGAGGAAGAGATCAGGCAGTTCGAGCAGCGTTGGCCGGTTGGCGCGACGCGGCGGCTTGCCTTCGATCTTCTTCTGCACACCGGGCAACGCAGCGGCGATGTCCGCAAAATGAACCGATCCCAGATCGTAGGCGGCATGATCACCCTTCGGCAGTCCAAGACCGGCGCACGGGTTCAAATCCCCATCACCCCCGAACTCCAGTCATCCATCAACACTATCCCCTCCAACCAGTTGCTTCTGGTTGTGAACCGGGATGGCGTCGGCTTTTCCGAGAAGGGGTTCAGCAACATGCTCTCGGACGCCGCCCAGACGGCTGGTCTTCCAAAGGGATGCTCCGCTCACGGGCTCCGAAAGGCCGCGGCCGTTAGGCTCGCCGAGGCCGGATGCACGAGCCATGAGATCATGGCCATCACGGGCCACAAGACCCTTCAGGAAGTCAATCGGTATACCCAAGCCGCCAATGCGGGGCGTTTGGCAAAAGTGGCGATGGCGAAACTTGCTACCGCCCGAGGTACTCCGGATTATGACGACTGATGGCAAACTCTCGATGAAAGGTTAGCCGTTACACGTCACAACATTTTGTATTAATTGCAGATTTTTCTAAAAGGCCGAGTCGAGGTGGAGCTGCCATAAGGAACCAGATTCAACGCCTTACGGGGGCTAACCGGGTAGATATGCCCCATTGAATTCCTTAGGGATTTAAGGGGATTGGCAAACCTCGAAGAGCGTTCAGCACCTCAACCGCACGAGCGGTGTTGCCCTGGCCCAAGGATTTCTTCTCAGAGGCCATAGGGTGAACAAGCGATTGGCTAACCTACCTTCGGTTTGCCACGAGCCGGGCATATTCTTTATATTTTTCAGACTCTTATTGTGAATATGGCGGCCCGGGAGGGACTCGAACCCCCGACCTCTGCTTTAGGAAAGCACTGCTCTATCCTGCTGAGCTACCGGGCCGCATTCGCAAAATCAGTCGCTTAGCGCCTTCAGCTCGCGAGGCCGTAACTCCCAGGTCACAGATAGGTCACGAACGGCAGGATTTGAGCTGAACAACTGACGCTGTGGGAGCGATGCCACGCCAAGCCTGCTCTCGCAAGGCGCCTGGCCAACTCGCCAAGCCAGCGGGGAGCGAGTTCCGAGGCGGCGAGCCGGATTTGACCCCGGCGAACGATGACCTAGGACGCGGTCGCGCCGAGGTGCGACGCGAGGGATCGCCGCACTTTCCGCGTAGATGAGTTCCAGGGAGAGCGCCGTTTGACCACGAACGCACCTATCGGGACCCGCTTGAGCCTCCACCGCGCGACCTCGTTCGCGGCGGCGGTGATGGCCGTCCTGATGTTGGTGGCGAGCGGCGGGTTCCATGAACTTCTGCACGCGGACGAACGCGGCGCCGTCGTCGAAATGATGGCGAAGCCCCCGTCGATGGCGCTCGGCGGCGCCGACAGCGTCAGCAAGCAGGCTCCCAGCAAGCAGGCTCCCAGCGAGAAGCGGCCGGTTCATGGCTGCACCGGCCATTGCGCGGCGCACAACTTCGCGACGCCGCCTTTGGCCGCCGTCCTGCCGGTGCGGGCCGTTCTTCGCACCCCTTGGATCAAAGAGGCCGCCGCCTCGACGCCCCGCTACGCCTCAAGCGGACCCGAACGACCCCCAAGAGCCTGAGCCGCCCCACGCCCTCACGGGCGTCCCCGCGTCTCAACCTCATGGGGTTCTCATGTTGCCCGACATTTTCTGGCGGTCGCTGTGTGCGGCTGTCGGTTTCTCGACCGGCGCCCTCGCGCTTGGCCAGCCCATACTGGCCGATCCGGCGCCTCCATTTGCAGAATTGCTGCGGCAAGCCGAAACGACGGCGCCGCGCCTTGCCGAAGTCCAGGCGGAGGCCGCCCAAGCCCGAGGCGTGGCGCGACAAGCTGCGGCGGCCAAATCCCACCTTGGGGTTGGAGATCGAGAACTTCGCCGGGACCGGTCCCTTCGGCGGCCTCAGGGGCGCCGAAACCACGGCCTCGGTGGAACAGACGATCGAGACCGGCGGCAAGCGCCGCGCCAGAATTGCGACGGGCGAAGCGGAGCTGGTCGCCGCCGGAGCCCCGGGGCGCAAGGTCAAAAGCCCGATTTCGCCTTCGATCTGGCTGAGACCTACGCTCAGGCTGAGGCCGCCGACCGGCGCGTAACCCTCGCCGAAGACAGCCTGGCGCTGGCCGAAGAGGATGCGCGCGCGGCGGCGGCCTTGGTCAAAGCGGGCAGGGAGCCCGATCTCCGTTCGGTGCAGGCGGGGGCTGCGGTTCGGGCGGCTCGGGCGCGGATTCGGTCGAGCCCTGGCGGTGTTCACCGCCGTGCCGCTGGCCCTCGCCGGCGGCGTCTTCGCCCTTGCGCTGACCGGGATCGACTTTTCGATCTCCGCCGCTGTCGGTTTCATCTGCCTGTCCGGCGTCGCGGTGCTCAACGGACTGGTCGTCATGACCAGCGTCCGTCAACGGATCGAAGCAGGGATCACGCTGGATCGCGCGATCATCGACGGCGTGTTCGAGCGGGTTCGACCGGTTCTCATGACCGGCCTCGTGCCCGCCATCGGTTTTGTCCCGATGGCCTTGGCGCACGGCGTCGGCGCCGAGGTGCAAAGACCGCTGGCCACCGTGGTCATCGGGGGGCTCATCACCGCAACGGCGCTCACGCTCCTGGCGCTGCCGGCGATTTCGAAGGTCATTCTAGGCTGGACCGAGGGCCGTCATATGACGAGGCCCGCAGGTCCGGTTGGTCTGGGCGCGGAGGTCGGCTAAGTCGAAGAGGCGGGCTGCAGGCAGCCGGCGTAAAGCGTCCGGATATGGTCTCGCCGCCCAGGATGTGGACCCTCCCTCCGCGGCCGGCGGGCTACCGAGGGGCGCCAGCGTCGTGCTAGCAAAGCCGATGCGGTGCGCGACAGCTCCGATCATGATCGCGGCGGCGATCCTTCTGGCGGGTTGCGGCGCCGACGCGGCGCTCGACGCCCTGCCCGCCGGCGGCCGCGGGCGGGTGACCGAGATCCAGGCCGGGGATTCCCTCATCCTCGCGCCCGGCGGCCTGGTTCGGCTGGCGGGTGTGGAGGCGCCCAAGGGCGAGGAGCCCTATGCGGTCGAGGCGCGCGCGGCCCTGGCGAGGCTGGCGCTCGGCCATGAGATCGAACTGCTGCAGGGCGGGGAGCGCCAGGACGCCCGCGGCCGCATCCTGGCCCAGGCGCGTGAAACCGGCCGGCGGACCTGGCTGCAAGGGGCGCTGCTGCGCCAGGGCGCCGCGCGGGTGCGGACCTATCCGGACAACCGGGCGCTGGCGCGGGCCATGCTGGAAGAGGAGGCCAAGGCGCGGACCGCCCGGCGGGGCTTGTGGGCCCTGCCCGCCTATCAGGTCCGGTTGCCGCAGGAGGTGGGACCCGACCAGCGTGGCTTCGTGGTGGTGGAAGGACGGGTGCGGCGGCTGTGGCGGGACCGGGGCCGGGTGGTGCTGGCGTTCGAGGACCGTTCCGTCGGCTTTGCCGCTGAAATCCCCTTCGTGGCCCAGGACGACTTCTCGGCCGGGGGGATGGAGCCCGCGACGCTGGCTGGGCGCCTGATAAGGGTCCGCGGCGTGGTCAGCCCCACGCCCGAGGGTCCGCGCCTATGGCTCGATCATCCCGAACAGGTCGAACCTCTGGCCGGCTCCTGATCGACCCGCAAAAGAAAACGCCCGGCGGTGAGGCCGGGCGTTTCGCGTAACCCGATCGGCGGCAGGCTTCTAAGCCGCGGCCTTGACCAGGGACTTGGTCAGCAGGCCGATGGCGGCGTCGCGGTCGATCTGTTCGATGGCGGCGACTTCGCGGGCCATCCGGTCCAGCGCCGATTCGTAGAGCTGACGCTCGGAATAGGACTGCTCCGGCTGGTTGTCGGCCCGGTGCAGGTCGCGCACCACCTCGGCGATCGAGATCAGGTCGCCCGAGTTGATCTTGGCTTCGTATTCTTGGGCGCGCCGGCTCCACATGGTGCGCTTCACCCGGGCGCGGCCCTTGAGGGTGACCATGGCCTGGGAGACCACGTCGCCGCTGGCGAGCGGGCGCAGGCCGGCGGTCTTGGCCTTGCGGGTCGGGACGCGCAGGGTCATTTTCTCATGGTCGAAGGTGATGACGTAGACCTCAAGGGCCAGGCCGGCGACTTCCTGGGTCTCCACGCCGTGGATCTGGCCCACGCCGTGGGCCGGATAGACGACAAAATCGCCAACGATAAAATCCTGGACGCTCTGGGTCATCGCCATTCCTTCATGTGTCTCGCGCGATGGCGCGCGATGCGAACCGGGAAATCGGGCGCGCGAGACCCCAACTCATCCGCCGCACAGGGGCGGAGCCATGGGGTTCAACTCCGAAATATCCTCAAGCCATCCAGCAGCAGGGTGGCGGCGCGTCTCGATCGACCGGCTGTTGAGCGATGTGGCAGCCGCAATCGCTGACCCGCCTCATCGTGGCTGGACCATAGCACAACCGGGAGCGGTTTCAAAGGCTTGGACTTGGCCTTTGTCGCCCTGATCTGAACGGGGCCTTATGAACCCTTGCCCGGAGCCGGGCTGAAGTGTTCGGCGAACTTGTCGGTGACGCGCTCCCACTCATCGCGATCAGCGGGCGGCTCGCCCTTCAAGGTGATGTTCGGCCACACCTTGGCGTAGGTGGTGTTGATGGTCAGCCACTTGCCGTCGGGATCGTCCTCGGTGTCCGGCTTGATGGCGTCGACCGGGCACTCGGGCTCGCAGACGCCGCAGTCGATGCACTCGTCCGGATTGATCGCCAGGAAGTTTTCGCCTTCGTAGAAGCAGTCCACGGGACATACCTCCACGCAGTCCATGTACTTACATTTGATGCAGGGATCGGTGACGATGTAGGTCATGGTCTCGTGACTTGTGGGAACGCGTCCGGCGAGCCGGACATGCAGTCGCCTGTCGCCGGTGTCAATGGCGTCGCGCGCTCAAACCTATACGGACGGCGGGTCGACACCCCGCGGGGAGTCCATCGCGGCGTAGAGTGCGCGGGCTTCCACGGCGGGCCCGCGCCGCGCGCCCAGGGCTTCGATCCGCACTGCCGTCACCCGTCCCCCCAGGACAAACACCAGCCCGTCGCCGGGCCGGACCGCTCGGCTGGGCTTGTCCAGCCGGCTTTCCTGGCCGCCGCGGGAGACGCGGATCCGGCCCTCCTCCACCGCAAGGGCCGCCAGGGCGCGGGTCTTGAAGAAGCGCGCACGCCACAACCAGACATCGATCCGGCAGGCGTCCTCGCTCACGCCGCGCTCGCCGCCCGAGGTTTGCGAGGGCGCCGGCGTTTGCGGCGAGGTTTGGCGGGCGGCGAGACGGCCAGGGCCGCCAGGGCCGCGAAGGGCGAATCCGGTCGGACGGTTGCTCCGGGCGGCGGCGCCGGCTCCGATCGGCGACGCCATACCGCCGCTGCGCCCTCTTCGCGGCGGCGGGCGGGGGCGTAGCCGAGGGCGCGCAGGACCGCCGTCGCCACCTCCGGCTCCCAGCCGAGCTCGGCCAGGGCTTGATCCGAGAGCACCATGCCGCCCGCCCGCGGCGCGGCGCGGAGGAGGGCGTCGAGCCGCTCCAACGCCAGGGCCGGGACCGCCCACGCGCCACAAGCGCGAAGCCCCCTGGCGGCCAGGACGGCCGGGGCGGGCGGCGGATCGGGCAGACGGCTTGGTCTGTCGGCGGGCGGGCGCCAGTCTGGCGCCGTCACCGCGGCGAAAGCGCTGGTGAAGGCCAGGGCTGGCGGCTCCAGCAGGGAGGGCAGAAAGAGGCTGACGGCGCCGAAACGGACCCCGAGGCTGCGCAAGGCCCGCCGTTCAGCCTGGCTGAGGCCGTGGACCTCGGCGGCGACCGGGCGGCGATCGACCATGCCGCCTCCCTCGATCAGCCGGTAGGCGAGGCCGCGCGCCAAGCCGCGCAGCGATCCGTCCGCCACCGCGCCGTGCAGCCTTTTCAGCGCGCCGAGCCGCTGCCCGGCTTCGGCGGCGATGTAGGCCTCCAGCCGGCGCCGGGCGCGCTCGCGGGCGGGTTCGGGACCGAGCTCGCCGAACAGCCGCACTCGCGGAGAAAAGGGCTCGCCCCCCGCCAGCATGCCGGCGGCGTCGCCCTTCCAGGTGATCAGGCCGTCCGGCGCCAGGGCGAAGGCGTCGTCGGGGGCCCCGGCCAGGGCGCCGAGCCGGCGGGCCAGTTCCGGACCCACGGCGGCTTGGGCGGCCCCGCGCAGCGCCTTGTCCTCCAGGGCCGTGCCGCCCAGGGCCGGATCGAACCTCAGCCCTACCAGCCGGCCGACGTTGTGACCTTGGACCGCCACCGCTCCGTCGGCGGCGATGCTCGCCTCCATCTCCTCGCGGACGCTGAGCGCCTTCATCAGCACGCTGGTGCGGCGGTCGATGAAGCGCTGCATCAGCTTCTCGTGCAGGGTGTCGGAGAGCCGGTCCTCCAGATCCCGCGTCCTGGCCTGCCAGTGAGCGGCGTCGCGCAGCCAGTCCGGGCGATTGGCGACATAGGCCAGGGTCCGCACCCCGGCCAGGCGCTGAGCCAGGACGTCGATCTCCCCGCTGGCGTGGTCGAGGGCTGCGAACTGCCCGGCCATCCAGTCCTCCGGCAGCCGGTGGTCGCGGGTGGTCAGGTGCTCGAACAGAGTGCGAGTCAGGCGCAGATGTTCGTCCAGGGTGGTCTTCCTGAAGTCGGGGGTCTGGGCGATTTCCCACAATCGGCGCAGCTTGGACCGGTCGCGGACGCGGCGTTCGACCTCCTCGTCCTGGGCGAGCTGTTTGAGGGTGGTCTCGTCCAGCGCCTCTTCGGCCAGCTTCAGCCCGTCGCGGGCCGGCGGCTGGGTCAAGGAGCGGACCAGCCCCTTCAGCGAATCGAAATCCAGGGCGGCGCTACGCCATTCGGCAGCGACGAGGGCCTCGAACCGGTGGTTCTCGACCGCGGCGACTAGGTCCTCGTCCATGTCGGGGGAGTCGCCGGTGATGCCGAAGGTCCCGTCGCGGCGGTAGCGTCCGGCGCGCCCGGCGATCTGGCCGATCTCCGGGGCGTAGAGCCAACGGGTGCGCTTGCCGTCGAACTTGCGCAGGCCGGCGAAGGCGACATGGTCGACGTCCATGTTCAGCCCCATGCCGATGGCGTCGGTCGCAACCAGGAAATCGACCTCGCCCGACTGGTAGAGGGCCACCTGGGCGTTGCGGGTGCGAGGGCTGAGAGAGCCCATCACCACCGCCGCCCCGCCGCGCTGGCGGCGGATCAATTCGGCGATGGCGTAGACGGCGTCGGCCGAGAAGGCGACCACAGCCGAGCGGCGTGGCAGGCGGGTGAGCTTCTTGGAGCCGTCGTAGGTGAGCTGGGAAAACCGCTCGCGGGCGGTGATCTCCGCCTCGGGCAGGAGCCGACGGATCAGGGGCGCCATCGAGCCCGCCCCCATGAACATGGTCTCGTAACGGCCGCGGGCATGCAGGAGGCGGTGGGTGAAGACATGGCCGCGGGCGGGGTCGGCGCAGAGCTGGATCTCGTCCACCGCGAGGAACTCAACCTCGCGCGTCAGGGGCATGGCCTCGACAGTGCAGACGAAATAGGCGGCGTGCGGTGGAACGATCTTCTCTTCGCCGGTGATCAGGGCGACGGCTCTCGCGCCCCGTAGCTTGACGATGCGGTCGTAGATTTCCCGCGCCAGCAGGCGCAGGGGCAGGCCGATCATGCCGGAGGCGTGGCCGAGCATGCGCTCGACAGCCAGATGGGTCTTGCCGGTGTTGGTCGGGCCCAGCACCGCAACCAGTCGAGACCGCACGGCTCCGGAGGGGCGATCGCTCATGGAATCAAGGTGGGAGAGGTCGCCGCGAGTCGCAAGCTTGGAAGCGGCGGCCTGGCCGATGGGAATCGGAGATCGGCGGATTAACGGCGTCGCCCGCGACCATGGAACAGGCGCGAAACGAATCATGACCGAATCAGCGATCCCTGCCGATTCAGTCTTTGTTCCCTACCAGATATAGTAGGTCCACAGAGCGAGTCGCACAACCGCGGACGGACCGCTCAGGCAGGCCAGTGTCGATCCCTTGACCCGGCGAAGGCGCGTGGTCTATATGCCCGCCTCCCGCGCAGGACTTTTCGGTCTGGCGCGCATTCCTATTTTGCGCTGAAGGTTTCGCCATGTCGCGCCGCTGCGAACTCACCGGGGTCGGCCCGATGGTGGGTCACAATGTGAGCCACTCGAACATCAAGACCAAGCGTCGGTTCCTGCCGTCGCTGGCCGATATCGCCCTGCAGTCCGAGTCGCTTGGCCAGACCTTCCGGCTGAAGGTCACCAACGCGGCCCTGCGCACCCTGGATTTCCGGGGCGGTCTGGACGCGGTGCTGCTGAACTCCAAGGACGAGGTGCTCTCGCCCCGCGCGCTCAAGATCAAGCGCCAGGTGAAGGCCAAGCTCGCCGCGGCCCAGCCCCAGGCCTGAGCCGACCTCAAGGTTGAACGAGAAAACCCCCGCCGGGCGACCGGCGGGGGTTTTTGCTTTTGGCGCTCGCCCTCGGCTAGCGGCCGGCGAGCACGTTGGCGATCAGGCCGGTGGCGACGGACGCCAGCACATAGTTGTTGTCGACGCGGACCCAGCGGTAACCGCGGGCGGGCTGGCGCAGATGGCGCGCGCGCCAGTCGGTGACCACATAGCTGCCGCTGCGGTACTCCTTCGGCAGGCGCTGGCCTCGAGCCCAACCGTTGTGACGGCCGTTGTCGTAGTGGACCTTCCCATTGGCGGATTCGTGGTAGGCGCCGCGGGCCGAAACGGGGGCAGGAATGGCCTGGCGCCCCTGATCGTGGCCGTAGCCGCCGTTGTTCCGGTTGTCGTTGTGGTCTTGGGGCTGGGCTTGGGCCGCGGCGGCGCCCAGGAGGGATAGGCTCGTCGCCACGATGAGAAGCGTCTTCATGGGAAATCCTTCGCCAGAGTCGCGCCGGAATGGCGCGGTTCGACTGTCGTCGAGGGCGTGGTGTGCGCCGTTCGCTCTGAACCGCAAGAAACGCGGCTTAGCAGGAATGGTTCACATTGTTGATCAATCCACCGCCAACATGTGATGCCCCGCCGCCTTCACATCGGTGCAGCCGGTGAGCGCCAGGGCCGTAGCGATCTCTCCCCGCAACAGCTCCAGCGCGTGGGCGACGCCGGCCCCGCCCCGCGCGGCCAGGGGGTAGGCCCAGGCGCGGCCGAGCATGCAGCCTCGCGCCCCCAGGGCGAGGGCCTTGACCACGTCCTGGCCCGAGCGCACGCCCCCATCCATCAGCACAGTGGTCCGGTCGCCCGCCGCCGCGGCGATTGCCGGCAGGGCCTCGATCGAGGCCGAGGTCCCGTCCAGTTGACGTCCGCCGTGGTTGGAGACGACGATCCCCTCCACCCCGACGCCGACCGAGGCGCGGGCGTCTTCGACATCGAGCACTCCCTTGACCACGATCGGGCCTTTCCAGTGCTGGCGAACCCACTCGAGGTCGTCCCAGGTGACGGAGGCGTCCAAGTTCTGGCGCACCCAGGTCCAGAAACCGTCCGCCCCGCGGGCCTCCGGGACGGCGGCGGCGATATTGCCCAGGGTGTGCGGCCGCCCCTTCAACATCACGTCGATGAGCCAGTCGGTATGGATCGCCCCGTCGACGGCGCGCCTGACCTGCGGCCAGGCAGCGAGCGGTCCACTCATGCCGGATCTCAGCTCGCGGTACCGGGTTCCGGGGACCACGAGGTCGACGGTGAACACCAGGACCGGCGACCCCGCCTGGCCGACCCGGGCCAGGAGTTCGCGCATATAGCCGCGGTCCTTGAACATGTAGAGCTGGAACCAGGGCTTGCGAGTCACCGCCCCGGCCACCTCCTCGATGCTGCACACCGACAGGGTCGAGAGACAGGAGGTCACGCCCGCCGCCTCGGCGGCGCGGGCGGCCTGGACCTCCCCGCGACGAGCGTAAAGGCCCGAAAGGCCCACCGGGCCCAGCAACAGCGGCATGGAGAAGCGCTCTCCGAACAGCTCGGTCGACAGTGAGACGGAGGAGACGTCGCGCATCACCCGCTGGCGCAATCGGATCGCCTGTAGGGCCTCGCCGTTGCGCCTCAGGGTCAGTTCGTCGCCGGACCCTCCGTCGATGTAGTCGAACAGCATCCGTGGCAACCGCCGCCGCGCCAGTCCGCGATAGTCGGCGATGCAGACGGGGTTGCTCATGCCGCAGGCGCGGCGGGCCTGGGGGCCGGCGGCGGGGTCTTCTGCACGACGGGCGGGGGAGCGAGGACGGCCTCGCGGCGGTTGAGCGCGCGCTTGGGCTCCTCGTCGAACAGCTCGGCCAGCTTCTCGACCATGGCCCCGGCCAATTGCTCGACGTCGAGCAGGGTGACGGCGCGACGGTAATAGCGGGTGACGTCGTGGCCGATGCCGATGGCGATCAACTCGACCGGCGAGCGGGTCTGGATCAGCCCGATCACCTCGCGCAGGTGCCGCTCCAGATAGTGGCCCGAATTGACCGACAGGGTGGAGTCGTCCACCGGCGCCCCGTCCGAGATCACCATCAGGATCTTGCGCTGCTCGGGACGTCCGAGCAGGCGCTGGTGCGCCCACATCAGGGCCTCGCCGTCGATGTTCTCCTTCAACAGGCCCTCGCGCATCATCAGGCCGAGGTTCTTGCGCGCCCGGCGCCAGGGCTCGTCGGCGCCCTTGTAGATGATGTGGCGGACGTCGTTCAGGCGGCCGGGGTGGGGCGGCTTGCCGGCCTTGACCCATTCGTCCCGCGCCGCCCCGCCCTTCCAGGCGCGGGTGGTGAAGCCCAGCACCTCGACCTTGACTCCGCAGCGTTCCAGGGTGCGGGCCAAGATGTCGGCGCAGACCGCCGCCACCATGATCGGGCGCCCCCGCATCGAGCCCGAATTGTCCAGCAGCAGGGTGACCACAGTGTCGCGGAACTCGGTGTCCTCCTCCTGTTTGAAGGAGAGGGGCGCGGTGGGGTCGACCACCACCCGGGTCAGGCGCGCCACGTCCAGCACCCCCTCCTCCAGGTCGAAGGTCCAGGCCCGGTTTTGCTTGGCCAAGAGCCGGCGCTGGAGCCGGTTGGCCAGGCGCGAGACCACGTTCGACATGACCGCGAGCTGCTGGTCCAGATAGGCGCGAAGCCGCGTCAGCTCTTCGGCGTCGCAAAGGTCCTGCGCCTCGACGATCTCGTCGTGGGCGGCGGAGAACACCTTATAGGCCGGCTCGACCTTCCCCTGGTCGCGGGGTTCGTTGCGGGAGGGGCGCTTGGCGTCGCCGGCGTCGGGGCTTTCCTGGTCGCCCGACTCTTCCCCGTCCTCGCTCTGTACGCCCTGGTCGTCGGAAGCCTGGGTCTCGCTGTCGGAGGCGTCGCCCGTTTCCGGGCTGGCGCCGTCGGAAGGCTCGCCTTCGTCCCCGCCGTCGTTCTCGTCGGGGTTCGGTTCCTGTTCCTCGGTCTGCTGGTCCTCCTGGTCGTCGGTGTTCTCCGGCGGCTCCTCGCCCAGCTCCAGGTCGCGCAGGATCTCGCGGGTGATGCGGGCGAAGGCGGCCTGGTCGTCGATCTTGGCCGCCAACCGGTCTAGATCGGCCCCCGCCTTCTGCTCGATCTCCGGGCCAAAAGCTTCGACCAGGGCCTGTCCGCCGCCCGGGGGCGCTTCGCCGGTCAGGCGCTGGCGCACCATCAGGCCGAGCGCGTCGGCCAGAGGAGCGTTGGGCTTGAGGTATACGCCGCTGGGATGGCGGATCGGATCGTTGCGGCTGTTGACGGGGCCGGGGGGGCGCTCCATCCGCGCCTCCAGGGCCGCGCGCAGGTTGTTGCGCACGCCGCCCATGGAATTGGCCCCGATCGCCTCGATGCGGGCAGTCTCCACCGCGTCGAACACCTCGGCGGCTTCCGGGTCGATCGGGCGGATGCGGGCATGGGCGCCGGCGTCGTGGTGGGAGATCCGCAAGGCCATCTGGTCGGCGAGCCCCCGCAGGCGCGCGGCGTCGCGGCCGTTCAGCTCGCGGGGCGGGTGCGGCAGGGTCGCCTTGTGGCCGACCAGGGACGGAGGCTCGCTGGCGAACACCACCTCCAGGTCCGGCGTCTCGGCCAGACTGCGGGTGGCGTGGGCGAGCGCGCGCTTGAACGCTTCGTTTGGACCTTCGGGCTTGTCGGCCATGGCGGTTAGATAGCGCGCCCGACGCTCCGGCTAAAGGGCGCCCGCGCGACGCGGGCGGGTCAAGGCGGTGCGAGCTGGCGCGTCGGGTCGGGCCGTGTCTAAGCTGGGGCCCGTCGCCAACACCTTCCGGACAAAAGGTCGCCGCCCCATGACCCGTTTCCTGATCCACGCTCTCGCCGTCGCCCTCGGCCTGTGGTTGGCGGCGCAGTTCGTGCCGGGCATCCATGTCGACAGCCTGAGGACCTTGGCCGAAGCGGCCCTGCTGTTGGCGGTGGTCAACGCGCTGCTGCGCCCGATCCTGGTGCTCCTGACCCTGCCGTTGACGGTCGTGACGCTCGGGTTGTGGCTACTGGTGCTCAACGCGGCGATGATCTGGCTGGTGTCCTATTTCCTGCACGGCTTCGTGGTGCGGAACCTCTTGGCCGCCTTCTTCTGCTGGATCGTGGTCAGTCTCACCAGCTGGGCGGTGTCGGCGATGACGGCGCGAAAGTGAATCGTCCCGGGCGCGCCGGCGTTTTACCCTACGCCACCTTCACCCGCGCGGCGCTCTCGGGCAGGTCGCTGCCGAAGGCGCGCTGGTAGAATTCGGCCACCGTCGGCCGCTCCAGCTCGTCGCACTTGTTGAGAAAGGTCAGGCGGAAGCCCATGCCGATATCGCCGAAGATCTCGGCGTTCTGGGCCCAGGTTATGACCCCGCGGGGGCTCATCACCGTGGAGATGTCGCCGTTCATGAAGGCGTTGCGGGTCATGTCCGCGACCTTGACCATGGCGTTGATGGTCTTGCGCCCTTCCGGGGTGTCGTAGGACGGCGACTTGGCCAGCACGATCTCGGCCTCCACGTCGTGGGCCAGGTAGTTCAGGGTGGTGACCACCGACCAGCGGTCCATCTGGCCCTGATTGATCTGCTGGGTGCCGTGGTAGAGCCCGGTGGTGTCCCCGAGCCCGATCGTGTTGGTCGTGGAGAAGAGCCGGAAATATTTGTGCGGCCGGATCACCCGGTTCTGGTCCAAAAGGGTCAGCTTGCCCTGGGCCTCCAGGATGCGCTGGATCACGAACATCACGTCGGGACGACCGGCGTCGTATTCGTCGAACACCAGGGCGATCGGCCGCTGGATCGCCCATGGGAGCATGCCTTCGCGGAACTCGGTGATCTGCTTGCCGTCCCGCAGGACGATGGCGTCCTTGCCGACGAGGTCGATCCGCGACACGTGGCTGTCCAGGTTCACCCGCACCAGCGGCCAGTTCAGCCGCGCCGCCACCTGCTCGATATGGGTCGACTTGCCGGTGCCGTGATAGCCCTGGACCATGACCCGGCGGTCGAAGGCGAAGCCGGCGCAGATGGCCAGGGTGGTCTGGGGATCGAACTTATAGGCCGTGTCCAGGTCGGGCACATGGGCGTCCGGCTCCGAGAAGGCCGGAACCATCATGTTGGTGTCCACGCCGAACACCTCGCGCACCGACACCATCTTGTCGGGGGCGGCGATCAGCAGCGGGTCATTGTCGTCGGAGCCGTAAGCCATGGTGGAGCCTGTTTACGAAAGCGCGGCGGGGCGGTCGAGCCCTTCTCCGCGCTGATATAGGCCAGTCGGCGCGCGGCGCTAAACCAAACCGGCTTGCCGCAGGGTGCGATAGGCCTTCAGCACCTTTTGCAATCGGTGTTCAGCCGAGCGGTCGCCGCCGTTGGCGTCCGGGTGGCAGCGCTTGACCAACTCTGTGTAGCGGGCGCGGATCACCGCCTTGTCGGCGTCGTCGTTCAGGTCGAGTTCGGCCAGGGCCCTCTGCTCGAGCTTGCCCAGCTTTCGGTTGTCGGCGCGGGCGGCCTGGGCGCGGGCGCGGCGGCCCAGAAGGTCGAAGGGGTCGGCATAGCCCGTGCCGGTTCCCGCGCGCTGCGCGAAGGAGGCGGCCTCGCGGGAGAATTTCGAGGCCCGGAACTGCCAGGTCGGCCGTTCGCCGGTCGCGCGGGCGGCCTGGGCCTCGCTCATCTGGGTCTCGTTCATGCCTTCGAAGAAGTTCCAGTTGCGGTTGTATTCGCCCGCGTGGGCCTGGCAGAACCAATAGTGCTCCCCCAGCCGCTCCCGTGACTTCGGAGCGCGGGCGGTGGCGGCCTTGCGGCAGTCGGTCCACTCGCAGGGCCGCTCGCCAGGTTTCAGGTCGTGCACATCGGGCTTGCGCCCCTCGTCCTCCGGCTTTGGGGGCCGGATGCGGATGTCGACGAACTTCGGCCTGTATCGGAACGCGCCACTCATCATGTCAGTATGGAAGCGAACTATTAGCTTTCAAGAATTGACGGGAGATCGGATTTGGGCGCCGTGGCCGAGTTGATCAAATCGAGATTGGAAACCGCTTTCGCGCCCGAGCGATTGGAGGTTGTCGACGACTCCGATCGCCATGCGGGACACGCAGGGGCCAGCGAAAGTGGGGAAAGCCACTTCAACGTGGTGATCGTTTCGTCCGCCTTCCAGGGGGTGGGCCGGGTGGATCGTCAGCGCCGGGTCAACAAGGCCCTGGCCGAGGCCTTCGCCGGCGGCCTCCACGCCCTGTCGATCAAGGCCCTGGCCCCTGGGGAGGAATAGGGTCTCCGCTGATCGGCGCCTTCGCGGGAATGGACCGGTGCACCACCGGCGGCGGCGGAGTGGCGGCGCCTTCCTCCACCAGCCAGTCGCGAAAGGCCTCGGCCGCGGCGTTGGGCGTGTCCTTCGGCCGTAGAGTCACATAGCGCGCGCGGGCGGGGACGAAGCCGAAGGGGGCGATCAGCCGTCCCGTCGCCAGATCCTCCAGGATCGATGGCCAGGGGCCTATGGCCACGCCGAGGCCCGCTGCGGCGGCCTCCAGCATGTAGAAATGGTGGTCGAACTCCCGGTCGACGGGCGCGGGGCCTAGCCGATGGCCGGACAGGCTCTCCCATTCGCTCCAGCCGCGGCGGAAGGTGCGGGTGTGCAGCCGGGGCAGGGCGGCCAGCCGGTCCAGGGTGAAAGGCCCGTCGGTCACCAAGGAGGGCGCCGCCACCGGGCCGTTGTAGTGGTCCATGATCGGGGTCTTTTCGGCGTCCTCCGAGGCGAGGTCCTCGCTCATGCGGATGGCCAGGTCGACGCCGTCGCGGCGGAAATCGACATGGGCGTACGATTCCGACAGGCCGACGCGGATGTTCGGATGCCGGGCGATGAAGCCCGGCAGGCGCGGGATCAGCCAGCGCATGGCCAAGGTGCCGACGCAGGAGACCTCCAGCGCCGTCGGCGCTTCCGCCTGCGCGACCGCCACTGCCGCGGCCATCTGGTCGAAGCCGCCGGTCAGAGAGGCGGCCAGCCGGGCGCCCTCGCCGGTCAGTCGAAGAGCGGTTTTGGGTCCGTCCACCAAGCGCACCCCCAGGTCCGTCTCCAGCCGGCGGATGTGGCGGCTGACCGCCCCGTGGGTTACGCATAGTTCGTCGGCGGCGAGGGACATGCGGCCGTGGCGGCTGAAGGCCTCGAAGGCCCGCAGGGCGTTTAGGGACGGCAGGTTGCGGCGGACCATGTGATTTTTTCTCACATTATCCGCGTCTTCATAGCGTTTGCCATCGCCGTGGCCAAGCCCGACAAGCCATGCCGATGGAACGGCAAGAACCCGATATTCAGGCGCGCGTCCGTCGCCCCCAACCCCTGCGGTACGCCTTGGCGGTGGTGCTGATCTGGGCTGCCGTGGCCTACGGGCTGTCGGTTCCGGCGCCTCGCGCCGGCGTTCACGGGGGCAGGGTAGGAACGGCGGTCCTGAAGCCCTCTCCCAGTCCGTGTCAGAAGTGAGCTTTCGGCCCTGATCAGCCGGTCGGGTCGACGCCCTGCTTGTCCAGCGGCGGGCTGACCCTCAGGGCAGTGATCTGGTTGCGCTGGCGGCGCAGCACCTGGAAGCGGTGGCCGTGGAAGACGAAGGTCTGGCCGGGATCGGGGATGGTCTGGGCCTCGTGGATGACCAGGCCGGCCGCCGTCACCCACTCGTCGTCGGGCAGGTCCCAGTCCATGGCCCGGTTGAGGTCGCGGATGGTGACCGAGCCGTCCACATGCACCGACCCGTCGGGCTGACGGCGCACCCCTTCGATGGCGAAGTCATGCTCGTCGGCGATGTCGCCGACGATCTCCTCCAATATGTCCTCCAGGGTCACCAAGCCCATCAGGGCGCCGTACTCGTCGACGATCAGGGCGAAGTGGTTGCGGCGCTTGAGGAAGGCGTTGAGCTGATCCTTGACCTTGGTGGTGTCGGGGATGAACCAGGGTTCGGAGGCCACCGACAGGATGTCCAGCCGCTCCATGTCGCCGTCCACCGCCGCCATGGCGCGGGCGAGGTCGCGGGCGTGGATCACGCCGATGATGTTCTCCGGATCGTCCTTGTAGAGCGGCAGGCGCGTGTTGGCCGTGGCCAGGGCCTGGGCGACCAGCTCGCGGGCAGGCAGGTCCGCATCCAGCATGACGATGCTCTTGCGGTGGACCATGATCTCGGTGACGTCCATGTCCGCCAGATCGAGGATTCCGCCCAGCATCCGCCGGTCGCGGGCCTCCACCAGGCCTTCGGAATGGTGGAACTCCACCGCCCCGCGGATCTCCTCTTGGGCCAGGGCCGCCGTGGGCTCGGCCGCGACCTTGACTCCGAACATCCCCAGGGTCCGCCAGATCACCCACTGCACCGCCCAGATGACCGGACCGAACACCTTGACCACCAGGGTGGTCGGCGTGGACAGGGCGCGGGCCACGTCGTCGGGCCGGGCGATGGCCAGGGTCTTGGGCAGGACCTCGGCATAGACCAGCACCATCACGCTCATGATGATGGTCGCCGCCGCCACCCCCCAGGCGCCGGGGATGGCCTTGGTCAGGAAGTCGGTGGCCAGGGCCGAGGCCAGGATGTTGATGACGTTGTTCCCGAGCAGGACGGACCCGATCATGGTCTCCTGCTTTTCGATCAGCCGGTTGACCCGGCCGGCCGCCTTGTCCCCTTCGCGTTCCAGCTGGTGCATGCGCGCACGGCTGGCCCCGGTCATGGCGGTCTCGGCCGCCGAAAACAGGGCCGAGAGGCTGAGCAGCAGGATGATGACGACGGCGACGACGCCGAGGGCGGCCATGGATCGGTCTCCTTGATAGCGACGCCACGATAACACCGGTCGTCCCCATCGGCCCCTTGGGAGCCGTGTGGGATGACGGTTTGGTTAGGCGAGCGCCCCTTCCGAGATCAGGAACGCGCGAACCGCGTCCGCGTCGACGCCCTTGGCCACGAAGGCGTCGCCGATGGCGCGGGCGAGCACGAAGGTGAGCTGGCCGGCCTCGGCCTTCTTGTCCTGAGTCATGTGGACGATCAGCCGTTCGGCGGCGAAGGGCGCGCCGGCGATCTGGTCGAGCCGGGTGGGCAGCCCTCCGGCGGCGATGGCGCGGCCAGCCCGGTCGGCCTCCGCGGGCGAACACAGGCCGAGCGCGGCGGAGAAGCGGAAAGCCAGGGCGCAGCCGGCGCCGACGGCCTCGCCGTGCAGCAGGGCCTCGCCATAACCGGTTTCCGATTCCAGGGCGTGGGCGAAGGTGTGGCCGAGGTTGAGCAGGGCGCGGCGGCCGGTCTCCCGCTCGTCCTCGGCGACGATCTCGGCCTTCATCTCCACCGACCGGGAGACGGCGTGCGCGAGGGCCTCGACCTCCAGGGCCGTCACTGAAGCGGCGTGGGTCTCGAGCCACTCGAAGAAACCGAGATCGCCCAGCAGCCCGTATTTGACGATCTCGGCATAGCCGGCGTGGATCTCCCGCTGCGGCAGGGTGGCCAGCACGTCGAGGTCGGCCAGCACCAGTCGGGGCTGATGGAAGGCGCCGACCAGGTTCTTGCCGCGGGGCGTGTCGATGGCGGTCTTGCCGCCGACCGAGGAATCCACCTGGGCCAGCAGGGTGGTGGGAATCTGGATGAAGTCGATTCCGCGCTTGTAGACGGCGGCGGCGAAGCCCGTCAGGTCCCCCACCACTCCGCCGCCGAAGGCGGTGATCACGTCGCCGCGGTCGAGCTCCAGGGCCAGGAGCTGGTCAGTGAGGTCGGCCAGGCCCGCGAAGCTCTTCGAACCTTCGCCGGGGTCCAGGACGATCATGTCGACGGCGATCCCGCCCGCCTCCAGGGCGGCGGCGAGACGTTCGCCGTGATGGTCGGCGACGTGGCGGTCGGTCACCACCACCGTGCGGCCGCGGGGGAGGAGAGGGGCAAGCCGCCGCCCGGCCCGATCGAGCAGGCCAGGGCCAATCTCGATTTCGTAGGCGCGGGCGCCCAGGCCTACGGTGATCGAGCGGCTCATTCGGGCAGGTCTCCATCGACGTGACTCTTCAGCGCCCGGAGCACCGCCTCGACCGCCGCCTGATGCGGGGTCTCGCCGGTTTCGACGCTGACGTCGGCCTCGGCATAGGCGGGCAGGCGCTCGCGCGCCAGGGCCTCGAGCACGGGGCGGGGGTCGCGCCCCCTCAGCAGCGGGCGGTTGTCCTTGCGGGCCACCCGCCGCAACAACACGTCGATGTCGGCCTTGAGCCAGACTGATATGGCCTTCTGTTTGATCAGGGCGCGGGTCTGTGGATGGACGAAGGCGCCGCCGCCGGTGGCCAGGACGTGGGGCGGCTCATCCAACAGCCTGGCGATCACCTTGCGCTCGCCATCGCGGAACTCCGCTTCGCCCCGCTCGGCGAAGATGTCGGAGACCGACCGGCCGGCGGCGCGCTCGATCTCGTCGTCGGCGTCGTGGAAAGGCAGGTCGAGGGCCGCGGCGAGACGCCGCCCGATGCTCGACTTGCCCACCCCCATCAGGCCCACGAGCGCGATGGTCTTCTTGCGCAGGGAAGGGTCCGGGCTCATGGATTTGCGGGATACACGATCTGCGCAAGCCCCGCCAAGGCGCGCGCGGCCTGTGAGGAGGGGGGCGAGGGCTTGAGCGAGCGAATTCCCATGAGTTTCCTGCCCGCCGCCCTGGTGGCGCGGCCCGGATTGCTGATCGCCCTGGCCTTCGGCCTGGTCTCGATCGTCATCCTTTGCGCCGTGCCCAATTCCCTGGGCTGGACCACCCGGGTGATCCTATCCTGGGACATCGCCTGCGCCACCTTCATGGTGGTGATGTTGGAGGGAATGCGCGACTGCAGCGTGGCCAATATGCAGGCGCGCGCCGAGGCCCAGGACGAGGGCGCCGGCATGATCCTGGGGCTGTCCATCCTCGCGGCGGTGGCCAGCTTGGCGGCCATCGGGGTGGAGTTGTCGCAGGCCAAGGCCAGCCACGGCCTGGTCGGGGGTCTGCGGATCGCCCTGGCCTTCGTCACGGTGGTGCTGTCGTGGAGTTTCGTGCAGACCATTTTCGCCCTGCACTACGCCCATGAGTATTATGCGCCGATCGAGGACGAGCCGGCCTCGATCCGGGCGGGCCTGGGCTTCCCGGGCGACGCCCAGCCCGACTATTGGGATTTCCTGCACTTCGCCCTGGTGATCGGGGTGGCCGGCCAGACCGCCGACGTGACCTTCACTTCCAAGGCCCAGCGCCGGACAGGAACGGTCCATTCGGTGCTGTCCTTCGCCTTCAACACCATCGTCCTGGCGCTTTCGATCAATCTGACCGCGAGCCTGTTCGGCTAGGCGGCGGCGGTTCGGTGATCTCAACGGACGGGAAACCCCTTGCGCCCAGGGTCGCCCCATGAGCGCGGCGAACCAGATCGAAGCCTTTCTGGAAATGATGTCGGTGGAGCGCGCCGCCGCGCGCAACACCTTGACCGCCTATGGCAAGGATCTGGCCGACGCCGAAGCCTTTTTGGCGAGTCGGGGAGGTGATCTGATGCGGGCCCAGGCCGCGGAGGTGGAAGCCTATTTCGCCGACCTGAGCCAGCGGGGGCTTTCGCCGGCGACGGCGGCGCGACGGCGGGCCTCGCTCCGTCAATTCTACCGGTTCGCGGTCGACGAGGCGTGGCGACCCGACGATCCGGCCCGACGTGTGGAGGCCCCGCGTAAGGGGCAGGCCCTGCCCAAGATCCTGTCACGCGACGAGGTCGATCGCTTGATCGCCGCTGCGGGAGAGAAGGATGGGGCCGCCGGCCTGCGCCTGGCCTGTATGGTCGAGCTTCTTTACGCTTCGGGACTGCGGGTCTCCGAACTCCTCTCCCTGCCGCTGGCGGCGGTGGCGCGCGATCCGGCCTTCGTCATGGTGAGGGGAAAGGGCGACAAGACCCGGCTCGCCCCCCTTAACGGCGCCGCCCGCGCGGCGGTGAGGCTCTATCTCGAGGCCCGGCGCAACTTCCTGCCTCCAGGTGTGAAGGAAAGTCCCTGGCTGTTCCCGTCCCCCCGCGGCGAGAAGGGGCGACTCACGCCCCGACGACTGGCTCAGATGCTGGACGAGGCGGCCGCCGACGCCGGGATCGACCCGGCCCGGGTGAGCCCGCACGTCCTGCGCCATGCCTTCGCGACTCACCTGCTGGAAGGCGGGGCGGACCTGAGGGCGGTCCAGACCCTGCTCGGCCACGCCGACATCGCCACGACCCAGATCTATACCCACGTGGCCGAGACCCGACTGCGCGAAACCGTGTTGCGCGCCCACCCTCTGGGCAAGGGGCGGCCATAAAGTCGCCGCGCTGACCTTGGATCTGGCCCTGCGGGGCGACATCTGCGGGCTCCGGCGTCGGACTGAACGGGCCGCAGCTTGTCAGGCGCACCGTCTCCAAGGCCAACCTGTTCTCCCAGCCTTAATGGCGCCTGCCCTTAGTTTCAGGAGCGGGGAGAGTTTTCGTTGCGGTGCAGCATAAGGGCGCCGCCACGGCCTCCTCCCGCAAGTCCTTGTAGAGAAAAGCTCTTTACCGCCGATAGAAAAATTTTAGACGAAAGGCCTCAACTTCGGCTTGCCCGGTTTTGCGTCGCAGCGTATATAGACGGTGTGCGGCGTCGCTGACGCCGCTGCCCTTCCTGGGCGTTTCCTCCCTATGAACTGGCCGCGCTTTCGGGCGCGGCCTTTTTTTTGCTCGCGACCCTGACGCGAGGCCGCGACATTGACACGACCTTCGCACCGCGCTCCAAGCCCAGCATGAGTCTGACCCTGGATCAGTCGGAGGGAATCGCCTCGGCGAGCGGCCTGATGCGGCTGGAGCGGCCGTTGCGGCTGGATTCCGGCGCGCGGCTCGACGGCGTCGAAATCGCCTTCCAGACCTATGGCCGTCTGAATGCGACCCGCTCCAATGCGGTGCTGGTCTGCCATGCCCTGACCGGGGATCAGCACGTGGCCTCGACCCATCCGGTGACCGGCAAGCCAGGATGGTGGGACCGGGTGATCGGGCCGGGCCGTCCCCTAGACCCCGAGCGCCATTTCATCGTCTGCGCCAACGTGCTGGGGGGCTGCATGGGGTCGACCGGGCCATCGTCGATCAATCCGCAGACCGGCCAGCCGTTCGGCCTGACCTTTCCGGTCATCACCATCGCCGACATGGTCCGGGCCCAGACCATGCTGATCGAGGCGCTGGGGATCGAGAGCCTGTTCTGCGTGATCGGGGGCTCGATGGGGGGGATGCAGGTGCTGCAGTGGGCGGCCGACTATCCCGAGCGGGTCTTCTCCGCGGTCTGCATCGCCGCGACGGCGCGCCACTCCGCTCAGAACATCGCCTTCCACGAGGTCGGGCGTCAGGCGATCATGGCCGATCCGGACTGGCGGGGCGGCGACTATACCCGCCAGGGCGCGCGTCCGCAGAAGGGGCTCGCCGTGGCGCGGATGGCTGCGCACATCACCTATCTTTCGGAGGCGGCGCTCCAGCGCAAGTTCGGCCGCGAACTGCAGCGCGACGGGCTGTCGTGGGGGTTCGACGCCGACTTCCAGGTGGAGAGCTACCTGCGCCACCAGGGATCGAGCTTCGTCGACCGGTTCGACGCCAACTCCTATCTCTACATCACCCGGGCGATGGACTATTTCGACCTGGCCGCCCCCAGCGGCGGGGTGTTGGCCCAGGCCTTCCGCGGCCTCGCCTCGACTCCGTTCTTCGTGATGTCCTTCACCTCGGACTGGCTCTATCCGACATCTGAGAGCCGAATCATCGTGCGCGCCCTGAACGCCGCCGGAGCCAAGGCGAGCTTTGTCGAAATCGAGAGCGACAAGGGGCACGACGCCTTCATGCTGGACGAGCCGGTGATGTACGCGGCCCTGCAGGGCTTCATGGGCGCCACCGGCGCCGCGCGGGGATTGCCGTGAGGCCGGCCGACCACCGCGAGGACTTCCGCGAGATCCTGCGCCTGGTGCGCCCGGGCGCGCGGGTGCTCGACGTCGGCTGCGGCGAGGGCGACCTCCTGGCCCTGCTCGAAAGCGAGAAGAGCGTGGACGGGCGCGGGATCGAGATCAGCGCTGCCGGGGTCTCCGCCTGCCTGACGCGAGGCCTGACGGTGATGCAGGGCGACGCCGACCGCGACCTGGCCGAATTTCCCGTCAAGGCCTTCGACTACGCCATCCTGTCCCAGACCCTGCAGGCGGTGCGCGAGCCGAGGACCGTGCTGGCCAATCTGCTGCGCCTGGCCGACCGCGCCATCGTCTCCTTCCCCAACTTCGGGCACTGGCGGGTAAGGCTGGCGCTGCTTGCCACTGGGCGGATGCCGGAGACGGCGGTGCTGCACGACCCCTGGTGGTCGACGCCCAATATCCATCTGTGCACGCTCCGCGACTTCACCGCCCTTTGTGCGGATCTGGACCTCAGGATCGAGTCGGCCGCGGCTCTGACCACCGGCCGGCCGGCGCGGGCGATGAACCCGCTGGGCGCGCTGGAGAACTGGCGTGCGGAATCGGCTCTGTTCCTGCTCAGTCGCAACGGGGCCCCGCGCGTCGAGGCGGGAGCCGAAAAGGCGGATCTTTTCGGTTAGGGGGCTCAGCCGGCGATGGCGGCGGCGTCGCGTTCGCCGGTGCGGATGCGCAGGGCGGATTCCAGATCGACCACAAACACCTTGCCGTCGCCGATCTTGCCGGTGTTGGCGGCGGTGGCGATGGCCTCGATAACGGCGTCGACGATGTCGGACGGGGCGGCGATCTCCAGCTTGACCTTCGGCAACAGGCGCACGGCGTATTCGGCCCCGCGATAGACCTCGGTCTTGCCCTTCTGGCGGCCGTAACCGCGCACCTCGGTGACGGTGAGGCCTGAAGCGCCCGCCTCGGTCACGGCGTCGAGAACGGCGTCCAGGCGGCTCGGCTTGATGACGGCGGTGATCAGCTTCATCGCTTACGCTCTCTTCCGGCGCCCGATGGGCGTGCCGAGCTCGGCTGTATGACGAACTTTTAGCATGTCTTCTAGGGTCTGCGCGCCACAGTGGCGGCTTGAGGCCGAAGGCGACGGGGAGCCAGGGCCGGAGCCCGGACGCCGATCGGCTTGACGGCATAGGTCTGCTTGACCGCCTCCAACAGGATCAACCCTGATATGGGAGCGAAAACCCGGGATCCAACCTGTTCGAAAGCCTCGGCATACCGGGCCAGGATGGGAGCCGGAGGGACATAGAGCGCCCGGGACCAGGCCGTGGGCTCCAAGCCGGCGTCCACGACGGTTTCCTCCAGCTGGGCGCGGGTGAACGGGCGACCGTAGCCGAAAGGCGTGGCCTCGGATCCCGCCCAGAAGCCGCGCCGCGAGGCGGCGGCCACGATCACCCGTCCGGCCGGGCTCATCACCCGGCGGACCTCCGCCATATAGGCGGTCGGGTCCTCGGCCTCCTCCAGCCCGTGGATGACCAACACGCGGTCGAACAGGGCGTTGGGGAAGGGCAGGGCGGACTCGTCGCCCAGGCAGGCGAGGTTGGGCGCGGTCGCCGGCCACGGCTCCACCCCCTGGGCCCCAGGCATGGCGGCGACGGCGCGGCGGGCGCTCGCCAGGAACGGAGTCAGATAGGGCGTGGCGTAACCAAGGCCGAGCACGTCCAGCCCGCGCGCCTCGTCCCAGGCCTCCACGATCTTGCGGGCCACCAGATCGCGCACGGCGGCGCCGAGCGACGTGGCGTAGAACGCCCTGAGGTTCAACACGTCCCGATGCATCAATCCTCGCCCGGCGGCCGCCTTCGGGAATATAGGTGATGAGCAAGCCAAGGCGCCAACCATATGCCCATCGACATCCATCAATTCGCCTGCCTCTCGGACAACTATGGCTTCCTGGTCCGCGACCGCGCCACGGGCTTGGCGGCCGCCATCGACACCCCGGACGCCGACGCGGTCCTGGGCGAGCTGGAGAAGACGGGCTGGCGGCTGGCCATGATCCTCAACACCCACTGGCACCCGGACCATGCCGGCGGCAACGAGGCGGTGAAGGCCGCCACGGGGGCGCAGATCGTCGGCCCGGCGGAGGTGCGCCGCATCGCGCCCCTCGACCGCGAGGTGGCGGAGGGCGACGTGGCCGTCCTAGGCGAAAGCCGCTTCACCGTGATCGGGACCGGCGGCCATACCTTGGGCCATATCGCCTATTACAGCGCCGCCGACAGGGCGGCTTTCGTGGGCGACACCCTGTTCGCCCTGGGCTGCGGGCGGATGTTCGAAGGCGATCCGGCGATGATGTGGGGCAGTCTGTCCAAGCTGGCGGCCCTGCCCGACGACACCCGGGTCTATTGCGCCCACGAATACACCGCTTCCAATGCCCGCTTCGCTCTGTCGGTCGATGACGATCCGGCGGTCGCCGCCCGGGCGCAGGCTGTGTTCCAAGCCCGTGAACGCGGCGAGTGGACCGTGCCGACGACCATCGGAGCGGAGAAGGCCACCAACCCGTTCCTGCGGGCCCCCAAGCTGGCTGGCCGGCTCGGTCTCGCGGGGGCGCCCGACCATGAGGCCTTCGCCGCCGTGCGCGCGGCCAAGGACGCGTTCCGATGATTTTCCGCCCCATCCTTCCGATTCGCGACCAGGAGCTCCCCGTGAACCTCTCGACGATCCGGCGCTGGCTGCGCCCCCTGATGCTGCTGGCGCTTCCGCTGGCCCTGTCGGCCTGCGGGATCAACACCATCCCGACCCGCGACGAATCGGTGAAGGCCGCCTGGGGCGAGGTGCAGAACCAATACCAGCGCCGGTCGGACCTGGTCCCCAACCTGGTCGCCACTGTCCAGGGTTACGCCAAGCAGGAGAAGGACGTGCTGACCCAGGTGACCCAGGCGCGGGCTTCGGCCACCCAGGTCAAGGTCGACGCCTCGACCCTGACGGATCCGGCCGCTTTCCAGAAATACCAGGCCGCCCAGGACCAGCTTTCGGGGGTGCTGGGCCGGCTTTTGGCGATCACCGAGAACTACCCCGACCTGAAGTCGAATCAGAATTTCCTGGCCCTGCAGTCCCAGCTCGAGGGGACCGAGAACCGCATCTCGGTGGCGCGCCGCGACTACAATGAGGCGGTCCGCCTGTACAACACCGAGATTCGCACCTTCCCTGGAGCGATCTGGGCGGCCACGGTCTATCGGTCGGCCAAGCCGGTACAGCCGTTCACCGCCAGCGCCGCGTCCCAGACCGCTCCTGTGGTCAACTTCAACGTCGGCGGCGCCTCGACCACCTCGACCACGACCCAGACCACCTCCGTCGACAGCCAGACCGCTCCGGCCCCGGCGAAATGACCCGCCTCGCCAGGGGGTGGAGAACGCTGGCGCTGGCGGGCCTGGCTCTGCTGGCGGCGGCGGCGAGCCCTCCCGCCTGCGCGGCCCCAACCTTTCCGCCCCTGACCGGGCGGGTGGTCGACCAGGCCCACGTCTTGCCGGCGCCCGTGGTCGCCGACCTCGACGCCAAGCTCGCGACGCTTCAGGCCAAGACCAGCCGCCAATTGGTAGTGGTCACGGTCCCGTCCCTGCAGGGCTATGACATCGCCGACTACGGCTACCAGCTCGGCCGCGCCTGGGGCCTTGGTCAAAAGGGGCTCAACAACGGCGCCCTGCTGATCGTGGCGCCGACCGAGCACAAGGTGCGGATAGAGGTCGGCTATGGTCTGGAGGGCGTGGTCACCGACGCTCTGTCGAGCGTGATCCTGCAAACCCGGGTGCTGCCTAAGTTCAAGGCCGGCGATATGCCCGGCGGCGTCGTCGCCGGCGCCGACGCCTTGATCGAGCAGCTGAGCCTAGACCCATCCACCGCCGAACAGCGTCTGGCTGCGGCGGCGACGGCCCGCTCCGCCTCGTCCTCCGATCAGGCGCCCAGTCCGATCGCCGTCCTGTTCGTCGTCCTGTTCGTGGTCTTCATGCTGCGCTCCATGTTCCGACACGGCGGAGGCGCGGGGCCGTGGCTCGCACCGATCATTTTCGGCGGGGGCGGAAGCCGCTGGGGCGGCGGCGATGGAGGCGGTTTCGGGGGCGGCGGCGGTGGGTTCAGCGGCGGGGGCGGATCATTCGGCGGCGGTGGTTCGTCGGGGAGCTGGTGAGATGCTGAACGATGCCGAACTGGACCGGATCGCTGCAGCGGTCGCCGACGCCGAGGCGAACACCTCCGGCGAGATCCTGTGCGTAGTCGCCGCGAAGGTCTCAGACTATCGCGAGACGCCCCTGGCCTGGGCCGCCGCGGCCGCCCTGATCGCGCCGCCGGCGGCGGTGGTGCTGGGCCTGCGCCTCGACCGCCTGGCGGACCAGTTCTCGGGCTGGACCGCAGCCCATGGGGGCGCGCCGATCGGTCCCTTCCTCAGCGCCTACGCCCTATTCCAGGCCGCGGTGTTCGTCCTGGCCCTGGCCGTGGTTTCCGTTCCCTCGGTGCGGCGGGCCCTCACGCCCCGAAGTCTCAAGCAGCGGCGGGTGCGAAAGGCCGCGTTGGCGCATTTCGCCGGGGCGCGGCCCCTCCTGGCCCCGGAAAAGACCGCAGTGCTGATCTTCGCCTCCATCGAGGACCGCCAGATGGAGATCGTCGCCGACGCGGCGATCGACGCCAAGGTCGAACAATCGGTGTGGGACGAGGCGGTCTGTCAGGCCCTCGCCGAGATCGCCCTCGACGGGCCCGCGGCGGGCATGGCCACGGCCGTCGCGCTTTGCGGCGCGGCCTTGGCGGCGCATTTTCCCGACGACGGAGCTCCGGACGCCTTTCCCGATCGGCCGCTTCAGATTTAGCCGGCGCGCTTGGCGACCACGGTGACCGGGACGGTGACCTCATAGGGCACGGTGTCCGGGGTCCTGAACTGGCCTTGGCCGACCCCGAAGTTACTGCGGTTCAGCACCACCTGACCGGTCATGCGGGCGGTGTCGCCGGTGATGACCAGGGTGAAGGGCAGGACGATGGGCTTGGTCACGCCGCGTAGGGACAGGGTTCCGGCCGCATTGTATTTGCCGGGGCCTGCGGCGGTGATGGCGGTGGTGGTGAAGACCGCCCGCGGGAACCGGGCGACGTTGAACCAGTCGGCGGACGGCAGGGTCTCGTCGCGGTCGGCGTCTCCGGAGGCGACCGAGGCCAACTCGACACTTATCACCGCCTTGGACGCGGGCAGGTTGTTGGGATCGAAATTGATCTGTGCGTCCCAGCGGCCGAAGCCCCCCTCGAAACCCATGCCGCTGAAGGCGCTCTTGAACCGGATCTTCGAATTGGCCTTGTCGACGGTCCAGGCCGGCGCGCCGGCGACAGGCTTGGCGGGGGCGGCAGGTTTCTTGGCGGCGGCGGCGACCGCGACGCCGCCCAGGCCGAGGCTCAAGGCCGCGGACAGGCAAAGGGCGGTGTGAAAGGACGGACGCATGGGATCTCCCTTAGAACAGTCTGATTTTATAGAAGCGGGAACCTGACGGGCGCCTGAACGGACGTTCGTTGCGGCTGTCAGGTTCCGGCGCGCTGGAACGGCGCCATTCGGTAAAGCACGCCATCCTTGTTCCAAAATTGGTGCTTCATTGCGGCGCCGACATGCAGGACCAGCAGCGCCATGGTTCCCCAGGCCAAGACGTCATGGACCAGACTCACCTGGGTCTCCAGCGCCCGCCGCATCACCATCGGCAGGGCGTGCACGAATTCCAGATGGGGGACGGGCACGGTCTTGAACAAAAGGGTCGGAATGTTGGTGGGGCTGGCCGAGACGATCACCCAGCCGGTCAGCGGCAGGCCGATCATGATGACGTAGAAGCCCCAGTGCACCGCGCTGGCGGCCAGCTTCTCCCAGGGTTTCATGCTGTCCGGATAGGGCGGCGGCCGGCGCAGCAATCGCGTCGCCAGACGCAGCAGGCTCAGCCCCAGGACGGTGAACCCGATCGACTTGTGCAACTGCAGCAGGTTGAATTTGGCCAGGCCGTGGGCGTTCGCATAGCTCAGGCCCAGGTAAAGGTTGCCAAGGATCAGCGCCGCGATCGTCCAGTGAAGGACGATCGCCAACCTCGAATATCGGTCGATGGAAATTTGCATCGGTGCTTCAGGGCGCCCGGTGGAATTCGGTGTCCGGCTGCGCCGTGGGGGCAACCACGGCGAAAACGAGTCCGAGGGCGCCGATGAAGGCGACGCCGACGAAGGGACGCAGCATGATGAGTCCTCTCCCTTTTGGGATTTTCTAGCGCGACCATAACCAAACCGGCCGCAGCGGCAAGCGCGGGCGTCGATACGCTGCCGTGAAATGCTTATGCGCATCTAACCGCAGGCCAATTCGGATGACAGCCTCACCGCTACGGGTCGAAGGCGCCCGTCGGTCTTCGCCCGAGCGCGTGAGGGGTTGGCGGAGATCGGACGTATTACCCCTCAACGCGCGGTCCCGGGGCGGCCGCGGCGGGGGGAGGACGTTGTGCGAGTGATCCGGAAGCGTGCGTTGATGGCGGCGAGCTGTCTTGCCTTTCAGCTTGCGGCGCTGGGCGCCCATGCCCAGTCGGCTCCGGCTCCGGCGTCGCCTTCGCCTGGCCCACAGGACCAGATCGGACAGGTCGTGGTGTTCGGCCGCGGCGAAGCCAAGATCGGCATCGCCCAAGCGGCCAGCGAAGGCACGGTGGCGGGCTCCGACCTGCTGGTTCGTCCCTTGCTTCGGGTCGCCGAACTGCTCGAAGCCGTTCCCGGCATGATCGCGGCCCAGCACTCGGGCAGCGGCAAGGCCAACCAGTACTTCCTGCGTGGCTTCAACCTCGACCACGGCTCGGACTTCACGACCTATATCGACGACGTGCAGATGAACTTCCGCACGCACGGCCATGGCCAGGGCTATCTGGACCTGAACGGCCTGATCCCGGAGATCATCAACCGGGAGGACTACCGCAAGGGCCCCTATCGGGCCGACGGCGGCGACTTCGCCCTGGCCGGGGCGGCCTATATGACCACCATCGACTCCTACGACCGACCCTGGGTCTCGGCCGAGTACGGGTCCTATGGGTGGCGCCGCCTGGCGGCGGGCGGGACCGCCCAGAATGTGGGCGGCGGCGACCTCACCTTCGTCGGCCAAGCCAAGGTCTACGATGGTCCGTGGCAGCAGCCGGAGCACCTGCGCCACTACTCCGGCTTCGTGAAATACGCCAAACCCACTTCGCTCGGCATGCTCGAGCTCACCACTCACGCCTACCGAGCCACCTGGGACCCTACCGAACAGATTCCGGACCGGATCATCGGTTCGACGGTCTGCGCCGACGTCTTCTGTTCGCCCGATCCCTCGGCCAAGGGCGAGACGACCCGCTTCATCACCAACGCCAAGCTCAGCGGAACCGGTTGGCGCGCCAACGCCTACGCCCAGTACTACGACTGGGACATGTTCTCGAACCCGACCTACGCCAATCCGGATGGGACCAGCGCGCAGATCCATCAGTTCGACAAGCGCTGGATCTTCGGCCTGAAGGCGGAGAAGCAGTGGGAACTGAACCCCAGGCTGGACTTCACCCTGGGGACCGA
Source organism: Caulobacteraceae bacterium (assembly GCA_035493955.1). Lineage (GTDB taxonomy): Bacteria > Pseudomonadota > Alphaproteobacteria > Caulobacterales > Caulobacteraceae > NCED01. The sequence continues at coordinate 161,114 of DATJHI010000013.1, read as the reverse complement.
GAACCGCTACGACGCCATCGGCCAGGTCGGGGTGCAGCACACCATTGACCGCGCCTTCGTCGAGTCGTTCGGGCTCTACAACGTCAAGGAAGGCTCTGCGTCGCTGTACACCGAAGCGGCCTGGCGGCCGTTCGGGGGCCTGCGGGTGATGGGCGGCCTGCGCGGCGACTACTATCACTTCAATGTCCGGGCGCTGGACGCTCCCGCCGCCGCCCTGGGCGTCGGCAGCGGCAATGCTACCATCCTCAGCCCCAAGGTCGACGTCGCCTACAAGTTGTCGGACAACGTCGAGATCTATGCCGATTGGGGACGGGGCTTCCATTCCAACGACGTGCGCGGTGCGGTCACCAGCACGCCGGTGCCTGTCCTGGTGCCGGGGACGGGCAAGGAGGCGGGGATCCGCTTCCAACTTCCCCACTTCACCCTGACCACCACTTATTGGTGGCTGGACGTGGGCAGCGAACTCAAGTTCATCGGCGATTCCAACGCGGTGGAGCCCACCGGGGCCAGCAACCGCCACGGCTACGAGATCGTCGCCTTCTGGCGTCCGTGGCCCTGGCTGGCGTTCGACGCGAACTATACCGCCAGCCATGCCCGCTACGACAACGGCGACTATATCCCCAACGCCTTCGAAAACGCCGCCGCGGTGGGCGTTTCGCTGGTCACCGACCACTGGGAAGGCAGCGTGCGGCTGCGCCACCTCGGCCCGTATCCGCTGATCGAGGACAATTCGCACCGCGATCCGGGGAGCAATGTGATCAATGCGCGGGGGGCGTACAAACTGGCGAACGTCGAGTTCTATGCCGAGGTGTTGAACGTCTTCAACAGCAGGGACAAGGACATCACCTACTGGTACGAATCCTACATCCCGAAGTTCGACGCCGCGCCAGTCGAAGGCGCCGTGAGCCGCGTGGTCGAACCCCGCACGTTTAGGGTCGGGACCAAGTACAAGTTCTAAGTTCGTCTGCAGGGGCGGGACCTGGCGATACGCGCCGGACCATCCCGCCCCTCGCCGGCTTTGCCTGGTCTTCGCATTAATATCCGCAAGGGGCTTGCGGCCTTGACATCGCACAAAGCCTGACGGAAGTGGGGCGACTAGTTTGGCGACCCTGTCCGGTTCGGGCGTCTTCGAGAGCACCACGTTGCGCGGGGCTCTTGTCTCCGGTCCGGTACGATCACGGACGAATGGTTTGAGGCTCTGACCATGTTCACTTCTCTGCATGCCTTCTGCGAATGGTTGTCCAATACGCCGTTCAGCATGCTGCTTCAGAACGTCGCCTGGATCATTCCGGCGGTGCAGTCGGTCCATATCGTCTGCATCTCCATCGTCATGGGATCGGTGGGGCTGATCGACCTTCGGCTGTTGAACATCACCGGCCATAGCCAGCCGATCTCGGACCTGACGGCTCGCCTTCTGCCGGCGGTATGGTGGTCGCTGTTGGTCCTGCTGCTCACCGGGGCGCTGCTGGCGATCGCCGAGCCGATCCGCTCTCTGACCAACCCCGCCTTCCAGGCCAAGATGCTGATGGTCCTGTGCGTGGGCGCCCTGACCTTCTTCTTCCAGAAGATGGTGCGCGGCGACGTGTCCTTCTGGGAATTGACCCCCGAGCGTCGCCTCGCCGCCAAGATGACCGCGATCGTCTCCCTGCTGCTCTGGGTCGGCATCGTCTTCGCCGGGCGCTGGATCGCCTACATGGACGTGGCTTTCGGCGGCTGAGCCGTCCGCCGCAACCACCCACAAGAGCCCCGCTGGAGCCGTAAATGCTGTCGTTGCATGATTTCTTCAAAGCGATCGAAGCCACTCCGGTCGGGGTGTTCATGCGCGAGAACGTGGTCGCCTTCCCCCTGGTCGAATCGCTCCATGTGCTGGCCCTGACCTTCGTGGTCGGATCGGTGGGCATGGTCGACCTGCGGCTGCTCGGCCTTTCGGCCCGCAACCATTCGGTGAGCAAGTTCTCCAACGAGATCGTGCCGATCACCTGGTTCTCGTTCGCGGTGGCCGCGATGACCGGGACCTTGCTGTTCACCAGCAAGGCCGTGGACTACACCCACAACTTCTTCTTCGTCGGCAAGATGATCCTGATGGCTCTGGCCGGCCTGAACATGGCGCTGTTCGAGTTCTTCATCTTCAAGGGCGTGAAGAACTGGGACATCGACACCCCGACGCCCTTGGCCGCCAAGGTGGCCGCCAGCTTGTCCCTGTGCTTCTGGCTGGGTGTGATCGTCTTCGGCCGCTGGATCGGCTTCACCGTCGGCGGCAACTTCGGCAACTAGCCGGAACCCGTTTCCGCCTCGCCGGTTGTTCCAGACATGGCGGGCGCGGCGAAACTGGCGACAATCGAGGTCTTTCGCCTCCCCCCCCGGTGGTTGTTCGTGCGCATCGAGGATGCGGACGGCGCGGTGGGCTGGGGCGAGGCCAGCCTTGAGGGGCATGCCGAAGCAGTCGAGGGGGCCTTCGCCGCCCTGCGCGACCGCTTCCTAGGGACAGATCCCGACCGCATCGAAGACATCTGGCAGATTGGCTACCGCGGCGGGTTCTATCGCGGCGGTCCCGTGCTGATGTCGGCCCTGTCTGGCCTTGACCAGGCGTTGTGGGATCTGAAGGGCAAGCGGCTGGGCGTTCCGGCCTGGCGGTTGCTGGGCGGCCAGGTGCGCGACCGGGTGGCGGTGTACGCCTGGATCGGCGGCGACCAGCCGCACGAGGCCGGGGCCGGCGCCAAGGCCCGCAAGGCCCAGGGCTTCAAGGCCGTGAAGATGAATGCGACCCCCGAACTGGGCTGGCTCGACCGGTCCAAGGTCATAGACGAGGTGGTCGAGCGGGTAGGCGCGGTCCAGGCCGAGGGCATGGACTGCGGGATCGACTTCCACGGGCGGGTGCACAAACCCATGGCCAAGCAGCTGGCCCGGGCGCTGGAGCCGATGCGGCCCCTGTTCATCGAAGAACCCCTGCTCTCGGAGAACGTCGAGGGCCTGGAGCAACTGTCCAAGCTCACCACCCTGCCGATCGCGCTGGGGGAGCGGCTGTACGATCGCTGGGGGTTCAAGCCGTTCCTAGAGCGTGGCATCGTCGACATCATTCAGCCTGACCTCAGTCATGCGGGCGGGCTGTCCGAATGTCGCCGGATCGCGGCCATGGCCGAGGCCTATGACGTCGCGGTGGCGCCCCACTGTCCGTTGGGCCCCCTGGCCCTGGGCGCCTGCCTGCAACTGGCGGTGACCACGCCCAATTTCCTGATCCAGGAGATGTCGCTCGGCATCCACTACAACACCGATGGCCACGACCTGTTGACCTATTGCAAGGACCCGTCGGTGTTCGACGTGAAGGACGGCTTCGTCGCCGTGCCGACCGGTCCCGGCCTCGGGGTCGAGATCGACGAGGACAAGGTCCGCCGGCTGTCCAAGGAGGGCCATGCCTGGCGCAATCCGGTCTGGCGCACGCCCGACGGCGGTTTCGCCGAGTGGTGAGCGTCTGAGTCTCAGGCCGCGCTTGCGTGCGGACCACGCCGGCCTCTATTGCCAGGCATGAGCTCTCAGGCGCCCCGAGACCTGCTCGACAGCCTGTTCCGCGCTGCCCTGGCCGCCGCCGATCCCCTGGTGCGCACGCCGCTGTTCCTGCCGTCTCCGCCGCGGGGACGCACCGTGGTCGCCGCTTTCGGCAAGGCGGCGGCCATGGCCCGCGCCGTGGAAGACCATTGGCACGGACCCTTGAGCGGTCTTGCCGTCACCCGCTACGGCCATGGGTTGGCCTGCCGGCGGATCGAGGTGATCGAAGCATCCCATCCCACCCCCGACGCGGCCGCGGTCACGGCGGCCGAACGCATGCTGGTCCTGGCCGCCAACCTTGGTGAAGACGACCTGCTGTTGGCCCTGGCCTCGGGGGGAGGTTCCGCCCTGATGACCTTGCCGGCGCCGGGCCTCACCCTGGACGACAAGCGATCGGTGACTCAGGCCCTGCTCGCTTCGGGCGCCCCCATCGCCGAGATCAACACGGTCCGGCGGCATCTGTCGGCGATCAAGGGCGGCCGCCTGGCCTTGGCCGCCGCGCCCGCCGCGGTGGAGACCCTGGTGATCTCCGACGTGCCCGGGGACAATCCCGCCCAGGTGGCGTCGGGGCCGACCCTTCCCGACCGGACGACGCCCCAGGACGCCCTCGATGTGCTGGCGCGTTGGAAGGTCGCGGCGCCGGCGCGCGTGCGCGAGCACCTCCAGGCGGCCGGACCGCCGCTTCTGCCCGACGACCCCGCCTTCATGCACGTCCGTCCGCCGCGGGTGATCGCCACCGCCCACGACGCGCTCCGGGCCGCCGCGGCCGCCTGCCCGGCCGGGATTGTCCCGGTGATGCTGAGCGCCGCGCTGGAGGGCGCGGCGGCCGAGGTGGCCAGATCCCAGGCGCAGATGGCGCGCACCATCGCCGCCGCCGGCCTGCCGGCGCGGCCGCCCGCGGTGATCCTGTCCGGGGGAGAGACCACGGTGGCGGTGCGCAATCCGCAGGGCCGAGGCGGCCGCAACACCCACTATCTGCTGGCCTTGGCGATCGCCCTGGATGGTCATCCGGCCATCCACGCCATGGCCTGCGACACCGACGGCGTCGACGGGACCCAGGACAATGCCGGAGCGGTGGTCGGGCCGGACACCCTGGCGCGCGCCCGCGCGCTCGGCCTGGATCCGACCGCCATGCTGCAGGCGAACCAGGCCTACGATCTGTTCGAGCGATTGGGGGACTTGGTGAGGACGGGCCCCACCCGGACCAACGTCAACGACTTCCGGGCGGTGCTGATCCTGCCGGCGTGAGCCGCGGCCCTTTAGGGCATTCGGACGTAGATGATGTCGGCGCCGGAGCGGTTCGCCACCGTCTCGGCTTCGCGCAGAGCGGACGCGAGGGAGGCGAAGCTCTCATCGGCCCAGGACCGGGCCTCGCCCATGCTGCGGTTCGACCGGGTGTGGACGTAATAGTCTTCGCCGCGGATGCGCCCCAGGCGCGTGATCATCACGTAGGAGTCGTCCGCCTTGGGCTCTTCGCCCCACTTCAGATGCACGACGCTGGACATGGTGGGAATTTAGCATCGCTGCGACCGCGGCGAAACGTCAAATGGTATGAAATGTCGCAGCTGTGACCGGCGCCTATCCATTGAGCGCCGGCCCGAATCGAGACAGGCGCCGATCCTCAAGGCCGGCGCCTGTCTGCAACTCTTGGATTCGTCGAAGGCCTAGAGGGTCTTGAGATTCACGGCGGCGGTCTTGCCGCGCTCGTTCTGCAATTCGTATTCAACCCGCTGGCCTTCGTTCAGGCTGCGCAGGCCGGCCTTTTCGACGGCGCTGATATGGACGAACGCATCGGGGCCGCCCTCCTCGGGTTGGATGAAGCCGAAGCCCTTGGTGGAGTTGAACCACTTCACGGTGCCGGTGGGCATGTTTTGAGAACTCCTGTCGAGCCGTTCGAGATGGGCGGGCCGCGGGCGGAGACCCGGACGCGCGAGGGCCAAATATGAGGCGCCCAGATTTTTTGCCCGCCGTCCGGGGTCCGGTCAACTCAAAACGGCGGCTCTGCTTGGCGGCCAGCGTCCGTTTGGGCTCGATTCCGTCCACCTGACCCTCGGGTCCGGCCCTCTAGGACGTCCGCCCTTTGTCGCGACCGAAATTGGGCTCGGCGCTTTCCTGACCCGCGGCGATCACCCCACGGCGGATTTCGCGGGTGCGGGTGAACAGATCCTCCAGCGCCTGGCCGTCGCCCCAGCGGATCGCCTTGGACATGCCCTGCAGGTCTTCGGTGAACTGGCCCAGGATCTCCAGCACCGCGTCCTTGTTCAGCAGGAACACGTCCCGCCACATGGTCGGATCGGAGGCGGCGATGCGGGTGAAGTCGCGGAAGCCCCCGGCTGAGTACTTCATCACCTCGCCCTGGCTGACCTCCTCCAAGTGCGCGGCGGTGCCGACGATGGTGTAGGCGATCAGGTGGGGCAGGTGGCTGGTCACGGCCAGAACCTGGTCGTGGTGCTTCTCGTCCATGGCCTCCACCCGCGCGCCCAAGGCTTCCCAGAAGGCGGTCAGGCGGGACACCGCCTCGCCATAACCGGGGTCCGCCGAGGGGCGGGGGCAGAGGATGGTCCAGCGGTCGCGGAACAGCGCGGCGAAACCGGCGTCGGGGCCCGACAGTTCGGTGCCGGCGATGGGATGGCCCGGAATCACGTGCACGCCGGGCGGGGCGGCGGCGGACAGGGCCTCGCCCACCGGACCCTTGACCGAGCCGACATCGGTGATGGTGGCGCCGGGCTTCAGGTGCGGTCCGATCTCGCGGGCGACGTCTTCAAGCGCGCTGGGGAACGTGGCCAGCATCACCAGATCGGCGCCGGAAACCGCTTCGCGCGCGTCGCCGGTCAGGAGGTCGGCGATGTCGAGCTCGGCCAGCCGGTCGCGATAGGCTGGGTTGATCTCGGCGACGGCGATCTCGTCGACGACGCCGGCGGCGCGGGCCGCGCGCACCACCGAGCCTCCGATCAGGCCGCAGCCGATCACCGCCAGGCGAGAGTAGAGGACGCGCGCCATCTCAGCGCTGCACAAAGGCGGCCAAACCCTCGACCAGAGCCCGGTTCTGGCGCTCCAGGCCGACCGTGGCGCGGATGAACTCGGGCATGTTGTAGTTGGTCAGGCCTCGAACCAGGACGCCCCGCGTGGCCAGGAAGGCTTCGGCGTCGGCGGCGGTGCGCCCGGCGACGTTCGGGAAACGCACCAGCACGAAGTTGCACTGGGTCGGATAGACCTCCAGCCCCATGCCGCCGATCTGCTGGGTCATCCAGGGCCGCCAGGTCTCCACCAGCTCCCGGGAGCGGGCGACGAAGCCCTCGTCGGCAAGGGCGGCGACCGCGGCCTCCTGCGCCGGGACGGAAACGTTGAACGGCAGCCGAATCCGCTCCAGGGCGTCGATGATCGCCGGCGAGGCGTAGCCCCATCCGACCCGCAGGGCGGCCAGGCCGTACATCTTCGAGAAGGTGCGGGTGACGATGATGTTCTCGCGCCCGCGGGCCAGGGCCAGCGGCTCGCCGATCGAGGGGTCGGTGGCATATTCCCAATAGGCGCTGTCCAGGACCAGGATGACGTTGGCCGGCAGGGACTCGTGCAGGCGCCGAACCTCGGATTCGGGAAGCCAGGCCCCCGTCGGATTGTCCGGGTTGGCCAGGAACACCAGCTTGGTGCGATCGTCGACCAAGGCCAGGATCTCGTCCACGTCGATACGCAGGTCGGGCTGGCGGGCGAAGCGGACCTCGGCCTGGCAGGCGCGGGCGACGATCCGATACGACATGAAGCCGAACTCGGGCTGGACGATGTTGTCGCCGGGCTCCAGATAGACCTGGGCCAGCAGCATGAAGAGCTCGTCCGAGCCGCAGCCGAACACCAACTGATCGGGCTCCAGCTTGAAGTGCGCCGAGATCGCCTCGCGCAGGATCGTGGCCTTGCCGTCGGGATAGAGGTTCAGCCGCGGGGCGGCGGCCAGATAGGCTTCGGTCGCCGCCGGGCTGCAGCCCAGTACGTTCTCGTTCGACGACAGCTTGATCGGATCGGCGAAGCCCTCCGCGCTGGCCTTGCCGCCGATATAGGGGGCGATGTCCAGGATCCCGGCCTTTGGGCGGGGGGCGGCGGAGGCGCCGGGGAACAGGGGCCGGGTCATGGGGGGTTCTACAGGTCCAAGGGAGCGGGGGCGGCGCCGATCACGCCCGAAAGCCGGCCCGGCGCGCGGACCAACCGCGCGTCGTCGCGTTGGAAATAACCCGGCAGGCCGAACAGCTTCAAGCCGCCCGCCTCCTGGATCAGCCGGGCGGCCACCCCCTTGGCGGAAAGCGCGGCCTCGATGACGGCAGGCGGCTCGGCGGCGTCGGTGACCCAATAGGTCTCGTCCAGGCCCGAGGGTTCCATGTCCACCTCGCCGACTGCAAAGGCCGCCTGGACGCCCCAGGTGGTCAGGCAGGGCATGGAGGCGAAGACGCTGAGACGGGGTTCGGCCAGCAGGCGGCCCCACCATCGCGATCCCGGCTCCAGCGCCAGCACAGCCACCCGGCCCGGCAGCTTGGCGGCCGCCAGGGCGGTCTCCGCTTGATCCTCCAAGGTGAGGATAGGAAGCCCGCCGAACCGCATCCGGGCCAGCTCCGCCGTCCGGGCCGGATTGCGGCCGCCCCAGACCGACAACTGGAACGGACTCTGGATACGCAGGGATTCGGCGATCAGTTCGCGCCAGATCCGCACCACCACGTCGGGGCTGGCCGACCGGCGTCCGGCCTTGAGCAGGGCGCGCAGGAGCTGCGCCTCGCGGGCGGGGCGGATGGCCAGCCGGCCGCGATTGGCCTCGCCCTGGGCTTGCTTGATCTCGCCGACGGCATGGGCGAGCTCGGCGCGTTCGTCGACGAGCCGGAGCAGCTCGGCGTCGACCGCATCGATGCGCGCGCGCACCGAATCCAGCACTGCCCGCTCCGCGTCCATCTGACTCCCCTCAGGTAAAAAGTCGGCGGACCATAAGGCGGGTCTCGCCAAGCGCAAGTTTGTCTAGTGTGCTGAATTTGAAGTTCGCCAGCGGATGGATCATGCGGGTTGCGAACTTCAAATTCAAAGAAGCACGCTAGAGTCAAAGGTTTCTAGTGTGATTGGAGATTCAGAAATTCGTGCAACGCCTGCTATCGACGGGGGCGAATTTGTGAATCGTTACACCAGCTTAGCCCACCTTCGGGGCCGGGCCGATCCGCACCGGTCCCAGGGTGGTCGCTCCGGCCTGGAACACCAGGTTTAGGGTGCTGGCTTGACCCTGGGCCCGGGCCGCGGCCACGGCGGCGGCCGAGCTGGCCACGCTGGCGTCCAAGGCCTTGGCGTCGGCCAGGGCCGACAGGGTGGGCGCGGCCCGGTTCAGCTCCAGGGGTATGGCGCCCACGAGGCGTCCATCCGATCCGGCCCCCAAGATTCCGCCCTTGGCCCGCGCCGTGGCGGGCCCGCCCGAGATCACGCCCTCGACGTCCGTCGCCGATCCGCCGGCCGCGGTCCAGCGGCGTACCGCCGCTCCCCAGTCCTGGCCGTGGAAGGCTTCCGGATGGGTCAGGCGCGCGTCGAGGCTGGCGGTCACCACCCCGTCGCCGGTTAGGCGGTGCAGCACGGTTCCAGGAGCCGCCTTGCCCCCCTGCAGGATCAGCAGAGCCGCTCCGTCCGCGCTGGAAGGCATGGGTTTGAGGTAAAACTCCAGGCGGTCGGCGGCGGCCAGGGAGAACGGCCGCGCTCCGGCGTCCGGGGTGAAGACCAGTTTGGTCCCCTGCAGCACGATCCGCCATGGGGCCTTCGAGACGCCGGCGATGCTGGCGCGCAGGGCCTCGCCGCGTACGGCCAGGCCGCCGCCCTCCGGCCGGGTGATGTTCAGCCCCTGCGGCGCGACCAGCACCCAATGGTCCAGGCCGTGCAGATAAGCCTCGCCTGTGAGGCCCGGTGCGGAAATCGCCCAGCCGGACGGCGCGGCGATGCGGGCGTCGGCGAGTCGGATCTTCATGCGGAAGGGGAAGCCCTCGACCCGGCGGTCCCCCAACTCCACCACATAGCCGGCGCTGCGCAGGGCCTCGGCGCGGGCATCCAGCCCGTGCTCCAGCCTCGTCCTGGCCACGAACCAATAGGCCCCCCAGCCCAGGAACAGCAGGGCCAGGATGGCGTAGGGCGTAAACAGCCAAAGGCGCCGCGGCTTCTTGCGCGCGGCCTCCGGCTCGGGGATAGGGTCGGGGGCGGAGGTTTCGAAGGGCATGCAATCGGCTGAAAAGGCGGGGACGGTCCGCTGGGTGTTCGGGTACGGCTCGCTGATGTGGCGGCCTGAGTTCGACCATGTAGAACGCCAGGCCGCAACGCTCCACGGGCGTCATCGCGCTTTCTGCATCTATTCGGTCCACCACCGGGGGACGCCGGAGCGCAAGGGGCTGGTGCTTGGCCTGGCCCCGGGCGGGACGGTCCGCGGCGCCGCCTATCGGGTGGCCGATGCCGATTGGGAGCGGGTCTACGCCTATCTGCGCGAACGCGAGCAGCCGACCGAGACCTATGTGGAGGCCAGGGCCGCGGTGCGCCTGGCCGACGGACGAAGGGTTGAGGCCATGGTGTTCCTGTCCGACAAGGACCATCCGCAATGGGCCGGGCGGCTCGACCTGGAGGCCCAGGCCCGGCTGATCGCCGGCGCGCGCGGCCTGTCGGGACCCAACGTCGCCTATCTGCGCGACCTCGTCGAACACCTGCGCCAGGAGGGCGCCCGGGACAGCGGCATGGAACGGCTGCTGGCGCGGGTGGAGGCGCTGGAAGGAACCAGGCAGCCTTCGTCGGACGGAAAAGCTTAGCGGGTTTCGGCGAGCAGGGCGTTGGTCGCCGTTTCGATCCGCTCTTCCAGGAGGCGCATGAACTCGGCCCGCCTCAGGCCGGCGGGGATCGGCTCGAGGAATTCGTAGACCACCTTGCCCGGGCGCATCAAAAGTCCGCGGGTGGGCCAGCAGCGGCCCGAATTGGTGGCCATGGGGACGCAGGTCAGGCCGAGGTCGCGATACAGGGCGGCGACCCCGCCTTTGTAGGCCGGCGCCGCGCCGGGAAGCTTACGGGTGCCCTCGGGGAAGATGACGATCTGGCGGGGATGCCGTTTCAGCCGCTCGGTCGCCGCGGCGCTGAGCGCCTTGACCGTGGCCGAACCGCCGCCCCTGACGATGGGGATCATGCCGCTGGCCCGAGCGTACCAGCCCAGGACCGGAAGGCGCATCAGCTCGCGCTTCAGCACGAAGCAAGGATCGGGCAGGACCGCAAAGGGGGCGAAGCCGTCGAGTTCGGCCTGGTGCTTGGAGGCGACGATCGTCGCACCGGTCGGCCGGTATTGCAGGCCGCGGAACTCGACGCGGACCCCGGCGATGTGGCGCAGGCCCCACAGCTGCAGTCTCGACCATAGACGGATGGCGCCGAGAGGCCAGGACGGGGGCCCCAGCAGCAAGGGCAGGCAGATGACGCCCTCGATCAGCATCAGCCCGATCAGCCAGACGACGTAGACCGCCGAACGCCCGATCTGGCCGGCGGAAGGCCGGTCCGTCCCGTTCATCCGGCGTTGGTCGCGGCCGAGGCGGGGGCCTCGTGTCCGCCCAGGCCCCGCACCGCTTCGCGGGCCAGGATCAGCAGGTACTTGGAATATTCCGCCACCATCCGCTTGGCGTCGTCGCCGCGCCGCCACCAGCCCTGGGCGTCGACGGTCTCGGTGGCCACCGGGTAGGGAAAGAGGGTCACGCCGGGCATGGAGGCGTGCAGCTCCAGGATGGCGCGGGGGATGTGATAGTCCGAGGTGACCACGATCAGGGACCGGAAATGGTGGGCGCGGACCCAGTTCGAGGTTTCCCGTGCATTGCCCTGGGTGTTCACGGCCAGGAAGCCGAGGTCGACGCAGCAGTCATAGGCCCGCCCCGCGCCGCGGGCCACGTCGCGCAGCTCGGCCGGCCGGACGTTGCGGTTGACGCCGGAGATCAGCAGGCGCCGGCCCTTGCCGAGTTCCAGGAGGCGCGTGGCCGCTTCGATCCGCATGGAGGACGCACCGGTCAAGGCCACGATCCCGTCGGCCACGGGCGGTTCGGCGGCGGGGGTCGACTTGGCCACGCGGTCGCCGAAAGCGAGGAGGCCGACCCCCCATAGCACCACCAGCAGCAGCAGGATCGCCAGACTCTTCATGGACCCTGTTTAAGGCTCGGCGCGGAGGATCGAAAGGGCCGTGCGCCGGGCCGATACGGCGGCGACGGCGGCGGCGAGCAGCGGACAGGGGATGCAGGCCAGAATATCGGCCCAGGCGAGGGGCAGGACCGGGGTGAATCCCTCCACGCCTCCAAAGGCGCGGGCCAGCGCCGCCATGACGGCGGCGGCCAGGGTCCCATAGGTCCCGGCGCGGGCTGCCAGGGCGGCGAACCGGCGCTGGAACAGGCCGGCGACGAAGCCGTCCCGGGCCCCGGTCAGATGCAGCACCTCGACCACATCGCGACGCGCCGCCAGACCGGCGCGGGTGGCGAAGGCGATCACTGCCGCAGCCGCCAGGGCGGTGAGGGCGCAGGCGGCCAGGGCTGCGGCCCGGACCACGAAGCCGGCGCGCTCGACCTCCTTCATCCAGCGGCTGTGGTCGTCCAGCTCGGCGTCCACGCCGGCCTGTTGTAGCGCGGCGTTCATGGCCGCAGGGCTGGCCGGCGCGGCGGGGTCGAGGTCGAGGGTCACCAGAAGGGGTAGGGGCAGGTCCTCCGGGATATTGCCCTTGCCGAGCCAGGGTTCGAGCAGGCGCTGGGCTACGGCGCGGTCCAGCACCCTGGCCTCGGTCACGCCCTTGACCGCGGCCAGGGCCTCGGCGGCGCGGGCGGCCGCTTCGGACGGACTTTCGTCGCCCTTGGGCCGTACCTGTACGGTTGCCGAGGCCGCCAGATCGCCGCGCCACCCCTGCGCCGCCCGGTCGCCGGCCAGGGCGACGAGCACGGTAAGGCAGGCGAGGAAGCACAGGGTCGCGACCACGAACACCAGGGCACGGTCCCGTCCGTCGCCACGGGGCAGCAGGGGCGAGGGCCGCCAGGGCCGTCCGTCCTCTCCCAGGATCGGCGGCTGGCTCATGGCTTGATCCCCCCGCCCGTGGGGACGCCGTCGTTGATCCGCCCGTCGGCCAGATGCAGCACCGGCTGGCCGGAGCGGGCCACCAGCGCCTCGTCATGGCTGGCGATGAGGATGGTGGCGCCCTGCCGGTTCAACTCGACGAACAGGCGCAGCAGCCGGGCGGCCATCTCCGGATCGACGTTGCCGGTGGGCTCGTCCGCCAGCAGGATCTCCGGCCGGTTCACCACGGCCCGGGCGATGGCCAGCCGCTGCTTCTCACCCCCCGACAGGGTTGGCGGCATGGCGTGCATCCGCTCTCCCAGGCCGACCCAGGCCAGCAGCTCGGCCACGTCGGACCGATAGCTGTCCGGCCTCGCCCCGGCGATGCGCAGGGGCAGGGCGACGTTGTCGAAGGCCGACAGGTGATCGAGCAGGCGGAACTCCTGGAACACCACCCCGATCCGCCGCCGCAGATAGGGCAGGTCTTTGTGCGCGGTGGTGGCGACGTCGTGGCCGAACAGGCGGATCAGGCCGCGGGAGGGCCGCTGGGCCAGATAGATCAGTTTCAGCAGCGAACTTTTGCCCGCTCCCGAGGCCCCGGTAAGGAAATTGAAGGAGCCCGGCGCCAATGTAAGGTTGATGTCGCGCAACACTTCGGAGGCGCGGCCATAGCGTAGGCCGACGGCTTCAAAATGAACGATTGGAGCGGCCTCCGGAGCCTCCAGGGGCTCCTGAGCCTCATCGCCACGCCTGGACATGCTCGCCTGGACAGGAAGGGCCGAATCGCCCGCCTCGTGGAAGTCCGCTCGTCGGTCCACGAATCTCGCCCATGATACTGACCTGTCCAGAGTGCGCCAGCCGCTATCAGGTTGAAGACGGGAGCATCCCGCCGCAGGGTCGCACCGTGCGCTGTGTCGGTTGCGGCGCCTCATGGCGAGCGGAAGCGACTGCACAGACCGAGCCGCCCTTAGACCTGCATCCGTTCCGGACGGACGGCGCCGATGCGGCCGCGGAAGCGGTCAAGCCGACGGCGGCGAGCCTGCCCAAGACGATCCGCGCCAAGAACGAGGCGCGGCAACGCACCCGCAAGGCTGCCGCCGCTGGCGTGGTCTGGGGCGTGCTGGCCGCCAGCCTGGCGGCCGTGATCGGCGGCGCGGCCCTGTTCCGGGTCGAGGTGGTGCGACTGTGGCCGCGCACCGCCGGAGCCTACGCCAAGGTTGGGCTGACGGTGAATCCCACCGGCCTGGCGCCGGAGAACATCCAGGCCGGACCCGGTCTGAAGAACGGTCATGCCGCCGTGATCGTCAGCGGCGTGGTCCGCAACGTCGAGACCCGGCCGCACAATCCAGTTCCCCTGCGGATCGCCCTGCTGGACAAGGGCGGCAAGACCCTGGTGCGACAGGTGGTCATGCTGCCCGACGGGCGGATGCAGCCGGGCCAGACCCGGCCCTTCAACGCCGCCTTCCTCGATCCGCCGTCGGACAGCGCCAATGTCCAAGTGGAGTTCGCTCTCGACCTCGCGCCCGCGCCAAAGCCCAAGGCGGCCAAGTTAGCCGAGACGACCGCGCCCAAGCTGCGCGGCCCTGCCGAGCCGACCCCGCCGCCGGCCCCGGCGCCGGTCGACGCCCAGCCCCTGCCGGCCAGCTCGCCCTACGCCTTGCCCGCCGCGGCCGAAGCCACTACCCATCGCGGGCATGAAGGCTGACGCCGCGACCGTTGTATTGCCGGCCCACGAGATCGCGCGTCTGGTCGAAGACGCCGCCCTTCGGCTCAAGCCCCTGATCGACGACGACGCGGTGGTGGTCTGTCTCCTGACCGGCGGCCTGTGGTTCGCCGCCGACCTGACGCGAGCCCTGTCGCGGCTCGGGGTCAATCCCCAGTTCGACGCCCTGTGGCTGGCCTCCTACGGCGACGACACCGAAAGCCGCGGCCGCATCGAGGTGCGCGCCGGCCTACAGCGTTCGGTCGAAGGGCGGACCGTGGTGCTGGTCGACGAGGTGATGGATTCCGGCCTGTCGCTCAGCGAAGCGGCGCGGATCGTGCGCAAGGCGAGCGCCGCCAGGGTGCTGGGCTGCGTGTTCGCCCGCAAGCCCTGGCCCGAGCCGCGGGACTTCGCGCCCGAGGTGGTGGCGTGGGAAGCTCCCGCGCGGTTCCTCGCCGGTTACGGCATGGATCTGGCCGGCTGCTGGCGCGGCGTGCCGGACGTGGTGGCGCTGGATTAGAGGCGGGGGCTAAAGCCACTCGGCCATCGGCTCCCGGGCCAGCATTTCCTCGTAGGTCGGGCGGCGGCGGACGACGGCGAAGCGGTCGCCCTTGACCAGGACCTCTGGGACCAGGGGACGGGTGTTGTATTCGCTCGCCATCACCGCCCCATAGGCGCCCGCCGACATGAAGGCGGCAAGGTCGCCGGCCTTGAGCTCAGGCAACTCACGGTCGCGGGCGAAGGTGTCCCCGGTTTCGCACACCGGCCCGACCACGTCGTAGAGGGCGCGGTCCGCATCGCTGACCTGGACCGGGCGCAGGTCGTGGAAGGCGTCGTACATGGCCGGACGGACCAGGTCGTTCATCGCCGCGTCCAGCACCAGGAAGCGCCGTCCCTCGGGCCGCTGGTAGACGTGGATCACCCGGGTCAACAGCACCCCCGCGTTGGCGGCGATCACCCGGCCGGGTTCGAAGGCGAGCTCGATGTCCAGCCCGTCTAGCACCTGCCGCACCATGGCGGCGAAGTCCGCCGGCGTCGGCGGTTCGGGATGGTTGAAATAGGGGACGCCGAGGCCTCCTCCCAGGTCCAGCCGTCGCACCGACAGCCGGCGCTCCCGCAGCCGGACGACCAGGGCGCGCATCTTGACGAAGGCCTGCTCCAGCGGGGCGAGGTCGGTGATCTGGCTGCCGATGTGGCAGGCGACGCCGATCGGTTCGAGGTTGGGGTCGGCGGCGGCGCGGGCGTAGAGGTTCTCGGCCTCTGAGATGGAGACGCCGAACTTGTTGTCGGCCTTGCCGGTGGAGATCTTGGCGTGGCCGCCGGCGCCGACGTCGGGATTGACCCGGATCGCGACCCTGGCCCGCGCGTTCCGGGTTCTGGCGATAGCCGACAGGCGCATCAGTTCGGGAGGCGATTCCACATTGATCTCGGCCACCCCGACGTCGAGGGCGTAGGCGAGCTCCGCATCGGTCTTGCCGACGCCGGAGAAGACGATCCGTTCCGGTGGAACGCCCGCCGCCAGGGCCCTGCGGATCTCGCCCTCGGAGACGGTGTCGGCGCCGGCCCCCAACTGCGACAGGGTCTTCAGCACCGACAGGTTGGAGTTGGTCTTGACCGCATAGGCGATCAGGGCGGTCCCATCGAACGCGTCGGCGAAGGCGCGGTAGTGCCGCTCCAGGGTCGCGGTGGAATAGACATAGGCGGGGGAGCCGACGGCGGCGGCGATCTCGGCCAGCCGCACGTCTTCGCACCAGAGCTCGCCGCCCCTCAGCTCGAAATGGTTCATCCCCGGCTCAGAACGACGGCGCGGCCTGCACCGGCGGCCCCATCGGGTTGGGCGCGCCGGGAACCGGGTTCGAACTGGCCGGCGACAGGACCTGGCTCGGGTCCTTGACGTCGCGCTTGGTGCGGGGAGCGTTGTCCCCGGCCGACTGGTCGTTGCCGGAGCTGGAGACAGCCCCGGCGCGCTGGGCGTCGTCGCGGGCCTCCTGGGCCTTGCGGGCCTGGTATTCGGCCTTTGCGCGGGCGCCGAACAGGGGGGGCGGCTGTTCCAGCACGCCCTGCTTGCCGCAGCCGGCCAACGACAGGGCGCCGCCGGTCAGGAGCGCCGCCAGGAAAATCCGCTTCAGACCTTGATTGCGGCTCATCCGAGACGCTCCTTCCATCGACCAATCTGCCGCCGCACCTCATCCGGCGCGGTTCCGCCGTAACTAACCCGACTCGCCGCCGACGCCGCCGGCGTGAGCACGTCGTAGATCTCATCCGTGACGCCGGGCTCGATAGCCTGGAATTCCGTCAACGGCATTTCAGCGAGCTCCAGGCCCAGGGCCTCGGCCCGCTTGACCGCGGCCCCGGTGACATGGTGCGCCTGGCGGAACGGCAGGTCGAGCTTGCGGACCAGCCAGTCGGCCAGGTCGGTGGCGGTGGAGAAGCCGGCGCCGGCGGCGGCGGCCATCCTTTCCGCGTTCGGCTCGAGGTCGCCCACCATGCCGGCCATGGCGGCCAGCGACAGGTCCAGGGCCTCGAAGGCCTCGAACACCGGGACCTTGTCCTCCTGCATGTCCTTGGAATAGGCCAGCGGCAGGCCCTTCATCACCATGGTCAGGCTGGTCAGGGCCCCCAGGATGCGGCCGACCTTGGCGCGCGCCAGCTCGGCCGCGTCCGGGTTGCGCTTCTGCGGCATGATCGAGGAGCCGGTGGTGAAGGCGTCGGACAGGCGCACGAAGCCGAACTGGGGCGTGGCCCAGATGACGATCTCCTCGGCCAGGCGCGACAGGTGCACGCCGCAGATGGTCGCCGCCGACAGGGCCTCGAGGGCGAAATCCCGGTCGGAGACGCTGTCGAGGGAATTGGCGGTGGGGCGCTCGAAGCCCAGCGCTTTGGCCGTGGCGAAGCGGTCGATGGGGAAGGGCGAGCCGGCCAGGGCTGCGGCGCCCAAGGGGCTCTCGTTCATGCGGGCGCGGGCGTCGGCGAAGCGGGCGGCGTCGCGGCCGAACATCTCCACATAGGCCATCAGATGGTGGCCGAACGTCACCGGCTGGGCCGGCTGCAGATGGGTGAAGCCGGGCATCAGGGTGTCGGCGTGGGCCTCCGCCTTGGTCAGCAGGGCGCGCTGGAGCGCCGCGATCCGCAGGCCGGCGGCGTCGCAGGCGTCGCGCACCCAGAGGCGGAAGTCGACCGCGACCTGGTCGTTGCGGGACCGGGCGGTGTGCAGCCGCCCCGAGGTCGGACCGATCAGTTCGGCCAGCCGGGCCTCCACATTCATGTGGATGTCTTCGTATTCGTCGCGGAACGGGAAGGTCCCGGCCTCGATCTCGCCCTGGATCGTGTCCAGTCCGCCCTGGATCGCCGCTTCGTCCGCGGCAGAGATGATGCCCTGGGCCTTCAGCATGGCCGCATGGGCGCGGCTGCCGGCCAGGTCCTGGGCCCACAGGCGCTTGTCGAACCCGATCGAGACATTGATCGCCTGCATCAGCTCGGCGGGCTTTGCCTCGAAGCGGCCGCCCCATAAGCTCTGGCCCTTCGCGGGCTGGCGATCGGCGCCGGGCGGATGGGAGCTTGGCTCGGACATGGCGGAGATGGACCCTCAGGCCGGCGGGAAGACAAAACGGGGCTTGGGCCTGGGCTTGAGCCTGTCGATCGGGGCCGCGGTGCTGATCGGTGCGGCTGCGATCCTATATGTCATCGGCGGCTCCGCTTTCAAACCCGCAGGCGCCGGATCGAGCATGGCGACCCTCGCCGTCGGGCCGATGAAGAAGCTGATGGACGTTTCCCCGGCCCCGCCGCCCGCGGTCCGGTTCAGCGACGCGGACGGAAAACCGGTGAGCCTGGCCGATTTCAAGGGCCAGGTGCTGGTGGTGAACCTGTGGGCGACTTGGTGCGGCCCCTGCGTCGCCGAGATGCCCACCTTGGCGAAACTTCAGGGGGCCTATGCCGGCAGGCCGGTCAAGGTGCTGGCGATCAGCGTCGACGACGCCAAGAGCACCGACAAGGCCAAGGCCTTCATCGCCCGGCACGGGCCCTTGGCCTTCTATCAGAACGCGGACCTCAAGCTGCCCTTCGCCTTCACCCCCCCGGCGGCGGAGTTCCCCTCGACCATCATCTATGACCGGAAGGGGCTGCAGCGCGCCCGCATGACGGGGGGCGCTGACTGGGCCTCGCCGGAAGCCCATGCGGTGATCGACAAGCTGCTGGGGAGCTAGGAGCGTTCCCGATGTCCGATCCCGGCAGTCCGTGGGGCCGGCCCGATCCTGCACCGCCGCCCCGGCCGCGGCCCAGCCGCGTCGGGCGCCGCCTGGTCTTCGCTCTGGCGGCGACGGTTTGCGCCGCCTTGTTCGTGTGGATGTTGACGAAACTGAATCCCGACCGGCCCCTGTCCGGGCAGGATTGGACTCAGGTGATCTATCTCCTCGGGTTCACGGCGCTGATTTCGACGAGCCTGTTTTCCCGCCGGCTGAGATGGGGCCAGGCGGTCCGTTATGGCCTGATCTGGATCGCCATCGCCGCGGTCCTCCTGCTCGGATTCAGTTTCCGCGACGAACTGGGGGTGGCGGTCCAGCACATGCGGTCCGAACTGGCGCCTTCGGACGCCGTGGCCACGGCGCCCCACGAGCTGGCGGTGACCGCGGAGGGCGACGGTCACTTCTACGTCATGGGGGCGGTGAACGGGACGCCGATACGGTTCCTGATCGACACCGGAGCCAGCGGCATGGTGCTCAGCCCCCTCGACGCCCGCCGGCTCGGCGTCGACACGGCGGCGCTGGCCTACCAGGGCGTCTACGAGACCGCCAACGGCGTGGGACACGGGGCGCCGTTCAGGGCCGACACCCTGACGGTGGGCCCTATCGTCCTGACGGACGTGGCCATGTCGATCAACCAGGCCCCGATGAGCACGTCCCTGCTTGGCATGGACTTCCTCAGGCGCCTGGAGTCCTTTGAAATCCGGGGCCGGCGTCTGTTCCTGCGCTGGCGTAGCTAGCCCGCCGGCACGGAAACGACAGCGCCCTGGGCCTTGAGCCGGTCCAGCACCCCATTGGGCCTGAGCAGGAAGTTGAGGTCGACCACCGCCACGGCTTTTCCAGGCGTCTTCAGGGCGTTCAGGATCGCGCGAGTGTTGTCGTCCGTGCCCCGCTCGATCACCGCCACATTCGGCACCTGCTGGAGGCACCGTTCCAGCGGCGGGGGCGCGTACAGGGCCTTCACCGTCTTGAGGTCGCCGGCCGCCCAGGCCTTGCCCACGGCCTGCGCATGGTCGGACTCTTGCTGCACCTGGTCGACGCTGTCATCCAGGCAGGCGAGACCGACCGCGTCGCTGATCGGACCGGCCTGTTTGACGGCCGAACCGAGACCATACTCCGACACCGGCTGGACCTTGACCCGATGGGCGGCCGCCAGCTTCTGGACGGTGCTGTCGGGCTTGGCCCCGGAAAGGCCGGCGGCTTCGCGATAGTCGTTGACGAGAAGGAACGCAGCCACATAGGCCTTCATGCCCTCGTAACGGCGGGCGTCCTGATGGGAAGCGATCCGCGCGGCGACGAAGCGCTCGCGCAGCTTGGCAGGCAGTTTCGCCTCCGACAGGGCGCCCGGCTGAGCGACACTTTTCCCGCCGATCTTGAACCGCACCACGTCGAACAGACCGACCTTGAGTTTGGGTTCGACCAGCAGGACCTTGGCCCCGTCGAGGGCTCGATCGAGGCGGCTGGTGTCCCAGACGAGGGAGTGGGCGACTGGCTTCACGGCCCCCAGCACGACGACTTCGGAATTGCCCTTGGTCACCTTCCACAGGGCGGGACCGGGCGGTTGGGCCACGACCTCGAGCGCTTCGACCACCGGGCTTCCGAGATCGACGGCTTGGACCGGGGCCGGTGGCGAGGCGGGGGCGGCCTCAGGGGGCGCCGGAGGCGTCTGGGCCAGGGCGAACGGGGCCAGGGACGAGGCAAGTACGAGAGCGGCGGCCGAAAGTCGCATGGCCTAAACTCCTTACATCCCCGCCCCGGCCGGGAGAACTAGCGGGTGGGGACGGGGGTTTCGCCGCGATAGTCGTAGAAGCCGCGGCCCGACTTCTTCCCGAGCCAGCCGGCCTCCACATACTTCACCAGCAGGGGGCAGGGCCGGTACTTGGAATCCGACAGGCCGTCGTAAAGCACGTTCATGATGGCCAGGACCGTATCGAGGCCGATGAAATCGCCGAGTTCCAGCGGCCCCATCGGATGGTTGGCGCCGAGTTTCATGGCGGTGTCGATGGCCTCCACCGTTCCCACCCCCTCGTAGAGGGTGTAGATCGCCTCGTTGACCATCGGCACTAGGATCCGGTTGACGATGAAGGCGGGGTAGTCCTCGGAATTGGAAGTGGTCTTGCCCAGCGACCGGGCGAAGTCGCGGGCGGCCTCATAGGTGGGCACGTCGGTGCCGATGCCGCGGATGATCTCCACCAGTTTCATGATCGGCACCGGGTTCATGAAGTGGAGACCGATGAATTTCTCCGGCCGGTCGGTCACCGTGGCGAGGCGGGTGATCGAGATCGACGAGGTATTGGACGCAAGCAGGGTGTCGGGCCCGAGGAACGGCAGCAGGCTGCGAAAGATCGCCTTCTTGACCTCTTCGTTCTCGGTGGCCGCCTCGATCACCAGGTCGGCCTTGGCCACGGCCTCGGTGGTTTCGGCGGGGACGATGCGGGCCATGGCCGCGTCCATGTCTTCCTGGCTCAGCAGGTCCTTGCCCACCTGGCGCGCCATATTGCGTCGGGCCGTGGCCAGACCCTCCTCGATCCGCTCGCGAGAGACGTCGTGGAACAGGACCTGGTAGCCGCCGAGGGCGGAGACGTGGGCGATGCCGGCCCCCATCTGGCCTGCGCCGATGATACCTACGCTTCTGATCTCAGTCATTCACTCAGCGCCCTTCCGGCCAGACGTCCGATGCTAACACGAGACTCTGCGGTACGGGAAAGCTCTCGCTGCATCGCAGCAGGCCAAATCGCGCCGATTGTGGCCTGCAACTACCCCAGGGCCTGCATCAGGGCGGGGACAGCGGTCTTGTAATCGGCCACCAGGCCGTAGTCGGCGATCTGGAAGATCGGCGCATCCGGGTCCTTGTTGATGGCCACGATCACCTTGGAATCCTTCATCCCGGCCAGATGCTGAATCGCGCCCGAGATGCCGATGGCGATGTAGAGGGCCGGCGCCACCACCTTGCCGGTCTGGCCGACCTGGTAGTCGTTGGGGGCGTAGCCGGCGTCGACCGCGGCGCGGGACGCGCCGATGGCCGCCCCCAGCTTGTCGGCCAGGGGTTCCAGCACCGCCTTGAACTCCTCGGCCGAGCCCAGAGCGCGTCCGCCAGAGACTACGATCTTGGCCGCGCCCAGTTCGGGGCGATCCGAAGCGGTCACCGCCTCGGAGACGAAGTGCGCCTTCGGCGAGGCGGCGGGAGCCTGCACCGTTTCCACCGGGGCCGAGCCGCCTTCGGCCGCAGCGGCCTTGAAGGCGGTCGGGCGCACGGTGATCACCAGCTTGGGCTCATTGGTGGTTATGGTCTCCAGGGCGTTGCCGGCATAGATGGGTCGCACGAAGGTCTTGGGACCGTCCACCTGGACCACGTCGGTGATCTGGCTGGCGTCCAGCTTGGCGGCGATGCGGGGGGAGATGTCCTTGCCGGCGGTGGTCGCAGGGGCCACCACCGCGTCGTAGCCCTGCATAAGGGGGACCACGAGATCTGCCGCAGGTTCGGCCAGCATCTTGGCCAGGGTCGGGCTTTGAGCCAGGAGCACTTTGCGCACGCCGGTCGCCTTGGCCGCGGCGTCGGCCACCGCCTGGGCGCCGTCGCCCATGACCAGGACGTCCACGTCGGCGGAGATGGCCAGGGCCGCGGTCAGGACCTTCAGCGTGGTGTCGTTCAAGCTCTTGTTGTCGTGGTCGGCGATCAAGAGAACGGCCATGTCAGAGCACTCCGGCTTCGGTCTTCAGTTTGGTCACCAGGTCCGCGGCGGTCTCCACCTTGATCCCGCCTCCGCGCTTGGGCGGTTCGACAACCTTGACCACCGTCAGCCGCGGCGCGAGGTCCAGGCCGTAGTCTGCGGCCGGCTTGATCTCGATCGGCTTTTTCTTGGCCTTCATGATGTTCGGCAGACTGGCGTAGCGCGGCTCGTTCAGCCGCAGGTCCACGGTCACTACTGCCGGCAGGCTGACCTCGATGGTCTGCAGGCCGCCATCCACCTCGCGGGTGACGACGGCGTGCTCGCCCGAGATCTCCACCTTGGAGGCGAAGGTGGCCTGGGGCCAGTCGAGCAGGGCGGCCAGCATCTGGCCGACGGCGTTGTTGTCGCCGTCGATGGCCTGCTTGCCCATCAGCACCAGGGCGGGACCCTCGGCCTCCACCACGGCCTTCAACAATTTCGCCACCGCCAGGGGCTCGAGGTCCTGATCGGTCTGGATCAGCAGGCCCCGGTCGGCGCCCATGGCCAGGGCCGTGCGGATCTGGTCCTGGGCCTGGGCGACGCCGATGGAGACGGCGACCACTTCCGTCGCAATCCCCTTTTCGTGCAGGCGCACGGCCTCCTCGACGGCGATCTCGTCGAAGGGGTTCATGGACATTTTGACGTTGGCCAGATCGACGCCGGTCTGGTCAGCCTTCACCCGCGCCTTGACGTTGTAGTCGATCACCCGTTTGACCGGGACCAGGATCTTCATCGGGACTCCGCCTCTTGGAGCACGGCCTAGGGCTTGCCGCGGCTTTGCGGCGAACCCATAAAGGAGGCCATGGCGCGTTTCTACAATCGACTGATGCTCGGCTTCGTCGCGGTCTTCATCGCGGCAGTCGCCGTGGCCTTCGGCTACCAGTTTCTTTACGTGATCCCGGCCCAGAAGTGCGAGGCCGTCGGCTCCTGGTGGGAGCCGTCTTCCCGCATCTGCGCCACGCCGATCTATCTACCCCACATCACCGGCCGCCCCGTCGACCGGGCCGCCCGGGCCCAGGCGGCCCAGGCCGGCCTGCCGGAAGCCGAGCGGCGATCGCCCAAGGTCGTCGTCGATCCGCGACCCGCCTTCTAGGCGATTCCCCGGCGGATCATCCCCCGTGAGAGCCTCGCCATAGGAATGCGGCGACCAGCACGCAAACGGCGATGAACTGCAACAGCACCCGCAGGCGCATCAGCCTGTTCGAATAGGTGCGGCCGAACGCGCCGCCACGGAACAGCGAATAGACGCCGACGCAAAGGGTCGCGAACACCGCCGCCAGGCTGATGGGGATAAGGATGTTGAAGAGCGCTTGCATGGTCGAAACTTAGGCCGGGCGGGCCTTGGGCGCCAGGGCGCCCATCCATTCCCAGATAAAACTTCGATTTCCGATGATTAGAGCCGGAACGAGCGAGGTCGCCGAACGTGTTTGCTGAAAAGTCGGCGGCGCTGTGCGCTAAGGTCGCGGTTCCTTCGGTATTGAGCCTGGATAAATGCTTGGTTTTATAGGCCGATACTGAT
Source organism: Caulobacteraceae bacterium (assembly GCA_035493955.1). Classification (GTDB taxonomy): domain Bacteria; phylum Pseudomonadota; class Alphaproteobacteria; order Caulobacterales; family Caulobacteraceae; genus NCED01. The sequence goes on along the minus strand of DATJHI010000013.1, from coordinate 137,357 downwards.
TCACTTTCGGTGCGCGCGGGGGGCGTTGATGAAAATCAGGGACGCCAAGAAGCAGGCCAGCCGAGAGCGGGTGCTCGATGCCGCGCGCTTCCTCTTCGAGGAGGTCGGCTTTCACGAAACCACCGTTCGGATGATCGCCGAGCGGGCAGGCCTTTCCCCCGGCGGGGTGTTCACCACCTTCGAGGACAAGGTGGGGATCCTGTGCCAGATTCTCGGGGATTATCGTGAACGGCTGTTCGACGAGATCGAGCGTCTGGTTCCGAGCCCGACCGGCTCGACGCGGGAGCGTCTGCACGCGGTGATCGTCTTGGCCCACGCCCACGAATTTCCGCGCATGCGCATGGTGCTGGCCTATATCGGGGCGTCTTACTGCTGGAGCCGGCGTCTGGAAGAAGAGCACCGCGCGCTCCACGGACGGTTCAGGACGGTCATCACCGCGATCGTGGCGGAGGGCGTCGAACGTGGTGAAATCGACCCCAAGGTCGATGCGGATCTGCTGGTGGAGATGATCTGCGCGGTCTATCTGCGCAACTATCGCACCGCCTTCTACGCCGGCTTCGGCGAACATGAGCTGAATGGCAGGACCCGACGCCAGCTCGACCTTTTGTTCGAAGGCGCCTGCGCCCGCTGACGCGCCACCGGGTTCCGGCGGAACCTGTCTTCGCGGTCGCGATTGTCCAGGTCATGGCCCAATTCCAAACCTGCCAAAGTCCCTCGCGACCCGAGGCATGTGATGGACGCTGAAACTTCTGCGCTGTTGCAGCTGAGAACCATTCACCAGGGTTTCTCGACATTCGTGGTCGCGCGGGTGCGCCTACCGGACGGCGCCGTGGTCGCCCGTGAGATCGAGGACCATGGCGATGCGGTGGCGCTGCTTCCCTTCGACCCGGAGCGGCGAACGGCGTTGCTGGTGCGGCTGTTCCGGGCTTCGCCGCTCTACAAAGGCGCCGATCCGATGCTGGTCGAGGCGCCCGCCGGCCTGGTCGACGAGGGCGAGACGCCCGAAAACGCTATCCGGCGGGAGGCCGCGGAAGAGACCGGTCTGACACTCGGCGAGCTTGAGCCGGTGGCTACGGTCTGGAGTTCCCCGGGGGTCTCGGCCGAGCGGATCACCCTTTATCTGTCGGCCTGTTCCTTCGCCGGGCGCGGGGCCGGGGGCGGCAGGCCGGACGAACACGAGACGATCGAGGTGCTGGAGACGCCCCTGTCCGAACTCGGAGCCATGCTGGACCGGGGCGCCATCGTGGATATGAAGCTGCTGGCGCTGGCCCAAGCCTTGCGCCTGCGCCACCCGGATCTGTTCCGCTAGGTCAGCTGCGCCACCGTAGAAGGGCCGCCTCTATCGGATTGACGAACGGCCGTCCGGCCGCCCGCGCTGCGATCCAGGCCCGCTTGAGCTGCTGGTACCATTTTGCCTGACGGTCGGCGTCGTCGATCCAGATCAGCGGCGGGTCGTAGGCCAGGCCCTCGTTCTGCAGGTGCACCATGCCTCCGTCCTGGGCCAGGAAACGGCGCACTCCGGCGCGGATGAAGGGCTTGAGCAGGCTGAACACCGGATGGTCCGACCAGATCACCTGCAGGATCCGGGTGCGGTTGGCGTCGATCGGGATCAGGCAGGTCAAGGCCAGCACCTGGCGAGTCCCCACCACGACGTGTTCCCAGCGCAGACCGGGCAGGCGGAAACTGATCTCGGTCGCGGGCGCGCCGCCCAGTATGCGGTAGGCGCGGGAATTCCTTGAGGGGGCGTGCCGGACCATGGCGAAGCCGAGGTCGCGCGGCTCGAAGGCCTTGGTCTTCTCATGCTGGCTGGCCGCCGAACGCCACCACCATTGCTGATGGACATAGGGGCCGTGCGCCGGGTCCATCAGGCCCGCCACGGCGTGATCGACGTGGGCGTCGAAGTCCATGCGCTCGACCAGCTTCGGATGGCCGCCGCACACGCCTTCGAACAGGGGCGGGGGCCCGTCGGGTCCGGGGGCGTTCGGACCTTCGGCCATGAAGATCCACACCAGGCCCTGGCTTTCGGCGGTCGGATAGCTGCGCACCCGGATCCGCTCTGTATCGAACGCCTGCTCGTCCACCAGGGAGGGAATGCGGCTGCACACCCCGTCGCCGGTGCGGAACATCCAGCCGTGATAACTGCACTGGACCGTCTCGGCTCCGGTCTGGTCGCGGGTCAACTGTCCAGCGGACAGGGGCGCGGCCCGATGGGGACAGATGTCGCGCAGGGCATAGACCCGGCCGGTCCGGTCGCGGCCCAGAAGCACCGGTTCGCCCAGGATTTCGAAGCGGGCCAGCCGGCCAGGCTTCAGGTCAGTGGACAGGCCAGCGACGTACCAGAGACCGAAAAGGAAGCCGCGCCCGAACCCGGCGGATGGCGCCGGGGCGGCGGTCGCTTCGACGGCGGCGGACTTGGCTTCGCCTTCGGCCATGCTGCTTTTCGTGTCCTCTTCGGCCGGATTGCCTGTGGGCGCGAATTCGCGCAACCTCAATTGCGCGCTTCGACTTGGTCGGCGCGCATGGGGGATACCATGTTCGCCGCCCTGCCGCTCCTGGCCTTGCCGGTGCTTATCTACAACGCGCTGGTGCTAGGCATGCCTTTGCGCCTGCACAGCGCCGTTGCGCAGGATCACATGGCGCAACGACTGGTGAACGTGCCCACCGCCTCGGGCGGCTCCTGGGCGATCAACCTGGGCGACCTGCTGGTGTTCGTCACCCTGGTGATCCTGTTCATCGAACTTTTGAAATCCACCACGAGCCGGCGGGTGGCGATCATCAACCATTCGCTGTCGATGGTGCTGTTCATCTTCTGCCTAGTGGAGTTCCTGCTCTTCCCGGCTTTCGCGACCTCGACCTTCTTCCTGATCACCACCATGGTGGTGCTGGACGTCCTGGCAGGCTTCATCGTCACCATCGTCGCCTCCCGGCGCGAGATCGACGTCGTCAACTGATTGGGATCGGCCCCGGGACCGGACGATCAGCTCAGGGCGCTGAAGATCAGAGCGACCACCAGCACATCGACGGTCTGGAAGAATCTGAGGCGGATCACGGGCGGCTTCCTGCGTGGCGACAGGCGAAGCCAAGCAAGACGCGGGCCAGACGGCCTCGATTTCAGATTGTGGAGTGGATCAGCAGTCCGGTCGGCGGCCGACGGTCGGCGTCGCCCGAGAATTCGGCGCCAAGATAGGCCGTGCGGGCGGCGTCCAGGATGGATGGCCCGCCCTTGAGACCCCGCTTCACGCCGTCCTGACCGAGCAGCTGAGCATCGAACGCTCCGACCTTAGCCCTGGCGGCGGACCGGAACTGTTCGCGCTCGCCCCGACAAGGCTGGTCGATGGGGACGGGTAGATTCGAACCGTGGTTCATCGAGGGACACTCCGGCAAATCGTGCCGACTGCCCAGCAACTCCTGGGCCGATTAGGCTTTAACGCCCGCCGGTGGCCAAGCGTTCAATCTGGCGTTGCATTTCCTCAACCCGCGCCTTCAAATCGGATAGCGAATCCTCGCCGCCCGACGCCGACGCCGGCGCTGACGCCGGCGGTGCGTCGGCCCTAGGCGCCGCCCCGCCCTGGGCGGCGTCTTCCGGGCGCATGTAGGCGAACGGGGTGAACATCTTCATGGCCCGATCGAACAGGGCCATGTTCTGCCGCACCTGATCCTGGAACATGCCGTAGCCGTCCGTCGAACCGAACGCGCCGGCGAACTGCTCGCGCATGCGTTCCTGCTGCTGGGTGAAAGCGTTGAGGGACAGCTCCAGATAGCTGGGAACCAGCGATTGCATCTGACCGCCGTAGAAGCCGATCAGTTGCCGCAGGAACTGGATCGGCAGCAGGTTCTGCTCGCCTTTGCTCTCTTCCTCGAAAATGATCTGGCCGAGGACGGAGCGGGTGATGTCCTCGCCCGTCTTGGCGTCGAAGACCACGAAATCGACGCCTTCCTTCACCATCTCCCGCAAATGCTCGAGGGTGACGTAGGACGAAGAGCCGGTGTTGTAGAGCCGCCGGTTCGCGTACTTCTTGATGACCACCTTGTCGCCAGGATTCTTGCCGGCCTTTTGGGCCTTCGGCCCGGGCTGAGCGTCGGTCACTTTTCGCTCCCGCGAAGTTGTTGCACTGCAAGCGTAACACGACTTTCGTCTTATGCTGCTAGTTTCATTGCGCAACATGGACATGCGCAGGCGCCTGGTTTTTGTGCAACTGCGAATTGACTCGCGCGTCAATTCACTCTTGGTGCAATCGGGGCTTGCGCGATCCGTCCGACCCTTTAACCACCCGGCCGCCCGCTCTTCCCCTTGACCTGTACGTCCGCTGGACCGACTTGAACGTCGCGCCCACTCTTCAAAGACGGATTCCATGACCGACATCGTGATCGCCTCCGCCGCCCGCACCCCCGTCGGGTCCTTCAACGGCTCCCTGTCCAGCCTTGCCGGCCACGAGTTGGGGGCCGTGGCGATCGCCGCCGCTCTGGCCAGGGCCAAGGTGGAGGGAGGAGAGGTCGACGAGGTGATCCTCGGCCAGGTGCTGCAGGCCGGCGCCGGTCAGGGCCCCGCTCGCCAGGCCGCGGTCAAGGCCGGGGTGCGGATCGAGGCGCCGGCCTGGAGCCTGAACCAGATCTGCGGTTCGGGCCTGCGGTCGGTGGCTCTGGCCTACCAGCAGATCGCCATCGGCGACGCCGCCATCGTCGTGGCCGGCGGCCAGGAAAGCATGAGCCAGTCGCCCCATGCGGCCCATCTGCGCAACGGCCAGAAAATGGGCGACCTGCAGTTCGTGGACACCATGATCAAGGACGGCCTGTGGGACGCCTTCAACGGCTACCATATGGGTCAGACCGCCGAGAACATCGCCACCCGCTGGCAGATCAGCCGCGAGGACCAGGATCGGTTCGCGGTGGCCTCGCAGAACAAGGCTGAGAAAGCCCGGGCCGAAGGCCGGTTCAAGGACGAGATCGTCCCCGTCGTCATCAAGGGCCGCAAGGGCGACACCGTGGTGGACCAGGACGAATATATCCGCGCCGGCGCCACCTATGAATCGGTGGCCGGCCTGCGCCCGGCCTTTTCCAAGGAGGGCACCGTCACAGCCGCCAACGCTTCCGGCCTGAACGACGGCGCCGCGGCTCTGGTGCTGATGACCGCTGAAGAGGCTGTCCGCCGGGGGATTGAACCCCTGGCCCGTATCGCCTCGTGGGCCAACGCCGGCGTCGATCCAGCGGTCATGGGGACCGGTCCGATTCCGGCCACCCGCAAGGCGCTGGAGAAAGCCGGTTGGACCCTGGCGGACCTCGACCTGATCGAAAGCAACGAAGCCTTCGCCGCCCAGTCCCTGTGCGTGGTGCGCGAGCTGGGCCTCGACGACGCCCGGGTCAACGTCAACGGCGGCGCCATCGCCATCGGCCATCCGATCGGAGCGTCGGGCGGGCGGATCCTCACCACCTTGCTGCACGAGATGAAGCGCCGCAGCGCCAAGAAGGGCCTGGCGACCCTGTGCATCGGCGGCGGTATGGGCGTGGCGATCTGCGTCGAACGCTGAGACCAAATATGCGTGAACGGCTCCGCTTCGGGGACGTTTATTGATCGGCCGGCCGCGAGGAGCGGATCGGGGCGGAAAACGGGATTGGAGAAAACCAAATGGCGAGAGTGGCTCTGGTCACGGGCGGGACACGCGGTATCGGCCACGCGATCGTCGAGCGGTTAAGGAACGACGGCTTCTCGGTTGCGGCCGGCTATGCGGGCAATGAGGAGGCGGCCAAGGCCTGCGCCGCCGAGCTGGGCGTGATGATCGTCAAGGGCAACGTCGGCGACTTCGAGGACTGCGGCAAGGCGGTGCGCCAGGTCGAAGCCGAACTCGGGCCGATCGACGTCCTGGTCAACAACGCCGGGATCACCCGCGACGCCATGCTGCACAAGATGACCCCGCAGCAATGGAACGAAGTGATCTATGTCAACCTCGCTTCGGTGTTCAACATGTGCCGCCACGTGATCGAAGGCATGCGCGAGAGGGGCTACGGCCGGATCATCAACATCTCCTCGATCAACGGCCAGAAAGGTCAAATGGGCCAGACCAACTATTCGGCCGCCAAGGCCGGGGTGATCGGCTTCACCAAGGCGCTCGCCCTGGAGACGGCGGCCAAGGGCGTCACCGTCAACGCCGTGGCCCCTGGCTACATCGACACCGAAATGGTCGCCGCGGTGCCGCAGGCCGTGCTGGAGAAGATCGTCGGGGCCATTCCGGTCGGACGGCTGGGCAAGGCCGAGGAAATCGCCGCCTGCGTGGCCTTCCTCGCCCGCGAGGACGCCTCCTACATCACCGGCACGACCATTACCGCCAACGGCGGCCAATATTTCGCCAGCTGAGGCGTTGGCGGCGGTTTTCGGCCGGGGTCGAGGCGCACAGGTGGTGAAAGGCCCCTGTGGCGCCGGAAACGCACTCGTAGTATGCAATATGCTGCGTCCGTAAGAGCCGCGCTCTCGTCCAAAAAGCGCCCTAGTCGGCAAGCATTTCCTTCCTCATGATTTCAACACGGACGGCGATGGGCGGCGCTGCAGCAACGCTGGCGGCGGCGGCGCTGGCCTGTGTGGCCGGATCGGCGGCTGCGCAGCCGATGTCGCTGCGGGACCAACTTTTCGGCGCCCCTTCCGACGAGCGCGCCTTTTCGATCCCCACCGTCGCCCGGTTCCAGACGGAGCTTGGCGAGCCTTTCGTGCTGGATCGCTCTCCCGGGCGCCAGGTGTTCATGAAATTCGAGGCCAGCCCCGAGATCTGGGCCCTCGACCCCACGCCAGGGCCGCGGGGGGACATGATCTACAAGAACGACATGGGCGAGCCGATGCTGCGGTCCACGCGACTAGGCGGCCTCACCCTGTTCACCCAGGACCACTCCGGCGGGGTGGCCGCAGCCTTCGTCGGCCAGGCCTCGCTGCTCCGGCCCGCGCCGGTGTTCAGTCCCGGCGCGCTGCTGCAAGCCTTCGCCCAGGCCAGCGAACGCGCGGCGCGCGCCATGCGCCATCCGATCAGTTTCGAGGCCGAGGACGTGCCCCTCACCGCCATGGCCCTAATCGGCGACACCGCGACGGTCACTGCCGAGGCCTTCTCCGAGGTGGCGGGCCGTGGCGACCGGGCGCGCCAAATGCTGGAGCGTTTCTCCAAGGTTCGGATCGGCATCGGCGCGCCTCCTTCGGCCAAGGTCTCGGGCCAGACGGTCCGGATCGCGGTGGACCCGGACCGAGGTTTGGCGGGCCGCCCCTCGTCGCACCGGATCGCGGCGGCCATCTCCCGCCATTGAGACGTTCCGCGGGTTCAGAGCGGGTTCATCTGGACTAAGCCATCCGTCTCGGTCACAAACCCGTCGCTCGCGCATGGGGGAAGCGGTGTCGGCTGCAAACGTTCGAAACCCACGGTTCCTGACCGTCCTGATCGTCGGCGCGGCGACCCTGGGACTGGCGGCGACCGGTCAGGCGCAGACGCCCGCGGCCAAGACCCCTGGATTCACCGCGGCCCAGGCCGCCCGCGGGGCGGCGCTTTATTCGGCCAACTGCGCCCTCTGCCACGGGGACGGCCTCGACGATGGCCAGTTCGCGCCTCCGCTCAAGGGGCCGGTCCACGCCGCCTACTGGGGCTCCAGGACCGCCGCGGACGTGTTGAGCTACATCAACGCCATGATGCCGCCGTCCTCGCCCGGCTCTCTCGGCGCGCAGGGTTCCGCCGACGTGTTGGCCTATATGTTCAAAGCGGGCGGCGCCGCTCCCGGCGACAAGGAATTGCCGATCGACCCGGCGGCGCTCGCCCTTGCCGCCGTCTATTAGGAAAAACGCCAAATCTGCCGAAAGGACCTCCATGGCTCGCCTGTTCCGCTTCAGTCGCACCCTGATGCTCGGCCTCGCAGCCTTCGCCCTGCCGGCTTTGGCCCAGGCGGCGGCGCCGGCCGGCGACCCGGCGGCGGGCCAGGCCCTGTTCAAGTCGCGCTGCGCCATCTGCCATTATGTGGTCGAGGACGGCGCGCCGCATCCGGGGCCGCTGCTGAAGGGCGTGGTCGGCCGCAAGGCGGGCACGACCGCGTTCAAAGGCTATTCGCCGGCGCTCAAAGCCTCGGGCAAGGTCTGGAGCCTGGCCACCCTCGACCAGTTCCTGGCCCTGCCGTCGAAGGTCGTTCCCGGCACCTTCATGGTCATCAACCTGCCCAAGGATTCGGAGCGTCATGACGTGGTCGCTTATCTGGCCACGCTGAAATAGGCTCTCCCTTCGCAAGGGAGACAAGGGTGACAGACGAGTCCGCGCAGACCGCGCCGCAAGGGGCGCTGTGGTGTTATGGCGTGGCCGGGTGGTCCGGCTTCTTCGTCATGGTGGTCGAATTGATCGGCGGCCGGGTGATCGCACCCTTCTTCGGATCCAGCATCTATGTCTGGGGCTCGGTCATCTTCGTCTTCATGCTGGGATTGGCCATCGGCTACCTGCTGGGCGGCCTGTGGTCGCGCCGCAATCCCACCATCGCCCGCCTGTCCGCCATCCTGATCGGCGCCGCCTTGGCCACAGGGCCTGCCGCCCTGTTCAGCGACCCTCTGCTGAACGCCGTCTTCGACCATACCGCCGATCCGCGGATAGGCTCGCTGATCACCTGCTTCCTGCTGTTCTTTGCACCGGCCATCCTGTCGGGGATGATCTCGCCCTATGCCGTACGGCTGCTGGTGCACGACGAGGCGTCGAGCGGACGCAGCGCCGGCTTTCTGTATTTCGTGTCCACGGTGGGATCGAGCGCCGGCACCCTGATGACCGCCTTCTATCTGGTGCTCTGGTTCGAGGTGAACACCATCCTGCTCGCCGCCATCGCCATCTCGGTGCTGTTGGGCGCGACGGGAATCGCCGCCCATCGGGCCCGCTTGAAAGGAGCCGTCGCGTGAACCGCCGTCGATCCATCGCCGCCGCCCTGCTGGCTGCAGCCCTGGGTGCGGGAGCGCCGACGGGGGCCGCCTCCGCCCAGTTGCACCAGGAACGCTCGCTCTATCGCAACATCTTCGTCACCCAGGACGGGGACGAGCGTTGCCTCCTGTTCCGGGCGCGGCGCGGGCTGGGCCGCGAGTCCTGCAAGCTGATGTCCGATCCCGACCGCATGGTGTTCGAATACACCCAGATGATGATGGCGGGGCTGTATCTGAACCCCGAGCCGAAGCGCATCCTGATCATCGGTCTCGGAGGCGCCACCATTCCTTCGGCCCTGCAGGCCCTGGTTCCCAACGCCCAGATCGATGTGGTCGAACTCGACGGTGCGGTCGGCCGTGTGGCGCAGACCTATTTCGGCTTCAAGCCTGGTCCCCGGACCAAGGTGTCGATCGAGGACGGGCGCGTGTTCGTCAAGCGCGCGGGCCGGGCGAAGGCCGCGTACGACATGATCATGCTCGACGCCTTCGAGGCCGACTACATTCCCGAGCACATGCTGACGCGGGAATTCCTGCAGGAGGTCAAGGCGATCATGGCCCCGCGGGGCGTGCTGGTCGCCAATACCTGGTCGTCGAGTGGCCTCTACGACCACGAATCCGTCACCTACGGCGCGGTGTTCGGCGACTTTTTCAATATGAAGCTGGGCAACCGCATCATCGTCGCCCAGTTGGGCGGCCTGCCGTCTGCGGAGGTGTTGAAGCGCAACGCCGCGACCTGGGAGCCGCAACTGGCCCGGCGGGGCGCGACCTCGGCCTTCCTGCTGCCCCTGCTCCAGGTGCGCCCCGACTGGGATCCGAAGGCGCGGATTCTCACCGACCAGTATTCTCCTTCCAACGTCCTGAACGCCCAGAAACGCTAGCCGCTCAGGCCGAGTTCGGCCCGCAGGGTCGCCGGCGCGACTCCACGTTCGCGCAAGGCCTGCAAGCTCTCGGCGCCGTTTCGCTTGGCCAGCCGTTTGCCGTCGGGACCGAGCAACAGGCGATGATGGCGATAGACGGGGGCCGGAAGTCCCAGCAGCGCCTGCAGCAGGCGCTGGATGTGAACCGCGTCGAACAGGTCCTGGCCGCGGATGACATTATCGACCCCTTGCAGGGCGTCGTCGACCACCACCGCCAGATGATAGGCTACGCCCACGTCCTTGCGCGCCAGGATGACGTCGCCGTGCCGTTCGGGCCGGACCGGGATGACGCCCGCCTCGCCACCGGGGCCCGCACCCTCCTCCAGGAAGGTCAGTCCGTCCCAGTCGCCGCCGAACTCGGCGCGGGCGGCGTCCAGCGACAGCCGCCAAGCGAAGGCCTGGCCCTCGGCGAGGCGTCTGGCCTCCTCGTCCGGCGGCAGGGGGCCGCCTCGGAAGGGCCGGTGCCCGGCCGGGCCGTGGGGTGCGCTGGTGATCGCGGCGGCGATCTCCTTGCGGGTGCGGAAGCACCGGTAGAGCAGACCGCGGTCCTGCAGGCGGTCCAGGGCGGCGGCATAATCGGCGAGATGTTCGGACTGGCGACGCACGGGATTTTCCCATTTCACGCCGAGCCAGGCGAGGTCGCGGTAGATCGCGTCCTCGAACGGCCGGCGGGCGCGGGCGGTGTCGATGTCTTCGATCCGCAACAGGAACCGTCCATCCGCAGCCCGCGCGGCGTCGAAGGCGGTCAGGGCGGAAAACGCGTGTCCCTGGTGCAACGGCCCGGTGGGCGAGGGGGCGAAACGGGTGACGAAACCCCCGCCGCTCACGGCTTGGCCGGTTTGTCCGAAAAGTCGAGCCGGCCGAGCACGGCCTCGAGGAAATCCTTGTCGCCGCCCAAAAGGGCCTTGAACGGCTCCATGGTCCGAAATTGGGCCACCTCGGCCAGGCCCCGGAACATCGCCCAGCCGGCGATGGCCGCCAGGTGCCGGTCGAGGTCGCTGCGCCGAGCCGGCAACGACGCCCCGAAAGTGGCCGCCAACAGCCGTGGAAGCTGGCCTTCCGCCTCCAGGGAATCGGGAAGGCTGTCGTACATGCGGGTGGTCTCGAACATCAGGTCATAAAGCGCCGGATTGGCCAGGGCGAAGCCGACGTAGGCCATCCCCACCTTCACGATCCGAGCCTGGCCGGGCTCGGAGTTTTCGAAGGCGGTATGGACCATCTCGTTCAGGGCTACGTTGCCTTCGTGCGCCACCGCATAAAGCAGGGCCGCGCGATCCTTGAAGTGATGGTAGGGCGCGGCGGCGCTGACCCCCGCCTCCCGCGCCACCGCCCGCAGGGACAGGGCGGCGCTGCCCTCCCGCTCCAGCAACCGACGGCCAGCGTCCACCAGGGCGCGGCGCAGGTCGCCATGGTGATACGGGCGCCCGTCCGCGGCCTTGAGGTCGGGAGGCGTTTGGGGCGGTGCGTGCGGTGCGTCGTCGCTCACGGGGGGAATCTAACCCCCCGTCTGAACGGCGTAAAGAACCCCGTAATTTATCACCGATAAGATCGATCTTGACAGTGAACGTAACATATACCATTTAAGCGGCGTCAAGATGGCTCGGGCATGGGGTCCTGGCCGGAAAAGTGGGAAAATCCAAATGACTCGCACCGATCTCCTTGAACGGGCCGCCGACCGGGCCGGCTCTTTGCTGCTCCTGGCCCTGGGCGTCGTCACCGCCCTCGCCGTGGCCGGCGTCTCCTAAGGCCAAAATCCAGGAAGGACTCTTGCGGACGGAGGGACGCCGGGCGAATACCCGCCTATGGCCGCACCCTCCGCCGACAAGCTCCTAAGCGCCCGCGCGGCGCTGGCGGCCGTGGATCCGGCCCTGGCCGCAGCCGATGCGGCGGCGCCCCCATTCGCCTGGCGCGCTCAGGCGAAGGGCTATGCCGGCCTTAGCCGGATGATCCTCTCCCAACAGCTTTCCACCGCCTCCGCCAACGCCATCTGGGGACGGTTCGAGGCGGGCCTCGGCCAAGTGACGCCGCAGGCGGTGCTGGCCGCCGACGAAGCCGTCCTGCGCAGTTTCGGCCTGTCGTCCCAAAAGGTGCGCTATGTCCGCGCCATCGCCGAAGCCCATCTGTCGGGCGCTCCCGACTTCGACACTCTTCCTGATCTGGCCGACGAGGCCGCCATCGCCGCCCTCACCGCGATCAAAGGAGTTGGGCGCTGGACCGCGGAGCTCTACCTCCTGTTCGCCGAGGTCCGCCTGGACGCCTTTCCCGCCGGGGACCTGGCGCTTCAGGAAGGGCTGCGCCTGGCGGAAGGCGCCCCAAAGCGGCTGAACGAGAAACAGCTATACGCCCGGGCCGAAGTCTGGCGGCCCTATCGCGGCGTCGCCGCGCATCTGTTGTGGGCCTACTACAGCCAGGCCAAGCGCGGCGCCCTGGCGACTCTGGAGGAGAAGCCCTGATGTTCGGTCTGGACGGCCCCCGCATCCCGCCGAAGAGCGGCAAGCCGGCCCGCCTGGTGATCCTGGCTCACGGCTACGGCTCGAACGGCGAGGACCTGATCGGCCTGGCCCCCTATTTCGCACGGGTCCTTCCCGACGCGGTGTTCGTCTCGCCCAATGCACCCGAGCCGGTGCCGGGCTACGCGGGCGGCTATCAATGGTTTCCCTTGGCGCGCCTTGATCCGCAGACCACCGCCGCCGGGGTCCGTGCTGCGGCCCCGGTGCTGGACCGTTTCATCGACACCGAACTGACGCGCTATGGCTTACCCGCAAACGCCTGCGCCCTGGTCGGGTTCAGCCAAGGAACCATGATGTCCCTGCACGTCGGCCTGCGCCGCGCGGAGCCCCTGGGCGCGGTGCTCGGCTATTCTGGGATGCTGGCCGCGCCGGAGCTCCTGCCCCAGGAGATTCGCAGCCGCCCGCCGGTGGCTTTGGTGCATGGCGACCGTGACGACGTGATACCGCCCCAGGCTCTGTTCATGACGGCCGAAGGCTTGGCCGCCGCCGGGACGCCGTCGCTTTGGCGGCTCTGCCGGGGGGCCGGCCACACCATCACCGAGGACGCTCTCCAACTGGGCGGGCGGTTTTTGCGGGCCGCCTTCGACGGCCGACTGGCCGGCTGGGGCGCGCCGGAACGCAAACAGGCTTGACGTCATGGAGACGTCGCCTTGAATCGCTTATAGATGAATCGCGCTGGTTCTGATCCCTAGCCAAGAGGGAGTTCGCTTTCAGTCGTATCGCACCCAGATATTCGTCGCATTCGCGAGGGGTCGCCGATGCAGGTGCTTAGGCGACCACCCTCCGGCTGTCCGGCATTGGTCCTCAACGCCGACTTCAGGCCGCTGTCCTATTATCCCCTGTCGCTCTGGCCTTGGCAGGAGGTGATCAAGGCCGTGTTCCTGGAACGGGTCGATGTGATCTCCAACTACGACCAGGTGGTGCGATCCCCCTCCTTCGAAATGCAGCTGCCGAGCGTGGTCTCGCTCAAGCACTATGTGGCCCAGGATCGGCCGCCCGCCTTCACCCGGTTCAACCTGTTCCTGCGAGATTCCTTCGCCTGCCAATATTGCGGCGAGGGTTCGGACCTGACCTTCGACCACGTCATCCCTCGGTCCCGCGGCGGACGCACCACCTGGGAGAACATCGTCACCGCCTGCGCTCCCTGCAACCTGACCAAGGGCGGCCGCACGCCCCGCGAGGCGCACATGCATCCGGCCCGTGCGCCGGTGCGGCCCAGCGCCTACGAGCTGCAGGACCAAGGGCGCCGCTTTCCGCCCAACCACCTGCACGAAAGCTGGCTGGATTATCTCTACTGGGACGTCGAACTGGAGGCGTGAACCGGGCCGGCTGCGGATCCTCGGAACAGCCATGGCTCTGGCGAATTCATAAGCCTGCGACTTCTATCGACTAGCGCAGCGTGGCCCCATGTCCGATCCCCCGAAACTGAGCCTTGTGCCCGACAGCGTCTATTGGCTGGATCGGCCCCCGGAGAGCACGTCCGGGCGCGTCCGGCGTCATCAGTTCGAGGCCAGGATATTGGCGCGTGAGCATATCGGCGAGTTGCGGCTGGCCATGAAGGAGGCGGAGGGCTTTGCCTTCGTCGTCGCCCAGGGCGGCGACATCTATCCGCCGGGCGTTCGCGATGTCGCCGGACGGTTGCTGAGCTACCTGCAAGCCCAGGCGCAGACCCTGGACACCTTGGTCACGCGATTGGATGAGCCGCGCCTCTAGGCCTTTGACGGACGGCGCTTGGGAAGCGCCCGGTCGACCTGTCAGGGGGGAGGAATGGGTCGACCGGGCGCACTGCCCAACAAGAGGCGCTGTGAGAACCCGGCTTAGGCTAAATGGTTCCGAAAGGTTCTGGGGCGGAACCTGTTGGGCGGCGAGCCCGTCTGGTGTAAGTTCTAAGCTGACGTCGCCTCCAGGGGTAGCAAAGCCGGGGCGACGCTATGTTGAGCTTTGCGTTGTGGAAATCCTTCAACTGGGAGTTCGCAATGGCCCAAGAGATTGAGCACCATCCTCATCCGAAACGTCGTCGCCTGCAGAGCATCGAAGGCGCGGCCGACATGATGACGCTCGGAGTCATCGTCGCCTTGGGGATTGCGATGGTCATCGGGCTGGTCACCGCCAGCGGCCACTAGCCGTTGGCAAAGGGACGGGCCCGTTTCCTGCTCGTCCCGCCGTTCGGAAGGGAGCCGTTTCAGCCGGCGGCGGCTTGCTGTGTGAACGGCTGGTCGTCCTGGCGTCCGACACGGAAACGGCTCCGCCGGCCGTCGTAAATCTCCACTTCGACCAATTCGGGCAGCACGTCGAACAGGACGTGAGCGTGGACACGCGCATCGTCGTCATCCTCGCAGGTCACGAACTGGAACGAGGGGTCAAGCCGCCAACGTTCATGCAGATAGAAGGTGTAGGGCTTCATGTGACGCTCCATACCCGCGGGTTGGGGACGCCCGTCCGTGAAGACGCGCGATACCCGTACCCGGGTCGGCTCGACGACGTTTGCATGAACATGCTTCAGCCAGGGGCCCGTGGGGAGACTCTTCTTGGCCTCCCTTGCACACAAGCGTGTGACGACGCGGTTGCGGCATTTCGCCGACGAAGACCGTTTATCTCCGGAGGGCGGCGTCGGGGGAGGTTTGGTCGCCGGCCGCGCCCTGCGCAGGCCATCCAACGGTCGGCAGATGGTCCCAATCGTCGGGCGCCTCGCCTGCCGGCGGCGGTCTGGATGGGGCAGGAGTCCAAGCCGCGACCTGGATCCGAGTCGGCGCCTCCGAACTCATCGGCGCGGCATCGTCCAACACCGGCACGGCGAAGGTGGCGGTTTCCGGCTCATCGGCGTCCGCGATCTTCTGCTGCGGTTGCGAAGGGGCGGCATAACCCGCCGCAAGGATGTAGGGGGTGGTTCTCACGCCATTGGCGGCGATCATCTGGTCGTAGCGGGCCAGATTGGGATCGATCTGGCTGACGATCTCCGGATCGGTCTTGATGATCGGCTGCGAAAGATAGGGCGGCAGGCTGAGCCACAGCCCAAGCGTCAGGCCGACGACGGCCGCCGATCCGATCGCGGCCGACAAAGGGGTGATGTCTTCGCGCGTGATCATGCCGATGAAACGGCCCGCGCCGGATTAGGTTCTAGCTTGACGGGAGACGCGAAAAAGGTCGCCGGCACAGATGCGCGACCGGCGTATCGGCGCGCCTAGTCCGTGGCGTGGTCGGCGACGGCGGTGGGATCGACCTTGCGGGCCTCGGCCTCGTTCCGACGACGCGCCTCGTCCTCGAAGATCTTCTCCAGGTTCTCGACGATCTTGCGATGGTTGAAATGCGATTCCTGGTAGGCGCGCTGCACCCGGGACAAGGCCCATCGCTGCTCCTTGGTCAGGCTTTCCAAGGCTTCATGATGCTCGATCTCGATGTCGGCTCGGGTCACCGGCATATCCGCTGTCCTCGATTGCGACTCAGGTAGGCTACTAAAGTAGGACCGAACCGGCCTCAGGTGAACCTTTGGGGTTTGGCTTGGGTTCAGAGCTTCTCCGAAATCCTGATGGCGGCGTGGCAGCCGGCGCGGATCATTCCGGCCAATAAGGGATAGCCGGGGGTCTCGCGGGCGCCTTCCTCCACCGCATGGTCGCGATGGGCGAGTTCATCCTCGCGGAATTGAGCGAGTTCCTTGGCCAGGGCGGGTTCTTGGCCCTCGAGCTCGGTGATCTGGCCGGCGTAATGACGTTCGATCACCGTCTCGACCGCCTCGGTGCAGGCGTGGGCGGCCTTTTCTCCCATCAGGGCAGTCGCGGCGCCCAAGGCGAAGCCGGCGACGCGCCAGACCGGCGCCAGCAAGGTCGGGCGCACCCGGCGGTCGACCAGAAGGGTGTCGAAGGCCTGCAGGTGGGCGGCTTCGTGGGATTCCATTTCGGCGAGCTGGCCGGCGACGTCGCTATGACCGCGGGCGGCGTCGAAGACGGCGCGTTGGCCGCGATAGATCCAGACCGCGCCCAATTCGCCGGCGTGATCGACCCGCAGGATTTCGGCCAGCCGCGCCGAAACCGAACCCCGGCCGGGGCGAGGCGGATTGGGCTGAGCGCTCATTGCGACGCACGCCCATAGGCGGCGACGAAGCCCATGACCGCGAGGCCGGCCGAGATCGCCGCATTGTACCCGGCCATGGAAATGCCGAGCAGCCGCCAGGCGGCCTGATCGCAGGCCGGGGGACGGACCTTGGCTCCCGACAGCAGGCCGGAAAGGGCATCGGCCCCGACGGCGCCCCCCGCGCCCGAGCAAGTGGCCGGGCCCGACCACCACTTCCACTCGACGCCCGCGTGATAGCTGGCGACCACCGCCCCGGCGAGGAAGATCGCGGCGAGACAAAGGGCCAGGCCTTCGCGCGCCAGCGGTCGTTTCAGCGCGATCGCGGCCATGCCGAGGATCGCCGCCGCCAGGGCGCCCCAATAGACCTCGCGCTGGCGCAGGCACAGGGTGCAAGGCGCATAGCCGCCGAAGGTCTCGAAGGCATGGGCGGTCGCCAGCATGACCGCGGAGGCTGCAGCGGCGAAAGCGGGCCAGGCGGAGCGCAGGGAGGAAAGCGAAGCCATCGCCGCAATCCTAGCTCAATGCTCGAGGAACTTCAGCCCCACCAGCAGCACGACAATGGCCACCGCGACGAGGCTGGTCACCAGGGTCAGCCGCTTCTCCACAAACGCCTGGATCGGGGGTCCATAGGCCTTCAACAGTCCGGCCACGAGGAAGAAGCGCGCCCCCCGCGTCGCCACGGAAGCCGCGATGAAGACGGCGAAATTGAAATGGGCCACCCCCGAGGTGATGGTCACCAGCTTGTAGGGGATCGGGGTCAGGCCCTTGATCAGGATCAGCCATACGCCCCACTTGGCGTACCAGGCCTGGAAGCTGGCGATCGCGTTGGACTGGCCAAGCAGGGTGAGCAGGGACTGTCCCAGCGGCGCGGCGAAATAGCCGATCGCATAGCCCAGTACGCCGCCAAGGACCGAGGCCGCCGTGCAGATGGCGGCGTTGCGCCAGGCACGGTCGGGACGGGCCAGCACCATCGGGGCCAGCATCAGGTCCGGGGGGGCGGGGAAGAACGAGCTTTCGGCGAAGGACACCAGGGCGAGCCAGAGCGGCGCATTCCGGCTGGCGGCCAGCGCCATCAGTCGATCGTACAGGCGGCGCAGCATCATGGATCCTTGGCGGCGAGGGCCCTCCGCCTACCAGGGTTCGCGCTTCTGGGCGAGGCCACGCTGACTAGGCGACGGGGGTCACGAGCGCCGGATGCGCTGGCGCCAGCTGAAATGATCGCCGCTGCGGATGTTGCGATCATGGGGCGCGGGGCGCGGCGATACCGATACGGCAAAGCCGCGGCGCAGACCGGAACCCTGCCTCTCGCCATGGACGTGCGCCTCGGCGTAGGCCCCGAGCGCCAGGGCCAGGGCCGCTCCAATCGCGAGCGCTTTGATGGTCGCCTCCAGATCGTTGCGGAATGCCGAAGAGAGGACAAACGCCCTTCCACATCCCCGTTTTTTGGTGCCCCAGGTCGGACTCGAACCAACACGTCTCTCGACAACAGATTTTGAGTCTGCCGCGTCTACCATTTCGCCACTGGGGCCCCAGGCGCGAAGCGGCGGCACTCTACAGTCGCCGGGGGAAGCGTCAACGCGCCCCGGAGGGGATTAACGCCGGGCGCCGCCGTCGTTCATCGCCGGTGCACCTGGAGGCGACTAATCCGGACGCATGGCCGCCATCCATGCCGGATGCGGCGTCTACCCGGAGCACCCATCGTGTCGCGTCTGGCCCAAATCGTCACCTTCCTGAGGCTGGCCGACGACGGACTTTCGGTCAGGGTCCTGGCCGCGACGATTCGCCATCGCTGGCCCGAAGCCACGCGCCAGGACGTGCGCGAGGCCCTCGCCGAGGCGGCGCGGGGCCTTCCCGACGACGTCGACGAGCGGGCGGCGATGGACGTCGGCGCCGCCGGCATCCTCGGCCGACGGGGTTGAAGCCATGTCGGGACACGCCGCCCCAAACACCGCTCAGGCTGTCGACGCCGTTAGGGCTCCGTTCAGGGGCGATGGTGCACAGTCGTCAACCTTAAGAGGGGAGTGGTCACGATGATCACAGCAAACGACATCAGGGCGGAGCACGAAGCCGCCGTCGCCGGGTTCACCCAGGAGCAGCGCCGCGCCCTCGGCCGGCTTGAGCAGGCCCGCCGTCAATGTCCCTTCAACAACCGTTCACCGAACGAGAACCTGGCCGCGATCTTCGAGGCCGAGGCCGCGCGGCGTAACGACGTCGCCTGGAGAGCCGCATGAGCCGATCCGGTCCCGGTCTTCAGCGCCGCTTGTCGCGCCTCGATGGCCGGTTGCCGTCAAGCGCCCTGGACGAGTTGAGCGATCGTGAACTCTGGGCGCTGCAGCGGGACCTGATCGACGCCGCTCTGGAGAACGACAAGCCGGGCGCCGAGGTGTTGGTGCGTGTGCGCGCCTGGGCCCGCAGCTTCCAGATCGGCGGGGCGGACGACCTGCCTATTCCGGTGCTGTGGCGCCGCGTCCGTCCGCTGGTGGATCGCCAGGCCGGGGGGATGGAGCTGGATTGGTTGTCCCCGCGCATGCAGGCGATCCTGTCCGAAGGCGCCTGACGCTAGGCGCCTCCCTTCAGGCCGGGGGGCGGGCGGTCAGGACGTTCCAGATCAGCATCGCCCAGCCGGCCAGCAGCAGCAGGCCCCCGATCGGCGTCGCCGCGCCGAGGATGGTCATCCCCGTGGTCGCCAGCAGATAAAGCGATCCACCGAAGATCAGTCCCCCAAGACCGAACAGTGCGGCCGCCCGGCCGGCGGGACGGGCTGCGATCGGCAGGGGGCCGCAGCAAGCCAGGGCCGCCACGGCGTGGACCAGCTGGTATTGGGCGCCGGTTCGCAGCAGCTCCTTCGCCATCGGGTCCGCGACCGCATGGGCGCCGAAGGCGCCCGCCGCCACCCCCATCAGACCGTCGAGAGCGGCCAGGCCGAACCAGACTCTGACGGCTGATCCCATGGGTGCTCCTTAAGGGGTTTCGACCAGGCGGCCGCCAAGGGCGGTGGCCGCCGCCTTCGCCCCCAGCTCCAGGACGTCGAGGTCCAGTCCCGGCGGCAGGTGCAGAAAGGCGGTGAGCGGCGGGGCCGGTCCGCTCTCCGTCAGCAGACGATAGAACACCTGATTGCACAGGTAATCGCCGGCGTCTTGGGAAGTGTGGACCGGCAAACCCGCGGCCGTGATCGCCGCGACCATGGCTTCGGTCGGGCCAGAGGCGAAGGCGACGGCGGGACCGGCGGCCGAGATCCGCTTGTGGCCGTGGACCGCCCCGAGGGCGTCGGGCCTGTCGATGGCGGCGCGGTTGCGGGCGCAGATCTCGACGCGGAAACTGTCCGCTCCGCCGGCGACGCCGAGAATGAGGACACCTTGCGCGCCAAATGCCGTCCGGGCCGCCGCTGCCGCGCGATAACCGCCGCACCAGGTCGTGGGGATCGTCTGATAGGCGGTCCGGCTTCGCTCCGGCGCCCAGTTCGCCGCCTTCAATCGCTCAACGACCCGGGACGCCGGATTGTCTGGAAAGCCCGGAAAAGGGCCAAAACCACAGATGAGCAGGCGAGTCGGTGAAAGGGTATCCGGGGAGGAGCGAGGATGGGTCATGTCCGCCCCGCACGCTCGCCTGCTCCCGTTAGGGCGTCAAGGCGCAGAAAAAAGGCCGTCCCGTTCGGGACGGCCGCAGGTTCATAGGGAGGAAAACGCCCAGGAAGAGCAGGACCAACTGTCGCCCTTCCGTCGCCCGGGTTCAAACAAGCAGGCGGGCGAATGGTTGCATTTGGGCGGCGGAGGGTAGTGTCTCAGTTTGAAATTGGTCACCGTTGACAAGCATGGCGCTCATCCGGGCGCCCGTGGCATAATCCGGCCATGGCCGAGAAATCCAAACGATACCAAATCATGGTCTGGGCGGCAGTGATGGCGCTGGCGGGCGTTTTGATTGGCCAGCAAACAACCGCCTGGACGTTTGGACACCCCAATCCGTTGGGTTTGGGCCTAAGCGCGGTTCTCCTCGTGATCGCCCTTGCGCGACTTCCGCTTAAAGTCTGGAAGCCAAATGCCTAAAGGCCCCAACGGACAGAAGCGCCCAGCCGACGTCATCGGCGCCGCCGTGCTGATCGGTCGGATAGCCACGGGCGAGGTCGAGGACACGCGCGACGACCCGACCAAGGAGCATCACAGGCGCGGCGGCAAGGTCGGCGGCGCGGCGCGGGCAGTGAAGCTTACACCCGAGGAGCGGTCAGAGATCGCCAAGAAGGCGGCAGAGAAGCGCTGGTCTAGGCCCTAGGTCCGGGCAACCTATAGACCCCTCCCTCAAGCGGAAGTTGCAGGGTATCCCCGTATCGCGGGTAATACTCATCCAGCTTCAACTTGAATTCCGCCCAATTGGTCGACATCCGCATGAGGAGGATGACGCCCTCAAGAAGGCGTTCGAGCGCGGGCTTGCCGTCTTCGGGCGTCAGTAGCTGGGTGAGCTTCTGGGTGGGCTTGCCCTTCGCGTTACGCTTCACACGGTCATGCAGGGCTTGGCGCACGCCTGGAGCGAGGCGGTCGTAGATGTCGTTCGTCCAAGAACCAATCACGCCTGGACGTGCCGTGTTCTCCGGGTCGAACTCCCAGCCGTTCAGCCGATAGATGTGCCGATAGAAGCTCAGGTCGAACATCTTCACCCAAGGCCGCGCGGACTTCTCGACGTATTGGTCGATGATCTTGTTGAGCGCGCGCCGCTTACGCATGTCCTCGAAGCCGGTCGCAAGGTCGACCAGATCATCGATGGCGTGGTTGGTGAGGGCTTTTAGGAAGTCGCGAGCCGCGCGCCCGATATGCTCCTGGTTGGGGAGCAGCTTCCCGGCCACCATGGCGTCCTGATAGACCCAGCACACATCCGGCAGGAGTCGCGCGCGATAACCGAAAGCCCGACCTTGGTAGCCGGGCCCGCGGAGAGGGACGAATTCGATCGGAGTTGTCGACGCTATCAAATCATTGGAAATAAAAGGTTCTAGGTTCTTTGCCCGGAGAAAAGCGGGCTTTCCGTCGACCGTAGCGCCTTCGCCCCCCTTGGCTTTGCCCGCCCTTCCAATGGCAGTCAGAAATCCCTCTTGGGTGAGGACGCGCGTTTCGTCTTCTAGGACCGCGCAGGCGATCCTGAGGTCGCCGATGATCAAAACGCCTTCGGCGATGGCTCGGGGCAAATCCTTGTTGTAGCGCGCTAGTGCGGCGCGGCGCGCGATGGCGCTTCGTTCCTCTTTGGAAAGGGATTGCGCTCGCGCGATCCCGGCGGCCACCTTCTTTTCATCCTTCATGATCGCCCTGCTTGCATGACTGACACTGCAAGCATATGCATGCACATGAAAAGGTGCAAGCAGGATTTAAACACGATCGATATGCTTGACACTCAAGCAAATAGTTCAGATAAAAGGGGCGTGAACAAGCTGCCCTTAGCCAAGCGCGTCCAAATCCTCTCGATGCTCTGCGAGGGCTCCTCCATGCGGTCGATCAGCCGCGTAGCGGACGTGTCGATCAACACGGTGACGAAGCTGCTGGTGGACGCTGGCGAGGCCTGCCTGGCGCTCCATGACGAACAAGTCCGGGGCGTGAAGGCCAGCCGGGTCCAGTGCGATGAAATCTGGTCGTTTTGCTACGCCAAGGCCAAGAACGTGGCGAAGGCTGAGGCCGCCCCGGCCGGCGCTGGCGACGTCTGGACTTGGACCGCCATCGACGCCGACACGAAGCTGATGTTGTCCTATTTCGTCGGCGATCGCTCGGGCGAGAGCGCCATGATCCTGATGGACGATCTGCGCTCGCGGATCGCCAACCGGGTCCAACTCACCACGGACGCCCACCGCGCCTATCTGGTGGCGGTCGAGAGCGCGTTCGGCGCCGATGCCGATTACGCCCAGCTCCTGAAAATCTATGGCTACAGCAAAGGCACGCAGTCGGGCGGAAGCACCGGCCGCTACAGCCCGCCGGAATGCCTCGGGATCAAGAAGCAACGGATCGCCGGCCGCCCCGACGAGGCGCATATCTCAACGTCCTACGTCGAGCGCACCAACCTCTCGATCCGGATGCAAAACCGCCGCTTCACCCGCCTGACCAACGCCTTCAGCAAGAAGTTCGAGAACCACGTCCACGCCCTGGCGCTCTACTTCATGTTCTACAACTTCGTGCGCATCCATAAGACGCTGAAGGTCACGCCTGCGATGGCGGCCGGTGTCTCGCAAACGCTCTGGACGATGGAGGACATTGCGGAGAAGATCGAAGCACGAACGGCCAAGCCTGCGAAGCGCGGGCCTTATAAGAAGCGGATAGCTTAGCTATGTCGGGGACGCTGCGCGCCATCGAGTTTTTCGCTGTAGCCGCCATGTTCGCTGCGTTCTTCGGTTGGGGAATGATCACCGGTACATCGGTTATGAAATGGGGCCTGTCAGCCAAACGCACCGGGGACCCGGCAAGGTTTTGGGCGGCTCAAGGTGTTCACGGAGCCTTCGCCCTCTTCTTCGCTATCGCGGCCGCGGCCGTGCTGTTCGGCTTATCGCCACCCTAAATTTCAAACTGAGACACTACCCGGCGGAGGACTCCGGCGCCTGTTTTTTGGCCGGGCGCCTAGAATTCAGGCATCAGCCCCACAGGCTCGTCGGCGGCGGCTCGATCAGCGAACCCAGGTAGGTCAGACCCGGCTCCCGGTCCCGCGCCAACAACAGGGGGCCGTCCAGGTCGACGAAGGCGGCGCCTTGAGCGATCAGCAGAGCTGGAGCCATGGCCAGCGAGGTGGCGACCATGCAGCCGGCCATGATCTCCAACCCCAGGGCCGAGGCCGCTCGACGCAGGGCCAGGGCCTCGGTCAGGCCGCCGGCCTTGTCGAGCTTGATGTTCACGCAGGCGTAGCGACCGGCGCAGGCGTCGAGCTCGCTTCGGGTATGGATCGACTCGTCGGCGCACAGGGGAACCGGGCTGTCGTAGCCCTTCAGGTCCGCATCGGCGTCGGCGGGCAGGGGCTGCTCGATCAGCCTGACCCCGAGGCGGGCGAACTCCCGCGCCAGCCGGCGAAGGTCCTCGAAGGACAGGGCCTCATTGGCGTCCACAATCAGTCGGGCCTTGGGCGCTGCGGCGCGCACCGCCTCCACCCGGTCCAGATCGTCCGGTCCGCCGATCTTCAGCTTCAGCAAGGGGCGCCTGGCCGCCGCACGAGCGGCTTCGGCCATGGCGGAGGGGGCCCCGAGGCTCAGGGTATAGGCCGTCTTGACCGGGTCGAGCCGGTCGCGGCCGGCCAAGTTCCAGGCGCGTAGGCCCGCGCGCTTGGCCTCCAGGTCCCACAGGGCGCAATCGAGGGCGTTGCGGGCGGCGCCCGGCGGCAGCAGGGTTTGCAGATGGTCCCGCGTCAGCCCGGCCTCGACGGGCCCACGCACAGCCTCGATGGCGGCCAGCACGTCTTCAGGCGTTTCACCATAACGGGGGTAAGGAACGGCCTCGCCGCGGCCGCGCAAGTCCCCGCTCGCCAGCTCGACCAAGACGACTTCGGCCTCGGTCTTGGCCCCACGGGCGATGACGAAGGCGCCGGCGATGGGCCAGCGCTCGACCCTGGCGACCAGGGTTGCCCGCGCAGGCGTCAGTGCAGGTCGCCCACCGCCGCGTCGAGCAGCAGGAAGGCGCGGCCGGGATCGGAGCCGAGCAGGGCGGCCATCATATAGCCCTCCCGGTCCCGCTGGGCGGAGTCGCTCAGCAGCTCCTCATAGCGACGCACATAGCGGTCGGCCTGGGCGCGCAGGACCTTGTCGGTAAGCACCCGGCGCGACAACCGGCGCACCGCCGCCGGGGCCAGGCGGCGGACCACCTCGCGGGCGCCGCCGGCGTCGCCGGTCTGCAAGGCGGCGGCGATCTCGTCGATGCGCGGGCGGGGCAACAGGGCGCCGGAATCGACCCCAAGGGCCTCGATCTCCGCAATCAGCCGCTCGGCGAGGGCGTCGTCGTCGGCGCCCGGCTCGTCCATCGAGGACAACAGGTCCTTCCAGGTCCACTCGTCCGAAGAGGAGCGGTCGGCGGTTTCAAGCTGGATCGGCGCCTGGGGCGACGGGGGGACGGCGGGGGGCCCCTCCCCCGGGGCGGAGGTAAGTTTCAGGCGTGGGCGAAGGCCCGCGCCGGCGGCGGTGATCGTATCGATACGCCGGGGGGCCGGATCGGCGGCATAGGGGTCCGACAGGGCCGCGGGACGCACGACGTCGCCCCCGCTCCCTCCCAGTCTGGCGCTTGCGCCCGCGTTGGCGCTCGAGCCCTCGGCCATGGATATGCGCGACCCGCGGTCGCCGACGACGGCGGCGCGCAGTTCGGGCATCGCCTCCAGGACAGGCGCGGTCTCGACGGCGGCCGGCTTGATCATCGGTGCGGCCGGCTTGATCACCGGAGCGGCCGGCGCCGGCGCCGGCGCAGATGCCGGCGCAGGGGCCGGTGCGGCGGCGCCGGCGACACGGCCCATCATGCGGACCGCGTCGGACAGGATCTCATAATTGCGGCGCACCCGTTCCTGGAAGGCCGCATCGATCTCCTGGGTCTCTTCGGCGGCCCGGCGTGCAGCGGCGGTCAGGTCGCCCATGCCCTGCTCGATGGCCTGGCGGATCGAGGCGGCATGGCGACCCGCCTCCGACGGCAGGCGATCCATCCGCGCATCGATTTCGGACAGCAGGCCCTCCATGTCGGCCAAGGATCCCCGGGCGGCGGCGACCCCGGCCTCGATCCGGCTGGCCGAACGTTCGCCGGTCTCTTCGACCAAGGCGGCGGACTGCTCGATCATCCGGCGCGCCGCGGCGACGCGGCTGTCGAACACCTTGTCGGCCTGTTGGCTGGCGGCGAAGGCGGCCTCGCCCAGATTGTCGATGCGGGCGGCGATGTCGTCCGCGACCAGGTTGAGGCCGGAGCGGGCGGCGTCGGCGTGGGCCTGCACGGCTTCGGCCGCGGTCTCGATATGGTTGGCGGCGGCTTGGCGCGCCTCCTCGGCGGCCAGGGCCAGATCGCCGATGGCGGCGCGGGTCTGGGCCTCGATGGCGGCGCGCTCCTCGGCCACGGCGCCGGAGAACAGGCCGATGGCGGCGCGGGCCTGGGTGTCCAAGGCCGCCTGCTCGCGGTGGGCCGCCTCGGCCAGGGCGCGGACCTCTTCGGCCGCGGTGGCAATCAGGGTGCGCAGGGCGTCGGCCCCCTGGGCGGAGGCCGCGGCGAAGGCTGCGGCGCCGTCGCGGGCGTCGATGGCGGCCTCGGCGAGCTGGGCGCGGTGGGTTTCGATCTGGACCGACAGGTCTTCCTGATCGTTGCGCAAGGTTTCCGCGAGGCCGGCCAGGCTTTCGCGCTGACGGCCAAGGCCTTCGGAAAGGGCGCCGACGCGGTCGCCCACCCCGGCGCCGGCGGTTTCGAGCCGGTCGATCTGGCGGGTCAGCTGGTCGGCCGCCAATTCCGTGGCGTGGCGGGCGTCTCCGGCCGCGACAGCCAAGTCCGCAGCGCGCGCGGTCAGGGCCGCCTGGGCCTCGTCGAGCTGAACCTGGGCGAGATCCGACGCATCGGCGACGACACGGGCCTGATGGGACAGGGCGCTGGCCGAGGCGGTCGCCTGGCTCTTCATGGAGTCGTTGAGCTCGCCGAGGGCGGTGCGTTCCTCGGCCAGGATTTCGGCCAGGAGACGCCCTGTGGCCTGGGCCTGGGCGGCGGCTTCGGACAACCGCTGACTCTCGACCGAGAGGGTTTCGCGCAGGGACAGGATCGGGCCGCGGGCGGCGCGGGCGGCCTCGGCCGCCTTTTCGATCTCGTGGCGCATCGCCTCCATGGCCCCGCCGGTCTGGTCGGCGGCCAGGGCGGCGGGGATGGCCATCTCATCGGCCATGGCGCGGGCGCGGCGGGTTTCCAGCGCGAGGCGGGCGCCCTGGCGCAGGGCGAAGGCGGACAGGATCATGAAGCTGGCCGGCAGCACGGCCAGAAGACCGATCACCACCCATTGCAGGGGCGAATAGTCGAAGGCTCCGAACTGGGTCTGGAAGCCGGCCACGAAAGCCGTCAGACCGCCAGCCCAGACCAGGGCCGCGAACGCGGCCACGGTATAGGCGTAACGGGCGAAACCAAGCTCATCCGAGCGGGGCTTGCCCTCCCTCGCCGGCTTGACCGACCTCGAGGTGAAGCGCGCAGCCTCGGCCGACGCCGCGGACGACCCCGCCGGGAGAGCCGACATGCCCGGCCGTGGCGGGGACGTGGCCGGCTGGGCCATGGGCTGACCGAATTCAAAGGGGTCCGTGGATCCGAGATCCGTGAAGACCAGAGGCTTCGAACGTTTCGACTTCATGCGCTGCCCGGTAATGGTTTTCCAAGGCGGCTTGACGGACCGGCGCGCCAGCCCCCGCCCGACTTCGCACCTCAAGGGAAGCTTACAGATCAACCGCCCTGGCGGGAAGCGACGAATCGCCTTCGGGGGCTGGCGAACCGGAGCGTCTTGGTTGATCCTGGTGGGCGGCCGGGGGCGAGGTGATGGCGCTGGACGAAATCGAGCCTTCGAGTCCGAAACGGCCAGCGGCGCGCGCGGCGTCCCCCGCGGCGCCGTCCGCGGCCGAGGCGGCTTATCTGCGTCTCGGCATCGACCAGCCCGGGCGCAAACTTCCCCTGTTCGACGCCAAGGGGCGGCCGATCCGACCACAGGTGATCCGCACCTGCCTGGCGCGCGGCTGGGCGGAGCGCTGGTTCGCCAATCCGATGGCGCCGGATTGGCTGGTGTGCCGGCTCACCGATGAGGGCAGGCGAGTCCTGGGGTCCGCCGATCCTTAAGGGTGGGGACGCCGGAGGGCGGTGGCGATGCGGGCCGGCCTTACCGACGGCGCCCGCTTCAGGCCCGCCGCCAGAACCAGAGCCGGAGCTGACACGGTCAAGGCGACACGCAGGAGGTTCAAGGATTGGTCGAAGGACATGGCGGGGCCTTGTTTTGGGACAGTCGGTCCCGGCCCAGCAAGATTCATGCGGAAGCGGGAGGCGATGCCGCCAGCGAGATCGTCCTGGTGGTCCTCGCCGGCGCCGCTTCGATCGCGAATAAGGAACGCACGCTGCAAGGACTTCAGTGAAAGTTCTTGGCCCTCGTGAGCAACATGATTGAGTAAGATTAACGTTGCGACGCCCTGCTAAAGTACACTTCAGGGAACTGAACGGCGAGCTTGGCGCTTTCTCCACGATGGGTCGGCTCGCGGTTCGCCGGGCAGTCATGGGCCTTTCCTGAATGCGTCTACCGTCTTATCGACAGAGTCCCCACCGCCTGGGGAAACTCCAAAGCCGAATGGGGCATGACATGCGAAAACTGATGCTGATGGGCAGCTTGCTTACCGCCCTCTCCTTGCCGCTGCTCGCCGTCCCTTCCGCCGCAAGCGCCTCCTGTTCAGGTCGCAAGACCACTGGGACCGTCATCGGCGGCGTGGGCGGGGCCCTGTTGGGCAACCAGATCGCCCACGGCGGCGTCGGCGCGATCGTCGGCGGCCTCGGCGGCGCTGTGGTGGGCCACGAGATCGGACGCAGCGGCGGCGACTGTGCGCGCCGCACGACCGCCTATCGGGCGCCGGCCCGGGGCCAAGCCCGGACTTCGGATGCCAACCGCAACGCCGACGTGGCCTCGACCCGGCCGGTCTATCGCGACGCGGCGGGCAATCTGATCCGCTAGTCGGCAGAGACATGAGGGGCGGATTGGCGCATCCGCCTCCCGTTACGCCGCCAAGCTCGGCGGCGCGGGGCCACCTCTTTGGGCAGCCGGTTCAGGGGTACGGGCTAAGTCCCTGAAGTTTTTGGTCGGAGCAGCAAGATTCGAACTTGCGACCCCCACGTCCCGAACGTGGTGCTCTACCAGACTGAGCTATGCTCCGACACGAAGAGCGGGCCTTATAGGGCAGGGGGCGCCTCCCCGCAAGCGAACCTCAGGGCCTATTGGGCCGGGTCCTCCGGGCCCGGTTGCAACGGCTGCGGCCTTGCGTTATTCCCACCGCCTCGCCGCGGGCCGATGGTCCGCAGGCGGCCCCGCTGGGGGATGGTGTAATGGTAACACTGCGGTTTTTGGTACCGTCATTCAAGGTTCGAGTCCTTGTCCCCCAGCCAAACAATACAGTGACTTAGCGTCCACAAAGTGGACGATCTAGGCATCTTTTACACCGTCTTTTACAGCTTCCGTTCCGGCGGCGTTCCGGGCGGCTCCGCCTGGGCCCAGTTCGGCGCGGGAGAGCCATGCGGCCCATGCGCGCTCGACGGCGCGTTTGGCCGTCCGGATGTTGCCGACGTGAAGGTTGAGCGCCCTGGAGATGTAACGAAGGTCTACCGCCGTCACATGATACCAGCAGCTGCCGTCCGAGCGGCGGCCGATGCTGCCGACGGCCAACTGACCGCTGAATGCCGTCTGATGCTCGCCGCGACCTTCCCAGCGTAAGGTCATGCCTCAATCCCCGCAGTGTTCCGGCGGAGCCGCTCGACGATGGCCAGGCTGATCGCTTCGGCGGTGACGTAGCGCAGGGCGATCTGCTCGACCTTCTCCTTCTTCCAGCCGAGGATAGTGGCGACGTCGCCGAGCTCGAGGCCGGCGCGGATGAAGTTGGTGGCCGCGGTCCCGCGCAGGTCGTGGATGCGCAGGTGGGCGATTCCGCTCTCGGCGCCCGGTCCTCGCGCCTTCACGGCCGCCGCGGCGGCGTCGATCCGCATGCGTCGGACGCCGGCCGCCAGGCCCGAGGCCGTCCAAGGTCGGCCGCGGGATGAGTTGAGGACGGTGACGCTGTCCTGCGCCGCCGGGCTCGCCAAGATCTCCGCCAGCAGGGCGCGCAAGGGTTCGGTGATCGGGATGACCACGGTCCGGCGGCCGCTGCTTTTGCCGGTCTGCCAGACGATGCCGTGGTCGCGGACGGCCGTCTTCGGGACCTTGATCAGGTCTGCCTCGCGCAGGCCGGTCAGGGCGGCGAAGCGCAGGGCGTGCTGCAGCTCAAGCGCGCTGTGTGGCAGGGCGATGGCGAAGTGCTGCGGCTCCCAGATCACCTCCGCCCGATTGCAGTGATAGATGCGCGGAAATTCGTGCACGGGATTGGCGCCGATCTCGCCCTTGTCGTGGGCCCATTGAAGGACGATGGACAGCGCGCCCAATAGCTCGTCGGCCGTCTTCGGCGTCTTCTGGAACCGGTCGCGCCAGTCGATCAGGAACTTGCGGGCGCCGCGGGCCTCGAGGGCGGTGAGGGCCATTTCGCCCAGGTCGTCTCGCGCGCGGTCGAGGAACTTGCGCCGGTCGCGCCGGGTCCTCTCCGCCAGCCCTTCGAAGGCGGGGCTGGCCAGGTAGCGGGTGATCAGGCCGAAGAGGAACTTGCTGTCGGCCGGGCGCTTGCCGGCTTCGAAGGCGGCGATCGCGACGGGGGCGAGGCGGGCGATCTCCGCCGCCAGCAAGGCGTCGCTCTTGGCCGAAGCGCGCAGGATGCGCGGGCCGCCGCGCCAGGCGTACCAGAACTCGGTGACGCCGCCGTCGGCGCGAGGGGCGCGGACCCTATGCATGCCCGGCAGCAGCTTTGAAATGTCGAGCGAACTGCTCAAGCGCCGCCTCCGGGTCGTCATCCTTGGCCGGGGGCGATTGAGAGTCGAGGCCCGAGACCGCGTCAAGGTGGGCGTCCAGCGCCAGGCGGTCGTAACGCACCCGGCCGCCCATCTGGACGACGCCGATGCCGAGCTTGCGGGTGGTGGCCAGGGGAAGGCCGAGATAGGCGGCGGCCTGCTCGAGGGTGAGGAGGCGAGGGGTCAGGCCGGTGTTCATGGCCGCATCGCTCGCAGTTTTTCGACCCGCAGGGCCCTGTGGCAAAAGCGGATGGTGTCGCGGGTAAGTTCCCCGTCGTAGCGGTCGGAGGCCGCCTCCTCGGCTGCGGCGAGGGTGCGACGGAACTCGGCGATCGCCAGCTTGCCCTTGCGCGGCGCCTCGCCGACCCGGCGGCGCGCATCGTCCTTGATCCGGCCCTGGGTCAGGGTGATCCGCCAGTGTGCGGCCTCCTGCAAAGCGACGGCTCGGCCGAGCGCCCGCCGCCATTTCCAGCGGCGCTTCGGCCCGATCTCGCGGACCAGGATGTCGAAGATCCACGCGCTGGCGGTGGCCAACTCGGCGGGGCCGGGCTTGCGGAGGGTGCGGTTCCAGCCCTTGCGGTGGCTTTTCAGGGTGTGCGCGATCGCCGTGCGCAGGGCGGCGTGGCGCGTCGGGAACTGGCGGCTGTAGGTATGGCAGCCGGGCGGCTCGGCCAGCCAGTGGCCGTTGTTCAGCGGCACGACGCAGAGATGCCAGCCGCCCCGGTAGCGGCCGCCCAGCCAGAAGTCGTCTCCCTTCAGCGGCCACCAATAGCTGTTGTAGGCCTTGTGGCCATCGGCGCGGCGGAGGGGGCCGTGGTCCCACAGGTCGATCTCGCGCGGCTTTGCGCTCATCTGCCACCGCCCGCCTTTACCGCGAGCGCCGCATATTTGCGGACCATGGCGATCAGGCTCTGCGCCGCCGGATTGCCGATCGGGCCCTCATCCATGTGAGCTTCGGCGCCCTCGCAATAGGCGAGGTCGCGGGCGATCTGGGTCTGAAGTTCGGCGGGGACGGCGATCCCGCTGGCGGCCATGTCCAACCGATCCAATTCGGCCACGACGAACCGCACGTCGCTATAGCGATAGAGCGAGGCCGACGACGGATATTGGCCCGGCGGCTTAATCTCGGGTCGTTTTAGGCTGGCTTCGATGTCCGAAAACGGTTCGGGCCAGCCGCGCGCCCGTCGGCTGGGCTCGAACCGGACGGCCACCTGGTAGAAGGCGTCGGCCATTTGGAGCCGATGATGGACGGCGAGCGGCTTCCCGTTGGCGGCCCAGTGCTCGGCCTGCTGCATCAATCTGCCGATCTCGCGCGTGTAGAACGCATGGATGAGCGCGGCGAGCTGCTCCCGCTCTTGGGTGGCGGGGTCGGTCGTCATGCCGCCCGCCAGGTGTAGGGGTCGGTCAGCTTGACCTCTTCCAGCGCCATGCTCGCGCCGTAAATCACCGCCTCGATCTGCAGGATGTCGGCGGGCGTTCACGGTTGGGCCTCGCCTGCGTCACTCTCCAGCTCTTCCAACGTGGCCGTGGCGGCGAGAATGGCGTCGGCACATGTCCAAGCGCGCTGAGCGCCCGGTGCAGATTTAACGCACTCCCAATAGCCATCGTTTGCGGGCGCGATCGCGTCTTCCGGGGACAGGCCATCGCCGAAGACGAACCAGACATACCTCGCCACCACCTCCCGCCGATCCAGCGCGGGGGCGGCGAGGGAGGCGAGGGCATTGCGCGCAACCGCTTTAGCCCAACTGCTCCAAGAGCCGCCGAATGTGGGAGCGGTAAGAGGCTGATCGCGGATTTTCTCCAGCGCCTCTCTCAGGGGATCGGGGTTGGTCATGGGCGCGTGCTCCGAAAGCCGATCCAAAACACCAAGAAAATTCCGAACGGACAAAGCATTGTGATAAGGCCGCAGCCCATCTACCCCTCCCCATCTGCAGGAGGGGCGGACTTGGCGAGAGCGGCGCGCCCCCTGGGCGTAAGGTCGTGACGCCAACCTCCCGCGCGTAAGACGTCATCTGGACAGGACGTCACAAGGCCAGCGGCACGGCATTGCCGAAGGCCTTCGAAAGACGCTCCCGCTCCACGGGTCCACACCGTATCCACTGGGCTTTCGACACCGTTCTGTAGTTGAGGCCGATAATTGGAGAGCCACCGCCGCATCCCCTCTGTCAGCTTCGGCCCCGCCGCCCCCTTGTCTTGCTCACCCATGGTCGGCCCCTCTGGAGACAACGGCCCGCAGCTCGGATCGGACCTCCATCCACAGCTTGCCGAGCATGTTCTGGCCGTCGCGGTTCGGTCCCCAGCCCCAAAAGTCGTCACGCCAGGAGTCCTCGATCAGCTCGCGTTCGCCGGTGGCGAGGAGCTTGCGGCGGACGTACTCGTGCTGGTTGGCCTTCTCCTGGAGTACGGCGCGCATCCGGCCGACCTTCGTCTTGTCCCAGTTCGCGACCTGGAGAGACTTGTGTTCTTGCGCGATTTTAAAGGCGTCGTGTGCGGATCGAGCTTCTTTTACTGCCCCAGCGATTTGATGAGCGTCGGGCTCCTCCGACAGTATGAACCGAAGCCAATGGTATAGGTGCTCAGAAGTCTTGAAGGTTAAGCCAGACCAAACGACCTCGAAGCTGCTGAAGTTCGACAGGACGTAGAAATCCTGCTCGTAGAAGAACACCTGATCGTCGGTATCGAGCTTGTGGTGCTCACCCATGGTCGGGCTCCTTGGGTTGGAGGGCGACGGTCTCTGGCCACATGTGCTCTCGCGGCTGATGCTGAGTGGTACAACTCAGCCAACTAGGTTGAGCGCTTAGCCAGGCCTCGGCGTCGGCGCGCGAAGCGAACCGCATAGCTTCGGAGGCGTTTTTGGTGATGAAGGGTATCGTCGGCTTGCGACGTGTGAGCGTCGCGCCGCGCGTCCCGCTGGGCATCCACTGATAAGGCAGTTCGCTCAGCGACGCTGTTTCGCGAACCCACTTCTCCGCGTCGAAGTCCCGGTGAATATAGTGGATAAAACCACTCCACGTCTCTTCGATCAGCCATGCGGTCTCGTCCGGCATCACCCGCGCCCTTCCGGCTTGGGTTGGAGGAGGGCGCGGGCTCGGTTAAAATGGTCGACGTCAACAGATATACGCGCGCTGCCCAGGGCCTTGATGAGGATGGGTTGCCCCGCCATCGCCGCGAACGGCTTCAGCGCCGCCTCCAACTCCGCGACCCGAGCGCGGAGGGTGGCGTTGGTGGATTCTGCGGCAGTGAGGCGCTCAGCTTGGGAGTAGACCAGCGAGCCGTCATTGCAGACGACGACCCCGGCCGCCATAGCGACATGGTGCCAGCGTTCGTACTTCGCCTTCGCGTCCGCGAGCTGGGCGAGGACGGAGCGGAGGGCATCGGAAAGCCGCTGGGCGTTTCGCGGGTCCCTGATTATGAACTTGAAGCGATCATCACGAGCTTCGCCGAGGTTCAGCGCCAGCCGCGCCACCCGCTCAACCGCCTCCCGGTCTGCTGAAGGGTTGGGGGCGGGCCCGACGTTCCCCGGCTCGTCTGCGGTGTCGTAGATCGCGGGCGCCGCTATCCGTCCGTCCGCGGCCCCCCGCGCGGCCTCCACGGTCGCATAGCCATCTTCCGATCCGACGCTTTTGCCGGTCTCGTCGGTGATCCAGTAGCGACCGAAGGCGTGGCGGATGGTGAGGGGCGCGAGCTGCTCGCGCTCTTGTTCGGGCGCGCCGGACTGATCCCCAGCCTCCAACGTGGCCAGCACCGCGGCCATGGCGGCGAGTTCGTGGTCGGCCTTCTCCTGGGTCAGCTTGTGGCCGGCGACCCAGCGCGGGTAGGCCGAGCGGCGCAGGGCGAGCTCGCGCTTCACGCAGGCGATCTGATCGGCGAGCGGAACGGTCATTTCCACGCCCCCGGCTTGCTGAAAAGGCGGAGTAGGGCCGAGCCGACGGCGTAGATCGTCGCGGCGAGCACGAAGGCCGCGTAGGACCAGGCGATGGCCTGGCCGAGCGGTGTGCCGGGGTCGGCGGTTTCCAGGGGCGTCATAGTCAGCTCCATCCGATCCGGCGGCAGGCCGAGGCGGAATCAAGTGCGGCGCGGCTCACTGGAGCGCGCTTGCGACGAAGCGGCAGCCCTCCAGCCAGGCCGCGACGCTGGCGGACAGGACGATGATCCAGGGCCAGTTGAGGTGCAGGGGCGGCGGTTTGCGGGCCATCATCCGACCCTCACGGCCTGGACGGTCCATTCCCCAGCTGCGCTGCCGCCGCCCTGGTAGATTTCGTCGCACAGGATGGTGCGGGCGATGGCCGTCAGCTCGTCGGCGGCGATCCCGTCCGCATTGATGGCCGCTAAGTCCGTGAACGGACCGACCCAGGGGGCCTCGTCACCGCCTGACACTAGGACCAAAGGCGCGCCGTAGCCGGTCAGGTTGAAGGGGCTGAACGGCAGGTAGGGGGCGAGTTTCGCCGGGATCTCCGGGACGGGAACCTCGTTGTCGCCGGCCACGGCGTAGCAGGCGCCGGCGTAGAGCTCGGCGGCTCTGACCTCTTCGTCGGTCCAGGTGGCCAGCGCCTCAGCGGTCAGGACCGGCTGGCCCGGCCGGTGGTGGGGTTCCATGATCGTGCCGACTTGGGCCGCGGCCGTGGGCG
This sequence comes from Caulobacteraceae bacterium, assembly GCA_035493955.1. Classification (GTDB taxonomy): domain Bacteria; phylum Pseudomonadota; class Alphaproteobacteria; order Caulobacterales; family Caulobacteraceae; genus NCED01. Next base: position 102,770 of record DATJHI010000013.1, on the reverse strand, counting down.
CCCTCGGGACGGCGACATCGATCAGGGTAAGCACGTCCAGGGTCGCCTGATCGTCGCGGCGCCATGGCGGGTCGGCATAGACTCGCAGCGCGCTCGCAACCGCCTCATACGGGACAGGAACAACAAGCTGTTCCCGCTGGCTTTCGACTGTTTGGGGTTGATCGCCCCAGAAGAATTCGCCGGTTTCCACAATATAGGCGTCGATCCGCCCCCTATTGTCGCCGTACTCGGTTTTTAGAGCGAGTGTTTCGCCACACCAGAACAGTCCGATGGGGCATGCGAGGAGCGTAACCGCCCCTTCAGCCCGAGCTCCCGTTTGGTGTTGGGCGCCAGGCGCCTTTGCGCTTTCCATCACCCTTCCCCCACGCCGCAGGCGGCGTTGACGGCCATGGCGATCAGGCGGGCGCGGGCCTCGCCGAGCGCGTCGGGGATGTCGATGTCGGGGTTGCAGTCGATCCGGGCGGTGCGCGAGCCGTCCAGGATCGAGGCGTTGCTGATGCCGACGGCGGGTTCGGCCTCCTCGACCACCAGCGGCAACTCCAGCCCGGCCGCGGCGAACAGGCTGCGCAGCACGGCGGGGGTCGGGGTGGTCAGGTCCTTGACCTGATCGAGCACCAGGGCGGCCTCGCGGTCCTCGGGCTCGTCCTCGGCCGAGGCGCGGCGCAGCTGGTCGGCGAAGGCGTCGGCGGCCGGGGGCGGCTCGGGCGCGGCCTGGGGTTTGGCGGGCGGCTCGGCCGGGGCCGGTTCATAGGCCACGTTGAGCCAGTCGGTGGCGTAGCCTTCGTTTGGCGGAACCTTGTCGGCGGCGGCGCGGGCGGTGGCGAGGTCGACCTGGCCGTACTGCGCCAGCCAGGCCGAGCCCTTGGCCGTGACGTAGCAGGCCATGTGCTTCTTCGGGCCGGGCAAGAACCCGAGCATCCGATGCTTGATGATGATGTCCTGGACGACGCTGTCGCGGTTGTACTGGCCGACCTCGACCCCGTCGAAGCCGCGGCCGGTGGCGACGAACTCCCGCCCCAGCTTGTGCGCGACCTCGATCATGATCAGGGCCTCGCGCGGGTTGAGCGGATTGGCCGTCTCGTCGATCGGCGGAACCGCCGCGCCGGCGGGCTTGGGCGCGGGGGCTGGGGCGGGGCTTTTGGCGGCCAGCTGCTGGTAAAGGGCGACCCCGCCGTCGTCCGTCTCGTGATCGTCCGGCGCGGTTGCGGCGTCTTCGGTCGCGTCGCCGCTGACCTCGATCTTCGCGCCTGCCGAGAACGCCTCGACCAGCGCCTCGGCCTTGGCCTCGCCCCCGTTGAGCTGGTTGGCGTGGACAATCTGGTCGGTGAGCGAGCTGGCGTCGGGGGCGGGGCCGTCGGCGACATTTAGCCATGCGGTCAGGTACTCGCCGTCCGGAACGGCGGAGGCCTGCAGGGCGCCGATGACGGTGTCGCGGGCCTTGCGCAGGGCCGCGTCGGGATCGTCCTCGAAGCCGATCTCCGCAAGCCAGGGGAAGACCGGTGCGCAGAGCTGGGCCCGCATCAGGCCGTCGCCGCGGAACACCGGCTCGATCAGCTGGCGGTCGCGCAGGGTCGACCACTCGCCGCCCGGCGGCGGCTTGTCGATGGGGATGGCGTCGCCGGGTCCGTCGGCGCGGCTCTGCACCGCGTGGGCGAATTCGACCAGGACCAGGGCGAGCTTGGGCGACAGGTCCAGGCTGGGCTTGGGCTTGGTCTCCTGCACGCTTTCGCGCAGCATTTCCCAGGTGAACTTCTCGGCCGTCTTCGGATTGGCCAGCCAGGCCTCGTGGCGGGCGATGTTCTCGGGGGTGGCCTTGCGCATGACCTGCAGGCCTTGCTGCACGGTGCGCAGTTCGTCGCGGGTGGCCCGGTGGATACCCGGCGCGTCGAGGTTGCGCTTCATCGCCAGGCGCATGTAGCCGCGGGCCCGCTCCAGTTCGGTCAGGTCGGCGCGCTGGCCGTTCTCGATCAGCGACAGCTCTTCGATCAGGCCGGGGCGGTCGGGCCGTTGGCGCACCATCAACGCCTTGTCGGCGGGCCAGTCTCCGCGCTCGATCAAGAGGCCCCAGGCGCGCCAGCGCCGCTCGCCGATCAGGATCAGGCGAACGCCGTTCGCGTCGGGGGTGGTGCAGACCAGATCCTGCAACGGCTGGCCCTCGTCGATCATGGTGTCGGCCAGGCTGGCGATCGCGGCCGGGTCGGCGGAGGTGCGCAGGTTGTCAGGGTTGGGGGTCAGGTCGGCGTGGCGCAGCGGGACCTTGCTGACGTCGGCCTCGATCAACCCTTCGGCCAAGTCGAGGCCCTGGCGGGCGCGGCGGCCGGCGGGGGTCAGGTCCAGGGTGGCGCGGTCGATCAGCGCGTCCTCGGCCAGCCGGTCGAGTGTGCGGCCCATGTGCTTGGCAGGGCGGCCCAAGGCCTCGGCCAGGGCGGCGGGCTCGGTCGGGTGTTCGGGCGCGTCGAGGGCGCGCAGCAGGTCGGCGTTGACGTTGGCCGAGATGGGCAGGGGTTGGCTCACGGGGATCAGCTCCGATGCAAGGCGAGAAAGACCAGCGTGCCGACGATGCCGACCGGCAGGCCGCTGAGCAGGCCGCAGGCGAAGCCGAACAGCATCTCGACGCTGGGGTGGCGGGGGCCGGTGGGCGGAGCCGGCCAAGCCGCCCGGATGGCCGCGTCCTGCGCGGCGGTGATCGGGCCGGGAATGGTCAGGACCGCGTCGCAGTCGTTGCGATCGACGAAGCCGTAGGGCCGCCAGCCACAGGTCGTGCGTCCGCTGGCCGGCGTGTCGAACAGGCCGTCGCAGATCGGCGTGTGGATGCAATCGGCGCAGGTTCTGCCCGCGGGGAGCCGCAGCTCGCGCTCGCCCGTCTTGGCCAGTCTGAGCCGTGGGAGGTCAGGGCGGCCGATCATGTCGCGGCCGCCGTCGCGGGGGCGGCGGGCCGGAAGCGGCTCGGCCACCAGTCGCAGGAGGCCTGTTTGCGGCGGACGGCGGCGAACAGGGCCTCGCAGCGGGGCCCGTGGACGCAGTCGGCGCAGGTCTTGCCCGGCGGCAGCCGCATCTCGGCGTCGTAGTTCGGCTCGGCCATCATGACCGGGCATCCGCGCGGGCGATGGCGGCCCGGCACTTCGGGCACGTCACCGTGTCTTGATCACCCGTGATGTTGAGCCGTACGGCCACGCGAGCACCGCAGGAGGTGACACCAAGGCCGGCTAGGAAGTGGACGGGATGAGACTTCGTGGGCTTGGCGTGCTCGGTCATGCTGCGGCCTCCGCCTTGGGCGCGGCGGCTTCGATGGCGGCGCGGACCTGGTCGAGGGTTTCGCCCTGGACCAGCAGGCTGAGGGTGATGGCGACCTTGCCGTCGCATTGCAGCACGTCGACCTCGAGCTTGCGGCGTTGCTCGCTGGGCTCAGGCCCCCAGACGAAGCGGGCGCCGCGCCAGCCGCCCAGCCGGCGGCCGCGGCGCAGGGCCTCGACCCGCACGGCCAGGTCGGCGAGGGAATGCAGCCGCTCGGCGCGGGGGCCGGTGCTGGCCCAGGGCTCGGCCACGCCATAGGCGGCGCTGGACACGTCGCGGATGAACGGGGTCATGGCCGCACCCGGCGTGCTGGCCGCGCCCCGGCGGCGGGCTTAGGCTCCGGGCCGACGGCGGCGGGAGACGACGATGGCGGGGTTGAACTGGCGGCTACATCCGAACGGAGACGTGGCGTTGTGTCCGGTCGGAGGTTGGGAAATCGCGCTGATGGCCGAGGTGGCGATCGGCCTTCAGCTGCAGTTCTTCCGAACGCCGGAAGACATGCTGCGAGGAACTCACGCAGTTGAGCAACTGGTGTTGACGCCCGCTCAAGCCCGATTGCTTGCCGAGGATCTGCTGCGAAAAGCGACACAGGCCGAAGCGCCGGCGGCCCCCGGCGCTCCACGAAACTGAAGCGGTTCAAAACTCCCTCCACAGCTTGAGCATCGCCTTGGCCATGCGGCGCCGGTCGCCGTGGCGGCGGGGCTCGACGGCGACGATCGGTGGCGGCCCGATCAGGCACAGGCGCATCCAGGCCACCTCGGCCCGGCGCTGGTCAGCGGTCAGGGGTTCGCGAAAGGCGGGGAGGACGGGGCCGCGGTTCGCCGGCTCTTCGGCCAGGACGGCCCGCAGCTTGCGCAGGGTCTCCTCGACGGCGTCCTCGGCCGGGCAGGGCCGGGGCCTATGGGCCCCGAGCTGCACGCCGCCGACGGCGACGATCTGGAGATGCTGGGTTTGCGGCATTGACGTCTCCCCTCCGGTCGCCGCGAAGCAGCGACTGCCCCGGCAGGGGAAACCAAAATGGTTCGTCGGTCAAGCGACAAACGAACCAAATTAGTTCAAGCGGTCATCATTGGCGGGTGGACCGAACCGATCTGGGTCTGTCGCGTTGCGCGAGGGAATGGAAGATTGCCGGTGCTGCGCCCCATAGCGGCGGCGTGGCCCAAGCTGGGAGCGTTGATGTTGAGGGGGCTGGCCTACATTGCGATGCTGCTTATTGCGCTGCCTGGCTCCGCCGCGGCGGCAGATGGCTTCGACTTCCGCGGATCTGAATTAGGCATGAGCCTTCCTGAGTGGAAGGCGCTCCCCGCGCCACCTCAGCTTATGGGACCCGCGAGGCCCGTGTGCACGGATGAATTTCCAGGGGCGACTTGGGCCCATCTGACCGACGCGGAGAAGTCTGCTGGCGTCATCGCGTGCATCTACGCCGAAAAGGTCAAGATTGGCGCCGGGACTATGGACTTCCGGACCAATATGCGGATCGGCGACAACGAAATCACCGGGGCAACGTATCAATTCCTCGATGGCAGGCTCTATTCGATTGAGCTTGTCGCCCAGATCGCCGCGCTCGGCGATATTGAGACGGGTCTTCGGGACAAGTTCGGTCCGCCTGTGGTGGACGCCCGCGACACAACCCAAAATGGCCTGGGTGTCACCCTCCCCCACCGATCGTTGGTCTGGCGTAAGGGCGATGCTTCAATTGTCCTGGATGCGCCTTGGCTCAATATGAACGGCATGCTTGTGCTTTACACCGACGGCGTGCTCTCGGCGCGAATCAAGCAGGCCGGCGAGGCGCTTCACCCGGGCGCGTCCAAGATGTAGCTAAGATCCGGGCGCGGCTAAGCCGTTCATGAAGATGGCGAGATAGGCGGCCAGCTGCTTACGGCTCGCTTCGGCCATGTTGGCTGGAAAGCTGATCGTTGCATCGCCTTCGGGAAGGGTAATGACCATCTGACGCCGGGGATGGCCCTTTGGCGCGGGCCCCAAAAATGGACGCGCATCTTCGTTTACTGCGAGTGGCTGGCGTCCCGCGCCGACTTCGATCCGGTTCCGCTCTTCGAGCAATTCCTCGCGAGTCGCGCCAACCGCCGCGGCCAGCTTCTTGAGTTGGTCGTAGGAAAGATGGCGCTCCCCCTTTTCGTATCGTCGCCAGCTCGTCGGCTCGCAACCGTAGGCTTCCGCAGCCTCGGGCTGGCTCATGCCATGACGCATCCGCAGGGCGCGAAGGGCGCGCCCTAGCAGTTCATCTTCGGCCTGCGTGGCTTCGTCCGCGGTCATAGGCGGACGAAACACCGCACTGGTGTGCTCGGCGAGCGCCAACATGGTGCGAAATGCACTAGCACCAAAATGGGTTGCAAATCGAACCAAATCAGTTCGCTCTTTGGCATCGACGCAGTTTTGGAACCCGTCGATGCAAGCCCCGCCCGATGAATTGGCCCTCCCGCCGCTCGCGCACTGGATGTTCCGGCGCGGGATGAAGCCCGCCCAGGCCGCCGTGATCGTCGGTGTCAGCCGGATGCAGTTCAGCCGCTATCTGCTGCCGTTCGGCGACCCGCGACGCCAAGTGCCCAGCGAGGCCGTCATGGAAAGGATCCAGGACGACCTGACGGGCGGAGAAATCTCCGCCGCCGACCACTATCCGCCCAAGCTTTCCGGGCGACCCGGCGCTGAGGCCGTCCTCGCCGCCGCGAGGGCCGAGTGATGGCCGCGCGTCACACCGCCGGGCGGGCCAGCCGCGACATCAGCGGTTGCAGCCGCCGCAGCTCGCCGTGCAGGGCGGTCAGCGAGGCCGCGGCCGGATCGTCGGCGGCGGCGCTGTCGCGGAAGCGGACCAGGGGGGCGATGCGGGCGAACTCGCCGACCCGCCCGACTACGTGCGCCACCGTCGCCGAACCGTCCACGTCCATGCCGCTGGCCATGCGGAAATCGGCCATGGACAGGATCAGCACGCAGCCCAACAGGGCGGTCTCCCGTGTCCGCGTCTCGGCATCCGGCTCAACTCGGTCGCTGTCCCGCATCGTGTCCCTCCCCGTGGATTGCGGCCAAGCTTGGCCTCCCCGGTTGCAGCCGTATCGTGGACTCTCCAAGGGGTTGAATTTCGGGGGGCGGCCGTGAGCGGGGTCGTCGTCCAACTGCGGCCGGCGGAGGCCGTGGCGCCCGTCGCCCCGGCGGGCTCGGGCGATCCGGCTCTGGTGGCCGAGTGCATGCGCCAGGCCGTGCTGTTCATGCAGCGCAGCATGACCATCAGCGCCCTGATCGCCGAGGTGGCCAGCCAGCCTGTCGGCCTCACCGTCGAGGAGGGGGGCGCGCGCAAGGCCTCGGCCGGCGCGGCCATGCTCGCCGACGCCTTCGAGTTCCTGAACCTGCAGCTGCCGGCGATCGAGGCCGAACTGCGGCGGATGGCCGGACCGGAGTGGTCGGCATGACCGCCCCGCACCTGTGCTGCGCCTTCTGCCGGGCCCGGGCCGACGAGGTCGCTTTCCTGATCAAGGGCCGAACATCGCTGATGATCTGCGACCTCTGCGTCGAGGACGCCTCGGCGCTGATCGTCGAGGCCAGGGCGGCGGGGGCGGACCCAAAGGCCGGGGCCCGGCCATGAGCCCGTTCGCGCGCCGCGCCTGGCGGCAGTTCGAGCTGCAGTCGAAGCGGGCCGCCGAAGGCTTGGCCACGGTCGCCGATCTGGTCCGGGCCTGGAAGGGCGCGAACGCCGTTCGCTGTCCGGTGGAGGCCGACGACGTCCAGGCGGCGGCGACCGAGCTGCTGTCCGTGGTCGACAGCTGGTTCCGCAGCACCTCGGCCAAGCGCGACGCGCTGCGGCCCCGCATCGCCTTCCTCGCCGCGCTGGTCGGCGAGGGCCTGGACGAAAGCGCCCCCAAACCCAGCTACCGCGCGGACGTGGACGGATGAAGGACACGTTCTGGACCCCGGAGCGACAGGCCGCGCTTGTAGCGGCGGCGCGGGAGGATTTATCGGCCAGCGCCATCGCCCGGCGGATCGGCTGCTCCCGCAACGCGGTGATCGGGCGGGCCTGGCGCACCGGCGTCGCCTTGACGGCGAAGGCCTGGAGCTGGCGCGGCGATCATGAGGCCGCCCGATGATCTTGGTCGGCCAAGTCTGTCCCCACTGCCGAGCCTATCGCGAGCGCGCCGAAGAGGCGGAGGAGGCCGTGCGCCAGCTACGCGGCGCGTTCGGCGGCGAGCCGGCCGAGCCGCTCGAGCTGCCGCGGGCCTGGCGTCTGACCGCCGCCGAGCGCCAAATCTGCCGGCTCCTGCTTTCGCGAACCCAGCTCACCTTGGCCGGTTACATGGCCCTGCGGGAGCTGGAGGCCGGCGCGGCGGGGGCGCCGCAGGATAAGGTCTTCAACGTCCTGATCTCCAAGCTTCGCAAGAAGTTGCGGCCCTTCGGCGTCGAGATCGAGACGGTCTGGGGTGAGGGATATCGGATCGACCCGGCTCAACGCAGGGCGATCCTGGCCCTCGAACATCCCGCTGCGTCCATCGGGATGCCGATCGCCCCGCCGCCGGCCAGGCCAAGCGCGACGATCTCGGACCTGATCGTCCGGGCTCTTCGCCGGGGGGGGGTGCTGGGAAGGCGCGCCATCTGGGAGCAGGTGAACCGCGCCCGGGGCCGACCGGCGGCCTTCGGCTCCATCTGCGCGACGATCTGGAAGCTGCTGGAGGCGGGGGTCGTCGAGTCCTTGCCTGCGCCCACCGCGGGGCGCTGGTCTGATGGCGCCGAGCGCAAGGTCTACCGGCTGGCGGAGCGACGCGATGCGTAGGTCCTCCGACCCCATCGTCGTTCCGGGCGCGGCCGAGGCCGACGTGGTGCTGTTCGCGGGCGGCGGCGGGTCGTCGATCGCGATCGAAGAGGCGCTGGGCAAGGAGCCGGACGCGGCGCTGAACCACTGGCCGCTGGCCTGCAGCGTGCATCAGGTCAATTTCCCGCGGGCCGAGACCCATTGCGCCGACGTGATGGACACCGACTGCCGGATCGTCGTGCCCGGCCGGCCGGTGCGGCTGCTGTGGCTGTCGCCCGACTGCCGCCACTTCTCGCCGGCCAAGGGTTCGGCCCCGGTGTCGGAGAGCATCCGGGCGCTGGCCTGGGCGGCGATCCCGTGGGCCAGGTTCCGCCGGCCGCGGGTGATCATGCTGGAGAACGTCGAGGCCTTCCTGACCTGGGGCCCGGTGATTGCGCGGGCCGACGGCAAGATGATCCCCGACCCGGCGCGCAAGGGCGAGACCTTCGCCCGCTGGAAGGGCCGGCTGGAGGCGCTCGGCTATGTGGTCGAGTGGAGGATCCTGTCGGCGGCGGACTATGGCGCGCCCACCATCCGCAAGCGGCTGTTCCTGATCGCCCGCTGCGACGGCCGGCCCATCGTCTGGCCGGCGCCGAGCCATGCGCCGCGCGACCAGGCCGAGCGGCGCGGCCTGCCGGCCTACCGCTCGGCGGCCTCGATCATCGACTGGGCGCGGCCGTGCCCGTCGATCTTCCTGACCCCGGAGGAGGCGAGGGCGCTCAGGGTCAAGCGGCCGCTGGAGGAGGCGACCCTGCGGCGCATCGCCAAGGGCCTGTTTCGTTACACCATCGCCGCCGCCGACCCGTTCATCGTGCCGGTGACCCACCGCGGCGACGACCGGGTCCACGACATCAACGACCCGCTGCGGGTGGTGACCACGGCGCACCGGGGCGAGTTTGCGTTGCTGTCGCCGCTGGTCGAGGAGATGCGCGGGCGGTCCGATGCGCGGGGTCCCGGCGAGCCGCTGTCGGCCGTCACCGGCCACGCCCACCATGCCCTGATCGCGCCGGCCATGATCCGCACCGACATGAGTGGGGCCAAGTTCGCCGGAGCCAACTCGGCCGAGGATCCGCTGCGCACGATGACCAGCGGCGGCGGCCTCGGCGTGGCGACGGCGATCCTGACGGGCTGCGGCGGGCGACTGGGCGAGACCGAACCGCGCGATCTTCGCGACGCCTATCCGACCATGACCGCCAAGAACGATTCCTGCCTGGCGATGGCCTTCATGGAGCAGGCCAACACCGGCTTGGTCGGCCATGACGCCCGAGACGCCGTGTCCACCATCGTCGCCAAGGGCTGCACCCAGCGGCTGGTCGCAGCCCAGCTCTCACAGATGCGAGGCTCCAATCAGGGCGCGGGCGCGGTCGAGGACCCGCTGTACACCCTGACCGCCGGCGGCCAGCACCAGGCGCTGCTGGAGGCCACGCTCGCGACCGACCTGCCGATGGCGCAGCCGTTCGGACGGGACGAGGGGCTGCGGGCGTTCCTGGTCAAATACTACGGCGCCGCCACAGCCCAGGATCTGGCCGATCCGCTCGGCACGGTGACCAGCCGTTCGCGCTTCGGCCTGGTCATGGTCAAGGGCGTGGCCTTCCGCATCGTCGACATCGGCATGCGGATGCTGGACCCGGAGACGGAGCTGGCCGCCGCCATGGGCGTGCCCAAGAGCTACGTGCTGGGCTTCGACGCGAACGGCGTTCGCGTCACCAAGACCGCGGTCACCCGCATGGTCGGCAACATGGTCTCGCCGCCGCCGGCCATCGCCCTGCTGCGCGCCAACTTCCCCGAAACCCAACCGCAAAAGGTCGCCGCATGAGGCCGGACATCTGCATCTACCACGCGCCCTGCCAGGACGGCTTCACCGCCGCCTGGGCGATCTGGAAGCGTTGGCCCGACGTCGAGTTCGTACCCGGCGTCTACGGCCAGGCGCCGCCGGATGTGGCCGGCAAGCACGTGCTGATCGTCGACTTCTCCTACAAGCGGCCGGTGCTTCAGGAGATGGGGCGCTCGGCCGCGAGCATCACCATTCTCGATCACCACAAGACGGCCGAGGCAGATCTCGCGCCATTCAAGGTCCAATTCTTCTACCGCTCGCCCGAAACCTACGTGGACGAGGGCTTGGACGGGCTGTCCGGCCCCTATCCGATCCAGGCCCACTTCGACATGGAGAAGTCGGGTGCAGTGCTGGCCTGGGAATACGCTCACCCCGGCGAGCCGATTCCTCGACTGGCGCTGCACGTCCAAGACCGTGATCTCTGGCGGTTCGAGCTGCCCAACACCCGCGAGATCGCGGCGGCCATCTTCAGCCACGACTACAGCTTCCGGCAGTGGGACGCCCTGGCGAACCAGCTCGCCCTGATCCCTGACGACGTCGTCCTCGAAGGCGAGGCCATCGAGCGGAAGCATCACAAGGACATCGCCGAGCTGCTCCGGCTCTGCACCCGCGAGATGGTCATCGGCGGGTATCGCGTGCGGGTGGCGAACCTGCCCTACACCCTGTCCTCGGACGGGGCCAATGCGCTGGCCAAAGGCCAGCCGTTCGGCGCCTGCTACTACGACAACGCCGAAGGCAAGCGGGTGTTCTCGCTGAGGTCCCAGGCGGACGGTGGAATCGACGTCTCAGCGGTCGCGGCGGCTTACGGCGGAGGCGGTCACCAACATGCGGCCGGGTTCACCGCGCCCCGGGGCTGGGAGGGCGACCTTTGAGCCCGCTCGAAACCCTTGGCTGGATCGCCTTCGCGTGGCTGTGGGCCACGGCCGCCGTCGCCTGGTTGATGCATGACCATGTCGAGGCGGCCGAGCGCGATCCTGGCGCCTGCCTGCTGGTCGCCGCCTGCTGGCCCTACTGGCCGGTGCTGGCGCTCACCGACCTGGTGGTCGCCGCGTGCGGCCGGCTGGGCCGGTTGTGGCCGTGGCTGGTGGCCGCCCTGTTCAACCGCCTGGTCGAGCTGACCGTCGGTGCGCGGCGGCCCGACTTCGTGATCGGCGAGGCCGGGTCGCCCTATCTGGAACGCTGGTGGCTGATCCCGCGCAACGGCCTGTTCAACATCTATGTCCACCGCATCCTGCGCTCGGACGACGACCGGGCCCTGCACGACCATCCCTGGTTCAACGCCTCGCTGATCCTGGCCGGTCGCTACGTGGAGCATGTGATCGCCGCCGGCGGGGTGGCGCGGCGGACCGAGCGCGCGGCCGGGGCGCTCAAGCTGCGCAGCCCGTGGGCGGCGCATCGGCTGGAGCTGATCGACGGCGAGGCGTGCTGGACCCTGTTCGTCACCGGCCCGCGCCTGCGCGCCTGGGGATTCCATTGTCCGCGCGGCTGGGTGCACTGGCGCGCCTTCACCGACCCTGCCGACAAGGGCCGCCGGGGCCGTGGCTGCGGGGAGGTCGAGGCATGAGCCTCTCCCTTTCCGCCCTGCGCACCGCCAACCTCGCCCGCCAAGCGGAGTGGGACAAGGCGGCCGGTATCGACGTGGTCTATCGCGCCAACGAGCTGGCCGGCGAAGTCGGCGAAGCCTGCAACGTCATCAAGAAGCTGTCGCGGGAGCGTCTCGGCATCCGCGGGGCGCGCGCGACGGTCGAGGATCTCGCGAGCGAGCTCGCCGACGTGGTGATCTGCGTCGACCTGGTGGCGATGAGCCTCGACCTGGACTTCCGCGGAGCTACCCTCGGCGAGGGGCCGTTCAAGGTCGTGCTGGGTTCGGCGGCTGCTCCGCCCCTGACCTCAGCCGGCCTGCAACTGACGAGGGGCTGCGGGCTGGTCAGCAGCTGGGTCATCTGGGGCGCCTCATCGGTCCAGATCGGCGCCGCGCTCGACGGCCTGCTCCAGGATTGCGCGCTGGTCGCCGCGATCGAGGATATCGACCTCGGAGCGGCCGTGGTCGCCAAGTTCAACGCCACGTCGGAGAAGGTCGGGCTGGCGACCCGGATGATCGGGGGTGAGGCGTGAGCCCGGCGCCGGACATCCTGCCGATGCGGCGGCTCTATGCCGGGGCGCGCGCGGTGTTCGAGCTGCATCCGGCGCCGGAAAGCATCGATCCCATGACCTGGGATAGGCTCTCGCCCGATGCGCGCCGACCCTACGTCGCCGCCGCCAAGGTGGCGCTCGACCTGGGCCCGGATCTCGACGCGGCGGCCTACGCGCTGTGGCGGTCTGAGGAGTTGGCGTTACGCCGGATACACAACTGGCGGGGTCGCAGACCGCGCCCGCATCCGTCCGAGGCTCAGCTCGACCACTGTCTCGTCGTGGTCGCGGCGGCGTGGGCGGCCATCGCTGCGGTGCAGACGTGATCCCGGCGCGCAAAACCCGCCGGGCGTCGGCGTGGCTGGAGAGCGACGGCATGGCCTTGGCGGCCGAGTCGGCGGGCGGTGAAGACTTCTGCGGCGGGTGCGCGGACTTCATCCCGCAAGGCGACCAGGTCTGGGTTACCGGCGGGGACCACTGGAGGGACGAAGAGTACGTCTATTGCCGGCGTTGCGCCTTCGCCTCCGCGCGCTGTTCGGTTTTGCGGTTAGCCTCCATCCGGCGCCAACGGCCCTGGACCGGAGCCCTCTTGCCGGTGCTTGGTCGGCGCCGCCGGATGTGGCGGCCGCTGGGGCTCTTCCGCGCGAGCGGGCAGGTGCGCCGATGAGCGCCGTGCCCGTCGCCGAGATCGCGGCGCCCGACTTCGGGGCGGACGACTACCTCGACTTCCTGCGCGCCAAGGTGGTGATCGCCGCCGCGGGCGGGTTCGCGGTCGAGGAGCATGAGGTCAACCCGATCCTGAAGCCGCATCAGCGCGCCGTGGTGCGCTGGGCGGTGGCGGGGGGGCGGCGGGCGATCTTCGCCGCCTTCGGCCTCGGCAAGTCGGTGATCCAGATCGAGGCGCTGCGGCTGGTGTGCGAGCGGCTGGCGGCCGATCATGTTGCCGACGCCGGGAAGATGATCCCTCGCGCCCTCGTGGTCTGCCCGCTCGGGGTGCGCCAGGAGTTCGCCCGCGACGCGGCGATGCTGGGCCTGACCACCAAGTTCATCCGCCGGTTCGAGGAGGCCTTCGGGGCCGACCTCTACCTGACCAACTACGAGACCATCCGTGACGGCAAGATGGACCCGCGCCGCTTCGACGCGGTCAGCCTGGACGAGGCGTCGTGCCTGCGGGGGTTCGGGGGGTCGAAGACCTTCCGCGAGTTCATGCGGCTGTTCGAGGGCGTGCGGTTCAAGTTCGTGGCCACGGCCACGCCTTCGCCGAACGACCTGATCGAGCTTTTGGCCTATTCGGCCTTCCTCGAGGTGATGGACGTCGGCCAGGCCAAGACCCGGTTCTTCCGCCGCAATTCGGAGAAGGCCGACCAGCTGGTGCTGCACCCGCACAAGGAGCGGGAGTTCTGGCTGTGGTGCGCGTCGTGGGGGATGTTCCTGCAGCGGCCGTCCGACCTCGGCTTCTCCGACGAGGGCTACGATCTGCCCGAGCTGAAGGTCCACCACCACCAGCTGGGCGTCGACCATCGGCAGGCCGGGGTGGAGAAGTCGGGGCAGCACCGGATGTTCCGCGAGGCCTCGGCCGGGATCATCGAGGCGGCGCGGGAGAAGCGCGACACCCTGGCCGACCGGGTGGCGCGGATGAAATCCATCCTCGAGGACGATCCGGACAGCCACTATCTGATCTGGCACGACCTGGAGGCCGAGCGCGCGGCGATCGAGGCCGCCGTGCCCACCGCCGCCACCGTCTACGGGACCCAGGACCTGGAGCTGCGCGAGGCCGCGATCATCGGCTTCTCCGAGGGGTGGATGCAGTACCTGGCGGCCAAGCCGGTGCTGGCTGGGTCGGGCTGCAACTTCCAGCGCCACTGCCACAAGGCCGTGTTCGTCGGCATCGGCTTCAAGTTCAACGACTTCATCCAGGCCATCCACCGCATCCAGCGGTTCCTGCAGCCGCACCCGGTCGAGATCCACCTGATCTACGCCGAGAGCGAGCGGGCCGTGCTGGAGGTGCTGATGCGCAAGTGGAAACAGCACGAGGAGATGGCGGCCAAGATGAGCGCGATCATCAAGGAATACGGCCTGGCGGCCGAGGCGATGGCGTCGGCCCTGACCCGGGCCATGGGGGTGGAGCGGGTCGAGGCGACCGGGCTCGGCTGGTCGATGGTGCACAACGACTGCGTAATGGAGGCGCGGCGGATGGCCTCGGGCAGCGTCGACCTGATCGTCACCTCGATCCCGTTCTCCACCCAGTACGAGTATTCGCCCAACTACGCCGACTTCGGCCACACCGACGACAACCCGCACTTCTTCCAGCAGATGGGTTTTTTGCTGCCGCAGCTGCTGCGGGTGCTGAAGCCGGGGCGGGTGGCGGCGATCCACGTCAAGGACCGGATCACCCCCGGCGGCCTGACCGGCCTAGGGTTCCAGACGGTCTATCCGTTCGCGGACGATGTGCGCCGGGCCATGCGCGACGCCGGCTTCGCCTACCTCGGCGAGAAGACCAACCTGACCGACGTGGTGCGGGAGAACAACCAGACCTATCGGCTGGGCCACACCGAGCAGCTGAAGGACGGCACCCGCATGGGCGCGGGCCTGCCGGAGAAGGTGCTGATCTTCCGCCGGCCGCCGTCGGACAGCTCCAACGGCTATGCCGACGATCCCGTGGTCAAGCCGCGCCCCGAGTACGTCGACCAGGCCGGGCGGCGGGTGGCCTACGACCGCAAGCGCGAGCAGGCCGGGGAGATCACGCCGGTGGCGGGGACCGGCTATTCGCGGGCGCGCTGGCAGATCGACGCCCACCACCTGATGCGCTCGAACGGCGACCGGTTCCTGGCGCCGGAGGAATGGGCGACCATCGAGGCGGTGCAGGTCTACCGGCTGTGGAAGGCGTTCAACCTCTCCCAGGTCTACGACTTCGAGTTCCACGTCGCCATCGGCGAACAGTTGGCCGCAGCGGGGCGGTTGCCGCCCGACTTCATGCTGCTGCCGCCGCACAGTTGGCATCCGGAGGTGTGGACCGACGTGGCGCAGATGCGCTCGCTCAACACCATCCAGGCGGCGGACGGGGCGGAAAAGCATCTCTGCCCGCTGCCCTTCGACATCGTCAACCGGCTGATCTCGCAGTTCAGCCAGCCGGGCGAGCTGGTGTTCGACCCGTTCGGCGGGCTGGGCACCGTGCCCTATTGCGCCCTGCACCTGGGCCGGCAGGGCGCGGCGGTGGAGCTGAACCCGACCTATTGGACCGACGCCTGCCGCCACCTCGAGGGGGCCAGCCGGTTCCTCTCCACCCCGACCCTGTTCGACGCCCTGGGGGACCGGCCGCTGCCGGATGAGGCGGCGGACGCCGAGCGCGGCGAGGTGGCGGCGTGAACGCGGTCGGCTCCGACAGCCTGTTCGCCGAACTGTTCGTGGCCGCCGCGCCCGGCCGGGCGCTCGACCTGAAGGTGTTCGCCTGGCGACACGGTCGCCCGTGGCGGCAATCGAGCTTCGAGCAATACGAACCGTCGGAGCCTCTGCCCGCCTACACCGCCGACCTGCAGGCCGCGCTCGACCTGGTCGAGGCCGTACGGCCAGGCCTCAACTGGATCGTGGCGCGGGGCCGGGCGACGGCGCTCGAGCCGCTCTACGGCGCCGTGCTGCTCCGCGGCCAGGAAACCCTGGCGACGGGGGAACATGAGGCCTCGGCCGCCCTGGCGCTGCTGTGCGCGATGCTCAAGCTGAACGGGAGGGGGTTATGAGCGGGTCCGCCGTCGAGACCAAATATTGCATCGACTGTCGCCACTACTGGGCAAAGTACCCCGTCCCAGGGACATGCTCGCGCCGGACGACTGTCGATGTGGTGCAGGGCGTCTTGAACGAGTTTCGCTCGGCCCGTCATGAGCGGGGGTCGTTCCCATGGGTCGGCGCCCGCTGCGGCCCTGACGCCCGGTTTTTCGAACAGCGGCCGCCGCCTCAGCCTCCCAATTGCGGCAGCGGCGGGCTGCGGGTGAAGCCATGACCGGCCGCGACACCGTCCAAGGGCCGCCGGCGCTTGCGATTGCTGCGCCGCTCAGTCGGTCGTTCTTCCGTGAGGGGTGGGTATTGTGGGGCGCCGGCAAGCGGCGCGTCCACTATCTGGTGCGAAGCGAACACGGATTTCGGGCGCGGTGCGGCCTGAAGTATGGGCCCGGCGCTTTCGACGACGAAGGCTTTGTCGCCGTGAGGTTGGGACGCTACCCAACCTGCCAGCGGTGTGACCCGCCGCGCTTCATCTGGGTTTCCACCCCCGCACTGCGGGCGGTCCGATGAGCAATCGGCCCGATCCCGACCTGACGGCCCTGTTGGCGCTGGCCTTGGCCATGGCCCCGCTCGTGCCCAGCGCCGAGGCCGCGCCGCACGCCTGCCTGGAATGGCGGGTGGCGCGGCGGCAGTGGCTCGCCGCCGCCGAGCGGCTCGGCTTCACCGAACACCAGCTGCGCAGCTGCGGCGCGGCCTTCCACCAAGACGCCCGGCGTCTCGCCCTGGCCGAGTCCGAACCCCGAGGTGAAGCATGATCGCCGCCGACAGCAAGTCCTATCCCGTCACCGGCGCGGCCCTGGCGGCCGGCGTCGATCCGGGGATCGCCTGTCGCTACAACTGGCAGCTGCGGTTGATCGCGCGAGATGGCGTTCCCGCGGTGCTTCCCTTGTTCGCAATCTGGCGAGAGGGCTGCCGGCGCTTTGGCGAGCCGCGCATGCGCGACCTGGTCGAGCGCCTGGGCGCGGCCCGTGCCGAAGGCCGGATTTATGCGCCGGAGCTCGGCGGAAAATGACGAACGCCGTTCGCCTGACCGTCCAAGGCGTCGCGCGTCACATCGCCATGGCGCGCTGCAGCCTCACCCGCGAGACGACAACTCACGTCGAGCTCGACGGTTACCTGAGGCGCGTCCTGGCCCCGGGTGTGCTGATCGAACGCGAGGTCCGGCTTTCGCCGGCCGACCGCCCCGACTTCGTGATCGACGGGCGGATCGTGGTCGAGGTGAAGCTGAAGCGGCCCGGCAATCGCCCGGAGACGGTGCTGCGCCAGCTCGGCCGCTATGCCGAACACGACGGCGTCGAGGCGATCATCCTCGCCTCCAACCTGGCCATGACCGTGCCGGCCGCGCTTAACGGCAAGCCGGTGCTGTTCGTCAGCCTGGGGAGGGCGTGGCTTTGAGCGGACGCACCTTCGGCGCGCTGGCGTTTCAGGCCGGCAAGTGGGCGATCACCGAGGTCGAGCCGCATGTGGTCATCCGGCTCAAGGCCCTGTTCCCGAAGATCCCGCGCACGGCCGATCCGCCGTTTGTGTTCCCGGATACGCCGGAGGTCGCCACCGACCTCGACTGGTTCACCAACCGTTTCCCGCTGGAGCTCGCCCCCGCCGACCGCATGCGGCTGCGGCGGATGCGGGTCGAGTACGAGCGTGGCCAGGCGGCGATGGCGCAACTGTTCGCCGAGGGCTATCGGGCGCCGCCCTTGGCCGGCCTGCGCGAGGGCTTCGTCGTGCGGCCCTATCAGGCCCAGGCGGTGGAGCTGCTCAGCCTGACCGGCGGGCTGCTGCTCGGCGACGAGGTCGGCCTCGGCAAGACCTATACGACCTGCGCGGCCATGCTGAAGCCCGGCGCCCTACCTGGCGTGGTGGTCTGCCACGCCCACCTGCAGAAGCAGTGGTGCGAGGTGATCGAGACCTACACCACCCTGACCGCCCACGCCGTCCGGACGACCAGGCCCTACACCCTGCCGGGCGCAGACGTGCGGGTGTTCCGCTACAGCCAGCTGGCCGGCTGGTCGGACCTGTTCGACGCCATCGGGGTCGGCCTGGTCGCCTTCGACGAGATCCAGGATCTGCGCCACGGGCGGGACACTGACAAAGGCAAGGCCGCCTATAAGCTGTCGCGGGCGGCCCTGCGGCGGCTAGGGCTGTCGGCGACGCCGATCTACAACTACGGGGCCGAGGTGCATGCGGTGCTCGGCTTCGTCGCGCCTGGCGTGCTGGACACCTCGGAGAACTTCAACCGCGAATGGTGCTCCGGCGGCCAGGTCAAGGACCCGAAGGCGCTTGGGACCTATCTGCGCGAACAGCGGGTGTTCTTGCGCCGGACCAAGGCCGACATCGGCCAGCAGCTCCCGGCGGTGAACCGCATCGTCGACGTGGTCGACCACGACGGGGTCGAGCTGCGCTCAATCGACGACCTGGCCCACGAGCTGGCGGTGCGGGCGACCACGGGCGCGCCGCTGCAGCGCGGCGAGGCGGTGCGCATGCTCGACCTTCGCGTCCGCCACGCCACCGGCGTGTCGAAGGCCAAGGCGGTTGCCGCCATCGCCCGCATCCTGGTCGAAGGCGGCGAGCCCATCGTGCTCGTCGGCTGGCATCGCGCCGTCTACGAGACCTGGCTGCAGGAACTGCGCGACCTGAAGCCGGCGCTGTACACGGGCTCGGAGACCGCCGCCGGCAAGAACGCGGCCAAGGACGCTTTCCTGGCCGGGGAGACCGACGTGCTGATCATGTCGCTGCGGTCGGGCGCGGGCCTCGACGGGCTGCAGGCCCGCTGCTCGACCATGGTGTTCGGCGAGCTCGACTGGTCCCCGGGCATCCACCACCAGTGCATCGGCCGGCTCGACCGCGAGGGCCAGACCAAGCCGGTGACCGCGCTGTTCCTGGTCGCCGACGACGGCTCCGATCCGCCGATGATGGAGGTGTTGGGGCTGAAGGCCAGCCAGGCCTCGCAGATCGTCGATCCTTCGCTCGGGGTGCAGACCTCGGCCGGCGACGGCTCGCACCTGAAGCGGCTGGTGGACCGCTATCTGGAGCGCCGCCACGGGGCCGGGATCGGCGGTCGGCAAAGCTACCTGTCCCGCGCCGACCTGGCGCAGCTGGAGGCGGCCGGGATGCCGCCACCCGCCATTGTGGCGGGTGGTGAAGGTTTCGCCGCTGGGGAAATCCAGGGTCCACCCGCCAATTTGGCGGGTGGTGCGCTCGAGGCGGTCATATGAGCGCCGAAGCCCGCGCCTGGTCCAAGAAGCGCGTCGTCCGCATGGTCGAGTTCATCGACGGGGCGTGGAAGGTGTTCGACCGCAACGACGCCACGGCCAAGAACGTGCTGCGCGAGCTGGCCGACTTCGCCGACGCCGACGGCAAGGCCTGGCCCAAGGTCACCACCCTGGCCGAGGTGACCGGGCTGAAGGAGCGCGCCGTGCAGCAGGCGCTGCGTCGGCTGGAGGCGGCCGGCCACATCATCCGCACCGGCCAGATGGCCCCCTTCAACAGGAACATCCCGGTCTATCGGCTGCCGCTGGAGCAGGGACCCGAGACGCAAAAGGGTGCAGCAGATGCACCCTTTGAGGGTGCGCCAGATGCACCCCAAGGGGTGCAGCAAATGCACCCAATGGGTGCACCAGATGCACCCCCATCTAGAACTACCACTGAACCCGAGAGTGCTGACGCACTCTCGACGGGCGGGCGCGCGGCTTCGCCGTTCGAGCTGGTCCGGTCGATCTATCCGGCCTCCGGGCTGAAGCGCACCAACTGGCCGCTGGCGGCGGAGGCGTGGGGCCCGGCGGCCATGGAGGTCGGCGAGGTCCGGCTGCTCGCCGCCGTCACCGCCTTCGCCGCCGACCCCGACTGCCGCAAGGGCGACTACGGCGCGCCCGGCCTGCACCGCTGGCTGGCCGAGAAACGCTATCGCGCCTTCCTGCCGGCGGCCTCGGCCGGGCCGATGGGCGCGGGCGCGGCGTCGCCGGGCTTTCCGGGTCCGCCGGATTTGCGCGCCGGGTTCGTCGCCGCCTTCGACGAGGCGCGGGCGGCCAGCTGGCTGGACCGCTGCGGCTGGGACGGCGAGGCGCACGCACTGCAACCCGCGACGCGGACGGCGGCCGACTGGCTGACCCGCAACGCCGCGGCCTGGCTGAAATCGAATGGGCTCGCGGTGCGCGCGCCCGGGGATCGGAACGAGAGGGCGGCGTGATGGCGAAGGCGATTGAGGCGGACGGCGTTCGCGAACGGGCCGAGGTGTTCGCCGCCCGGCTGGCGACGTGGCGGCGCATCCGGGCCTCCAGCTGGCGGGCGATCCAGACCCGGCCGGCAGCCGAGGCGCGCGTGGTCGAGGCGCTGAAGCAGCATCATGTCGACGCCTATGTCCCGACCGAGACCTTCTGGCGCCGGCACATGGGCCGTAAGCACAAGCAGACCCGGCCGTTGATCCGCGGCTATGTGTTCGCCGATCTGCCCGACGATTTGCTGCACCTGGTGCACGAGGTCGATGGGGCGACGCGGATGGTGACGCTGAACGGCGCGCCGGTGCGGATCGACCCGCAGTTCGTGGCCGAGCTGCGGCAGGCCGAGGGTGCGGGCCAGTACGACAAGACCCTTCAGGACGGGCAGCGCAAGCCCCTGGTCAAGGGCGGGCGGGCGCGCATCACGGGCGGGCAGTTCAGCGGCTGGATCGGCGCGGTGCTGCGGGTCGACGGCGAGCGGCGCGTGCGGCTGCTGATCAGCATGTTCGGCCGTCAGACGGAATTGGCGCTGAAGCCCGATCAGGTCGAGGCGCTCGGCGACGACGTCGATCCGACGCAGGCGGCGGCGTGAACTTTCCACTTGCGAACGGGGGCAAATCACCCCTGTTCTTAGCGGCAACGCCATCTCGATGGCGGGGACGACCGGCTCAGTGGCAACGCGCCCTTGAAAGACATGCCCCTGCGGGGCGGGCCGATCCCGGTGAAGCTCAGGCCTGATGGCCCGTCGCTTCACCCCGATGGGAAGAGTATGACCACCCGACATGCCCAAGCGACCGCCGACCTACCGGCCCGCGCACATGGGCGCGCCTGCCGCCCGCAAGCGTGAGGTGGATCGGGATCGCGGGTCCGCCCGCGCCCGCGGCTACACCTCGACGTGGGACAAGGCCTCCAAGACCTATCGGCGCGAGCATCCGCTCTGTGAGTATTGCGACGCCGGGGCCTTCGGGCCGTGCCGCGTCACCGCCACCGCCCGTGTCGACCACCTCTACCCGCAGCGCCGATATCGCGGCGTGTTCTGGCGGACCGAATGGTGGGTGGCCAGCTGCGACGCCTGCGACGCGCTCAAGCAGGCCCTCGAACACCAGGGTCACGCCGCCCTCGACGCCCTCGCCCGCCGCCTCGGCCGCCCGACCCTCGACCCGACCGCGTAAGGGGGGGGCGGGTCAAATCCCTGGCGCCTTCAGCGACTGGACCGGTGGGCAACAACAAAATTTTGCGCGCAAGTTTTTTTGCCGAAACATTTTTTTTGAGGGAGGGCGGCATGGGAGAGCGTGGACCGGCGCCCGACCCCGATCAGGCGGCCAAGGGATTTCCCGGCAAGCGCCGGTCGAAGGCGGAGAAGGCGGCGCTGGAACAGGTGCGGATCGCCGCGCTGCTGTCGCCGGCGGTGGGCGCGACGGCCGATCTGCCGGCGCTGTTGCAGGACCCGAAGTATGCGGCGGCGGCCGCCGTCTGGCGTCGCT
The DNA here is from genome assembly GCA_035493955.1 of Caulobacteraceae bacterium. Taxonomy (GTDB): domain Bacteria; phylum Pseudomonadota; class Alphaproteobacteria; order Caulobacterales; family Caulobacteraceae; genus NCED01. The sequence goes on along the minus strand of DATJHI010000013.1, from coordinate 81,251 downwards.
TGGCCCCCGAGCTGCGGCGCACGCACCGCCTCCCGCTGGAAAGCGAGTTCCTGTTCGCCCAGTTCTGCATCTACGCCCAGGAATGGGTGCAGGTGACCGACGACCTTCACACCAAGGGCTTCAGTCAGAACATCAACACCGTTGCTGGCGGCAAGATGGAGCGTCGGCGGCCCAAGGTGTTCGACCGTCAGCAGGCGTTCCAGAACTGCACGGAGCTGTCGGGTCGGTTCGGTCTCACGCCAGCCGACATGTACGGCCTGTTCAAGGACCAGGCGCTGGTGGCCGCCCGCAACCCAGGCCTGTTCGGGGACGATCGCAAGGCTCCCGCGCCCGGCCAGGACGCGCCTTCGACCGAGCCCGCGCCCGACGTCGGGCAACCGAGCCGGGTGGGCAGCATGGCCGGGATGCGTTCACCGGCGCCGCCCTCGACACACTGATGGACCTCGAGGCCTCGGCGGTCGCGCTGCGGGCCGGCCATGCCGAAGCCTTCGCGCCCGACCGGCCCGACTGGCTGAAGGCGGTCGACGGTGAGGAAGCCTACCAATGGGCCCGCACCGCCTGGGACAACGCCGCGCGCCAGCCCGGCGCCTGGTTCGATCACCCGCTCGCCGAGGCCGTGGTGGCGGACTGGCCGAAGTGGGCCACGCTGACCGTCGACCGCTTCGCCGGCGTGCCGTTCAAGCTCGGCGTCTGGCAGGAGATCGTCGTCCGCCTCTCGGTTGGCTGGATGCTGCCGATCGAGATACTCGACCCGGTCACCCACGCCGCGACCACGATCCAGATCCGCCTGTTCCGGCGGATCATGATGTGGATACCCCGCAAGAACGGGAAATCCGAGTTCCTCGCCGCCCTGGCCCTGCTGTTCTTCGCGCTCGACGGGGTGAGCCAGGGCGAGGGCTACGCCTTCGCCCGCAAGGAAAGCCAAGCCCGCATCGTCTTCAACCGCATGGCGGCCATGGTGCGGGCCAATAAGGAACTGGCCGGCGAGATCTCGGTGTTCGCCAAGTCGCTGTTCGTCCGCTCGTTGAGCGCCCTGTTCGTGGTCCTCTCCGGATCGACCGCGGGCCTTCACGGCCCGAGCCCCTCGGTGATCGTCGGCGACGAGATGCACGAGTGGCGCAGCCTCGACATCGTCGAGACCTTGCGGCAGGGCACCGGCGGCAGACTGCAGCCGATCGAGCTCTACGCCTCCACCGCTGGCCGCAAGTCCGGCGGCCATAGCGTCGGCGAGGAGCTATACGAGGAGAGCCGCCAGATCGCGGACGGCCGCAAGGACGATCCGACCACCCTGGTGGTGATCTTCGCCGCGGGAGAGAACGACGATCCGGGCGACGAGGCGACCTGGCGCAAGGCCAACCCGAGCCTCGGTCTGTCGCCAACGCTGCACTTCCTGCGGCAGGAGTTCCGCAAGACCATCGGCAACCCGCGGGCCTTGGCGGCCTTCAAGTGCTACCACCTTGGGATCTGGGCCGACGAGGCGGTCCGCTGGCTGCCGATCAAGAAGTGGGACGCCTGCGCCGCCTCCAAGGACGGCTGGAAGCTGTACCCGGAGACGCTGAAGGGCCGGAAATGTTTCCTGGCCTTCGACATCTCGGCCACCACGGACCTGACCGCGCTGGTGCTGGTGTTTCCGCCTACGGACGACGATCCGAAGTGGCGGGTGCTCAGCCGGTTCTGGGTTCCGGAAGACCAGGTGGAACGCCGGGTCGCCGAGGGCGCGCCGATCGACAAGTTCATCGCCGCCGGCGCCATGGAGACCACGCCCGACGACTACGTCGACCAGAATGCGGTCGGCCAGGCCATCCTGGAGGCCTGCCGCGACTACGACGTGCAGAAGATCGCCTACGACAAGTGGAACGCGCTCAAGCTCTACACCGACCTGACGCGCCCGGAGGGACTGTACGACGGGGCTGCGCAGCTGCCGGTGGAGCTGTTCAAGGAATACCGCCAGGGCATCCCGTCCTTCGCGGAACCGTCCAAGCACTTCGAGCGGCTGGTCTACGCCGGGCTGTTCGACCACGGCGGCCACCCGGTGCTGCGCTGGATGGCGGGCCACGTGGTGGTCCACTTCGACCGCAACCTGAACTTCATGCCGGCCAAGGATCGGTCGGCCGAGAAGATCGACGGCATCGTCGCCGCCGTCATGGCGGTCGGCCTGGCCACCGCGGGCGAGACCCTCGAGGACATGGTCCCGGAGGATTTCGAGATGAAGGTCTGGGGGTAGCGATGCAGGCCGAGATCATCCGTTCCGCCCTAGCCGTCGTCGGCGTCGGCCTGGTCGGCTATGGCTCTTGGCTGGCTTGGCCCCCGGCCGGCTTCCTGCTCGTCGGCGCTATGCTGCTGGCGGCGTCGGTCTACGGAACCCTGCAGGCGCGCCGGTGATCGGACTGTCGAGCATCCTCGGGGCTCAGCCCCGCGTCTCGTTCCGCGATGGTCAGCTGTCGGGCTCCGCTAATCCGGAGCCGTGGCTGATCGACCTGCTCGGCGGGATGGTGACCCAGTCCGGCATCCGCGTTTCGCCCGAGCAGGCGATGGGCGTTCCCGGCATTGGAGCCTGCGTACAGGTGATTTCGGAGGATCTGGCCAAGGTGCCGCTGATCCTTTACCGCCGCACCGCCAACAATGGACGCGAGCGGGCCGTGGACCATCCGCTCTACAAGCTCCTGAAGGACCGGCCATCGCCATGGCTGACGTCTTTCGCCTGGCGCCGCGCCATGCTCGAGACCGCCGCGCTGCGCGGCAACAGTTTCAGCCGTGTCTACCGCAACGAAGAGGGCATGCCTCAGCAGATCTCGTTGCCGCGCGCCCGGTCGACCCGGGTGCGGTGGGCCGAGGATGGCCAGCCCTTCTATGACATCGCCCTCGCGAACGGCGTTCGCTCCGGCTTGGGCTACCAGGACGTCATCCATTTCGCCTATCGCGGCAGCATCGATCACGCCGCCAACGGGGGCATCTTCGGGCGCTCGCCGATCGACACCCACCGCGAGGCCGTCGCCCTGGCCGTTGCTGCTGAGCGCTACGCCTGTCGCTTCTTCGCCAACGGCGCGCGGCCATCGGCTGTGGTCGAGATGGACAAGACCTTCCCCAACGACGCGGTGGCCAACCGCACGCGAAAGCAGGTCGAGGACGTTCTCTCCGGCGTCGACAACGCCGGCAGGGTGGCCATCTTCGAGCTGGGCATGAAGCTCAAGCAGTGGGCGGCGAACAACAACGACGCCCAGCTCGTCGATGTCCGCAAGGCCGCCGCGAGCGACATGGCCACCATCTTCCGGATGCCGCCGCACAAGATCGGCATCCTGGACAAGGCGACGTTCTCGAACATCGAGCAACAATCAATCGAATACGTCACGGACAACGTCGCTCCTTTGGCGGCCATGAGCGAGCAGCAGCTGGAGCTGGCCTTGCTCAGCGATCTCGAACGGGAAATCTACTTCATCGAGTACGACCTCGACGGTCTGCTGCGCGGCGACATCGCCAGCCGTTACCGCGCCTATTCCATCGGCCGGCAGTGGGGCTGGCTCAACGTCGACGAGATCCGCGCGACGGAGAACAAGAACCCGCTGCCGGACAACGCCGGCCAAGTCTACCTCTCCCCGATGAATATGAACTCGGCCAAGAATACGGCCGACCCGAGCATTGATGGGCCGCCTTCAGGCAGCCCCGGCGGCGGCGCCGACAGCCGCAACCGCACGGGCGACGTCCTCTCCGCTTACGAAATCGCCGCCTAGACCCGGAAAGGTCCCTGCATGACCCGCGCCTTCCGCGCGCTCACGGCCGAGCCGTGGGCGATCGAGCCGTCCTGGCTGCCGATCCTCGCCGCCATCGCCCTACGTGATCGCCCGACCGTCACGCCCGAGCCGACGTGGGCGGCGCACGACATGGCGCTGCTCGCCGGCCCAGGCGGCCGCAAGATGGAGGGCGCTCGATACGCGGTGACGACGGCCGATGGGGTGGCGCTGATCCCGGTGTTCGGGCCGATCCTGCCGCGCGCCAACCTTATGTCGGACATGAGCGGGGCCACCACCTGCTCGGGACTGTCGTCCGACTATCAGCTGTGCCTGTCCAACCCCGAAGTGGGCGCGGTGTTGTTCATGATTGACAGCCCCGGCGGCCCGGTGTCCGGGATCGCCGCCCTGGCCGACCAGATATGGGCCAATCGCAACAAGATGCCGACCGCCGGCCACGTCATGGGCAGCGCCGCTTCGGCCGCCTACTGGGTCGGGTCGCAGATGCCGCAGCTGACCGCCGACCGCACCGCGCTCGTCGGCTCCATCGGCGTGATCGCCGGGATGAAGAAGCAGGTCGAGCCTGACGGCGAAGGAATGATGAGTTTCGACGTGGTCTCCTCCAACGCGCCGGACAAGGTTCCGGACCCGGAGACCGACGCCGGCATGGTCTCGATCCTGGGCATGCTCGACGCGATCGAGGCGCAGTTCATCGCTGACGTCGCCCGCGGCCGAGCCACCACGGCGACGCGCGTGAAATCCGACTTCGGCCAGGGCGGCGTCCTCGTCGGCCAAGCCGCCGCCGCCGCCGGCATGGTGGATGCGATCACAAGCTTCGACGCCGCCTATCGCGGCCTCGCCCAGCAGGTGGCCAACCAGCGCAAGCTTAAAGCGCTGAAGGCCTGACCAAACTCCTCAGCCTGCGAAGGCCGGGGTTCCGGAGGGCGGCCGTCGCCGCCCATTTGCGCACAATCAGGAGACACCCATGCGCGACATCGCGAGCCTTCGCCAAGCCCGGGCGGCGGCGTATCAGCAGCTGACCGCTCTACAAGCCGCGGCCGGCGACCGAGCCATGACGGCCGAGGAACAGGCCGCCTTCGACGCCCAGGCGGCCGCTGTGGAGGGTTTGGACAGCCAGATCCGAACGGCGGAGCGCATCCAGGGGTTGGTCGCCTCGACCGCGATCCCGTCCCCGGCGTCCGCCGCCGCCGCCGTTCCGACGGTCGAAGCCGAGGCTGCCGGCGGTGCCGCGCCTCGGACCTATCCTCAAGCGGCCACGCCGGTCGCAAAGGGAATCAAGTTCTCGCAGACGGTGCGAGCGCTCGTTTCCGCCCGAGGCAACATCGAGGCGGCCCGCGAGTTCGCCGCGTCCACCTGGGGCGAGAACTATGATGTCACCGCGGGGCTGCAGGCCAACGACGCCTCTGCAGGCGGCTTCCTGGTGCCGGAGCAGTTCTCGGCCGAGATGATCGAGCTGGTGCGGCCTCGCACCGTGGTGCGCAAGAACTGCCGCGTGGTGCCCCTGGTTGGCGGCACGGACACCATGCCCACGGTGGAAAGCGGCAGCGCTGCCTATTACATCGGCGAGGGCAGCGATATCCAGGAGACCGAGCCCACCTTCGGCAGCCTGAAGTTTGTCGAGCGTGAGGTCGCCGCCCTGGTGCCGATCTCCAACAAGCTGCTGCGAAACGCCTCGGTCAATGTCGACGTCACCGTCCGTGACGACCTGACCCTGGCCTTCGCCCAAGCGGAGGACGTCGCCTTCCTGCGCTCGAACGGCGTCGGTGCGGCGCCCAAGGGTATCCGTTACCTGGCCGGCAGCATCATCGCGGCCAATGCCTCGGTGAGCTTGGCCAATATCGACGCCGACAGCCGCAAGCTGATCAATGGGCTCGCGCTCAACAACATCCCCATGATCAACCCCCGCTGGGTGATGAGCCCGCGGGTGTTCGGCTTCCTGCAGGATCTGCGCGACGGCAACGGCAACATCGTGTTTCCCGGCTTGCAGCTGGCCCAGCCGATGTGGAAGAGCTTCCCTGTCGAGGTGACCAACAACGTCCCGGTCAACCTCGGCGGCGGCGGAACCGACAGCGAACTCAGCCTGGTCGATTTCAACGAGGCCGTGATCGCCGACACCTTCCAGGTCCGCATCGACGCCAGCGAGAGCGCCTCCTACAAGAAGGGCGGCGTGATGGTTTCGGCTTACAGCCAAAACCAGACGGTGATCCGCGCCGTCGCGGCCCACGACTTCGGCTTGCGCCGGGCCTATGCCGCGGCGGTCCTGACCGGCGTGAGCTGGGGCGCGTAAGGGCCAGGCCAACTCCCGGTCTTCGCCTTCTTTCACCCTCGGCCGCCGGTTGGCCGCAACATCCCCTCCGTTACGCCGCGCGCGGACGGACAGGACTGGGCGCGCCCGCCGGCGGGCCGCTCTGGAGATCCGCCATGTACTCGATGAGCCGCGACCTCGCGTCGGAGGTCTATCCCCTTTTCGCCGCCAGTGCGGTCGCCGCCACCGCCGGCGGCTCTGGCGACGCAACGGCCGCCCCCGGCGACAGCATCGACCTGACCGCTCTTCCGGATCGGTTCGAGTCTGTCGCCTTCGCCATCACCGCCAAGTCGGTGTTGGCGGCGACCAAGACCATGACCTTGACCGCCAAGATCGAAACCAGCGCCGACAACTCGACCTGGTCCGATCTGCTCGCCTCCGCGACCGTGATCCTCTCCACCGGAGCCGGCGGCGGTTCGACGGAGAAGGCGGCGGCGATAATCGGGGCGAGTCTGGAAAACGCCCAGCGCTACGTCCGGGTGAACGTTACGCCGGACCTATCGGCCACCGGCACCGACACCACGGCCATCGCCTCCACCGCCCTGTTTGGCGGCCGACGCAAGTCCACCTAGGCCGGAGCTGTAACGGGCGGCCGAACGGCGTTCGCGACCGGCCGCCCACCCACTCCATGACAATCCACATCGGGGCCTGACCGCCATGAAGATCGTCCAATTTGTGCGTTACAGCCCGCCATACAACGTGGGCGAAACTGCCGGCTTCGAAGTCCATGCCCGGGCCGACGCGCTGATCAAGAGCGGCCATGCGCGAGCTGTTGATCGCAAGCAGGCGAACCCTCCCGCCGCCAATCCGGCGAAGGTCAAAGCGCCTGGCAAGGCGGCCGCTGCAGCTGCCGCCAAGGGCGCCACGACGCAGACGGACCCGGCCTGATCGTGGGCGTCGTCGTGGTCGAGGCGCCGACCTGGCCGCTCGTCCCTCCGGACGAGGCGAAGGCGCATGTCAAGATCGACGCCGACGTCACGGATTACGACGGCGAGATCGGGGGCATGCTCCTGGCGGCGAGCGAGAGCGTCGACGGGCCGCCCGGGGACTACGGGATCGCCGTGGGACTGCAGACCCTGCTGGCCACGTTTGAGGGTTTCTCGCACCGCCCCCTTCCGCCCGGCGCGTTCGGCCGGGAACGGGACGCCATGCTGGAGCTGCCATATCCGCCGCTCGTCTCCGTCGTCTGGGTCAAATATCTCGATCCGCAAGGCGTCGAGCATCAACTGGACCCAGACGACTACGAACTGGTCCAGGGCGGGATCGAGCCGGGAGGCATTCGCCCGGCCCCCGGTAAGTCCTGGCCCGCCACCATGGGTGGGCCGGATACGGTGCGGGTCCAGTTCGTGGCCGGTTATGAGGCCCTGCCCAGTCGCATCCGCGCCGCCATCCTGCTGATCGTCGGCGACCTGTTCCAAAACCGCGAGGCGCAGTTCGTGGAAGGCAGGATCGTGGTTTTGCCCAACCCGACAGTCGACGGCCTGCTGGGCCGATTCCGTCAGCCGGTCGTCCGCTAAATCCCGCTCCTGGGCTGACCGCCCGCGAACGGCGTTCGCGTCCCTCTTCCCCCATCGTTCATCACTGAAAAGGAGGCCGCCATGGCCGATCTGACCATTACCGCCACCAGCGTGCTGTCCGGCGCCAAGGCCGTCACCGAACAGGGCGTCGCCGGGGAGGCCCTGACCGCCGGCCAGGTCGTCTACAAGGCCGCCGCCACCGGCAAGTGGATGAAGGCCGACGCCAATGCCGGCACGGCCGAGCCGCACCACGCCGAGGGCGTGGCGCTCAACGGCGCGGCGGTGAACCAGCCTGTGCTGGTGGAGAAGTCCGGGGAGATCACCATCGGCGCCACCCTCACGCCCGGCTCTCCGTACTACCTGTCGGCCACGGCGGGCGGCATCTGCCCCGCCGCCGACCTGACGACCGGCATGGCCGTCTGCCAGCTGGGCTTGGCCAAGAGCGCCTCCGTCCTGGTCATCGACATCCAGTTTCCCAGCGTCACCCTCTAGCGACCGGCCGATGGCGCGGCTCCACAGTTTTCGCATCGAATTGGACGCCATTTCCGATGCGGTAACGGAGTTGGAGCGTCTGGCTCGGGCCTTGCCGACCCGCCATGGCGAGGCGTTCCGCGCCCTCGACCGGCGGGTCGCGGACCTGATCGACGGCAAGTGCGGCCAGCCGGACGTCCACGATCTCGGCGAGGGCGTCTTGGCCGTCGCTGCGCCTCGTGAGCTGAGCGAGATCCTCGCCGCCGGGCGCCAGCTGGGGGTGATCTGATGCAAAGCCTCCAGGCCGGCAGCCTCGACCGGCGCATCGCCATCCTGGTCCCCCAGGACGACGACGACGGGCTGCAGACGCTGCCCGGCGCGCCGGTCGAGTTCATGAGCTGCTGGGCCTCCGCCACCCCCGTCCTCGACGGGGAGCGGTTCCGCGCCGACCAGACCCAGGCCTCGATCACCATGCGGTTCGTCATCCGCTGGTCGAGCAAGGCCAGCCAGATCGACCCGACCATGCTGGTGAAATTCGGAGGCCGCACCTTCGGCATCGCCGCAACCAAGGAGATCGGCCGCCGCGTCGGCGTCGAGATCTCCGCCACCGCCCGCGCGGAGACCCCGGCATGATCACCTTCAAGCTTGAGGGATTGAAGGAGCTGGACGCCGCCCTGGGCGAGCTCAGCAAGGCCACCGCCAGCAATACCCTCTACCGGGCGCTGCAGCCGGCCGCGGAGCTGCTGGACCAGACCTGGCGGGACAACGCCCCCGAACTGACCGGCGGGCTGAAGCGCAGCGGGGGCATCGTCAAGTCCTCGGCCGAGACCGGCGACGCCGCCTTCCGCGCCGCCAAGCGACAAGGCGCTGACAGCGCCGGCGCCGTTCAGGCCAAGCGCGACGCCCTGCGGGGCAGCGCCGCCGACCGCAGTTTCGCCGAACTGACCGTGGGGCCCGGCCGCGCCCCCAAGGCGATCCAGCAGGAGTTCGGCAACCGCGACATGGCCGCCCAACCCTACTTCCGCCCAGCCTACGAGAGCACCAAGGAGCGGATGCTCAACATCATCACCTCGGGTCTGACCTATGCGGTCTCCGGGGCCGTCGAGCGCGCCCGCCGCAAGGCCCTGAAGGCCAAGGGCTGAGCCGTGGAAGAGGCGCTGCGGGCCTTCCTGCGCGGCACGACCGCCCTCTCGGACCTGGTCAGCCGGCGGATCGAGTGGGACGCCCTGCCCCAGAAGGCGGGCATGCCGGCGATCACCCTGACCGAGGTTGCGGGCGCGCGCCAGTACACCATGAAGGGGCGCGACCGCCTGGTCGGCTACCTGATCCAGATCGACTGCTGGGGGCTCAGCCGCAAGGCCTGCCGCGACGCGGCCCTGGCCGTGGTCGCCGCCTGCGACGCGCCTCCGTCCGATCCCCTCGTCCGCCTGTTCGTCGAAGCCCAGCGGTCCGCCAAGGACCCCGGCGTCGGCGGCGAGCCCGACTTTTACCGAACCAGCCTGGACACCCGGGTCTGGGCCACCGAGGCCTGAAGAAGGAGCCGTAAGCGATGACTGCGTCCCAAGCCATGATTGGTTACGACTCGACGTTCGAGGTCGAGGATGCGCCGGGGTCCGGCGTTTTCGTCGAGCTCGCCGAGTGCACGGATATCACCCCGCCGTCGTCTTCGGTCGACGACGTCGAGGTGACCCACATGAAGTCGCCCGACCGGACCAAGGAATACATCGCCGGTCTCACCGACGCCGGTGAAGGTTCGATGGGCATGAACTGGGTTCCGGGTTCGGACACCGACAACCTCATCATCGCCTGGCGCGCCGACGGCACCCGTCGCGCGGCCCGGATCACCTATCCGAACAACGTGCGCTGGACCTTCCTTGCCTACGTCAAGACCTATTCCGGCGCCGTCCCGGTCAAGGACCGGATGTCGGCCACCCTGGCGATGAAGATCGCCGGCTCGGTCGGCATCGACACGGCCGCCTGACCATGGCCAATCCGCTGAAAGGCGAGGTGGCGTTCTCGGTCGACGGCAAGGACTTTGTCCTCGTCTTCGACTGGAACGCCCTTTGCACCATCTCCGGCCGGCTGGGTCTCACCATGGACGAGATCGGCAAGGACCTGACCAAGGACATGACGCCGCCCTTCCTCCGCTCCGCCCTCTGGGCCGGGCTGGAGGAGTTTCATCCCGAGCTGTCGGAGCGGGATGTCGGCAAGCTGATCACGGCCATGGGCCCCGGCGAAGCCCGGGCCAGGCTGCTGCAAAGCGTCGCCCTGGCCTTTCCCAACAGCGAGGCGCCGGCGACCGGCGACCCTCAGACGGCGGCGGCGCCGGCTCCGACGCGCCGTCGCCGTGGGACGTCGAGCACCAGTTCTCCGTCTGGTGCGGACTAGGCATCGGACCGCCGGAGGCGTTCTGGCGGCTGACCCCGCGGCTGTTCTTCCTGGCGGTCAAGGGCCGGGCCGACGCCAAGGTCGCGGACGCCCGCGAACGGCGCTGGCACACCTGGCACGTCATGCGCCCGCACCTCGGCAAGACCTGCATCAGCCTGGGCGACTTCATCGGCGGCCAGGCCGCGCCGGCGCCCAAACCCCAGCCCTGGCGGCCTGACGTCGAGCCCGCCGCCTTCGCCTGGCATCGCCGCTTCACCCGCAAAACCTAGGGAGGACCCATGGCCGGAAACGCCACCATCGGCGCCCTGCGCGTGCAGCTTGGGGCGGACACCGCCCAGTTCGAGAGCGGTCTGGACCGCGCCTCCAACAAGCTGAAGAAGTTCGGGGAGACCGCCAAGGTCCCCGATTTCGGCAAGGCGCTGGACAAGGTCTTCGACAGCTCGCGGCTGAAGATCCTGGACGAGGGCTCGGCCCGCATCAGCGTGTTCGGCTCCGCCCTCGAGGAGCTGGGCCCGGCCGGCATCGCGGCAGGCGCCGGGATCGCGGCGGTCGCCCTGGCGCTCGAGGGCGCGGCCAAGGCGGCCGAGTTCGGCGACGCGATCGACAAGGCGGCCCAGAAGGCCGGCGTCGCCACCGACGTGCTGCAGGCCTACCGCTATGCCGTCAAGCAGCTCGGCGGCGAGGCCGGCGACGCGGACATCGCCCTGCAGTCGTTTGCGCAGCATTTCGGCGCCGCGCTCGACGGCATCAGCAAGAAGGCGATCAAGCCGTTCGAGGCGATCGGGCTCGATCCCAAGGCCTTCGGCTCGACGGACGAAGCGCTGCAGGCGGTCATCGCCAAGATCGCCAACCTCAAGTCCGCCGCCTCCCAGGCCGATATCGCCGACAAGATGGGCCTGACCTCGATCCTGCCCGCCATCCGCGCGGGCGGGGACGAGTTCAACCGCATGATCGACAGCGCCAGGAGCCTTGGCGTGGTCATGGACCGCGAAGTTGTCGAGCGCGCGGCCAAGACCAAGGACAAGATGGAGGAGCTGGACCAGATCATCTCGGTCCAGCTGAACTCGGCCCTGGTCGATCTCGGGCCCGTGCTGCTCGGCCTGTTGGGCATGTTCGCCCAGATGGCCACCAAGACCGACGACATCGTCGAGGGCTTCCGCAAGATCGAGGACCGCAGCGACAGCGCCATCAAGCGCCAGATTTCCGCCCTGACCGAGCAGAATCTGTTGACCACGGGCCCGCTGCTGTCCCCGTCGCCGGCCCAGAAGACCATTCGCGACGACAACGAAAAACGCATCACCGAGCTCCAGGCCGAGCTGGCGCGCCGGCACGCCAACGATGCCCCCGAGCTGCCCAAGGGGACCGGGACCGTCCGCAATCTGGCGGCCGAGGCCGAGGCCGCAGCGGCGCGCAAGGCGGCCGAAGAGGCGGCGCGCAAGGCCCTGCAGCAACAGGCCGCCAGCCTGCAGGCGCTGGACGAGGCGACGCGGGGCGAACTGAGTGCGCGCCTCGGCCTGACCAAGAACCTGAAGGCCATCGCCGATCTGCAGGTGGAGGAGGTGGACGCGGCGACCAAGAAGGCCAACGACAAGCTGACCTCGGACGCCGACGAGAAGAAGATCACCGCCGCGTCGGCGCGAACGGCGATCGCGCTCAACAATCGCGCGGCCGACGAGAAGAAGGCCCAGATCGCCAGCGAGCTCGAGGCCAGCATCCTCGAGCAGAACGCGGCCCAGCGCCAGAAGATCGGCGGCTATTACGACCAGATCGCCCAGCTGCAGTCCTCGCTCGCCACCACGGCCGAAGCCCAGAACAGGATCGAGCTGGCCGCCCTGGACCGCCGTCAGTCCGAGGAGGTGAAGAACCTGCAGGACGCGCAGGGCGCGGAACGCGATCGTGCCAAGCTCGACGCGGCTGAGACCAAGCGGCTCCAGACCACCCAGGCGACCGAGACCCAGCTGCTCGCCGATCGTCAAGCGGTGGAACGTCAGGTCGCGCAGCGGCAGGCGGCCGCGCGCACGGTGGCAGAGCAGAACAGCTTGGCCGAAGCCGGGCTCAACCTGCAGATCAACCTGCTCAGCAGCCAGCAGGCCTTGGGGGTATCGACCTACGCCCAGGGCCAGGTGGCGCTGAAGATCCTGGCGCTCCAGCAACAGCTCGAAACCCTGAAGCAGGAAGAAATCATCAACTCCACCACGGCGAGCGAGGCGGAAAAGCAAAATGCCGCGGCGCAGCTCGCGCTTCTGCCGCAAATCCACGCCAACCAGACCGAAGCGCTGAAGCGCAGCAACAATCTCCTGAATGGCATGGCCGACGCGGCCACCGCCTTGGGTGATTTCGCCGGCTCGCTGAAGAACGGCGACCTGGGTGGCGCGCTGGGCCATTTTTCGACCCTGCTCAACGACGCGGCCGGGTTACTGGGGTCGGGCAGCAAATTGGGCTCGACTCTCTCTGGCATCGCCTCGGTCCTGGGCCCTGCCGGCGCGATCGTGAGCGGGGTGGGCGCCGCCATCGGCGCGATCTTCAGCGGCGAAAAGACCATCGGCGTCGTGCGGCTGAGCGCGGCTGACCAGCAGAAGCTCCAGGGCGTGGGGACGGTGCTGGCGGGCCTCGGCCAGCAGTCCGCGAGCATCGCCAACTCGTTGGCGGCGGCGGAGAAATACCAGAACACCGACCTGGAATTCTCCAGCCAGCAGGTCCAGTCGCTGAAGTCGATCAGCCAGAATATCGGCGCCCTGACCGCCGCCCTCGGCCGTCAGATCAGCGTTTCCGGCGACGCCTTCGACACCGCGAAGCTGGGGCTCGGGACCACGACCAGCGGCTCGTCCGGGCTGATGCTATTGTCGGCCCTGTTCGGCAGCAAGACGACCACGACCACGCTGGTCGACCAGGGGATCGACCTCAGCGCGGGAAGCCTGAAGGCCTATATCGACAAGGCGGTAGCGGCGAATTTCTACCAGGACACCCAGTCGGTGACCCAGAAGTCGAGCTTTTTCGGCTTCGTCAAATCGACCACCACCCGGAACAACGAAACCACCTCGCCGGTCGGCGACGATGTCGCGACCGCCATCAGCAAGGTGGTCGCCAGCCTGCGCGACGGCGTGCTGCAGGCGGCGACGACCCTCGGCGTGGACGGCGCCCAGCAGGCGCTGGACGCCTTCACCGTCGATATCGGACGCATCAGCCTCGACGGGCTCAGCGCCTCGCAGATCACCGATCAGCTGAACGCGGTGTTCAGCAAGCTCGGCGACGAGTTGGCGGCGGACGGGGTCCCTGGCCTGACCGCGTTCGAGCAGGCGGGGGAGGGGGCCCTCGAGACCTTGGAGCGGCTGGCCACCGAATACACCGCGGTCGATACCTCGCTGGCCTCCATCGGCCTGACCTTCCGCACGACCGGCTTCGCCAGCGTGGCGGCGCGGGACCAGCTGGTGCAATTGGCCGGCGGCCTGGACGCCTTCACTTCCGAGGCGGCCTACTTCCAGCAGAACTTCCTCACCACGGCCCAGCAGCTCGCCCCGATGCAAGCCGCCGTGGCGGCGGCGATGGCGGCGCTGGGCGAAAGCGGCGTCACCACCAAGGCGCAATTCGTCGCCTTGGTCGACAGCCTGGACGTCTCCACCGAGGCGGGGGCCGAGCTCTACGCCAAGCTGATGCAGATCGCGCCGGCCTTCGGCAAGGTGGCCGACGCGGCCGCCGATCAGGCCAACAAGCAGGCGCAGCTGCAGATCGCGCTGATGCAGGCTCAGGGCGACGCCTCCGGCGCCTTGGCCCTCCAGCGCAAGCTGGAGCTGGCCGCCACCGACGACGCCCTCAAGGGCCTGCAGCAGTCGGTCTACGACGCCCAGGACGCGACCGATAAGGTCAGCGCCGCCCGCGACGCCCTGACCGCCTCCGCCGACGCCATGAAGGCCAGCCTTCAGGGGACCGTCGACCAGTTCCAGGGCTTCGCCGACAGCCTGACCGCCTTCGGCAAGACCCTGAGCGTGCAGACCGACAACGTCGGGGCCAACTACCGGCAGCTGAGCGAGGCCTTCGACGTTCTCGCGGCCAAGGCCCGGCTGGGCGATACGGCCGCCCTTGGCGGCCTGCAGGACGCCGGGCAGGCGCTGCTGGACGTGTCGAAGACCAGCGCCCACAACAGCTTGGAGCAGGCCCGCGACGTGGCCAAGGTCAAGGCGGCGGTGGAGGCGGCGGCTGATACCGCCACCCGCCAGGTCTCCATCGCCCAGCAGCAGCTGGACGGGGTCAACGCCACGGTCGAGGCCCTCGGCCTGGTCAACAACTCCGTGTTGGAGCTGGGCCAGGCGCTGTCCGGCTACGCCTCGGCCTTGCTCGCGCAGAAGTCCGCCGGCGGGATCGGTGGAGTGTCGAGCGAGCTCGGCGCCAACCCCGAGGTCAACGCGGTCCTGGCGTCGGTGACCGGCTATACCGGGGCCTTCGGAACGGGCGGGTTCCAAAGCTTCATCACCGCGGCCGATCCGGCCACCCAGACCAAGGCGGAGGCTGTGCTCAACGCCTTCGGCCAGTCCAACCGCATCGTCGGCTTCGCCACCGGCGGCAGCGGCGTCGTCGGCGGTTCCGGCGCCGTGGACAGCCAGATCATCCGCATGCGCGCCACCCCGGGCGAACTGGTCAGCGTCACCCATGGCGACCCCATGGCGGCCAACGCCGAGGCGATGCAGGCCTTCGCCGACCGCCTCGGCAGCCTGGAAGGCCTGATGGGGCAGGTGGCGCTCAACACCGCGGGATCGCTGAACGCGGCGACCAAGACCGGGGTAATCGTCAAAACCGCCGGGCAGTCGCCGGCCGATCCGCTGTTGGTGCAATCGGCGGCATGAGCGATTCCTTCGGCTTTAGGGCCATCAAGCCTCAGCTCATCGACGACGCCGCGCTGCTGGCCACGAACGTTGTCGAGACCGCCCCTGCCGCCTATGCAGGCGGTACGACCTACGCCTTGGCGGCCAAGGTCTCGGTCGCCGTCGGCGGCAACGCCTTCGACGTCTACACCTCGAGGCTGGACGCCAACACCGGCCACGCCCCGGCCAGCTCGCCGACCTGGTGGGCGCGCATCGGCCAAGCCTATGGCGCCTACGACGCCGCCAAGACCTACGCCGACAAGGACCGGGTGGTCGATGCGGCCAACCACCTGGTCTATGAGGGGGTCGGGGCCGGCAACCTCGACAACCCGCTGCCCGACCCGCCGGGCAACAGCACCGACCACTGGCTGTTTGTCCGCGCCTCCAACCCCTATGCGATGTTCGACCAGTCGAGCAGCTCGCGGACCGTCAACCCGGACGAGATATCGGTGACCCTGCAGGCCGACGGCCTGGTCACCGGCGTGGCCCTGGACCGGATCAGCGCCGCCACGGTGAGGATCGTCGTCACCGACGCGATCGAGGGCGTGGTCCAGGACGAGACCATCGATCTGGCCTCCTACAGCGGCATCGACGACTTCGACCGCTGGTTCTTCTCGCCGCCCCGGGCGAGCGCCTTCCTGCCGATCACCGACCTCTTCCCCTACGCCGACGCCACCATCGAGATCATCCTCAGCGATCCCGGCAACGACGTGGCCTGCGGCACCTGTGTCATCGGCTACGTCAACGAGATCGGCGGGACCCAGTGGGGCTCCAAGCTCGGGTTCACCGATTACTCCACCGTCGCGCCCAACGACTTCGGCGACCGTAACATCGTCGTGCGTCCGTACACCGACGACGCCGACCATGTGCTGTGGGTCGACAACGACGCCATGGACGCGGTCATGCAGTTCTTCAAGGACAACCGCGCCACGCCGATGTGGCTCGAGGGGGACGACCGCTGGGGCGTGATGCACGTCTACGGCATCGTCACCGCCTGCAGCCTGGCCGTCCCCGGCGATACCAAGTCCGCGCTTTCACTCACCCTCGGGGGCCTTTCCTGATGACCGTTCCGACGATCACCGATCCGCCCGAGGTGGTCCCCAGCCGCGCCATCAAACCGAACAGCGCGTTCAACGCGGCCGTGCGCGATTTCCTGGCGTGGCTGGCGGTGTTCGTGCCTCAACTGAAGACGGCCCTGACCTGGATCGACGCCCAGGTCGCGCAGATCGCCCTCGACCGCGCCGCCAGCGCCGCCAGCGAAACGGAAGCCGCCGCGGCCGCCGCCGACGCCGAGGACGCCGCGGCCGCCGCCGCCGCGTCCGCCGTGGCGGCGGCGGCCAGCAGCGGAAGCGCCGCAGGCTTCACCGCCACGTCCGCCACCTCAATGACCATCGGGTCGGGAACCCTGACCTTCACCATTCAGGCCTCGAAAAGCTTCCAGGCCGGCGGCGGCGAGCCCGTCATCATCTCCGACCAGGCGGCCCCCACGGCCAATCAGATGTGGGGCACGGTCTCCAGCTACAACAACGGCACCGGGGTCATGGTCGTTGTGGTTCCGGCCGGCCAAACCAAAGGCTCTGGCACGAAGGCGGCCTGGAACGTGTCGCTCGCGGGAGCCGTCGGCGGCAATGGCCCCACCTTCACGGGGGGGACTCTGGCGTCCCCGGTCAACAACGCGCCGGCCGACACCCTGGCGTCGGCCTCCACCGTCAACATAGGCGGCGCCGCATCCAACTACGTCAAGATCACCGGCACGACCACGATCACCGCCTTCGACAGCCTGGCTTCCGGGGCCGAGCGGATCGTCGAGTTCGCCGGCGCCCTGACCCTGACCCACAACGCCACGAGCCTGATCCTGCCGGGCGCCGCGAACATCCAGACAGCGGCTGGAGACATCGCCCGGTTCATCTCCGAGGGCTCGGGCAACTGGCGAATGCTGAGCTATGCTCGCGCCTCGGCAGCCCCGAACGCGGGCTGGACCCAAATCGGCGTCGCGACGCCAAGCGGCGTCTCTAGCACCGCCTTCGCGGGCATTTCGACCACCTTCAACGATCTGCTGATTGTTTGTGAGGGGCTTGCCCCCAATACAGTGGCTGACTTTCGACTGGAGATTGGCGACGCTACGCCGAGTTACGGCTCACCAATATCGCTAGTGGCTGGTATAGGTGCGGCCGGTCACATCGTGGGTGCAGTGCTGCTTTCTGGCGTTCGAAATGACTACGGGGCGGCGGAGGCAAACGTCGCGGACGCAGCTCTCACGTCGCCGGGCGTGGCGGCGGCGACACCTGCGGGGGTGGTCTGGCGGGTGACCGGCGGCATTCGCGCCTTGAGGCTCTCATGGAATGGAGCAAATTTCTTTGCCGGCACCGTGCGGCTTTTCGGAAGATAGCGAGCCTCGCATCGGGGTGCCGCGTTCACGCCAAGGTAGGGTGTCATGCAGAAGGTGAAGGATATGGCCAGAGCCGTCCTTGGGGATGTTGTGGCCAGCGTTCGGAACGATGACGGACCGAAATCGAGGATTAGCCGCATAGGCTTTGCGGCTATCGTCACAAACTAGGCTGGGAATCCTTGTAATAGGACGCTCAGGCCAAAGGGGGTCATCGCCAAGCAAAAGGGTCCCCTGGCCCCGAAAGTCCAGCGCCAGAGATCTGTAGTCGCGGTTTTCGACCCCATCTTGACCGGTCCCAAATAGGTTTCGTACCCATTCGGCCGCATTTGGATTGTCGCCAACAATGTCGCGAAAACGCGGGTGGATCGGCCAAAGCGGCGCGGTCATCAGCGGGGTCTCGACCAGGATGGTTTCCCAAGCGCCTGTAAGCGAGAGCGCCACGACGCCCCCTATTGAGATTGCCAAAACCAGCACGCGGGGATGTGCGAGTTTAGCAATGACCTCATCAAAGGCAGTGGCGAACGCCTTAACGGTCTGGTCCCTGAATGGGGTGCTGTGCATGCCGGGCAGATGGACCAAGGCGACGTCCGCCTCTGGAATTAGATCGGCCAGTGGGTCCATGTAGCCGACGGTTGGCGGCCATGCACCTCTGATCACAAATAGGAGCGGTCGATCTGGGGAAAAACTTTCCAACCGGCCCCATACCGGCACCGCTCCCATTGAAGTTTGAAATTTCGTCGCTTGCACGGCCGCCATTCTGGCCACGGCGAACCGCATTTTCAATCGCTCGTTCCAGGCCGACCACTGCCGCCGGTCCGCGATCTGGGACGCCGCCGTCCGGCAGCTGACCGCGGCCGAGCTGGCCCAGCCCTAGCCGCGAACGCCGTTCGCCTTCTTCGTCCCGTCGCGAGGGCCGCACCGCATGACCACCACTTCGGCCGAAGTCCGGACCCTCTCCGCCGACGTGCGCGCCTTGGTCTCCGACCTGCGCGCGGAGACTGGAAGCGGCGCGATCGGGACCGAGGACGAGCGGGCTGACCTGACGGCTTACCGCGCCCTGGTCGCGAGCTATCTGGGCGGGGTTTCGGACGCCGGGGTCGTCGCGGGCCTGACGCGGCTTGGGAGCGGCCTGGACCGGGTCATCAGCTTGGTGACCGACGAGGTCGAGGATACCGGCGTCGCCGGCTCGGCCGCGATCACCGAGGCGGCCGACACGCTGGCGGCCGTGGGGGCCGTGGCGGTCAAGGGTCAGGCCTCCGTTTCGGAGGCGCCCGACACGCTTTCTGCCACCGGGGTCGGGCCTGGGTCGGGGATCACCGGCTCGGCCAGCATCACGGAGGCGGACGACACGACGTCGGCCGCCGCGGCGGTCAAGGTCGCCGGGGCGGCCAGCGCCAGCGAGGCGTCCGACACCGTCACCGCGGCCGCGAGCGCGCTGGTCAAGGCGGCGGCTTCGATCACCGAGGCCGCCGACACGGTCACCGCCACGGGAACGGTCCCCTACGTCCCGCCCAACATGTACAACTGGAACCCCTCGACCCAGTTCGTGAACACCCGCGCGGCCTACGCCGCCGGGCGGCTGCCGATCTCGTTCTTCGGCGACAGCATCACCGCCGGCGTGTGGGCGCTGGGGGATTCGGTCGACGACTATGTGCAGCACTCGTCGGTGCATCACGCCGCCAGCAAACTGGTCGCGCTGGGCACGGCGGCGCACGCCTATTCCAACGGGATGAACCACAACAACCCGGGGTCGGACCTGCGGTATTCCCTTGGCGGCTCGGCCCACTGGTCCGGCGCGGTCGCCGCCGGCGGCCCCCTGTGCGAACTGGGCGTCAACGACACCCTGACCTTCACCCTGCCGTCCGGCATGAGCTTCAACCGGGTCCGCGTCTCCGTCGTCGATGTGGGCTCGTCCTCCTGCGACGTCTGCGTCGATGGCGGTTCCTACACCGGCTCGCCCCAGACCGGCACGAACGCGGGCCAGTCCGAGTTCACCTTCACCGTGCCCGGCGGCTCGCACACCTCCTGGACGGTCAAGGGCACGGGCGGCGGCACCGTCTACGTCATGGCCGTGGAGGTCTGGGACACCGCCGTCAACCGCATCGAGTGCATCAACCTGGGCGTGGGCGGCCGCACGACCGATTCCCTGGTCGGCGGCACGTCAGGCTGGGGTCAGCTCCAGGGCCTGTGGAAGATGGCCTCGCCACTGGTGTTCATCGCCCTGGGCGCAAACGACGGCGACGTCGCGGCGGACGGGGCGTCGGCCAAGACCAAGGCCGAGTTCAAGGCCGGGCTCGACAATGGCGTCAGCTATCTCCTGGCCAACGACCAGGACGTGATCCTGGTCATGCCGCCGCCGCTGAACGTCACCAGCTACAACACCAACAGCCGGGACGACTACGAGGCCGCCATCCGCGAGATCTGCGACGCGCGCGGCCTGTGCGCCTGGGACCAGCGGGCCTGGGCCCCGTCCTGGGCGACCCTGGCCGCCGCCTCCAAGACCGTCGGCAACTTCCACTTCAGCGAGGGCTACTACTCCGACGTCGGCGACTTCTACGGATCGCTGATCAACGCCATCAAGGCGTAAGGCCCCCCGCCAAATCTCCTTTCGACCCGTGCGCCGGCCGCGGCGCCCGCACGGCTCATCCATCGCCGCACCCCCCAAAAACCGGAGACGACCCATGCGCCTGTTCCGCAACCTGGCCGGCTACGCGCTGGCGGCCATGCTGGCCTTTGCCCCCGTCCTCGCCGCCACCCCGGCGGCGGCGGCGATCACCTACTCCACCGCCATCGCCAACGCCCGCCTCGACGCGGTCGAAAGCACCTGCGGCGCGTCGGCGATCCTGCGCGTCCGCACCGGCTCGCCCCCCGCCACCGTGGCCACCGCCTCCAGCGGCACTGTGCTGGCGACCATGAGCCTGCCCTCGGACTGGATGGCGGCGGCCTCGTCGCGGGCCAAGTCCAAGAGCGGGACGTGGGAGGACACCTCGGCCGACAATACCGGCACCGCCGGCCATTTCGAGATCGTGGCCTCGGACACCACCACGGTGTGCATGCGCGGAACCGTCACCGCCACCGGCGGCGGCGGCGATCTGACCCTGGACAACACCTCGATCGCCAGCGGCCAGGACGTGCTGATCAACACCTTCACCATCAACGCCGCGAACTGAACCATCGCGCCGTGGGCGCCGCGGCTGGATGGGGGTCGAATAGATGGCCAACGGCCTGCTGATCGGCAAAGGCGCGGGCGCGACTGGGACCAACACCAGTCTCACGCCCGCGCTTACGACCAATGCCTATGCGGCTGGCGACACGATCATCGCCATCTTCGCCGCAAGAGGTGCTGGCTCGGTCGCCACCCCGTCCGGCTGGACGGCGGCCACGGGGAGCCCCTACAACAACGCCACCTCGGGCGTGAACAAGCTCTGGGTCTTTTCCAAAGCGGCAGCCTCCAGTTCGGAAACGGCCCCGACGTTGGTCTATACCGGCGGCTCGGCCAACGACACAGTCCTTGCCCAGACCCTGATCGTTCGCGGCGCGACCACCATCTCTGCGGCGGGGACGGTGTTCACCGGCGCCTCCGCGCAGAACATCGGCCCGATCACCGGCCTCAACGTCACGGCCAACCAGGCCGTGCTGGTCATCGGCCACAAGGCCGATGACTGGACCTCGGTGGCCACGCTCACCGGCGATCTGGGCTGGGCCGAGATTGGGGAGGTTTTCTCGACCCTCGGCAACGACGCCGGGCTGGTATGGGACATCGCCATCGCCCGCTCGTCCCTGACGGTCGGGTCCAAGACCTTCACCGTCACCGGCGGGGCCTCGAACACCTCGGTCGGGGTGATGCTGGCGCTGGACGCGCCGGCAGTGTGGAACACTGAGTTAAGCCCGCTCGACAAGGCCTCGACGGCCGTCCTGTCGAACAACAACCTGACCCTGGGGGCCAGCGGCAGTGGCCAGTCCACCGCCCGCGCCTCCCGCGCGCTCCCTGCGGGGAAATGGGGCTTCGAGGTCAACATCGACGCCACGAACTCGGTCTTCGAGACCATGGTCGTCGGTCTCATGTCGAACAAAGGGGCCGCGGGAAACTACAATTTCCTGGACTCTGGTGGTCAGTCGGGGGGCTGGTGGTATTCGGACGGAATCTGGACTGGAAACAACGACGTCCAGCAGACGAGCGGATATCCCGACGAGACCGTCGGAACCAAGATCCGCATCGCAGCGGACACCACCACGCCGGGTTCGGAAAAGTTCTGGGTCGCCGTCGGAGCGGGGAACTGGAACAACTCACCGTCCGCCGATCCGGCAACTGGCGTTGGCGGCTTCTCCATCGCCAGCTGGGACAACTATTTCCCCTACGGCTCGCTCGGCAACACGGCCGGCGTGATGACCTTCAACTTCGGGGCGTCGGCGTTCACCTACAGCCTGCCGAGCGGGTTCTCGGGGCTTGACACCAACGTGAGCACTGGTGCGGCCTCGTTCACCGAGGACGCGGACACCAGTTCAGCGACCGGCGCGGTCAAGGTCCAGGCCGCCGCCTCGCCGTCGGAGGCGGCGGATACGACCACGGCCGCGGGTGCGGTCAAGGTCCAGGCGGCGGGGGCCGCGCAGGAGGCCGACGACACCCTGGCGGCCGCCGGCGGCGCGCGGCCGGCCACCGGCGACGCCTCGCTGTCGGAGGCTGACGATACGGTTGCGGCGGCCGGGGCTGTGAAGGTCCAGGCCGCTGCGTCGGTTTCCGAAGCGGACGACACCACGGGCGCGGCCGGGGCCGTCAAGGTCCAAGGCGCGGGTGCGGCGGGCGAGGCTGACGATACGGCGACCGCGGCGGGTGTGGTCGAGGTTCAGGGCGCTGCGGCCGCCAGCGATGCGGACGACACGCTGGCCGGCCAGGGGACCGTGCCGGTACGCGGCGACGCCGCCGCTGCGGAAGGCGATGATACGGTCGCCGCCGCCGGCCTGGTCAAGGTGCAGGGCGCCGCGGCGGTGGCGGACGCCGACGATACCTTGAACGCGATCGGTTCGGGCACGGTGACAACCGTTGGCGACCTGAACGTCGTCGAGGACAACGACACGGCGACCGCGACGGCGGCGGTGAAGGTACAGGCCGCGGCCACGCTGATCGAGGCCGACGACGGCCTGGCTGCGACCGGCGGCGTGCGGGTGACCGGCGCGGGCGCGGCCGGCGAGGATCCCGACGCCCTGTCTGCCGCCGCGGCCGTGAAGCTGCGGGGCGATGGCGACCTTATCGAGGACCCCGACGCCGCGGCCAGCGCGGGCCGGGTGCGGATCGGCGGTGACGCCGAGGTCGGGGAGGCCGACGACACCCTGGCGGCGACGGTCGCGCCGCAGATCGTCGTGGTGGTGAACCCGGCGCTGGTCCGCAAGATCTCCGGCGCGTCGTCGGTGGCGACCATCCTCGGCGCAGGCTCGGCCGCCAAGATCGTCGGGCAGGGAACACGGGGACGCATCTGATGGCGGCGCAAAAGAACCTCAGCTTCTTCCTCGGCGAGGATTGGCAGATCGAGCTGACCTGTCGGGACGCCGACGGCGGCGCCCTCGACCTGACCGGCGCCCAGGTGAAGTGGCGGCTGGCCGATCCCCGGACCCTGCGCCTCGACCTGGTCAACGGAGACGGCGTCGTCCTGGCCGACGACCCAACCACGGGCGTGGCCACCATCGTCGTCACCGCGGCCATGCAGGGCGAGCTGCCGGCCGGGCTCTACAGTCACGAGGCCCAGGTCGTGCTGGCCGACGGCACGGTCTCCGACCAGGCCTACGGGACCCTCTACGCCCGCGAGAGCCTGTTCACCCGCTTCAGCTGATCCACCGGGCGAGGGAGGCTTCCATGCGCAAGACGAACGGCGTTCGCGACCCCGCGCCCGATCCTCGCGCGATGTCGGCCTTCGTGCTCGTCGCCGGCATCTGGGCCGCCGCCATGGCGATGTGCGGGGCCTGGGTATGGGTCCTGAACAGCTTCTGATCCGACCCGCGCCGCCGCTACGCCGCGCCGCACAGGCGCGCTTCCCGCACACTTGCCGCAGCTCCGGAGGACATCTTGGACCCACAGTTCCTGGGGCTGCTCAGCCTCGCCTTCGCGGTCGCCGTCCAGCTCGCAGGCATCTCGTTCCTGCTGGGTGGTCTGTTCCAGCGGATGCGCTCGGCCGAGGCGAGGATCCGGGAGCTGGAGAACGTCGAGCGGGCGGGCGATGGCGGGCGGACCGACCTGTTGGTGCGCCTCGGCCAACTCGAGACGGTCGTGGAACTGTCGAACAAGCAGACGACGGAGAGCGTCGGCGGGGTCCAGCGCGAATTGCGCGGCCTGAGCCGACAGGTCGCGTCCCTGACCACGCGGCGACGGGGGGCCGTGCCGCCGATGGGCGATACCATGAGCGAGGACTGAGTCATGACCGACACGCCCATCCTTCCCTCGACGGTCCCGCCGCCGACCAAGGCCGATCAGGTCAAGGGGTTGCTTGGCGACCTGGCGCGTCCGCTGGTGATGATCATGGTCGGGGGCGCCGAAGCCTGGTCGATTTTTGTCGGCAAGGACGCCGGCGTGGTCACCGCCGGCGGCGTGGTGCTCGCCGCGCTCTGGGCCGCCAAGACGCTCGAGGTGCAGCAGGCCGGCAAGCAGGACGCCCAGGTGAAGATCGCCCAGGCCGCGACCCCGGCCGCCGCGCCCTAGCGCCCGCGAACGCCGTTCGCGCTCAAGCCTGCGGAGCCCTCATGCCCGACCTCGCCCCGCCGGCGGCCATCACGGCCGCGCGGCTGCAACTATTTGCGCCGCGCTGCGACTACATGGTGCTGGCGCCGAAGCTGGACGCCGCCGCCAAGGCCAACGCGATCACCACGGCGCGCCGGGTTCGCCACTGGGTGGCCCAGCTGCACCACGAGAGCGCCGGGTTCACCATCCTCGAGGAGTGCCTGAGCTACTCGGCCGAGCGGCTGCACATCGTTTGGCCGTCGCGGTTTCCGACTTTGGCCTCGGCCGAGCCCTATGCGCGCAACCCCAGGGCCCTGGCGGAGAAGGTCTATGGCGGCCGGGGCGGCAACAGCCGGCCGGGCGACGGCTGGAACTATCGCGGTGGCGGGCTGATCCAATTGACTTTCCACGACGGCTATGCCGCCGCCAGCGCCTATTGCGGCCTCGACCTGGTGGCCAGCCCCGACCTGGCGCGCCAACCTGGGCCGGCCTGCGCGATCGCGGCGGCCTGGTGGGCGCATCACGGGCTGAACCAGGTGGTCGACGCCGATCCGGACGAGACCGTGGTTGCCGACCTGCACGCGCGGATCAAGGCCAATGAGGACGACGACGTCCGCCAGGCGCGCCGGGTGATCAACGGGGCGACCCTGGGCCTGGCGGACGTGATGGCCCAGCTGCAGCGCGCGGCGACCATCTGGCTCGACGCGCCGGCGGCGCCGGTCACTCAACCGGCGCCGCGCACCCTCGCCGACGCCGACTGGCGCGGCCTGATCTGATGGTCGCCCTGCTGCTGCTTCGGATCGGGCTGGAAGCCCTCTGGGCGGCGCAACTCGCATTTTTCTTCCCAAAGGACTGACGCCATGCTCGCGATGCTCGCCGCTGTGGCCCTGGCCGCGGCGCAGCTGCCGGTGCTCTATCCGGCCCAGGTGCTCTCGGTGATCGACGGCGACACGGTGAAGGTGACCGTGGCCGACTGGCCCGCGCCCTTCGCGATCATCGACGTGCGGGTCGACGGGATCGACGCGCCCGAGCATGTGCGACCGCCGGCCAAGTCGGCCTGCGAGGTCAGGCTCGGCCTCGCCGCCCAGGCCTTCGCCCGCTCGATCCTGAAGCCCGGCGACCGGGTGGTGCTGCGTTGGCGGCCGGGAACCCACGACCAGTATTTCCGCCTGCTGGCCGGCGTCTCGATGCCCGACGGCTCCGACTACGCCGCCCACATGATCGCCGCCCACATGGCGCGACCCTACACCGCTGCGGACCTGCACAAGGCCGCTTGGTGCGCCGGCGGAAGGCCGATCCCCATTACGCCGGCCCCACCGCCGGCGCGCTGATCTGATGGGCCAGATCAGCGACGTTCTCCGCGGCGGCTCAAACTTTCGGACCTACTGGTGCGAGGGCTGCGAAGAGCCGCATTCCGTCACGGTCGGCCCAGGCGGCTGGGGGTTCGACGGCAATGAGACGACCCCGACATTCACGCCATCCGTTCTGGTGACCAGCGGCCACTACTCCCCCGGGTGGAAGGGGCCCGGCTGCTGGTGCAACTACAACGCTGATCTGATCGCCAAGGGCGAGAAGCCTAGCGGTTTCGAGTGCAGCCGCTGCCACACCTACGTAACCGGCGGGATCGTCGACTTCCTGTCCGATTGCACCCACGCGCTGGCCGGCCAGAAGCGGCCCCTGCCGTCCCTGCCGCCGCATCTGCGCGACTGAACCACCTTCCGCCGCCATGCGCGGCCGATCCGGCGCGCCCGCCGCCGTCTTTGTCGGGCAATAGGAGGCATTCCAATGGATTTCGGTAAGCTCGGCGATTCCGTCGTCAAGATGCTCGGCGCCGCGGTGAAAGAGCCGGACAAGGTCAAGGCGGTGATCGCCACCATCCCCGACCGCGTGAAACAGGCGGACGACCTGCTCGACGGCGTCCCCGGCTCGGCCAAGCGCCAGGCGGTGATCGCCACCATCAAGGAAGACCTGAACGACATCGCCGGCCTGGCGGAGACCGTGGTCTCGGCCTGGCCTCTGATCCAGGCGGTGCTGTCCGCGGCGACGACCATGTTCGTCACCCTGGTCAGGGCCGGCGTGTTCAAGCTCTGACAGGGAGGCGCCCGGCTCCGGTCGGGCGCACATGTTCATGGTCATTGTCGTCGTTGTTCTCGCCGTCATCGGCGTCCTGGCCTGCGCGGTCGTGGCCATGGCCGCCGGGGCCTACCTGCTGCTGTGCAAGCACTGGCCGGGAGACGAGCCGTGAGCCGGCGCGACCCCCTCAAGGCCATCGCGACCATCCTGACCATGGTGGTGGCCATCGCTGTGCTGGCCGCCGGCGGCTATCTCTTCTGGGAGCACCTCAGCACGGCCAACAAGCTTGCCGAGGCCCAGCGGAAGGCGGGCGCGGCCACGGTCGACGCGGGCCAGGCCAGGGCCGAGACCGCCGCTCAGAAGATCATCGTCGCCGGCGAGACGCGCCAGCACCTCGACCTCGCCATCCATCAGGACAACGCCAATGCAATCGCCGCCGCGCCGGGAGCTGATGCGCCCCTTGATCCTGGCCTTATCGCTGCCGCTAATTTCGGGCTGTGCCGGTATCCGGCTAACGCCGCCGATCCTCGCTGCGCTGGATTGCAGCCGGCTCATCCCGCCGTCGTATCAGAAGCCGATCCCCTCGGCGGGGCTGCTGTCGATCACTGAGACGGCCGGCTCGCTGGCCAGCCGCTACGACGCCCAGACGGCCAACCTCGACCAGGCTAACGGGCGCACCTCCGATGTGATCAAGCTGGCCGAGGTCTGTCAGGCGCAGCAGCAGGCGGTCCTGCGCGCCCTGACCCCGCGCCCTTGGTACGCCGTCTGGCGGCGCTGACCCCCTGCGGCGCGCCCTGCGCCCACACCCGCCGGTGGCCGGCCCTCCCCGCGCCACAGGCTCTCTCCCAACTTGCCCCTCGGCCGACCGGCCGGGGGGCTTTTTGCGTTTGCGGGTCGGCGGTCAGGCCGCGGTCTTGTCCTTTCCGCGGATCATCCCGGCCAGGTCCAGGGCGTCCCGGCGGATCGATGGCAGCGCCAGCGCGATGTCCTCGCGCTCGACGGCCAGCTTCAGCGAAACCCGCTCCAGCACCATCAGGTGTCTCGGCTTGAACTTGCTGAAGCCCGATTCGAGATCCTGGTAAGCCGAGTTGCCCAGGCCCATGAGGCTCGCGAGCTCGGATTGGGTGAGCTTCGCCGCTTCGCGAAAGTCCTTCAGGGTCTTGTTCGCTTCGTCCTTCATTGATCGTTCCGTCCTCTGGCCTTACATTGGACCTCAGGAGTTGGCCCGGAGCGTTGGAGCGCCCCGGGCCCGCCTCTGGACCTTAGAACCGGATTGAGAGTGCTAGTCTCACCCCGAAGGCCCGGAGGCGAAGTTTGAGGTTGAACCTCATCCTTTCCTCCTTCAGTCGCCGGGCGGAGCCGCCCGACACCGAATATGTACCCGGAAACCGGGTTTGTCACAAGGGCAAACATTGGTTTCCGGGTATTTTTTTTGGGGTGCGGGGCGACCCGGCGGGGTTCGAGGGGTCTGTTCCGGGTCGCCTTTTGTGCTAGCGTGATTGGGCTGCGGCAAGGCGTGGGGTCTCTGCAACACGACACCCTTCCGCGTCTTGGACTTCAGTAGGGATCGGCTACGTCCGCTAGAGGCTTCGGCCCGGGGAAGCGGCAACGTCGTAAAGCCGACTGGTGAGGGGGAGACAGGCCGTCCCACTCGCCACCTTGCCGCGACACAGCCCCTTCAAGCCCCCACGCTCAACGACCCCGCCGGCAGTGGCCGAAGCAGTTCCCCCTCCGGCCTGGTCAGCCATAGCCACGCCGCCCAGTCTTCTGGCCGTAGGACCGCGATCTGGCGGCCGTGGTAGGGCGCTATGTCCGGTCCCGGCTCCGTGGTGAGCATGGTGAACCGGGCGCGCTCATTGCCGGTCCCAGGCTTCCACAGCCCGGCGATGCCCATGAACGGCGCGCCGCGCAGGGTGAAGCGGTGGCGGATCTTGGGCGAGCGCTCGCCGGTGAATTCGAAGAAGGCGCTCGCCGGGATCACACAGCGGAGGCTGTCGCCGAACCGCCGGCCCTCGGAGCGGAAGTTGAACACGGGCTTGCCGTTCGGCGCCGGCCAGCTCCACCGCATCTGCTGGAGCTCGACCTCGGCCGGATTGCCCGTGGGGACGACAATCGGGGCCGGGTCGGTGATCCTGATGTGGTCGGCGTGGGGCAGGTCCAGCTCGCCCTGGCGCGTTGGGATGTTGAGCGCGATCGACTGCATCGCCTCGCAGTAGGCCTTCCAGGTGATGTGCTGCTCGTAGTCGTTACACATGGCCCCCCCCCCGTTGGATGGGGAACCCGGCGGAGGGTGGGCGGTTCCGGGTGGCTAGCCCTTCGCCTTGGCGATGGCGGCGCGATTAAAATCGTTCTCGATGATCCCGCCCCCGCATAGGGTGCTGTCGATGCGGTAGGTGCAGGGCGATCCGCAGCCCGAGGGGCACCAAGCGCCGGTCCAATTGCAGACCCAGCCGTAGCGTGCCCGCGCCGCTTCCTGATCCTCTGCCGATGCGGGGTTGTCGGCGTTGTACTCGGCTGACCACGCCGTGTGCTTGGCTTGCTCGGTCATCACGACACCGCCTGTCGGTCAGCGGCGATGGCGGTGCGGACTGCTTCGGCCTCCTCAGGCGACAACTTGCCCAAGGCTGACTGGAGAAGGGCGGACGCGCGCCGCCCCTTCTCCCGTTCGCGCTTGATCCACTGGTGTTCGAGATCGCCGGGCACGGACCAGCCGAAGCTCTCCCAGCGCGCGGTGTTTGGCTTGTTGGGGCCGGAGAGGTTGATGTCCACTTTCTCGAAAGCTGCGCGGTCTGGCGCGTGCTCCGCGGACAAGCGGTCGATCATCGCCTGATCTGCCGCGGAGGCCGCGCGGGACCCGTCATGCCGGAGCATGTCCAGCGGGAAGGGCCAGCAACCCCTTACCGTGTAGTCAAAATGCGCCATCGCCCCATCCTCCGCTTGCCACAAATGTGCGTCACGTATATATCTACGTCACGAACATTACGGGGTCAATAGGGAATCCACGTGACGTTGATCGCTTGTGAGACTCGCCCGGAAGCGCTACCCGCTGACGCGGTGAAGGGCACGGAATGGCAGGTTCGTCTGAAGGAGACCGGCTGGACCCAAAAGCGGTTCGCCGATCTGCTAGGCTCGCCTGAGAACACGGTCTCCCGTCAGCTGCGCGGTGACTGGGGTATGCCCGGCTATCTGCTGGCGGCGCTCGTGGCCCTGGAAGGCATGTCGGATGCGCAAAGGGAAGATTGGCTCGCCAGGGTCCGCCGCGAGCGCGAGACCAAGCGGAAGGGCTAGACCGGCGGATCCAGGCCGCGCTCGCTCTCGCTGCCGGGCTCAGCAGGCGGCGACCGGCGCTCCACGATCACCGGCCCATCGGAGAACGTCGTCGCCTCCCCGTCGCCTTCCAGCAGGCCGATGATCGGCGGCAGGCGCTTCAACGGGCGGTCCACATGCCCACTCGTTCCCGCCGCGCCGGCGTCTCGTCCGCCAGATAGGCCCCGTGGCTGAAGGCGGTATAGTCGCGCGCCAGGCCCTCACGCACCAACTCCCGGTCCAGATCCACCCCGCCAGCCGAACACCGCGCCACGACGCGCCGGTAGCGGTCCGCGTCCATGGGCTCGCACGTCACCTCGCCGCGCGTGAGGGCGGTGAGGCGGTCCCTTGCCGGCATTCCCCAGCGCATGGTGGTGCGATCGCAGGCCCAGCCGGTCGGTCGCCGGCAGCGCGGGGAACCGCCAAGTTCGGGCGCGTCCATCCCCCAGAGCCGCACATGCTGGCCGGCGCACGTCAGAGTGTCTCCGTCATGAACATGGGGCGCCGTACAGGACAAGATCGCGGCCAGGGCCAGGGGCAGCGTCACGGCCGCGCCTTCACCATCTCCAGCAACAGAGCCTCGGCCACCTTCAGCGCATCCCGGCGCCCCTTGGGTCCCCGTTTCGAGCCGTAGGCGGAGGCGACCAGGACGTCCCCGCCCTCGACCTCGAACCATCCCCCATATTGCCGCCCCTCGTGGACGATGCGGAAGTCCTTCGACCGGCGCATGGTTGCGGGCCAGGGCTTGGCCTCGCCGCTGTCGGACATCGCACCTTCGACGGCGGCAATGAGTTTTCTCACGGTCGCCGGCTCCTCAGATCCAACTCGACCGTCGCGCCGTCCGCCCCGCAGATCGGGCAGCGCCAGTGGAAGGTGTGCATGGGGAGGTCGCCTCGGCCCGCGTCGATAAGCGCCTGGAGCGGGGCCTCGCGCCGGTGGCCATTGGGACAGGTGAGCAGGTATCGATCCCCGCGGGCCAGAAAGCCGCCTGGCGTCCAGACCGGCCGAGCGTACCCGCCGACGGTCCAGCCTGACGCCGTGCACGGCTGGGGCTGGGCCAGGCGCTCCCGCATCTCCTGCATCACGGCTGGGTCGATTGGGGCCGGGTCCATGGTTTTGGATGTGGCGCCGGGGATGGGTGGAGTCGAGTCGGTTTGGGGGCGAAGCGATCAGGAGTCGAGTCGTGTCCCGGCTGCCGCGCCTGTAGTCATTGCTTGGTGTAGGAGGGCGGCAGTCAATGCGGTCGTCGCCCAAGCCGCCGCTGCAAAAAGGGTTAGCCCCCACGATCCCGCGTCGAACGCCATGCGGACGCCAATGGCTTCACCGGTGCAGATCAGCGCGGCGCCGACATAGAGGCCGATTAGGCGGTGGGAAGTGGGCCCGCGGGGTGCAGGTGTCACGGTCACTTCCTATACATCGCGGGGGCCCTCTTCCACGCACTCGCCCTCGCACACTACGCGATACCAGGGACGCCCGTTGAAATGGCCAGTTTCGAGTTTGTAGTGGTAGTCGCGGAAAAGCGGTCGACCGCCGGGGCCAACGTCAATTGGGCGTTTTGAGCCCAACACCGCGACGCCGGCGTTTATCAGCGCGGGCCATGCCGCTCCGTAGCTCGACTCCCACGCCTCCTTAGGCGTCTGTTGGCGAACCCCAGGCTGAGCCAGTTTTACACCGTCCGCGGTCATGACTTTTGTTCCAGCATGGCGGCATCGATCATGGCCTTCCAGGCCTTGATGGCGGCCACGTGCTGCCACCCGTTAAAGTCTTTGCCAAGCGCCGGTTCGATGGCTGCGAGCATGCCGGGGGTGGGGTCACGGTCATGGATCGGTCGGCTCCTCGCCGTGGACAATCGTGGGCGATATGCGAAATCGCATCTGCGTAAGCTCGCCGGGTATGGAGGTGAATTCACAATCGTTCGAGGTGAATTGCCAGTAGCGGCCGTCCATACGAACGCGCCAAGTCAGCGGCAGTGGCGGGATCGCGGACATGTCAAATCCGTCGGCCATCACACCGGCTCCCTGCGCCTGAAGCGGCAAGACCCTCCCTCTATCATCGAGCGGCGCTCCGAACTCCGACAGTCGGGCGACCTCGACCCAGCGGCTCTTAAGCATCACGGCTAATGTCGCCCGCCGCGTCATTCCGCTCACCGCTTCGTCCTCCCCCGCCGTGTTGGGACCTAGGGTTATCACGAACGCCGTTCGTCACGCAGCCACCGCCCAGCGCGGATCGGGTGGGGGTGCGTGCGTGTAGCCGCCCCCAGCTGCACGCGCTCGCCCACATTGATCTGGGCCGAAATACCTTTTACCTAGAGCCGGCATGTTATTGATCCAGTTGGGGTTGATCGCGCGATCTTTTACAGCCAAGCGCCTGTATTCATAAGCAACAGGCGCGATTTTGGTACCGTCATTCAAGGTTCGAGTCCTTGTCCCCCAGCCAGATAAATCAATCGGTTAGAGGTCCGGCTGTCCCGAAGGCCTAGGACGGCGCCCCGGTTTGCGGGTGCGCGGTCTTGCGCATGGACGGGCGTTGCGAAAACCGCTCATGCCAAGCCGCGAGCAGGGGCCGATGCCGCCATGGACGTTCCGGAAACCGAAGGTCGAGATATCCGAGCGAGCAGGCGATCGAAATCACGCCGATGTCGACGCGATCAGCGAACGTCGGCGTCCAGTGTTCGAACTTGTCGAGGGCTGAGACGATCTTCTGGTGCTGCGCCTCCACCCAGGGCTCAAACCTGACTTCGGCCGGGCGAACCACCTGTTCGTAACGCATTGAGAGCGCCGCCGCGCACAGACCATCGGCGAGGGATTGTTCGACCAACCGATCCCAACGCCCTGCGGAGGCCGGGGGAAACAATGTCCCCCCGGCCAGATCGTTCAGATACTCGCAGATGACCCGGCTGTCGTGGAGCGCCGATCCGTCGGGCGCGAGCAGGGTCGGAACCTGGCCCAGAGGATTGTCGCTGACGATCGTCTGGTCTCTGGAGATCGGATGAGCCGCCGAATCCAGACGTTCGATCGGAACTCCCAGTTCTTCGGCGCAGACCAGAACCTTCCGGACATAGGGGGAATAGGGGGAGTAGTAGAGCTGCATTGGACCTCACGAATCTCGTTCGTTGCCGGGCCTTGATCGGCCCGCCCGTCCGTCCGCGATCACAAGCGCAGCTGCGCAAGGATTCCGCCGTAATTCCTTCGACCTTTACGCCTCCTGCGGCAATGCGAATCTCAGGACGGCGGCGGCCGTTTCGGGCGCTCGGCTTCGTTTGCTTGGCGGGCCCCGATCCATGCGCTCCGAGGTCGCCGGAGCCTTCCAGGAACGGCTGACGGAAACTGGGGAGGCGCGCCGGCCTTGGCTTCCTACAGGGGAGCGGCGATCGACCAGGAGTGACCGAACGGATCGGTGAGCTGACCATAGCGGCCATCCCAGAACATGTCGCCCATGGGCATCTTCACGCGGGCGCCCGCGGCTATGGCCCGGCTCCACCACGCATCGGCGTCGTCGACCTGCAGGTGGAAGCTCACCGCGTTCGGCTTGGTCATCGCGGCGCCTCCGCGGTACTCGGGGAAATCATCGGCCAGCATCACCAGGCCGTCATTGATCAACAGCCGGCTGTGCATGATCCTCTCGCCGTCGTCGGCTAGGTTGCGGAACAGTTCGACGGCCCCGAAGGCGGCGGTGTAGAAAGCCACCGCTATCGCCGCCTTGCCGTCGGGGACGGTCAGATAGGGCGTTATCCCGCCGGCGGGAATCATCGGAGGCAGCTTAAAAGCTTCGACCATGGGGCTTCCGTCCTGCGTCGGACTCAAGGCGGGCGGGGGCAGGAGCCATGGGCAGCCTGGCCGCGAGGAAAACCGGCGCCGTCGCCTTCACATCAGTTTTCCGTTGTCGTGACCGCCTGGCCGATGCCGGGACGGCGGGAAAACACCACGTCAAAAAGGAAGCCCCGGGGACGGCCCGCGGTGGACGGGAGCGTCGTCCCCGACGGCAGGTTTACCGGCAACGAAGCCGCGGATTTTTGCCGCAGAACGAACTCGCCACGGTCGTTCAACTCGACGGTGAGCGGGAACGCGGCGGGCAAGCCCAACGCCCAGGTGTCGGCCGCCTCCAACTGGACCGTCCCGGTATATTGAAGATAGGCAAGGTTGGGGTCGGCGATGATGATCGGCTTTGTCGTATAGCGGTTGACGTCATCGATCACCGATCGCAACGGCGTGTTCCGGTATTCCAGCCGTCCGTCCGTCCAGGTGGCGCCGGACTGGCTGTCGCTCAGGGCCAGGATCAGGTGGGCGCCGTCCCACTCCATTCTCAGGTTCTGTCCGGCGCGGATCCGGATCGGCTGATCGACCCTGGGCCTCTTGCGAAAAGCTTCGTTGGCGTGGGGGTCCGGCGCAACGCTGACGACGCCTTCGGTCACGGTCAGGGTGACCGCGTGGGTTTCGATGTCGACGTCGAACGCCGTGCCCACCGCGGTGATGGCCGCCAGAGGCGTTCGCACCACGAAGGGCCGCCGGTGGTCGTGGGCGACGTGGAACAGCGCCTCCCCGCCGACCATGCCGACTTCCCGGTGGCGCGCGCTGAAGGCGACGTTGAGGGTCGTCATGGCCCCGAGTTGGATGCGCGAGCCGTCCGGCAGGTGGGCCTCCGTATGCCGCGCCCGCTGTGTCGCGAACTGTTGGGGCGGAGCAACGGATGAGTTGGCCCAAAACCAGCCGACCAGGGCGACGGAGAGGACGGCGATCAGCGAGACGACTATGGACGAAACAAGCTTCAGGCGTGCGCGCCGCGCCTTGCGCCATTGGGAGACGGAAAGGTCGGGGACATAGCGATCCGCCGCCAGTTCCTCAGCGTCGGGCGCCGTGGCTTCGGCCGCCCGCATGTGTTGCCAGGCATCCTCGACACGTTCGTACGCCGCTCGGTGACTGGCGTCAGCGTCCAGCCAGGCGCCCCACGCCAACAGCTCCTCGCGGGCCACATCCTCGTCCAGCAGACGGATGAACCATTCGCGGGCTTTCGCCTCGACGTCGGCCTGGGTTTGGGAAGATCGCAAATTCATCGCGCTCATCCCCGTCGCTCCGCCCGAGCAAGCGCGTGCTGCACGTGTTCGATGGCGCGGGCGAGATACAGTCTTACCATGCGATCACTGACACCGAGCCGCTCTCCAATCTGGATCGTCGCCAGCTGATCCTGACGTCTCAGCAGGAACGCCTCCCGGCAGCGGGGCGGCAATTCATTGAGGGCGTCTTGCACCAGCATCAGCTGCTGGCGAGCGGACAGGGCATGTTCCTGTTCCGCGCCTTCGCCGGGGCTGGGTTCGTCCGCCGGCGCAAACCGGGCCTGCACGCTTTGCCGCCGGAGCATGTCGGTGGCGACGTTGGACGCGATCTTGAACAGATAGGCGCGCAAAAATGACGGCTGATCGGAGCGGTCGAGCTGCAGCAGGCGCACGTAAGCTTCTTGGGCCGCCTCACGCGCGTCCGCATCGCTTTTCAGGCGCGCGCGCAGGAAGCGGAGCAAGGTGTCGTTGTGCTCCCGAAAAAGCCGTTCGATCAAACTGGTCGAAGGACCGTCTCTTCCAGGCAGAAGGTCATCCTTCGGCTGCAGCTTCCCCATCTGGGTTCAGCCCGTTCGACATTTTTCCCGCCCGATTGCGAGAGTCCGGTCGTTGGATACTAAGACGTTTTGACCCCGGAAAATGGAAGTCGACGGCGAAAGATTTTGCGGCGGGTTTGCAAGGCCTCTCCCCGGTTTTCCCGGCGCGCTGCGCCGACCTAGAGCCGCTTTCGGGCCCCGATCGCCCGCACGGCCGCGGTCAGGACCGCGGCTGCGGGTCCAGACAGGGTTTCTTCCGCCATGACCTCCGCCGTCGCGCTCGCCAATCGGGCCGGATCGTACCGGCTGCGGGTCCTGCCGACCGCTGCGCCGCGGTAGAGCGCCACGTCACGGGCGACGTCGAGTTGGGCAAAGGTCGGTTCCAGCCCTTCAATGGCCAACGCCAGCTGGTGGGCGATCTCTTCCAGGATGTCGCAATCGCGTCGGGCGGAGGCCGCCCCGCAGGCGTAGGCCTCGTCCGCTTGGCGGGCGAAATTGTCCTGCGCCGCATGAAGGGCGGCCAGGTCCGCCATCGCCGCATGGCGCCGGGCCAGGGCCGCCTGAGCCTGTTCCGCCCTGCGGGCCTCGGCGAAATGGGAAGGGCCCAGCTCCGGGACGGTGCGTGACATGGGGGTAATATAATACGATACTTCGTATAGGCCAAGGAAAATTACGACATATCGTAATTTTGGGGCTCGGCCCTCACGAGGGAGCTTTTCCGGCTCTCGCGCGTTCTGCCGTCATGCCGCGTATCATCACCAAGTGCCCGACGACCGAACGGGATGTCCCGACAGTCTATCGAATGTCGCAAGCCCAATTGGACGAACTGGAAGGGGAATTCGCCTTCCGTTGCCCGGCCTGTGACGAAATCCACCGTTGGCGCCGCGAGGCGGCCTGGGTCGAACCGGGCCTCGCCAAGGCGCCGGAAATTGCGCTCCAGGCGCAGCAAGAATTCTTATAGTCAAGCCTGACGCGGCGCTGGTGTACGCCCGTTCCCACCGGCCCCTTCAGCGAGCCCTGCGCCCTGGCGTAAGGGCGGCGAAGGGCAGGACGGTAAGCACCTCGACGTCTTCAATCACCGGCGATCCATCCCAGCTCTCCAGGTTGTATCGTCCCGGGGCGTAGCCCTTCCGCAGGCGTTTGAACAACCGCCGTCCGTCCTTGGTGTCGACGAGGCAGGGGGCGTTCAACAGATGGTCCGGCGTCACCTCGGTCTTGCGGAACACCACCAGCCAGCCCGGTTCGGCCGGCGGCATGGAATAGCCCTCGATCTCGAAGGCGACATATTCCTCCTCCGCATCGAGGGTAGCCGGCAGTTGGACCTGGTACATAGGATCTGACGTATAGTCGGTAAGGGGATAGATTTCCGCCCGGGCGCCGATCTTGCCCCAGACGCCGATCTCCGGGTTGGGGGACGGCGCGGCGCCGAACAGGTCTTCCACCCGCACCCGATAGGCCGAGGCGACCTTTTCCTGGGTGATGCCCTTCAAGCTCTGGCTCTTGCCGGAGGCATAGGAGTAGAGGGTGGTCTGGGGAACCCCGGCGCGACGGGCGACATCGGCCACGGTGGGTCCATGTTCCAGAACCCAGGCGTTGAAGGCCGCCCGCCTGTTTTCGATCGTCGTCGCCATGATGCTTCGTAATGCGCCGAGCGTTTGCGCTAGAAAACAACGAAGTTTCGTAATTTAGCCTTGCGGATCGATTACGACGTGTCGTAATCTGAATCCATGGACAAGATCGAACGGCCGTCACACGGCGAAACCGTCTCTCCGTGGACCGAGGCGCAGACAAAACGCCTGATAGGCCTGTGGCATGAGCGGCTCAGCGCCGCCCGGATTGCTCGGGCGCTGGGCCCCAAGTTCAGCCGCAGCGCCGTGGTCGGCAAACTGTTCCGTCTGGGCCTGCAGCGTACAGGCGAACAGCGTTACGACGCCCAGGCGGCCGGGGCGCGTCACAGTCGGGACCGCCGCCGGGCCGTCGAGACGGTCGCCGGGCTCAGGCCGCCGATTCTGCCGATCATGCCGTTGCCTCCGCCGACCCCCTGCGCGGTGAT
Source organism: Caulobacteraceae bacterium (assembly GCA_035493955.1). Lineage (GTDB taxonomy): Bacteria > Pseudomonadota > Alphaproteobacteria > Caulobacterales > Caulobacteraceae > NCED01. The sequence goes on along the minus strand of DATJHI010000013.1, from coordinate 43,855 downwards.
CCCCCAGTTGGTGGGCTTACTTGAGTTGCACCGGACGAGCTGCCGCTGGCCCTACGAGCTCGGCGACGAGACCCGTTTCTGCGGCCATCGGGTCCGCGGGGAGGGGCCTTACTGCCCCGACCATCACGCCATCGCCTATTCCGCCGTCCTGCCGCCTTTGACCCTTGAGGCCGTCCAAGCTGCGCCAAGACGTTCCGTCCGTACGCCCGATGCGGCCCGTTGAAGGAGATACCCATGCAGAACCGAAGGCTGCGCGATCCCGCGCAACGCGAGATGGAACGGCTGGTCCGTCTGGACCGACTGGCCCGGGAAAAGGCCGAAGCCGCGGTGGTGGCGCGGGGGGTGGCGGAGACCATTGGCCTGAGCGAGGCGCGGGGTGATCGCTTCACCCCCGCGCCTCGCGGCGGCCAGAGCGGCGCGCGCCGACGCAAGGACGGGCTCGACTGGCTCTACGACAAGGGTCGGATCAGCCATCGGCAGAAGCTGGCCGGCGAGCGCTACGGCGACGACTGGCGAAAGGCCCAGCCCCGCGCGCTCCGCTCCTTTCTGGACGACACGGTGCGCGGCTATGTCGAGGCGGCGCCGGAGGAGGCGCGGGCTCACGCTGGCTTGAGGCTCTCCCGCGCGCGCGCGCTGGCCTTCAACGGCAATGCGGCGCTGTCGGAAGCGTCCGACCGGGTGTGCGGCGAATGTCTGAGCCCGGCGCAGTGGGCACAGGGCGACGACCGGTTGGCCGGGCGTCTGGAGGACCGAATCCAGCGCGCCCTGGAGCTCCTGGAGCGCTATTATTTCGGGTGAGCGTCCGTGTGCGTTTCCGCGGAATCGGCCGGCTCGTCGTCGGCGAAGGTCACGCGGCGGGTGGCCCCGTTGACGCCGCGACCGACGATGCTGCCGCCCTCGGAATCGCGGGCTCGGAAGACCGGCGTGCTGCGGAAGCGCAGTTCGCCGCCGCTGGTGGTGGTCACGGGCCAATCCGGAATGAGCGCAAGCGCTTCATGGTCCGCTTCGGTGAGGATGATGGTGACGGGCGTTAGCCCCTGGCCCTGCAGGGCCTCGAGCGCCCTGTCGAGCCGATAAGCGATGGAACCCATAGGCTTCCCACTGACTGATGCGGACCACTTAGGCCATGTCTCGCGGCGAAGCGAGCTTAGCGATGGGAATTTTTGGATCAAATCCCGCTGAGGTCCATAGCTGTCAGAACCGCTGCAGCCAAAGAATGAAGCGCACCATGCCTCGGGTCAGCATCAAGGCGCTGGAGGCCGCCAGGGCGGCGAAGGCGACTTGCAGCAGTTCGAGGGGCAGCGGGGTCCCGAAGGCGAAGCGCAAACACAGGAGCAAAGCGCTCGCCACCATGGCGATCACCAGGACGACCGACAGAATGTCCGCGTGATGTGGAACGTGCACCCGACGATCCTGCCAGGCGACGATGTTGATCCGGCCCAGTTGATGTTCCACGCAAGCCTCCGTAACGCGGACCGAAGGCGCCTCCGCTCCAGACAAACTGCCTAGAGCCGAAGACGTTCCGAATCATCTGCGCCGGCCGGCGCTTTCGCCGGGGCCGAATCTCGGGCTGAAGCGCACCACGCCAGCCGGGCGGCTGAGACCCCGTTCGCGTCCGGGATCACCAGATCTGGGGGGTCAGCCGTCCCTTGATTTCCCAGCCCTCGGCAGTGGGCTCGGCCTCGTAGTAGGCGACATCGTCGCCCAGGAACGAACGCTGCTCTTCCGGCGCGGTCATGAAATCCACGGGCACGGAGCGCCGGTCGTCAGGGGACACCGAAACCATCCAGACGCGACGGTCTTCGCTGGCAGGGGTGAGCTTGACGATCATCTCAGCAATCTCCCGCAAGGCGTGACAGCGCCGTTTTCCAGGCGTCGGCTTCACGCCCAGAACGATCAATTGTTGAAGCCGACCGAATGTTCCTCGGTTTCCTGGCGCGCAATCGTTTGACGGAAAACGCCGCGACAGCGCGCCAGGCCGGTCAGGGTTCAGCGATAGTAGGGCCGGCCGTATTCGTCGTAGTAAACGCGGCGCCCCGCATTGTCGTAATAGCCGTTGGCGCAATTGCTGTTTGAACGCGACTTGGCGATTTCGGCCCCGGCCACGGCGCCGGCGACTCCGCCCAGAACCGCGCCGGGAGTCCGGTTGCCGCGGCCGGCGATGGCGCTGCCGGCCAAGGCGCCGATCCCGCCGCCCACGACGGCTCCGGCGACCTGATCGCCGTTGCTGGCGCAGCTTTCATTATAACCGTAGTAGCCGCTGGTCGAACTTTCGGTCGCGCAGGCCGAGAGGGTCATAGCCGCCGCGAAAATCGCACAACTAACGAGGAGCGGACGCATAGCGATGATCCTTTCCGATGTTCTGCGGAACTAACGTGTCCGGAGCAAAGCCGTTCCAGTTGCCGATGTGGCGCTCGTTTTAGCTGAGCGGTAATTGAGGATAACGGACGGGAACCATAGCCTTGGACCGCAACTTGTCTGTGCGATCTACAGACGGAGAATGGCCATGGGCGATATCGAGAGCCGCGGCGGCTTCGACGCGGTCGCCGAACGGGCGGCGCGTGAAGAGCGGGAAATCCAGCGCCGCATCGACAGCGAGGAACGCTCCTTCAATCCCGACAAGGACGGCGAGGGAAGGGCGATGCAGGCGGGCGCCCGCCGCTATCCCGAACCGCCTTTTCCCGAACAGCACCAGTCCAAGCCTGGGCGTGAAGCCGCCCTGGACCCCCCGCCCATGTATGACGCCCCCTTCTATCGCGGCTCTGACAAGCTGAAGGACAAGGTGGCCCTGATCACCGGCGGGGATTCCGGCATCGGCCGCGCCGTGGCGGTGCTGTTCGCCCGCGAGGGAGCGGACGTGGCGGTCGCCTATCTCGACGAGCACGAGGACGCCGAGGCGACGCGCCGGGCGGTGGAGAAGGAGGGCCGGCGCTGCATCACCCTCGCGGGCGACGTGGCCGATCCGGCTTTCGCCAAGGCGGCGGTGGCGCGCACGGTGAAGGAATTCGGCCGGCTGGACGTGCTGGTCAACAACGCCGCCTTCCAAGAGCACGTGACGGACTTCGAATCGCTGACCGAAGAACACTTCGACCGCACCTTGAAAACCAATCTCTACGGCTACTTCCATATGGCCAAGGCTGCCGTGCCGCACTTGCCGGAAGGCGGGGCGATCGTGATGACCGGCTCGGTGACGGGCATTTCCGGCAACAAGGACCTGCTGGACTATTCGATGACCAAGGGCGGCATCCACGCCTTCACCCGGTCGCTCGCCGCCCACCTGATCAAGAAGGGCGTCAGGGTCAACGCCGTGGCGCCGGGACCGGTCTGGACCCCGCTCAATCCCGCTGACAAGCCGGCGCCTAAGGTCGCCGAATTCGGGGCCTCGACCGAAATGAAGCGTCCGGCCCAGCCGGAGGAGATCGCCCCTGCCTATGTGTTTTTGGCCTCGCCCCAGTGCTCAAGCTACATCACCGGCGAGATCCTGCCGATCCTCGGCGGTTACGCGGGCGGATGATGTTCGCCTGATGTTCCAAAATTAACCATGCGGTAACCTTTACCTGTTGGCTGGACGTTCTGGCAACATCGCGGTGCTGCCGGCGGCGAAGGCCGGCGACTGATCCCGGGCGTCGAAGGCGGCGCGGGCGGCGTCAATGCAACCGGCGTGGGCGTTGGCCCAGGCGCCGATCTGCGCCAACGGGTCGATCAAGGTGCGCCCCAGGTCGGTGAGCTCGTAATCGACCCGCGGCGGGATGGTCGGGAAAATGGTCCGGGTGACGAGGCCGTCCCGCTCCAGTCCGCGCAAGGTGAGGGTCAGCATCCTCTGCGAGACGCCATCGATGGTGCGGCGCAATTCATTGAAACGCACCGGCCCCTTGGACAGAGCGGCCACCACCAGCACGGTCCACTTGTCGCCGATGCGCGACAGGATGTCGGCGACCATCCGGCAACCGGGGGTGTTGCGGTCCGCGGGGACGTCAAGCGTGTGGCTTGGTGACAAGAATGTGCCTCCTTGTGAGGTTTGCCGACGGGCACCAGTATAGCCCTGGTTACAGATCGTAACCACATATTCCTATCCCGAGGGAAACCATGGCCAAGCCGAAGATCGCGATCATCATCAGCACCACGCGCCCAACGCGCCTCGGCGACAAGCCGGCCCAGTGGCTCTACGACGTCGCCGCCGCGCGGGGCGACATGGAGGTGGAGCTCGTCGACCTGCGCGACTTCCCGCTGCCGTTTTTCGAGGAGGTCGCGTCCAACGCCTGGGTCCCGTCCAAGGGCGAAGTAGCGCAAGCCTGGCAGAAGAAGGTGGCCGAGTTCGACGGCTACGTCTTCGTCACCGCCGAATACAATCACGGTCTTCCCGCGGTGCTGAAGAACGCCCTCGACAACGCTTATGTCGAATGGAACCGCAAGCCTTGCGCCTTCCTGGGCTACGGGTCGGTCGGGGCCGCTCGGTCGATCGAACAGCTTCGCCTGGTCGCCATCGAACTGAAGATGGCCCCGAGCCGCGCCGCCGTGCATATCCAGGGCGGGGATTTCATGGACATCTGGCAGGGGGGCAAGCCCGTTTCCGAATTGGCTTATCTGCCGCCCCTGGCCAAGGAGATGCTTGACGATCTGCTGTGGTGGACCGAGGCGCTCAGCGTAGCGCGCGCAAAGGGCTGAGGCGGACGACCGGGCCCCGGGGACTGACCTCGGGGCCTGCAGGAACGAGGTGCAGCCGGCCGCGCCCCACATCGAGGATGGTGCGGAAACGTTCGAACGCCTCGACCCCGATCAGGCCGGAGGGCAGGGGGATGTTCCGGTCCGGCGCATAGATGTGAACCGGCACGTTACGGTAAGTCTCGCCGGCGAAGGCCACGGCGTCCACCAACACCACCTGGTCCTGCGACAGCCCGCCGAAGGTGACGCTGGGCGCCGTGCCGATCCGGCGACCCGACAAGAGACCGGCGGTCCGGGCGGTCTCGGCCGAAAGCGCCAGTACGGCGCTGGCGCCGGTGTCGATCACGGCTTCGAACTGGGTGGTCTCGACCGTGACCGGAGCGAACAGCTGGCCGCCGGAGCGGCGGACCGGCGTCGCCCGCGCCTTTTCGGGCGGGACATAGGCGCGGGGATTGTGGAAGGCCAGCCGGGCGGCCGGAAAGTCCAGGTCCGCCACCACTTGTTTGAGCACGTCCTGGCCGAGGATCAGGCCGAAGTCCCGCCCGCTGGCGTCGGCGACGGCCGCCAGGTCGAACACCGCCGCGTGCAGATCCTTCAGGATCAGTCCCCCGAGGCCGACGTCCAGCCGGGCGGTGCGGCCGAGCTGGGGCGCGCCGCTCAGTCCGAAGGCGACGATCACCGGCGCCAAGGTGGTGGTGGGAAGGCCAAGCTTCTGCGCGAGGCCGCGATCGATCACCGAGGACTGGGCTCCGGAGTCGACCAGGGCCCGAACCGGCGCGCCGCCGACTAGGACCATGATCATCGGCACGCCGCCTTCCGGTGACGTGAAATCCAGCCAGCCGCTGGAGCGGCCGTCGGCGAAAACCGGCGACGGGGACGGCCAAAGCACATGCGCGCGCAGCCACCACGCCCCGCCGCCGACGGCGGCGAGCAGGCCGAGCTGCGAAAGGAGGGCGCGCCGACTGATCAAGTCCTGACTGTGGGGCGCTACGCGGGCTCACGCCAGGGGTTGTGCGCGATGAGATCAAAACCCGGCATCACTGGAAAAGGCGATCAGATGGCGGTGGCGCTCCCCGGCCGCACCCTCTCATAGTTAAGCCTGAGATAAGATCGTTTCATGCGGCGCAATGGGTAAACATCACAATCTTTTCGGACTCCCGATCATAGGTCTTCCAGATCATTTCCCCATCGAAGCTGTGTGCACAGAAGCCGGCTTTGGCGGCGATCGCGAAGTACTGGGCGGCCTCGTCCTGGTCGATCGCCTCGAAGTCCGAGAGCAACAGCACGCCGTGATGCTCCCATTGGACGGCGTGTGCCCAATTCGTCAACGTCGCGAAACGCTTGAACGGCTGGGATGCGCGCCAATCGTAGAAGGCGGGCTTTGAGGGGCCCCCGTCGAAGTTGTCGAACAGATTGACCTTGGCCCAGGGTTGGGCCGCAAAGGTCTTGATACCGAAGGCGGCGACGGTCGTTCCAGGATGGGTTTGGCGGTAGTGGATTAAAGCTTTGGCCAAGTCCTTGGCCGGCGAATAGGTTTGCAGGACCTCGCGTTTCCAGGCGGCGACCGAATACCAATCCTGCACTCCGAGTACGATCGCCAAGCTGACGAAAAGCAACGCGTGTTCGCGTCGGCTGAGCAGTTTGAGCTTGGGCCAGGAGATCCAGAGCGCAAACATCCAGACCATGAACAGGATGCCGGTGTGCCAGCCTTGACCGTATTTTGCGGCGGTGAAGATGAAGAAGATTCCTAAGGCGGCCAAAAACAGGCTGACGATCCGCGCCCGGGCGAACAACACCAGGGAGGGGATCAGAAGAAAGAGAGTGGCGACTGCCCCTGCTGCGCGGGCGCCCACTTCCGGGCCGGCGTTTCCCCACACGTCAACGCGTTCGATGAACGGTTCGGCCATCAGGAGGATGGCGCGGGTCGCGGTGATGGCGCCAAGTTTGTATGCGTGGAAACTAATGTCCTTTGGAGGCCAGGCGCACGCTACGGCTCCGCAGGCGAAGACCCCATAGAATGTCATGGCGACCACCAGCTTCGGTTCTCTCCACCGGTTCGAACGCAGTGTGGCGGCCCCGAACTCCAAAGCAATGATGCCGGAGATCAGGAAGGAATGGGTGTTGGCGTTGGCCAGTAGGGCCAGAGCCGCGCAGTAGGCGAAGGGCCGCTCCAGCCGCCTTTCGAACAGCGCCGCCAGGATCGGAAACAGTGCGAGGTCCAACGCATAGCTGCGCGCGACGATTGGGTATTGGAACGCAAAGAAGTAACCGAACACGAGGCCGCATCGCACCAGGAGCGGGAACGGCGAGCGGAACAGCACCATGCCGGCCCCGACCAGCCCAAAGGCGCTGCTGATCAGCCAGAGGTAGCGGTACGGATAGCCAAGGTGGGCCGGCAGCCACAGTACAAGATGCCAAAGCGGCGGCGTTCCCTCATAGCGCGCGTAGCGAGAGACGATTTCCCAGGCCGAGGCGTCGCGGGCGATCAACCACGCCTGCGCTTCGTCGAACCAAGCCTCGTGCGTAGACCCGATCAGTAGAACGGCAAGGGCGTAAAAGCCGAAAACCAGTAGGGGAAGCCATTCGCGGACGCCGCGCGCGCTCTCGGCGGACGACCGGAGACCAGTCGAGTCAATGGACAAGGGGATATCGGCCATGGTTCCCGCGATGCCTAGACGCTTTTGGGCGGACTATGCCGGGGAAGCCCTTAGCGGCGCTTAACGCTGAATGGATCTGCCGGAGGCCCGCAAAATCAGCTGTTTACCGCATCTTCAGCGTCCTTCGTGATAAGTCGCGGGCTCCGAAACGATGGAGTTTCCCCCGGCTGTGCGAGAAATCCTTCCTCAGCTGGCGATCCGCTTCCTGGCGATCCTTCCGCAAGGATTGTTAAAATTTCTCGCGGTGGGACTGACCGGACTTGCGGTTCACACCACCGTCTTCACGATCGCGCTTCACCTGGGTACGGGGAAGTCCCCCGCCTGGTTTGCTGGGCTGTGCACCAGCACGCTGGTCGCCTGGTCGTTGAACCGCAAGCACACCTTCATCGGCACGGGCCGCAGCCGGCGAGACGAGATGGCGCGCTACGCCTTGGTGACCCTGGTGGCGCAGGGCGTGAGCTTTGCGGTGTTCCATGCCGTCGGCCATCTTGCGCCGTACGCCCCGTCCCCGGCGTGCGTTGTCGTCGGCTCGGCGGTGGCGGCTATTTTTTCCTATACGGGGCAACGCTTCTTCACCTTCGCACCGCAGCGATTGGCGGCCTATGGCGTCTAACCTTGCTTGGCGCCCGCCTGAACCAAGGTAGGCAAATCGCTCATGATCGAGCGCGGCCAGGCTGCAATCAATCGGCCGCAATTGGCGACGAGATTGAAGGGGGCGGGACGGAGTCGGAAAGACGATCATGTTGAAACTGTCCCTGGCCGCCGCGATCGCCTTGCTTTCGTTCAACGCTACGGCTTTCGCCCAGGCGACGGCCGATGCGCCGGTGGCCAGCGCTTCGGATGCGGCGCTGGACGCCCAGATCTCCTCCTATCTGAACGCCTCCGCTCAGCCCTTGCCGTCGACTGCAGGGCCCAATGCGATGGGACCGTCCGATCCGCTGCCGGACCGCAAGGTCCACGGAGAGGTGGGCGTGGCCGTCGGCACGGGAGGATATCGCGAAGCCTACGCCTCGATGATCGCCCCGATGGGGTCGAACGGGACCGTGGCGGTGGCGGTGAGCCAGGTCCAGGGACGGGGCCGGTGGGGACCGGCCGGCGCGCAATCCCTGTCGATCGCGGCGTCCATGGGGCCCGGCGGCGGGGCGGGCCTTGGAGGCCGGTCCACGGCCTGTGCGGGACCTGATGACAAGACCGGCTTCGAACCCCTCTGGGCTGCCCAGATGCGGGCGGCCCGCCCCGCGGCGCAGATGGACTGTCCGACAGGGCGGACCCGGCCCTGAAGCCAAAGCCAGGCCGGACCGCCTTATCGGATTCGATCCGCCTCGAAGAGGCGGCGCAGCTCCTCGGCGGATTGGGCCGCGGTCTGGATCAGCTGTTTTTCGTCGAGAATGCCATGCTGCTCGATCAGGGCGTTGTCGTCGTGCTCGCGGAACCGCTGGACGGTGCGTCGCGCGTCGTCCGGCGAGAGGCCAAGGCCTCCCAACACCAACTCGGTCAATCGAAGGCTGGAGAAGAAGGTTTCGCGGACGATATGCTCGACGCCGGAGTCCATGAGCAGGTGGGCGTGGCGGCGGTTGCGCGCCCGGGCGTAGACGACGAGGTCCGGGAAATGACGGCGGACGGTCTCGACCAGCTTCAGGTTCTGCTCCGGATCGCCCAGGGCGGCGACCAGCGCCTTGGCTTCGCCGGCGCCCACGGCCCGCAGGAGATCCAGGCGGGTGGGATCGCCGAAATAGGCCTTGTAGCCGAAGCGGCGCACCGTATCGACGTTCTCCGCGTCAGGGTCTAGGGCGTTGAACGGAATCTGGCGGCCAATCAGGATGCGGCCCACGATCTGGCCCACCCGGCCGAAGCCGCAGATCACCACCGGCGCCGGCTTGGCGTCGTCCAGGCTGTCGAACGGACGGGCGCGGCGGGCCGCCAGGCGTGGGACAAGATAGCGCTCGGACAGGGCGAACAGGATCGGGCTGACGAACATCGACAGCGCCACCACCAGCATGACCCGATCGACCTGGGCCTTGGCCAGGGCGCCGGCCGCCAAGGCGGCGCCGAACAGGACGAAACCGAATTCACTGCCCTGGGGCAGGGCGAGGGCGAAGCGGATGCTGGCCTGCAGGCTGGCGCCCTTGGCCCGGGCGATGATGAAGCCGATGGCGATCTTCACCGCCAGCATCGCCGCCACCCCAAGCAGGATCACCGCCGGTTCGGCCAAGGCCAAAGCGGTGTTGGCGGACATGCCCACGGAGATGAAGAAGAAGCCGAGCAACAGGCCCTCGAAGGGCTCGATGTCGACCTGCAGCTCGTGGCGGTATTCCGATTCCGACAGGGCGACCCCGGCGGCGAAGGCCCCCAGGGACATGGGCAGGCCCGCCAAATTGGCGAGGGCCGCGGCGCCGGCGACCACCAGCAGGGCGGTGGCGGTGAACACTTCGGCCGTACGCGCTCCTCCCATCAGGCGGAACAGCGGTCGAACCAGGAAGCGGCCCGCCAGCACGATGGCCGCCACCGCGGCCACGGCTTCGACGAAGCCGACCACCGGGTGAGGGCCGCCGGAAGAGGCGCGAAACCCGATCAGCGGAATCAGGGCCACCAGTGGAATGGAGGCCAGGTCCTGGAATAAGAGGACTGCAAAGGCGTCCCGCCCCGCGCCCGAGGCCAACAGCTCCCGATCGGCCAGCATCGGCAGGACGATGGCGGTGGACGACAGGGCCAGGCCCACGCCGATGATGCCGGCGGCAGGCCAGGAGGCTCCCGTCAGATGGACCAGCAGCGTCAGCGCCGATCCGGCCAGGGCCATCTGGGCTGCGCCAAGGCCGAACACGGCCTTGCGCATCGACCACAGCCGCTGGATGCGCAGTTCCAGCCCGATCAGGAACAGCAGCATCAGGACGCCGAGTTCGGAGATCTCCGAGATCTGGCCGACATCGCGGACCAGCCTGAGGCCGGACGGACCGATCACCGCGCCGGCCGCCAGATAGCCGAGGATGCTGCCGAATCCCAGGCGCCGGGAGATCAGGACGAAAACCACGGCGGCGGCGAGGAGGAGGACCAGGGTCGTAAGCATGGGATCAGCCTAACCGGCCCGCGCGGGTGAACGCCAGACAACCCTGCGCTTCAGCACCGGGTCAGGCGCCCTCCGTTTCAATCGGCTCCAAGGTCGGCGATGGGCCGACGCCTGCCGGAGACGGAACCATGAAGACTCTCCTGATCGCTGCTGCTGCCGCCCTGACCCTGGGCGCCGCTCTGCCAGCCGCCGCCCAATCCTGGGGCCATGATCGCAACCTCCAGGTGCGTCCGCACGAGCAGCGCTACGACGCCGCCGCGCGTTTCAACCGCCATGGATATGATTGGCGGGCCCGCGAACGGGCGCGCCGGATCGCGGAACAGCGCCGCCTCGATTGGCTGCGTTGGCGCCGTCATGGGTACGCCTACGACTACCGCCACGACTACGGTTACCGTCGCTAGCCGATCGGGCGCCCTTGGCCTAGCCCCGCGCGGGCGGCAGGCCGGGCCGAGGGCGCAGCAAAGAATTAACTGGGTTGCGTCAATTTGCCCAAGGTTTCGCCGCGAGGAAGCCGCGCGTGTTAACTGTCTCTGAGGTGATTTGGGGCATAGTTCGCTGCAAAGTTGAGTTGGATTTCCCATGTCTCCTTCAGGCCTTTCTTCCGAATCCTCTACGCCGGCGCCAGTCCGGGTGCTGTTGGCCGACGATCATCCGACCAATCGGATCGTTATCGAGCTGATCCTCGAGGTCGTCGGGGCGGAAGTGGTGAGCGTGGCGGACGGCCTGCAGGCGCTTGAACAGTTCAAGGCGCAGACCTTCGACGTGGTGCTTATGGATGTGCAGATGCCGGTAATGGACGGCCTGACCGCCATCCGCGCCATCCGCGCCTTCGAAGTCGAACGGGGGGGGCGGCGCACCCCGGTGCATGTGGTCACGACCAACGCCCTGCCCGAGCACTTCAGACAATCGATCGCCGCCGGCGCCGATGGCCACATCACCAAGCCCGTGGCCGCGCCGGAACTGCTGACGGCGGTGATGACGGCCGCCGAAGAGGTTGCTGAAGCCGATCAGGCCGCGGCGTCGGCCACGCACTGATCGCGCCGACACGGTTTGCCTTGGCGATACGGCCGCCTATCTAAACGGATGCGCACGGGGATCTTCCACCCTTGCGAGGAACCCGTCATGGCCGAGCGCCTGCCCACCTTGTTCATCCCCCACGGGGGCGGCCTCTGTTTCTTCATGAATCCGCCGCCGCAGTTTCCCCATCTGTGGGACGGGCTGGCCGCTCATCTGCGCGGTATCGACGCCAGTCTGGGCGTGCGGCCCAAGGCGGTGGTGGTCATCTCCGGCCACTGGGAAGCGGAGCGTCCCACCGTCAATGTCGGCGAACGTCCGCCGCTGCTGTTCGACTATTATAACTTCCCTGAGCACACCTATCGATTGACCTATCCGGCGCCCGGGGCTCCGGAGCTTGGCGCGCGGGTGCGCGAGCTTCTCTGCGGAGCGGGCTTCGAGACTGACGCCGACGCGGAGCGCGGCTTCGATCACGGCGTCTTCGTCCCGTTCAAGCTGATCTATCCGGACGCCGACGTGCCGGTGCTGCAGTTGTCGCTTAGGGAAGGCCTGGACCCGGCCGAGCACCTGGCGATGGGGCGCGCCCTGGCTCCGCTGCGGGATGAAGGGGTCCTGATCGTCGGCAGCGGCATGAGCTATCACAACCTGCGCCAGATGTTCTCCGGCCAAGGCAACGAGGCCGCCAACGCCTTCGACGACTGGCTGGGCGAGACCGTCGCCGACGCCGCACGCCGCGACGCGGGCCTGGTCCGCTGGCGCGAAGCCCCGGGCGGCCGCGAAAGCCATCCGCGTGAGGAACACCTGTTGCCGCTGATGGTGGCTGCGGGCGCCGCCGCGGGCGAGCCGGCTGTGCGCGACTTCAACGAACGGCTGAGGGGCAAGGGGCTGTCGGGCTTCCGCTTCGGCTGAGGTCCGGCCCTGGGGCGGTCAGATCAAGCCGTTTCCTGGATGGCCGACAACTTCCAGGTTGCGCCCCACGGACCGCCGCGCTCGCGCACGAAGGTCCAGATTTCGGTGGTCTCGGTGGGGGTTTCGCCGCCCGAGACGATGTGGCCGTCGGTGCGGTCGCGCATGAGGTCGACGCTGGCGTAGCGCATGGCCACGGTCGCGTAGTCCTTTGCGCCTTCGGACCAGGCCTCAGACAGGTCGCCGCTGACCAGCCGCACATCCCGCACCTCATTGCGGCGGCCGGCGACGGCGTTCTGACTCAGCTCTTCGGCGAGATAGGACATGATCTCCGGTGTGGTGCGCTCGCGCAGAGCCGCATAGTCCTCGCGTCCGAACGCGCCCTGGACCTCGGTCAGCAGCCTCTCGAAGGCGTCAAAGTCAGACTGGGAGAGACTCAGCTCGTCTCCCGATCCATTCGGCGAGGGAGCGGCTGCCGGCTGGAACATCGGTTGAGGCGCGGCCATGCCGAAGGGCTCGCTTTGACCGGCGAAGGGCCCAGCGAAGGCGCTTTGGCTGCCGGCGCCGCGTCGGAACAGGCGCATCGCCGCCATGGCCAGGAGGGCGATGACGCCGATCTGAAGCATCAGGGCCAGCATTCCGCCGCCGCTGCCGAAACCGCCGCCGAAGCCATGGCCCATCAGCATGCCGAACAGGCCCGCGCCCAGGAACCCTCCCAGGATCGGGCCGCCCCACCGCTGCAGGAACCCGCCCCGTTGCGGCTGCAGGGCCGCGGGCGCCGGCTGCCGGAACCCGGGTTGAACGCCAGGCGCCTGAGACGGCGAGGTCATTGAGCGTTGGATCGGCGCGGCCGCCTGGGGCGCGGTGAAGGTCGAGCGCGGCGCCTGATAGGTGCGCATGCCGCGGCTGCCGAAGCTGCCGCCCCGGCGCGCTTCGGCGCTTCCCGCTAGAGCGAGGGAAAGGACCAGACCGACCGCGGCGATGGACAAGACACGGCGGCGACGTTCGACGGACATGGCGGTTCCTGCGGCTTGGCCGTCACGACGAACGGCCCCCTCCATATGGGGGGCCGTCCTTTCCGATCCAGCGCCGGCCAAGGCCGGCGATGGCTGTGAGCGCCTATTCGTCCGGGGCGCGCAGATTGATCGCCGATTCGCGGCCGTCCCGTCCCTTTTCGACGTCATAGCTGATCCGGTCGCCCTCATAGGGGTCCCCATGACCGGCCCGTTCGACGGCGCTCACGTGCAGGAAGATGTCCTTCCCGCCGCCTTCCGGCTGAATGAAACCAAAGCCCTTGGTCGGATTGTACCATTTGACCACGCCGGTCGGCATGTCTCGCTCCGTTTTGCTGCGACGCTGGGGGACGTTCTAATGCACAGGAGCCGGTTCGGGGAAGCGCTGTCGCTCAATCACCGAACGCATTCCGGCAGAAGAACGTTTCAGGCGCCGTCGAAAAGGTGCTTTCGGGCAGCGGCGAGGCGCCGACGGACCGTCTTTCAGGCCCGTCCCCGACGGGCGCGATGGACGGCCTCGTCCAGGGCGGAGAGGAATCGCGAACGATCGGAGGCCTGGAACGGGACGGGGCCGCGCGTCGTCTCCCCCATGGAGCGCAAGTGCTCGCCAATGCCGCGGCCGGCCAGGGCCGCGCCGATGCTGTCGACGGTGAAGCGCCGGCCAGTCGGGCCGATGGGCTGGGCGCCGACCGCCAGGCAGCGGCTCGCCAGGGGAATGTCGGCGGTGACGACAATGTCCCCCGCGCCGGCGTTGTCGGCGATCCAGTCGTCGGCGACGTCCGGGCCGGCGTCGACCATCACGCGTTCGATCAAGGGATGTTTCGGGACCATCAGGAAGGCGTTGGCCACGACCGTGACCGGCAGCCCATAGCGCTGCGCGACCTTGTAGACCTCGTCCTTGACCGGACAGGCGTCGGCGTCGACGAAGATGCGGGGCGACGGGTTCATTCGGCGGGCTCGGCGAAACGATAGCCGACCCCGAGTTCGGTCAGGATCAGGCGCGGATGCGCCGCGTCGTCCTCCAGCTTCTGACGCAGCTGGCCGACGAACACGCGCAGGTACTGGACATCGTCGGCATGGGCCGGGCCCCAGACCGCGGTCAGCAGTTGCCGGTGGGTCAGGACCTTGCCCCCGCCCTCGGCCAGCTTGGCCAGAAGGTCGTATTCCTTGGGCGACAGCCGCACCGGTTCGCCGTCCCGGCTGACCAGGCGCTTGACCAGGTCGATCTCGAGATCGCCTGAACGGACGACCGCCGCCGCGCCCTCCCTTTGCAGTCGGTGGCGCAGGGATACGCGCAGGCGGGCGAGCAGTTCGCCGACGCCGAAGGGCTTTTCCAGATAGTCGTCCGCCCCGAGGTCCAGGGCCTCGATCTTCTCCAATTCCCGGTCGCGGGCGGACAGGATCAGGATCGGCCCTTCGTAGAAGGCTCTTGCCTGGACCAGCGCGGTCTTGCCGTCCATGTCGGGTAGGCCCAGATCGAGGACCACCGCTTCGGGGGGCCTGCGGGCGATCTCGCGCAGGCCGTCGGCGGCGGTGTCGGCCCGGACCGGTTCGTACCCGGCGGCGTCGAGGGCTGGGCCGAGGAAGCGGTGGATCTGCGGCTCGTCGTCGATGACCAGGATCCGGGGGCGGTGGGCGCTCATAGCAGGCCCGGCGCCGTGGTCATTTCCTTCGGCAGGCTGACGACGATCCGGGTTCCGTGACCGTCATGAACCGGGCTGACGGCGCCGATCCGCCCGCCCATCGCCTCGACGAAGCCCTTGGAAATGGCTAGCCCCAGGCCCGCTCCCTGACCCCGGTCGCTGGCCTCCTCCAGCCGCTGGAACTTCTCGAACACCCGCTGCAGTTCGACCGGCGCGATGCCGCGACCCCGATCCTCGATGCTGATCACCACGTGACTCCGATCCTCAAAGGCCGCCGCCTCCACCATCGAACCCGCGGGACTATAGGCGATGGCGTTCTGGATGATGTTGACCAGGGCCTGCTCCAACAGACTCGGGTCGGTCTTGACCATGGAAAGGGTCGCCGGAAAATCCTGCACGATGCGCTTGTCGGCTTGGCCGCGCGCCGCCTGACCGATGGCCGATGTCAGCACCTCGCGCACGTCGGTCCACTCCCGGCGAGGGGCGAGCGCGCCCCCCTCCAGCCGCGACATGTCCAGAAGGTCGCCCACATAGCGGCTCAGCCGTTCGGCCTCCTCGCGGATGCTTTCCAGAAGGTCGCGCTGCACCTTGGCGCTGAGGGACTTGCCGTAGTCGAGCAGGGTGGTGGCCGAACCGAGGACGGTCGACAAGGGCGTGCGCAGGTCGTGGCTGACCGAATTGAGCAGGGCCGAACGCAGGCGGTCGGAGCGGCGGAACGCCTCCGCGTCGGCGGCCTCGACGGCGAATTCGGCCCGCTCCAGGGCCACCGCGCCCTGGTCGAGCAGGGCCAGAATGAATCGCTCATCGTCTGCGCCCAGGTCCACCGCCTCGGTGGCGGTCACGCCAGATCGGGCCTTCACACCCTGCAGCGGCCGGAAGGTCCAGGTCAGGTTGGGCAGGGTTCCGGTTCCCGCTCCGGCCGGCTCTCCCCGTTCCCAGGCCCACCGCGCTGCGGCGAGCTCGGCGGTCGAGAATGTCTCCATCGCCGGCGAGGCGCCCGCCGGGGCGATCTCGTCGCCCTCGGGCAGGAACACCACCGCCTTGCCCGAGATGGCCGCGGCCAGATGTTCGGCCAGCACCTGGGCCGCCACTTCGCGGGTCGGGGCGATGGACAGTCGGCGGCTGGCGGCCAGAAGCGCGGTGACGGCCGAGGCCCTTCGGCCGGCGGACGAGGCGTGATCGCGCACCCGACCGGTCAATAGGCCGGTGCCGATGGCGACCGCGAAGAACACCGCGAAGGTGAGGACGTCGGCGGGGTGGCCGATCCAGAGGGTCAACCGCGGCGACAGGAACAGGAAATTATAGACAAGCGCCGCCAGGGCCGCGGCCACGATGGCGGGCCACAGCCCAAAGGCTAGGCCGCTGGTCAATACGCTCAACATGAAGATCATCGACAGGTTGGCGCCCGCGTTGACCTGTTCGCTCAGCGCGGCCACCCCGGTCGCCACGGCCACGGAGAGGAGCGCGCCCGCATGACCACGCCAGGCGATCGGTGCCGCGCGGGCCGCCGACCGCGGCCTGGACGGGGGCGGGCCGGTCTCGGTGATGATGTGCAGGGCGGCGCCGGCGATCCGGCTCAGCAAAGCCGGGGTCAGGGCTCGGCCGGTCAGCACCCGCCACCAGGTCGGGTGGGATTTGCCGACCACGATCTGGGTGACGTTGTTGCGCAAGGCGTATTCGATCACGGTGCTGACCACGTCGTCGCCGGTGAGCACCACGGCCGAGCCGCCGAGTTGCTCGGCCAGCTTCATGGCTTCGCCCAGGCGGGCCTGGATGGCGCCGCCGTCGGGGGAGCGGGTGGGACGGTCGACGTGGGCCACGGTCCAGGGCGCGTCCATCATCATGTCGGAAAGCCGCCGGCCCGCACGGACCAGGGCCGCGGCCGAGCCGTTGCCGGCGATCAGCACCAGGATCCGTTCGCCGGCAGCCCAGGGGCCCTCCACCCCACGCTGGCGCATGGCAGCGACCAACTGGTCGTCGACGGTCTGGGCCATGCGGCGCAGGGCCAGCTCGCGAAGGGCGGTCAGGTTTTCCGGCTTGAAGAAGTTCTCGGCGGCGAGGCCGGCGGTCTCGGGCAAGTAGATCTTGCCCTCCGCCAGGCGCTGGCGCAGGGCGTCGGGGGTGATGTCGACGAGTTCGATCTCGTCGGCCCGCGACAGGGCGGAATCCGGCACGGTTTCGCGTTGGCGCACCCCGGTGATCTTCAGCACCACCTCGACCAGGCTCTCCAGGTGCTGGACGTTGAGTGTGGTCCACACGTCGACGCCCGCGTCGAGGATTTCCTCCACGTCCTGCCAGCGCTTGGGATGGCGCGAGCCGGGAACGTTGGAATGGGCGTATTCGTCGACCAGCAGGAGCTTGGGGCCGCGGGCTATGGCCGCGTCGATGTCGAACTCGAGCAGGGTCCGGCCCTTGTACTCGGTGGGCTGGCGCGGCAGCACCTCCAGGCCGCGGAGCAGGCTCTCGGTCTCCTTGCGGCCGTGGGTCTCGACCACCCCGACCAGCACCTCGCCGCCTTCGGCTTTGCGGCGGCGGGCGGAGCGGAGCATCTCATAGGTCTTGCCAACCCCGGGGGCCATTCCGAGGAACACCTTCAGCCGGCCGCGGCCGGGCTTCCTGGTTCCGGCCAGCAGCGCTTCAGGGTCCGGGCGTCTGGGGTCCTCGGACACGCCCCCGCCTAGCGCCGCACCAGGCCGGGGAAACGCAGGTCCAATGCGCGGTTGGTCAGCAGCACATTGACGCGGGGCTGGCCGATGAAGCCCAGGAACGGCGCCTCGGTATTGCGATCGATCACGGCCTGCACCTCTGCGGGATCGGCCCCGCGCGCGTCGGCGATCCGCCGCGCTTGCAGGGCAGCGTACGCCGGGGAGATGTCGGGATCGAGTCCCGAAGCCGAGGCGGTCACGGCGTCGTCGGGAACGCGGCTCTGGCCGGTGGAGGCGCGGACCGCCGCGGCGTCCCCCGCCACCCGCTTGGCCAGGTCGGGATTGAGCGGGCCGTAGTTGGAGCCCGACGAACTGGCGGCGTCGTAGCCCATGCCCGCCGCGGACGGCCGGGAATGCAGATATTTCGGGGCCGCGAAGGATTGGCCGATCAGGGCCGAACCGATCACCCGCCCATGGTCGCGGATCAAGGAGCCCTCGGCCTGGTGTGGAAAGACGAGACCGGCGACGCCGGTGATGGCGAGAGGGTAGGCGATCCCTAGCAGCAGGGTGAAGAAGACGGTGACGACCAGGGCGGGGCGGAGTTGGGCGAGCATGTGAAAGGCCTTCAGACGAGACCGATCGCGGACACGATCAGGTCGATGATCTTGATGCCGACAAAGGGGGCGACGAGGCCGCCGAGGCCGTAGATCAAGAGGTTGCGCGACAGGAGCTTGGCCGCGCCGACGGCTCGGTATTTGACTCCGCGCAGGGCCAGGGGGATCAGCGCCACGATGACCAGGGCGTTGAAGATTACCGCCGACAGGATGGCGCTCCTGGGGCTGGACAGGCCCATGACGTTGAGCGCGCCGAGCGCAGGCAGGCCGACCACGAAGATCGCCGGAATGATGGCGAAGTACTTGGCCACGTCGTTGGCGATGGAGAAGGTGGTCAGGGACCCGCGGGTGATCAGCATCTGTTTGCCGACCTCGACGATCTCGATCAGCTTGGTGGGGTCGCTGTCCAGGTCGACCATGTTGCCGGCCTCGCGGGCCGCCTGGGCGCCGGTCTGCATGGCCACGCCGACGTCGGACTGGGCCAGGGCCGGGGCGTCGTTGGCCCCGTCGCCGCACATGGCCACCAGCCGGCCCTTGGCCTGTTCCTCGCGGATCAGCCGCAGCTTGTCCTCGGGGGTGGCCTCGGCCAGGAAATCGTCCACTCCGGCCTCGCCGGCGATGGCGGCGGCGGTGACTGGGTTGTCCCCGGTGATCATCACGGTGCGAAGACCCATGCGGCGCAGGTCGGCGAAGCGCTCCTTCACCCCCGGCTTGATCACGTCCTTGAGGTGGATCACCGCGACCAGCGTCCCGTCTTCGCTGACCGCCAGGGGCGTGCCTCCGCTGCGGGCGATGCGGTCGACGGCCGCAGTCAGCTCGGCCGGGATCTGGTCGGGCCGCAGGTCCAGGCTCTTGTGCACCGCGTCCACCGCGCCCTTACGCCAGGCCCGGCCGTCGGCTTCGAGCCCCGATTGGCGGGTATGGGCGCTGAAGGCGATGATGTGGGCGCCGGCCGGAGCCTCGGCGACCAATCCTTGGCCCCGCGCAAATTCGACGATCGAGCGGCCTTCGGGGGTCTCGTCGCCCAGGGAGGCCATCAGGGCGGCGCGCACGGCGGCGTCGGGCAGGACGCCGGGGGCCGGAACGATGTCGGTGGCCATCCGGGCCCCGAAGGTGATGGTGCCGGTTTTGTCGAGCAGCAGGGTGTCGCAGTCGCCCGCCGCCTCCACCGCCCGGCCGGAGGTGGCCAGGACGTTGAACTTGAGCAGCCGGTCCATGCCGGCGATGCCGATGGCCGACAGCAGTCCGCCGATGGTGGTGGGGATCAGGCAGACGAACAGGGAGCCGAGGACCAGAGGGTCCAGGGCGACGCCGGAATATTTCGCGAGCCCCAAAAGGCTGACTACGGCGATCAGGAAGATCAGGGTCAAACCGGCCAGGAGCACCGCCAGCGCCACCTCGTTGGGGGTCTTCCGGCGGTCGGCGCCCTCGACCATGGCGATCATGCGGTCAAGGAAGGTCCCGCCCGGCTGGGAGGTCACCACCACCTTGATCCAGTCGGAAACCACGGTGGTCCCGCCGGTCACCGCCGAACGGTCGCCCCCGGCCTCGCGGATCACCGGCGCGGATTCCCCGGTGATCGCGGCCTCGTTGACGGAGGCGACCCCTTCGATGATCTCCCCGTCCGCGGGGACTACGTCGCCGGCCTCGACCAGGATCACCGCCCCGGCGCAGAGCTCATGCGCCGGCGTGGGCACGATGGCTCCAGTGGCGTCGACGACGACCAGCTTGGCCTTGGTGGTCACCCGGGTCGCCCGAAGCGCGTCGGCGGCGGCCTTGCCCCGGCCTTCGGCGACGCTCTCGGCGAAGTTGGCGAACAGCACCGTGGCCCAAAGCCATAGGGCGATCTGGACCGCGAAGGCGGCCGCGGCGCCCTGGACCACCGCTGAGACCGCCGAGACGGTGGACAGGATGGCCACGATCTCGGTGGTCAGGATGACCGGATTGCCGACCAGGCGGCGCGGGTCGAGCTTGACGAGGGCGTCGCGGGCGGCGCGGCCGAGGATGGCCGGCGAGAAAGCGCTCCCGGCCAGGACGGAGCGGCGGTCGTCGCCGAGATGGACGGTGGTGGACGTCATGGTCCGATCTCCGAAGGTTCAGTGGCCGGCCACGGCGCGAAGCACCTGGAAGTGCTCGATGATTGGGCCCAGCGCGAGGGCGGGGAAGAAGCAGAGGCCGCCCATGATCAGGATGACGCCGATCAGCAGGCCGATGAACAGGCCGCCATGGGTGGGGAAGGTCCCGGCCGAGGCCGCGAGCTTGGGCTTGGCGGCGAGGGAGCCGGCGATGGCCATCACCGGCACGATATAGGCGAAGCGGCCGAGCAGCATGGCGACGCCCAAGGTGGCGTTCCAGTACGGCGTGTTGGCGCTGAGGCCGGCGAAGGCCGAGCCGTTGTTCCCCGTCGCCGAAGTGTAGGCGTAGAGGATCTCGGAGAGCCCGTGCGGACCGCTGTTCTCCAGGCCTTTCAGCGCCATGGGCAGGACGGCGGCGACGGCGGCGAAGCCCAGGATGGAGAGCGGCAGGATCAGAACCGCCAGCATGGCGAACTTGACCTCGCGGGCTTCGATCTTCTTGCCCAGATATTCGGGCGTGCGCCCGACCATGAGACCGGCGACGAACACCGCGATCAGGGCCAGGACCACCATGCCGTAGAGGCCGGATCCGACCCCGCCAGGGATGATCTCGCCGAGCTGGATCAGGAACATGGCCATGCCGCCGCCGAGCGGCATCAGGCTGTCGTGCATGGCGTTGACGCCGCCGTCGGAGGCCCCGGTGGTGGCGGCGGTCCAGATCGCGGTGGAGGGGGCGCCGAAGCGGACCTCCTTTCCCTCCATGTTGACCTGGGCGTCGGCATGGGCGGCGACCAGGGCCGGGGCCGGCTGGGCTTCGGCGGCGTAGATGGTCGCGGCGCCGGCGGCGAGCAGGACGACCATGGCGGCGACCAGGGCGCGGGCGTCCTTTCCGGCCAGGGCCACGCGACCGAAGGCGACCACGCAGGCGAAACCGAGCACGTTCATGGCGACGATCTCGATCAGGTTGGTGATCGCGCTGGGGTTCTCGAACGGATGGGCGGAGTTGGCGTTGAACAGACCGCCGCCGTTGGTGCCGAACTGCTTGATCGCCTCCTGGCTGGCGACGGGAAACAGGGAGATGATCTGCTTGCCGCCCTCGAGGGTGGTGGCGAGGGCGTTGGCGCTCAGGGTCTGAGGCTCGCCGAGGGCCACGAACACCAGAGCCATGACGATCGAAACGGGGAGCAGCACGTAGAGGCTGATGCGGGTGAGATCGACCCAGAAATCGCCCACCGTTTGGCCCCGGTTGGCGGCGAAGGCGCGGGCCACGGTTGCGGCGATGGCGATGCCGGCGGCGGCGGACAGGAAGTTGTGCGAGGTCAGGCCGGCCATCTGGGAGAAGGTCGAGATGGCGGCTTCCGGGACGTAGGACTGCCAGTTGGTGTTGGTGACGAAGCTGATGGCGGTGTTGAAGGCCAGGTCCGGCGAGAAGCCCGCCACGTGTTGAGGATTCAGCGGCAGCAGATTCTGGAACCGCAAGATCAGGTACAGGACGACGAAGCTCGCCCCGCTGAAGGCCATGACCGCCAGGGTGTAGCCGATCCAGGTCTGCCCCTTGTCAGGCTTGATACCGCAGGCGGCGTAGACCAGCCGCTCGACGGGGCGGAGCAGGGGGTCTAGCCAGGTGCGTTCCCCTTGCCAGACCCGGGCCATATAGAGTCCCAGCGGCCAGGCCAAGGCGACGGTCATGCCGATGGTGAAGGCGATTTCCGCCCAGCCCCGCCAGTCCATGCGAGGTCTCCTTTTGAGTTGGCGCTAGAATTTT
Organism: Caulobacteraceae bacterium; assembly: GCA_035493955.1. GTDB lineage: Bacteria > Pseudomonadota > Alphaproteobacteria > Caulobacterales > Caulobacteraceae > NCED01. Next base: position 21,797 of record DATJHI010000013.1, on the reverse strand, counting down.
TCCGGTCGCAGCAAGGCGACCAGCATGTAGCCGGCGACGACGAGCGCCCCGGCGGCCCACAGCAGTCCGACCAAGGTCAGACCCTCCGCAGGGCGGCGGCGTAACCTGCGAAGATCGCGAAGACGGTCAGGCCGGCGAAAATATAGATGAGATCAGGCATACGCCTTCTCCTGTTCAGTACAGCGAGAAGACTCCTGGAATGTCCCGGTGGTTTCAATGCGGGAGAAGGTCGTTCCGCATCAAGGCGGCGTAAAGACCCTGGCGGCATTCTACCCTTGAGCGTCAGGCCCGATCTTTATGCGATCTTTATGTCCCGAGCTTTCAATCGCCATAGCCGCAACTCGGGTGCGCGTCCTAGAGTCGGCGGCCAATAGCCGAGGCGCTGCGATCCAAGATGGGTAGTTCTGTCCAGGCGACGGAGGTCGGCGCCGCCCCATCCGCGAACGAATCCCCTCTCGGCGCCCATGGCGCCCCCAGCCGCTTTTGGCCTCTGGCCATCGGTTCGATCGGGGTGGTGTTCGGCGATATCGGCACCAGTCCGCTCTACGCCTTCCGCCTGGCCCTGGCCCAGGCCTCCCACCGGCACATGGCGCGGGGCGACATCATCGGCGTGGTCTCGCTGGCTCTGTGGGCCCTGATCCTGGTGGTCACGATCAAATATGTGCTGTTCCTGATGCGGGCCGACAACCGGGGCGAGGGCGGCGTGCTGTCGCTGATGGCCCTGGCCGAGCGGGCGGTCGGGCGGCGCACGGGGTTGATCTTTCTTCTGGGGGTGTTCGGCGCGGCCCTGTTCTACGGCGACGCCGCGATCACGCCGGCCATATCGGTGTTGTCCGCCGTCGAAGGCCTCCGGTCTGTGTCGGGGTTGGGGACGCACATCCATCAGGCCCAGGTGTTGATGATCTCGATCGGCCTTCTGTTCGGGCTGTTCGCGGTGCAGTCGCGGGGGACGGCCCGCGTCGGGGTGGTGTTCGGTCCGATCATGGCCCTGTGGTTCCTGGTCATCGCCGTAGTCGGACTGCTGTCGATTGCGCGCGATCCGGCCGTTCTTCTGGCTTTCAGCCCGTATGAGGCCGCCGTCTTCCTGTTCCATCACGGCATGGTGGGTTTCCTGGTCCTGGGCGCCATTTTCCTGACGGTGACGGGGGCCGAGGCGCTGTTCGCAGACATGGGTCACTTCGGCCGTTGGCCGATCCAGGCGTCGTGGCTGTTTTTCGCTCTGCCGTGCCTGATGCTCAACTATCTTGGCCAAGGCGCCTTTGCGCTGCAGGCGCTGGGGGCCGCCCATGGCGGTCCGATCGGCGATCAGGACTGGTTCTTCCAGATGACGCCGGTCTTCCTGCGCCTACCGATGGTGCTGATGGCCACGGCGGCCACCATCATCGCCAGCCAGGCGGTGATCACCGGAGCCTTCTCCCTGACCCAACAGGCCATCCAACTCGGCCTGCTGCCGCGACTGATCACCCGCAACACCTCCGAAAGCCATGCAGGCCAGATCTATCTTCCCAGCATCAACCTGCTGCTCATGCTCGGCGTGCTGTTCCTTGTCGCCGCCTTCAAGACCTCCGAGTCGCTGGGCAACGCCTATGGGCTGGCGGTCACCGGCACCATGGTCGTGACCACCAGCCTGGCCTTCATCGTGGTGCGGCGGCTGTGGAAGTGGCCGCTGTGGGGGGCGACGGCCTTCGTCGCTCCGCTGCTGGCGGTGGATCTGACCTTCCTGACGGCCAATGGCCTGAAGATTCCCTCCGGCGGATGGCTACCCCTGACCATCGCCGGCGCGCTGGTCCTTTTGATGGTCACCTGGGTGCGGGGGTCCAAACTGCTGTGGGAGAAGGTCCACGAGGGGTCTATTCCGCTGACGGAGGTGGCGCCGATGCTGGTCGGGCCGAACATCTACCGGTCGCCCGGAACGGCGGTGTTCATGACCTCCGATCCTACAGCCGCCCCGGTGGCGCTGCTTCACAACCTCAAGCACAACAAGGTGCTGCATGAGCGCAATGTGATCCTGACGGTCCGGACTGCGCCCACCCCGCGCGTTCCCGACGCCGAACGGCTCAGTGTTCAGGTGGTGGATCCGACCTTCACCGTGGTGGTCGCGCGCTACGGTTTCATGGAGAGACCGAACGTGCCGCGCGCCCTGACCCTGGCGGCCAAGCAAGGCTTGCGCTTCGACCTGATGACCACCTCGTTCTTCGTGGGCCGCCGGTTGGTGGCCCACGCCCAGAACTCGGCCCTGGCGATGTGGCGGTTCCGGCTTTACGCCTTCCTGATGCGCAATTCCGAAGATCCCACCGGTTACTTCGGCGTGCCGCCCGGACGGGTGGTGGAGATGGGCGCCCAGATCTCGGTTTGAGGCGGGGGCGGGATACGCCGCCGCGGCCCCGTCCTTGCTCGCTTCCGGCTGCAGAGCCTGGAAGGACATGAACGTGTTTCGAGACGGCACACCCGACGCGTCGCGGCCTCAGCCCCTCAGCCGGGGCGGAGCCCTGGATGGACTGCGCTTCCTGGCCGCCTTCTGCATGGTGATCCACCACTATTCGGCGGAATCTCCGATCCCGCTGCCTCGGCTGCACCCGGTGTTCGAACGGGGCTATCTGGCCACCGACTTCTTCTTGATCGTCTCGGGCTACGTCATGGCCCGCATCTATGGGCAACGGGTTGTGGACGGCCGGGTCGGAACCGGCCTGTTCTTCCTCCGCCGCGCCAGCCGGGTGGTCCCCGCTCACCTGATGATGAGCGCGGCCTTCGTCATCGCCGTGCTCGCGGCCACGGCCGCCGGCGTGCGACCGCTGCACCCGGAATGGTTCGATTGGCGCGAGCTTCCTGGTCAGGTGTTCCTGGTCCAGGCGCTGGGGCCGTTCGGGGGCAAAGGCTGGAACGCGCCGGTCTGGTCCTTGTCGGCGCTCATGGTCTGCTACCTTGCCTTTCCATCCCTTTGGCGGGCGATGAGGCGGATCCAGAGCCCGGTCATGGCCATCGCCCTCGGCCTCCTGGGCCTGGCGGCGGCAGACGTCCTGGCGCGCCGATTCCTCGGTTATCCGATCTATCAGATGCCGATGCAGGATGGCGCGATCCGCGCCTTGCCCCTGTTCTTCCTCGGCGCCGCCCTGGCGATCTGTGCCGAAACCCTGATCATCCCGCGCTGGGCGGCGATCCTGCTCGGCCTCGTGTCGTTCGGATTGCTGGCGGGGCTGCAGGCGGCAGGGCGCTACGATTTCCTCAGCGTGACCCTCATCGCCGCGATGGTCCTGGCGGCGGGGGCCGCGCCGGTGCGTAAGCCGTCAAAGATCCTGGAGAAGGCGGCTCTGGTTTCGTTCGCCCTGTTCGTCACCAGCGAGTTCGTCAGGGTGATCTATTTCGGCGTCGATCACGCGCTCAGCGCCCGCTTCGGCTTGGGCCAGACTGCGCAATGGGCGATATGGTTCGGCGGCCTTGCCGTGGCGGTGCTGTTCGCTGTGGCCTTCCACTATCTGGTGGATTGGCCGAGCCAGGCCGTGATCAAGCCTTGGACGGCCAAGGCGCCCGCCCTGTTGAAGCGCGGTCTGGCCGGTTTCATCCAGGTTCCGGACCCTAACTTCGACCCGTTCGGGACGGCCGGGGCAGGGGGGCCCCGGGTGCGCGAAATCCTGCTGCAGATCGGCCCCAGGCCCGGGGCGGCGCACCGGCGCGCCGCTGAGCGTCGGCCGGAACTGGGCTGGGGTTGAGCGGCTCGCGCGAGATTTAGGTCGCGTCTATTTTCGGGTCCAGGCGCCGCCGAGGGGCTTGTAGTACTGGCCAGGGGGCACGCGGGCGATCAGCTGGCGGGCGGTGGCCTCGGCCGCCGCCTCGGGCGTCACACCCGTCTTGGCCGCCGTTTCGCGATAGGCTTCGGCGCGGCCGGCGTTAATCTCAGCCACGGCGGCGCGAAGGGCCGCGTCGCCGCCGGCGACAATCCCAAGATAGCCATCGGCCTGCTCGCCGGCCCCGCCTTGGGCCTTGGCGGCCTCGACGACGGCCTTGGACTGGACGACGTCGGCGTAGGCGGGCGCGACGCCCGACAGGGCGACAGCGACCAAAGCGGCGAGGCCGAGCGCGCGGCTCTTGCGGGTGAAGATCATGGGGTTCATCTCCTTCGCGCTCAGAACAGGGCGGGATTCTGCTGGATCAAGGACTGAACTTCCTTGTCCAGGCGGACCCGGACGTCGGCGTCCAGCTTGGCGTAGATGTTGATGGGAGCGACCTCCACCTTGACCGTGGGGGTGCAGGCGCCGAAAGCCAGGATCAGCAACAGCGGCCAGGCGGACGGCTTCATGATCGATGATGCGGGCATCTTCCCTCAAGGCTGGATCACGGCGATTTTGGATGGAGCCGGTCCAAAATCATAAAACGTGACCGCTTCTAATCGTTCGGAGCGGGATTTATGCGAAAAAACCAGCGCTCGCCTTTTCGCATCCTGTTCTAGGCTTACTCAGGGCTTGCCCGAGGCTGGCTGAACCGGTGCTGAACGGCCTCGCCCAGCATAGTCGGCGAGAATCTCGTCCAAGTTCAACGACGTGTCGAGCACAAGATTGACCGGCGTGCCCTTGGGCAGATCGACCGGCTTGTCGAAAGCCCGCCCGCGCAGGAGATCGAACAGGCCGATCCGCGCCTCGCCGCCCTGGGGCGGGTCATGGCGGCCATTGATCCGGAAAAGCACGCCCAACCGGCCCATCGGCTGGCTGGCGACCTCGGCCTCCAGCTTGTCGAAAGCCAGATTCTCCATGGCCTGATAGGCGAAGGTCTGCATGGGCGGGGCCGGCGCCCCGGGGGCCGAGGCGCTGGCCCCGGTCAGGGCTTCCTGCCGGATGGTCAACCGCCCCGGTCCGACGGCGAACACCCGTCCCGCGTTCAGCCTGAAGGCCCCGCCCGCGAAGGTGAAGGGAAGCTGGCCGCTGATCGTGGCCTGTATGGTCACCTTGTCGGCGAGATTGAACTGATCGATCAGGTCCGACAGGTCGATCTGATCCAGCCGCACCACTCCCGAGACGCCGGTCGCGGGATCGAAGGGCAGATCGATGGGATCAAGGAGAGCCCGACCCTTGGCTGCCGCAACCGTCGCATCGACGATGCTGATGCGGTCGGCCTTGAGGGAAACCTTGGCGGTGGGCGTGGTCAGGGGGACGATCCAGTCGATTTCCTGGGCGCTCACGGTCTGGTCGGGCGCCGAGATCAAGGGAGCCAGGGAGACGAGGGTCATGTCGGTGCGGATCCGCTTGACCGGACCCAGGGCGCTGCGGAGGTCTATGCCCTCTGTGGACAGCCGGCCGCTGCTGGTCAGGCCGTTGGGGCTCCAATCAGCCCGCCCAACGAAGCTGACCGCGCCCTCGACGTTGGAGACAAGGTCGGCGCCGACCGGCGACAGGTCGCGCGGCTGCAGCCCGTCGCGGGCGAAGACCAGATGCGGGGCCGAAATGTCGGCGTGGCCGGCGGCGGTCTGCATCGTGTGGGTGAAGCGCACCTCGGCGAGAGGTCGCGACTTGGCGGCGTCGGCCAGATGAAGCGGTCCGGACCAGACGCCCTGGGCCAACTCGGCCCGGCCGCTGAACCTGAGGGCCTCGAAGCGGCGGCTTTTGGCGGCGTCGACGATCCGGCCGTCCAAGAGGTCGGCGCCGCCCGCGGGCTGACCGGAGCGGTCGTCCGCGTGGAGCTCGAGACGGACCGACGCATCACGGACCCCCGCGTCGCCGTCAGGCGCCCTGAATTGGAGCCCGGTCAGGCGTGTGCGTAGACGCCAGTCGTGGGGCCCCAAGGCGAGCATTGGTCCGCCCGGATCAGAACATAGGCTGGCCTGCATCTCTGTGATCAAGGGCTTGGCCGAGCCTCCGAAGGCGGCCATGGCGACGGGGCCGCAACCGGACAGGGCGACGGAAAGGGCTCCATCCTTGCGGACCGCCCGACCGGACAGATCGACGGCGACGCCGGTCATGGTCGAACCGCTGAACCCCAGCTTCAGCCGGCCGTTGGCGGCGAGCGTGAGGCCGCCTCGATCCGATCCGACGGTATAGGCGGGGACGTCGAGGGCGATCTCGGGCAGGCCCCCGCCGCCGGTCGTGAGGGCGAGGCTGCCCGGCCGGGGCGCCGACAGGCGGGCGGCGCCCCCCGCCGATCCGATCAGCGCGACCGGGCCGAGCAGCCGCATGGCCGGCCCCCGTCGATCGAGGTCGATGGCCAGGGCCGGCGCGTCGACGCGCAGGGCGCTCAAGGCGCGCTCCAGGGCGGCGTGGCCCGCTGGATCGGTCGCGATGATCGGCACGGCGTCGGCGAGCCGCCGGGCGGCCTGCGGCGACGCCCCGCCGCCGCTGCTGCGGACAGATCCCCGCAACGCCAGGCGAAGGGGCGCGGGTCCGACGCTGGCGTCGCCGGTCATGTTCACCAGGACGGATCGCTGGGTGAACGGGCCCTGGGGAAGGGAATAGGCGAGATCGGCGACGCGGCCCCGCAAGCGAAGGGGCGCCGACAGGCTCCAGCCCCGAGCGTCCCAACTCATCTGCGAATTGGGGGCCGCCAGCTCGACCAGCGCCTGGCTCAGGACCGCGCCGGCGGCGCGCAGGCGGGGCGTTGTCCAACGAACCTGGGGGGCGCCGGTGGCCACGCCCTTGGTCGGAGCGAGTAGGGCGTCGAGCCCGTGGACCTGCAGGCCGATCTTGGCCGCAGCCGCGTCAAGGCCTCCCGCCCGCATGGGGCCGAGGTTGCCGTTCAGATCAGCGGCGGCGAGGCCAATGCGGACCCCTTGGGCGGATCGCGCGATCCGCAAATCGGATAGGGGGCCGGCGAGGGCGAGGCTGGTTCCCGACGCCGATCCAGGACCTCGCCAGTTGCCTACGGAGACCGTGGTTGCGGCCTTGCCCTGCAGGGCAAGGGTTTCGAACGAACCGCGGACAAGGCCATCGAGGCTCAGCGCCAAGCTGGGATTGGCGAGGCGGGTTTCGCCGGAGGTCATGGTGCGGGCCGCGACAGTGGCCGCCAGACGCAGGGGGCCATCCATTTCGCTGGATGGGTAGGGGAGCGCGCCTTTCGCGGCGATGCGGACATCGGCCAAGCCGGCGCCGCCGACGGCAAGGCGGGCCGCCGTCGCGTCGAGGGCGACGGCGAGGTCCTGACCCTGGGCTACGACCGTGGCCACGCCGCCGGCTATATCGGCGCTGAAACCGCCGGCGCGAAGGGCGGCGGGCTGCAGCCGTGCGGCGAAGCGGGTCAGGCGTCCGCGATCCATGGCGGCCTCGCCGCCCAGGTGAAGGACGCCAGCCGGCGTCGCCAGGCGAAGGTCGCCCTGTTGGACGACGACAGTAGGACCGGGTCCCCCTCCGGGGCCGGCCAGAGCCTGATCCACGAGCGGTTGGAGAGAGCCAAATTTCAGCCGCCCCTGCGCCAAGGTCGCCTTCAGTCGTGGACGCACCAGGAGGACGGAGCGGACGCGGGGAGCGACGAGCCCGCGCGCCAGGAACGGGATGGGTTCGAACTCGACCGCGATCCGCTCGACCGTCAGGTCGGGGTCGTCGGCGGGCCCCAAGGCGCCATGGGCGGTGAAGCCGGACGTCTCCAGGCGTTCGAACACGATGGTCGCGGGGATGTGCCGGTTGCGCAGATAGGCCTGGGCCAGCTGGGCCCCGATCAATCCCCGCGCGGCGTAGAGGACCACAGCCCCGATCACGATGCTGCTCGCCCCCGCCAAGGCGAGGTGAAGCCCGCTCGGCCTGTAGCGGGCGGGGCGACGAGGAGCGACGGGGCCTGTCGGCGGTTCGGAGCGGGGCGGCAAACGACCTCTGCGGTGGGGTGAGCCTTCCGCCAGACTAGGGCTTACGGCTCAGGAGACGAAACCCTTCAGCAGCGCCATGGCTTCTGCGATCGAGGCGGTGTCGGCGGCATAGGAGAAACGGACTGTGCTGCGCCCCCGTTCCGGGTCGAAATCCACCCCGGGCGTGATGGCCACGCCGGTCGCCTCCAGAAGCTCGGCGCAGAAGGCGACGCTGTCCTTCGTCCAAGGCGAGACATCGGCATAGACGTAGAAGGCCCCGTCCGGTGGGGCCAGCCGCTCGATCCCGAGACGCGGAAGGGCATCCAGCACGATGGCGCGATTGGCCGCGTAGCGGGCCACGTGGCCGTCCAGCTCCTCGGCGGCGTCGAAGGCGGCGACGGCGGCCAATTGGGCGAGGGTCGGGGCCGAAATGAACAGGTTCTGCATCAGCTTCTCGACCGGGCGGATCATCGCTTCGGGGGCGATCATCCAGCCTACCCGCCAGCCGGTCATAGAGAAGTATTTGGAGAAGCTGTTGACCACGAAGGCGCGGGGCGAGACCGCCGCAGCGGTGACGGCCGGACGGCCGTACTGGACGCCATGGTAGATTTCGTCGGAGATCAGCACCGCGCCCGAGGCGTCGCACCAGGCGGACAGGGCGCGGAAGGTCTCCTCGTCGATCATGCTGCCGGTGGGGTTGGACGGGCTGGCCACGATCACCCCGTCGATCCGGCCAAGCCCGTCCAGCATGGCCGGGGTCAGCTCATAGCGGGTCTCGGGGCCGCAGGGGACGCCGACGACCTTGACGTCCAGGGCTTGAAGGATGTTGCGATAACACGGGTAGCTCGGGGCGGCGACGGCCACGCGGGCCCCGGCGTCGAAGGCGGCGATGAAGGCGAGCAGGAAGGCGCCCGAAGAGCCGGTGGTGACTACGATCCGGTCGGGCGAAACCTCGACACCATAGGTTTTGGCGTAGTGGGCGGCGATCACTTGGCGTAGGGGCGGGACCCCCGTGGCCAAGGTGTAGCCCAGGACGTCGTCCCGGAGCGCGCGGGCGGCGGCGTCCAGAACCGTGCGGGGGGCTGAGGTCGACGGCTGGCCGACTTCGAGGTGCAGGACGCGGCGCCCTTGCCGCTCCAGGCGGGCGGCGGCCTCCATCACTTCCATGACCACGAAAGGGGCGACGGCGCTGCGGGCGGACGGGATCATCCGCCGGTCATAAACAAGGCCGGCTCTAAGGGCGATAGGCGCGCAGGAAAGCCTCCGCCCCAGCCTTGGCGGTCTCGGTGATCTCGTCGTCTGTGGGCAAGCCGCGGCAGCCGTTGAGGCATTGGTCGATCAGACCGGCTTCGCACAGGCCTTTCAGGTGCATGGCGGCAACCCAGGTGTCGCCACGATGCAGCTTGCCCTCGTCCATGGCCGCCTGAAGACGCTGAGCGATGGCGCCCCAGGCCGGCTTGATCGCCTCCTCATAGATCCTTTGGCCGAAGCCGTAGCGTTCCGCCTGGGCCAGGCACATGCGCTTCATGACCAGGATCTCCGGTTTCAGCACCAGTCGCAGGTAATCGAGGGCGAAACGCCGGACGGCCGCATCGATGTCGGGGGAACTGGAGAAGGCGTCCATCACCGGCATCACGTGGGCTCGCGCCTTCTCGAGCATCACGGTGACAAACAGCGTCTCCTTGGAGTCGAAATAATTGTAGAGCGTGGCCTTGGAACCGCCGAGGCGCGCGGCCACTTCAGACATGGACGTCGCGTCGAAACCCTTGTCGTGAAACGCTTGGGCGGCGGTGGCCAGAATGGCCTGACGCCGGGTTTCAGATTTTTTCCTCACGCTTCCTCCAAAAACTGTACGGCTTGGTATCGTTTTCGGATTGACACCAGCGCCGCCAGGGATATTTAGACCGTACCGTACGGTTTTGAAAGCCCCTGGCCTCCGATGACACCGCGCAGCCTCCGCAATCATACTCCTTTCGCAGCCCTGTTGCTCGCCGCGAGCGCGCTGACGGCCTGCGCCAGCGTTCCTGACCTGGGACCGCAAGCCAAGGCCAAGCCTGCGGCAGCCTATGATTCAGCGCAAAGCTTCGCCGCCCCGACTGCGGCTTGGCCGCAGGACGCCTGGTGGGCGGCTTATGGCGACGCGCAGCTGAGTGGACTGATAGAGGAGGCCCTGCAAGGCTCTCCGACCATGGCGGCGGCGCAGGCGCGGGTGCGCAAGGCGGACGCCCTGGCCGAGCAGGCCGGAGCGGCCTTGAAGCCAAGCGTCTCGGCCAGCGGTTCGGTCAGCGCCACCGGCATCGAAACCGGCAGCCAGTTCGGGAGCACGATCCCCAACAAGATCACCGGCATCGGCTATGGGATTCTCAGCGGATCGTTCGACTTCGACCTGTGGGGCCGCAATCGCGCGACCCTGGCGGCCGCGACCTCCGAGGCGGAGGCGGCGCGGGCCGATGCGGCCGAGGCGCGGCTGACCCTGTCGACGGCGGTGGCCAGCGCCTACGCCGACCTTGCCCAGCTTTACGCCGGCCTCGACGCGGCGAAAGACGCGTTGAAGGTGCGCAGCCAGACCGTCGACCTGCTCGGCCAGCGCTTCAAGAACGGTTTGGAGAACCGGGGCGCGGGCCAACAGGCAGAGGCGAGCCAGGCCCAGGCAGAAGGCGACATCGTCGCCCTGCAGGAAGCCATCGGCCTCAATCAGAACCGCATCGCGGCCCTGCTGGGGGCGGGCCCCGACCGGGGTCTGGGCATCGGCCGGCCGTCGGCCGCGCCCCGCCACGCCTTCGGCCTGCCGGCGCAACTGCAAGCGGATCTTCTGGGCCGCCGGCCCGACGTGGTCGCCGCGCGCCTTCGGGCCGAGGCCGCGGTCAGCCGCACCAAGGAGGCCAAGGCCGCCTTCTATCCCAATGTGAACCTCAGCGTGCTCGCCGGCGCCGCCTCCTTGAACCTCAGCGCCCTGTCGGCGTCAGCGCTTGGGTTCGCCAATGTGGGCCCGGCGATCAGCCTGCCGATCTTCGACGGCGGGCGACTGGCGGGCCAATACAAGGGCGCTCGGGCCGACCACGACGCGGCGGTGGCCGAATATGACCGAACCGTCACCGGCGCCTTCCATGACGTCGCCGACGTCGCCGTCAGCCAACGCGCCCTCGCCGCCCGGCTGGGCCACGCCCGCGACGCGCTCGCGGCGGCGGAAGCCGCCCACAAAATCGCCCTCGACCGCTACCAGGGCGGGCTTTCCCCCTATCTCGACGTGCTCCGCGCCGAGGACCTGTTGATCACCAGCCGCCGCTCGGTCGCCGATCTGGAGACCCGGGCCTTCACCCTGGACGTCGCCCTGGTTCGCGCCTTGGGCGGCGGTTTCACCACCGATCACGCGTGAGAGATTCAGCCATGACCGATACAGTTCGCGCCGAAAAGATCGTGTCCTATCCCGCCAACGTCGAGGCCGCGCCGGCCAAGGCGCCCGCAAAGAGCCGCCGCGGCCCCCTGTTCGCCGGCCTTGGGGCTGCCGTGGCCCTGGGCGCGGTCGGCTACGGCGCCTGGTACCTGCTGGTCGGCAGCCAGGAGGTCGCCACCGACAACGCCTATGTCACCGCCGACACCGCCCAGGTGACGCCGCTGGTCGGCGGGGCCGTGCGCGAGGTCCACGCCATGGACACCCAGGCGGTGAAGAAGGGCGATGTGCTGATCGTCATCGACGATACCGACGCGCGGCTGGCCCTGGCCCAGGCCCAGGCGGCGCTCGGCCAGGCTGAGCGCAAGGTGCAGGGCTATCTCGCCAACGACGGGGCCCTGTCGGCCCAGGTGAGCGCGCGGGTCGCCGACCAGGCGCGGGCCACCGCCCAATTGACCTCCGCCCAGGCCGACCTGCAGCGGGCCAAGGTCGACCTCGACCGGCGCAAGGCTCTGTCGGCGTCGGGAGCGGTGTCCGGGGACGAACTGACCTCGGCCCAGAACGCCTATTCCACCGCCCTGGCCAATGTCGACGCCGCCAAGGCCGCCCAGGCCCAGGCCGCGGCCGGCCGGCTGGCCGCGGCGGGAAGCCTCGACGCCAACCAGGTGCTGACCCGCGGGGCCAGCATCGCCGACAATCCCGAGGTCGCCGCGGCGCGGGCGCGGGTCGACCAGGCCAAGGTGGACCTGGAGCGGACCGTGATCCGCGCCCCGATCGACGGAGTGGTGGCCAAGCGGCAGGTGCAGATCGGCCAGCGCGCCGCGCCGGGAGTTCCCCTGATGTCGATCGTGCCGATCGCCCAATCCTACGTCGACGCCAACTTCAAGGAAGTGCAGCTGCGCAAGGTGAAGATCGGCCAGCCGGCCGAGCTGGAATCCGACCTCTACGGCGGCGGCGTGAAGTTCCACGGCAAGGTGGTCGGCCTCGCGGGAGGCACCGGCTCGTCCTTCGCCCTGATCCCGGCCCAGAACGCCACCGGCAACTGGATCAAGGTGGTCCAGCGCGTGCCGGTGCGCATCGCTCTCGATCCCTCCGACCTGCAGGCCCACCCGTTGCGGCTGGGGCTGTCGATGAAGGCCAAGATCCACACCGGCGGCTGAACCGCCCGGCCGAGAGGCGCCTGAGATGTCGAATCCGATGACGGATATTGTCGAACCGCGCCCGCTGACCGGCTGGCCGCTGGCGCTGGGCGGGCTGGTGCTGGCCCTGGCCAACTTCCTGGTGGTGCTGGACACCACCATCGCCAACGTGGCCGTGCCCCACATCGCTGGCGGGCTGGCGGTGTCGCCGGCCCAGGGCACCTATGTCATCACCTCCTACGCGGTGGCCGAGGCGGTCAGCGTGCCCCTGACGGGCTGGCTGGCGGGGCGGTTCGGCATGGTCCGGACCTTCATCTTCGCCATGATCGGGTTCGGGGTGTTCTCGGCCCTGTGCGGCCTGGCCCCGTCGCTGGGCCTGCTGTGCATGTTCCGGGTGTTCCAGGGGCTGTTCGGCGGGCCGATGATGCCCCTATCCCAGACCCTGATGCTGAAGATCTTCCCGCCCAAGCAGCAGCCGATGGCGCTGGGCCTGTGGAGCATGACCACTCTGGTCGCGCCCATCGCCGGGCCGGTCCTGGGCGGGGTCCTGTGCGACAACGTCGGCTGGCCCTCGATCTTCTACATCAACGTGCCCATCGCGATGGGCTTCTCGTTCCTGGGCTGGCGGGTGCTGAGAAGCCAGGAGAGCGGGGTGATCAAGAGCAAGATCGACAGCGTGGGCCTGGCCCTGCTGGTGGTCTGGGTGGGCGCCCTGCAATTGATGGTCGACGAGGGCAAGGACCTAGACTGGTTCAATTCCTCGACCATCGTGATCCTGGGCCTGACCGCCCTGATCGGCTTCGTCGCCTTCCTGATCTGGGAACTGACGGCGGAGAACCCCATCGTGCCGCTGAAGGTGTTCCGCCACCGGGGCTATGCGGTCAGCATCGTGACCCTGTGCATCGCCATCGCCGGCATGTACGGCGGCCTGGTGCTGACCCCGCTGTGGCTGCAGAACTACATGGGCTACACCGCCACCTGGTCGGGCTACGCCACGGCGATGATGGGCGTGCTGGCGGTGTTCGCCGCGCCCCTCGCCGCCCAGCTCGCCGCGAAGGTCGACCCGCGCAAACTGGTGTTCATGGGCGTGATGTGGATGGGGGCGATGTTCTTCGTCCGCGGCCAATCGACCACCGGCATGGACTTCGGCCAGGTCGCCCTGCCGATCCTGTTCATGGGCGTCGGCATGCCGTTCTTCTTCGTGCCGCTGATGGGCATGGCCCTGTCCAGCGTCGATCCGGAGGAGACCGCCGGGGCGGCCGGGCTGATGAACTTCGCCCGCACATTGAGCGGGGCGGTGGCGATCTCGATCACCACCACCGCCTGGGAGAACGGGGCGACCAGCAGCCGCGCAGAGCTGGTCACCCAGCTGAACCCCTCGGCCCTGCCCAGCGAGTTCGGCATCGGGACTTTGGACGGGCTGGTGCAGAATCAGGCGGTGATGCTGTCGACCAACTCCACCTTCCTGTCGGTGGCCAGCCTGTTCGCCATCGCGGCCCTGGCGGTGTGGATGGCGCCCCGGCCCAAGCGGGTCGCCGACATGAGCGCGGCGCATTAGTACAGCCGCGTCCATGAAGGCGTCGGGCGGCGGTCCAGTGCGGGCCGCCGCCCTTTTTTTCGGCGTCAGAGCAGGGTGGCGGTCAGTCGGATGTCCACCCCGGCCAGGGCCCGGGACACCGGGCAGTTCTTCTTGGCGTCGGCGGCCTTGGCCTGGAAGTCGGCGTCGCTGAGGCCCGGGACTTTGGCCTCCGTGGCCAGATCGATGCGGTCGATGGTCCAGCCCGCCTCGGCCTTGGTGAAATTGACCGTGGCGGTGGTGTGGATGCGCTCGGGCTTCAGGCCGGCGCCGGTCAACTGGGCCGACAGGGCCATGGAGAAACAGCCGGCGTGGGCGGCGCCCAGCAGCTCCTCCGGATTGGTCCCCGCCCCGTCCTGCATGCGCGACTTGAAGCTGTAGGGTCCGTCGAAGGTGCCCGAGCCCAGGCGCATGCGGCCGGAGCCCTCGGTGATGGCGCCGGTCCATTCGGCGTCGGCGGTTCTGGTCGGCATGGGACGCTCCTGATTGACGGTTGGAGCGACGAGTTTAGCGCATGCGTGCGAGGGCGCATTTGCAATCGCGCGCGAACATCCTAAGCCTTAAATCCATCAGGACGACCCCCAGCCCACCGAAGGGTTGTTCTGATTTTGTTCTTGACCGCGCCGGCCTTCCCCTCGATTTTCCGTGCCAGGACGCCGTTGCGGGGGAAGGGGCCATGGGAAGCGTGTCGTTTGTCGCGGTGCGGGGCGGAGACAGGGCCAAGGTCCTGGAGGCTCTTGGCTTGGAACAGTGCGGAGCGGTGCAGGCCGAGCCCTGGAGCGGGTATCAATATCTTTCGATGACGGACTTGCCGTCCAGTTGGCTGCTGATCATGTCCAACGACTCCGCGTATTTCACGGGGCCCGATCTGGATCCGGTCGTGGCCTGCGGCGAGACGCTGGCCCTGTCAGCGTCGTCGGTGGTCATGTGCAGCGAAATTCTGCATTTCGAGAATGGGCGTCGAACCTGGTCCGTCTTTCACGATCCGGAGAAAACCCCGCTCCTGGCGGTCGAAGGCGACCTGCCCGCATTCGCCAGAAAGATCTGCGACGATCTGTTGGAGCGCCAGACGGCCGCGGACCGGGACAACGAGCCCGTGGACCATGTCTTCGAAGCGCCGTCTCTGATCGCCGAGGCCATGTGCGGCTTCAATATCGAAGAGGAGTTCAAATGGCCCCTGCAGTTCGCGGCTCTCGTCGAGGCGGGGCGCCGGCGTAAGGAGCCGGCCAAGAAGGGCGGATTGCTGGCTTGGCTGTTCGGCTCGTTCTGAGATCAGATCGCGATGCGGGCCGTGATCGCGCCCAAAGTCCGGGCCGCATCGCCAGGAGCCATCCGCACCTGCAGGCCGCGCTGGGCGGCGTTGATGTAGACCAGGGGGTAGGCGAGGGCGGTTTGCTCGACCAGGGCGGGGACGCGGCGCTTCTGGCCGAAGGGGCTGATCCCGCCGACCACGAAGCCGGTCAGCCGCTCGGCGCCCTCCGGGCGCATCATCTGGGCCGCCTTGCCGATTTAACGCTTGGCGTTCCGCGCGAACATCCTGACCTTTAGTCCAGCCTGAAGAGTTGCGCCCCCGGTTCGCCTGGGGGCTTTTGTTTGCGCGGTCCGCCGCGCCGCGCCTTCGCGGTCGCCTTTGGCGCATTCTGGCGTACGTCAGCACGGCCCCTACGAGCGATTCAAGTATCAAATGGAGATCCAGGGTGGCTATCCGCATACAAGCTCAGGACGGAAGCGTACAGACGTTCCCCGATGGTACTTCGCTCGACGCCGTACAACTTGCGATGACGGCATACGACAATCGTGAAAGTTGGGGTGGGCTCGCTAAGAAGGTTGGAAGTGCAATTAACCAAACCGCTGAGCAGGGGCCGGCGCCCCCGGCACCACTTAAAGGCCTCTGGTCGCAGAATGCGCCTGCAGCCTACTTGGACAGTCTGGGCTTTTTGAGTCCTGATCTGCGCTCGCAAATCAGCACCGTATTTCCGCTCGCATCAGCCCCGGCCGCTCCGAGCATTCAAGGTTCACCAGTTTCACCCCAGACCATCGACGATTACCTGAAATCAAAAAATTCACCGATGGTTGGTCAGGGCCAAGCGTTCTATGATGCTGGCCTTCAGAACAACGTTGATCCAAGATTGCTTGTCGGATTGGCGGGTGCCGAAACGGGGTTTGGAAATAATCTCAGTTGGGGTAGGAATAACGCCTTCAACTGGGGATGGAATACGAAGCAACGGGCGAACTCGCCTTTTGATAGTTGGGAGTCTGGGATACAATCCGTAGCCAAAGGTGTGCCAAAAAATTTCTCACTAGATGACACGGCGACGCTCTACAAGAAGTACTGTTCGGGTCCAGATTGCGTCAATGGGCTGAGAAATTTGAATACATTCATGATTGAACAGGGGGCTGATCCTGCAAATCTACGGCTTCAACAAAAGTAGGCGCAGGGTCGTGTGCCGGGTGTTGTCGTTGCTCCTCTCTCTGACGGCAAGTTCAGCTATCGCGACTATTGCGACCGCGGATGCAGTGACGATCTACAGAGGATTGGGATTCGCCCTATCCTATCCTGCCGATTGGCGACGGATCGACGCCGGCCCTGGCTGGCTCACCCTGGTCCCGCGGACCTCGAACACCGGTCCCGGCGGGACGGCGCAGGCGATTGTCGCCGTCCACGAGCTTACGGAGGCTCGGAGCATCGAGGATGAGGTCCAGCGTTGGGCCAAGACCGATCCCGTGGTGTCGCGCAGGACCCTGCACGGGCGGGCTCCCGCCCGCGGTTGCGGCGACATCGAAGAGTTCGTGGTCAGCCAGCAGGTTATCGGCCTCGTCATGCGGGCGACGAACTATGCCTGCGCGATCAGCGGGAAGATGTATGGCCTGCACTTGGAAGCCCCGGCCGCCGACAAGAACCAGTCGGCGTACCGCGCGACGGCGCTCGCGATGATGCGCAGTCTTCGCGTCGTTGATTGAGCGCCCGCTGCAACGGCGGTTGCTCCCCCGCGCGAACATCCGGCTGTTTAGTCCAGCCTGAAGAGTTGCGCCCCCGGTTCGCCCGGGGGCTTTTGTTTGCGCGGTCCGCCGCGCCGCGCCTTCGCGCCTGCCCTGGGCACGTTTCAGACATGCGTCTGCATGTTCCCCAACAAACAACTTTTGCACTTCAATGGAGATGCCGGATGGCCCTTCGCATGCAAGCTCAGGATGGTAGCATCCAAACGTTTCCCGACGGTACTTCGTCCGCCGCCGTTCAACTCGCGATGACTGCCTATGACAATCGTGATAGTTGGGGAGGGCTTGCAAAGAAGGTTGGAAGCGCCATTAATCAAACTGAATATTCGGAACCAGCCTTGTCGGGTTCGATGATGAGTTCATGGCGGAAAAATCCGCAGGCAGCCTATTTGGATAGTTTGGGCCTTTTGCCTTCTGACGTCTCCTCGCAACAGAACCCTTTTACGTCCACTGCTGCCCCGACGTTACCGCGGCCTACTCCAACCTTCCCATCGGCTGCGCCAACCCAGGGTTCCGTGTTTGCCGCGTCGCCCCAAGGTATCGATGAATATTTAAAATCGAAAGGTTCGCCGATGGCGCGCCAGGGCCAAATGCTGTATAATCTTGGTGTCGCAGAACATTTGGATCCGAGGTTCTTGATCGCCATTTCAGGTGCCGAAACAGGATTTGGAAAAAACGTCACCTGGGGGCGCTAACAACGCCTTCAATATAGGTGCAAATACCAAGGACAGATCGCATTCTGCCCAAGCAAGTTGGAGCGAGGCTGCGCGTAAAACGGCCGAAAATTTCAATGGCGATCTGTATGAAAATAGGAATACGGTGGATCAGATTTACCGGAAATATTGTGACTTTGGGAAATATCCCGAATCGTGTGCGACGGGACTGAATAACGTAAACACATTTATGCGTGAACAAGGCGCCGATCCAAACAAACCCAGGTGGCCGCCCTTACCGTCTCCATGGAAATGATCCCCAAAAAATTTTTCGCGCACGCCTTGGTCCTGGCGTTCCTGGTAGGTGTGCCGACGTCCAGCCGCGCCGTCCCGGCGAGCAAGTTATTCAAAAGCCCACAAGGATTCACCGTGTCTTATCCGGCGACGTGGCGCCGGATCGACGACGGGAAGCAACTCGAAATACTGGCGCTGAAAAGTCATCGCGCCAAAGGCGTCATTATCGGTGACGGTCAAGCCGCTATCGTCGCCACAACCGGCGATGCAGAAAGGCTTCAAAGGCTCACCAGCAACAAAAACAGAGAATTCGGTGACCTTCATTCGCTGAAATATCTTTCCAAGGTTGAAGCGCCCGCCTGTGATGAAGCGCAGGCGTTTGTGTTCCAAAACAAGATCGGTCCGGCTCCACCGTTCGGGATTCCGGCTTATGGCAACCCGAGAGGTCTGGCGATAGAGACGTATTTGACCTGCGTCGTGCGTGGGCGTCTCTATGAGGTCTGGGAGGAGCATTGGGCGGGCGATCGAAACGAACGCCGCTGGCAAGCGGCGGCGTGGCAGGTCTTCAAGAGCCTTCGCGTGGACAGACCGACGGGGTCCGGCGCCGATTAAGGTTTGCTTCCCCGCGCGAACACCCGGACCATCTGTTCAGCCTGAAGAGTTCTGCCCCGAGCGATCCGCCGGGGCGTTTTTGTTTCCGCCGCGGACCCGCGCGTCCGACGGCGGTTCGCCTTCGCGCCCGCCATGGCACACTCGTCCCTCCCCTCCGCGAGCTGTGCGCGAGGAGCCGGCGGGCGCGATTCAATCGGGGAACGGCATGACCGTCCGACGTCCAAAGGCCGGCGCCCGCGAGGCGCTGGGCGAAGCCTTCGCCAAGGACCTGTGGGAGAGCTGGCGGCGGCACGGG
This sequence comes from Caulobacteraceae bacterium, assembly GCA_035493955.1. Classification (GTDB taxonomy): domain Bacteria; phylum Pseudomonadota; class Alphaproteobacteria; order Caulobacterales; family Caulobacteraceae; genus NCED01. Next base: position 3,084 of record DATJHI010000013.1, on the reverse strand, counting down.
GCGGCGGCGCTGGAGGTGGTGCGGGTGGATAAGCCTGACCTCTACGTCAAGCTGGTCACGGCCATGCTGCCTAAGGAGACGGAAACCAAAGCGAGCGCGCCGGATGACCTCGACGACGCCGCCCTCGACCGCCGGATCGCTTCGCTCGCCGCCGCCCTCGGCCTTGCGATCGGCGCTCGTGCAGGCGCTGGAAACCAAGGCCCGGCGAAGGGCGAGGCGCCGGCTGGCGAGCTATAGTCCGTATACGAAGCAGATCGAGTTCCATGCGGCCGGCGCGGCGGCGCGCGAGCGGCTGCTGATGGCCGGCAACCAGCTCGGCAAGACCTATTGCGGGGCGGCCGAAGCGGCGATCCACCTGACCGGGCTTTATCCCGACTGGTGGACGGGACGCCGGTTCGAGCGGCCGGTGCGGGCCTGGGCCGGCAGCAAGACCGGCGAGGTGACACGGGACGGGGTGCAGCGCCTGCTGGTCGGCGAGCCGAGGGACAAGGGCCAGTGGGGCGCCGGCATGATCCCCGGCGACCGGCTGCTGACCTGGTCGGCGAAGGCGTCAACGCCGGGGGCGCTGGACGGCCTGACCGTGCGCCATGTGTCCGGCGGGACCTCGACCCTGGGGTTCAAGAGCTACGACCAGGGCCGGGAGAAGTGGCAGGGCGAGACGCTGGACTTCGTCTGGTTCGACGAGGAGCCGCCGCTGGACGTCTACATCGAGGGCCTGACCCGGACCAATGCGACCCGCGGCATGGCCTACCTGACCTTTACCCCCCTGCTCGGGATGAGCGAGGTGGTGAGCCTGTTCCTGCTCGACGGCGATGGCTGAATACGATCCATACGATCTGTGGTTTCCCAGCCCCTCGGCCGCAATGCGGTGGGGCAAACAGTAGGCCGAGGAATCGTACGAAAGGCGATCGAGAAGGTGAGTTACGAGCCGCTGGGCGGAAGGCCCGGCTGTTATACCGTGGCCGTAGCCTACGACCTTCACCCTGGCGTCCAATCCACGCCATTTGACCACATGTCTTCCGAGATCTGCCTGGGCGGCGTTAGCCGATAGACGGGGCGCCCGGCGACCAGAGCCAAATACCTGGGCGAGGGAGCGACTTCCACCTTCCAGATCGAGGGCCAGCCATGTCCGTTCGCGCCGTGGTGCAGATGTCGCTGGACGACGCCGACCATTACACGCCGCAGGAGCGGGCCGCGATCTCGGCGGCCTATCCGGAGCATGAGCGCGAGGCGCGGGTGCGGGGCCTGCCCACCATGGGCTCGGGGCGGGTGTTCCCGGTGGCCGAGGAACGGATCGCCTGCGCGCCGTTCACGGTCCCCAAGCATTGGCCGCAGATCAACGGCCTCGACTTTGGCTGGGACCATCCGTTCGCGGCGGTGAACCTGGCCTGGGACCGGGATGCCGACGTGGTCTATGTCTGCAAGGACTTCGCCGTCCGCGAGGAGACGCCGGTGGTGCACGCCGCGGCGGTCAGGGCCTGGGGCGACTGGATTCCCAGCGCCTGGCCGCATGACGGCCTGCAGCATGACAAGGGCTCGGGCTTGGCGCTGAAGGCGCAATATGTGGCGCAAGGCCTATCCATGTGCGCCGAACGGGCGACCTTCGAGGACGGCGGGTCGGGGGTGGAGGCCGGGGTCCTGGCTATGCTCGACCGGATGAAGACCGGGCGCTGGAAGGTGTTCGAAAGCTGCGGCGGCTGGCTGTCGGAGTTCCGCCTCTACCACCGCAAGGACGGATTGATCGTCAAGGTCCGCGACGACCGGCTGTCGGCCTCGCGCTACGGCCTGATGATGCTGCGCCATGCTGCGACGGCGCCGACGAACGAAGAGATGGTCATTCCCGACTACGGCATCGTCTGAAACGCAGTCTTCGTCGGTCCCGGACCGGCGGCTATCCACGCCCGGCGGACGCAAGCCGCGACCGCCTGACCGCCAGCCGCTTCCGCGCGGCCTTTCCATGGAGCCACTATGCACCGCAACGACCTGATCCCGACCGGCGCAATCGCGGTCACGCCATCGGACACCACCCAACTTGGCCTGGTAGGCGTCTATGTGGGCGCCGCGGGGGACCTCGCCGTGGTAGGCGGAGATGGCGGCGCCGTGACCTTTCCTTCGGTCCCGGCCGGCGTGATCATTCCCATGGCGATCACCAAGGTGAAGACCACGGGCACCACCGCCAGCGGCATCGTCGGGTTCGTCGCCTAAATGTGCGCCCTCTCCTTTGCCCTCTCGGCTGTGCGGAGCGGGGGAGGGGCGGAGCCGCCTGCACCCATCGCCGCCCATCTGCTGGGCGACAGCTTCGCCAGTGAGGCGATGCGGGCGGCCGTGGACGCCCTGATCCCGGATGGGTACACCGTCACCGTCGATGGCGTCGGCGGCTCGCACCTGGATGCGCAGAAGCTGCGCTTCGACGCCACGCCCGACTATTACGACAACGCCATCGTCATCCTGGACGGGGCGCTGGAGTTGGACACCGCGCCGGCCGCCGCCGCCATCGACGGCATCGCGGCGCACGTGACGGGCAGGCGGTATCTCTACGTCAAGCCGGGCCTGCAGGACTTCGTCACCTGGGATCACCCGGATCGCGCGGGCTGGGAACAGGAGGTGGCGGACATCGCCGCCCATGTCGGCGCGGCCCGTTTCGTGGAGACCTGGGACGCGCTCTACGCCGCCAACGACGGCTCGGCCGAAGATCTCATGGACGTGGCCAACCGGGTCATTCCCCGGTCGCTGCGGGTCGACGCGATCCATCCGAATACGGCCGGCTGGGCCATCTGGGCTCGGGAGATCGTGTCGGCGCTGGTGGCGCGAGGTTGGGCAGAGGGAAACGGCGAGCCCCTCTGCACAGTCAAGCCGGTTGTGTCGGGTTCAGAGGACGTCGGAGGCGTTCACAGCGTCACGACCGGGACCTGGGCTTATGCCCCGACGAGCTTCTCCTACCAATGGAAGCGGACGGGCGCCGACATCGCCGGGGCGACCGGATCGACCTATACGCGCGTCGCCGACGACATGGGCGAACTGATCACCTGCGTCGTCACCGCGACCAACGTCACCGGATCGAACTGGGCGGTGAGCAACACGATC
>DATJHI010000012.1:0-4412 GCA_035493955.1 Caulobacteraceae bacterium | reverse complement strand
GACATCAAGGAATTCGTCGACGCCGCCGCGATCGACCGCATCTACTGGGATGAGCCCTACTACCTCGCGCCGCAAGGCAGGACCGGCCTCGACGCCTTCTCGGTGATCCAGGCGGCGATGAAGAAGCAGGACAAGGTGGCGTTGGGCAGCCTCGTGCTGCATCAGCGCGAGAGGCCGTGTGCGCTCGAACCGCGCGACGGCGGAATCCTGCTGACGACGTTGCGCACGCATGACGAGATCCGCAGCAGCGCCGGGCTGCTGAACAAGAGCCTGCCCAAGCCCGACAAGGGCATGCTCGACATCGCCGAGAAGATCATCGCCCAGCAGGAAGGCAAGTTCGATCCCAGCCACTTCCAGGATCGCTACGAGGACGCGCTGCGCGAGCTGATCGAGCGCAAGAAGAAGGGCAAGCCGATCGAGGCCGAGGAGCCCAAGGAGAAGGGCGACAATGTCATCGACCTGATGGACGCGTTGCGCAACAGCCTGAAGGGCGCCGGCGGCCGCCGTCCACGCGCTAAGCGCGCGAAGACTGCCCGCAAGCGCGCGGCCTGATAGGATGGAGGCGTGACGCGCCTCCTCCTCACCCGCCACGGTCATGTCGAAGGCATCAAGCCCGCCCGCTTCCGCGGCCGCGCCGAACTGGAGCTGACACCGACCGGCCTCGCCCAGGCGGACGCCATTGCCCGGCGCATCGCCCGGCAGTGGAAACCCACCGCGATCTACACTAGTGGGTTGCAGCGCTGCATCGTCACCGGCGCGAAGATCGCCGCGGCGACCGGCGCGCCCTCCTCCGTCATGGACGGGCTGATGGACCTCGACTACGGCGCCTGGCAGATGCGCACCCATGACGAGATCAGGGTGACGGATCCCGAGGCCTTCAGGCTGTGGCACACCGCCCCTCACCTGATGCGCTTCCCCAAGGGCGAATCGCTACAGGACGTTGTCGCCCGCACCTCGGACGCGCTGCGGACGGTGCTGGCGCGGCATCGAACGGACACGGTCGTCATGGTCGCCCACGACAGCGTCAACCGGGCCCTGCTGCTGCAGCTGCTCGATCAGCCGCTCGCCGCCTACTGGAAGCTCGTCCAGGACCCCTGCACCCTGAACGAGGTCGTGGTCGAGCCGGACAGAATCCAAGTCCTGCGCCTCAACGATACGAGCCACTTGGCTTAGCCGGCCGGCCGGCCGCGGGGACTTGACCTCGCCCCTGCAATCCACGACTTAGCCGCGCATGTCGGGTTTCCCGTATGACGTGATCGTGGTGGGCGGCGGCCATGCCGGCTGCGAGGCGGCGGCGGCCGCGGCGCGGCTGGGCGCACGCACGCTCCTGCTTACCCATCGGCTCGACACGATCGGCGAGATGTCCTGCAACCCGGCCATCGGTGGTCTGGGCAAGGGACACCTTGTGCGGGAAATCGATGCAATGGACGGCGTCATGGGTAGGGCCATCGACCGCGCCGGCATCCAGTTCCGAATGTTGAATCAAAGTAAGGGCCCTGCCGTGCGCGGACCGCGCGCCCAAGCCGACCGCAAGCTCTACCGCCAGGCCATGCAGGCGCTGCTGGCCGAGCAGGTGAACCTCGAGATCCGCGCCGAGCCCGTTGCCGATCTTCTCGTCGATGCACGTAATGCGTGTGTCGGTGTCGTCACCGAATCAGGCGAAGAGATCGGTGCCGGTCGCGTCGTGCTAACCACCGGCACGTTCCTTCGAGGCCTGATCCATATAGGCGAAACCACCATGCCGGCCGGCCGCGCACGGGGCCAGCGCGACGGACTCCCCGCCGACCTTGCCGCCGACGCGGTCGAGCCGCCCTCGACGGCACTCGCGCAGAGGCTGCAAGCTGCCGGCTTCCGGCTGGGCCGTCTCAAGACCGGCACGCCGGCGCGGCTCGATGGCCGCACGATCGACTACGGCGCGCTCGAGCAGCAGGACGGCGACCAACCGCCCCAGCCCTTCTCCTATCTAACCCGCGCGATCGAGGGACCGCAGATCGCCTGCCACATCACCGAGACGACTGCAGCGACCCACGCGATCATCCGCGCCAACCTCGACCGCGCCCCGATGTACTCCGGCCAGATCGAGAGCGTCGGTCCGCGCTACTGCCCCTCGATCGAGGACAAGGTGGTCCGCTTCGCACAACGCGAGCGGCACCAGATCTTCCTCGAGCCCGAAGGCCTGGACGATCCGACCGTCTATCCCAACGGCATCTCGACGTCCCTGCCAAAGGAGGTGCAGCTCGCCCTCCTGCAGACCATCCCGGGCCTGGAGCGGGCCGTCATGCTGCGGCCGGGCTATGCCATCGAGTACGATCATATCGACCCGCGCGAGCTCCACCCGACCCTGGAGACGCGGCGGATGCCCGGCCTCTACATGGCCGGCCAGATCAATGGCACGACCGGTTACGAGGAAGCGGCAGCCCAGGGGCTGATTGCCGGCCTGAACGCCGCCTTGGCGGCAGCGGGCTCGCCGGCGTTTCACGTGGATCGGGCCGACGGCTATCTCGGCGTTCTGATCGACGATCTCGTGACCTTGGGGGTGACCGAGCCCTATCGCATGTTCACCTCCCGCGCCGAGTACCGGCTGTGGCTGCGGGCGGACAACGCGGACCAGCGGCTGACCCCGAAGGGGTTGGCGATCGGCTGCGTCAGTTCGGAGCGCGCCGCGGTGTTTCACGTGAAACAGCACGCGCTCGCCGAAGGCCAAGCCAAGCTCGAGAATCTGAAGGCCAGCCCGTCGGCCTTGGCCAAGCAGGGTGTGGCCATCAACCAGGACGGCGTGATCCGGTCGGCCAAGGACCTGTTGGCTTACCCGGATATCGGCTGGGGTCGGATCCGGATCCTTTGGCCGGAGGTCGGCGCCATCCCGCCGGAGATCGCCGAGCAGCTGGTGATCGACGCCCGCTACGAAGGCTACCTGGTCCGCCAACGGCAGGACATCGCCGCCTACCGCCGCGACGAAGCTCTGGAGCTGCCGGCCGACCTCGACTACGCGGCAGTCGGCGCCCTGAGCAACGAAATCCGCCAGAAGCTGTCAGCCCACAAGCCGGCCACCCTTGGCCAGGCGGCCCGGATTTCCGGAGTGACCCCGGCCGCGCTGGTGGCCCTCCTGCGCTACGTCCGCCGCCGGGCGGCCTAGAGCCCAAGTCCTCACCACCCTGACGAGCGACCCTCAGGGTCGCGTATCGAAGGGAGTTAGCGGGCACTCCGCGCGTTCCCATCCTTCGAGACGCCGCGCTCCGCGCGGCTCCTCAGGATGAGGATTTCGGGGGCCCTGTTTCACGTGAAACACCCTCGCTTCGCGTCGGCCCTCCGGATGGGGTAAGACCCGAGGCATGAGCCATATTCATGCGGGCCGGGAGATGTTCCTGGAGGAAATGCAGGAGCTGCGGGTCGGTGTTTCACGTGAAACACGGGACCAGCTCGAGGCGCTGGTCCATACCTTGAGCCGTTGGCAGAAGGCCATCAACCTGATCGGCAAAGCCACCTTGGAGGACATTTGGGTCCGACATGTCCTCGATTCGGCCCAGCTGATCCCCCTGATCCCGAAGGGCGTCCAGACCCTGGCCGATCTCGGCAGCGGCGGTGGTTTTCCCGGTCTGGTCCTGGCGGCGCTGCGGCCGGAGCTCGAGGTGACCCTGATCGAATCGGATGTCCGCAAGGGCGCCTTCCTGGCGGAGGCCGGGCGGCGGATGTCCTTGAAAAAGCAGCCGAAAGTGGTGATCTCCCGGATCGAGACCGCGCCCCCCACCAAGGCGGACGTCGTGACGGCGCGGGCGCTGGCATCCCTGGGCCAGCTGCTGGCCTGGGCCGCGCCCCACAAAGGTGACACCGCTATTTGCCTTTTCCACAAGGGGAAAGGCTGGCAGGCTGAGGTCAATGAAGCCAAAAAGGACTGGGACTTTGAAGCCCAGCCGTTCTCCAGCGTGACCGACCGTGATTCCGTCCTCCTCCGGATCAGCCAGTACAGCGCCAAGGGTCTTCGCGATCGCTAACCAGAAGGGCGGCGTCGGGAAGACCACGACCGCGATCAATCTCGCGACCGCCCTGGCGGCCGTCGGTGAGAAGGTTTTGCTGATAGACCTTGATCCCCAAGGCAATGCCTCGACGGGTCTGGGCGTCGGCCGTAACGATCGGACGCCCGGTTCGTACGAGTTCCTCCTGGGACTGGCGACGCTCGACCAGGCGGTCCGCGAGACCCAGATCCCGGGCCTGTCGGTCATGCCGGCCAATGTCCAGCTCGCCGGCGCCGAGATCGAGCTGATCGACGTCGAGCGGCGCGAGCACCGGCTGGAGGATGCGCTTTCCGCCGAAGGCAACAATGCGCGCGAGCGCTGGGACACCGTCCTGGTCGACTGTCCGCCGTCGCTCGGCCTGGTGACGCTGAACGCTCTGGTCGCGGTCGATGCCGTGCT
>DATJHI010000011.1:0-2552 GCA_035493955.1 Caulobacteraceae bacterium | reverse complement strand
CGCCGTGCCATCGACCGGGGCCTGGAGCCGCCGACATATGGCCCGCGCCCGCCGCGGCCGACGCTGTTGGACCCGTTCACCAATTATCTGCGTGGGCGTGTGAAGGCCTATCCCGGCCTGACCGGGACCCGGCTGCTGCGCGAGTTGAGGGAGCTGGGATACTCCGGCGGCTACACCATGGTGACCGACTTCCTGCGCGATGTCAGGCCGGCGGCCGATCCGCGCTTCGAGGTGCGCTTCGAGACCGCACCTGGCGAGCAGGGACAGGTCGACTTCGCCCAGTTCCAGGTCGTGTTTACTGACGAGCCGACCACCCCGCGCATCGTCTGGCTGTTCTCCATGGTGCTGGGTTACAGCCGGCTGATCTGGGGCCGCTTCGTGATGCACCAGGATCTCGCGACGGTCCTGCGCTGCCACGTTGCTGCCTTCGAGGCTCTGGGCGGCGCACCGCGCGAGCTGCTCTACGATCGCATGAAGACCGTGGTGACTGGCGAAGGCGATCAGGGTGGGATCGTCTACAACAGAGCGCTCATCGATCTGGCCCGCCATTACGGCTTCCATCCCCGGGCGTGCCAGCCGTACCGGGCCAAGACCAAGGGAAAAGTCGAGCGACCATTCCGCTACATCCGCGAGGACTTCTTCCTCGCCCGCTGCTTCCGCAACCTCGCCGACTTGAATGAGCAACTGCGCCGCTGGCTGGACGGGGTCGCCAATCCGCGGATGCATGCCACCACGCGGCGGATCGTCAACGAAGCCTTCGCCGAGGAGCGGCCGCTGCTGAAGCCGCTACCCTTGGCGCCGTTCCGTTCCGTGCTCCGTCTCGAGCGCCGCATCTCGCGCGAAGGCATGGTCAGCGTGGGCGGCAACTTCTACAGCGTTCCGGACACCACCCGCCGCAGGGCGGTCGAGGTGCACACGCTGGCCGAGGAGATCCGCATCTTTGATGGCGGCGTGCTGATCGCAGCCCATCCCGTGCTGGAAGGTCGCCATCAGCGCCGCGTTGCCCCTGGTCACCGCAAGGCGGCTGCCGGACCGTATCGGCGAATGCCTGACGGGACCATGCTTCTCGGGCGCAGCGGTGACCTGGTCGCCAAGCGTCCGCTCGAATTCTACGACGCCGTCGGCCGCCGCCTGGCCCAGGAGAGCCGCTCGTGAGCGCGCCCATGGACCTGATGCCGGCGACGCTCGACCGCATCCGCTCCGATCTGGTGGGCCTGAAAATGCCGCGGGCGCTCGAGGCGCTCGACCAGGTCGTACGCCGCCTCGAGCATGCCGAGATCAGTGCCCTGGAAGCCATCGACATCCTGCTCTCCGAGGAACTCACTCTGCGCGAGAACAGCCGCATCAAGACGGCGCTGCGCATGGGCCGCCTGGCCACTATCAAGACGCTGGCGGGCTTCGACTTCTCCTTCCAGCCCTCGCTCGATCGGGACCGTATCCTCACCCTTGCCCAGCTTGGCTTTGTCGGACGCAACGAGGTCGTCCACTTCCTGGGCCCGCCCGGGACCGGCAAAAGCCATCTTGCCACGGCGCTCGGTGTCGAGGCGGTAAAAGCAGGCCGCAGCGTCTACTTCTGCACCCTGGCCGATCTGCTGGCACAACTCGCCCGTGCCGAGCGGGAGGGACGGCTGCAGGAGCGTCTGCTGTTCTTCCGCAGGGCCTCCCTGCTGATCGTCGATGAGATTGGTTACCTCCCGGTCGTGTCGGGAGGCGGCAATCTGTTCTTCCAGCTGGTCAACGCTCGCTACGAGCGCGGCGCCATGATCCTCACCTCCAATCGTGGCTTCGCCGAATGGGGCGACGTGTTCGGCGACCCGGTCGTCGCCACGGCGCTATTGGACAGGCTGCTTCACCACGCCATCGTGGTGCAGATCGAAGGTTCGAGCTACCGCCTGCGCCAGCACGCCGAGCTCATGCCAGAGCATGTCCGATCCAAGGCGCTCATCGCACCACCCACCCCAGCACCAGCGGCGCGACCACGCGGTAGACCGCCTAAAAACGGCTATCCACACCCAGGGACATGACCGGCAGAAATGGGGAATTTTACTCCGGCACTTTTGAGGATTTTTCGAGCGGCGTTGACAAGGTGCAGGCCGAGGAAGACATCGCCTATCAGGCGCTGGTCGCCACGCGCCATGCCTTCAGCCGCCACGATCGCCACCTCATCCCGCCAGATGCGCTGGAGATCCTCACCATTAAGCGAGAAGTAGTCGCCACCCTGAGCGATCGGCGGAGAGCACTAGAAGCGAAACTGACCGACGCTCGCCGCCTAGAAGAGGCGCGGCATGTCTGACCACACCGTGGCCCTGACTCGCCGCCTCGCCGATGCACAGGCCGCGGCGAACCAGGCGGCGGCCAGCCTGTCGAGCCAACAGCAAGCCAACCTCGCGATGCCGAAGGCAGTCGCATCCTCGGCCCCGGTCACTGGCGCGCCGCAGACCCTCGTTCCTCCGGTTCAACCGCAGCCCGGATTCATCAACCAGGCGCCGGCGGCGGCTCCGATCGCAGGAAAGGTTGCGGCATGAACGGCGCCAGAAACGGGGAGCCCGCGG
>DATJHI010000010.1:0-2018 GCA_035493955.1 Caulobacteraceae bacterium | reverse complement strand
GCTCGAGGAGATGGCCGCCGAGGGCATGACCATGATGCTGGTGACCCACGAGATCGGCTTCGCCCGCAAGGTCGCCGACCGCGTGGTGTTCATGCACGAGGGCCGGATCTGGGAGGAAGGCCCCGCCGCCGACACCCTGGCCAGGCCCCGGACTCCGGAACTGGAGACCTTCCTGAGCGCCGTCCTTCATTAGCTGGGAGCGCGGCTCTCCAGAGCCGCTCATGCTCTGGCCGGAGCGCGGGCCTCTGGCCCGCTCATGATCAGACTTTCCCAAAACTTTCCCACGCCCGTGGGAAGCCTCCGATGCCGACGGCATAAGGCTTTCCAGCGATTCTTCCCACCTTCCCCCACTATGTCTTCCGCCATTTCCCGTGGATAATTATCGCTGATCGTTCAGTTGACTATTGTTAATTTATATAGTTAACTACCGCTCATGGATCACCAACCCGCCCGCCTGCGCTGCGCCAACGAGCTCGCGGCCATCGACCTCCCGCCGCGCGAGCTGCTGCTTGATCCCCTGATCAGCACGCAGACGCTCGCCCTGCTCTACGGCCCGCGCGGCCTCGGCAAGACCTTCGTCGCCCTGGGCATTGCCTGGGCGGCGGCTTCCGGCGGGAGCTTCCTCGGCTGGCGCGGCAGCGGCGGTTGTCGCGTGGTCTATCTCGACGGCGAGATGGCGGCGCTCGACATCCAGAAGCGCCTCGCGCTGTTCGGCCCGGCGCCAGACAATCTCGAATTCCTGGTGGCCGACCTCGAGCGGAACAGCACCATCCCGGACCTCGGTACGACGAGCGGCCACCGCCAGCTGCTCGCCCTGTGCACCGGCCTCCCCGATCTTGTGGTGATCGACAACCTCGCGAGCCTGTGCGGCTTCAGCACCAAAGACCACGATCCGTGGCGCAAGCTGGAGCGCTTCCTGCTCACGCTGCGGCGGGCAAGGACGGCCGTCCTGATCGTGCATCACGCCAACAAGCAGGGCGCGCAGCGTGGCACGTCGCGCCGCGAGGACCTGGTCGACCTGGTGATGGCGATCCGCCGGCCGGCCGACTACCGGCCGAGCGAAGGCGCGCGCTTCGAGTTGCACTTCGAGAAGACGCGGCAGCTCTATGGCGCCGCGATCGACCCGATCGAGGCGCGCCTCGCCATCGGCTACGACGGGTTGGCGCAGTGGACCTGGACCAAGGCCGAGGAGCACGAGGTCGACCGCGTGGCGGCGCTGCTGCGCCAGGGCCTCAACCCGAACCAGATCGCGGCCGAGCTCGGCATCTCCAAGAGCAAGGCGTATCGACTGCGCGAGCAGATGGCGAACCCGCCGGCCCGATCTGAAGACGGAGCGACGCGCTCACCTTTTTGACCCGGCAGCAAAACAATGGAGTGAACATATAGAAGTGCCCTCGGCACACTTTACGGTTGTATGCGATAAATTAAAGCAAAGGTGTATCGTGCCCATTGCTTTCTAGATTTGTTCGTTCTGTCACGAGCCTTGGCCGCCCGCCCCAAAGCTGTCACGATCGGCGACAGTACGACAGAGGGGCCACATCGGGCGCCTCGATCGCGGAGCGTCCCAGCGTACAGCACCTCAGGGAGGTATCTGTGGACTCTTCCCGCAGAAACATTCTCACCATGACGACAGGCACCGCCGCGCTGCTGGCCCTGTCGCGCGGCGCCTCCGCCCAGGCCTATCCCGCGCGGCCGGTGAAGTGGGTCGTCGGCTATGCCCCCGCGGGCGGCAACGACATCGTCGCCCGCCTGATGGGGCAGTGGCTGAGCGAGCGGACCGGCCAGCAATTCATCGTCGACAACAAGCCCGGCGCTGCCACCAACATCGCCACCGAGTACGTCGCCAACGCAGCCCCCGACGGCTACACGCTGTTCCTGCTGGGCGTCGCGGGCGCCATCAACGCGACCTACTACGACAATCTCAGCTTCAATTTCATCCGCGACATCGCGCCGATCGCCGGCATCATGAGCATCCCGCTCTACGTCGCGGTCAACCCTGCGGTGCCGGCGAAGACGCT
>DATJHI010000009.1:0-4593 GCA_035493955.1 Caulobacteraceae bacterium | reverse complement strand
GCGCACGGTCAGGTAGCGCAGCACGTCTTCGTTGATCGACAGCTGGCGCTCCATCTCCTTCACCGCGTCGGCGGGGGCGTTGATGGCGAGCAGGGAATAGTGACCCTTGCGGTTCTTCTTGATCCGGTAGGTCAGGTTGCGGAGGCCCCAGTACTCGATCTTGGCGACGGAGCCGCCGCCTTGCTCGATGAGGGCCTTGAGGGTGTCGTTGAGGGCTTCGGCCTGTTGCGGCGAGATGTCCTGCCGCGCGATGACCACGTGCTCGTAAAGCGCCATGATGTCCTTCTTCCGTTGCGGAAGGCGGCGCCCGGGCCGGCGGAAGATCCGGCCTGGACGATGGCTCTGAGCGCGGCGTTCCGGCCGTCATGACCGGAAACTTGAAGGGTGGCCGCGCAAGACCGCCTTCCAAAGGAGGCGCGCGTATACGTCAAAACGGCGTGGAGGACAAGGCGCGAGGGGGCGATCGCTCCCGGAACAGGCCACGCCTACGGCAGGAACTTCTTCGGGATCGCCGCCACCTGCTCGGGGGTGAGCCTGGTGATCGCCTTGACGAACAGCGGCTCGACGAAGTGGTCGTTGGCCACCTTCAGGTCCAGGTCGATGGGCGCGCACACCGAGTCGGTCCCGCGGACCTCGTTGATCAGGTGCGAATCCGGCCAGGCCAGCAGTGAGGAGCCGCCCGTCAGGTCGACCTGATAGATGTCCTTCACGTGGACCCGCAGGTAGATCGTGTTCGGGTTCGGCGAGCGCCAGCCGCTCCAGTCGCGCGAGAAGAAGCAGGCGCTCTTCGGCTTGGCGGCGGCGGTGTCGGCGGCATGGGCGGCGCCGGCGAGACCGAGCGCCGCGACGGCGGCCATCAGGATGACGGGTTTCACGGCAGGACCTTCTTCGGGATCATCGCCACCTGCTCGGGGGTGAGCTTGGTGATCGACCTGACGATCAGGGGCATGACGATGTGGCCGTCCGAGACCTTCAGGTCCAGATCGAGCGGATCGCAGATCCAGCTGGAGCCGCGGACGTTGTTGATCAGGTGGTTGGTCGGGTCGGTGACCATGTTGGAGCCGGCCGACAGCTCGACCTTGTAGACGTCGTGGGCGTGGACTCGCAGATAGATCGTGTTGGCGTCCGCGCCCCGCCAGCCTTCCCAGTCCCGGGTCAGGAAGCAGCTGCGGGTCGCGTCCTTGCCGTCGGTCTTGTCGGCGGTCGCGGCCTTAGCCGCCCCGGCCAGGGCCAATGTGGCGGTCGCGGCGGCCGCGATCAGGAAACGGGCTTTCATCGGATCATTCCTCCAGGCGCCCTCTGAAGGAGAGATTTGGTCTGCGGGCCTGGGAGTCAACGGGCCAGACTTGTCAAAAAGCGTCGGGACCGGGATCCCGACGCTTCCGAACGTTGCGGGCGAGGCGCGGCGCGCCCCGGTGTCAGCTCTTGCCGTTGAGCTTCTTCACCGCCGCCATGGTCTGGGTGACGTGGTCGTTGGGGTTCAGGTTGGAGTAGACCAGGGCGATCTTGTGGTCCTTGCCGATCACATAGGAGGTGCGGTCCGACAGGGGGCGCTCGGCCATCAGCGACTTGTAGCTGGTGGCGATCTTCAGGTCGGTGTCGGCGGCCATGGCGAACTTGCCCGAGCAGTACTGGGTGTCGGTGGAGAACTTCTCCAGTTGGTCGGTCTTGCCGGCGGTGACGCCGATGACGGTGGCGTGCTGCGCCTTGAACTCGTCGGCGGCCTCGGCGAACAGGTGCGCCTCGATCTGGCAGCCGGGGGTGTAGGCGGCGGGGAAGAAGTAGAGCACCACCGGGCCCTTCTTCAGGGCGTCGTTGAGGTTGAAGTCGAACGCCTTGCCGGCCAGGAAGGCCTTGGTCGTGAATTCCGGGGCGGGGGCGCCCTGCTCGAGGGCGGCGCGGGCCGGAACGGCGGCCAGGGCGGTGAGGGCCACCGCGGCGGACGCGAGGGCGAGAACGCGGGCTTTCATCACTATTCCTCCAGATGGGGCGCCGGCTGCGAGCGCGGACGAACGGCGTCGCTGCGCCATGTCGCTTTGGTCACCTTGATATCGCAAACGGTTCTCGGCAAGCCCAATGCTCAGGGACCTATATTTTCCTGCAGGCGTCATCGAATGACCTGGTGTGGCTTTCAATTCAGGCATTCGCTCCAGCCTTGCCGCAGGCGGAAGGCGAATGCCTGAATCATCACACCGGCTTGCTCCTGGGGGCCCGATCCCCTAACCCTCCGCGCCTGATTCTGAAGACTGGGGAAAGCGCCGATGAGCCTTGCCTTCCTGTTTCCCGGCCAGGGCAGCCAGGCTGTCGGCATGGGCGCCGCGCTGGCCGAGGCCTTTTCCAGCGCCCGTCTGGTGTTCGAGGAGGTCGACGACGCCCTCGGCCAGAAGCTGTCGGTGCTGATGCGCGAGGGCCCCGAGGGCGACCTGACCCTGACCGAGAACGCCCAGCCGGCCCTGATGGCGGTGAGCCTGGCGGTGGTGCGCGCGCTGAAGGCCGAGTTCGGGGTCGACGTCACCGCGGCCGCCTTCGTCGCCGGCCACAGCCTCGGCGAATATTCGGCCCTGGCGGCGGCGGACGCCCTGACCCTGACCGACACCGCCCGTCTGCTGAAGCTGCGGGGCCAGGCCATGCAGCGGGCCGTGCCGGTGGGCGAGGGAGCCATGGCGTCGCTGATCGGGCCCAAGGCCGACCTGGCCCTGGCCGAGGAGGCCGCGCGGGCGGGCTCGGCCCTCGGCGTCTGCGTGGTGGCCAACGACAACAACGCCGGCAACGTGGTGATCTCCGGGGCCAAGGCGGCCATGGACCGGGCCATCGAGACGGCCAAGGCGCTGGGCGCCCGGGCGATCCCGCTCAACGTCTCGGCCCCGTTCCACAGCCCGCTGATGGCGCCGGCCGCCGAGGAGATGCGCGAGGCGCTCGCCGCCACCGCGATCCTGGCGCCGCGCGCGCCGCTGGTGGCCAACGTCACCGCCCGCCCGACCCTCGACCCCGAGCAGATCCGCGAGCTGCTGGTGGAGCAGGTCACCGGCCGCGTCCGCTGGCGCGAGAGCATCGGCTGGCTGGCCGGGGAGGGCGGCGTCACCCGTTTCGCCGAGCTCGGCGCGGGCAAGGTGCTGACCGGCATGGGCAAGCGCATCGCCCCCGACGCCGAGGGCGTGGCGCTGAACACGCCCGAAGACCTCGAAGCCTTCGCCCGCAGCCTTTGATCGACAAGTCCTTCTAGGAGCAGTCCATGTTCGAACTTTCCGGCAAGACGGCGCTCGTGACGGGCGCCTCGGGCGGCATCGGCCGCGCCATCGCCCTCAAGCTGCACGCCCAGGGCGCCCATGTGGTGCTGTCGGGCACCCGGCGCGAGGCGCTCGACGAGCTGGCCGGAGAGCTGGGCGGGCGCGCCTCGACCGCCCCGGCCAACCTGGGTGATGCGGCGGCCGTGGACGGCCTGGTCGAGGCGGCCGAGACGGCCGCCGGCGCCCCGCTCGACATCCTGGTGTCCAACGCCGGCCTGACCCGCGACGGCCTGCTGATGCGCATGAAGGACGAGGACTGGGAGACGGTGATCCGGGTGAACCTGGAGGCCTATTTCCGCCTGTCGCGCGCGGCCCTGCGCGGGATGATGAAGCGGCGCTGGGGCCGCATCATCGGCGTCACCTCGGTGGTCGGCGTCACCGGCAACCCTGGCCAGACCAATTACGCCGCCTCCAAGGCCGGCATGATCGGCTTCTCCAAGGCCCTGGCCCAGGAAGTGGCCAGCCGTAACGTCACTGTGAACTGCGTGGCGCCGGGCTTCATCTCGAGCCCGATGACCGATGTGCTCAACGAACAGCAGCGGACGGGCATACTGTCGCGAATCCCTGCCGCGAGGCTGGGCGAGGGGGCGGAAATCGCCGCCGCCTGCGTCTATCTGGCCAGCGAGGAGGCGGCCTACGTCACCGGCCAGACCCTGCACGTCAACGGCGGCATGGCGATGCCGTGAAGCCTTCCAGGGCCGCCCTGCCGCAAGGGGCGCTAGTCTCCTGAAAAGGAACGTGCTAGCGAAGGCCCGAACCGGTACGGACGTAGGAAAAGTCGCCTACGGCCCACCTCTTACGATGGTCTGCGCCGACACGGCCCAGGTCCCATCAATTCCACCACTGCCACGCCGCCGCGGGCGGCTGAAGAACAAGGGGCTTAGAGCGTATGTCCGACATTCTCGAACGCGTCCGTAAGATCGTGATCGAGCACCTTGACGCTGACCCGGAAAAGGTCACCGAGAAGGCCAGCTTCATCGATGACCTCGGCGCGGACAGCTTGGACAATGTCGAGCTGGTCATGGCCTTCGAAGAGGAATTCGACATCGAAATCCCGGACGACGCGGCCGAGCATATCCAGACCGTGGGCGACGCGGTGAAGTTCATCCAGGAGCGCCTGGGCGCCTGATCCGACTCACGTCTTTAACGCGGCCGTCTCCGAGTCTCCTCGGCGGCGGCCGCGTTGTCGTATCTGGACCTAACGTCTATCTGATCCCGCAACACGGGATTCGCCCAAGGAGTACGGCATGCGCCGCGTCGTGATCACCGGTATCGGCCTCCTCACCCCCCTGGCGTGGGGCCGCGA
>DATJHI010000008.1:0-110705 GCA_035493955.1 Caulobacteraceae bacterium | reverse complement strand
ATCGTTGCCGCCGTTGCCGAACAGGGAGTTGTTGCCGCCCTGGCCGATCAGGATCTCGTTGGCCGAAGTGCCGTTGATCGTCGTGCGCGGTTGGTCGGCGATCAGAGTGGTCGGTGTCGGCGTAGGGGTCGGAGCAGGCGTCGGAGTTGGAGTTGGAGTTGGAGTTGGAGTTGGAGTTGGAGTTGGAGTTGGAGTGGGCGTCGGAACGACGCCCGACACGGTCACGCCGGTCGCGGCAGTCCAAATGGGCATGCCCTGGTCGTCATAGATGGCATGGCCTTCTCCCGACTGGTTCGACGGATCGGCCAGGCGGCCATAGCCATAGCCGTAGTAAAGCTTGTCGCCGCTGGAGACCGAGCCGCCGAAGGTCAAGAGGATGTGGTTGGCGTCCACCAGTTGCGCCGAAGTGGCGTTCTGACCGGTGGAAGACGTTACCGAGGGGCCTTCGGTCCAGCCGACCCCACCGGCGGCAGTGGAATCAAAGGCCTTCAGAGAGCTCGCCGCGTCAAAGCTTACGGTCAGCAACAGCTGATTGGAGTGCCCGGAGACCTGTTGAGCCTGGGTCACCTGTGGGCCGAGGTCGTCGACCTTGCCGCCGGCCAGGGCCACCGGGGAATTGGGCAGGGCGTATTGGGCGAACGCCTGGGCGATGGAATCCGCCAGCCGGGGCGCCAGGGTGACCGCGTCCTCGGAACCCATGTGCCAACCGCCATAGGACCCGTCGCCGTCCATATTGACGTCGTCGAACTGGGCGGCGACGTGCCCGTTGAAGCTCGGGTCATTGGTCAGGTCGGCATAGCCGACCTTGATGGTCTGATTAGTGTCGGAAAGTCCCCCGGAGAAGGGAATGGCGTTAACGAACAGATAGGGCGTGGTGGCCGCCGACTGACCGCCTAGCGCCTGGCGGACCTGGGCCGCCTCGAACCGGATGGCGCTTTCCCATTCCGCCGCCGACAGATTGGGGTCGCGGCTGTCGTACTCGTTGTGCAGCCAGACGATGGCGGTGGGGGAGGCCTTTTGGTCGGCGGTGAGCCCGGCGATGGCCTGGAGAAGGCCGGTTTCGTAGTAGGAGTCGGTCCAGCCTTGGGTCCAGTCGCCGTTGGTGGGCACGATCCAGTCGGAGATAAACTGGGTGCCCCCCGCCATCGTATTGATGTCCGTGGGTTGGCCATGGGTGTCGATCAGGGTGACCGTGTTGGTCACGCCGTCAAAACCCAGAAGCTGCTCTACGGCCGTCTGGGTCGCCGCCAAGCCGCCGAAATCATCAAACCGGACCGCGTTCGATTGGCCGCGCAGGATAATATTCAGGTTCATCCCGCCCCCGCAGGTTGAAGAGCGATCGGCGCGGAACGCGCCTGCGGCCAATGGTTAATGAAGGGTTACTTTATTGACATCGTTGTGAATGTCGAATCTGGCCGCCTCGATTCGCCCGATTTTCGGGGGTGTTTCCCAGGCGGACCGACGGGATGTGGGCGCCAGCTAATGGGCTTGCGCCGGACAGGCCCTGACAAGCTCGCTGAGGAAGTCTGCGACATCGTCGGCGTACTTGAAGGGGAGACCCTCTTGCGTGCGTCCATTCAGGACCGCAGGCGTTCCCGTGGCCGTGTCAAACACGGTCCATCCATGGCGGTCGCGGCGGATTTCGAACGGGTCATGCATCGCGGCGGACCATGCCCAAGTCGCACCGCCGCTGGAAACGGCTTCAACTCAGGGGCTTCGCCGCTCAAGGCGCGTTCGCGCCATAGGCGTTTTGGCTCGACGCCATCGACGCTTCCAAAATCACTTTGGACTCGAACGCTCAACACTTGGCCTCGCCGTTTGCGAGCGGCGGGCCGCATGAAACGGGCGGCGGTTTACCCGGACGGTTTCCGCGCCACCACCCGTGCGCCTAACAAGATCTTCAGGACGTGTTTCAGAAGGGGAAGCCGGGCCAGACGAACACGCAGCCGCCCAGGCAATTTATCTAGCAACCGTTCAAGCGCCGTCAGCAGAAACAGCGGCGCCGGAATCCAGATCGAGCGGCCGCCAATAAGGGGCTGAATGCGCCTAAATCCGATTTTGCGAAACAATTGAACCAATTCGGCGAGCGAATACTCGACCAGATGCAAGCCATTCGGCTTGTCCTCGTCGAAATAGCGCGCCAGGTCGTGAGGACCAAGAACGCGATTGGGCGTGTAGCAGATCAGAAGGCCGCCAGGGACTAGGGCGTTGAAGATGTCCGTGTGCACCCCCAGCGCGTCCTCCGGGTGGAGATGTTCGATCAACTGATCGGCAAAGGCGATGTCGATCGAGGCCTTCGGCAGGCGTGCGCCGGTCCCATCGGTGACCATCAAGCTCAGATTGGGAAAGTCACCCATGCCTGCGGCCAGGGTGGAACGGACGTCGACCATGGTTACATGGTCGGCGATGGAACAAAGCAGAAAGGAGACGCGCCCACTTCCAGGGCCCAACTCCACCACATGGCGACCGGGCTTCACATATCTTCGCAATGCGCTGAACGTCGCCTGCGCATGATCCCTGGCCATTTCGGATTGGCGGTTCGGGATATCGGCGTACGAGCGGCGCAGGACCTCTTCGTAGGCGGCGGCGTAGAGGGCTCCGCGGCTGGAGCGGTCCGCTGTCAGCAGTTTCCAACGCAGGCTGCGTTCGGTCAGGTACTCTTGGACGATTTTGTCAGGATCCTCCGTCGCACCCCACCGCTGAATCACCGGTATCGATGAAACTTGTGTGCCATTATTGGCCATTGTCGGGTTCCTAACACTCGTCGGCCTCCACCCCACGCAAGGTCGGCGCCGCGAGGGCCCGGCGACCGCCCGCAGCGCCTTTCGAGGGGCGGCCGAGTGCGCGCATAAAACGCATTTACAGGGTTGGAGACTCAGCGCGCGCTTGAGGAACGCCTTGAGTTGGCGGAGGACGCGAGATGGCGGACGTAACTTGCGTCGTGTTCGTGCCGAAAGGCCAGCGGGCCGAGTTGCGCCACGTGCTCATGACCGCCGATACGGAGGGCTTGCGCTGGCGCGAGCGCAAGCGGCTGTTCGGCAGCGAGTTCTATTTCACGGGCCCCTCGGCCTTGGCCATGAAGACCCAGGTCTTCGTCGCCAATTGGGTGGAGCGGCAAAGGGCGCGGCTGAACTGACGGACCCCAAACAGCGGTAGCGATCCCGACTAGGGGCCGAGACCGATGGCAGGATCAGGCCGATAGGGCCGGTTTTTGCACTTCCTCGCCCAAGCTTCTCAAAACGGGACAGGCGAATGGCGACGTTCGAAGTTACGGTCCGAAGAGGCCACGAAGCCGAGGCGTTCAACGCGGTCCTCTACCGGTTCGTGGAACTGAAGATGAGCAGCTTGGAGGATCCGGTCCTGTCCTTCGTGACCGAGCCGATGGGCCCTGTGGAACGCAAGCGCGTCACGCTGTGGAGCGACGCCGCCGCGCAGGATTTCCAGCGATTTTGGGACATGCACCCGTCGCGGCCGGGTCGGCCGATCGGGGGGTCGGTTGCGTAAAATCGTTCCATTAATGGTCGTCGCGAGCGTGGCTCTCGTTCAGACAGGCGCCAATGCTCTGGAGCGTCCGAGATTGACGATCACCCAGATCGACGGGGCCGTCCGTCCCGTCCCCCCGCCACAACGCGTAGACCGCGAAGGGTCTTTGGCGCCCGGCAAACGTCAGATCCTGACGATGCCTGCGCCGCCGCCTCCTCGAGCGCCCAAGACGCGCACCGTCGTATCCAATGGCGGCGCTCCCGTGCATGGGCGGCCACACCGCCGCCCACAGCCATCTTCGCTGCGTCGGCCCACGCCTTACTATGCGTCCGCCCACGCCAGGGATGTGGCCAATCATGTCGGATATTACGACGATGACGGGCGAAGCGGGTTTTCCTATCCGCGGGCCGGCCGCGCGGCCGGCGGATACGGTTGGTCGGTGCGTGGGTCGACCTATGACAGCGGCTGGACCGGTCCGGTCCCGCCGAGCAACGCAAACCCTGACCTATCGGTCTACCTCTACCCTTGTGGTTGCGGTCGTTAGCGAAGGGCCCGATCGCCGCTTGGCGGCGTTCTGCGCCGGCGCCGAACACCGACGACGCCTGCTCCCCAGGTTCCTCATTCCCTCGCTGGTTGAAGGGCATGGCCGGGGTCGAAGCGATGGAGTTGGGTTAAGGCCAGCGCTGCTCCGCCCGAGCACGCTCCTTCCCCGGGGGGCTTGGGGCCCGGCGTGTCCCAATCCGCGCCGGGCCCTGATGGGGTCCTCGCCTACTGGAAATGCCGGAGCAGGTGCAGCGTGGCGTCCCAGAACACGAAGCATAACCCGACCCCGTCGATGAGGATCCAGTTGTACCGAGACGTGCCCTGGAATTGACTGCGGCCGCGCATAGCGAAGCCATAGCAGAACTGCGGTCTGCACGATTGCAGCCCGCATCCGCACCCATCAAATATTGGTTATCAAGGGGCGCCGATCTATTCGGCGGCCTCGGTTCCGGAGGAATGGATCTTTGCGCCGCCTCCATCCTGATCGCTGCGCAACTCGAAGGCGCTCTCGCGGGAAAGCGCTCGATGTGCGGCGGCGGGCGGCCCAGTCGGCGCTCCGGCCTTCCGCGCGCCGGCATTGGCGGGCTTATGGTTAAAACAGCAGTAGCGCTGCCGCCTGCGGTTAGCGATGATCAGGTGGCGTCGTCGAGAGACATGCAACATCGACTCTGAGTTGAGGATCGTTTGCGCACGGTCGGATTCGTCAGTCCCAAGGGCGGAGCAGGCAAGACCACGGCGGCGCTGCTCCTGGCCCTGGGGTTGGCGGAGCAGGGCCGCCGGGTGGCCATTATCGATTCAGACCCCAACAAGCCCCTCGTGCACTGGGGGTCGTTGGCGGGGCGCCCCCCCTTGATCACGGTGCATCCCGCCCCGACCGTCCAGGACGTGCGGGACGCCCTGCGCGAAGCCCATCGCTGCAATCCCGAATGGATCATCCTCGATACGGAGGGTTCTTTGAGGGGGGCCATGGCCTTCACCACCATGCGCCTGGATCTGATCCTGACGCCGCTCGCCGGGTCGCAGCTGGAGGCCCTGCAGGCGATCAGGTCGGCGGAGATCGTAGAGGAGTTCGGTGGTCGATCGGGCCTGCGGCCCCGGCATCGTTGCCTGCTGACCAGGGTGCCCGCGGCCCTGAAGCCCCAAGGTCTGAGGGCTGTCGTGGCGCAACTGCATGAACGGCGCATCGAATTGCTGCCGACGGCCCTGCTGGAAAAGGAGGCCTTCCGCACGCTTTTCGCGGTGGGCGGCGGCTTCCCCGAGGTGGAGCGGAGCGGGGTGTCGGGGGTCGCCGCGGCGCGCCGGAATGCGGAGGCCTATCTGGAGGCCGTGCTCGAGGCGATCGAATAGGGGCGTGACGACGAAGACGTCGTCCTCAATTGGCCGCTCGGAGGCGGTCCGCCCCTTGCAGCTCAGTCGTCATCTTTCCCGTTTCGGGACGGAGGCGGCGATGCAGATAATGGTCAATATCGTTGTGGTCTCCATGGTGATAATCGTGGAGCTGATATGCGCGATCCTGGGGACGGTTGTGCTGCTGTCCTATTCGCGCCGGGAAACGCGGCGTTTTCGATCGACGGACGTCTTCACGCGCCTTGGAGACGGCCATCGTCGGTGGGCGCCTTAGCGGCTCCGGTCAGCTGCGGCGCCGCCAGCCGGCGATCTTCAGCCTCTTCGAACCAGGTGCGTCAAAACCCCTTTCCCTGAGCGGCGATGTGCAGCGCTCCGGCAAAAAGCAGCGCGACCATGACGATGAACGCCACCGCGGTGGTGAAGGGCTTTTCCCGGGCCAATTCGAACGACAGACCCGGTTCGGTGGCGCGCGGAGGTTCGGCATACCGATCGGCCAGGACGAAACCCTTTTCGATCAACAATTCGTCGAGCCGATCCTGGAACTCCGCCAGCTCGGCGAGATAGCTCAAGTCCGACCGAAGGTCTGGGCGCCTGGGGAATATCCCTGAACTGGCCAAGTCCGGTATCCTTCCGATCGCTCCGCCTTCAGCCTAGCGGTCGCTTCAAGTTCCGTCACTCGGACAGGACGCCGCCGGCGCCTGCATCCTGTCGCCCGCCAGGGCCGGCGCGGAACGCAATCAGTTCGTAAACATTTCGTTAATATCCGTCCGCGCGCGGAGCGGTCAGCGCGGGAAGCCGACCTGCCAGAAGGGGAAAGGCGTGAAAAAAACCGCCCTAAGTCTGTGCTTCGTCGCAGCAAGTCTTTGCGCAGCCGGCTGCGCAACCCACCAGTCCACCATCGCCGCCGCCAAGGTCACGCTCGCCCGGCCGGATTCCAGCCAGTCGCAGATCGCACAGGCGCAAGCCCTGTCGTCCCTGCAATGGCTCGACATGTGGACGGCGAACAAATTGTTCGAGAAGTCCGCCAGAGAGGGCTCCTCCATCGAGAGCCGCTTCAATCTGGCGACGTCCTACCAGTACACGGGCCGCCCGGCGGACGCGGCGACCATCTATGCGGCCTTGGTCCAGGACGGCCGGTTCACGGTCCTTCGGTCTATCCCCGACAACTATGCCCGAGGCCGGCGTGCTCGCGGGTTCAATGTCGCCGACGAATCCGCCCGCCGACTGGCCTTGATGACGGGGACCGGAGGCGAAGGCGTCCAGGAGCAGGTCACGTCCGCGGCCGCTGGCGACCTTGCGGCCGTTCCAGCGGCGAACAACCTTACCGCGGAGAGCCTGTCGGTCGAGGAGGCGCTGCGGCGAGATGAAGAGGGCCAGCAGATACTGGCCAAGATCGTGTCGCCTGGCGAGGCGTCCCCTGTCCCTGGAGAGAATTGATCCGAAGCCGTCCGGGCGCGGGCCTGGGTCAATTCATCCGGCATTCAATTTGAATGGCCGGTGGAAGATGCGCCATTTCGGATCGTTGACCCCCATGAGCCAACAGCGGGCCCCCTATGACGACAGGCGCCAACTGCCTGTCGAGGGTCAAGTCCTGCGGATCCTGACGGAAGCCGCCCATGGCTTGAAGAAACTTTTGCAGATTGTCCGGCCTTGGGCCCTCGGTTTGATCATCTATGCGGTCAGCGCCATCCTTTATGTGATCGCCATCGCGATCGGTACGGGCACGCCCCTCTCCAAACTGTTCTGAGGACGTCAGCGCTCAGGCCCGCCAAAGTGAGCGTCGATCTGCCGACGGAGGGGCCGATCGACATGGACGGGTCCCGCGCTCATCCAGGCTGGGCGAGATACCAGGCCACGAACGCCTCCAGGCCTCGCTCCAGCGGGGTGTGGGGCGCGTAACCGGTCAGGGCCCGAAGCCGCGACACGTCGGCGAAGGTGGCGCGGACATCTCCCGGCTGCATGGGCAAGAAGACCTTTTCGGCCTCGCGCCCCAGCAGTCGCTCCAGCATGTCGATCATGTCCAAGAGCGGGGCCGGGCTGCCGCCGCCGATGTTGAACAGCCGGTTTTCGCCAGGGGGACCCGGGCGATCGAGCACCCCCGTCACCCCGTCGACGATGTCGTCGATATAGGTGAAGTCCCGCGCCATCCTGCCTTCGCCGAACACCTGGATCGGCTCTCCGGCCAGAATCTTCCTGGTGAAACTGAAATAGGCCATGTCGGGCCGGCCCCAAGGCCCGTAGACAGTGAAGAAGCGCAGCCCCGATTGCGGAAAACCATAGAGCGAGGCGTAGGTCTGGCTCATCAGTTCGCAGGCGCGCTTGGTGGCCGCATAGAGCGACGCGGGCCTGTCGACGGGGTCGTCTTCACGAAAGCCGGCCCCGTCCAAGGGACGCTCCCCGTAGACCGAACTGGACGAGGCATAGACCAGATGCCCGCAGCGTTCGCTGCGGCGGCAGGCTTCCAGCACCGACAGATGGCCCGCCAGGTTGGAGCGTTCATAGGCGAAGGGGTTGTCGATCGAATAACGGACCCCGGCCTGGGCTGCCAGATGGACCACCCGCTCGGCGCCCGCGCCGCGGACGAGGGCCTCGAAGGCCGCCGCGTCGGCGATGTCCATGCGGACCATGTGGAAGGCGGGATTCGCCTCGAGCCTGGCGGCGCGGGCTTCCTTCAGGGCCGGATCGTAATAGTCATTGAATATGTCCACCCCGACGACGCGTTCGCCGCGGGCCAGCAATCGCTCGGCGACGTGCATTCCAATGAACCCGGCGGCGCCGGTGACGATCACGGTCAAGGTGGCCTCGGCGGAATTTTGACGGCGCGTTTCCCATAAGCGCTGGGCAGGCCCCAGTCGAGGCGACCTATGGCGCAGCTTGTCTTCCAGGGCTGTCCGGCAACGCCCATGACGCCGAAGCCTTGAGGCGATAGATTGCGAGGACACGCCCATTCAGCGAGGCCGCCCCTTGAACGCTCACGCCCCGGTCCGGCCCAACTCCGTCGTCGAACTGCCTGTCCATGGCGGCCCTCCCGTCCGCATCGGCCAGGCCGAACGGCTCGCGGTGATCGCCGGCCCCTGCCAGCTGGAGAGCCGTGCCCACGCCTTGGAGACCGCCCACGCGCTCAAGGAAATCGCCGACAGGCTGGGAATCGGTCTCGTCTACAAGACCTCCTTCGACAAGGCCAACCGCACCTCCGCCCGAGCCGCGCGCGGGGTCGGCCTTGAAGCCGCCCTGCCGATCTTCGCCGAAATCCGCGAAAGCGTCGGCCTCACCGTGCTGACCGACGTCCACACCGCCGAGCAGTGCGCCGTCGCGGCCGAGGTCGTGGACGTGCTTCAGATCCCCGCCTACCTGTGCCGCCAGACCGACCTTCTGGTCGCCGCGGCGCAGACCGGACGGGCGATCAATATCAAGAAGGGCCAGTTCCTCGCCCCCTGGGACATGAAGAACGTGGTGGCCAAGGTCACCGGGGCCGGCAACCCCAATGTGCTGGCCTGCGAGCGGGGGGCCTCGTTCGGCTACAACACGCTGGTCTCGGACATGCGAGCCCTGCCGATCCTGGCGGAGATCGGCTGCCCGGTGGTGTTCGACGCCACCCATTCGGTGCAACAGCCGGGCGGGCAGGGGACCAGCTCCGGCGGCGAGCGCCGGTTCGTGCCGGTGCTGGCGCGGGCGGCGGTGGCGATCGGCGTCGCCGCCGTGTTCCTGGAGACCCACCCGGACCCCGACAACGCCCCGTCGGACGGGCCGAACATGGTGCCGCTGCGCGAGTTCGAGGCCCTGATGGCCGAATTGCTGGCGTTCGACGCCCTGGCGAAAGCCGGGCGATAACGCCGTCAGCCTAGAGGATCGGGCGCGGCGGGGCCGCGAGCGCCTCAGGACGGCGATGTCCGACCGCCCAATGGCCGCCAACCACCGCGCCCTTGACCAAGGGCAGGACGGCCAGGGTCAGGACGAACAGGATCGGCAGGGTCGTCGCCAACACCAGGCCCACCGGCCATTGCCAGATGAACGGGAACACCAGCATCGGCGCCACCACCAGGTGGCCGACGATCAATATGGTGAAATAGGGGGGCGCGTCGTCGGCGGGATAGCGGCCGTTCTCGTGGCCGCAGGCTTCGCACACGGGCCGCACCTTCAGATAGCCGGTGAACAGACGGCCCTCGCCGCAGTCGGGGCACCGGCGGCGCGCGCCGCGCAAGAGGGCCTTGAGGAACCGACCGGCTTCCATTTGGGGTCTCCCGGAAGAGCGCCGGTGCAGGGCCGACGGCTCCTAGCTAGGCTCGCGGAGCGTCATTCGCAACTGCGAAGGATCCCGCGGTCGGCCCGAGACGGGCGCCGAAGATACCCTCCGCCTTCGACTAGATGCCCGCATACCAGTCGTAACCGCGGTCCGGCCAATATCCGCCCCGGCCGCCCCCGATCGAGGCGAGGCTGTCCACCGCCTCGATGCGCCGGATATATTTGGCGTGCTTGTAGCCGAGCTGCCGCTCGACCCGAAGCCGCAGGGGCGCCCCGTTGGCCATGGGCACGGTCTGCCCGTTCAACTCATAGGCCAGGATGGTCTGGGGATGGAAGGCGTCGACCAGGTCGATGCTCTCGTAATAGGGCGTCCCCACGCCCGGCGGCCCGTCCCACTCGTCGAAACAATGGAAGACCAGGTAGCGCGCGGCCGGCTTCAACCCGGCCCGCTGCAGGATGGGTCCAAGGCGCGCGCCCTTCCACTGGCCGATGCAGCTCCAGCCCTCGACGCAGTCGTGCCGGGTGATCTGGGTGCGTGACGGAGCTGCGCGCAACTGGTCCAGGGACAGGCTGAGCGGATGCTCGACCAGGCCGTCGATCTTCAGCCGGTAGTCGGCAAAATCGTTGGCGAGCAGGGCCAGGTAGTCGGGGTTCTGCGGCTCGGTTTCGCCGTTGGGCTTGAACACCGGGGAGATGTCGGCGGCGGTGAACTCGGGGGCCAGGGCGGTGCGGTGCTGCAACAGGCGCTGCACCCGGCGGTTCACCCCTTCGGCGGTCTGCAGCACCTTGGCGGCCTGGGGCGACTCAGCGATCTGGTCGCATCCGGCCAGGACGGCGGCTCCGGCGGCGGCGAGGGCGCGGGCGAGCCAGCGGCGGTCGATCAGCGGGTTCATGCGCTCGCCCCGGGTTCGGGGGCCGGTGGGGCGGGGGCGGGCGCGTCGATCACATAGCGGCCGGTGATCATGGACCGCATCTCGTTCACCAGGCCGGCGGCCACGACCATGACCAGGTGGACCAGCACGAACAGCACGATGGCGGTCGCGGTGATGAAATGCACGGTGCGCGCCGACTGGCGTCCGCCGAACAGGTCCAGCAGCCAGGGGAAGGCCGCGTCCAGGCCCGGCGACATGGTCATGCCGGTCAGGATCATCAGCGGCAGCAGACCCAGCACCACGATCAGGTAGCTGAGTTTCTGCAACACGTTGTACCGCCGCGCCGCCTCGCCTTTGGGGAAACGCAGGCGGGCGTGTTCGACGATGGCGCCGCCGATGTGACGCAACTCCGCCCCCGTGGGCCACAGGTCGCGCTGGATGTGCCGCCGGATCAGCCCATAGGCGAGATAGAGCGCCCCGTTGATGGCGAAGACCCAGGCGAAGAAGAAATGCCACAGCCGGGCCGTGGCCAGGTCCTGGGTGGGGGGGAGGGTGATCCAGGTGGGAAAAGCCCGCTCGGTCGGCTGGCCCTCCACCTTGGACACGCCGAACAAGCCGGTGGTGACGTACTCCCGCCCCGCCAGCCGGGTCACCCCGATCAGGCCCCCGTGGCCGTCGTCGCGCGCGCCCATGGCCATGACCGGATGGTCAAAGTTGGCGGCCTTGCCGAAATACAGCGCCGGATGGGCGTTGAAGATCTGCAACCCGCTGGTCAGCATCACCAGCAGGGCCAGCACGTTCAGCCAGTGGGTCAGGCGTATCGCCAGGGGGTGCCGGTAGACGGCGATCTTTCCGTTGGGCAGGGCGCGGTCGGGCCTGGGCATGCCGCAAGTCTAGCACCGTCGACGATGGCGGGACTGTGGCGAAGACGCAACAGGACTGGGCCCGATGTGGCGGTGCGACATTCGCCCCCTTGCCGCGGCTCCGGGGTTTAGCGAGGATCACAGCAAGAAGACGGCTGGCGCTCGCGCCGAGGTCTTCCGCCGGGGGTCTAGAGGGGATGCTGGCCCGCGCTCACGTCGACAGACGTTCGACGCCGCGGTCGGCGAATTAACGGGGGCTGACAGGGGCGATCCGCGAGGATCGCCCCTGATCTTTTTGGGGCCTATGAGGCGATCCGCGAGGGTCGCCTCTGATCTTTTTGGGCCTATGAGGCGGTCCGCGAGGGTCGTCCCTGATCTTTTCGGGCTCGTGCGCTGAAGCGCCAGACCTCGCCTCAGTGTCCGGCCGAGCCCTCGTACGCCGCCGGCGCGGTCAGCTCGTCCTCGGGGGTCTCGTGGCCGGCCAGGACGAAGCGGCGGTCGCAGTAGGGGCATTCGACGGAATGCGCCTCCCCCATCTCAAGATAGACCCGCGGATGGCCCAGGGCCCCGCCGACGCCGTCGCAGGCGACGCGGTGTCCGGGCGCCACGATCACTTCGGGGGCGGCAGGGACGATGGTGGACTGGACGGAAGGAGGCATGGGCGGTGTCTCGCTTGGCAAGGCCGGCGGTCGCGCATACCTAAGGGGTGCGGCCTTGGTGCGTCAAACCCTGAGCCGGTCCCACGGCCCGAATAGAGACGAACGCCCCAACCGATGTCCCTGCCCGAGTACGCGATCGAAGCCGAAGGGCTGGTGAAGGTCTATGCCGGCCGCAAGGGGGTTCCGGAAAAGCTGGCCTTGAACGGGGTGGACCTGAAGGTCCGTCGCGGCTCCATGTTCGGCCTCCTGGGTCCCAACGGCGCGGGCAAGTCGACCTTCATCAATGTCCTGGCCGGGTTGGTGAGCAAGACCGGCGGCGCGGCCAGGATCTGGGGCATGGACATCGACCACCACCCCAAGGCCGCCCGTTCGGCCATCGGCGTGGTGCCGCAGGAACTGTCCGCCGACGTCTTCTTCACCCCGCGCGAGGCGCTGGAGGTGCAGGCGGGGCTCTACGGCGTGCCCAAGGGCGAGCGCCACACCGACGAACTGCTGAACGCGCTCGGCCTCAGCGACAAGGCCAACGCCTACGTCCGCCAGCTGTCCGGCGGCATGAAGCGCCGGCTGATGGTGGCCAAGGCCATGGTGCACCAGCCGCCGGTGCTGATCCTGGACGAGCCCACCGCAGGAGTGGACGTGGAGTTGCGCCGCCAGCTCTGGGCCTATGTGAAGGCCCTGAACGAGCAGGGCGTCACCATCGTGCTCACCACCCATTATCTGGAAGAGGCCGAGGCGCTTTGCGACCATATCGCCATCGTCAACCGCGGCGAGGTGGTGGCGTGCGAGCCGACGCCGGTGCTGTTGCAGCGGATGGACAGCCGCGCGGTGGTGATCGCGCCGGTGTCGCCCCTGGCGGCGGTTCCGGTGCTGAACGGTTTCGAGGGCAAGCTGAGAGCCGATGGCCGCCTGGCCGTCACCTACAAAACCGGCGAGTCCAGCGTCGAGGCAGTGCTGGCGGCCGTGCGCCAGGCCGGGGTGGCGATCCGGGACCTGTCGACCGAGGATCCGGACCTCGAGGACGTGTTCCTGGCCCTCACCTATGGAAATCCCGACAGCCGCGATCCCACGCGGGATTGAGCCGGGGCTCCGCTTCCGCTACGAAGCGGCCCTTGGCCCAATGCACCCGTAGCTCAGCTGGATAGAGCGTTGCCCTCCGAAGGCAAAGGTCACACGTTCGAATCGTGTCGGGTGCGCCAAATTCCTTAAATTTGTCGGGGTTCGCTCTCCCGGTCGCGGTTAACCGCAGACGCTGAGGCGGCGCCCCCCTAGGCGATCTGAAGGGCTCCCATCGGCGCTCCTCCAAAACCGCACGCGTTTTGAACCTTTCCGCGCTTGAGCGACACTGACCGGCAAGCGAGGGAACGAGGAGATGGTGCGCCGCACGAGCGCCGTCGACGAGGGGAGCGGCGCCATGGCGCCGGCGGCTCGGCACGAGGATGCGCGGCTGTTGCGGCGGATCGCGAGGGGCGACCGTGGCGCGTTCGAGGCCCTGTATCGGCTCTATCATCCCAGGCTGAGCCGTTTTCTCGCCAGCCTCCTGCGCAAGCCGGAGCTGGTCGAGGAGGTGGTCAACGACACGCTCCTGGCCGTGTGGCGCAAGCCCGACAGCTACAACGGGGCCAGCAAAGTCTCGACCTGGGTTTTCGCCATCGCCTACCGCAAGGCCCTGAAGGCCCGTCGACGCCTGGACGAGCCGATAGAGGACGACGAGGCCGAAACCCGGGCCAGTGAGGAGGACGGACCGGAACAACGGCTGGACCGACGACAAGTCCATGAGGCGCTGCTCAGCGCCATGGAGGAACTTTCCCTGGAGCACCGGACGGTGGTGGACCTGACCTATTTTCACGACATCGGCTATCGCGAGATCGCCGAGATCATGGCCTGCCCGGTCGATACGGTGAAGACCCGCATGTTCCACGCGCGCCGCCGTCTCAAGACCGTGCTGGCCGGCCGCCTGGCGGATTGGTTGTGAGGCCGGCATGACGGGACGGGTCATCCCCCTGCCGGGCGACCGCCATCGCCAGATCCAGTCGCTGTTGCCCTGGTACGTGGCGGGTCGCCTCGACGAGGACGAGGCGGCCGAGGTCGAGGCCCATCTGAGCCAATGCCCCGATTGCCAGGCCGAGCTCAACGCCGACCGGTGGCTGGCGATCGAGGTCGCAGACGCGCCGTCCGAGACGATCGCCGCCTCGCTCGACGTCGACCAAGGCTGGAGGCGGATCCAACGGCAGATCGATCGCGAGGCGCGGAGCGGCGTCCCCGGCGCCGGCCTGGCCGCCGATTGGCTGGCGGGTCGGTGGAAGGCCGCGCGCCAATGGGAGACGGCCGCGCCCTGGCTGCGCTGGGCCCTGATCGGCCAGTTCTGCCTGTTGCTCACCCTCGGCGGGCTGTTGTGGCAGGCCTCGTTCCCGGCCGCCTACCGCACCTTGGGCGCGGCGCCGGAGAGTCGGGCGGGGAACATCGTGGTGGTCTTCCGTCCCGAGATCAAAGAAAGCGACTTCAGATCGATCCTCAAGGCCAACCACGCACGATTGGTTGACGGCCCGACCGCGGCGGACGCCTATGTGATCCGCGTACCCGTGACCGAGCGCGGCAAGGCCCTGGCCAGGCTGCGGCGTCTGGCCCAGGTGGTCCTGGCCGAACCCCTCGACGCCGAGGCGGGCGGGTGATGGCGTCCCTCCGACGCAGCCTGGCCCTGGGGTTGGCGATGGTGTTCGCCGCCGTCGGCCTAGCCAGCGCCAGGGACGACGAACGGCCGGCGTCCGCGGGGGCCGGGGACCGGCAGATCCTGGTGATGCTGGAGTCGCCGCCGTCGCACCTGCGCCCCGACTTCGACTACGGCGGCGCCTATGGCGACGGCGAAGGACGTAGCGCGCGCCTGCGCATCGCCGCGGGGCTCGCCCGTCGATACGGGGTGGCTCTGGTCAGCGAATGGCCCATGCCGCTCCTGGGCGTGGACTGCTTCATCATGGCGGTGCCCGCCGAGCAGTCCCCCGAAGAGGCGGCCCTGCGCCTGTCGCGGGACCCGGGGGTCTCTTGGTCCGAGCCCCTTCACCTCTATCGGGGTCAGGGCGAACCGATCGCCCACAACGACCCCCTTTATCGCGTGCAGCCCGCGGCCAAGGAGTGGGGCCTGGCCGAGCTGCATCAAATCGCCACCGGCCGCAACGTGCGTGTCGCCGTCATCGACAGCATGATCGAGAAGAACCACCCTGACCTGAAGGGCCAGGTCGAGGTCAGCGAGAATTTCGTCTCCGGTCGGCCGGCGACCGCCGAACAACACGGCACCGGCGTGGCCGGGATCATCGCCGCCCGCGCCGACAACGGGTTGGGCATAGCCGGCCTGGCGCCCGGCGCCCGACTGCTGGGCCTGCGGGCCTGCTGGCAGGAGCCGGCGCGCGCGGACGCGCCCTCCGGCGCGTCCACCCTGTGCGACAGCCTCAGCCTGGCCAGGGCGCTGACGTTCGCCATCGTCCACAAGGCGCAGATCATCAATCTCAGCCTCAGCGGCCCGCCCGATATCCTGTTGTCCAAGCTGTTGGACGTCGCCCTGGGGCAGGGCGTCGTCGTCGTGGCCGCCTACGACCGAGGTTTCCGGGACGGCGGCTTTCCGGCCTCCCACCGGGGGGTGGTCGCCGTGGCCGAGGAGACGACGGACCCGCCCATCGCCGGGGTGCTCAACGCCCCGGGACGCGACATACCCACGACCCAGCCCGACGGCGGCTGGCTGCTGGTCAGCGGAAGTTCCTATGCGGCCGCTCACGTGAGCGGCCTTTTTGCTTTGATGCGGGAGCACGCGCCGGCCCCCCGCAGCCTATCGGCCCTGGTGGTCGCGGGGCCCGCCGACAGGATAGACGCCTGCGCCACGTTGCTGCGGACGCCCAGCCCGTGCAAATGTAGCTGTTCGCGTCCCTAGAGCGGGCGTTTCCGGAATAGGGTGGCCTCCACGCCCCTGAAAACCCTTCTGCCTCTGCTTGCCCTTCTGTCGCCGATGCTGGCCGTCCCCGCTCGCGGCTTGGCGCAGGTGAGCGTGACGGCAATGGTGGAGTCGGACTACCGGTTCAGGGGCGTCAGCCTGACCGACGGTAAGCCGGACCTCAAACTGGCCATCGCCTACGACCATGCCAGCGGCGCCTACGCCGGCGCCTCGGTGGTCATTGGCAAGAACGACGGCGACCGCCGCGTCGAGGCCCTCGGATATGCGGGATACCTCGGCTTCGCCAAGCGGTCGGGCGTCGGCCTGACCTGGGATCTGGGCGCGACCACCTCGCGGCTTGTCGACAGCGTTCCCTCCACGGTCATCGTCAGGCCCGCGACCGGTCCGGCCTACACCATCAGCTCCATCCGGCACTACATCGCCGCCTACAACGAGGTCTACGCCGGGGTCAGCAAAGGCGCGGTGAGCGTTTATGCCCACCTTTCGCCCGACTATATCGGGGTGAATCGGGGCACAGCCTATTTCGATCTCAACTGGACGACGCGGCCGCGCGACCATCTGCGCCTGTTCTGGCACGCCGGCCTGCTGACGCCGCTGGGCGTCTCCGGCGACCGCTCTCTTCGCTACGACCTGCGCACGGGCGTCGCCGTCGAATTTAGTCGCGGCGAGGTGCAGCTCGCCTGGACCAAGGTCGGGCCGCGGATGGACTACCCGTTCGGGCGCCGGCAAAGCCCGGAGGCGCTGGTCGTGAGTGCCGCCGGCTTCTTCTGATCCGCGCGGCTCCTTAATCCTCGCCGCTTTGAACCTCCCCCCGCACGGCGGGGATTAACCATTGGCGGATCGCGAGCCGGACTCTGGCGTTCTGGGCTCGCGTCCTCCTCCGGGCCGGCATGTCCGGTGTGTCTTGGGGCCGAGTATCCAGTGCGTTCGGGAGTTTCATAAGCCTCGCTACGGCGGCTGTCCCTTCGCTGCGGAGCGGGCGAACCCATAAGGAGCGGGCGATGGCGGTCATCACGGGTACCAGCGGCGCGGACGTCCTGGGCGGCGTCACGCCTTCGAATGTCGCGACGGGCTTGGCGGGGAACGACACCTTCGTCTACTTCCGGTCCCAGTCCGACCTGACCATCACCGATTTCGGAAGCACCTATTTCACCGCGGCCATCGGCGGCGCCAATGAAACACCCCCCAACCCCTCGCCTGGAACGGGGACGTTCACCGGGGTCCTGAACCGGGCGCAGACCAAGTTCGACTTCACCGCCACCATCTCCAATCTCGACTTCGGGTCCCAGACCCAGTCCACCACCGACAACATCACGGCGGCGCATTTCCACAACTCTCCTCCGGGCGTGGCCGGCGGCATCGTCTTCGGCTTCTTCGGGACCCCGAACAACGAGCTCGACGGGGACACCACGCTCAATCCGGCCACGGGGGTGGTGACGGGAGAATGGGATACGGGCGAGGGCAACGCCGGCGCGACCCTGACCAGCCAGATCCCCAGCCTGCTGGCGGGCAATCTCTATATAAACTTCCACACCACGGTGCTGCCGGCGGGGGAGATCCGCGGTCAGGTCCTGGCGGTGGACAACGGCGGGGACAGGATCGACCTGACCGACGCCCACATCGGCGACTTCGCCACCCTGCAGCTGGTGATGAAGGACGTGTCGGGCAACACCGAGATCACCACCACCTTCAACGGCCAGGCCAGCACCCTGATCCTGCAGGGCGTGCCCCTGGCCGTGGTCAGGGCCAGCGACTTCATCTTCTCCAGCGCCAACGACGCCGCCGTGACCGGGACCGCCAACGCCGACGACCTGTTCGGCGCGGGCGGCAATGACGTGATCAGCGGCGGCGGCGGAAACGACAGGGTGTTCGCGGCCGCCGGCAATGACACCATCGACGGCGGGGACGGCAATGACAGCGTCCTGGGCATGGACGGCAACGACAGCGCGCCGGGCGGGGCGGGGGACGATTCCCTGAGCGGCAATGCGGGAAACGACACCCTGCGCGGCGGCGACGGCGCCGACAGCATCTACGGCGGCAAGGGCAATGATTCCCTCTTCGGCGACGCCGGGGCCGACAAGCTCTCGGGGGATCTCGGCAACGACATCCTGACCGGCGGCGCCGGGGCCGACCGCTTCGCCTTCGCCAAGGGCGGGGGGCAGGACTGGGTGGCGGACTTCAACTTCGCGGAGGGCGACCGGATCCTGCTGCCGACAGGGACCATCTTCACCGCGACATCCTACCTGGGCCAGGTGCTGCTGGATCTCGGCGGCGGCGACACCATCGGCTTGGCGGGAGTGTCGTCCGCCAGCTTCACCGCGGACTTCGTGACCTTCGGAACCTGATCCGGCGGCTGAACGCCCTTTTCAATTCCGATCAATGGGGTGATGGTCCCTCAATGCCGGTCAACGGCCGCTGACACGTACGGAGGGACGCCCATGAAACTGCAACTCGCCCTTTGCGGCGCGAGCGCGCTGGCGTTGGCCGCGGCCACGGCCGTGACCGCCCAGAACAGGACCGTGACCGCGCCGGCCCTGGGCGGACGAGGCCCGGCGGTCTCCTGCGAAACCCTGGCGCGCACGGCCCTGCCCAACGCCAGGGTCGCCTCCGCCGTCGCCGTTCCCGCCGGCCGCTTCGTTCCGCCCGGCGCTCCGGCGGCCGGACCGGCGCCGGCGGGCTTCGACCTTCCGGCCTTCTGCCGGGTGGCGGTCACCCTGACACCGTCCGCCGATTCCGACATCAAGGCCGAGGTCTGGCTGCCCACCGCGGCCTGGAACGGCAAGTTCATGATGGTCGGCAACGGCGGCTGGTCGGGCAGCATCACCTTTCCCGCCATGGCCCAGGCGCTGATGCGCGGCTACGCCACCGCCTCCACCGATACCGGCCACGAGGGCCCGCGGGGGATCTTCGCCCTCGGCCACCCGGAAAAGCTGATCGATTTCGCCTGGCGCGCGGTTCACGAGACCGCGGTCCAGTCCAAGGCCCTGGTCGCTGCCTACTATGGCGGAGCGCCGCGGCTGTCCTACTGGAACGGCTGCTCGTCGGGGGGCAAGCAGGGGTTGAAGGAGGTGCAGAAGTTCCCTGCCGACTTCGACGGGGTGATCGCCGGCGCGCCGGCCAACAACTGGGTCCGGCTGCAGACCCAGTCCCTGTGGGCCAGCCAGGCCAATATCCCCAAGGGCGCGACCGCCCCGATCATCGGCGACGCCCAGACGGCCCTGCTGCATAAGGCGGTGATCGCCAGTTGCGACAGCCTGGACGGGGTCAAGGACGAGCAGATCCAGGACCCGCGCCAGTGCAATTTCAAGCCGGCGAGCCTGCTGTGCAAATCCGGCCAGAACGCCGCCGAATGCCTGACCCCGGCCCAGGTGGAGGCGGCGGACAAGATCTACGCCCCCCTGAAGAACCCGCGCACGGGGGAGCTGATCTATCCGGGCATGCCGCCGGGGAGCGAGCTGACCTGGAAGCCCGTGATCGGCAAGCCTTGGGAGACGGGCGACGACCACTATAAATATACGGTGTTCAAGGACCCGAACTGGGACTTCTACAGCCTGGACTTCGACAAGGACCTGGCCAAGGCCGAGGCTGCCGACGTAGGCATCGTCGCCACCGAAACGGACCTGTCGGCCTTCAAGGCCCGTGGGGGCAAGATCATCCAGTACCACGGCTGGGCGGACCCCTTCATCCCGACCGAGAACAGCATCAACTATTATGAGAGCGTGGTCGCCAGGCAGGGCGGCCTCGACAAGGCCGAGGAATTCCACCGGCTGTTCCTGATCCCCGGCATGGGCCACTGCAACGGGGCCTACAGCCTCGACTGGATCACCGCGCTCGAACAATGGCGCGAGGGCGGCGTCGCCCCCGACGTGATCCTGGCCAAGCGCCTGCCGCCCCCCGGGTACACCCCCCGCCCCGTCACCGCGGTGGTGCAGGCGCCCGAGTTCGGCGAACGGCCGATGTGCGCCTATCCGATGATCGCCCACCACATCGCCGGCGCCAACGCCGAGGAGCCGGTGAACTATGTCTGCCAGGCGGGCCCGCGTGGGGCGCGGCCGGGCTATGGACCGGCCAGGATGGGGGCGAAGATCTCGGCCGGATAAGCTCGGCGCTCTTTTGACGGAACGAATCGCGCGCAGGCGGGCTTGAGAATGGACGTTACGGAAGGCGAGGGCAGGGCCTTTGCTGGAGGTTGTCCGCGTGTCCACGGTTCTCAAGGCGCCCGGCGCCGCCGATCGTCCCCCGGGATTGCAGCGTCCCCGCCTCGACTGGCGGCGGCTGAATCCATTTCACCGCCGCGCCGCCGGCGGCGGCGGGGAAGGGCCTTCGTCCACGGACGACCACAGGCCGTGGCGGCCGGGGTGGGGCAGCGCCGCCCTTGGCGTCGTGGTCCTGGCGATCGTCGTCTTCCTGATGGTGTTTCAGTGGAACTGGCTGCGCGGGCCGATCGGCCGCTACGCTTCGGCCCAGACCGGGCGCGAGGTGCGTCTCCTGGGCGATCTGAAGGTGCATCTGTTCAGCTGGACGCCCCGCGCCGACATCGGCGGCCTGACCATCGGCAACCCGACGTGGGGACCAAAGACCAATATGGCCGAGGTGGGCCAGGTCAGCGTATCGATCCGATTGGCGCCGTTGTTCCGCGGTCAGGTGATCCTGCCGCTACTGTCGATCCAGCATCCCACCGTGGCCCTGCTGCGGGACGCCCAGGGGCGGGCCAACTGGGACCTCTCCGACGGTCGAAAAGGGGGCAAACCGTTCAAGTTGCCGCCGATCCAGACCTTCATCGTCGACCAGGGCCGGCTGACGGTGCGGGATATCCCGCGCAAGCTCACCTTCGCCGGAACCGTCAACGCCAGCGAAGAACGGGCGAACGCCTATGACCGTGGCTTCCGTCTGACCGGGAAGGGCGAGCTGAACCGCAAGGCCTTCGTCGCCAACGTGGTCGGCGGACCGCTGCTCAATGTGCAGCCGGACCGGCCCTATCCGTTCGACGCGAGCATAACCGCGGGGGCGACCCATGTGACCGCCAAGGGCCAGGTTCCCAAACCCTTTGACCTCGGCGTGCTGAATGCGGCGGTGTCGGTGGAAGGGCGCGATCTGAACGCCCTCTACGACCTGACGGGCCTCACCCTGCCCAACACCCCGCCCTACCGGGTGTCCGGCCAGCTGCGGCGGAACGGCAAGGTCTATTACTATGACCGTTTCGCCGGACGGATCGGCGCCAGCGACATCAACGGCGACGCCTCCGTCGACGTGAGCCATGACCGTCCGTTCCTGAAGGCGACGCTGAATTCGCGCCTGCTGGATTTCGCCGATCTGGCCGGGGTGTTCGGCGTCCCCGGCGCCTCCAAGGCGGCCGCCCCCGAACAGAAGACGCAGATCCGGGCGCTGAAGGCCGAGGGCCGGTTTTTGCCCGACGCGACCCTGCAGACCGATCGGATCCGCAGCATGGACGCGGTGGTGACCTACCGCGCGGACCGGGTGAAGACTGTCCTGCCGTTGCGGTCGGTCTTCCTGGGGGTGAAACTCGACCACGGCGTGCTGAACCTCGACCCCATCTCGATCGGTTT
Source organism: Caulobacteraceae bacterium (assembly GCA_035493955.1). GTDB lineage: Bacteria > Pseudomonadota > Alphaproteobacteria > Caulobacterales > Caulobacteraceae > NCED01. The sequence goes on along the minus strand of DATJHI010000008.1, from coordinate 89,192 downwards.
CCCCACCGGCAAGCTGACCGGCACGGCCACCCTGGACGCCCGCCCGAAGACGCCGGTGACAAAGGTCGACCTCAGGATCGCCAACCTCAAGCTGGAACAGTTCGTGCCGCCGGTCAGCGGATCGCGCCCCCTGTCAGGCGACCTGATGGCCCGGGCCCGCCTTACCGGGACCGGAGATTCGGCGCACAAGGCCGCGGCCAGTTCGGATGGGGAGGTGACTGTGGTGATTCCCCGTGGCCAAATCCGCCAGGCCGTCGCCGAACTGATGGGGATAGACGCCACCAAGGGGCTGTTCCTGCTGCTGAGCCACGACCAGACGCCCACCGACGTCCGCTGCGCCCTCGCCGATTTCAAGGTGACCAACGGGGTGATGACCGCCCAGACCATCGTCTTCGATACGGACGTGGTGCTGGTCAACGGCTCCGGGACCATCAACCTCTCCGACGAGCGGCTGGATCTGACGCTCAAGGGCCAGCCCAAGAAATTCCGGGCCGTACGGTTGATCGCGCCCTTCACCGTCGACGGCGTGCTGCGCAACCCGAAGTTCGGCATAGAACCGGCTGGCGCTATCGCCCAGGCCGGACTGGGCGCCACCCTGGGGGCCTTGCTGTCGCCCCTGGCGGCTATCCTGCCCTTCGTCTCCCCGGGGTTGGAAAAGGACGCCAACTGCGCGGCCTTGTTCAGTCAGGCCCGCCAAAGCTATGCGCCCGTGCCGGCCCCGAAAGCCGCCCCGCCGCCGAGCGGGAAGGCCGCGGGCAAGGGTTAGGGGCGGTCGGCGCCGATTCGGCGTTGCTGCGCTACAGGGCGGACCGAACCCGTTGTTACATCTACCGTGCTTTCGGCGCCACAGTTCTCCGATCGCGAGAAATAATCCGAAAAAGCCTGGAACGACCTTTGCGGGACGTGCGTTGGCGTCTTGCTCGTTGGGGAAAACCACCATCCCGGCAGCCTGCGCCATGCGTGTTTGGGTAAATGGCGGCAAGGAAATCCTCCGAAACGGGGAGCGCCCTTGACGCCGACGGCCTGATTTCGGAAGGCTTGGGTTCTTGATTGGAGGTCCTGAGGACCTCGATCTAGCCGCGACGGGGGAAGAATCCCTTTTGTGTGGCTGCCGCGTCACAGTAAAACATGACTTGGCAGTCTAGGATGTTAGGTCTGGGATCCTCCCCAGCCGTTCGTGAAAAACAGGGGCTCTCGATATGAAATTGACGCTGATGGCGGCTTGCGCCGTCGCCGCGCTCGCTGCGGCCACCGGCGCCTCGGCCAACGTACTGACCCCAGGGGTCTACGTTGCGGGTGACTTCGGTTACCACTGGCCGTCGAAATTTGAGGCTCAGCCGACAATCGGCGCCGGCCCTCAAGTGGTTGCCAAGCAACAGAACGATTGGCTCGCGTTCGGCCGCATCGGCTACGCCTTCAATCCCAACTGGCGCCTGGAGCTCGAAGGCGGTTATCGCCCGAACGACATCGACCGGGTCTACACCAATCCGGCGGCCAACGTTCCGGGCGGTCTGTGCACCGTGGGCGTGACCCGCACCGCCGCGGCGCCGAACTGCGGCCCCCTGGGCGGCAAGCTCAAGGTCAAGACCCTGATGGCCAACGCCATCTACGACATCGCCCCCGCGGGCCGGGTCCATCCCTTTGTCGGCGCCGGCGCCGGCGTGGCCTGGGGCGAGATGAACATCGTTGGACAGTACAGCTCGGTTCCCGCCGGCCAACTGCCCTACCAGAACGTCGCCATCCACGACACCGATCGGCACTTCGCCTATCAGGGCCTCGTGGGTGTTTCGGTCGACCTGTCCGACAACGTCGCTCTTGATCTGACCGGCCGCTATCTGCGTTCCACCTTCACCTTCCACGGCCGCACTACCAACGGCGGCGCGGCGGGTCCGGGCGGAATCACCGACATCGGTTCGCTGAAGGGCGACTACAAGGACGTGTCGGTCACCGCGGGTCTGAGGATCTCGTTCGGTAAGGCGGCCCCGCCGCCCCCGCCGCCGCCTCCGCCCCCGCCTCCGCCGCCGCCTCCCCCCCCGCCCCCGCCGCCTCCGCCCCCGCCGCCTCCCCCGCCGCCTCCGCCGGCGCCTGAGGCGCGCGAGTTCATCGTGTACTTCCCCTTCGATCAGTCGATCCTGACGACTGACGCCCAGGCGGTCGTGCAACAGGCGGCCGAGTACGCCAAGTCGGGCGCGGCCACCCAGGTGATCGTGGTCGGCCACACCGACACGTCGGGTTCGGCCAAGTACAACCAGCGTCTCTCGGAACGCCGCGCCAAGGCGGTTGCCGATAGCCTGGTCGGACTGGGCGTAAACCAGTCGCTGCTGTCGGTCGACTGGAAGGGCGAAAGCGCTCCGGCCGTCGCCACGGGCGACGGGGTGAAGGAACCTCTGAACCGTCGTTCGACCATCGACATCAACTTCGCAGGCCAGTCCGGCGCTGCGGCTCCGGTGGCCTCGGCCCCGGTGCCGAACCCCGGCAAGTAAGCCGCGAGTTCGATCCAAGAGTGAGGGGAGCCCGGCTTCGGCCGGGCTCCTTTTTCTTTGCCGCGGGCAAACCTGTGCGCACACGAAAACCGCCGCCCGGACAGGTCCGGACGGCGGTTTTTATTTGGACGTTGCCGTGGGTCGCCGGGATCAGCCGGCGGCGGGTTTCAACAGCGAACGCGGCACATAGCCGATCCCCACCCCATCCTTGCCCACCAGGACCCAGTCATAGCCCCGCACCTTGGCCAGGACCGTAACCGGCGCCCCGACCCGGTCTAGCTGACCGGTGGTCTGACCCAGCGGATTGAGATCGGCGAAGATGGGCGTGGAAACGGCCGTCACCAGCCGCTCCGTCGGGGCCTCATAGCCTGCGGCGGGTTTGACGTTGGCGGCGAGCTTGGGGGTGACGGCTGGCGCAGCCGGGGCCGTGGTGGGAGCGGGGGGTGTGGCCGCGGGCGCCGCCCGCGGGCCGCCAGCCACGGCCAGGGCGGCCAAAAACCAGACCACAGGGGTCCTGTCCGAAATCTTCATTCCACATCCTCCCCAGGACAATATGGATATGGGGACCGCGAGCCTGGCCGCAGCGTCCCCGCTTGCCCGGACCGCGGACGGCCTGAACTCCGGAAGACTTTGCCATTTCCCGCGCGACTTCAAGGCCGGGGGCGCCCTAAGCCCTAAAGTCGTCCTAGCGCCGGAATCGCCGCCGCCGGCCGTTTGAACCCTACGCGTCCCACCGGAGGAGCCTCCATGACCCAGCTCAATGCCAAGACCCTCGTCGCCTGCGCGGCGGCCCTCGCGATTCTCGGATCGGGCGCCGCGTTCGCCCAGAACCGGCCGAGCCTCGCCCCGCCGGCGGGCACGCCCATGGCCACGACGCACCTGAACCCGAACACCGCGACTGCTGCCCAGCTGCGCGCCGCCCCGGGCTCGAACGCCGCCCTGGCCGACGCCATCGTCAAGGCCCGCCCGTTCAAGAGCCAAGCTGACCTCTTGAAGGTGGTGAACGGCAAGGTGCCAGAGGCCGAACTGCCGGCCTTCTATGCGGCCGTCTTCGTGCCGCTCGACCTGAACAGCGCCACCCCGGAGGAGATCATGACCGTGCCCGGCATGAGCCGACGCATGGTGCACGAGTTCCAGGAGTATCGGCCTTACAAGGACATCGCCCAATTCGACCGCGAGATCGGCAAGTACGTCGACGCCGGCGAGGTGGCCCGGCTCAGGAGCTACGTGACGCTGAAGCAGTAGCCAGCCGCGCCTTTAGCTGCAGAAGGATTCTGGCCGCCTCGAGGGTGGCCAGGACCCCCGCGTGGACGACCGCGTCGCGCAGCTCGAAAGCGGTCATCAGCCAGTGCGCGAAGGCCAGGACCGCCGCGACATAGACCATCCGGTGCAGACGCTTCCAGTTGCGCTTCAGCGCGCGCACCGCCGCGTCGTTGCTGGTTGCGGCCAGGGCGCAGAAGATAAGGAACGCCAGCCACCCCGTCGCCAGGTCAGCCTCCTTGCCCTCCTGCAGGATCAGGGCCGGCGACATCTTGTGGGCGAGGTAGGCCGCGAGGTGGAAGGCGGCGTAGCCGAACGCCGCCACCCCGACGTCGCGTCGGCGCCGCAGCGCCCAGCGCATCGCCGGCGCACGCGGGAACATCAGCCGAAGCGGCGTCACCGCGAGCGCCAGGATCAGGAGCCGCACCGACCAGTCGCCGGTGAAATGCAGCACCTGCCCATAGCTCATGGCGTCGCGCGCGTAGAGCACGAGCACCACCGCCGGAGGAGCGGCGAGCAGCGGCCAGAGGACGAGCTGGTCGGGTGTGGGCCGTTTCAAGGGGGGCTCCGGTTCGATGTCTCGCCCGGTCTAACGCCAAGCCGGAGTCCGATCCGTCGCTTGCTTTGCCACACGGCCGGTCAACGCTGGCGACTAGGCAGGGACATGACAAGTCGCCGATCGCCGCGAGCCCTTTTCGACAATGGCCGCTTCCCCCCCAAGCCCGCGAGCGGGCTAGCGGGAAGCCGAGCGCCGCCGCTAGGCATTTGGCCTTATTAAGGGAAATTGGAGCGGGCGAAGAGATTCGAACTCTCGACCCCAACCTTGGCAAGGATGGGTAAGCCTGTCTTTAGTCACCTTTGACGTTATTGCCGTTAACACCTCCCCTTCGCAGTCCTAACCGACGCTGTTTATTCGGTTTCTAACCGCTATGGCCATTTAAGGCTGTTCCCCGTGGGGATGCGGTGGGGCGGAAAGGCATCCCCTTTCAAGCCATTTCCAGCTACAATATGAACGTTCCCCACTAGAATCCCCACTGGGAGTCACGGGCGACCGCACCTCGAACCGTAGGAGAGAACGGGGAATGGCAGATGTGAAACGGCCAGTTGGTCGCCCAGGGCGCTACGCCAAGTTTGAGGATTTCGAGGCCTCGCTCCCCCAGCTCATGACTAAGCGGCCCGCCTACTATCAAGGCGTCGGCCTCTTCAACGGCACGACCGGCAGCACCGTGTGGGTCAAAATCAGATTGCCGCGAGGCGGGGTCCATCGAGGTCGTTCCATCGCGGCGGGAGACGCAATCGAGCTGAAACTGGGCAAGAGGGCTTCATGGGACTGGCCTCAGCTCATTGGCGAGCGTGACCGCCTTCAGGGCTTGGCCGACCGTGGAGCCCCTTTGGAGGCGGCGGAGGTCGAGACCTTCGACAAGTACGCCTCTGCTTGGCTGGAGCGGAAAAAGTCCGTCCTAAAGGGCTATGGCGTAACCAAGGGCCATGTCGTCTCGGTGCTGAAGCCGGTCTTTGGGAAGAAGGCCCTGGACGCGATCACGGTGGCAGACGTGAACCGTTGGATCGGAAAACAGCGCATCAAGCTGAAGCCGGGGACGGTTCAGCGGCAGCTCGCGACCTTCAATGCGATCCTGAACGATGCCGTTCGCAGCGGAGTCATAGAACGCAATCCGAGTGAACGGGCCGACCGAATCAAAGGGATTGAGCCGAGGCAGCGCTTCGTCACCGAGGACGAATGGCGGGAAATCCTGAAAGCGGCGGGTAAGATCGAGCGGGAGCAGGAAGCGAACAAGGAGCGCCAGCCCCAGCAGATCAGGGGATGGCTCCGCCACTTCGTCGTCTGGGCCTACGAGTCCGGAATGCGGCGGGCCGAAATTCACGGCCTGACGTGGGACCATGTGCGGAAGGTCGATGATGAAACCACCGTCATCGAGGTCTTGAACACCAAGACTGGAAAACCTCGTTTCGTGACCTGCACCACGGAAATGGTGTCGATCCTCAGCGCCCTCGGGGCATTGGGCCGAGCCAAAGGCGACAACCGCCTGTTCCCCCTATCGATGACGACGCTCAAGAGATCGCTGACGGCCCTTTGGAAAGCGCCAGGCCTGCAAGGCGTTCGGCTGCATGACCTGCGCCGGACCCATGCCACCATCCTCATTCAGCGCAATATCGACCCTCGCACGGTTGCAGGCCGGTTGGGGCATTCCGGCACCGCCATGCTCTCCAGGCACTACGCCGTGAACCTGGGGGATGTCGAGGCCGCAAAGGTGTTCAGCACCCCAGCGGCGAAGGGCGACAAGCCTCGGAGCGCCAATGATTCTTCGGAGAATTTGATCACCGAAGCCGGAGTCGAAAGCTCGATAGCCGAGGCGCTTGTTTGACGAAGCCTTGCCGGAGCCTTGCGAGGAGTCAGGCAGGGTCTTGTAGGGGCCTTGGACCCCCTCTTGACTCTGACGCCGCCTGTAGTAGGTATTGGTGGCGGACACATCTTTCTTTCCCGCACTTTTCCTTTTCCCAAAATCACAGACCTACCCCGCACGAAGCTGGCCTTCATGCCAGTGCTTCTGCGCGCGTGATTAATAGGAGAAGCGCGATTGGTGGAACCTGCGTTCTACTCGGACAAGGATGTCGCTCGACGTTTCAATCTTTCCCCCTCATGGGTCCGCGGCCAACGCCACAAGAGGGCGAAAGGCGAACCCCATTTTCTGAATTTGGAGCCCCGTCATATCGGCTCCTGTGTTCGGTACGTTGCCGCTGAGGTCGAGGCGTTCGTCGCCGCCGTCCAACTTGGGCACTGATCCGGATGCAGCACAGTCACATATCGACGTGGCGGGGGGCGGAGAAATCCGCCTCCTTTGCCGCCCTTGAGTGCACCCTACCCGATGCAATCGCCCCAGAGCCTTCCAAGGGGACTTGGCTCGATGAGTGGCTCGATTTGCGGGAGCCGGAAGGCCAAGCGCTAACCAGCGAAGTCCTGGCGCTGACCGCCGCCTTTGAGACACGAGTTCGCAAACGGCGTCAGGAAGCTCAAATTTGTCATCAGATCATTGTCCGCAGGATCTTGGCCAACGGGCTCCGCTGCCACCATTTCCGGCGGCCTTCCCTGGTCTCTTATTACCGCAAGGCCGACGGCTATAAGGACAGTCCGCCATGGCTGTCTGGTGAGGCCATGTCCCGCACCGTCGATCTTTTGGTGGCGGCGGGCCTTCTGGACGGTACGCGTGGTCAACGGAGGGGGTTCGCGTCCACCTACAGCATCACTGACAGGCTCTGTGAGATCGCTATCGCGTGCGGGGTGACCGACAACAGCTTCTCGACCCTTCGGTTACCCCTAAAACGCCTCGTAAGGCTCCGGGAAGGCAACTACGAGACCCCAGAAGTAGCCTTTCCGCAGACCGCCGAAACGATCCGCTGGGCGGCGCTTGTGCGGGCTTACAACGCCTTCCTGGCTCAACAGGACATCAGCCTGCCGTTGACCGCCGATGAAAAGGCCAAATGGGTAAGGCACTGGAACAATGATAAGAAGGAGGGAGCGGTCCTTCTCTGCCAACCCGAGTTGTTCCAGACCGACCTGTACCGCCAGTTTGCCAACGGTTCGTTCGGAGCGGGAGGCCGCCTTTATGGCGGGTGGTGGATTAATACGCCGAAGGCCCTGCGTCGGAAGATCGCGATCAACGGCCAGGCGACAGTCGAGCTGGATTTCTCCGGCTGCGCCATCCGCATGCTCTACCATGAGCGGGGGCTGGATTACCGGGACGATCCCTACCAGCTCGGAGCCATCGTCGCTTATGAGGCTGAAGCGGGCCTCCCTCCCAGTCATTTCCGGGAGGGCGTCAAGGCAATGACCCAGGCCTTGATCAACGATCGGGACGGCAAGAGACCTGATCTGATCCGCCTCCCCGATGGACTGTCCTTCTATCCCCGCTTCAAGCGATCTGAAGTGCGCAGGATGATCGAGGAGAAGCATGCTCCTATCGTGGACGCGTTCGGTACGGGTGCGGGGCTGCGTCTACAACGGATCGATTCCGATTTGGCGTTGGCCATCATCACAAAACTGATGCGGCAGAAGGTAGTAGCGCTGCCTATTCACGATTCGTTTTTGGTGGGTGAACAGGATGAGGTCACCACCCATTCTACAATGAATGAAGTATATCGGGATAAACTTGGCTTCGCCCCCCTAATAAATAGGATATACCCGGGGCCTCTCATCTAAGCGAGGCCGTAAGAGACCGAGCGCCTATTCCTTGCAACGAGGCCACGCCTCCATTCGGTCCGTCGAGGGGGAAGCGAGAGAATCCGATCAGCCAGCCATGCGGGGGCCCTCAGGGGGCCCCAGGGGGGCGTTTCGGGGGGGGGGGGCTTTAGGGTGGCGGTTGAGACCTAAGGGGGCTGGACGTGCGTTTATGTTGTTTCCCCAGCCGCGCCGTGAGGCCGCAATTCGGCCCGTGCTTCCAGACTTCCGCTGGGCGCGGTGAGCCACTCCCATCTCGATGAGGCCTATCGCGGTCAGCGGTCAGCGGGCCAGGCGGGCGCGGCGGGGAGCTGGAGGCAATTCATCCCAACCACCGCCACCGCGTTGCAAACAACTTCAAGGCGAGCGAAGCTGCGGCCAACGATAGATTCGGCGCGAGCGATGCCCCCCATTTCGGCGATCAGAAAGCTAATAGAAACCCGTGAAAATTATACGCTGCTGTGCGGGGATGTTCTAGAAGAATTGAACTCCCTGAATGCCGGTTCATTTAGGCTAGTCGTGTCTTCTCCGCCCTATAATATAGGTAAGTCGTATGAGAAAGACAGCAAGCGGACTCTTGAAGAATATATTGATTGGCAAACAAAAGTTATAGCGCAGCTTTCTAAGCTCGTTACCCGCGATGGTAGCGTGTGCTGGCAAGTCGGAAGCTTTGTTCGCGATAACGAATATCTGCCATTAGATATAATATTCTACAGGATATTCTCCGATTTGGGGTTTCATCTGCGAAACAGGATTATCTGGAAATTCAACTTTGGACTGAATTCCGACAAGCGGTTTTCCGGGCGGTACGAAACCTTGTTGTGGTTCACGAAGTCCAAGGAATACGTGTTCAACCTCGATCCTGTCCGCGTACCTCAGATCTACCCGGGAAAGCGTCACGTCGGAACAAAGCCCAAAGCGGGCAAACTCAGCGGAAACCCGCTGGGGAAGAATCCATCAGATTACTGGGAATTCTCCGCTGAGCGCGATTTCCTCGAAAATCCCGTTTGGAACATTCCCAACGTAAAAGCCAACCATCCCGAACGGACAGACCATCCCTGCCAATTTCCGATCGAATTGGCGGAGCGATGCGTGCTCGCTTTCACTAAGCCGGGGGATCAGGTGTTGGACCCCTTCGTTGGGGCTGGATCCAGCCTTATCGCCGCGCAGAAGCACAGTCGCTTAGGAACCGGTATTGACCGGGATCGAGCATTTTTAGAGATCGCCAGATCCCGACTGGAGCTGTTCGAGAACGGCGAGTTGCCGATGCGGGCTAGCGGGAGGCCTCCCCAACAGCCAAACCCCGCCTCCAAAGTTGCAAAAATGCCTGAGGAATGGATTTCGCCGCATCCTAAGAGCCCTGAGAAATAAAAATGGCGGCCGCAAAATCAAAAAGCACCAAATCAGCGCCAAAGAAGCCTTCTAAGTCGCCGTTGACGCGTGAGCAAAAGAGAGATGCGGCGAGAAAGAAAAATCATCCGAAATATATAACCGAGCTGTTCGAGGCCGCCGGCTTTACCCATGTCAAGGAGATGACGGGGAAAGACATCGTTTTTAACCAACGGTCAGGCGAGATTGACGAGTTATACATATCGGAGAACGTCGTTATTTTACTTGAGCATACGTCTCACAATGAAGACAACGTCGCCGCTCACTTAGTCAAAAAGAAGATCATCTTCGATTACATTAGTGCGGATAATGCGGGCTTCGTTGCGTACTTAAAGGCTACATTTCCCAATTTAAGCGCGAAATTGAACCCGAACTACCAAGACCATCATTACAGAGTTTGCATAGTCTATGCGTCTCTTGAGCCGCTCAAGGACTCAACGAAATTACATGTGCAAAATGTCAAATTTCTCGATTATCCGCCGCTCAGATATTTTAGAACGCTCTCTCAAATAATAAGGGCTTCCTGCAAGTACGAGGTGCTCAGCTTTCTCGATATTTCACCGGGCGAGTTTGGTGCTAGGTGCCTTCAGTCACAGTCAAAGCCATCTAGCGGCTTCGCTGGGTCGGTGTTGCCAGAAACTCAATCCCATTTCCCGCCGGGCTATAAGGTTGCTTCGTTTTATGTAAGCGCGGCAGAGCTTATCCAGCGCTCCTACGTCTTGAGAAGGGACACATGGCGCGAGGGTGCAAATATATATCAGCGGATGATTCAGAAGAGAAAGATTGAGTCTCTTCGGAGGCATTTGCTAGAGAAGAAGGGTGCGTTTATAAATAATATCATCGTAACGCTCCCGGAGTCGACAAAGATGCTCAACGAGAAGGGCGACACGATAGACACGACCAAGATAAATAGCGTCGAGTTATCTCACGTCCAACTCCCGGATGATTTTAACTCTATCGGTATTATTGACGGGCAGCACCGCGTATTTTCCTATTATGAGGGTGGTGCCGACGAGGTGAAAATATCACCTCTAAGGACGCAACAAAACCTGCTGGTTACCGGCATTATTTTCCCGCCTGGATTGAACCAACTCTCAAGAGACAGTTTTGCGGCGAGGCTATTCCTCGACATCAATGGAAATCAGACCAAAGTAAATCCCGCTTTGATCCAAGAAATTGGAATTATTCTTAAGCCCTACGCGGTTCATTCGATAGCTAGGAGCATAATTAAATTACTCAACGAAAAGAGCGGGCCGTTTAATAAGGAATTCGAGACCGCCTTTTCGGATGGCCCCAAAATTAAAACTACGAGTGTTGTGAATTACGGTCTGGTGCCTCTCGTAAGGATATCCTCGCCCGATTCACTTTTCTCGGTGTGGAAAGAAAAGCAGAAAGATCTTCTAAAAGCCGAGAACGATCTCTCTCTACGAGAAGAGTATGTCAAGTTCTGTGCGAAACAGGTAAGCGATTTTGCCGGTGCTATAAGGGCGAATGTCGAAAAAGGCCGGTGGACGGCGGACAGGAACGCGCCAGGCGCAATGCTTACTACCGTTATTGTAAATGGGATGATTCACTGTTTAATCAGGCTTAGCAGTAATGGTGCTGTCGGGGAATTTGACTACTATAGGGCTAAGCTTGAGGGGGTCGGCACCTTTGATTTTAAGCCGTTTGTATCAAACCAGTACAATCAGCTGGGGGATGCCTTAGCCTCGAAATATTTCGGCATTTCTAAGCCATGAGCCAGCCTAATCATCGGCTGACTTGTTCACGGTCTATAGCGAAGCCCGTAAGGGATTCCGGCAGGTTGGCGGGCTGACCAATCGGGGATCGGCGTCGGCGTTGATGCGATAGCCCGAGAACGGCGTGGAGAATGCCAATCTCCCCACCTCCTTGAGGGATGGCGAGCCGGTGAAAGCGGGGAGCAATGCCTCCGCCGTTTTGGCGGTAGTTAGAGTCAGCTCGGCTATGGCGCGGGCCCCACCGTTACTGAACGAGACGGCCGCCAATCCAGATACGCGTCGTGCGTTCATAGGGGTCAGCCGAGGAGGGCGACGCCGGAGAAGTGGATTGAACCGGGGCGACCGCCGAAGCCGCCGCCTGGGGGGGCAGAGCGTAGGACGTGACCGGGGCGGGAGTGGCCGTTTGACCGCTAGTGGCCTTGCTGGGCGCTAATTGAGTGATCGGCGATGTATTGGGGATGGGCGTGGAGTTGGTCCGGCAAGTCGCCATAATGGATTGACCCAGCTCAAGCCGCCCATCTTGCAATGCGACGCGCGCTGCGCCCTGACAATCGCCGCCGGCCAGCATCTTTCCGATCTTTGTCCGGAAAGCCTTTTCCTTGTCCCCGAAGATCAGCTTGTGCATCGCCTCGCCAAGCCGCCTCTGTCCTTCGTAGTCTGGCTGGACGTCCGAGGGGTGGGGTCGGGGTGCGCTTTCGGGCGACGGTCCCATGTTCATGGTGTCGCAATGGACCATGTTCGGGCCCATCGCCATGCAGGTGCTGGTGGATTGGGCCAATGCCTCACCGCCTTGAAGGGTGACAGCAAGACCGAAGACGCCAGAACAAATAGCAGCGAGCTTGAACATTGGCCCTCATCCCCTCGGTGCGGTGCTTAAGGGCGGCCTGAATAGCATCCGTAGGTTAAGGAATGAGGTATAAATGCCCGTGGACCGATAGTCCTCATCTGCGGCCTATCCTGGTCGATGGACGAGGGGGCAATCCTTCACGAGCTGGGGAAAAGGGTCAGGGCGCAGCGGAGGCGCATCGGCTTGACGCAGGAACAGCTTGCCTTAGTGGCCGACGTTGACCGGTCTTATTACGGCGCCGTCGAACGGGGGGAGCGGAACATCACCTTCACGGTCTTGTGCCGTCTGTGCCTGGCGCTTCGGTGCGATGTCGCCTTGCTCACAGGCGAACTGCCACCGGGCCAATAAGGAAACCGGTCTTTACTCCCACGACCAACGTCCGCTTTCGACCCTTAGGCGACGTTCCTGAGGTCTGTTCTGCGGATATCGTCACGTCGCTAAGCTTCATTGGGGCCCCTAAGTAGAACGGACTAGGGTCATGGCTCTTTCAACACCGCGCGCCTCTCGCCCCCGAGAATTGCTGACCCGGGCGCCAGACTTCCTGGTTTGGCGCCGCCGGTTTCACCGCCTAGCCTGGCCTCATGGGGCAGCTCGAACGACTGCGCGTAACGCCGACCCGCTTTTGGAAGGAGCGGGCCCAATTCAGCAATTTCGATCCGCCGGCACCGTTCCACGTCCGGCTCGACAGTCACATCCTGCATGTCTGGGGCGGCTCAGTCATAGAGCCGGGACATCCCTACGATGGGCGCCCCGTTTATCTGTCGCAACGGCGCCCAGACTGGACTGGCGAGGTCGATGTGGAGATTTCGCCCTCCGATCCCCAACATTACAGATCAGGCTATGGTAGCCTGGACCGACGGCCGGATGCGCCGTCACCGGGCGGCGCGACGGTGGCGCCCGCGGGCGGACTCCTGCCCCTCCCGCATCAGAGGCTGCTGTCCCATTGGGCGGCCCTGTCCTATCCGCGCGTCGTCACCCACGGTGAGCGGGAGGTGGCCTCGCTCGAGGCGCATTACGGCCTCGGCACGCCCACGGATTTCCGCACCTATCTGCTCCACGCCTGCTCAACCCTCGACGACGGCGGCGAAATGGACGACTGCAACGCCTGGTGGGGCCTGGAGCGCATCCGTCCCGTCGTGGAGGAGTGCGACGATCAGAGCCCCATGACCCTGACGGCGGATACCCGGAAGACGCTGATCTTCGCCGATCACATGATCTGGTGCTGGGCTTGGGCGATCTGCTGCGACGGCGGCCGCAATCATGGGCGCGTCATGGTCATAGGTCCCGACCGCTGGGTCGCGGACAGCTTCGCCGAGTTCATCGACCGCTACGTGACCGACCAGCCTAGCCTGTATCCGTAAAATCGCCGATGGCTCGACTTCCGCTGCTGACCCACCGCGGACGCCGCGCTGCGCCGGTTCGAGCTGGGTCTTCAATGCGCGTCACCGGCCGAAGCCTAATTCTGATTTTTTTGTGTAGCGCGAGAGGCGGCCGGAGCTACACGATAGGCGGACGCGATTTCACCCTACCCCCCACCCCCAGGGAGCAGAATCAAGGGGATTTCCCCACCGGTTAGTGGGGATGCGGTGGGGCAAAGCTTCGCCGTCTTCCGACAGCGTCGCCTAAGTCATTGAAATTAATGGAGCGGGCGAAGAGATTCGAACTCTCGACCCCAACCTTGGCAAGGTTGTGCTCTACCACTGAGCTACGCCCGCTCGCGTCGCGCAGACCCGCCCTGAGGCGGAGCCGCTGGAAGAGGAGCGGCTTATTGCAGACGCCCCCGCCCTTGGCAAGGGTCGCCCGCAACACCTCGCCCGCCGCGGTCAGAACCCCAGCTTCATCGACTTCAGCCGGCGCTTGTTGATGTGGTCTTTGGGGGCCTCGCCGGGGGCCTCGGGCGGGATCTCGCCCTTGAAGTAGAAGCGCTGCCAGGCCTCGCGCACCGCCTCCGGATCCGACTTGGCGAGGCGGTTGTTGAAGTCGTTCCGCTCACGCATCCACACCTCGTACTGGTCGCGCAGGCCGGCGTTGGCCTGCAAGGAGCGCTGGGTCGGCTGGACCTGCTCCATCACCCGGTGAGGGGTCAGGTTGATGAAACAGAACGGTTCGCCCTTCTCGAACCGCACCTTGCCCGGGCGGGTCATGATCCAGTTCATGGTGAAGGGGAACGGCAGCCAGTCGGTCTCGACGATGCCGGACAGGGGATAGATCCCGTCCTTGGGCAGGTTGGGCGGCCCGCCGGTGTAGAGGTCCCAGCCCGGCGGGGTGCGGAAGAGATAGCCGGTCTGGAAGGTGACCACCCCGCCGCTGAAGTGCGAGGAGACGAAGTTGTGAAAGTCCGGATGCGGCCGGTCGGCCCTGACCGTCAGGTCCTCGATCAGCTTGCCGCCGTTCCACTCGACGGTGAAGGCCATGGGACAGAGCAGTTCCCACCCCGTGGTGTTGGCCATGGTCAGGGGCAGGCACCGATAGGGGTGGCGGGCGACGAAATGATCCATCCACCGCCGCTCTGGACGCCCGGGCACAAGGTCGGGCGGACGGCCCGAGATGGCGAAACACTCGAGTTCCATGCGGGGCGAAACCTCGGCTGACGGTGTTAAGCGTTGCGGAAAGACGGCGTTGATGCTGTCGTATCCGGCTCGGTGGCGATACGTCGAGTCCCACCCCGCACGGGCCGCGGGGCCGACCTCGCCATGCTGCGCGCGATTGTGACCCGGATGAGCCTCAGTCTTGCGACCGAATTGCCGGAGGCCGCGCCGCTCGAACCGGGATTCGAGGTCCGTCGGCCAGAGCGGGTGACGGCGCCCTTCGTGTTCGCCTCGCCTCACTCGGGGCGGCTCTATCCCCCCGACATGATGGCCGCCAGCGTCCTGGACGAAGCGGCGATCCGCCGGTCGGAGGACGCCTTCGTCGACGTCCTGGCCTCAGCGGGGCCCAAGTTCGGCGCGCCCCTGATCGCGGCCCGCTACGCCCGGGCCTATATCGACGTCAACCGCGAGCCCTATGAGCTCGACCAGGGCATGTTCGCCGATGAGCTGCCCGACTTCGCCCAGGGACGCACCGCCCGCGTCGCCGCCGGCCTGGGCTCGATCGCCCGGGTGGTGGGCGAGGGCCAGGAGATCTACCACCGCAAGCTGACCTTCGCCGAGGCGCGGCGGCGGATCGAGGCCGTGCACCGCCCTTACCACGGCGCCCTGGCCGCCCTGGTGGAGGAGGCGAGGGCCCGATTCGGCTTCGTCATCCTGATCGACTGGCATTCCATGCCGTCCGCCGCCGCCGCGGCCGGGACCCGGGGGCGGCGGGGCTGCGACTTCGTCCTCGGCGACCGGTTCGGCTCCGCCTGCGCGCCGGCCGTGGCGGGGGCGGTGGAGCGCGAGCTGGAGGCCATGGGCTATTCGGTCGCCCGCAACGCCCCCTACGCCGGCGGCCATACCACCGAGTTCTACGGCCGCCCGGCCGACGGGGTCCACGCCCTGCAGATCGAGATCAACCGGGCGCTCTACCTGAACGAACGCACCTTGAAGCGGCATGGCGGCTTCGAACGGCTGGCCCACGACATCGAACGGCTGGTCCAGGGCCTGATCGGCGCCGACTGGCGCAAACTCGCCTGAACACCCCCTCGGGGTTGCGCCGGGGCCGGCGCCCGATTAAGGGATCGCCCTCGCCCGCACGACCTGGAGAGGTGGCTGAGTGGTCGAAAGCACCGCACTCGAAATGCGGCGTACCTGTGAGGGTACCGTGGGTTCGAATCCCACCCTCTCCGCCATTCGTCGAACGCCCGGACTCTCTGAGAGAATTCATTGATTTGACGGGCCCGCGACAGGGCGTGCGCCCACGCGCGTCCCAAAATCGCAGCTTATGGCCCGACAGCGACAAACCATCGCGCGCCCCGCCTGTCCCCGGCGGAACCTCGGCAGGTGCGCGCCGTTCCTCCTCAGGGTCCGCAACGTCCAACGGGCGGCGCTGACCAATGGGGTGGATGTCGATGACGGACAATGTAGGGCCGCTGCTTCTGTACGTAGAAGACGAGCGGATGATCCTTGAGTTGGGCGTCACCTCATTCGAGGATTCGGGTTTTGCGGTGGCTGGGTTTCGATCCGGATCGGAGGCCATTACCGCCCTCGACGAACGGGGAGCGGACTTCAGGGCGCTGATCACGGACATCGACTTGGGGAGCGGCCCAAATGGATGGGAGGTCGCTAAATATGCGCGCGAACGGCACCCCGAAATGCCCGTGGTCTACGTGAGCGGGGCTAGCGCAAACGAGTGGCCCTCCCTGGGCGTGCCCGGCAGCACCATACTGGTGAAGCCCTACGCCCCCGTACAGCTCGTGGTCGCCGTTTCGACGGCGATGCTTGGCCCGGAGGCCCAGACCAACAAGGTCGGCTAAGGGTCGCTAGACCGCGGCCTGCGGCAGCAGGTCGCCGCTTTCGTCCTCTTCGCCAACCGCCGCGATTTGGTTGTGGATAACCGAGACGAGCGTCCCCGGATGAGCATCTTCGATTTGGACGTGCGCGCTCAACTGTTTCGCCAGCGCCTCGACGATGCTGGTGCCCAACCCCGGGGTCGCGCTTTCCCGGTCCTTGGGAAGGCCCACGCCGTCGTCCTCCACCGATAGGGTCCAATTCGGCCCGCGCGAGTGATAGCCGACCTCGATCCTCCCCAGGCGCCCGCCGGGAAAGGCATGTTTCAGGCAATTGATGACCAACTCAGTGAGGATCAGGCCAAGGCTTACCGAGATTTCCGCCGTACTCGTGCTGTCGTCGGCCTTTACCTCCAAGACCAACTGATCGTGGTCTCGGATCATGGACGCGCCGATACTGTCGCAGAGCTTCGTGAAGTAGGATCGCAGCTCGACCTCCCCCAGCCTGGAGGCTGCCAGTTGCTGCTGCATTGCCGCGACCGACATGACGCGGTTGTGGGCGTCGGTGAGGTGAAGCCGCGTTTCATCGGAGCTGACCTTGCGGGCGCTTTGGAGGATGACGCTCGCGATGATCTGCAGGCTGTTGGCGACGCGGTGCTGGACCTCCTGGAGCAGGATCGCCTTTTCCCGCAGGAGATCATCCTTGAGCTTCTCGGCGAGACGCGCGTCGGTGACATCCGCGATGGACAGCAAGACCCATTGGTGCGCCGCGTCCCCGTAGTCGAGCTTCCGGGCGTTGAGCACCAGGCGACGGGGCGCTCCCAGACTGCTCTTGAGGTCGATCTCGTAGGCGTCGATTTCCGCGTCGCCAGAGACTGTGGCGCTCAGCAACGAACGGAGCTGGCGCATGTCCCACTCCCCCGAGCCCAGCGCAAAGAGCTTGAGGCCAGGAGCGGTCGACGGCTCGATCCGAAACGTGCGGAAGAACGACGCACTCGCGCCTATGACGGTAAAATCGCCGTCCAACAACACCATCGGAGCCGTGGAGGAGGCGACAACGGCCAACGCCAGACCTAGGGCGGCGTCAGGATGGACAGCCATTGCCGTCCTTTCGATTGACCAGAGGCTCGCGGAACGAAAGCCGTACCCGGCGTACGGGGCAATCTACGTGTCATCGCGATTACCCCAGGGACTCTAACACGTCTTGCGGGTTAAGCGGCGCCTTACGACGCAGACGCGCAAGAAAGTCTGAACGAACAAATCCACGGCTACGTGCCCTCAGGCGCGGCCAGACGAGGGGGCGGCTCTTGAATTTCCAGGCCATGAATCATGAAGGGCTACCCTTATGTGGGGCCAGGCCTTAGACAGCCGCCTATGCGCGTCCTGGTGATCGACCCGGATCCCGCCCGGGCCGCCCTGGTGGCGGAAGGGCTGAAGGGTATTGAACCGCTCGAAGTGCGGCAGGCGACGGTCTTCGTCGCGGCCGACGCCCTGGCCTTTGCCCCCGACGTGGTGGTGGTGGCCTGCGACAGTCCGGACCGGGACACCCTGGAAAGCCTGCGCGACGCCACGGCCAGCAATCCGCGCCCGGTGGTGATGTTCGCCGACCGGTCCGAGCCCGGACTGGCGGATGAGGCTGTCCGGGCCGGGGTGGCGGCCTATGTGGTCGACGGTCTCTCCCCGGCCCGGGTCCGCCCCGTGCTGGAAGCGGCGATGACCCGGTTCCAGCTGATGCAGCAACTGCGGACCGAGCTGGCCAAGGCCAAGGCGGATCTCGCCTCACGCAAGACGGTCGATCGGGCCAAGGGACTGTTGATGAAGGAACGCGGCTTGGACGAGGACGCCGCCTACAAGCTCCTGCGCAAGCTGGCGATGGACTCAGGACGGCCGATCGGCGCGGTGGCGTCCGACCTCTTGACCTTCGCCGGGGTGTTGAAGGGGGACGGGGCGTGAGCAGCGACTTGAAGCTGGGCTTCATCCCCCTGAACGACTGCGCCCCCTTGGCGGTCGCCGACGCGCAGGGTTTTTTCCGCGCCGAGGGCCTTTCGGTGACCCTGAGTCGCGAGGCTTCGTGGGCGACGATCCGGGACAAGGTCGCGGTGGGCGCCCTCGACGGCGGCCACATGCTGGCCCCCATGGTCCTGGCCGCGGGGCTTGGCCTCGGCGGGGCGGGGGCGCGCCTGATCGCTCCCCTGGCCATGAACCTGAACGGCTCCGCCATCACCCTCGCCGCCGCCCACGCCGCCGAGCTGCGCCGTCTCGACCCCGAGGGCGCGGCGGCGCGTACGGCCCGGCCCCTGGCCCGGCTGATCGAGGCGCGGCGCGGACAAGGGGCGCCGCTCCTGACCTTCGCGGCGGTCTTCCCCTATTCGATGCACAACTACGCCCTGCGTTACTGGCTGGCCGAGGCCGGGATCGACCCTGACCGGGACGTGCGCCTGGTCACCGCTCCGCCGCCCCGGATGGCCGAGCAGCTTCGGTCCGGCCTGATCGACGGCTTCTGCGTCGGCGCTCCCTGGAACGCCCAGGCCGAGGCGGACGGGACCGGGGAAATCGTCGCCTGGGCTGCCGACGTCTGGCAGGCGGGGCCCGACAAGGTGCTGGGCGTGGCTGAGGACTGGGCCGAGCGCGAGCCGGCCACCCTGCAGGCCCTGCTCCGCGCCTTGCTCAGGGCCGCCCAGTGGTCCGACGCGCCGGAGAACCGCCCGGCCCTGGCCGCGCTGCTGGCCCGTCCAGATTATGTCGGGGCGCCCTCCGAGGTGATCGCCCGGACCCTGACCGACGCGCCGGAGGGGCTGATCTATCATCGCTACGCCGCCAACTTCCCCTGGCGCAGCCACGCCTCGTGGTTCTATGCCCAGATGCTGCGCTGGGGGCAGATCGCGCCTTCGGTGGAGGGGTCGGTCACGGCCCGGCGGGTCTATCGTCCCGATCTCTATCGCGTGGCGGCGACCAGCCTCGGCGTCCAACCCCCGCCTCAGGACGACAAGATCGAAGGCGCGCACGCGGACCCCTGGAGCCTGGACGGCCTGCCCATGCCCGCCGACCGCTTCTGTGACGGCCGGCCGTTCGACCCTTCCGAGCCCGAACTTTATGCAGCCGGGTTCGCCATAACCCGGGCGTGACGCGGGGGGCGCTTCCTCCCTTTGGGGAACCTCCAAGGGTGTTCGGCGGAGGCTGAGCCCGCACCCCTCAAATGACTGCGGATTGTGCAGGTGCAGCATCAGGCGCCGCGCAACTACGCGAATCGACGAATTCTCGCCCGGTCGCTCGCGCTTAAGGCAGACGCAGGTCCGCAACGGGGGCCTGCTGAGCACAGGCTTTAGGACAACGGCGTTCGCAGCCTTTTCGGATGACCGCTCTGATGCGGTTTCGCCCGGCGACGCCGCCGCTCACATGCGACACCGAGGCCAATTCCGATGGTCAGCCGTTCCTTCCTCAAGGCGGGGCACGCCCCGACTCTCTTCGCCGCCTTCCTCTATTTCGATCTCAGCTTCATGGTCTGGGTGTTGCTGGGCCCGCTCGGGGTCGCCATCGCCAAGGACCTGCATCTGAACCCCGCCCAGAAGGGGTTGATGGTCGCCGTGCCCCTGTTGGCGGGGGCGGCCTTGCGCCTGGTCAATGGGGTGTTGGTCGACCACATCGGTCCCAAGCGCACCGGCATGCTCAGCCAGCTCGTGGTCATCGCCGGCTTGGCCCTGGCCTGGTTCCTGGGCATGCACAGCTATTCGCAGGTCCTGCTGCTGGGGGTGCTGCTGGGCGTCGCTGGCGCGTCCTTCGCCGTGGCCCTGCCGCTCGCCTCCCGGTGGTATCCGCCCGAGCATCAGGGCCTGGCCCTGGGCATCGCAGGAGCCGGCAATTCGGGGACGGCGCTGGCCTCCCTGTTCGCTCCCGCCCTGGCCAAGACCTTCGGCTGGAACGCGGTGATCGGCCTGGCCGCCTTGCCGCTGGCGGCGGTGTTCGTGATCTATATGCTGATGGCCAAGGACGCGCCTAACCGGCCCGCGCCCAAGCGCCTGGTCGATTATCTGGCGGTGCTGAAGGCGCCTGAGGCCTGGGGACTGATGTTCCTCTACAGCGTCACCTTCGGCGGCTTCTCCGGCCTGTCCTCCTCCCTGACCATCTATTTCAACGGGGAGTACCGGCTCGACCCGGTGGTCGCCGGCTTCTTCACCGCCGCCTGCGTCTTCGCCGGCTCCCTGGTGCGCCCCTTCGGCGGGGCCCTGGCGGATCGGATCGGCGGCTTGAAGACCCTGACCGTGGTCTACGCCCTGGCCGCCCTGGGCCTGGTGGCTGCCGGCTTCCACATGCCCAGCGTCTGGATCGCCCTGGCCGTGATCCTCTTCGCCATGATGGCCCTGGGCGCCGGCAACGGGGCGGTGTTCCAGCTCGCCCCGCAACGGTTCTCCAAGGAGATCGGGGTGATCACCGGTCTGGTTGGGGCCATGGGCGGGGTCGGCGGGTTCTACCTCGCCTCCACCCTGGGCTTGGCCAAGCAGATCACCGGCAGCTACCAGTCCGGCTTCCTCGGCTTCGCCGTCCTGGCGCTGGTGGCGCTGTCCGGCGTCGCCGCCTTCCGGGCGCGGCGGCAGGGAGCGGACGCCCGCGCCGACCTCACTACGCCTGCGCGCGTCTGAGGGGGAAGAGGGTCATGGACAAGCAACGCCTGGTCGTCATTGGCAACGGCATGGCCGGCTGCCGCGCGGTGGAGGAGATCCTCAAGCGCGACCCCGACCGTTATGAGATCGCCATCTTCGGGGCCGAGCCGCGGGTCAATTACAACCGCATCATGCTTTCGCCGGTGCTGGCTGGGGAGAAGAGCTTCGACGACATCGTCATCAACGACGCCGCCTGGTACCGCGACAACGGCGTCACCCTGCACGCCGGCCGGGCCGTCACCGGCGTCGACCGGACGCGGCGGGTGGTGCTGGCCGAGGGCGGGCTGGAGGTCCCCTACGACCGGTTGATCCTGGCGACGGGATCGGACCCGGTGCGGCTGCCCCTGCCCGGGGCGGACCTCAAGGGCGTGGTCACCTTCCGCGACCTGGACGACGTCGAGGCCATGGTCGCGGCCTCGGCGGAGCCCAACGCCCGGGCGGTGGTGATCGGCGGTGGCCTGCTCGGGATCGAGGCGGCCTATGGCCTGGCCCGGCGCGGGATGGCCGCCACGGTGGTCCACCTGATGGACGTGCTGATGGAGCGCCAGCTCGACGAGGCGGCGGGCTTTCTGCTCACCGAAGCCATGCGCGACCGCGGGGTCGAGACCGTGCTCGGCGCCCAGTCCGAGGAGATATTGGGGGAAGACGGTCGCGTCGCCGGCCTCAGGCTGAAGGACGGAACCGTGCTGCCCTGTAGCCTGCTGGTCATGGCCGTGGGCATCCGGCCCAACGCCGCCCTGGCCAAGGCCGCTGGCCTGGACGTTGGCCGGGGCGTCCAGGTCGACGACGCCATGAGGACCTCCGACCCCGCCATCTATGCCGTGGGCGAATGCGCCGAGCACCGGGGTCAATGCTACGGCCTGGTGGCCCCGATCTGGGAGATGTGCCGGGCCCTGGCCGAGGACATGACCGACGGGGACGGGCTCTATGAGGGTTCAGTGCTGTCGACCCGGCTGAAGGTGTCCGGCGTCGACGTGTTCTCGGCGGGCCGTTTTTCCGGAGGCGAGGGCTGCGAGGACATCGTGTTCCGCGACGCCGGACGCGGCGTCTACAAGCGGCTGGTGCTGCAGGACGGCAAGGTCGTCGGCGGGGTCCTGTTCGGCGACGCGGCCGACGGGGGCTGGTACTTCGACCTCATGAAGTCCGGCCGCGACGTGGCCGCGATCCGCGACACCCTCATCTTCGGCCAGGCGATCACGGAGGGCCTGGACGGCCTGGACCCTAGTTCGGCCGTTGCGGCCATGGCCGACACCGCCGAGGTGTGCGGCTGCAACGGCGTGTGCAAGGGCGCGATCACCGGCGCGGTGACGGCCCAGGGGCTGAGCACCCTGGACGAGGTGCGGGCCGTCACCAAGGCCTCGGCCAGCTGCGGATCCTGCACCCCCCTGGTCGAGCAATTGCTGAAATTGACCCTGGGCGACGGGTTCGAGGTGCAGACGGGGCCCAAGCCCCTGTGCAAGTGCACCGCGCACCCGCACAGCCTTGTCCGTGAACGGATCGTCTCCGCCGAGCTCAAGTCGATCCCGGCGGTGATGCAGGCCCTGGAGTGGACCACCCCCGACGGCTGCGCCTCCTGCCGGCCGGCGTTGAACTATTACCTGGTCTGCGCCTGGCCCGGGGACTATCGCGACGACCCCCAGTCCCGCTTCGTCAACGAACGGGTCCACGCCAACATCCAGAAGGACGGCACCTACAGCGTGGTTCCGCGCATGTGGGGCGGCATGACCACCCCGGCCGAACTCAGGGCCATCGCCGACGTGGCCGAGAA
The DNA here is from genome assembly GCA_035493955.1 of Caulobacteraceae bacterium. Lineage (GTDB taxonomy): Bacteria > Pseudomonadota > Alphaproteobacteria > Caulobacterales > Caulobacteraceae > NCED01. The sequence continues at coordinate 66,451 of DATJHI010000008.1, read as the reverse complement.
GTTCGCCATTCCCGCGGTCAAGGTCACCGGCGGCCAGCGCATCGACCTCCTGGGCGTGAAGAAGGAGGACCTGCCCGCGGTCTGGTCCGACCTCAACGCCGCCGGCATGGTCTCCGGCCACGCCTACGCCAAGGGCCTGCGTACGGTGAAGACCTGCGTCGGCTCGGACTGGTGCCGGTTCGGCACCCAGGATTCCACCGGCCTCGGGGTCCGGCTGGAGAAGTTCATGTGGGGGTCCTGGACCCCCGCCAAGGTCAAACTCGGGGTCTCGGGTTGTCCCCGCAACTGCGCCGAGGCCACCTGCAAGGACGTCGGCGTCATCTGCGTCGACAGCGGCTATGAGATCCATATCGGCGGCGCCGCCGGCCTGCACATCCGCGGCACCGAGATCCTGACCCGCGTCGCCACCGAACAGGAGGCGGTGTGGACCATCTGCGCCCTGGTCCAGCTCTATCGCGAGCAGGGCTGGTACCTGGAACGCATCTACAAATGGATGGACCGGGTCGGCCTCGACTCCATCAAGGCGGCCTTGGCCGATCCCGAGGGCCGCAAGGCGCTCTACGACCGCTTCGCCTATTCCCAACGTTTCGCCCGCATCGACCCCTGGGCCGAGCGTGTGGCGGGGCGGCACCACGAGCAGTTCAACCCCATGAGCCTTCGTCTGGAGTTCGCCCCGGCATGAACGTGCACGTAACCCCTAGCCCCGTGGTCTGGATCGACGTGGGCGCGGCCACCGACATTCCCCGTCGCGGGGCGCGCCGCCTGCCCAGCCCCATCGGCGACATCGCCGTGTTCCGCACCGGCGACGGCGAGGTCTACGCCCTGCGCGACGCCTGCCCCCACAAGGGCGGACCGCTCAGCCAGGGGATCGTGCACGGGCGGGCCGTCGCCTGCCCGCTGCACAACTGGACCATCGACCTGGCCACCGGCCATCCCACCGGCGCCGACGCCGGCAAGGGCTGCACCCCGGTCGTGCCGGTGCAGATCCGGGACGGGCGCGTGCTCTTGGGCATGTCGGTGGACGGAGCCTGATCCCATGGCTGACGGCTCGCTTCCGCCTCCCGCCGTCCTGACCACCTGCCCCTATTGCGGGGTGGGTTGTGGGATCGCGGCGCGGGTGGGGGAAGGGCGCCAGCTCTCCGTCATGGGCGACGCCGGCCACCCGGCCAACCGGGGGCGACTGTGCTCCAAGGGTTCGGCCCTGGGCGCCACGGTGGGGTTGGAGGGACGGCTGCTGTCGCCGATGATCGGCGACCGGACGGTAGGTTGGGACGAGGCGACGGCCTACGTCGCCCGCCGCTTCAAGGAGACCATCGCCCGGCATGGTCCGGATTCGGTGGCCTTCTATGTCTCGGGCCAGCTGCTGATCGAGGACTATTACGCCGCCAACAAGCTGATGAAAGGCTTCATCGGCTCAGGCAATATCGACACCAATTCGAGGCTCTGCATGGCCTCGGCGGTGGCGGCGCACAAATCCGCCTTCGGCGCCGACCTGGTCCCCGGCTGCTACGAGGACCTCGACCTGGCCGACCTGGTGGTGTTCTCCGGCCACAACGGGGCCTGGACCCATCCGGTGCTGTTCCGGCGCATGGAGGCCGCCCGCGCCCGTGGTCAGCGCCACGTGGTCATCGATCCCCGCCGCACCGACACCGCCGAGGGCGCCGACTTGCACCTCGCCATCGCGCCCCAGTCCGACGTGCGCCTGTGGAACGGCCTCTTGGCCGACCTGATCGCCCGCGGGGCGGTGGACCGCACCTATATCGCCGCCCACGTCTCCGGCTTCGAGGCGGTGGAGCGCGAACTCGCCGCGACAGACCAGTCCAGGGACGCGGTCGCCGCCGACTGCGGCGTGGCCGTGGCCGACCTCAGCCGGTTCTACGACCTGTTCGCCGCGACGCCGCGGACAGTCAGCCTGTTTTCCATGGGCGCCAACCAGTCCGCCCAGGGAACGGCCAAGGGCCTGGCCATCCTCAACGCCCACCTGGCCACCGGGCGGATCGGCAAGCCCGGCGCCTGTCCGTTTTCGATCACCGGCCAGCCCAATGCCATGGGCGGCCGCGAGACCGGCGGCATGGCCAACACCCTGGCCGCCCATATGGACTTCGACCCCGCGGCCCGCGACCGCGTCGCCCGGTTCTGGGGCGCGCCCGAGACCGCCCGCGCCCCCGGACTGAAGGCGGTGGACCTGTTCGAGGCGATCCACGCCGGCCGGGTCAAGGCGGTGTGGATCATGGCCACCAACCCGGCCGTCTCCATGCCCAACGCCAGCCGCGTGCGGGAGGCCCTGTCCCGTTGTCCGACGGTGGTGGTGTCCGACTGCATGGCCTCGACCGACACCATGGCCTTCGCCCATGTGAAGCTCCCGGCCCTGGCCTGGGGTGAAAAGGACGGCACGGTCACCAATTCCGAGCGCCGCATCTCCCGCCAGCGGGCCCTGTTCCCGGCCCCCGGCGAGGCCCGGTCCGACTGGCGCATCGTCGCCCAGGTGGGCAGGGCCATGGGCTTTGGCGACGCTTTCGGCTGGGGGAACGCCGCGGCGGTGTTCCGCGAGTACGCCCGCCTCACCGCCTATGAGAACGTCACGGGAAATGGGGGCCGGCCGCTCAACCTTTCGTCCCTGGTGGGCCTCGACGTGCGCGCCTACGAGGCCCTGGCCCCGGTGCAGTGGCCGGCGACCGGGGAGGGCGACGCGTCCCGCCTGTTCGAAGACGGCCGTTTCGCCACTCCCGACGGCCGAGCCCGGATGGCGGTGGTCCAGCCCAAGGGTCCGGCCACCCCCGAAAGCCTGGGCTTTCCCATGGCCCTGAACACCGGGCGCATCCGCGACCAGTGGCACACCATGACCCGGACCGGCCTGGCGCCCGACCTGTGCCGCCATGCGCCCGAACCCTTTGTCGAGATACATCCAGCCGATGCGGAAGGCCTTGGGGTGACCGAAGGCGCCCTGACCCGGATCGAAACCGCCCAGGGAACCGCCGTGGCCGTAGCCCGGCTGAGCGACCGGCAGCGTCGCGGCAGCCTGTTCCTGCCTATGCACTGGAGCGCCGCCTTCGCTCCCTCCGGCCGGTCCAACGGCCTGATCGGCTCGGCGGTCGATCCGGTGTCGGGGCAGCCTGAGTTCAAGCACACCCCGGCGCGGGCCCGGCCCTATCGGGAGACCTGGCGCGGCTTCTACATGTCCCGCGACGCCCGCGCGGCGCCAGCGACCCTGGACCTGGTCTGGCGGCGGATTCCGGAGGACCACTGCCATCTGCACGAGTTCGCCGGGCGCGGAAATGCGAGCGAGCGCGAGTCCCTGCGCCGCTGGCTCACCCGCGGCGCGGCGGGGGAGGCGGTCCGCCTCGAGGATCCGGCCACGGGCCTGCTGCGCGAGGCCTGGATCGTGGACGGACGGCTGGAGCGGATGCTGGTGTTCACCACCGCCGGACGTCTGCCGCCGCGGGATTGGCTGACGGCCCTGTTCGGCGAGGGGTTGCTGTCGGCGGAAGCCCGCACCGCCCTCTTGGTCGGCCGCCCGCCGGGAGCGACCCCCGATCCGGGACCACAGGTCTGCGCTTGCCTCAGGATCGGGACCCGCGCCATCGACGAGGCGATCGCCGCCGGCGCCCGCGACGCCGACGCCGTGGGCCGGGCCACCGGCGCCGGGACCAATTGCGGCTCCTGCCGCCCGGAGATCGCCCGCAGAATCGCCGCCGCTCCCGAGGAGGCCCGCCATGCCGCATGAGGTGAAGACCGGCCACGTGGCTCTGGTCGGGGCCGGTCCCGGTCCGGCCGATCTGATGACCGTGCGGGCGCTCCGCGCTGTCGAGAGCGCCGGGGTCCTGCTCTACGACGCCCTGATCAGCGACGAGGTGCTGGCCCTGGCTCCGCGCGCTTGCCTGCGCATCCAGACCGGCAAGCGGGCTGGGCGCGCCAGCATGAAGCAGCAGACCATCAACAGGCTAATGCTGCGCCTGGCCCGGCGCGGCCTGACCGTGGTGCGGTTGAAGGGCGGCGATCCGTCCGTGTTCGGCCGGGTCGGCGAGGAGCAGGCCTTCCTCGAGGCCAATGGGGTCGCGGTCGAGGTGGTTCCCGGCGTCACCGCCGCCAGCGCCGCGGCCGCCCAGTTCGGCTTTCCCCTGACCCATCGCGGGGTGGCGCGCAGCGTCAGCTTCGCCACCGCCCGGATTCAGGACGGCTCGGTGATCGAGGCGGGATGGGCCGCCAAGGCCGATCCCGAGACCACCCTCGCGCTCTACATGGCTCGCGACGCCTGCGCCGCCGCCTGCGCCCACTTGATCGCGGCGGGGCGTGCGCCCCGCACGCCGGCCATCGCCGTGGAAAACGCTGGTCATCCGGCCGCCCGGCTGATCGCCTCGGACCTACGCGGCCTGCCCGGACGCTTGGCCGAGGCCGATTGCGACGGCCCGGTGCTGCTGGTGATCGGCGAGGCGGCTGGCCTGGCGCGGTCGACGGACGCGGAGCTTCCCGCGCGGCGCCGTGTCGGCTGATCGAATGCGATAAGAATAATATCGACTGGGGAAAACCGTTTCGCCGTAATATGAACGCTGCCGCTGTAAGCGGCGGCGATATTTTGGCTGCGCGCCGTAAATTTGATTGACTCTTCAATCAATCAACGGCGGAGATGCTGAATAATAATCAGCCATACCGCGCAATAATCAGGCAAGGCCCTGAAAAATCGCCGACTAAGTCCAGCCATTGTTTCCAAGCTGAGCGGCTCATGACGTTCTGATCTCGACGCGGGGCAACGAAGTCTCGCGAGGCCGAGATAAGCGGCCGCCCCGGCCTGGCCGGGATTCATCGGGGACAATGACGTCCAAGGCGGGGGGAGGTCCCCCCGGTCTGGCGTCTTTTTTTGTGAGGCGAGGGGATGGCTTCGACAACAGCACTGAAATGGGGCGCGGCCGCGGTCGCGTTGACGTGGGGCTCCGCGGCCCTGGCCCAGGAACCGCCGGCCAAAGCGCCGGAGACGGTTTCGGCGGTCGAGACCGCGGCAGAGCCGGCCCCCGAGCCGCCTCCCCCGCCGCCGCCTGCGCCGACGGTCGCCGAGGCCATCGCCAAGGGCAAGCCGATCTTCGAGGCCAGGCTGCGATACGAGACCGTCGACCAGGTGGGCATCGTCAACAAGGCCGACGCGCGGACCCTGCGCACCCGGTTGGGCTGGGAGACCGGCGCTTTCCATGGCCTCAAGGCCCTGGTCGAGTTCGAGGACGTGCGCCGGTGGGGCCCGGAGCGCTACAATATCGCCGTACCCGGGGTGGTCGGCGGCAGCCTCAACGGCAAGACCCAATATCCGATCGTCAACGATCCGAAGGTCACCGAACTCAACCGCGCCCAACTCTCCTGGGTGGTCGGGCCCGCCCTGACCCTGGTCGGCGGTCGTCAGCGGATACTGTTGGACGACCAACGCTTCGTCGGCAACGTCGGCTGGCGCCAGGACGAGCAGACCTTCGACGGGATCCGCGCCGATTTCGCCCTTGGACGCATCAAGGGAACCTACGCCTATATCTCCCACGTCAACCGTATCTTCGGCGAGGCCAAGGACTGGACCTCGGACAGCCACCTGCTGAACGTCTCCTACTCCGTGGCCGAGCCGTTGAAGCTGCAGGGCTTCGTCTACGCCCTCGATTTTGGCAACTCGCCGATCAATTCCACCAAGACCTGGGGGGCCAAGGCCTCCGGCAAGACCTGGGTCAGCCTGTTCCAGGTGGCCTACAACGCCACCTGGGCCCACCAGAGCGACTACCGCCACAACACTGCGCCGTTCAGCCTCGACTACTGGGGCGGCGACGTGGCCGCCACCTTCGACATCTGGACCGCCAAGGCCTCCTACGAAGTGTTGGACGGCGACGGGACGCGGGGCTTCATCACCCCGTTGGCGACCACCCACGGCTTCCAAGGCTGGGCCGACGCCTTCGCCGCCGTCAGTGGCAACAAGACCTTCGTCGACGGGATCAAGGACCTGAACCTGCAGCTGGTCGCCCGGCCGCGGTTCAAGATGCAGTACCTCTACAACTTCGAGTTCCTGGCCCGGTGGCACGACTTCGACGCCCAGCGGACCGGGGCGGCCCTTGGCCATGAGTGGGACCTCCAGGCCACGGCCGCGGTGACCCCGACCCTGTCGGTTGGTCTGAAGTACGCAGACTTCGAGCGCGTCACCGTCGTCGCTCCAGGGACCGCCGCCCCGCCGGCCTCGCGCAACAAGTTCTGGTTCACCCTCGAATACCGCCTTTGAGCCGCTTGGGCGCGCCCAAGCAGGAGATCCATCATGACCAAAGACATCAAGACCCCTCTCGGCCTGAATCGCCGGGTCGTTCTGACCGGGGCGGCCGCCACCATCGCCGCCGCCCGGGCCGCCTTCCCCAGCGGGGCCTTCGCCGCCGGCGCCGGGCCCGAGGTTTCGAAAGCCCGGCTCGGCTTCATCGCCCTGACCGACTGTTCGCCCCTGATCATCGCCAAGGAGCGGGGCCTCTTCACCAAGCACGGTCTGCCCGACGTGGAGGTGCTTAAGCAGGCATCCTGGGGCGCGGTCCGTGACAACCTTGTGCTGGGATCGGACGGCGGCGGCCTCGACGGCTCTCACATCCTGTCGCCCATGCCGCTGCAGTTCACCGCCGGCGTGCAGTCAGGTCCGAAGCCGCTGCCCATGTACATATTGGCGCGCCTGAACCTCAACGGTCAGGCGATCTCGGTCGGCAACGACCTGAAGGCGGTGAAGGTCGGTCTCGACGCCGCCGGCGCGAAGGCCAAGTTCGCCCAACTCAAGGCGGCCGGAAACATCGCCAAGATCGCCATGACCTTCCGCGGCGGCACCCACGACCTGTGGGTCCGTTACTGGCTGGCCGCGGCGGGGATCAACCCCGAAGTCGACATCTCCACCATCGTCATTCCGCCGGCCCAGATGGTGGCCAACCTCAAGGCCGGCACCCAGGACGCCTTCTGCGTCGGCGAACCCTGGGGCGGCCAGACCGTCAACCAGAAGATCGGCTATTCCGCCTGCCTGACCAGCGAGATCTGGATGAACCATCCGGAGAAGGCGCTCGGCATGCGCGCCGACTGGGTGGACAAATATCCCCGCGCCGCCCAGGCGCTCACCGCCGCGGTGCTCGAAGCCCAGATGTGGTGCGACAAGATGGCCAACCGCCCGGCCATGTGCTCGATCACCTCGGGGCGGCAGTACATCAATGTGCCGATGGGCGACATCCTGCCCCGGCTGCAGGGGACGGTGGACTACGGCGATGGTCGCACCCTGAAGACCTCGCCCCATTACATGAAGTTCTGGGCAGACGACGCCTCCTTCCCCTTCAAGTCGCACGACCTGTGGTTCGCCACCGAGGACATGCGCTGGGGCGTTTTGCCCGCGAAGACCAACGCCCAGGCGCTGGTGGCCAAGGTCAACCGTTCCGACATCTGGCGCGCCGCCGCCAAGTCGTTGGGCGTCGCCGCGCCGGCTTCCGACAGTCGTGGCACGGAGAAGTTCTTCGACGGCAAGGTGTTCGACCCTGCCAATCCGGGCGCCTGGTTGGCCGGCCAGCCGATCAAGAAGCTTGCGTGAGGAAGGCCCCATGACCGTGCTCGCCCGGGTGTCCCAGCCCCTAGAGACCGCCGAAGCCCCAGCGCTGCCGGCTGCCGTCCTCGTCCCGCGCCCGACCCGTGCACGCACGGTCCTTCGGCGGTTGAAGACGGGCGCGAAAAACGCGGCGGCGGCGGTGCTGCCGCCGCTGTTCACCCTGACCGTGGTGTTGGTCCTTTGGCAGCTCCTGGGCGGGCGCGGGGGCCTGCCCGCGCCCCTGACCATCTGGACCGACTCCCGGGAGCTGATCCTGCACCCGTTCTACGACCGGGGCGGGGTGGACAAGGGACTGTTCTGGCATGTGGCCACCAGCCTCAGCCGGGTGGCGGTCGGCTTCTCGCTGGCGGCGGTCTGTGGGATTGGGCTTGGGGTCCTGGTCGGCGCCAGCCGCTGGGCGCACCGGGGGCTGGACCCGGTGTTCCAGGTGCTGCGGACCGTGCCGCCCCTCGCCTGGTTGCCGATCAGCCTGACCGCCTTCCACCAGGCCCAGCCCTCGGCCCTGTTCGTGATCTTCATCACCTCGATCTGGCCGATCGTGATCAATACGGCGGTTGGGGTGCGCAACATCCCGCAGGACTACGTCAATGTCGCCCGGGTGCTCCGGCTGTCGCCGATCGAGTATTTCTTCAAGATCCTGATGCCGGCGGCCGCGCCCTATGTCTTCACCGGTCTCAGGATCGGGGTCGGCATGAGCTGGCTCGCCATCGTCGCCTCGGAGATGCTGCTCGGCGGGGTCGGTATCGGCTTCTTCATCTGGGACCAGTACAACTCGTCCCGCATCTCCGACATCCTGGTCGCCCTGGTCTGGGTCGGCCTGACCGGCTTCGCGCTGGACCGTCTGGTCGCCCTCGTCGGCCGGATCGTCGCCCGCGGCGCCTCCGCCTGAGGAGCACAGCCATGACCAAGGCCTATCTCTCGATCGAATCCCTCGGCGTCAGCTTTGGCGGCGCCCGGCCTAGCGAGGTGTTGCGCGACATCAGCCTCCAAGTGAATCAAGGCGAGTTCGTCTCGATCATCGGCCATTCCGGGTGCGGCAAGTCCACCCTGCTCAATGTGATCGCCGGCCTGGTCCCGATCACTACCGGGGCGGTGATCCTGGACCGGGTAGCGGTGGAAGCGCCTGGCCCCGACCGGGCGGTGGTGTTCCAGAACCACTCGCTGCTGCCTTGGCTGTCCGTCTACGAGAACGTCAAGCTGGGGGTCGACAAGGTGTTCGGCGCCGCCAAATCCCCGGCCGAACGGCGGGAGTGGACCCTGCACAACCTGGAGCTGGTGCACATGGTCCACGCCAAGGACAAGCGGCCGGCGGAGGTGTCGGGGGGGATGAAGCAGCGCGTGGGCATCGCCCGGGCCTTGGCCATGCAGCCCAAGGTCCTGCTCCTGGACGAGCCGTTCGGGGCCTTGGACGCCCTGACCCGCGCCCACCTTCAGGACAGCGTGATGGAGATCCACGCCATGCTGAAGAACACCGTGCTGATGATCACCCACGACGTCGACGAGGCGGTTCTGCTGTCGGACCGGATCGTGATGATGACCAATGGCCCCGCCGCCGGCGTCGGGGAGGTGCTGTCCGTCGACTTGCCGCGGCCGCGCCGCCGGCTCGAACTGGCGGCTTCCGGCGAATATCTTCGGGCCAGGGCCGCGGTGCTGGAGTTCCTCTACGCCCGCCACCGCGATCCGAAGGTGGCGGCTTAGGACGTCGTCTTGGAGTCGGCTCGAAGGGTTCGTGCGCGGGGCCGGCGGCGCCCCGCGCACCCGGCTTGGCCGCGCGGCCGGACGACGGCGGGGCCCGGCCCAGGCCCTTCAAATCCTTGATCAATAGCAACCGCCGCGCCGGTGCGCGGCGCCCCGGATCGGGCCGTCCGGAATTTTCCTTGTGTTTTGAGCGGATTGTGGGACAATCCGGCCATCGAATATCGATTTGGTTCGGTTGCTCTCCACACTCGCTCTTCGGATCGAGCTCCCGAGTCCACCACGATCCTCTCCGACCATTTGATCACGCGTCCCGACGGGATCGCGCGAACGTTACACTTGAAGGACTACACCTATGGCTACCGGCACTGTGAAGTGGTTCAACCCCACCAAGGGCTTCGGCTTCATCCAACCTGACGACGGCGGCGCGGACGTTTTCGTGCACATCTCGGCGGTCGAGCGTTCGTCGCTTGGTTCGCTGCATGAGGGCCAGAAGCTCTCGTACGAACTCGAGCGCGACCAGCGCAGCGGCAAGATGTCGGCCGGCCAGCTCGCCGCGGGCTGATCCCATCCGGGCAGCGGGACGGTGCGAAAGCGCGGTCCCGCTGCATCCCGCCATCCCCGCCCGGTCGGGGCGACGGCGTCGGGACTTGATCGGGATCTGTAGACTGCCCCTACCCGGACGTCCGCCGCACATGTCCGCGGCCCGGCGCGCAGACCCGAAAGCTCCATGAACGAAACCCAAAACACCGGCTTCGCCGAACGGCTGAAGACCGCCGCCGAGGCCAAGAAGGCCCTGCTGGCGAAGTTCCGGCCCAAGCCCACCGTGGTCGATCCCCTGGCCTCCGAGCGCGTGGCCATGCGCGCCGCCGCCCTGACCCAGACCCGCGCCGACCACGCCGCCGCCAAGGCGGCCGTGAAGCAGGCCGCGGCCGACGCCCAGGAAGCCGTCCGTCAGGCCCAGGCCGACGCCGAAGCGGCCGATCTGGACGCCCGCCGCGGAGTTCGCAAGGAACGCAAGGCCTTGACCAAGGCCGAGGCCAAGACCAAGCGCGACGCCCGCTACGCCGCCCGCAAGGCGCGCCAGTAGCCGCCGCTCGCGCTTCTTTTTCGCCCCACGGAGACCCCGACATGGCGCGCAAACCGAACTATAATTTCGAGCGCATGGAGCGCGAACGGATCAAGGCGGCCAAGGTCGCCGAGAAGGCCGCGCTCAAGCGCGCCCAGCGCGAACAGGCCCGGTCCGAGGCCCAAGGCCAGGGCCCGGCGGACGACGAGGAATAGACCGGCCATGCAGACCGACACCATCTTCAACCATGAAACCGTGACGCTCGACGGCGAGGAGTTCTCCGATTGCGAGTTCCGCTCCTGCCGTCTGGTCTACAGCGGCGGTGAAACCCCGGTGTTCGTCCGCTGCCGCTTCGACGATTGCGACTGGCGGTTCGAGGACGCGGCGGCGCGGACCTTAGCCCAGTTGAAGCTGCTTTGGAGCGTCGGCGGCAAGGCCCCGGTCCAGGCCTTCATCAAGGAAATCACCGGCGGCGGCGGCAAGTAGGGCGAAGCCCTAAGTCCCTGCCGGTCTTGCCATCGACCGGGTTTGGGCGAAACGTCCCCTTCCGACCAAGCGATCGGTATCGGGGAACCCATGAACGGCAACGCCTTCGCCCAGAGCTGGGCGCCGCGGATGCTGAGCATCCTTCGCATTGTCGCCGCCCTGCTGTTTCTCGAGCACGGCGCGCAGAAGATCTTCGACTTCCCGCACTCGGACACGCACATGCCTTATGTGCTGACCAGCCTCGTTCCCGGCGTCGCGGGCCTGATCGAGTTTATCGGCGGACTTTTGCTGCTGGCAGGCCTGTTCACGCGTCCGACCGCCTTCATCGGCTCGGGCGAGATGGCGGCCGCCTATTTCATCGGCCATTTCCCCAAGAGCGTGTTCCCGATCCTGAATGGCGGCGGGGAGGCGGTGATGCTGTGCTTCGTCTTCCTCTATCTCGCCTGCGCCGGGCCGGGGCCCTGGAGCCTCGACGCGATCCGCCGCAAGGGTTAGCGGCGGGCTTGATCTCCTGGTCCCCGAAAGCGCTCACGCGCCTTCCGGGATGGCCGCCTGAAAAGTTTCAGCTTTCCAGCGGATGCCAGCGCTGCGGGCGCGCTTCGCCGGCGCTGCCGGGACGTCCCGCTCCGCCCTGACGACCCGGAGCTCCGCCGCCCGGCTTGGCTCCGCCGCGCCCGCGGCCCCGGTTGCGGCTGGCCTGCGCCCGCTGCTCGGGCGCCAGACGGTTGCGGCTGTCGCCGTGGTTGGCGGGCTTGGGCATGGCCGCCTCCTGGGCGGCGCGGGCCTTGGCCATGACGGCGAGCTGCGGGTCGCGGCGGCGGTCCTCGGCTGGGATGGTCTGGCGGGTAACCTTCTGGATGTCGCGCACCAGAGGACGCTCGTCGTCCGAGCACAGGCTGATGGCGTGGCCGGTGGCGCCGGCGCGGGCGGTCCGGCCGATACGGTGGACATAGGATTCCGGCACGAAGGGCAGCTCGAAATTGACCACGTGCGTGACGGCGTCGATGTCGATCCCCCGCGCGGCGATGTCGGTGGCGACCAGGGCGCGGCAGGCGCCGGCCTTGAACGCGGCCAGGGCCCGTTCGCGCTGCGGCTGGCTCTTGTCCCCGTGGATCGAGGCGGCCGGGATGCCGGCGGCCTCCAGGGACTTGGCCACCTTGTCGGCCCCACGCTTGGTGCGGGTGAAGACGATGGTGCGGCTCATGGTGTTGTCGGCGAACAGCTCGGCCAGCAGCTCGCGCTTGCGTTCGGCCTCGACGAAGATCAGCCGCTGTTCGACCCGCTCGACGGTGGTGGCCTGGGGCGCGACCGAGACCTGGGCCGGGTTGACCAGCAAGTCTCCCGCAAGCTTGCCGATCTCGCTCGGCATGGTGGCCGAGAAGAACAGGTTCTGCCGCTGCTTGGGCAGGTGGGCGACGATGCGACGGATCGGCTGCAGGAAGCCCAGGTCCAGCATCTGGTCGGCCTCGTCGAGGACGAAGATCTCGGTCTCGCCCAGGCGGGCGTGCCGTTCGGCCAGGTGGTCGATCAGCCGGCCCGGGGTGGCGACCAGGATGTCGACGCCGGCGCTCAGGGCCTTGATCTGCGGGCCGTATTTGGCGCCGCCGAAGATCACCGCCACGGAGAATCCGAGGTGCTTGCCGTAGGTGCGGAAGCTCTCGGCGATCTGGGTGGCCAGCTCCCGGGTGGGAGAGAGGACCAGGACGCGGGCGCCGCCCTTGGGCGCGGGCTTACGGTTCTCGGACAGACGATGCAGGATCGGCAGGGCGAAGGCGGCGGTCTTGCCGGTGCCGGTCTGGGCGATGCCCAGCAGGTCGCGCCCGGCCATCACCGAGGGGATGGCCTGGGCCTGGATCGGGGTGGGGGTGAGGTAGCCTTCGGAGGCCAGCGCCTTGAGAAGCGGCGCGGCCAGTCCGAGGTCGGTGAATTGAGTCAAGTTGGGTGTCTTTCGATCAGGCGCGACCGCACGCGGGCCAAAGGGCCGCACGTCGTTTCGCGGGTCGCGCGAACGGTTCTTGGGGGAACGCCCCCGCGCAGCCTGGGCGATCGATGGTTAAGATTCAGGGCGCTCGACAGGCGGGATGCTAGATAGGGATGCATCCCCTGGCGGCTGGAGCGCCGATATCGCACTGCAATATGTGCGAGCCCGGCAAATGGGCGCGTTTAAGGGGAAAGTCAAGCAAAGACGGTGTTTTGCCGACGTTGCGTCTTCGCCCTGTCCCTTCGCCGAAGGAGAAGGGATGCTAACGCGGTCCCAAAGCGAACACCTGCAACGTCGTGCCGCTGGCGGGAGTCTCGATCTCGGGGGACATCGCGGGCCAGGTGATGTCGTCGGCGCCGCCGCCGCCGGCGACCACCGCCACATACTGCCGCCCGCCCGCCGAATAGGTGATGGGATAGGAGCTCGGCTGGGCGGCGAGGCGCGTCTCCCACAGGATCCTGCCGGTAGCCTGGTCGAGGGCCCGGAACATGCGGTCGCGGCTGCCTTCGAACACCACCCCGCCGGCGGTGGCGAGCAGGGCAGCGCTTTCCGGGGCGCGGTGGCGCATGGACCAGACGGTCTTGCCGGTGGCCAGATCGACGGCGTCCACCCGGCCGATATTGCCGTCGGAATCGGATCGCGTCTGCACCACCCAGCCGAGGTCGGATCCCCCCGCGGCGATCTCCGCCGCCGTGCGGATCTTGCGGGTGAACTTCATGCAACTCTCGACCAGCGGCACATAGACGATGTGGGTGGACGGGTTGTAGGCAGTGGACGGCCAGCTGCGCGCTCCGCCCGCGTGCGGACAGATCAGCGCGCTCTCGCCCCCTTTGGGGTCGAACTGCGGATCTATGGTCTTGTGACCCGTGGCCGGGTCGATCGACTTGACCAGGTTCTGGAGGCCCACGTCCTTGGAGAACAGGTACTGGCCGGTCTTGCGGTCGAGCACGTCGAAGATGCCGAGCTTGCCGGCGGTGATGGCCACGCGCCGCGGCTGGCCCTTGACCGTCAGGGTGGCGAGGCTCCGCTCGAAGGCCCAGTCGTAGTCCCACGCATCCCGGTTCATGTGCTGGTAGTGCCAGACCAGCCTGCCGGTGTCGGGGTCCAGGGCGACCGTGGAATCGGTATAGAGGCCGTCGTTGTTGCTGACGCCGGACTGGCCGGGGCGGGGGGTCAGCAGGGTGCCGGTGTCATAGGTCTGGCCGATGCCCCAATAGGCCAGGTTCAGCTCCGGATCGTAGGTTCCCGATAGCCAGACCGATCCGCCGAACCGCTCCTCCAGCGGCGCCCCGTTCCAGGTGTCGCCGCCGGGCTGGCCCGGCCGAGCCAGGGAATAGAACCTCCAGGCTTCGGCGCCGGTCTTGGCGTCCAGGCCGACGATGAAGCAGCCGCCCTTGTAGGTGACGCAGGCCGTCACCCCGATCATCACCTTGCCCCTGGCGACCAAGGCCCCCCCGTCGACTCGAGGGCTGCCCGGCTCGGAGCCGACGATCTCGTGGTCCCAGACCGGCTTGCCGGTGTGGATGTCCAGGGCGAGCATGTGCTTGTCCGGCGTGACGACGAACAGATGGTCCTCATAGATCGCCATGTTCTTGAGGATTGCGGCGGCGCCGTTGTTGAGGGCTGGGGGCAGCGGCCGGATGTACTGCCACAAAAGGTCGCCGTTGGCGCCGTCGATGGCCTGCACGCGGGCGCCGCTGGAGATGAACAGCACGCCGTCGTGGACCAGGGGGGTGATCTCGTTGGCGCTGACGGGCAGCGACCAGGCCCAGGCCTCGCGCAGGCCGCCCACGCTCCTGGGGTTGATCTGGGTCAGGGGACTGAAACCCAGGCCGTCATAACCCCGCCGCCAATGCAGCCAGTCGCCGTCGGCGGGCTTGGCCAGCACCGCGTCGGTAACCGGGCTGAGCCGGGCGAGGGTGGCCGCTCGCTTGGCCAGGGCGGCGCGATAGACCGCATCCTCGTTGCGGACCGAGGGAAAGCCGCCCGCCGCGGGGGCCGGCGCTGGAGTTGGAGCTGGCGCTTGGGCCGTGGCGGCGCCGGCGAGCATGGCCGCCAGGGCGGCGCCGGCCGTCCGATGCATCAGAAGCGCCTTCATGGAATTCCCCCTTCGCCGTTCGTTTGGTTGGCCGAACGTGTTTGCAACGGGAAGCTAGCGGTCCCCGGGACCGGCGTGAAGGCCGCTTTTCATCGGTCGAGGACTTGGTCGGGCCCGGCGGCGTCCCCGGGCCGGCCAATGGGCTCTAGGCTCGGATCCGTAGGCTCTGCCGTCCGGTCGCGAGGACTTCC
This sequence comes from Caulobacteraceae bacterium, assembly GCA_035493955.1. GTDB lineage: Bacteria > Pseudomonadota > Alphaproteobacteria > Caulobacterales > Caulobacteraceae > NCED01. The sequence goes on along the minus strand of DATJHI010000008.1, from coordinate 51,361 downwards.
CGAAGGGCGGCGATCGGCATGGGCTTGCCGAACAGGAAACCCTGCATGGAATGGACGCCGGCGATGCGCAGGAACTGGCGCTGTTGCTCGGTCTCGACGCCCTCGGCCACCACCTTCATGCCCAGCGCCCGGCCAATGGAGACGACGGCGTGGACCACCGTGGCCGACTGGACGTCCTGGGTGCAGTCGATGACGAACTCACGGTCGATCTTCAGCTTGTCGAAGGCGTAGCGCCGCAGGTGTCCGAGGCTCGAATAGCCGGCGCCGAAGTCGTCCAGCGCCACCTTCATCCCCATTTCGCGCAGGGCGTTCATGTTTTCCCGCACCTGGTCCTCGTTCTCCAGGATGGCGGTCTCGGTGATTTCGACTTCCAGGCGGCGGGGGTCGAAGCCCGACCGCTCGATCACCTTGCGGATGCGGGTGACGATGCCGGCGTCGGTGAACTCCAGGGCCGAGGCGTTGAACCCAACCTGCAGCCCGTCCAGGTCGGCGGTCTCGATGACCGCGCGGTTCATCACCCAGTCGGTGACCTTGGAGATGGCGCCCCAGGCCTCGGCCATGGGGATGAAATCGGCGGGGCTGACGAAGCCGCGGGTCGGGTGGGTCCAGCGGACCAGGGTCTCTACCCCGGTGATATTCTGGCCGTCGCGGTCCACCTGAGGCTGATAGACCAGGGTGAGCTGGTCGGTGTCGATGGCCTCGTCCAGATCGTCCAGCAGCGCGCGGACCTCCGGCGGCGTCTGGGCGGCCACGGTGGTGATCTTGTGACCGCCCCCCACGCCATAGACCGGGACCAGCACGGTGGTGGTGTCGACCGGCGCCGGCGGCGCCGGTTCCGGGACCGGAGCGGGGATGACGCCGGACTCGACGAAGCGGCCCAGCAGCTTGGCCACCGCCGCGGCGGTGAAGGGTTTATACAGGACCGCGTCCATGCCGGACTCGCGCCAGACTTCGCCCGCCGCCCCGACGTGATGCGGGGTCAGGGCGGCGATAGGCGTGCGATCATAGCCGCGCTCGAGTTCCAGCCGGCGGATCTCCTCGGTGGCGGCGTAGCCGCTCATCTGCGGCATGTCCCCGGCCATCAGGATCAGGTCGAAGCGCTCCGACAGGGCCGCCTCCAGCGCCTGGCGGCCGTCCGCGGCCAGGGTGACCCTCGCCGACAGGCGCGACAGGGCCTGCATGATCATGTCGCGGTTCGAGGGGTCCTTGTCGGCGACCAGGATATGGGCTCCGGCGAAGGTGGGCAGGGCTTCGGCGAGCCTGGGAGTTCCGGCTTCGGCGGTTCCGTCGCGCAGGCGTTCACCCGCCTCCAACTGGCGCAGAAGCCGCTCCAGGTCCCCCCGGCGCAAAGGTTGGATCAACAGGGCGTGGGCGGCCCCGCTCTTTAGCAGGTCGTACGGTTCGGAGGTCCCATAGTCGGCCAGACAGATGGTGGGGATCGAGGCCGTGGCGCGGGACAGGGCTGCGGGCGCGCCCACCACCAGCGCGGCGTCCTGACTTTCATCCGTGGCGAGGACGTAGCCGGCGCGGGCGAGGTAACGCCCCAGGGCCCGGCGGGTGGAGCAACCTTCATGGGCGATCTTGGCCCGGGAGCCGGCCGCGCGCGCGGCAGGCCAGGCGGCGGCCGGTTCGACCACCATCACCGGCAGGCGGAAGGCGAAAGCCGACCCCTTGCCGACTTCGCTGGCGACATGGAAACGGCCATCCATCGCCTCGACCAGGCGTTTGCACAGCGGCAGGCCCAGACCGGGTCCGCCGAAGATCCCGGCCAGTTCGGACTTGGGGATGCCGACCCCGGTGTCGCGCACGCTCACGCGCAGGGATTGGGTCGAATCCGGCTCGATCTCGATCAGGACGCCGCCGGTTTCGGTGAAACGGATGGCGTTGCCCACCAGGGCGGCGATGACCTGCCTTAGGCGTACGGGGTCCCCCTGGACCAGGGTCGGGGTGGCCGGATCGACATAGGCGGCCAAGTCCAGACCCTTGGACGTGGCGGCTTCCCAGAACAGGCTGCAGACGTCGTCGACCAGGTCGCCGATGTCGACGGCGACGGTCTCCAGCGCCGGCTTGTCCGCCCCGCCGGTCGAGATCGTCAGGATGTCGTCGATCGCCGCCGACAGGCTCGCGCCCGATCCGGCGATCAGCTCAGCCCAGCGGCGCTGGCGGAGCGGCAGTTCTCCGGCCAGCAGGCGTTCGGCGGCTCGGACCAGACCGCTCAGGGGGTTGCGGATCTGGTTGGCGATCAGGGTCAGGGCGTCCGACCGGGCGCGGTTGGCCGCGACGACCCTGCTCCGGGCGTCGCGCAGCTCCATGGCCCGCGCGGCGACGTCCTGCTCCAGCCGTGCGACCTGATCGGCGGCGGCACGGTCGCGGGCGTGCATCTCGGCCAGCAGGCGGTCCAGGCTCCGGGTCAGCGCGTCGACGTCCCCTCTGGCGGCGTCCCCGGCGTCCCCCGCATGATCCCGGCCGGTCTGCAGCGCGTCCATCGACCGGGTCAGCTCCCGGATCGGACGGATGATGCGTCGCTGCAGCCGCCAGGCCGCCGCCGCGCCGAGAACGATGCCCACGGCGGCGGCGAAGAGGCTGCTTGGCAGCACCACATGCGAGCGATCGACGGCGCTTTGGGCGTTGCCGAGCAGCATGGCCAGAAGGCCGACCGCGACGACCACGCAGGCCGCGATGGTCAGCGCCAGTTCGCCGGCCGGTGAAGGACCTCCCCCGGACCGGCGGTGGCGCGCGGGCGGGCCGGTCTTCGCCTCGCCCTGGCCCTTTTTCGCCATACGCTGCAGCCCTCAACCTGTCGCCTTGGAGTTACCGGCAATTAATGACTTCCGGCTTAATTGCGGCGGGCGAAAACCCCTTCTCGAGCCCGCCGCGGCGGCATGTGCGCCAGCATAAGGACCGACCGAAGCCAAGCGGCCTGCGGCTGGATGCGGGCGATCTCGGGAGCGCCTTCACTGCATGGGGAGATGACCTCGGGCCCTCGCGGTCCTATCTTCCCCCCCATGACCGACATCGAGATGCTCGACCCCTCCGAAGCCGATTCCGATCTGGCCATCGTCCGGCCGGTGGAGATCGATCCGGCCCAGCCCATGCGGCTCTACCTGGTCGACGGTTCGGGCTACATCTTCCGCGCCTTCCACGCCCTGCCCCCGCTCACTCGCAAATCCGACGGCCTGCCGGTCGGCGCGGTGGCGGGCTTCTGCAACATGCTGTGGAAGCTGATCTGCGACATGAAGGCGGACAAGCCGACCCACCTGGCGGTGGTGTTCGACGCCTCGGAGAAGACCTTCCGTTCCGACCTTTACGACCAGTACAAGGCCCACCGGCCCCCGCCCCCCGCCGACCTCGTCCCCCAGTTCCCCCTGGTGCGCGAGGCTACCCGCGCCTTCGGCGTGCCGGCGATCGAGCTGCAGGGCTATGAGGCCGACGACATCATCGCCACCTACGCCCGCCAGGTCTCCGAGGCCGGGGGAGAGGTGATCATCGTCTCCTCCGACAAGGACCTGATGCAGCTGGTCAACGAGCAGATCTGCCTGCTCGACCCGGTCAAGCAGGTGAAGATCTGCCGCGAACAGGTGATCGAGAAATTCGGCCTGGGCCCCGAGCGGGTGGTGGAGATCCAGGCCCTGGCCGGCGACAGCGTCGACAACGTGCCGGGGGCGCCGGGCATCGGCGTCAAGACGGCGGTTCAGCTGCTGACGGAATTCGGCGACCTCGACGCCCTGTTGGCCCGGGCCGGGGAGATCAAACAGGACAAGCGCCGCCAGACCCTGATCGAGTTCGCCGACCAGATCCGGCTGTCGCGGGAGCTTGTGCGCCTGGCCGACGACGCTCCGGTCCCGGCGGCGGTGGGCGACTTCGCCCTGCGCGAGCCGGACGCGGAGATCCTGGCCGCCTTCCTGGAGGCGATGGAGTTCCGCACCCTGGCCCGGCGGGTGGCCGAGGCGCGCGGGACCCCTGTGGCCCCTTCGCCGGCGGTCCAGATCGAGGCCGCGCCGGCCATCGACACCTCGCGCTATGTCTGCATCCAGGACCTGGACACGCTTGACCGCTGGATCGCTCGGGCGACCGAGGCGGGCCTCGTCGCTTTTGATACCGAGACGGACGCCCTGGGTTCGGCCACGGCCGGCTGCGTGGGAGTTTCCCTCGCGATCTCGCCGGGCGAGGCGGCCTATATCCCCATCGGCCATTGCCCGGCCGAAGCCGAAGGCGATCTGCTGGAGACTCAGGAAAAGGCGGTCTGGCCTCAGCTCGACCTTGAGCAGGCCATCGCCCGGCTGAAGCCGCTGCTGGAGGATCCGGCGGTCCTGAAGGTGACGCAGAACGGCAAGTACGACATCGCCGTGATGTCTCGCTACGGCGTCCGTGTCGCCCCGGTCGACGACACCATGCTGATGTCCTACGTCCTGGAGGGCGGCCTGCATGGCCACGGGATGGACGAGCTTTCCCAGCTCCACCTCGGCCACATTCCGATCCCGTTCAAGCAAGTGGCCGGGACCGGGAAGAAGGAGATCAGCTTCGCCCAGGTCGAGCTGCCCGCCGCCACCTGTTATGCGGCCGAGGACGCCGACGTCACCTTACGCCTCTATCAGGTGCTGAAGCCCCGGCTGGCCCGCGAGGGGATGACCACGGTCTACGAAACCCTGGAGCGGCCCCTGCCGCCGGTGCTCGCCGACATGGAGTGCGCCGGCATCCGGGTCGATCCCGAGCGTCTGCGCCAGCTCGGCCACGAGTTCGCGATGAAGATGGTGGAGCTCGAGGCGCAGGCGCACCGCCAAGCCGGCCGCCCGTTCAACCTAGGTTCGCCCAAGCAGATCGGCGACATCCTGTATGGCGAGATGGGCATGCAGGGGGGCAAGAAGACCGCCACCGGGGCGTGGGCCACCGACGTCAAGGTGCTGGAGGACCTGGCCGAGCAGGGCTTCGAACTGCCGCGCACCATCGTCGACTGGCGCCAGGTCGCGAAGCTGAAGGGGACCTATACCGACGCCCTGGTCGCGGCGGCCTCGCCTGAGACGCACCGGGTCCACACCTCGTTCAGCCTCGCGGCCGCGGCCACGGGGCGGCTCGCCTCCACCGATCCGAACCTGCAGAACATCCCGATCCGCACCGAGGAGGGGCGCAAGCTGCGCACCTGCTTCATCGCCGATCCCGGCAATGTGCTGATCTCGGCCGACTATTCCCAGATCGAGCTCAGGCTGCTGGCCCACATCGGCGATATCCCGCAGTTGAAGCAGGCCTTCGCCAAGGGTCTCGACATCCACGCCATGACCGCCTCGGAAATGTTCGGCGTGCCGGTGGAAGGCATGCCCGGCGAGATCCGTCGCCGGGCCAAGGCGATCAACTTCGGCATCGTCTACGGCATCTCGGCCTTCGGCCTCGCCAACCAGCTCGGCATCGAGCAGTCGGAGGCCGGCGCCTATATCAAGACCTACTTCGAGCGCTTCCCCGGCATCCGGGAGTACATGAACGAGGCCCGAACTTTCGTGCGCGAGCACGGCTATGTGCAGACCATCTTCGGCCGCAAGGTCCATATTCCCGCGATCCGCGGCAAGTCCGCCGCCGAACGCAGCTTCGGGGAGCGCGCGGCGATCAACGCCCCGATCCAGGGAGCGGCGGCCGACATCATCCGCCGGGCCATGGTGCGCGTGCCGGGCGCCCTGAGGGACGCGGGCCTGTCGGCGCGGATGCTGTTGCAGGTCCACGACGAACTGATCTTCGAGGCCCCGGCCGCGGAGGCCGAGGCCGTCTGTGCGGTGGCGCGCCGGGTGATGGAGCGGGCGGCCGAGCCGGCCGTGGCCCTGTCGGTCCCCCTGGTGGTGGAGGCGCGCGCGGCGGCCAACTGGGACGAGGCGCACTAAGCGCGCCGATTGAAACGGTTCGGCTACGCCGCCAGGCCCGCGCTCTGCATCAGGACGCGGAACCGCTCCAGGCTGGCCGGGTCGGCGGCGAGCTGCTGGCGGGTTTCGGGGGCGCGGAGCAGCTTCAGCGCCTCCGCCTTGGCGCGGTCGGCGGCGGGGCCGAGCGGCGCGGTCTCGCCGCAGGCCAGCTTCAACAGCAGCATCAGCTTCTGCGGCGCGGGAGCCTCGGCCTTGGCCAAGAGGACGGTGAGCTTGGTGTCGGATTCGATCAGGCCGCCGATCTCGCCGATCTTGGCGGCCGCCGCCTCCTGGTCGCCTTCGTTCAGGCCCGCGGCCCGCACCGCCCGTTGCAGGTCGGACAGCACCGACAGCTTGACCGCCGCGGTGTCGGGGCCGTTGCGAAGGTCCTTCTCGAACCGCAGGGCGCCCACCGCCGCCGAGATCCAGCGGGCGGCGGCGCGCTTGTTGGCCGATCCGACCATGTTCTCGGCAAGCCGCACCAGGGCCTCGGCTTCGGCCAGGGCGCTGTTGCGCCCGGCCAGATAGGTCTCGACGAAATCGCCGGTGACCAGGCTTTTGCAACGCTCGACGAAGGCGGCCTGGACCTCGTCGTGGCTGGTCAGCTTGCCCGCGGACGCGGTCAGGGCCATGGCCAGGGCCCGCAGGATGGCGATCTCGCCTTCGGAGTCGCCGGGCCGGAGCCGCCGCGGCCCGCCCAGTTCGGTCAGGATCCGCTTGCCGATCGCGGAGCGGACGCCTTCGAACACGTCCCGCTCCAGCCAGCCGGCCAGACGCGCGGCGTGGCCGTCAAGGCGCGGAATATGTTTCTCGATCGTCGGGTCGAAGGCGCTCAAGGCGGCGACCTCCGGACCCGCGGCCAGCCGGGTGAGGGCGGCGATGCTGCCCCCAAGATCCAGGTCGGGACCCAGAAGGTCGGCCAGGCCGCCGCGGGAGCCGAGCATTTCCCCCAGCGGCTGCTCCAACACCTGGAAGGCGAGGGCGCGGGGCTTGCCTGCCTCCGGAGCGATCTCGGCCAGGTCGAGGATGAGCCCGACCTTCTCGCGCCAGGTCGCCCCCTTGGCCAGGTAGGCGGCGACGCCGCCGCCCAGCAGATAGCTTCGGTCGGGGTCGTCGGCGAGACCGTTCGCCGCCACGGCGAAGGCCGAACTGTTGAGATCGGGGAACGCCTCCCTGCGCCCGTCCTTGAGCAGGCGCTCCACCGAACGCTGCACCAGCTTCTGGAAGGTGCGGATCATCTCGTGCACCGAGACGCCGCGGGACTGCGCCTCGGGGATGGCGATCTTCTGCAGGGCGTGCTGGATCTCGACCCCGGAGGCGTCGAGCTGCTCGACCAGGTCCGGCCGGTGCAGCAATTCGAACGGTGTGACCCGCTTGCGCTGAAGCCAGCCGTCGAGCAGCCGGCCGATCCGCTCGCGTGCATGGACGCTGTAGAGGTCGGACGGCGCGACACAGAGCGGCGTATCGTCGACGTCCTTGGCCTTTTTCGCCTTGGAGGTGTCGCTCGCCCCCTTGTTCAGGATGGTGACGCTCTTGAACTCGCGGGTCTCGGGGCTGAGGGTTTCCTTGCAGACTTTGACCGCGGCCGCCCGGCCCTCGGCCAGCATTTCCTCGGCGGCTTCCAAGGCGCGAGCGCGGTTCTCGGTGGCCAGATGCAGCGTCCAGGGCGCATTGGGCGTGCGCCTAGCGAACAATTCGAAGTGGACCTGCGCGTCGCTCATGCCTAGCGGAGTAGCCGCTGGCCGCTTAAAGGGAGTTTAACCCTGGCCTTAGGGCGGTTTCCTTCGGCTCCGCCTTGCCTTCGCCCAGGTTAGACCCCAGCTTTTGGCGTCATGGCGAAAATCACCCTAGTCGACGACGACGAGAACATCGTGGCATCGGTTTCGATGGCGCTGGAAAGTCACGGCCACACGGTCAAGGCCTATTACGACGGGGCCGCGGGCCTCGCCGCGCTGGAGGCCGACCCCCCCGAACTGGCCATCCTGGATGTGAAGATGCCCCGCCTGGACGGGATGGAGGTCCTGCGCCGACTGCGCCAGACCTCCGACCTGCCGGTGATCATCCTCACGTCCAAGGACGAGGAGATCGACGAGATCCTGGGCTTCAACCTCGGGGCCGACGACTACATCCACAAGCCCTTCTCCCAGAGGCTGCTGATCGAACGGGTCAAGGCGGTGCTGCGGCGCGCCCGCGCCGACGCCGAGGACGAGGAGAACCTGGCCAACGGCGTCGCCGCCTCGGGGGCCGGGGCCAAGCCGCTGAAGCGGGGCAAGCTGACCCTCGATCCCGCCCGCCACGACTGCCTGTGGGACGGGCGGCCGGTGAAACTTACGGTGACCGAGTTCCTGCTGCTCCAGTCCCTGGCCCAGCGGCCCGGCTTCGTGAAAAGCCGCGACAACCTGATGGACGCGGCTTACGACGATCAGGTCTATGTCGACGACCGAACCATCGACAGCCACGTCAAGCGGATGCGCAAGAAGTTCCGCGCGGTCGATCCGGAATTCGACGCCATCGAAACCCTCTATGGGGTCGGTTACCGGTACCGGGAAACCTAGAGCGGGATGCGAAAAAGTGGATACCGGTTTTTCGCGCACATCCTGCTTTAACCACTTAAAATCGCACACGTTTCAAGATTTTGGATTGATTCGGTCCAAAATCGTCGTGCTCTAGGAGCAGGCCTTGGCCCTGACTCTGAACCGCGAAGGCGGCGACTCCGCGGAGGCGGAGAGGCGCCAGGCTGGGCGTAAGCGCTTGCCCATCGCCGGGTCGCGGCTGGGCAGGCTGATCCTGGGCCTCAACCTGCTGGGCCTGATGGTGCTGGTCGCCGGCGCCCTGGTGCTCAACGAGCTGGGCGCCGGGCTGGTCCAGGCGCGCATCGACAGCCTGACGACCCAGGGCGAGTTCATCGCCAATGTGCTGGAGCAGGCGGCCACCCGCGGCGACCCGCAGCCGGTGCTGGAGTCCGACCGGGCCCGCGACACCCTGCAGTTGCTGTTCATTCCCCGCTCCCAGCGCGCCCGCGTGTTCGACGCCCGCGGTCAGGAGATCACCGATTCCAACGCCATCGCCGACCGGGTCGAGCAGCATCCCCTGCCGCCGGCGCGCAAACGCGGCCAGATCGTCATGCCCTGGCGGGCGGAGAAGAAGGCGCCCGACGACGCCGCGGTCGCGGCTTCGCGCGCCGCCCTGGCCACGGAGGTTCAAGCCGCTCTCAAAGGCCATGTGGTCGACGACCTTCGCCGCACCGAAACCGGCGCCCGGATCGTCAGCGTCTCCATCCCGATCCAGCATGTGGAGGCGGTGCTCGGGGTGCTGACCCTGGAGGCCGGCGACGTCGACCAGATCATCGCCGCTCAAAGACGGGCCCTGATCCCCTTCATCCTGATCGCCGTGGCGGTGGTGCTGGGTTCCTCGCTGCTGCTCAACTGGCTGGTCGCCAACCCCATCCTGCGGCTGGCGCGGGCGGCCGATCGGGTGCGGCTGAGCCGGGCCCGGGCCATATCCCTGCCCGACATCGCCGAGCGCGACGACGAGGTGGGGGACCTGGCCCAATCGCTGGAGGCCATGACCTCGGCCCTGTCCGGACGGATGGACGCCATCGAGCGCTTCGCCGCCGACGTGGCCCACGAGATCAAGAACCCGCTCACCTCGATCCGCTCGGCGGTGGAGACCCTGGACATCGCGCCGACCCCCGCCGCCAAGGATCGGCTGGCCAGGATCCTCAAGCAGGACGTCGGCCGGCTCGACCGGCTGATCACCGACATCTCCAACGCCTCGCGCTTGGACGCGGAGCTGTCGCGGGAGGCGCCGCGCACGGTGGACCTCGGCCGGTTGCTGGGCGACATCGCTTCCCTCTACGGCCGCGACGCGCGCGACGCGCCCGAGGGGGTGCAGGTCGCGATGGTCAAGAGCGACGGGCCCGAGCCGATGCGGGTGCACGGCCGCGAGGGGCCGTTGGGCCAGGTGTTCCGCAACCTGATCGACAACGCCCGCTCCTTCAGTCCTCCCAACGGCGTGGTCCGGATCGCCCTGACCCGCCAGCGCGGCGCGGGCGGGCGTCGCGAGGTGGTGGTCGCCGTCGACGACGACGGCCCCGGCATTCCGGCCGAAAACCTCGAGACCATCTTCGAACGCTTCTACACGGCCCGGCCCAAGGGGGCGGTGTTCGGCGGCCATTCGGGCCTGGGCCTGTCCATCGCTCGCCAAATCGTCGAAGCCCACGGCGGCCTGATGTCGGCGGAGAACCGCCTGGGGCCCGACGGCGCCGTGCTCGGGGCCCGCTTCCTCGTCTTTCTGCCCGAGTTCCTGGGTTGAACGCCGCGCCGACCGTCCTGCACGCCACCGCCATCGCCCATTGGCGGGCTGGGTCCTGGCGGGCCGTGCTGCTGCGGGGGCCCTCCGGCGCGGGCAAGAGCGACCTGGCCCTGCGACTGCTTGGCGCAGGATGGCGGCTGGTGGCGGACGACCGGGTGATCGCCTGGTCCTCCGGAGGCCGGCTCTATGCACGGGCGCCGGCGCGCCTCGCCGGCCTGATCGAAGCCAGGGGGTTGGGCGTGGCGCCGGTCGGCGCGCTCGACTGGGCGCAGGCGATCCTGGCGGTGGACCTGGTCGCCGGGCCGGAGGCGCTGGAGCGGATTCCCGAGCCGGCCCGAACCCGGATCGAGGGGGTCGACCTGCCGCTGGTCGGCCTGGTCGCCCATGAGGATTCGGCCATGGCCAAGCTTCTACTCGCCCTAGAGGCAGCAACGCTTGGAGCGAGGCAGGAACCGGCGTATCAAGTCCGGTCCGCGGATGAGGCTTGAACGCCCGGTGCGGCTTCGGGGGCCTCTCAAGAGGAATAGATGATCGGTCTCGTGATCGTGACTCACGGGCGTCTGGCCGAAGAGTTCGTTTCGGCGATGGAGCACGTGGTCGGGCCGCAGCGGAATGTCCGCGCGATCTCGATCGGTCCTGAAGACGACATGGAGCGGCGCCGGCGCGACATCGTCGCCGCCGCGCACGACGTCGATGACGGCGGCGGCGTGATTCTGCTCACCGACATGTTCGGCGGCACTCCGTCCAACCTGGCCATATCGGTGATGGACGAGACCCACGCCGAGGTGATCGCCGGTTTGAACCTGCCCATGCTGATCAAGCTGGCCAGCGTCCGCCACCGTGAGGACCTGCAGACCTGCGTGGCCCACGCCCAGGATGCGGGCCGCAAATATATCTCGGTCGCTTCATATGTCCTGGCGGGGGGCAAGTGAGCGAGGTTGCGCTTCGCCGTAGCGTCGAAATCATCAACGAACGGGGCCTGCACGCCCGCGCCTCCGCCAAGTTCGTCAAGGCCGCCAGCCAGTTCGACGCCCATGTCACCGTCACCCGCGACGGCGCCACCGTCGACGCCCAGTCGATCATGGGGCTGATGATGCTGGGCGCAGGTCCCGGCAGCGTGGTGGAGATCGCCGCGGAGGGCCCCCAGGCGGAGGATGCGCTGGACACCCTGGCGCAACTGATCGCCGACCGGTTCGACGAGGACCGCTGAGTTCGTCCGATCCCTGATCAAGGGCGCTGATCGAGCGTCCCGTGACGTTTCAGGTCCCGCATCGACAGGGCCGTCGCCAGAGCCACGGCCGACATGGCGGTGACGTACCAATAGAACCAGGGCTCGTGGCCGGCCTGTTTGAACCACAGGGCGACGTATTCGGCGCTGCCGCCGAACAGGGCGTTGGCCACCGCGTAGGATAGTCCCACCCCCAGGGCGCGGACCTCGATGGGGAAAAGCTCGGCTTTGAACAGGCCGCTGATCGAGGTGTAGAGGCTGGCGATGGCCAAGGCGGCCAGCACCAGCGCAAACGCCGCGACGGGGTTCTGCACCCCGGCCAGGGCGGTGAGCAACGGCACGGTGAGCAGAGCCGACAGCGCGCCGAAGGCGATCAGGCAGGCGCGCCGCCCGATCCTGTCGGACAACAGGCCGAACAGGGGCTGCATCAGCATGTAGGCGAACAGCACCCAGGTCATCACGCCCGTGGCGGTGCGCGGGCTCATGTGGGCGGTGTTGACGAGGTATTTCTGCATGTAGGTGGTGAAGGTGTAGAACGACAGCGATCCGCCGGCGGTGAGGCCGAGCACGACGGCGACCGCCCGCCAATGCCGAGCCAGGGCCCGCATGGTCCCCGCCAGCTCATGACGCTCGGCCGCCGGCGCGGTTTCCTGCAGGGTGCGGCGCAGGAACAGGGCGCTCAGCGCCAAGAGGGCCCCGAGCACGAAGGGGATGCGCCAGCCCCAGGCGCGCAGCTCTCCCTCGCTCAACACCTGTTGCAGGCCGAACAGCGCGAGCGAGGCGGTGAGCTGGCCGCCGATCAGGGTGACGTACTGGAATGAGGCCAAAAAGCCGCGCCGGCCCGACGTGGCCACTTCGCTGAGATAGGTGGCGCTGGTCCCGTATTCTCCACCGACGGAGAAGCCCTGGGCCAGCCGGGCGGCCAGCAGGCCGAGAGGGGCGACGGCGCCGATGGCGGCATAGGTCGGCAGGCAGGCGACCAGGAGCGAGCCGCCGCACATCATCAGCACCGACAGCAGCATGGCGGCCTTGCGTCCATGCCGGTCGGCGTAGCGGCCGAAGAACCAGCCGCCGATCGGGCGCATCAGGAAGCCGGCGGCGAACACCCCGGCGGTGTTCAGCAGCTGGGCGGTCTGGTCGCCCTTGGGGAAGAAGGCCGGGGCGAAATACAGGGCCGTGAAGGCGTAGACGTAGAAGTCGTACCACTCGACCAGATTGCCGGTGGAGCCGGCGACGATGGACCAGATGCGCCGGCGCGCCTCGCCCGGCGCGGGAGCCGCCGCCGTGGTCTTCGGCGCGCCCAGCTCATCGACGATAACCATCTCGCCCCCCGGGTGCTTCTCCACCGCAGCGGACAGTCGGGTCAGGGCGGTCGCCGCGTCAAGCCGTGGTCGAGCGTCAGCTCAGGGGATAGGTCCGTTCCAGGTCGTAGCGCGATCCCTCGGACGAGCTCCAGCTGGAGTAGAGCCCGAACCAGGTCGCCCGCCACGGCGGCGAGCTCAGGAGATTATGGCCGGCGATCCAGGCGGCGACCCGGTCGGTTCGGGCGTGGCGGTTCAGATAGGCCAGGGTGACGTGGGGCCTATAGCTCCGGCCGTCCGGCTTCAGCCCGGCCCGGCGGGCCGCCGCCTCGCACCGGCTGGCGAGCAAACGCAGGGATTCGCTTTCCCGCACCCCCGCCCAGACCGCGTTCAGGCGGTGGCCCTCCCCGAACGATCCCACCCCCTCCAGCGCCGTTTCGACCGTCGGGCCGGGGATGCGGGACAGTTCCGCGTCGAGGTCGGCGGCCATGGCCTCGTCGATCTCGCCGAAGAATCGCAGGGTGATGTGCAGACTATCGACGGGGCGCCACTTGGCCCCCGGCAGGCCCTGCTGGCGCCGGGCAAGGACCTGACCGATCTCGGGGGGGACCTCCAGGGCGGCGAACAGACGGATCATCGGCGCCTCCCGAGGCGAGCGGGCGTCATGGTTACCCCCTGATAAACCACGTCTTTTAATCGAGCCTCCATGGAGATCGTCCAAGGTGCGAGCACAGCACCGGAGAAGATCCATGGACGATGGCGGCGTGATCCTGCTGCGGCCCGAAGGCCAGGAAGTCCGCACGGGCGGCGGCCCCTCCCTGTTCCGCAAGCGAGTCCTGGTCACCGGCGGCGCGGGTTTCCTGGGGTCTCATCTGTGCGAGCGCCTGCTGAACGCGGGTCACGACGTCCTGTGCGTCGACAACTATTACACCGGCCGGCGCTCGAACATCGAGCACCTCCTGGCCAATCCCCGCTTCGAGGCCATGCGCCACGACGTCACCTCGCCCCTGCTGGTCGAGATCGACGAGATCTACAACCTGGCGTGCCCCGCCTCGCCGGTGCACTACCAGTTCGATCCGGTGCAGACGCTGAAGACCAGCGTGCACGGCGCGATCAACATGCTGGGCCTGGCCAAGCGGACCAAGGCCAAGATCTTCCAGGCCTCCACCAGCGAGGTCTACGGCGACCCCCTGGTCCATCCCCAGCCCGAGACCTATTGGGGCCACGTCAATCCCACTGGGCCGCGCTCCTGCTACGACGAGGGCAAGCGCGCCGCCGAAACCCTGTTCTTCGACTATCACCGCCAGCACGGGGTCGACATCCGGGTGGCGCGGATCTTCAACACCTATGGCCCGCGCATGCATCCCAACGATGGACGGGTGGTGTCCAACTTCGTGGTCCAGGCGCTGCAGAACCAGGACATCACCATCTATGGGGACGGCAGCCAGACCCGCTCGTTCTGCTACGTCGACGACCTGATCGACGGCTTCATCGCCCTGATGGACCAGAACGCCATCATCGGACCGGTCAACCTCGGCAATCCGCACGAGTTCACCATGCGCCAACTGGCCGAGCTGGCCATAGAACTGACCGGCTCCCGCTCCCGGCTGGTCCATCTTCCCCTGCCCGAGGACGACCCGCGGCAGCGCAAGCCCGACATCACCCTGGCCCGCGAGGCGCTCGGCTGGGAGCCCAGCGTCCAGTTGCGCCAGGGTCTGGGAAAGACCATCGCCTATTTCGACCATATGGTCCGCAACAAGGTGGCCGTCTGACGCCTCCGAGGGCCGTCTCGCGCGGGACCCCGCCATAGTCTCGCCTTCACCATGCGGGCTCTTGCGTAGAACTCCGGCGTCGCCAATATCTCGTTGGCGTCCCGCGGGGGCGTCTTTGACTGAGGATTCTTCGCTATGAGCGACTACAATCGCGGCTATGCGCGGCCGGTCCCTGCGGCCGGCGCCGACATGGCGGTCGATGCCGGCCTGCGCGCGTTCATGCTCGGCGTCTACAACAAGGTGGCCCTTGGGCTTCTGCTCTCGGGCGTCCTGGCCTGGCTGACCAGTTCCTATGCGCCGGTGGCCAACCTGCTTTACGTGATCACGCCGGACGGGCGTCTGGCCGGCTTCACCGTGCTGGGCACGGTGATCCGCTTCGCCCCCCTGGCGATGATGCTCGTCGCCATGTTCGCGATGAGAAACCCCACCGCCCGATCGTCGGGCCTTCTGTATTGGGCCCTGGTCGCCTCGATCGGCGCCGGTCTCGGCATCTGGCTACTGGTCTACACCGGCGCCTCGGTGGCCTCGACCTTCCTGGTCACGGCGGCGGCCTTCGGCGGCCTCAGCCTCTACGGCTACACCACCAAGCGGGACCTTGGACCGATCGGGAGCTTCCTGATCATGGGCCTGATCGGATTGGTGATCGCCTCGCTGGCCCAGGTGTTCTTCCACCTGCCGGGCCTCAACTTCATCATCAGCGCGGTGGGCGTGCTGATCTTCTCGGGTCTGATCGCCTACGACACCCAGAACCTGAAGATGAGCTACTACCAAATGGGCGGCGACCAACAGGCGATGAGCGTGGCGACCAACTACGGCGCGCTGAACCTCTATGTGAACTTCATCAACCTGTTCCAATTCCTGCTGCAGTTCATGGGCAACCGCCGCTAAGGCGACGGAGTCCGACCGAACGGAGGCCCCGGCGGGCGACCGCCGGGGCTTTTTCTTGCCCAGCCAATTCCCCAGGTTAAGGATCGAACGAGGATCGCTTCGGAGATGCGCCGATGATCTCCCGCAGGAGCCTGATGGCCAGCCTGCCCGCACTGGGGCTCGCCGCTCCGGCCTTGGCGCAGGACCCTGTCGCCTCCGCCGGTCCCCTGATCGGGCGGTTCGAAGTCACCGCCAACCAGCCCTGGACCGAAGTGCTCATCGAAGGTCTGGGTCCGTTCCGATTCCTGATCGACACCGGGGCGAGCGTCGCGGTGATCGACCCGGACCTGGCCAAGCGCCTGCAATTGATGCGGGTGGACGACGTCCAGCTCCAGGGCGCTACCGCCGAGCGCACGGTGGAGACATATGTCTCGAGCCGGGTCGTGGTGGCTGGCGCCCTGCGCCAGCGCGGCGCGGTCACCTTCGCAGCCGGCCAGTTCGGGGTCGGTTTCGACGGAGTGCTCCCCGGGACCCTGTTCACCGGGACCAACAGCGAAATCGACTTCGCCGCCGGTGAATTCCGCATCTATGGCGCGGCCGTTCCCGACCGGACCGGCTTCACCCGTCTGGCTCTGGTCCAGACGCCGGGCAGGCCCGCCGACGGCCGGCTGGTGGTGGCGGTGCGGCTGGACGGGCGTCCGCTCAATCTGCTGATCGACACCGGCGGGGCCGGCTCGGTCCTGCTCAGCGGAGAATATGTCGGCAGGAACCAGCTGTGGGACCGCTACAAGAAATGGGCCCCAGGCGAGGGGCAGGGGATCATGACCGCCTTCAACCTCCGGCTGGTCCGGGCCGGCGTCCTGCAGCTAGGCTCCATCCGCTTCGAGCGGCCGGTCGTCCACCTCACCGATCCGTTCAACCCGCCCGGCGACGGGGGGGACGGCGTGATCGGCATGGACATCCTGCGTCGCTTCACCCTGGCCACCGATCCCGTGGGCAAGGCCGTCTGGATCAAGCCCAACGCCGCCGTCGCAGACCCATTCCGCTACAACCGGGCCGGTTTCGAGGTCCGGTTCGTCCGGCCGGGCAGGGCCGAGGCCCAGACCGTGGACCCCGACGGGCCCGCCGCTCGCGCGGGCCTGAAGTCGGGGGATACGCTGCCGGACATCGCCAATCGCCGCGACCTGGCCCGCTTCGACTGGTTCCTCAGCGAAGGGCCCGGCGCCACCCTGGAGTTCGACGCCGAGCGGGACGGAAGCCGCTTCCCGGTGAAGCTGGTGCTGGAGGAGCTTCTTTAAGCGCCGCCTCTACTCCACCACCCTGAAGCGGCGACTTTCGAACAGCTTAAGCACCTGGTCCAGCTCATGGGCGCGGCGCAGGACCAGGCCGCCCTGGCCGATCACCGCCCAGGCGCCCTGGCGACGTGCGAGGGCGGGACGTTTCTCGATCCGATAGAGCGGTTGTTCCGACGTCCGACGGTAAACCGAGAACACCGCCGATTCGCTCAGGCCATCGATGGCGTAGTCGCGCCACTCGCCCGCGGCGACCATGCGTCCGTACAGGCGCAACAGCCGGTCGAGCTCGGGACGCTCGAAGAACACGGTGGCGGACCGCGGTGGCGATTCGGGGTTTGGCGACCCGTCGAAACTCATCCCGCGGAGCTTAGGATGCTTCGCGCCAATTGCGAGCCCCCGGCATCCCCCTGTTGCTGGACGGACGTGAAGAGTCACGAAATGGCCTTGTTTCGGTCTCGGACGCGCCTGATCGGCCGTCGATAAGGAGACGGTCGGTCGGTCGGGAGACTTCGGTTCCGGATCCTGAACAGCCCCCCCAGCCCCCCCGGGATCGGGGACCTGGTCGGCCGACGCTTAAGACTGCAAAACTTGAAGCCCGCGTGGTCTACCCCCCTCTTCCACGCGGGCTTCTTGCTTTTCCATCCCCAGAAAACTCAGTTCCGCGCCGCCGCCAGGATGGGGCCGCCGCTCCTGCCCTGCAGGATCGCCACCGCTTTCCAGGTCGAGGCGGCCGGATCGTCGGGAACCTGATAGACCCGGGCGCGCCCATTCCAGGCTCCCAGCCGCGTCAGCCCCCGCACCACATTGACGTGGGTGACCGTTTTGCCCGCATTTTCCCCGGTCTTGACCCGTACGTCGCGGCGGACGGGGTCGTAGAGCACCAGCCAGACCTCGGCCCCGCCGCGGGGAACCGCGCCGGCTCCCACCGCCACTTTCGAGCCTCCGCTGACGAAAGCCAGCGCCGGCGACGCCTGCCGCGTCTTGGCGTCGGCGTCGAGCATGGCCTCGACCTTGTCCTGGTCCACCGCCGGCGCCTCGCGCCGACCGCCGACCACGGCCTCGGGGGTGTAGATTTCCTTCAGCTTCATCCGGCCGACATAGGCGCGCTGTCGGCTGGTGAATTCAGGCATGGCGAAGGTGTCGCGCCAGCCCAGGTAGTCCCAGTAGTCGACCGAATAGGTGAGGGCGATCACGCCCTTGCGTTCAGCGATCTCGGCCAGGGCCCTGTTGGCCTGGGGACAGGAGGCGCAGCCCTGGGCGGTGAACAGCTCCACCACCACCGGGCGCACGGCGGCCCGCCGCGGACGCGACGCGGCGTCGGCGACGGTGGCGAGCAACAGGGCGGCCAGGGCCAGGCAAAGCGAGGCTGGCCGGATCGCGACGCGCAAGGGTTTCAGGCCTACTCCCCCGTCGAACTCCATCCCCCACCATAGGCGTTGTCGTCCGGCGGGGGCTTCTCACCAATGCGTGAGGGTAGGCGCATCGCCTACCCTCAGCCCGGTCACAGCTCCGGTCTACTCCGCCGCGATCGGCGCCTGGGCCGAGCGGGCCAGGTTGCGCAGGACGTAGGGCATGACGCCCCCGCTGCGGTAGTATTCGAGCTCGGTGTCGGTATCGATCCGGCAGCGAACCGGGAAGCGGGCCACCCGGTGGTCCGACGGGCGGAACAGTTCGACGGTGATGACCTTGCGGGGCCTGAGGTCGGCCAGGCCGCGGATGGTGATCAACTCCTCGCCGGTCAGCCCCAGGCGCTGCCAGCCTTCCTCGGTGAACTGCAGGGGCAGGACGCCCATGCCGACCAGGTTGGAGCGGTGGATGCGCTCGAAGGATTCGGCGATCACGGCGCGGACGCCGAGCAGAGCCGTACCCTTGGCCGCCCAGTCGCGGGACGAGCCGGTGCCGTATTCCTTGCCGGCGAAGATCACCGCCGAGCGACCCTCCTGCTGGTACTGCATGGCCGCGTCGTAGATCGCCATCACATTGCCGGAGGGGAAGTGCTTGGTCACCCCGCCTTCGATCTCGGGCGTCATCTTGTTGCGGATGCGGATGTTGGCGAAGGTGCCCCGCATCATCACTTCATGGTTGCCGCGGCGAGCCCCGTAGGAGTTGAAGTCCGCGACGTCCACCCCGTGCTCGATCAGGTACTGGCCGGCCGGGCTGGTCTTGCGGATCGAACCGGCGGGCGAGATGTGGTCGGTGGTGATCGAGTCGCCGAAGATGCCCAGGATGGCCGCGCCCTGGACGTCGGTCACGGGCTTCGGCGTCATGGTCATGCCGGCGAAGTAGGGGGGGTTCTGGACGTAGGTGGAGTCGCTGTCCCAGGCGTAGGTCTGGCCGCCGGCCACCTTGATGCCCTGCCAGTTCTTGTCCCCCTTGAACACGTCGGCGTAACGCTTGGAGAACATCTCGTTGGTGACGACCTTGCGCTGCAGGGCGGCCACTTCCTCGTTGGTCGGCCAGATGTCGCGCAGGAACACCGGCTCGCCCTTGGCGTCCTCGCCCAGGGCGTCGCGGGTTATGTCCAGCATCATGGTGCCCGCAATGGCGTAGGCCACCACCAGCGGCGGCGAGGCCAGGTAATTGGCCCGCACGTCGGGGTTCACCCGGCCTTCGAAGTTGCGGTTGCCCGACAGCACCGAGCAGGCCACCAGGTCGGCCTCGCTGATCGCCTCGGAGATGGTCGAGGACAGGGGCCCCGAATTGCCGATGCAGGTGGTGCAGCCATAGCCCACCAGGTTGAAGCCCATGGCGTCGAGGTGCTGGGTCAGGCCGGCCTTGGCCAGATAGTCGGTGACCACCTGGGATCCGGGGGCCAGGGAGGTCTTCACCCAGGGCTTCACCTTCAGGCCCTTTTCGTGGGCCTTCTTGGCCACCAGGCCCGCGGCGATCAGCACGCTGGGGTTGGAGGTGTTGGTGCAGGAGGTGATGGCGGCGATGACCACGTCGCCATGGCCGAGGTCGCAGGCGACCTGATCCTTGGCGGCCTTGACCGGCACGCGGGCGGTCTCATGCCCGGCCTTGCCGAAGTCGTTGGCCAGGGCGTTCATGAAGGCGGGGGCAGCCTCGCTCACCAGCACCCGGTCCTGCGGACGCTTGGGACCGGCGATCGAGGGCAGCACGGTGTCGAGATCGAGGGACAGGGTGTCGGTGAACACCGGCTCCGGCGTGGTCTCGTCCACCCAAAGGCCCTGTTCCTTGGCGTAGGCCTCGACCAGGGCGACCCGGTCGGGGGAGCGGCCGGTTTCGCGAAGATAGCTGATGGTGGCCTTGCTCACGGGGAAGAAGCCGCAGGTGGCGCCGTATTCGGGAGCCATGTTGGCGATGGTGGCCTGGTCCTCCAGGGTCAGGTTCAAAAGGCCCGGACCGAAGAACTCGACGAACTTGCCGACCACGCCCTTCTTGCGCAGCATCTGGGTGACGGTCAGCACCAGGTCGGTGGCGGTGACGCCCTCGGCCATGGCCCCGGTCAGCTTGAAGCCGATCACTTCGGGAATCAGCATGGGGATGGGCTGGCCCAGCATGGCCGCCTCGGCCTCGATCCCGCCCACGCCCCAGCCCAGCACCGCCAGGCCGTTGATCATGGTGGTGTGGCTGTCGGTGCCGACCACCGTGTCGGGGTAGGCCACCGGCTTGCCGTCCTCGTCGCCGGTCCAGACGGTCTGGGCCAGGTATTCCAGGTTCACCTGGTGGCAGATGCCGGTGCCGGGGGGCACCACGCGGAAGTCCTTGAAGCCCGAGGAGCCCCACCGCAGGAAGCGGTAACGCTCGCCGTTGCGCTCATATTCCCGGGCGACGTTTTCGCCGAAGGCCTTGGGCGTGCCGAAATTGTCGACCATCACCGAGTGGTCGATGACCAAATCGACGGGGCTCAGCGGATTGATCTTGGCCGGATCGGCGCCCAGGGTAGCCATGGCGTCGCGCATGGCGGCCAGGTCCACGACGGCGGGAACGCCGGTGAAGTCCTGCATCAGCACCCGCGCGGGACGGAAGGCGATCTCGTGTTCGACCTTGCCGCGGTTCTCGGCCCAGTCGGCGACGGCGCGCAGATCGCCCGCATCCACCGCTTCGCCTTCATAGCGCAGCAGGTTCTCCAGCAGCACCTTCAGGGAGACCGGCAGGGTGGAGACCCCTGAAAGTCCGGCTTCCTCAGCGGCGCGGAGGCTGTAATAGACATAGGTCTTGTCGCCCACTGCAAGCTCGCGGCGGGTCTTGAGGCTGTCGTTCGACGGCATGGAAGCTTCTCTCCTGTTCAAAGCCGCCCGAAACACTCCCTGGAAGGAAGCTGGCCCTGAAACAGGGGGCGGGGTCGCGCGCGGAACAGCCGGACCCACAGCGTCCGACCCCGCGCCGCGTAAGCTCCGCACGGCGATTCGCCTCTTAGCCCTCGGCGGCAGCGGCGTCCACACGCCGATTGACTCAAGGCGGCGAAGCCTGGTCGGCGCGCCATGATCACGGGCCTGGTCATCGAATCCCTGGCGGTCGAACGGGGCGGCCGGCGGCTGTTCGCGGACTTCGACCTGACCTTGCGCGCGGGGGAGGCCGTCGCCCTGACCGGCGCCAACGGGGCGGGCAAGACCAGCCTCCTGCGCGCCGTCGCCGGCCTGATCCGACCCCTGGCCGGGATCGTGCGGTTCCAGGGCGCGGCCGGGGCAGTGGAAGCCGAAGACGCCCGTTCGGCAGGTCTGCACCTGCTCGGCCATCACGATGGGCTGAAGACCACCCGCACCGCGTGGGAGGAACTGAGTTTCTGGTCGGCCTGGATGGGCCCGGCCGCAGGCGGGCTGGAGCGGGCCGTCGAGGCTTTCGAACTGGCCCCGCTGCTGGATCTGGAGGTCCGCCGGCTGTCGGCGGGGCAGAGGCGGCGGCTGGCCCTGGCCCGGCTCGCGGCCAGTCCTCGCTCCCTGTGGCTGCTGGACGAACCCCTGGCGCCCCTCGACGCGGCCCGGCGGGCGCGGTTCGGCGGGCTGATGGCCGAGCACCTTTCCGGCGGGGGCCTGATCCTGGCGGCGGTGCACGATCCCCTGCCGATCCCCGCCCGCGCGGCCGTGATCGGGGAGGCGGCATGAGCGCCCTGGCCAGCCTGCTCCGGCGCGAACTCGCCCTGGCCTGGGGCCGTGGCGGCGGGCCCCTGTTCGCCTGCGCCTTCTACGCGGGGGTGGCGACCCTCCTGCCCCTGGCGTCGAGCCCCGAGCCGCAGCGCCTGGCTTCCCTGGCCACGGGGGCGGCTTTCGCCACCCTGGCCCTGGCCAGCCTCCTGTCGTTGGAACGCCTGTTCGAGCGCGACTACGAGGATGGGGCGCTCGATCTGCTCACCCTCGGCGACGCGCCTCTGGAGGCGGTGGCGGCGGTCAAATGCCTGGCCCAGTGGCTGGCCACAGGCGCGCCCCTGGCTCTGCTGGCGCCGGTGATCGCGGTGGCCCTGGGGGCCGAGCCGCGGTTCGCGCCCATGATCTTCGCCAGTTCCCTGTTGGCCGGCCTGGGGTTTGCCTTCGTCGGCGGGGCCGGCGCGGCCCTGGCCTTGGGGGCCAAACGAGGCGGGGTGCTGATCGCGGTGATCGTCCTGCCCCTGTTCGTCCCTTCGGTGGTGTTCGGGGCAGGCGCCATCGACGCCCTGGCCAGCGGCCTCGACTGGCGCCCCGGCCTGGTGCTGCTGCTCGCCTATTGCCTGGCGGCGGTCGGTCTGACCCCTTTCGCCATGGCGGCCGGGGTGCGCAACGCCCTGGGATGACCGGCCTCAGGCTCGCTGGAGCACAATCAGTGCAAAATTCACCAAGGGCGCTATAGACCGGCCCGATGGTCCTTTCCCTGCACGACACCTATGCCCGTAAGAAGCGCCCGTTCGAGCCGCGCGACCCCAAGCGGGTGACGCTCTACGTCTGCGGGCCGACGGTCTACAACTACGCCCACATCGGCAACGCCCGTCCGGCGGTGGTGTTCGACGTGCTGTTCCGGGTGCTGCGGCGGGCTTATGGCGAGAAGGCGGTGATCTACGCCCGCAACGTCACCGACGTGGACGACAAGATAAACCAGGCCGCCATCGACCAGGGCGTGCCGATCTCCACCATCACCGACAAGTTCGCCGCCATCTACAACCAGGACATGGCCTCCCTCGGGGTCGTCCCGCCGACGCTTGAGCCCCACGCCACCGCCTACATCGCCGAGATGGTCGACCAGATCGGCCGGCTGGTGGACGCCGGGGCCGCCTATCCGGCGGAAGGCCACGTGCTGTTCGACACCACCGCCTTCGCCGATTACGGCAAGCTCTCGGGGCGCAGCCTCGACGACATGATCGCCGGCGCCCGGGTCGAGGTCGCGCCCTACAAGAAGAACGCCGCCGACTTCGTGCTGTGGAAGCCGTCCAAGCCGGGCGAGCCGGTGTGGGACAGCCCCTGGGGACCGGGCCGGCCCGGCTGGCACATCGAGTGCTCGGCCATGATCGAAAAGACCCTCGGCCTGCCCATCGACATCCACGGGGGCGGCCACGACCTGATCTTCCCCCACCACGAGAACGAGATCGCCCAGGGCGTCTGCGCCAACCATGGCGCCGAATACGCCCGCTATTGGATGCACAACGGCTTTCTGACCATCGAGGCCGAGAAGATGTCCAAGAGCGTCGGCAACGTGCTCCTGGTCCACGAGCTGGTGAAGCAGGTTCCTGGGGAGGCGATCCGCTGGGCCCTGCTGTCCGCCCACTACCGGGCGCCGCTGGACTGGACGGGGGCGCTGATCGAGCAGTCGCGGGACAACCTGAACCGTCTCTACCGGGTGCTGGGCGACGCCGACCGCGAACTGGCCGGCTATACCGACCCTTCGATCCTGGCCGACGGGCTGGCGGGCGAGCCCAGCAAGGCCTTCGAACAGGCCCTGAACAACGACCTGAACACCCCCGAGGCCATGGCTGAACTGTTCCGTCTGGCCGACGAGCTGCGCCAGCGCCTGATCGCCAAGGACAAGGCCGGCGCCTCCGCCGCCCGCATCGCCTTGCGCGCCTCGGCCGCCGTGCTCGGGTTCCTGGAAAGCGAGCCGGACGCCTGGTTCCAGGGGGACGACGCGCCGCTGAAGGCCCGCATCGGCGCCTTGGTCGCCGCCCGCGGCGAGGCCCGCCGGGCCAAGGACTGGGCCGCTGCCGACAAGGCCCGGGCGGAATTGACCGAGCTGAAGGTCGAGGTGATGGACGGCCCCGACGGAACCGCGACCTGGCGGTTCAAGGATTGACCCTCCGCCGCGAGGCGCATGGGGCCTAGCGGTGGACCGCTGTAATTCCTAATCTTCACCCATGGCTTTTCGCGTCCAGCATCGTGTCGGCGTCGCCGCTCCCGCCTCCGCCCTCTGGGCGGTGGTTTCCGACCTGCAAGGGTGGGGGACGTGGAATCCTCTGTTCCCGGAGGCGGAGGGCCGTCTGTCCATCGGGGCCCTCTTGACCCTCCGGCGGGAACTGGACGGCAAGAGCGAGGGCCACGAGGTCAGGATCGTCGACTGGGTGCCCAACGCCCAGATCGTCTGGGCCCGCTCCATCGCCCCTTTCGCCCGCAGCCTCGGCTATATCGAGATCGAAGCCCTGACCGAGCGGGGCTGCATCCTTTCGGCCGGCGAACTCTATCAGGGCGCGCTGGGCGAGCTGATCGGCAAGCGCGTCCGCCCCACGCTCAGGCACGGTTTCGCCGCCCTGTGCGAAGCGGCCAAGGCGCGGGCGGAATCCACCTGGGACGGCGTGCCGGACGAACCCGTGCCCCCGCCGCCTCCGCCCGCTCCCGTCAAACAGCGCAGCGCGATGATGCAGATGTCGCTCCGCGGCGGCGGCAAGCGATGATCGACGACCTCTACAGCGCCAAGATCCTGGGCCTGGCCGCCAACATGCCCCACGCCGGCCGCCTGGCCGCGCCGGAAGGCTCGGCCGAGCGGGTGTCCAAGCTGTGCGGCAGCCGCATCGTCGTCGACGTGGCCCTGGACGACGGCCGGGTGGTCGACTTCGCCCAGGAGGTGAAGGCCTGCGCCCTGGGCCAGGCAGCCGCGGCTGTCCTGGGCGACAAGGTGATGGGCGCGGACCTGGCCGAGATCGAGGCGGCTCGCGACGCCTTGCGCGCCATGCTAAAGAGCGGCGGGCCCCCGCCCGAGGGGCGTTTCTCGGATCTCGTCGTGCTCCAGCCGGTGAAGGACTACCCCGCCCGCCACACCTCGACGATGCTCGCCTTCGAGGCGGCGGCCGACGCCGTGCGCCAGGCCCTGGCCGGACCGGATAAGCGAACTAGCCGCGTCGGCGCGGCTTGATCCGCCTTGGCGGACGCCATAAAGCGGGCTGACCCCGCCTCCGACCGCGCCGGCATGCAACTCTACCAATCGAGCGTCAGGGGCGTGTTGCGCGCCTACAAGCTGACGGTTTCGCCCCTGATCGGGCCCCGTTGCCGGTTCACCCCGACCTGTTCGGAGTATGCGGCTCAGGCCCTGATCGCCCACGGCCCCTGGCGCGGAAGCTGGCTCGCCGCCCGCCGACTGTGCCGGTGCCACCCCTGGGGCGGCGCGGGTTACGATCCGCCGCCGCCCGCGAAAGATGCGTAAGAGACCATGATCCAACTCCGCTTTCCCGACGGCGCCGTCCGCGAGTTCCCCGAGGGGACGAGCGCAAGGGACGTGGCTGCGTCCCTCTCCATGTCCCTGGCCAAGAAGGCGGCCCTGGCCCGCTTCGACGGCGCCCTGTTCGACCTGGAGCGGCCCCTGCCGGGCTCGGGCGAGCTGCAGATCCTGACCCGCGACGACCCGGCGGTGCTCGACACCCTGCGCCATGACGCCAGCCACGTCATGGCCGAGGCGGTGCAGGAGCTGTTCCCCGGAACCCAGGTGACCATCGGCCCGGCGATCGAGGACGGCTTCTATTACGACTTCGCCCGCGACGAGCCCTTCCACTTGGAGGACCTGGAGAAGATCGAAGCGCGGATGCGCCAGATCGTGGACCGGGACGAGCCGATCCGCCGCGAGGTCTGGAGCCGCGACGAGGCCATCGCCCACTTCGAAGGGATCGGCGAGGCCTACAAGGCCGAGATCATCCGCGACCTGCCCGAGAGCGAGGAGATCAGCGTCTACCGGCAGGGCGCGTGGAAGGACCTGTGTCTGGGGCCCCACCTGCCCTCGACCAAATTCGTCGGCAAGGCCTTCAAACTGACCAAGCTGGCCGGCGCCTACTGGCGCGGCGACCACCGCAACGCCCAGCTTCAACGCATCTACGGGACCGCCTGGCAAAGCGAGGCCGACCTCGACGCCTACCTCAAGCGGATCGAGGAGGCGGAGAAGCGCGACCACCGCAAGGTGGGCAAGGCCATGGACCTCTTCCACATCCAGGAAGAGGGCAAGGGCATGGTGTTCTGGCACCCCAAGGGCTGGACCCTGTACCGGACGCTGGAGGCCTATATCCGCCGGCGGCTGGAGGCCGGCGGCTACGCCGAGGTCAAGACGCCCCAGGTGCTCGACAAGTCCCTGTGGGAGAAGTCCGGCCACTGGGAAAAGTTCGGCCACGCCATGTTCACCTGCGAGACGGAGGAAGGGGAGACCCTGGCCGTCAAGCCGATGAACTGCCCCGGCCACGTGCAGATCTTCAACTTCGGCCAGAAGTCCTACCGCGACCTGCCGCTGCGTATGGCCGAGTTCGGCGCCTGCCACCGCTACGAGCCGTCCGGGGGGCTGCACGGCATCCTGCGGGTGCGCAGCTTCGTCCAGGACGACGCCCACATCTTCTGCCGGGAGGACCAGATCGAGAGCGAGACGACCCGCTTCGTCGAGCTCCTGCACACGGTCTATCAGGACCTCGGGGTCGAGCTGCACAGCGTCAAGCTGGCCCTGCGCCCCGAACTGCGCGCCGGCACGGACCAGACCTGGGACCTGGCCGAGGCCAAGCTGGAGCGCGCCGCCAAGGCCGCCGGAGTCGAGGTGGAGAAACTGCCCGGCGAGGGCGCCTTCTACGGTCCCAAGCTCGAGTTCCACCTGAAGGACGCCATCGGGCGCACCTGGCAGTGCGGAACCCTGCAGCTCGATTTCGTCCTGCCCGAGCGCCTGGACGCCGAATATGTGGCCGAGGACGGCTCCAAGCAGCGCCCCGTGATGTTGCACCGGGCGATCCTGGGCACCTTCGAGCGGTTCCTCGGCATACTGATCGAGAACTTCGGCGGGGCCTTCCCCCTGTGGCTCGCCCCGACCCAGGTGGTGGTGGCGACGATTACGTCGGACGCGGACGGCTATGCGGAGGAGGCGGCTGCGGCCCTGCGGGCGGCGGGCCTGAGGGTCGAGACCGACCTGCGCAACGAGAAGATCAACTACAAGATCCGCGAGCACAGCCTGGCCAAGGTGCCGGTGATCGCGGTGGTGGGCCGCCAGGAGGCGGAAGGCCGACGGCTGGCCTTGCGTCGGCTCGGGGCGGAACGCCAGTCGGTGCTGTCGTTGGAGGAGGCGATCGCCGCCCTGACCGCCGAGGCCTCGCCGCCCGACGTGGCCGCAAGGTCGGCATGAACACCCCCGTCCGCCCCGGCAGCGGCGGCTTCGTCGAGACCGTAAGGGTCCCGACGGCGGCTCCGCTCGCCGTGTCGGTGGTCATGGTGGTCTACCGCACCGGCCCGGCCTTGCCCGGCGCCTTGCAGAAGGTGCTGGACTGCCGCGAGGTCGATGAACTGGTGGTGGTGGACAACGGCTCGACGCCCGAAGAGGCGGCGGCCCTGGACGCAGCGGCCGCCCGCGACGGACGGGTGCAGGTGCTGCGGGGCCAGGGCAATGTCGGCTTCGCCCGTGGGGCCAATCTGGGCGCCTCGGCGGCCCGGGGCAGCCTGCTGGTCTTCCTCAATCCGGACGCTTTCCTGCAGCCGGGATGCATCGCCGCCCTGCAGGCCGCCATCGATCCGCAGCGCTCGCCCTGCCTGGTCGGTGCGCGGGTGATGAATACGGACGGCACCGAACAGAGGGGCGCGCGGCGGGGAGAGGTCACTCCCATGTCCACCTTCCTCAGCCTCACCAATCTGGCCGGCAAGGTCCGGGTCTTCCGCGGCTTCGAGATCCACCGGGAGGCCGAGCCCGAGCCGGATGGTCCGACCCCGGTGCCGACCGTCTCGGGCGCCTGTTTCGCCATGACCCGTACGGATTTCGGCGCGGTCCGGGGCTTCGACGAAGGCTTCTTCCTGCACGTCGAGGATATCGACCTGTGCTGGCGGGTGCGCCGCAGCGGCGGGGTGGTGCTGTTCCAGCCGGCGGCCCGTGTGGAGCACCTGGGCTCGACCGCGGCCAAAGCCCCTCTGTTCATCGAGATCAACAAGGGGTTCGGCCTGGCGCGCTATTTCCGCAAGCGGGCCGAAACCGGCTTCGACCGGCTCACGGCCTGGCTGCTGCTGCCGGCGATCCTCTTGGTGTCGGTGGCGCGGGCGGGTCTGCGGGGGCGGAGCCGTCGAGGTTGACGGGAACCTCAGAGCGCCAGATCCCCAAGGTCACCTTGCGTCCGACCGAATAGTCGTAGCCGCCGACCTCGCCCAGGCGTGTGGCCGGGGTCCTGGCCGCCTTCAGTTCTGCGATCAGGGCGGGCTCCTGTTTACGCTCGACCAGGGCGGGCTGGCCCCCGGCGAGGGCCTGGGCCGCTCCCTCCACCGTGTCCAGATCGGTCTCCGCGCCCAGGGCGAACACCAGGCTGGGCTCGGCATAGCCCGCCACCGCCACCGGGCCCGGCACGACGCCGGCCTTCGGGTCGAGGCCGGCGCGGTCGAGGGCCGCGGCCGCCCGATCGGAAACCCACAGTCTGGTCAGGGCGGGGGCGAGGCCCCCCGACAGGGTCATGTGGGCGCCGACCCCCAGCACGCCGGCGGCGACCAGGCCGGTCTTCAGGTCGCGGCGCAGCGCGCCCAGGGCGCCGGCGACGCCCGCCGCCAGGGCCAGGGCGGCCGCGCCCACGGCCCAGGGCTGGGCTTGTGGCCCGCCGTAACCTCGAGCGGCCCAAAGGCAGAGCGCGGCGAGGGCGGCTCCGGCGAGGACCGAAAGCGTCGCCCCGGAGCGGCGGACCCAGGGTCCGGCCGGCTCGGCCAGGGCCGCCGCGGCGAGCCAGGCCAGGGCGCCGTAGAGGGGCAGCGGATAGTGGACCAGCTTGGTCGGCATCGCCTCGAACACCAGCCAGCTCGGGACCAGCCAGGCCAAGGCGAAGCGGACGAAGGGCTCGCGCCGCCGCCGCCAGGCCCCGACCAGGGCGGCGGGCAGCAGGAGGGCGGCGGGGAACATCAGCAGAGGCGACAGCAGAAGGTGCAGTCCCGGCGGCGCCCCATGGCTTTCGTGGCCCCCGGCCAGCTTGGGCGCGAGGTCGCCGCCCACGGCCCGGCCCCAGAAGCCGCCGTCGGTGGAGACGGTGATCGCCACCGCCCAGGGCCCGATGACGGCCAGCACCAGGACCAGGCCCCAGACCCATCCCAGGCGTTTCATCCAGCCGGCGCGGCGATCGGCGGCCCACAGGGCGACCAGGGCCAGTGCGGCGATCATCGGCCCGATCGGCCCCTTGACCAGTATGGCCACGGCCTGGCCCAGCCAGAACAGCAGCCGGGCCGAGCGTGGGGCGACGGGCCCTCCACGCTCGGCCAGATAGGTCCGTCCCAGGGCCGCCATCGACAGGGTGACGGCCCCACAGAGCACCGCGTCGGTCTTGGCGATGAAGGCCTCGCTGGAAAGCAGGAAGCTCGCTCCCAGGACAACCCCGGCCGCCAAGCCGCCGCGCGGCCCGAGCGCCGGGCGGGCGCCCCAGGCGCAGGCCGCCGCCGCCAGCATGGCGCCCAGGAGGGAAGGCAGGCGGTAGGCCCAGATTTCGCGCCGCTCGACCGAGGAGACCAGGGCCACGCTCACGGCCTGCAGCCAGTGGATGCCGACCGGCTTCTTGTCGCGCGGCTCGTCCTGGAAGCGGATGTTCACCAGATCGCCCGTTTCCAGCATCTGGGAGGTGGCCTGGGCGAAGCGGGATTCGTCCCGGTCCAGCGGCGGCAGCATGACCAGTCCCGGCAGGGCGCTGACCAGCACGACCAGGGCGGCGAGTGCAGGGCCGCGCCACCCGCGCACCAGATGCTCGGCCAAGGCCGCCAGGGCGGCCAGTCGCCCGCCCGCGGGCAGGTTCACGGGCGAAGACGCCGGGTTGGCCGGACTGGGCGCGGACTCCATGGGCTTAAGCTAGCACGGGGCAAAAGCCGACGCGCCCTCCCGCGGGGCGAGGAAAGCGGTTAAGAGGCGGGCGATGGCCTCGAATCCTTCCCGTGAAATCCGCCCCGAAATCTCTGTGGTCGTCCCCGTCCGTGACGAGGAGGGGGCCGCCGCGCCCCTGGCGCGGGAAATCGCCGAGGCCTTCGCCGGCCAGGCGGTGGAGATCGTCTTCATCGACGACGCCAGCCGCGACGACACCCGTGCGCGGCTCCTGGCCCTCAAGGCCGAGCTGCCGAGCCTGCGGGTGCTCGCCCATCAGCACAACGCCGGCCAGAGCCGGGCGGTGCGCACCGGGGTGCTGGCGGCGCGGGCGCCGGTGATCGTCACCCTCGACGGCGACGGCCAGAACGATCCGGCCGACGCCCCGCTTCTGGTGCGGCGCCTGTTGGAGGGGCCGCCGACCCTGGGCCTGGTGGGCGGGCGCCGGATCAAGCGCCAGGACGGCGTCGCCAAGCGGCTCGCCTCCAGGTTCGGCAACGGGGTGCGCAAACGGCTGCTGCGCGACGAGGCCGACGACACCGGCTGCGGGCTGAAGGCGTTCCGGCGCGAGGCCTTCCTGCGGCTGCCCTATTTCGATCACATGCACCGCTACCTGCCGGCCCTGTTCCTGCGGGAGGGATATACGGTGGCGTTCGAGACGGTGGGTCATCGGCCGCGCACCTCGGGGGCGTCGAAATACACCAACCTCGGCCGGTTGTGGGTCTCCCTCGGCGATCTGGCCGGGGTGCTGTGGCTCGCGGCGCGGGCGCGCACGCCCGGCGCCGTGGACGAGGTCTGAAGGCCCAAGCGCAGAGCGGGTCCCAGGAGGTTGGCGCTGCCCGCTGGAATTCAGGGCGCGACCAGATTGGCCAGCCGCTCCTCGAAGGGGCTCCCCCGCCAGGGGTGGATGGTGTCGTGGAAGCGGACCGTGGCGGCGGATCCTGCGTGGGCGTCATAAGCCGCCCGGTCCCGCCAGACCTCGATCAGGTCGAAATGATTGGACCGCGCTTCTTCCACCGCCTCCACCCGGACCGCGCCGGGTTCGCGTCGGGCGGCCTCGACATAGGTCTTCAGGGCGTCGAGGGTCTTGTCGAGATAGGTGCCGATCACGTCGACATGGGCGGTCACATAGACCGGCTTCTTGGGGTCCAGACCCGCGGGCGGGGGAACCTGGGGCGCCTGAGCGTGGGCCGAGGCGGCGGCGGACAGGACCAGGGCGGCGAGGGCGAGGCTTCGGGTCATCTCAGAAATATCCGGTTGCGGCGGTCGGGAAAGCGGACGGCGACCTCGGCCTGTTCGGTGAAGCCCAGGTCCTCGATGGCCTTGCGCAGACTAGCCTTATGGTTTTCGGCAGTCTCGCCGATATTGAGCTCCACGATGATCGAACGGGCGCCTGCGAAGGCCTTGGCGCCTCCCCGGACGATCCGCTCCTCGATCGAATCCACATCGATCTTGACGTGGTCGGGCGCGCGCACGCCGAACTGGTCCAGGAAGGCGTCGGCGCTGAACCCCAGCGCCGACTGGACGTGGGGACGGGCCTCGCCCGACGCTCCGTCTTCGGCTCGGCCGAACACATGGGCGGCGCGGCCGGCGTCATGACTGGTCAGGTGCAGGCTGGCGGCGCGGGTTTCGTCGGCCAGGGCGGCGCAGAAGCATTGCACCGAGGCGTCCAGGGGGTTGAGCGAGACGTTGCGGCACAGGGCCGCGTAATTGTCCGCCGCAGGCTCGAAGGCGACCACGGTGCCGCCCGCCCCGACCCTCAAGGCGGCGTAGAGCGCGTACAATCCGACATTGGCCCCCACGTCCCAGACGCAGTCGCCCGGCTTTACGATGGTGTCGATCCACCACACGGTCTCCGGCTCGTCGTAGACGAAGCGAGCGGCGGCCTTGACCGCCTCGGCGCTGCCGCAGCGGAAGGTGAGCGGCCCGGCGGGAGTGTCCAGCCGGTAGAGCGGCGCGGCGCGGGCGGCGAGTTGCGCCCGCATCCGTGGTCCATGCCAGCGGCCGAGCGGCCAGGACAAGGCCGCGCCGATCCCGGCCAGCCCTGCGCCCAGCAACCGTGCGCCGCTCATCGAACTCAGGCGAGCCATATCTGCTCAACTTCCGGAACCGTTACGCTTCAACGGTTGTAGTCGAAACAGCGGAAATGGGCAGAGCGCACCGGGCCCGCCGTTGGACGACGGAGGGTCCGGTCGCGCGCCCGAAAAGCGCGCATCGGCGCTCCCGAATGCGTCGTCATGAAGCCGGTGCAAATCGGTTATCCGCTTGTTCCAAATCGGTCACGGGACGTTCCTCATCCGGGATTAAGGGGCTGTTGCGCTGTAAGAGGGGACATCCGAAATGACGATGAAGAAGATCGGCTGGCTTACGACGTCAGCCCTGGCCGCCAGCCTGGCCGCCGCAAACGCCGCGGTCGCCCAATCGACCGCCGGTCAGGTGCAGGAAGTGGTCGTCACCGGCTCGCGCACGCCGCCGTCGACCCTCGGTCTGGCCACACACATCAACGAGGCCAAGGACCAGGTCGTCGTCGGGCAGCAATTCATCGCCACCCAGACCCCCAGCGCCAACCTCGCCCAGCTGATCCAGATGGCGCCGGGCGTGAGCTACTCGACGGAGGATCCCGGCGGGTTCAACAGCGGCGACCTGCGCATCCACGGCTACGACGGAAACCACGTCGCCGTCATCTTCGACGGGGCGCCCTTGAACGACACGGGCAATTACGCGGTGTACCCCGGCGAATATATGATCGGCGAACTGGTCGATCACTTCACCCTGAACGCGGGCGGAACCGATGTGGACAGCCCGTCGGCGGCCGCCCTGGGCGCCACCATCAACGTCGTTTCCAAGATTCCGCCGAAGACCGCCGGCGGCCAGTTGAAGGTCTCTGGCGGCAGCTACGGCTATTACCGCGCGTTCGGGGAGATCGACACCGGGACCTTCGGCCCGTGGGGCGCGACCGCCTATCTCGCCGCCGAAGAAGGCCACGAGGACAACTACAAGGGCCGTCCGGGCTACAGCAACCGCTGGGACATCTCGGGCCGGATCTACCAGCCCCTGAAGGGTTCCGACTTCATCAGCTTGGCGGGGATCTACACCCAGGAACTGCAGTTCCCCGCGTTCCGCGTGTCGCAGAGCGTGATGAACAGCGCCGGCAAGTTCTTCCTCGGCGACAACTACTATTGGCAGCCTGAGACCGCCCGCGCCGGCGTGGCCGACACCGTTCCGACCGGCGTCGGGCCGGCAGGCGCCGA
Source organism: Caulobacteraceae bacterium (assembly GCA_035493955.1). Taxonomy (GTDB): domain Bacteria; phylum Pseudomonadota; class Alphaproteobacteria; order Caulobacterales; family Caulobacteraceae; genus NCED01. The sequence continues at coordinate 18,278 of DATJHI010000008.1, read as the reverse complement.
CACCAACTTCTACCGGCTGTTTCCGAACCCGGTGAAGTTCGCCAGCTTGCGAGGCCAGTCGCGGTTCGATCTGGGATCGAGCCTGACCTTCACCTTCGACCCGAACTTCTTCTACACCCTGGCCAATGGCGGGGCGTCGCTCTCGTCCATTTCAGAGAAGGACAAGCGCCTGATCGGCGCCAGCACGGCCGCCGGGGTCGACCTGAACAAGGACGGCGACGTCCTCGACACCGTGGCCGTCTATGGGCCGAGCAATACCGAGACCTACCGGGCCGGACTGACCAGTTCGCTGCTCTGGGAAGCGTCCCCGCAGCATCACTTCCAGCTGGCCTACACCCTCGACTACGGCCACCACCGCCAGACGGGCGAAGTGACTACGGTCGATCCCGCCACCGGCGTGCCGGCCGACTATTTTGGCGCCAAGTCCGGCTACGGCGCGCCGATCGCGACCGCCGACGGGACCTTCCTGCGCAACCGCGACCGTCTGTCCATCGCCATCCTGAACCAGATCTCCGCCAACTATATCGGTAAGTTCCTGGATGACGCGCTGCACGTGAACGTCGGCGTCCGCGACCCCTACTTCGAGCGCAAGCTCCACCAGCACTGCTACACCTACAACGGCACGAGCGCGTACTGCGACACGGTCAGCTCCTCGACCGTGCAGGCGGCCTACAACACCGACCTCGCGGCGCACCGTGCGATCGGCGTCTCCGCCGCGGCCTTGACCTCGGTCCTCGGCACGAACATCACCACCGGCGTCGGCGGCGCGCCGAACTTCCGGTTCCCGTTCGACGGCGACGTGAAGTACAACAAGCTGCTTCCGAACGCGGGCGTGAGCTACCGGTTCAACAACGACCACATGGTCTACGCGACCTACAACAAGGGCTTTGCGGCGCCCAAGACCGACGACCTGTATGCGTCGATCCCGGAGAACGTCCTGCCGGAAACCAGCGACAACTACGCCGTCGGCTACCGTTACCAGACCCGCATGTTCAACCTGTCGGTCAGCCTTTACGACTCGGAGTACCGCAACCACATCGTCCAGTCGGTCGATCCGAACGATCCGACCCTGTCGATCGACCGCAACGTCGGCGACGTCCGCATCCAGGGCGCCGACATCGAACTGGGTTTCAACCCGACAGACCAACTGCACTTCTACGGCAGCGCCAACTTCAACAAGAGCGAACTGCTGGCGAACTACACCTTGACCACCGGCGGCGTGACCTTCGCGCTGCCGGTCAAGGGCAAGGAGCTGGTGTTGACCCCGAGCGCCATGATCTCCGGTCGGGTGAGCTACGACTTCGGGCCGCTCACCGTCGGTTTCGAAGGCAAGTATACCGGCAAGCGATACGTCTCTGACACCAACGACTTGTCGATTCCGAGTTTCACGGTGTTCAACATCGATGCGCGCTACACCCTGCCGTTCTTCAACGGCAAGAGCTACGTCCAGGTCAACGTCTCGAACGTGTTCGACAAGTTCTACATCTCGCGGTCGACCACCTTCGCCAACGGCGTCGCCTATCCCATTCCGGGGACCGCCCTCACCTACAGCCCGTCGACCGCCGCCTACTACGTGGGCGCTCCGATGACGGGCTACGTGACCCTCGGCATGAATTTCTAGCCGTCCGGTCGGGAGCGGCATTCCAGGGGGCGGCCTTCGCCGCCCCTTTTTCTTGCCAGCGGCTGGCCTTATGTGGTCGTCATGAGGCCGGTTGGGGCGCACCACTTTCGCGCCCTCTTTCCCCTTCGACCCGTCGCTCCCAGGAGGGCCAGTCCGCCATGAGCCTCTACGCGCCCGCCGAATGGGCGCCGCACCGCGCCATGTGGGTAGGTTTCCCCAGCCACGCCGATCTGTGGCTTGACGACCTCGCCGCCGCCCAGACCGAGGCGGCCGACCTGGCCAAGGCCCTGGCTGGGCCGGGGGGCGAGCGGGTGCGCCTGCTGGTCTGCGGCGACGAGGCGGAGGCCGCCGCCCGACTGCTGGTCGGGGACGTGGCGGCGGTGGAGATCGTCCGCGGCCTGTTCGGGGACATCTGGCTGCGCGACACCGGCCCGATCTTCGCCAGCCGGGGCGAGGAGGAGGTGGCGCTTGGTTTCCGCTTCAACGGCTGGGGCGGCAAATATGTGCTCGACGACGACGATACGGTGGCCGAACAGCTCGCCGCCGCCGCCGGAGTCCGGCTGATCGAAAACGACTTCGTGCTGGAGGGCGGCGCCATCGACGGCGACGGCTTCGGCACCCTGCTGACCACCCGCCAGTGCGTGCTGAACCCCAATCGCAACCCCGGCTGGGACGAGGCGACGGCGACCGCCGCCCTCACCGCGGCCCTCGGGGTGAAGAAGGTGCTGTGGCTGGGCGACGGACTGAAGAACGATCACACCGATGGACATGTCGACAACCTGGCGCGGTTCGTCGCGCCGGGGGTGGTGGCCTGTCCTCTGGCCGTGGGCCGGGACGATCCCAACGCCGGGGTCTATGACGACGTCGCCCGGCTGCTGCACAGCTTCCGCGACGCCCGGGGCTCGGCCCTGCAGGTCATGCGCATCCCCTCGCCGGGCCGGGTCGTCGACGAGGACAACCGGCCCATCCCCGCCAGCCACATGAATTTCGTCATCGCCAACGAGGCGGTGGTCGCCCCCGTCTATGACGACGGCCTTTCCGCCGGCCTGGCGATCGAGGCCCTGAAGTCCTTGTTCCCCGAGCGCCAGGTGATCGGCCTGCCCTCGCGGGCGCTGCTGACCGGCGGGGGCTCCTTCCACTGTATCACCCAGCAGGAGCCCGCCTGATGGCCCGCACCCTGACCCTGGGCGTGATCCAGACCGCCTACGGGACCGACATGGCGGCCAATATCGCCAGGACCGCCGACTTCGTCCGGGAAGCGGCGGGCAAGGGCGCCCAGGTGGTGTTGCCGTCAGAGCTGTTCCAGGGTCCCTATTTCTGTGTCGCCCAGGAGGAGCGCTGGTTCGCCGAGGCGCACCCCTGGCGCGAGCACCCCTGCGTCCTCGCCATGGCCCCGCTGGCGGCGGAGCTGGGGGTGGTCATACCGGTGTCGATCTTCGAGCGGGACGGGCCGCACTACTACAACAGCCTGGTCATGCTGGACACCGACGGATCGGCCCTGGGCCTCTACCGCAAGAGCCATATTCCGGACGGCCCCGGCTACCAGGAGAAATACTACTTCCGCCCCGGCGACACCGGCTTCAAGGTCTGGGACACCCGCCATGGCCGCATCGGCGTCGGCATCTGCTGGGACCAGTGGTATCCCGAAGCCGCCCGCGCCATGGCCCTGATGGGCGCCGAGGCGCTGCTCTATCCCACCGCCATCGGCTCGGAACCCCACGACGCCAGCCTGGACACCCGCGATCCCTGGCGCCGGGTGATGCAGGGTCACGCCGTCGCCAACGTCATTCCCGTCGCCGCCGCCAATCGGATCGGGTTCGAGCCGGGGCCGGGGGGCGGGCAGGGCTTCTATGGCTCATCCTTCATCGCCGACCACCGCGGCGACCTCGTCGCGGCGCTGGAGCGTGGGGACGAAGGCGTGCTGACCGCCGCCTTCGACCTGGATTTCCTTGCCACCCACCGGGCGGCGTGGGGCTTCTTTCGCGACCGCCGCACCGACCTCTACGAGGCGCTGCTGCCGGGCCGGGTGTTCGGGCGGGAATAAGGCGCTCTTCCCGTGGGACGTCCCTGAACGGCCCAGAGCGTGGCAATTCAGCCTCAGGTCAGGATCGGACGCGCATCCTCCCAGAACCAGTCGGACAGCTTTGCGTTCGACATTGGCGGCTAGGAACAGCGATGACCCTCAGGTTCGAGGAAACAGAACTGGCGGAGGCTCGACGGGTTAACCGTCTTTTGGCGTCCACCCCGCGGATGCCGCTCCGCACCGCGTGGGACGTGGCCCTGCTGAACGGGGCGTTGAAACTCAGCCAGGCCCTGCCCAGTCCAAATTTCCGCCGCGCCGGCCTGGACGTCGAGGATCGCCGGGTGGAGGCGCTGGGCCATTCGGTGGATGTGCGCATCCTGCGTCCCGCCGGGGCGTGCCGCGGGGTCTATCTGGACATCCACGGCGGCGCCTGGGTGCTGGGCAACGCTCGCATGGACGACGCCCTGAACGTCGAGATCGCCAGGACCTGCGGGGTGGCCGTGGTCAGCGTCGATTACCGGGTGATGCTCGACCAGGCGGTCATGGCCGCCCTCGACGACTGTGAAGCCGCCGTGGCCTGGGTGCTGGAGACGATGGAGGCCGAGTTCGGCGCCGACGTGCTGCTGATGGGTGGGGAATCGGCGGGCGCCCATCTTGTCGCCTCGACCCTGATCCGCCTGCGCGCCCGCGGCGTCGACCTGTCGCGGGTCGCCGGGGCGGTGATGTTCTACGGCTGCTACGACCTGTGCGGCACCCCCAGCCTGTGCGCCGCCGGCGCCGACACCCTGGTGTTGCATGGGCCGACCCTGGCCAGCGCCCTGGAGAAGCTGATGCCGCACCTGACGCCGGAAGAACGGCGCGACCCGGCCATCTCGCCCCTCTACGCCGATCTGCGCGGCCTGCCGCCGGCCCTGTTCCTGGTCGGCGAACGCGATCCCTTGCTGGACGACACCGAGCTTTTGGCCGCACGCTGGCGCGACCTCAACCGCAACGCCGAGGTGATGGTGGCGCCCGAGGCGCCCCACGCCTTCAACCGGCTTCCGACCCGGATGGCGCGCAAGACCAACGCCTATGTCCGCGGCTGGCTGTTCTCGCGCCTGATCGCCCATGGACGGCGCGCGGAGCCGCAGGCCGAGCCGACGGTCCGTGCGGCGGCGGGCTGAGTTCTCCGCGGGGAAAGGCTTCCCCTACTTCCCGAACAACCTGGCCCAGCGGCGCTTCTCGCGGCCCTTCCAGGCGCCGCGATGGTAGATGTCCGAGGCGATCAGGGGGACCACGGTGGTGGCCTCGGCGAAGACCATCTGTTCGTGGGTGGTCTGGACCTTGCCCCAGGACGCCGCCTCTTTGAGCGTCGAGGAGGAGCAGGCTCCGTCACGGACGTCGGCGACGGTGATCTGGACGGCGTAGCGGTGCATCTCGGCCTCGACGCCCAGGATCTCGGCGCACACCACGGTGTCCTGGGCGAAGTTCTTCGGCACCCCGCCGCCGACCATGAACAGACCAGTGACGCCGGCGGCGATCTTGATGTCGGTGAGCTCGCGGAAGTCGGCGATGGCGTCCAGCATCAGGTAGGGCTTGCCCGCCGCCGCCCGTTCCTTCTGGTGCTTGACCAGGCCGAAGCCGGCCGAGCTGTCGACGAAGGCGGGACAGAAGATCGGCACGCCCTCCTCATAGGCGGTCTGGATCAGGCTGCCGGGCTTCTTGGCGTTGCCTTCGGACAGCCAGCGGCCCATTTCCCAGATGAACTCGCGGGACGAATAGCCGCGCGGCTCCAGGCGGTTGGCGATCTCGAGGATGGTGTGGTCGCAGTTCTGCAACTCCTCCTCGTCGATGTAGGTGTCGTAGATGCGGTCGACGTAGTTCTCGCGCAGCACGTTGTCGTCGACCGGGCCGGCCGCCTGATAGTGCTTGAAGCCCAGGGCCTCGAAGAAATCCATGTCGACGATGGAGGCGCCGGTGGCCACCACGGCGTCGACCATGCCGAACTTCACCATGTCCCGGTAGACGTCCATGCAGCCGCCGGCGGAGGTCGAACCGGCCAGGACCAGCCAGGGCGAGCAGGCCTTGTCCTCCAGCGCCATGTTGAAGATGTCGGCGGCCCGCGCCGTGTCGCGCGACGAGAAGCTCATGCCGCGCATGGCGTCGATCACGGGCCGTGCGTCATAGGCGGTGATGTCCACGTGCTGGACGGTCTTGGAGAGGAGTTCGGCCTTGCGGTTGGGGGCCGGGGTCGGAGCGTTCATCAGCGAGGCTTCCCTAAGTGAGAGTCCCTGGGGGGTGAATCGCCCGTCCTTCCGGACCGCTCTCCCCCGGACGGCGCGACGGGGAAGGGGCCTTTCCTCAGGCTTCGACCGCCTGAAAGCGGACCCATATAGGCCCGGCGGCAGTCTAGGCCAGCTTTTGAACAAAAATTTTGCACTCGCGAGGGACTTGCCTTCCGCGTCGCGACGACGCATCTCGATCAACTAAAGTTGATGATAGCCCCGGCTTAGGCGATAGGGTGCGCATGTCTTCTTCCTCGCTGGTCACGGATATCCCGCACGCCGTCGCGGCGCCGCCGCGGACCGCGCCGCCCGTCTCGCGGCTGCTGCAGGCTTTCGTGCTCATCGGACTTCTCGCAGTTGCGGCGCCGGCCATCCTGGTGCGCATGCCGCCCCTGCTGGATCTGCCCAATCACTATGCCCGCATCTGGATGCTGGCCGGCGGCCTGAAGAACGGACCGCTGTCGCACATGTATGCGGTGGACTGGTCGTCGGCCTGGACCAATATCGGTGTCGACCTCCTGGCCCAGATCCTGGGCATGGCCATTCCCGGCCAGGCGTTGGGGCCCCTGTTCCTGGCCGCGGCCCTGGTCTTGCCGCCCATCGGGGCGGTGGTGCTGCACCAGCGCCTCTACAACGGCTGGCGCTGGTGGCAGGTGGTCCTGCCGATCACCGCCTTCGCCACCACCCTGCTGGCCGGTTTCCTGAATTATCAGATCGGGCTGGGGCTCGCGATGCTGGCCGCCGCCGCCGATCCGTGGCTGCAGCGCCGGGCCACGCCGGTGCAGGTGGTGCTCGCCCGGGTGGCCATCGCCGTCGCCCTTTTGGTCGTGCACATCTTCGCCCTGGGCTTCTACGCCGCCCTGCTCGGAGGCATGGCCCTGGGACCCCGGCTGGCGCTGGTGTTCAACCGCCAGGGCCTGCGCGACACGGCCCTGAAGCTGCTCGGCGTGGCCGCGGCGGTGGCGATCCCGCTCCTGGCCTACCGGCTGACCGCCTCCCACGTCCCCGGCGAGACCGGATCGGAGACCATCTGGGGGCCGACCACCCTGGCCTATAAGTTCGACGTGCTGGGCTGCGCCTTCGGCACCTACGACAACTGGATCGACGGCCTGTTCTTCGGATCCCTGGCGGCCATCTGCGGATACGCCCTGGTCCGGGGTCGGCTGCGGGTGCACCAGGGCCTGGCGCTGGCCGCCCTGGCCCTGGCCGTGGTGGCGCTGCTCATGCCCACCTGGGCGGCGGAGACCGGCTGGATCGACCAGCGGGTGCCGATCATGGCCCTGCTGACCCTGATGGCGGCGGTCCATCCCGATGTGGCCGATACCAAGGCCGCCCGCATGGCCATGGCCACGGCGATGCTGGCCCTGGTGCTGGGCCGCGCCGCCTGGATCGGGGGAATCTGGTTCGAGCGGCAGGCTGACGCCGACGCCATCGAGCGGGCGCTCAGCCACGTTCCGGCCGGGGCGGCGGTGCTGCCCCTGGATCACCGGCCGTCGATCCGCGGCATGGCCCGCGCTCCGGTCGGCCGCTACTTCCACCTCGGCGCCAGCTACTATCACGACTATACCTTGTCGGTGATGCAGCGCGGGGCGTTCAGCCCGCTGATCTTCACCATGCAGGGCAAGCAGCCGCTGCGGGTGCGCGCGCCCTGGAACGAGATCTCCGTGCCCAACGGCGGCCGTTCGCCGACACTGGGGGTGCTGCGCAAGCCGACCCGCGGCTGGTTGATCGTAGCGCCCTATATCCGGCACTGGCGGGAACGGTTCGACTATGCCCTGATGCTCAATGCCGACGTACTCGAGAGCGTCGACAAGGAAGTCCTGCCGGAGGGCATGACCCTGGTCGCCAACGAGGGTTTCGCCCGGCTCTATCGCATCGACCGGCTTCGGCCTGCGCCGCCCGAAGAGGCCGAGCCCGACCAGAACCTGATCCGCGCCGCGGCTCCCAGGACCAAGTCCCTCAGGATCCGCACGCCCAAGGTCTGAGGCGAACCACACCCCATCCTCCTCGGGCCTGTCGCTACGGCGCGCCCGAGAAGGAAAGGTGAATTACCGCCGCCGCCGCTTGTTGCGCCGGGCGCGGGTCAGCCTGACCACCGAGCCTTCCTCCGCCACCCGGGGGGTGGGGATCGAGCGGCGGGCGAGGCCGAACATCGAGGCCATGGGCGCGTCCCCGACGATCGCCGTGTCGGTGTCGCCGAAGCCGTTGAAGCGGGTGTTCATCGCCACCCCATAGGCGCCCAGCATGCCGATCTCGACATAGTCGCCTTCGCGCACATCCTCGGGCAGCCAGAACGGTCCGGGCATGTGGTCGATGGAATCGCAGGTCGGGCCGTAGAAGCGGAAGGGCTTCAGCTCGGCACCCGCCTCGCCGCCGGCAACGGGCTCCGGCCGGACCAGCTTCACCGGGAACGGCCATTTGGCGTGGGTGGCGTCGAACAGCGAGCCGTAGGAGCCGTCGTTCAGGTACAGGGCGTCGCCCTTCTTGAGCTCGACCCGGGCCAGGACGGAGGAGGCCTCGGCCACCAGGGCCCGCCCGGGCTCGCACCACAGCTCGGTGGTCTCGTGGACCTTCATGTCCTCGAAACCGCGGTGGATGGAGTCCATGTAGTCGGCCAGGGCCGGCGGAACCATGCCGGGATAGACCGACGGGAAGCCGCCGCCGACATCGACCACGTCGGCGAACACGCCGGCGCGGACCAGGGCGCGCGAAGCCTGCGACATGGCCGCCTGGTAGGCAGTGGGCCGCATGCATTGCGAACCGACGTGGAAGGACACCCCCATCAGCTCTTCGGTGCCACGTCGGGCCGCCAGCAACAGGCCGGGGGCTTGGTCGGAGGAGACGCCGAACTTGCCGGACAGGGTATAGGCCGCCCCGTCGGTGGCCACCGCCAGCCGGACGATCAGGTTGAGATCGCGCGCCCCGCCGGTCGCCTGGAGGATCTTGTCCAGCTCGTCCTGGGTGTCGAGGGCGAAGGTCTTCACCCCGAAATCGAAATAGGCGCGGGTGATGCTGGCGCGGCTTTTCACCGGGTGCATGAAGGCCATGCGGGCGCCCGGGGCGTTTTCGGCCACCAGCTCGATCTCAGGAATGGACGCCACGTCGAAGGCGCGGATCCCGTTGTCCCACAGGGTCTTGACGATCCACGGGGAGGGATTGGCCTTTACGGCATAGAGAACGTCGCCTTGGAAGTTTGCCTGGAACCAGTTCGCCGCTAGGGCCACCACGCCGGGACGCACGAGTGCGACCGGGCGCTCAGGGGACCGCTCACGGACCAGGTCCAGGGGTTCATGGTACGTGTGCAATTCACGTAACCCCCGAAAGATTGTTGACCCAGATCCGGCGTTAGCAGCGTTTCGACTGTTCCGGGGTCCGCCGGGAAAGGGGGAAATAGGGAACTTCTCCCGCTATGTAAAGGGCTTAGAGCGCGATCTGCGAATCGGTCGCCCCCCGGTCGGGCCGCAGCCGAATTTCCGGGACCTGGCGGCGTGCGGATCGGTCGATCTCGCCGCGGACCGCGCTGCGGGAAGGGTCGTCCATTCGTCCTAGCCCTCGGTCATGTCATAAGACCGTCGCCTCCGACCGTTTAACACGGCTGGTTTGCGCCGCCGCACCCTTGAGGACCCCGCCGCCGCCCATGTCCGCAGAGCTCGCCTTCGAGGCCCGCGACGTGTCCAAGACCTACGGGGAGCGCCGGGCCCTGGACGGGGTCAGCCTGCGCGTTGAGCGGGGCGAGATGATCGCCCTGATCGGCCCGTCGGGGTCGGGCAAGTCGACCCTGCTGCGGGCCCTCATCGGGCTGGCGCCCATCGATCCGGGCCCCGGGCGGATCGAGGCCCTGGGTCTGCCGGTCCAGGCTGGCGGCCGGGTCAGCGACGACATCCGCGGCGTGCGGGCGCGGATCGGCTTCATCTTCCAGCAGTTCAACCTGGTGGGGCGACTGACCCTGTTCTCCAACGCCATGGTGGGCGCCCTGGCCCGCACCCCTGGTTGGCGCGGCCTCCTGGGGATATGGCCGACCGAGGAGAAGGCGCGCGCCATGGCCGCCCTGGCCCGGATGGGGGTGGCCGAATACGCCGGCCAACGGGCGGCGACCCTTTCGGGAGGGCAGCAGCAGCGCGGCGCCATCGCCCGCACCCTGGTCCAGGGCGCCGAGGCTATCCTGGCCGACGAGCCGGTCGCCTCCCTCGACCCCGTCTCCGCCCGCCGGGTGATGGAGGCGCTGCAGGAGCTGAACCGCAAGGACGGGATGGCGGTGGTGATCACCCTGCATCACGTCGACTATGCCCTGCGGTACTGTCGCCGGATCGTGGCCCTGCAGGCGGGAAGGGTGGTCTATGACGGCCCCGTCGCCGGCCTCGACCGCAAGCTCCTGATCGAGGTCTACGGGCCGGAGATCGAGGACGCCCTCTTTGAAGGAGTAAGCGAATGATCCGCCGTGCGATCCTGGCCGCGGGGGCCGTTGCGCTCGCCGCCCTGGCCGGTTGCGGTCCGGCGACCCAGCAGGGCGCGGCTGCGCCACCGAACGCGCCCAAGACCCTGGCCTTTTCGATCCTGTCGGCGGAGGACCAAGCCTCCTACGAGCCCCTGTGGCGGCCGCTGCTGGACGACCTGTCCAAGGCCGTGGGACTCCCGGTCAAGCCGTTCTTTTCCTCCAACTACACCGCCCTGGTCCAGGCCATGCGCTTCAACCAGGTGCAGATGGGCTGGTTCTCGACCCTGCCGGCTCTGGAGGCCATCGACCGCGCCGACGCGACGGTGTTCGCCCGCACCGCGGACCTGGACGGCAAGGAGACCTACACCTCGGTGGTGATCGTCAAGAAGGGCTCGGGCCTGACCCTGGACAAGATCCTCAAGTGCGACCGCAGCCTGTCGTTCGGCATCGGCGATCCACACTCCACCAGCGGTACGCTGGCGCCCACGGCCTTCCTGTTCCGTCCCCGGAAGATCGATCCCAACACCTGTTTCAAGGTGGTCCGCTCGGCCACTCACGCCGCCAACCTGTTCTCGGTGGCCAATGGCGTCTTGGACGCCTCCACCAACAATTCGGTCGGGCTGGACTTCGCGCTGAAGGGCGCGCCGGAGGCGAAGCGGGCCTACGACAACATCCAGGTGGTCTGGACCTCGCCGCCGATCCCGGAATCGGCGCTCGTCTACCGTAAGGACCTGGACCCGGTCCTGCGTGACAAGATCCGCGCTTTCTTCCTGTCCTACGGCAAGGCGCCGGGGGCGGAGGGGCGGCGCCAGCGCGAGGTGATGGCCAAGCTGCATTACACCTCGTTCAATCCCGCCGACGACGGGTACCTCAAGCCGATCCGGGACCTGAGCGCCGCCAACCCGCCGGCCGGAACCGGGGGCTAGGAGGTGTCCATCCCGGTGATGATTCCGCCGCCGCCGATCCGTCCCCTGCGCCAGCGCCTGGTCGACTGGGCCGTGTGGGGCGGGGTGGCGGCGCTGCTGTTGATCAGCGTGCAGTCGGTGGAGCTCGGCCGGGCGGGCCTGCTGTTCTCCAACTCCAACAACATGCGCCAACTGGGGCAGTCGTTCCTGCACCCGGATTTCCATCTGTGGCGGCTCTATGTCGCCAACATGTGGCTGACGCTCCAGATCGCCCTGTGGGGCACGGCCCTGGCGGTGATCCTGGCCATACCGCTCGGCCTGGCCGCGGCTCGAAACGTCTCTCCACCCTGGATACAGCAGCTGGTGCGAAGGCTGCTCGACCTGTTCCGCGCGGTCCCGGACCTGGTGATCGGCACCATATTCCTGGTGGCGGTGGGGCTAGGCCCCTTCGCTGGAGTGCTGGCCCTGACCATCAACACCGGCGGCGTGCTGGGCAAGCTGTTCTCCGAGGCGGTGGAGGCGATCGACCCCCGCCCTGTGGAGGGCATCCGGGCTGTGGGCGCCCGCCCGTTGCAGGAGGTGGCGTGGGGGGTGATGCCGCAGGTGGCCCCGCTTTGGGTGTCCTACGCCCTCTACCGGTTCGAATCGAACGCCCGCGCCGCCACGGTCCTGGGCCTGATCGGCGCGGGCGGGATCGGCCAACTGCTGTTCGATTCGATGAACGGGTTCCAGTACGGCCAGACCGCCGCCATCGTCATTATTATTGTCGTGGCGGTGTCGTTGATCGACATCCTGTCTCAGGCTTTGAGGCAGCGCTTGTTGTAAAGTCGCCTTTGCTTCATGTATTCTTGAAGTCATAAAAGCTTCACAATCGGACCATAACCGTCCCACGGCGCCGCGCCTTCAACAGAATGTCACACGCCGCGAGTAAGCGCAGGACATCCTGGTCGGAAAGACCGGGAGCACAGCTACTCAGGGGACTCCTAAATGACCAGCAAGAGCGCGCTTCTTCGCAGCGCAGCGATCGGCGTGATGATGACGGTAAGCTTCGCCGCATCGGCGCAAGCCGCGACCCACAAGCGCGTTGTCCGCGCCAATCCGGCGGCCGCCGCCAACCGCCAGCTGATGGACCAGGTCCAGGCGCTGAGCGCTCAGGTGCAGGCCCTGCAGTCGCGTCTCGACGCCCAAGCCCAGGCTCAGCAGGCCGTCCAGGCCCAGGTCGCCGCCACCCAGTCGGCCGTAGCCGAGACCCAGACCCAAGTTCAACAGGTGGTCGCCAACAGCGAGTCGGTGGAAGACCGCCTTGAGAACGTGCCGCAGACCGTGCTGCAGACCCTGGGCGAAGTGCCCAAGCCCAAGCCGAGCTGGGCCGAAAGCACTTCCGTCAGTGGTCGGATGTATTTCGACCTGACCAGCGTCTCGCAGAAGTCGAACGGCGTGAAGGTGCCGGTGACCGGCGTCGGCTTCGACATCAAGCGCTTCTACATCGGCGTCGATCACAAGTTCAACGACACCTATTCGGCCAACGTCACCACCGACTTCCAGTATTCCTCGGCCATCTCCTCGACCGAGCTCTACCTGAAGAAGGCCTTCCTGAAGGCCAACTATGCGCCCTACCTGCAGGTCCGCCTCGGCGCCGACGACCTGCCCTGGATTCCCTTCGCGGAAGGGATCTATGGCTACCGCCACATCGAACAGACCCTGACCGACCGCACCAAGTTCGGCACCTCGTCGGATTGGGGCCTGCACGTGGGCGGCGCCCTCGGCCAGTACGTCCAGTACGAAGTCGCCGTCATCGACGGCGCCGGCTACAAGGCCCCCCTGCGCTCCAAGACCATGGATGTCGAAGGCCGTATCAACCTGAACTACCAGGGCTTCGTCCTCGCCGTGGGCGGTTATTCCGGCAAGCTGGGCAAGGACACCCAGGGCGTGACCAACGTCTTCCACACCGCCAGCCGTTTCAACGCCCTGGCCGCCTACGTGAAGGGCCCCTACCGGCTCGGCGTCGAGTACTTCAGCGCCAGCAACTGGAACACCATCACCACCGTGGCGGCCGACAAGTCGGAAGGCTACTCAGTGTTCGGGTCCTACGCGGTCAACCCCGAGTGGAGCCTCTTCGGCCGCTACGACTGGGTGAAGCCCACCAAGACCTCGGCGCCGACCCGGAAGGAAAACTATTTCAACGTCGGCATCCAGTACGAGCCGGTGAAGATCGTCGACCTGTCGCTGGTGTATAAGCGCGACAAGCTCGAAAAAGGCAGCCTCTCGACCGGCAACGGCACGATCGGCGGCTCGATCGACGGGACCTACGACGAAATCGGCCTGTTCGGCCAAGTGCGCTTCTGATCCAAAGCGGCCCGGACCCGTCCGGGCCGCTCCTTTTCCGATACGACGGCCGGCGCAGCGCCGGCGACCAGGGCCTGAAGACAAGGGCCTACCTCTAGGAGACCAAGACATGCTGAAGAAGCTCATCGTCGCGGTGGCCGCGCTCCTGGCCACCGGCGTCGCAGCCCAGGCGGCCGACATCACCGGCGCCGGCGCCACCTTCCCCGCCCCCGTCTATTCCAAGTGGGCCGAGGCCTATAAGGCCCAGACCGGCGTCGGCCTGAACTATCAGGCGATCGGTTCGGGCGGCGGCATCCGCCAGATCACCGCCAAGACCGTGGAATTCGGCGCTTCCGACAAGCCGCTGAAGCTCGACGCCCTGAACTCGGCGGGCATGGTGCAGTTCCCCACCGTGATCGGCGGCGTGGTGCCGGTGATCAACGTCCCCGGCATCAAGCCCGGCCAGCTGACGCTGGACGGCGCGACGCTCGCGGAAATCTTCCAGGGTAAGATCGCGCGCTGGGACGATGCGGCGATCAAGAAGCTGAACCCGGCGGCGAAGCTGCCGTCGACGGCGATCGCCGTGGTGCACCGCTCCGACGGATCGGGCACGACCTTCATCTTCGCGACCTATCTCAGCCGCATTTCGCCCTCCTGGAAGGCGGATGTGGGTGCGGATACCGCGATCGATTGGCCGACCGGCATCGGCGCCAAGGGTAATGAAGGCGTTGCCGGCAATGTGGCGCAGATCTCCGGCGGCATCGGCTATGTCGAATATGCCTATGCCAAGCAGAACCGTCTTGCTCACGTGAAGATGATCAACAAGGCGGGCCAGACAGTCGAACCGACCGTGGAAGCCTTCCGCGCTGCCGCTTCCAATGCCGACTGGGCTGGCGCCGCCAAGGACAATTTCTACGTCATCCTGGTGGACCAGCCCGGCGCCCAGTCCTGGCCGATCACCGCCACCACCTACATCCTGGTCTACAAGAATCCGCCGGACCAGAAGGCGACCCAGGACACGCTCAAATTCTTCCAGTGGAGCTTTGAGAAGGGCGACCAGCTTGCGCTGGGCCTGGACTATGTTCCGCTGCCCGATAACGCCATCAAGGCGATCGAGGCCAGCTGGAAGGGCATCCAGGGTTCGGGAATGTAACTCCGAGTGTTCCGGAATGGTTTGGAGAAGGCGGTCCTCGTGGCCGCCTTTTTCCTTTGTCCCCCTCCGGTTTCAGCTTCCGCTCGGCGGCTATCGCCGCCTTCGCTCGCTGAAACCACCTCCCCCTTAGGCGTGCTTGCGCACGCGAAGGGGAGGCACGCCTCGCAGTCTTTGCGAAAGAAAGGGCGGCTCTTCGGAGCCGCCCTTTTTCTTTGTATTCCGGGCGTTTCGGGCGGTTCGCCATGCCAAAAAGCGAGGTTTATGTTTGCGGAAATAACATAGCTTATAATATTGCAAGATATAATAACGTGGCTTACGTTCTCGGCCATGAAGACCGAAATGCTCGTGGAACTCTATGACGTGGCCCGCCTGATGCGGACGCGTTTCGACCGCTGGGCCCGCACTTACGGCATGACGCGCGCCCAAGGCGTGATCCTCGCCCGTTTGGCGCGCCAACCCGGCATGACCCAGAACGAAATGGCGGGCCTTTGCGAGGTCGAACCGATCACCGTGGGACGGCTGGTGGACCGGCTGGAGGCGAGGGGGCTGCTGGAACGCCGCCTGGATCCTGCCGACCGCCGCATCCGGCGTTTGCACCTGCTTCCTGCCGCCGAACCCATCCTGAAAGAGATCCAGCGCTACAAGGAAGAACTCTTCCGCGAAGTGACCGGCGATCTCGATGAGCAGACTGTGGAACTCGTCACCCACGCGCTCCTGAAAATGAAGACCAAGCTCACCATGGAAAGCCCCGCGAAAATCGCGGCGGCAGGGGAATAGCATGTCCGCAGTCGATGACAGCGTTGCGGCCTATCCGGACCGCAAACAGGCCCCCAATCGTGGATGGCTGGGGGCGCTCTGGGCCGACAAGGCGCGGCTGCGCCGCATATTGATGTTCTGGGGCGTGAGCGTCTTTGTCTCCATCGTCGGCATTTTCTATCTGATGGGTGGACGCTACGTCACCTCCGACGACTCCTATGTCCATGCCAACAAGCTGATGGTCTCCACCGATGTCTCGGGCCTGGTTGCGACCGTCAATGTCCGCGAAGGCCAGCAGGTGAAAAAGGGCGATGTGCTTTTCACCCTCGATCCAAAGCCGTTCGAGATTGCGCTGGAGAATGCCAGGGCCAATCTGGCTTCCACCGTGCAGGATGCGGAATCCACCCGCGCCCAGTATCGCGCCGTGGAGGGTCAGATCGCGGCCCAACAGGCACAGCTTAATGTCAACCGGCAGACCTTTGCCCGCTATCAGGCGCTCGCCAAACAGAACGCCATCGCCGCGATGCAGGTGGATACCCAGCATGCGGCGGTGCTGAGCGCGCAGGCCACGCTTGCCTCGCTGCAACAGACGGCGGCGACCCAGCTCGCCAAGCTCAACGGCAATCCGGCCCTGCCGGCGCAGCAGACCCCCTCCTATATGAAAGCGAAAGCTGCGGTGGACGAAGCCCAGCGTCAGCTCGACCATACCGTGGTGCGCGCGCCTTTTGACGGCACGGTGGGCGAGGTGGACTCGCTGCAACCCGGCACGCTGGTGATCTCGGCCATGTCGGCCTTCACCACCACCAGTGCGGTGGGCCTGATCGGCAAGGATGTCTGGATCTCCTCCGACATGAAGGAAACCGATCTCACCCATGTCCATCCCGGCAATCCAGTTTCCATGACGGTCGACACCTATCCCGGCTGCAAATGGGAAGGCCATATCGACAGCGTCAGCGCGGGCAGCGACACCAGCTTCTCGGCGCTGCCGGCGGAAAATGCCAGCGGCAATTGGGTCAAGGTGGTGCAGCGCATTCCGGTACGCGTCGCCATCGACAAAAGCGAATGCGACCGCCCCCTGCGTGCGGGCATGAGCACGGTGATCAGCATTGATACGGGTTTGCGCCGCTTCACCCGGCTGATGCACGGACTGTAGTCCCGCATGACGGCGCACACTCCCCATGCCGCCCATGTCTACGATTCCAAGCTCGCAGAATGGATGGTGCTGATCGGCAGTATGGCGGGCGTCCTGATGCAGGCGCTGGATACCACCATCGCCAATGTCGCCTTGCCCTATATGCAAGGCGAGTTGTCCGCCAGCCGCGACCAGATCACCTGGGTCCTCACCAGCTATGTCATCGCCGCCGCCATCATGACGGCGCCGGTGGGTTGGATCGCGGCGCGCTTCAGCAAGAAATACTTCCTCATCACCTCCATTGCCGGTTTCACGGTCGCCTCCATGCTGTGCGGCGCCGCCACCAGCCTGGAGCAGATTGTGCTGTTCCGCCTGATTCAGGGCGTGTTCGGCGCCGCCCTGGGGCCTTTGTCGCAGGCGGTGATGCTGGACATGTATCCGCCCGCCAAGCGCGGCAATGTGATGGCGATCTGGGGCATGGGCGTGATGCTGGGACCGATCCTGGGGCCCACCCTGGGCGGCATCCTGACCGACGCTTATAGCTGGCGCTGGGTGTTCTACATCAATGTGCCTTTCGGTATCGCTGCCTGCGCCATGCTGGCGATCTTTTTCAAGGACACTGCGCGCGACACCAGCCTGAAGTTCGACTGGTTCGGTTTTATGGCGCTTTCGACCGGGCTTGCCTGCCTGCAGCTGGTGCTGGACCGCGGCACCACCAAGGACTGGTTCTCGTCTACCGAAATCGTGATCGAGGCGATGGCCTGCGTCATCGGCATCTATCTGTTCCTGGTCCATATGATGACCGCGAAGAAGCCGTTCATCCCGGTTGTGATCTTCAAGGACCGCAACTTCCTTGGCGGATTGGTGCTGATGTTCGTGATGGGCGCGATTCTGCTCGCATCCTCTGCGCTGATGTCGCCCTATCTGCAGAATCTGTCAGGACGCAGCGTCACCCAGACCGGGTTCCTGATGGTGCCCCGGGGCTTTGGCGTGATGGTGGCCATGATGTTCGCCGGCCGCCTGACCCTGAAGGCCGATCCGCGCATTATTATGAGCGTGGGCGCCGGCCTCTTGCTCTGGTCGCTCTGGGCGATGACGGCTTGGACGCCCAGCGTCAGTGTGGCCACGGTTTCCTGGGTGACATTTTTTCAGGGCGTCGGGATGGGGCTGGTCTTTGTCCCCATGAACATGGTGGCCTTTGCGACACTTTCGCCACACCTGCGCACAGACGGCGCCGGATTGACCAATTTGATGCGCAATATCGGCTCTGCCATCGGTGTTTCGCTGACTTCGACCATCCTGGCCAACTCGGTCCAGACGATTCACGCCCAGCTTTCCAGCCATGCGAGCCCCTTCAACCGGGCGTTGGGCGTTAACGGACCGTCGATGCAGATGAATCCACAGATACCTTTTGGGTTGGCAAATCTGAATTCTCTCATAGAATACCGCGCGCTAGTGCAGGCCTATGCAAACGATTTCCTTTTCATGTTTCTGATCTCATTGCCTGTGTTTGCGGTCATCTGGCTGATGAAGCGTCCTTCGTTCACAGGCAGTGCAACCCCTAAGATGGAAGTGGTGGACTAAATGAAAGTGGCATTCATCGGCTTGGGCGTAATGGGCTATCCGATGGCCGGTCACCTGAAAAAGGGTGGCTATGACGTGAC
>DATJHI010000007.1:0-21248 GCA_035493955.1 Caulobacteraceae bacterium | reverse complement strand
GGCTGCGCCGTCGGGCCACTTCTGGCGCGCGACTATGCGCCGAAGTGGGGCGTGCCTGAACATCGGTGGACCGGGGCGCATTCCGCCGAGCTAAGATGGCCAACCGGCCGCGTCGAGGTGCTTGATCCATTCATATTCGAGTCCGTGCGTACCTATGATCGCGGGCCGGTAGAATAGTCATCGTGACTGCCGATTTCCTGGCGCCTGCACAAAAGGTGGGATTCGGTATCACTACCGATGCCTCGCCCGCCTTGACGACTGCAACTCACCGATTCTACGATGGCGGGTTCGCCAGGGTTCCTTTCGCTTGCGCGGAAAGGAACATCAGGCTTTCGTTAGAGAACAGGGCGCGAGGGCTTGCCCTAACCCTCTCCCGAAGGGAGAGGGAACTAGATTTGCAAGGCATGGAAAAAACCAAGGTAGGCATCGTCGGGCTGGGTACGGTCGGCTCGGGCGTGGCGCGGCTGCTGCTCGATTTCGGAGATCGCACCGCGCGCCATGCCGGCCGCACGCTGTGGCTCGAACAGGTCGTCGTCCGCGACGTCGACAAGCCGCGAGACTGCGAACTGCCCAAGGGCATTCTGTCCGACGATTTGTCGAAAATCACCGGCAATCGGGAAATCACGACGGTCGCCCATCTGGTCGGCGGCCTGGAGCCGGCCCGGTCGATCATGATCGCACTGTTGGAAAGCGGCAAGGACGTGATCACGGCCAATAAGGCCCTGCTGGCCGAGCATGGCCCCGAGCTGTTCGATCTGGCCCGCGAGTTGGGCCGCTCGATCGCCTTCGAGGCCTCGGTGGCCGGCGGCATTCCGATCATCGCCAACATCAGCCAGTGCCTATCGGCCAACCAGATCGAGTCGCTGACGGCGATTCTCAACGGCACCAGCAATTTCATCCTGACGCAGATGGAAGAGCAGGAATCGGACTACGCGAGCGCCCTCGACGAGGCGCAGCGGCTGGGCTACGCCGAGGCCGACCCGACCATGGACGTGGGCGGTTTCGACGCCGCCCATAAGCTCTGCCTGCTGGCGGCCCTGGCTTTCGGGGGGGCGCCCAATTTCGCCGCCGCCGAGGTGGAGGGGATCGAGCAGATCGAGCTCGTGGACATCCGCCTGGCCCACGAACTCGGCTATCGCATCAAGCTGATCGCTTCGGCCAGCCGCGAGGCGGGCGGGGCCAGCGTCCGGGTCAATCCGGCTCTGACGCCCCTGGACCACCCTCTCGCCCAGGCGGGGGGTTCGCTCAACGCGCTGTTCATCGAGGGCCGCCGGATCGGGCGGATCTATCTGCAGGGCCCCGGCGCCGGAGCGGGTCCCACCGCCGCCGCGGTCGCCGCCGACATCGCCGACGTCATCGCCGGCGCCAGCCGGCCCGTGTTCCAGGGCGCCGCGGAGGGGTTGTCGCCCCTGCCGCCGGGGGACCCGCAACAGCGCGTGGGCAAGGCCTTCCTGCGCCTGGTGGTCCGCGACCGTCCGGGAGTCATCGCCGGCGTGTCCGAGGCCCTGGCCAAGGCGGGCGTGTCGATCGACAGCTTCCTGCAACGCCCGGTCGAGGATACAGGTTTGGTTCCGATCGTCCTGACCACCCAGCCGGCGTCCGAAGGCGCCGTCCGCGACGCCATAGACCACATCGAGGCCCTCGAGGCCGTGGTGGAACGGCCCCGGATGATCCGGATCGCGCGGATCTGAGGAAATCGCCATGGGTCCCTCCAGGGGGACAACAACGACTACCGACTCAAGGAGCTTGACGGGCATGGGTGGGACGAAACTGGGAGGAGGCCAAAACAGCCAACTCGCGCGGAACCTCATCCTCGATGCGGCCCAGGTCGCCGAGCTCGCCGCGATCGCCGCCTTCAGGCTGGTCGGGCTGGGTGACGAGAAGGCCGCCGACCAGGCCGCCGTCGACGCCATGCGCACCGGCCTGAACCAGCTCAACATCGACGGCCTGATCGTCATCGGCGAGGGCGAGCGCGACGAGGCGCCGATGCTCTACATCGGCGAAAAGGTCGGGGCCGGCAAAGGGCCGCGGATCGACATCGCCCTGGACCCGCTGGAAGGCACCACCCTGACGGCCAAGGCCATGGCCAACGCCTGCGCGGTCATCGCCTTTTCCCCTGCCGGCGGCATGCTGCACGCCCCCGACACCTATATGGACAAGATCGCGGTCGGGCCGGGCTATCCCAAGGGGGTCGTCGACCTCGACAAGTCTCCCGCCGACAACGTCCGCTCCCTGGCCAAGGCCAAGGGGGTCGAGCCGAGCGCGATCACCGTCTGCGTGCTGGACCGGCCGCGCCACACCGAGATCATCGCCTCGCTGCGCAGCGTCGGCGCGCGCGTGCACCTGATCTCCGACGGCGACGTGGCCGGGGTGATCAACACCACCGACCCCGAGACCGGGATCGACCTCTATGTCGGCTCCGGGGGGGCGCCCGAGGGGGTCCTGGCCTGCGCGGCGCTGAAGTGCGTGGGCGGCCAGTTCCAGGGGCGCCTGGTCTTCCGCAACGAGGACGAGAAGGCCCGCGCGCGCCGGCTCGGCCTCAAGGACGAGGACTTCGGGCGCAAGTATGAGCTGGACGAGCTGGTCAAGGGCGACGCCGTGTTCGCGGCCACCGGCGTCACCGACGGCGCCCTGCTGGACGGGGTCAAGGTCAAGGGCGGCTTCGTCCACACCCACACCCTGGTGATGAACTCCATCACCCACACGGTGCGTGAAATCCGCATGAAGCGGCCGATCTAGGCAGAGGCTCGGTCGGTTGCGCGGGCCATTCGGACCTGCGGTCCTCAAGTCCCGCTTCCAAATGACCTGTGGGCGGCTTTGCGCCCCTGGGCGACGCCCGACCCGATTCGGCCCTACACTGGCCTCATGGCCGATGGCGACCACGACCTTTCCGCGTTCCTCGGCGTCACCCGGTCGCTGAGCGGACGCGCCTGGCGCGCGCGCCCCGCCGACGCCGCCGCGGTGCGCTCCCATCAGCTCCGGCTCGGCCTGTCCGAGCCCCTGGCCCGGGCCCTGGCCGCGCGGGGCGTGGGGGAGGATATCGCCGAGGCCTATCTCAACCCCACGCTCAAGGCCCTGTTTCCCGACCCGTCAAGCTTCACGGAGATGGACCGAGCCGCCGAGGTCCTGGTCGACGCCGTCGCCGCCGGGCGGCCGGTCACGGTGTTCGCCGACTACGACGTGGACGGAGCGACCAGCGCCGCCCTGCTGGTGCGCTGGTTCCGGGCCATGGGCCGCGACCTGCCCATCTATGTCCCCGACCGCATGCGGGAGGGCTATGGCCCGAGTCCGGCGGCCTTCCGCCGGCTGAAGGACGAGGGGGCCGAGCTGGTGGTCACCGTCGACTGCGGCGCCGCCGCCCACGACGCTCTGGTTGCAGCGGCAGACATCGGGCTCGAGGTCGTGGTGATCGACCACCACCTGATGCGCGGCGAGCCGCCCCCGGCCGCGGCCCTGGTCAATCCCAACCGGCCGGACTGCGCGTCCGGCCAGGGCAACCTGTGCGCAGCAGGGGTGGTCTTCGTCCTCCTGGCGGCGATGAACCGCGAGGCCCGCAGACGCGGCCTGTTCGGGAGCCGGCCGGAGCCGGACCTGCGCCAGTGGCTCGACCTCGTCGCCTTGGGCGCGGTCTGCGACGTGACCCGGCTGACCGGCTTCAACCGGGCCCTGACCGCCCAGGGGCTGAAGGTGATGTCGGCCTGGGCCAATCCCGGCCTGAAGGCGCTGCTGGCCGTGGCGGGCGCACAGGAGGGGCCGGCGAGCGTGTTCCATGCCGGCTTCGTGCTCGGCCCGCGGATCAACGCCGGGGGGCGGATCGGCCGGTCCGACCTCGGCGCGCGCCTGCTTTCGACCGATGACGCGGCCGAGGCCAAGGATCTGGCCGAACAGCTCGACGCCCTCAACGCCGAACGCAAGTCCATCGAGAAGGAGGCCTTCGACGAGGCCGTCCGGTTGATCGAGCAGCAGAGCAATTTCGACCCCGAGGCGCCGGTCCTGGTCGCCGCCCACGAGGGCTGGCATCCCGGGGTGGTCGGCATCGTCGCCGGACGGCTGCGCGAGCGTTATCGGCGTCCCGTGGTGGTCATCGGCGTCGATCCGGTCACCGGCGTCGGCAAGGGTTCCGGCCGGTCGCAGCCGGGGGTCAATCTGGGGCGGGCGATCCAGGCCGCCTTCGACGCCGGCGTGCTGATGGCCGGGGGCGGCCACGCCATGGCCGCGGGCCTGACGGTGCGGGTCGAGGCGATCCCGGAGCTGCGCGCCTTCCTGACCGAAAGCCTGGCCGTGGAGACCGAGGAGGCTCTGGCCGTCGACGCGCTGGAGATCGACGTGCTGATCGCCCCGGGGGGGGCGGGCCGGGCCCTGCTGGACGAGTTCCGGCGGCTGGAGCCGTTCGGGCCCGGCGCGCCCGAGCCCCTGTTCGCCGCCGCCTCGGTGACGGTGGTCGAATCGATGGCGATGAACGGCGGCCATGTCCGCTGCGTGCTCGCCGACGGGGCGGGCGGACGGCTGAGGGCGGTGGCCTGGCGCGCCGGAGACACCGAGCTTGGCCGGCGCCTTCTGGCCCGGAACGGGGCCCTGCACGTGGTCGGAAGGCTGAAACCCGACGACTGGAAGGGCCGCAACGACGTCCAGTTGGAGATCGAGGACGCCGCCGATCCCAGGATGTCCGCGTAACGACGGCTTGCGGGCCGGGAATTTTCACTTAAACCCTTCCGGGGCTTGCGTTTGCCGGGGGGCCCGCGATATATGCCGGCCTCCTCGATGGTCCCTTCGTCTATCGGTTAGGACACTAGATTTTCATTCTAGGAAGAGCGGTTCGACTCCGCTAGGGACTGCCACCTTCGCCTGCGCCCGATGGCGCGAAGGCGCCGCCGGGCTGGGGCTTCGGCAAAAATCCTGTTGTGACCGACGGGATCGCCTCGATCTTGGCGTATAAGGCCTTCATGAAGACATTCATGACCTTCCGCACCGGGCGCCCATGACCAATCCGACCGTCGCCGTTCGCCGGCCCCGCAATGCCGAAGCCACGCGCGCGGCGATCCTGGAGGCGGCCAAGGCCCGCTTCGTCAACGACGGCTACGAGCAGGTCGGCGTGCGCGACATCGCCGCCGACGCCGGGATCGACCCCGCCCTGGTCAACCGCTATTTCGGCTCCAAGGAAGGGCTGTTCAACGCGGTGCTGTCCTCGATAACCAAGGAGCCGTTCTCGCTTCAGGTCAAACCGCCCGAGTTCGGCGACGAGCTGGCCCGGATCGTCCTGCGCATGACCGGCGACCGGCACCAGAACCAGCTGATGGCCTTGGACCTGGCGATCCGCTCGACCAACTCCCCCACCGCCCACGCCATCGTCCGCGACGACCTGGAGGAGCGCTTCATCGACCCCCTGGTCGCCCGGTTCGGCGGCGGTCCCGACGCGGTCGCCCGGTCCCACATCTGCATCGCCATCACCATGGGCATGGGCGTCATGCGCGGCATCCTCGGAGAGGACGGGCCCAGCCTGCAGGTCCGCGAGGAAATGATCGCCCATCTCGCGCCCCTGCTCGACATCCTGGCCGACCCTTCGAAGTCTCCGAAGAGCGGAGCCTAGGATACGGCCGAGCGGCGACTTCGGCCGCCCCGCCCTGGTGCGAAAAAGATTGTACTATCAAATAATCGGCCGGGCCGAAGCCAGGGTGCGGTGCACAAGGCCTCCGCGAACACCCCCGGTCAACGGACAGACGCGTGGTGTCGCCCCTTTGAAGGACTGCGATTTTCTGACGCGGCGCCAAAAAGACACGTTTGTTGCTCCGCTTCCGCTCTGGACATGATATAAGTGGCGTCGTCACCGGGAGGGGGTGGCGAGAGGGTGGGCATGTCTAGTCTGGATTACGACGGTTTGAGTTCGCATGACGACGAAGCCGTGCGGATCAGCGGGCGTGTTAAGTGGTTCGATCCCGGCAAGGGATACGGGTTCATCGTTCCTGACGATCCAGGCAAAACCGGATTGAAGGACGTCCTGCTTCACGTCACCAGCCTGCGCCAATCGGGCCGGGAAAGCGCGCTGGAAGGATCGGTCATCGTCTGCGACGCGGTCCGCCGGCCCAAGGGCTGGCAGGTCTCCACCATCGTCGAGCTCGATGAATCCGCCGCGCCGCCGCCGTCCGAGCGGCCCGCCCGCGGCTTCGAGGGCGGCTTCGGCCGCGATCGGGGCGATGTTCAGGCCCGTCGCGCTCCCTATGACGAACGTGGTCCATCGCGGGAACGTAGCGGCTTCTCCAACCGGGAGCCGACCTCCGGCGTTTCGCCGCGCCGCGCGCCCGCCGCCTCCGGTCCGCTGGAGCGGGCCACGGTGAAGTGGTTCAACCGGACCAAGGGCTATGGCTTCGTGGTCCGCGACGACGAGCCGGGGGATATCTTCGTCCACATCGAGACCCTGCGCCGCTGCGGCGTCGAGGACCTGCAGCCCGGCGACGTGGTCATGGTGCGCTTCTCCGAAGGCCCCAAGGGCCTGGTGGTCGCCGAGATCGACTGCAGCAGCGTCGGCTGAGCTAGCGTTTCTCCACCAGTTCGATCTCGAACACCGCCGGCCACATCTTGCCGGTGACGAAAAGACGTCCGCCCTTGGCGTCATAGGCGATGCCGTTCAACACGTCGGTCTGGCCGGGGATGCGGTCGGCGGGGCTGAGGATGCCGCTGAGGTCGATCCAGCCCAGCACCGCCCCGGTGACGGGGTCGATGCGGGCGATGCGGTCGGTCAGCCAGATATTGGCGTAGATCTCGCCGCGCACATATTCCAGCTCGTTCAGATTGCCGACCGGCCGGCCGCCGTCGGTGACCAGCACCCGCCCGGTCTCCTTCAGGGTGACGGGGTCGAGGAAGCGCAGTTGCGGCGTCCCGTCGCTCATGATCAGGCGCTTGCCGTCGTGGGTCAGGGCCCAGCCCTCGCCGCTGTATCCGAAGCTCCCCGTCGGCTTGAAGGTGGCGAGGTCGTAGATGAAGCCGACCTGGGATCTCCAGGTCAGCTCGATCAGCCTGTTCTTCCAGGCGACGATGCCTTCGCCGAAATATTGCGGAGCGATCTCCCGCTTCTGGACGATGCGCCCGGTCTCCAGTTCTTCCTTCTGGATCGCCGAACGGCCCTCCAGTCCCGTGCTCTCGTAGAGATAGCCGTCCTTGTAGAACAGGCCCTCGGTGAAGGACTGGGTGCTGTGCGGATAGCGGTGCACCACCCGGTAGCCGTACTGGGGCGTCGGGGCCTGGGCGACCGCTGGGCCGACCCCGAGGCACAGCAGCGCCGCCACGAGCAGCATCGGGAACTTCATCGCGGCGGACCTTCGCGTATCGGTTTCTTGGCCGCGCAAACTCGCCCGCCCCGAAGCTCCGGGCAAGCCATGCTCATGTCGCGGCCGTCAATGGTTGAGGCGGAGGGCGGCGCATGGCAAAGACGGCCACGACTCCGGCTCGATCGCGGGGTGTGGCGCAGTCTGGTAGCGCATCTGCTTTGGGAGCAGAGGGTCGCAGGTTCGAATCCTGCCGCCCCGACCATCGGGCCGAACGGGATTGGGAAAGACACGTCATGCTCGCGCGCATCTACCGTCCGGCCAAGAACGCCATGCAGTCCGGCCCGGCGCTGGGCAAGGACTGGGTGCTGGAGTTCGAACCGGCCTCGGCCCGCAAGCCCGACCCCCTGATGGGCTGGACCTCGTCCAGCGACATGAACGGCCAGGTGCGCCTGTCCTTCGCCACCCAGGAGGAGGCGGCAGCCTATGCCGACCACCATGGCATCGCCTTCCAGCTGGTCCAGCCCAAGCTCCCCCGCCGGATCATCAAGGCCTACGCCGACAACTTCGCCTTCCAGCGCAAGCAGCCCTGGACCCATTGAGCATCGGCTCGTTTTCCGGGCGAAGACCCCCGGCTTTCTTGTTTCGCGGTCTGCCCTAAGGTGGACCCGCGCCAAGCGCCCATAGCTCAACCGGATAGAGCACTCGCCTTCTAAGCGAGCGGTTGCAGGTTCGAGTCCTGCTGGGCGCGCCAAACCTCACCGCGCGGCGGCGAACGCGTCCAGGCCCTGCCGCAAATCCTCGGTCAGGTCGGCAGGGTCCTCCAGCCCCACGTGCAGCCGCACCAGCGGCCCGGCCGCGCGCCAGGGCTCGGCGGTGCGGCTGGTCGCCAGTTGCGGCCCGCAATGGATGGCCAGGCTCTCGAACCCGCCCCAGGAGAAGCCCAGGCCGAACAGCTGCAATCGATCCAGAAGGGCCAGCACGGCGGCGTCGGCCGCCGGGGTCAGTTCGAAGCTGAACAGACCGTTGGCGCCGGTGAAGTCGCGCTTCCACAGGCCATGGTCGGGGAAGCTGGGCAGGGCCGGGTGCAGCACCCGCGTCACCTCCGGCTGCTCGGCCAGCCACTCGGCGACCGCAAGGCCGGAGGCCCCGTGCCGGGCCATCCGGGCCGACAGCGTCCGAAGGCCCCTCAGCATCCAATAGGCGTCGTCCGGCGACACCGCCCAGCCGTTGTCGCGGATCGCCAGCTTCAACTTCGTGGCCAGGGCGGGATCGCCGGTCGCCACCGAGCCCATGAACAGGTCCGAGTGGCCGCCGACATATTTGGTCAGGGCCTGGGCGCTGAGGTCGACCCCGTGCGCCAGGGGCTTGAACAACAGGCCCGCCCCGTAGGTGTTGTCCACCAGGGTCAGGATTCCCCGCGCCCGCGCCGCCGCGGCGATGGCGGGGACGTCCTGCATCTCGAAGCTCAGGGAGCCGGGGCTCTCCAGCGCGATCAGCCGGGTGGCGGGACCGGCCAGGGCCATGATCTCGTCGGCGTCGGCCCGGGCGGGGACATAGCGGGTGGTCACCCCGAACCGCTTCAGCACCCCGTCGCAGAACCGCCGCCAAGGGGCGTAGACGCAGTCGACCGCCAGCACCTCGTCGCCGGACTTCAGCACCGCCAGCATCGCCCCGGTCAGGGCCGCCAGGCCGCTGGAGAACAGGACCGCCTCCACCCCGCCCTCCAGCTCGGCGATGGCGCTGGAGAGGGTCGCGTGGGTGGCCAGGCCGTGGCGGCCATAGGTGTTGTGGGTTCCGTCATAGAGCGAGGCGGCGTTGGGCAGCAGCACCGTCGAGGCCCGCTGCACCGGCGGTCCCACCGTATGCGACAAGGTCCGCGGCGTCTGTCCCGCCCGGATCAGCCGGGTGGATTCGCGCACCGTCTTGTCGTCGCTTTTGGCCATCGGTCGTTCCGCCTTCCGCGTCCGCCGCTCCTGCTGTCGCAGGGGCGGCGGAAAGGATCAACCCGTCGCCACCGGCGCGTCGGCCCGCGCGCCCCATTCGCTCCAGGAGCCGTCGTAGACCGCCGCGTCCCAGCGGCCCTGGCGGGCCAGGGCCAGGGCGATCATGCAGGCGGTGACGCCCGAGCCGCAGGTGGCGATGGCGGGGCCCGATCCATCATAGCCGGCCGCGTGCAGGAGAGCCGCCAGCTCCTCCTCCGACCGGAAGGTCCCGTCGGCGGCGAACAGGTCGCCGGAAGGCAGGCTCAGCGCTCCGGGCATGTGGCCGCTGCGCAAGCCTTCGCGGGGCTCGGGGGCCGCGCCGGCGAAACGCGGGGCCGGGCGGGCGTCGAGCACCGGCCGCCCGGCTTCCAGGGCCGCGCGCACCTGGTCGAAGTCGCGGACCAGCTCTGGACGGAAGCGGGCGGTGAAGTCGGCGGGGACGGGCGGAGGGGGCTCGCCCGCTTCGGTCGGGCGGCCCTCGGCCATCCACTTGGCGAGGCCGCCGTCGAGGACGCTGACGCGGTCGTGGCCCATGGCCCGGAACATCCACCATGCCCGTGGCCCGGCCCCGCCATAGGCGACCACATGGTCGGCGCTCGAGACGCCCAGGGCGCCCACGGCCTCGGCGAAGGCCTCCGGCGAAGGCAGCATGTGGGGCAGGGGGCTTTTACGGTCGGCGATGGCGTCGATGTCGAAGCGGACAGCCCCTGCGATGTGGGCGGCCCTGAAACTCGCCTCCGCGTCGCCCTGGCCGGGAAGGAAGAAGGTGGCGTCGACCACCTTCACCGCGCCCGCGTGGTCCGCCAGCCAGGCCGTCGAGACGAGAGGCGGGGCGGGGCTCATCCGGGGATCCAGGGCGGGAGCGGCAGGCCCTTTTCGCGCAGGAAGGCGGGGTTGAAGAGCTTGGACTGATAGCGCTGCCCGTGGTCGGCCAGGATGGTGACGATGGTCTTGCCGGGGCCGAGCTCCCGCGCCATCCGAATGGCCCCGGCCACATTGACCCCGGTGGAGCCGCCCATGCACAGGCCCTCGTGCTGAACCAGGTCGTAGATCACCTCCAGCGCCTCGGCGTCGGGAATCTGCCAGGCGTGGTCGACCCTGATCCCTTCCAGGTTGGCGGTGACGCGGCCCTGGCCGATGCCCTCGGTGATCGACGTCCCTTCGGCCTTCAGCTCGCCGGCGGTGTACCAGTTGAACAGGGCGGCGCCGAAGGGATCGGCCAGACCGATGCGGATGTCCGGATTACGGGCCCGGAGCGCCATCTCGATCCCCGCCAGGGTCCCGCCCGAGCCGACCGAACAGACGAAGCCGTCGATGCGCCCGCCGGTCTGTTCCCAGATCTCCGGCCCGGTGGTGTGGACGTGGGCCTCGCGGTTGGCGACGTTGTCGAACTGGTTGGCCCAGATCGCCCCGCTCGGCTCGGTCTTCATCTTCTCCTCGGCCAGGGCGCCGGAGAAGCGCACGTAGTTGCCGGGATTGGCGTAGGGGACTGCGTCCACCTCCACCAGTTCGGCGCCGAGGAGGCGGATGGCGTCCTTCTTCTCCTGGCTCTGGGTGCGGGGGATGACGATCAGGCTGCGGTAGCCCAGGGCCGAGGCGACCATGGCCAGGCCGATGCCGGTGTTGCCGGCCGTCCCTTCGACGATCAGCCCGCCGGGACGCAGAAGGCCCCGCTTCTCGGCGTCGCGGATGATGTAGAGGGCGGCCCGGTCCTTGACCGATTGGCCGGGGTTCATGAACTCGGCCTTGCCCCAGATTTCGCAGCCGGTGGCTTCGCTGGCCCGGCGCAGACGGATCAGCGGGGTGCCGCCGATGGCCTCGACGACGCTCGGGGATCGAATCATGGGGCTCGGGTCTCTCGTCGCGCCGGGAACGATTTGTACCTAAGGCGCAAGGATGGGGAGCGCAATCGGCGGGCCTCGCGCGCGCCGCGTTTGGCGGCTATAGGCGGGTCATGGATCTCGCCGCCCTGAAGCTGCGCCTCGCCGCCATCGGCCAAGCCCGCGTCGCCTGCGTCGGCGACCTGATGCTCGACCGTTATGTCTATGGCGAGGTGGGACGAATCTCCCCCGAGGCGCCGATCCCGGTGATGTTGCACGAGCGCGAGGCGACCATGCTGGGCGCAGCCGGCAATGTGGCCCGCAACGCCGCCGCCCTGGGCGCCTTCGCCGGCCTGGCCGGGGTGGTCGGGGACGATCCGGCCGGCCACGACGCCGTGCGGCTGATCGAGGCGGAGACCCGGCTGGAGGGCCATGTGGTGTCCCAGCCGGGCCGCTGCACCACCTGCAAGACCCGCTTCGTGGCTGCCGGCCAGCAACTGCTGCGCCTCGACCAGGAAGACGACCGCGCCGTGACCGGCCGCATCGAGGATTCCCTGATCGACGTCATCGGCGCGGCCTGCGAAGGGGCCGGGGCGGTGCTGCTGTCCGACTACGCCAAGGGCGCGGCCACGCCCAAGGTGATCGCCGCCGTGCGCGAGGCCGCCCGCCAGGCGGGCGCGCCCGTGATCGTCGATCCCAAGGGCCGCAGCTTCGCCAAGTACGGACCGGTCGACCTGGTCAAGCCCAACGCCCGCGAACTGTCTCTGACCGCCGAGATGCCGGTGCGGACGGACGCCGAGACCGAGGCCGCTCTGGCCGCCGCCCTGGCCGGCTGCGAGGCCAGGGCCATACTGGTCACCCGCGCCGCCCAGGGCATGTCCCTGGCGGTGCGCGGCGGGACCGTCCGCCACTTCCGCAGCGTCCCGCGCACCGTCTTCGACGTCACCGGCGCCGGCGACACCACCCTGGCCGCCATCGGCGCAGCCCTGGCCTCGGGCGCGGACCTGGAGGAGGCGGTGGCCTTCGCCCTCCTGGCCGCCAGCGTGGTGGTCGGCAAGGTCGGCACCGCGGTGGTCAGCCCCGCCGAGCTGGTCGAGGCCGAGATGGCGCAGCAGGCCCCGGCGGAGGCCAAGCTCGCCACGGCGGACGAGGCCCGGGAGACGGTCGGGCGCTGGAAGGCCCAAGGGCTGAAGGTCGGCTTCACCAACGGCTGTTTCGACATCCTGCACCGCGGCCACATCGCCTATCTGGCCCAGGCGCGAGCCTGGTGCGACCGGCTGGTGGTGGCGGTGAACGGCGACGCCTCCGTCGCGGCGCTGAAGGGCGCGGGACGCCCGGTCAACGGCCTGGACTCCCGGGCTTTGGTGCTGGGCGGCCTGGGCGGGGTCGACCTGGTGGTGGCCTTCGACGAGGCGACGCCGCTGGCCCTGATCGAGGCCCTGCGTCCGGACGTGCTGGTCAAGGGCGCCGACTACGCCGAGGACGAGGTCGTGGGCGCGGAGGTGGTCAAGGCCTATGGCGGGGAGGTGCGCCTGGCTCCCCTCGTCGAGGGCTATTCCACCACCGCCGCCATCGCCCGCATGGGCCGCTCATGAGCCCGCGCCTGGTCCTGGTCACCGGCGGGGCGGGGTTCATCGGCTCGAACATCGTCGCCGCCCTGGCGGAATCCGGCGAATGGGATGTCGCCGTGTGCGACCGCCTGCGCGCCGCCGACAGCGGCAAGTGGCGCAACCTCGCCAAGCATCCCATCGCCGACTTCGTCGCCCCGGAGGCCCTGGCCGACTGGCTGGCCTGGCATGAGGACGAGCTGGAGGCGATCATCCACATGGGCGCGGTCTCCTCAACCACCGAGCCGGACGCCGACAGGATCGTCCATGCCAACTTCACCCTGTCCCGAGACCTGTGGGACTGGGCGGCCGAGCACGGCAAGCGGCTGATCTACGCCTCGTCGGCCGCGACCTATGGCGACGGAGCCCAGGGCTTCGGGGACGCCGACGACCTGGCCTCGCTGAGCGCGCTTCGGCCGCTCAACGCCTATGGCTGGTCCAAGGCCCTGTTCGACCTCTACGCCCGCCGCAACGCCGACCGCGGCCGCGCCCCGGCGCAATGGGCCGGGCTGAAGTTCTTCAACGTCTACGGCCCCAACGAGCACCACAAGGGCGCCATGCGCTCGGTCGTCTGCCAGAAGTGGCCGGAGGCCGCCCGCGGCGAAACGGTCAAGCTGTTCAAATCGCATAGGGACGGGGTGGAGAACGGGGGCCAGACCCGCGACTTCGTCTATGTCAGGGATGCGGTCGAGGTGGTGCTGTGGCTGCTGGCCAGACCGGACGTCAACGGCATCTACAACCTCGGCTCGGGACGGGCGCGCAGCTTCCGCGACCTCGCGGAGGCCCTGTTCCACGCCCTCGGCCAGGAGACCCGCATCGACTATGTGGACATGCCGGCGGGGATCCGCGACCGCTACCAGTACTTCACCCAGGCGGACATGACTCGTCTGATTTCAATGGGATACAAGCGGGCCTTCACCAGTTTGGAAGAAGGTGTGGCCGACTACGTCCACATGTATCTGTCCCAGTCCGACCCGTATCGGTGAGGCCATGACCCCGCGCCAGCGCCGCCTCCTCGATTGGTGCATCGTCGTCGCAGGGATCGTGGTGGCGCTCATCGCCGTCCTGGTGTTCCTGCGCCGCGACGACGTCATGCGCGCGTCCCTGGACCCGCAGCAGCCGTTCCAGACCTGGAGGCCTCCGCCCGCGCCCAACTACGCCCTTCCCGCCGCCTGGGCGCTGCGGCCCGCCGACCCGGCCCGCTGGGGCGCGGGCGATCCGCCGGCCGACGTCTTCTTCATCCACCCCACCACCTATGACGGCGGGCGCAACTGGAACGCGCCCTTCGACCAGGCCAGCGACGCCCGCCAGCTGGAGCGAGTGATGCTGCCCAACTACGCCGGGCCGTTCCAGCGGGTCGGCCGGGTGTTCGCTCCGCGCTATCGCCAGGCCAGCCTGTTCGCCGCCCTGACCAACCGCGACGACGCCCGCGAGGCTCGCCGTTTCGCCTATGCGGACGTCCGCGCGGCCTTCCTGCAGTTCCTCGCCCATTACAACCGCGGGCGGCCGATCGTCGTCGTCGGCGTAGAGCAGGGGGGCCAGCTCGCCGGACGTCTGGTGGACGACCTGATCGCGCCCAATCCGGCCCTGATCCAGCAGGTCGCCGGCGTCTATGTCATCGAGGCCGTGGTGCCGGCGCCCCGCTATGCCCGACCCGACGCCCCGGTCCCGGCCTGCCGCAGCCGCAACCAGGCCCACTGCATCGTCGCCTGGATCAGCGCCCGCAGCGGCGACCCGGAGGAAGCCAAGCGGATCGTCGACCGGGCCTTCGTCTGGGACTTCCTCGGACGGCCGATTCCCCTGGGCCAGCGCGAGCCGCTCTGCGTCAATCCCCTGTTCGGCAGCGTCAGCAACGCCATCGCCGACGCGCGGCTGAACCTGGGGGCGGCCAACGCCTCGGGGTTGGAGTGGGGCACCAGGCCCGCGTTCCTGCCGCGCCAGGTCTCGGCCCAGTGCGACCACGGGGTCCTCAGCATAACCGGGCCCAGTTCGCCCTCGCTGGTCCTGGCCGGGGCCTGGGCCGACCGGCAGAAGGTCCCGCCGTTCAACCTGTTCTACGCCGACCTCGAAGCCGACGCCAAAGCCCGCGTCGCCGCCCAGATGGGCCGCACCGACTTCCCGGTCTCCGCCGCCTCGATCGACCAGGCGGTGGTGGTGCGGTCGGTGGGCGTGAAGCGGGCGAACTAGGAAGACCTATCCGGCGCTTGCCCAGGCTTGGTCCGCGCGCCAGTCGAACAGGTGTTCGAGCACGCCCAGCGCCCGGCCGCGCTCGCCGGTCATGGCCGGATCGCGGGACAGCACCAGCCGGGCGTCGTCGGCGGCCGCGGCGATCAGCTCGGCGTGGACGGCCGGATCGGCGAAACGGTAGTCGGGAAAGCCGCTCTGTTTCAGCCCCATCAGGTCGCCGCCGCCCCGTAGCGCCAGGTCCTTTTCGGCGATGAGGAAGCCGTCCTCGGTCTGGCGCAGCACCTCGAGCCGCGCCGCCGCCGCCTGGCTGAGCGGCGGGTCGTAGAGCAGCAGGCAGGCGCTCTGGGCCGCCCCCCGGCCGACCCGGCCGCGCAACTGGTGCAGCTGGGCCAGGCCGAAGCGTTCGGCGTGCTCGATCACCATGATGGTGGCGTTGGGCACATTGACCCCGACCTCGACCACGGTGGTCGCCACCAGCACCGAGATGGCGCCTTCGGCGAAGGCGGCCATCACCGCGTCCTTGTCCGCCGCCGCCATCCGGCCGTGCACCAGCCCGACCCGGGGGCCCAGGCTCTCGCGCAGGGCCGCCGCCCGGTCCTCGGCGGCGGTGACGTCGAGGAACTCCGATTCCGACACCAGGGGGCAGATCCAGAAGGCCTGGGCCCCGGCCGAGATGGAGTCGCGCAGCCGCTCGACCACCTCGTGCAGCCGGGTGGTCGGCGCCTTGGTGGTGGTGACCGGCTTGCGCCCCGGCGGCTTTTCGTCGAGGCGGGAGACGTCGAGGTCGCCGTAGAGGGTCAGCTCCAGGGTGCGCGGGATCGGCGTCGCCGACAGCGCCGCCAGATGGACCTCTCCGCCCTTGTCCTGCAGCCGCCGCCGCTCGGCCACGCCGAAGCGGTGCTGTTCGTCCACCACCGCCAGGGCCAGGTCGGCGAAGGCCACATCGTCCTGGAACAGGGCCTGGGTGCCGACGACCACGGCGGTCTCGCCCGACGCCAGGCCGGCGAGCTTGCGGGCGCGGGCCGCGCCCTTGTCCCGGCCGGTGAGCAGGATCACCTGAAGGCCTTGCGATTCAAGCGGCTGGGCCAGGGTCTCGAAGTGCTGGCGGGCCAGGATCTCGGTGGGGGCCATCAGGGCGGACTGCCGCCCCGAGGCGGCCATGTCGGCCATGGCCAGCATGGCCACCACGGTCTTGCCCGAGCCCACGTCGCCCTGGATCAATCGCGACATCCGCATTCCCGAGGCGAGGTCGGCGCGGATCTGGCCCAGGGTCCGGGCCTGGGCCCCGGTGAGGACGAAGGGCAGGGCCGCCTCCACCCGGTCGGCCAGGGCGCTCCTGCCGATCACCGGAGCGGACGGGACCTTGTAGGCCAGCTTGCGCTTGTTCATGGCCAGCTGGTGCGCCAGCAGCTCGTCGTAGGCCAGGCGCCGGCGGTGCGGGGCGTTCGGCTCCAGGTCGGCGGCGCTTGCGGGCGCGTGCAGCCGCTCCAGCGCCCCGCGCCACGACGGCCATCCGGTTCGGGCCAGCCACGCCGGGTCCTGCCATTCGGGCAGGTCGGGGACTTTGCCGAGGGCTTCGAGGACGATTCTGCGCAGGGTCCGCGACGGCAGGCCGGCGGTGGCCGGATAGACCGTCTCGGCGCGTGGGATCTCCTCGACCCGCTCGGCCGGCAGCATGTAGTCCGGATGGGCGATGGTCAGTTCGAGGTTGAACCTGCGGTCGGGGGTCCCGGCGACGGCGCGGACCGCCCCGACCGGGTGCTGGCGGGCAAGATGCGGGCCGTAACCCTTGAACCAGTTGAGGAACATGAAGCCGGCGCCGTCCGCCGCGCGGATTCGATAGGGCCGTCCTGACGCGCTCGGCGGCAGGTGCGCGTCGATGCGCAGGATGAAGATCTGCGGCTCGTCCTCGACGGCGTCGGCGACGGTGGCCATCCGCCGTTCGATCAGCCGCTGGGGCGCCAGGAACGCGAGGTCGCGCGCCAAAGGCCCGGCCACCCGCTCCACCAGCGGGGCCAGCTTGGGTCCCACCCCTTTCAGCGTGGCCGAAGGGGCGAACAGCGGGAACAGAATCTCGGGCCGCATGGTCTGCAGCATAGCGGTCCGGGCCGCGCCTCGCCTATATAACCCCGACTGTCGTCTCGGACCGGCCTGCGCCAGGGCCGGGACGACGGCCTATGTTTTCTCACCCCCGCCCCTTCGAAGCGCGGGGCGTTCGCCGTTAGGGACGAAAGAGCCGATGGACGCGCCTGAGATCCGACTGAAAAAGCTGAAGTTCCGGGCCTGGCGCCGGGGCTTCGTCGAGGCCGACCTGACGTTGGGCCCCTTCGTGGAAGCCCACGCCGCCGCCCTGACCCCGCTCCAGCTCGACCGGCTGGAGGCCCTGTTCGAAGAGTCCGACCACGACATCTACGGCTGGATCATCGGCCGGGAACCTGTCCCGCCCGCGTTCGATACGGACGTCATGAAGCTGCTGCAGGCCTTTCGGCCCGTGACCCGCCCAGCCTGAAGCCCGGAGTAAGCGTCTTGGATATCTCCCGCATCGCCAAGTCGCCGGGCGCGCTCGAACTCGCCGGCGCGCCGGAGGGCTTCGACGCCCTTGTGGTCGCCGACGTCGCCCGGGCCCGCAAGGGCGTGGTGGTGTTCGTCGCCCGCGACGGGGCCCGCGCCAACGCCTTCGCCGATGGCCTGGCCTTCTTCGCGCCGGAGATCGAGACCCTGCGCATCCCGTCGTGGGATTGTTTGCCCTACGACCGCATAGGGCCGTCCGCGAGTGTGGCCGCCGCCCGCATGGGGGCGCTGTCGATCCTGGCCCGTCGCGACAAGGCGGCGCCCGCGCCGCTGGTGGTGGTGGTCACCGTCCACGCCCTGGCGCAGCGGGTCCCTCCGCGGGACGCGATCGCCGCGGCCAGCTACCAGGCGCGCACCGGCCGCGACGTCGATATGGCCGAGCTGGAGCGCTATTTCGCCGTCAACGGCTATGTCCGCGCCTCCACCGTGTCCGAGCGCGGCGAGTTCGCCATCCGTGGGGGGGTGATCGACGTCTTCCCGCCGGGCGCCGAAGAGCCGGTTCGCTTGGATCTGTTCGGCGACACCCTGGAATCGATCCGCGCCTTCGATCCGGAGACCCAGCGCTCGACGCGGCAGCTCAAGACCATCGACCTCCAGCCCGTCTCCGAGGCCCTGCTCAGCCCGGAGTCGATCTCCCGATTCCGCTCTGGCTACCTGGCCCTGTTCGGGGCCGCCGGGGACGATCCGCTCTACGCCGCGGTCAGCGAGGGCGGTCGGCGTGCCGGACTCGAGCACTGGCTGCCGCTGCTGTACGAGCGGATGGAGACCCTGTTCGACTACGCCGGCGACGACGCCCTGATCGCCCTCGACGCCCTGGTCGAGGAGGCGCGCGAGGAGCGGTGGGCCATGGTGGAGGACGCCTACGCCAGCCGGCTGGAGAGCGCCAAGGCCAAGGGCGGCGTCCCCTATCGCGCCCTGCCGCCGGACCAGCTCTATCTGCCCAAGGCCGAATGGGAGGCGCGCCTCGCCGCCCATCCCAGCCGCCGCTTCACCCCGTTTCAGCGGGAGGAGGCGGGGTCCACCGTCGACCTCGGCGCGCGGATGGGCCGGACCTTCGCCGCCGAACGGGCCCAGGACAGCGTCAACCTGTTCGAGGCCGTGGCCGACCACGCCCGCAACCTCGGCAAGTCCAAGCGCGTCCTCTTCGCCTCCTGGTCGGAGGGCTCTTCCGACCGGCTGGCCTCTATGTTGGGCGACCATGGGCTGAAGTCCGTACGCTTCGCCAAGGACTGGGCCGACGCCCAATCCTTCGGGGTGGCGGGGACGAAGGCCAAGCCGTTGCAGCGGGTAGTGCTGCCGGTGGACTCCGGCTTCGAGACCGCCGACCTCGCCGTCATCTGCGAGACCGACATCCTGGGCGACCGCCTGGCCCGTCCCCGCAAGAAGCGCCGGGCCGCCAACTTCCTGGCCGAGGCGACCTCGCTCACCGCCGGCGACCTCGTGGTCCACATCGACCACGGCATCGGCCGCTACGAGGGCTTGAAGACCCTGGAGGTGCAGGGCGCGCCCCACGACTGTCTGGACATCCAGTACGGCGGCGAGGCCAAGCTCTATCTGCCGGTGGAGAACATCGACCTTTTGACCCGCTACGGGGCCGAAAGCGACGGCGTCCAGCTCGACAGGCTGGGGGGCGCGGCCTGGCAGGCGCGCAAGTCCAAGGCCAAGGAGCGTCTGCGCGAAATGGCCGAGGGCCTGATCGCCATCGCCGCCGCCCGGCACATGAAGAACACGGAGGAAATCGATCCACCTCAAGGGCTTTTCGACGAATTCTGCGCCCGATTCCCCTACGAGGAGACTGACGACCAGCTCAACGCCATCGCCGACGTCCTGACCGACCTTGCCGCGGGCAAGCCGATGGACCGGCTGATCTGCGGCGACGTCGGCTTCGGCAAGACCGAGGTGGCCCTGCGCGCCGCCTTCGTCGCGGCCATGACCGGCAAGCAGGTGGCGGTGGTCTGCCCGACCACGCTTCTGGCCCGCCAGCATTTCCGCACCTTCTCCGAGCGTTTCGCCGGCTGGCCGGTGAAGGTGCGCACCCTGTCTCGCCTGGTCACGGCCAAGGAGGCGAACGAGACCCGCGAGGCCCTGAAGAAGGGCGAGATCGAGATCATCGTCGGCACCCACGCCATCCTGTCCGAACAGGTCGGCTTCAAGGACCTGGGGCTGGTCATCGTCGACGAGGAGCAGCACTTCGGGGTCAAGGCCAAGGAGAAGCTGAAGGCGCTTCGGGCCGACGTGCACATGCTGACCCTGTCGGCCACGCCGATCCCGCGCACCCTTCAGATGGCGCTGTCGGGCATTCGCGAGATGTCGATCATCGCCACTCCGCCGGTCGATCGCCTCGCGGTGCGCACCTATGTGGTCCCCAACGACCCGGTCACCGTGCGCGAGGCCCTGCTGCGGGAAAAGTACCGCGGCGGCCAAGCCTATTATGTCGCCCCGCGGGTCTCGGACCTGCCGGACCTGCAGAAGTTCCTGCGCGAACAGGTTCCGGAGGTGAAGTTCGTCACCGGCCACGGCCAGTTGTCGCCGACCCAGCTGGAGGCGGTGATGAGCGCCTTCTACGACGGCGAGTACGACGTGCTGTTGTCGACCACCATCGTCGAGTCCGGCCTCGACATCCCTTCCGCCAACACCCTCATCGTCCACCGCGCCGACATGTTCGGCCTGTCCCAGCTCTACCAGCTGCGCGGCCGGGTCGGCCGGGCCAAGACCCGCGCCTACGCCTATCTGACCACCCCCACCGAAAAGCAGATCACCGCCTCGGCCGAACGGCGCCTGAAGGTGCTGCAATCCCTGGACAGCCTGGGCGCCGGGTTCCAGCTGGCCAGCCACGACCTCGACATCCGCGGCGGAGGGAACCTGCTGGGCGACGAGCAGTCGGGCCACATCCGCGAGATCGGGGTCGAGCTCTACCAGCAGATGCTCGAGGACGCGGTGGCCGAGCTAAGGGCCGGCGGGGCGCAGCAGGTGGTCGACGAGCGCGGCTGGTCGCCCCAGATCAACGCCGGGGCGGCGGTGCTGATCCCCGACGCCTATGTCCCCGACCTGAACGTGCGGCTGGCCCTCTATCGCCGCCTGTCCGAAGCCGAGAGCGCCGCCGACCGCGAGGCCCTGGCGGCCGAACTGATCGACCGGTTCGGGCCCCTGCCGGAGGAGACCGACCAGCTGTTGAAGGTGGTGGGGATCAAGGGCCTGTGCCGCCAGGCCAATGTCTCCAAGATCGACGTGGGGCCCAAGGGCGCGGTGGTGGCCTTCCGCGACGACCAGTTCCCCAACCCCATGGGCCTGGTCGCACAGGTCCAGCGCCGCCAGCACGACTGGCGCCTGCGGCCCGACCACAAGGTCGTGGTCAAGGGCGAGTGGGAGACCCCCGAACAGCGGCTGAACGCGGCCGAGCGCATCCTGTCCGAACTTGTGCGGGTGGCCGTCCAGGCTCAGGCGGCGTGAGCTTTCGCCTGTCCCGCAAGAGGGCGGCCATCGAACAGCCCCTGCAACCGCGATCGACTTGGCGACCGACTACAGGCTGAGGGCGAGCAATTCGTCGGTGGTGTTGTTTTCCCCGCCGCAGCTCTTATTGCCGCCCGCGAGATAGGCGTACTTCCCGACGGCGGCCGCGCCGGCGCCATGACTGCCGCCCGGCGAGGCCAACGTCATCCAGCGATCGGTCTTGGGATTGTAGGCCTCGTTCTGGGTGAAGGTGTGCTTGTTGTCGCATTCTCCGCCGGTGACGAGGATCATGCCTTTGTAGACCGTGCCGGCCGCGCCGCTCCGAGCCGTCGGCATGGGGGCCGCCTTGGTCCAGGCGTCGGTCTTGGG
>DATJHI010000006.1:0-259227 GCA_035493955.1 Caulobacteraceae bacterium | reverse complement strand
GCAGGCATCAGCACCCCCTGCAGTGCACTATGGAAAAGGATTGAGAGGTTCTTCCGTGCCGTCTTTCTCGCGCAATCTGGAAGAGACCCTGCATCGGGCGGTGGCCTACGCCAACCAGCGTAAGCACGAGTACGCCACCCTGGAGCATCTTCTCTTGAGCCTGGCCGACGACCAGGACGCGGCCGCGGTCATGCGCGCCTGCAACGTCGATCTGACCACCCTCAAGAAAAACCTGGCCAACTATCTCGATACCGAGCTGAAGTCGCTCATCGTCGAGGACGGCGAGGACGCCAAGCCGACCGCAGGCTTCCAGCGCGTGATCCAGCGGGCGGTGATCCACGTCCAGTCCTCGGGCCGCGACGAAGTGTCCGGCGCCAATGTGCTGGTGGCGGTGTTCTCCGAGCGCGAGAGCCACGCCGCCTTCTTCCTGCAAGAGCAGGACATGACCCGCTACGACGCGGTCAATTTCATCGCCCACGGCATCGCCAAGAAGGCGGGGGCTTCCGAGCCCCGTCCCGTCAAGGGATCGAGCGAGGGCGTGGAGACCGAGGAGAAATCGGAGAAGGCCAAGTCGAACGGCGAGGCGCTGGAGACCTATTGCGTCAACCTCAACGACAAGGCCCGCGCCGGCAAGGTCGATCCCTTGATCGGCCGCCACCAGGAGGTCGAGCGCTGCATCCAGGTGCTGTGCCGCCGGACCAAGAACAATCCGCTGCTGGTGGGCGACCCTGGCGTCGGCAAGACCGCCATCGCCGAAGGCCTGGCCCGCAAGATCGTCACCCATGACGTCCCCGAGGTTCTGGCCGGCGCGACCATCTTCTCCCTCGACATGGGGGCGCTGCTGGCCGGCACCCGCTATCGCGGCGACTTCGAGGAGCGGGTGAAGCAGGTGGTCAAGGAACTGGAAGGGCACCCCAACGCCATCCTGTTCATCGACGAGATCCACACGGTGATCGGCGCCGGCGCCACCAGCGGCGGGGCCATGGACGCCTCCAACCTGCTGAAGCCGGCCCTGGCTTCGGGGACGCTCAAGTGCATGGGCTCGACCACCTACAAGGAGTTCCGCCAGCACTTCGAGAAGGACCGCGCCCTGGTGCGCCGGTTCCAGAAGATCGACGTCAACGAACCGACCATCGACGACACCATCAAGATCCTGATGGGGCTGAAGAGCTACTACGAGGAGTTCCACAAGCTCAAATACACCGACGACGCCATCAGGACGGCGGTGGAGCTGTCTGCCAAGTACATCACCGACCGCAAGCTGCCCGACAAGGCGATCGACGTGATCGACGAGGCGGGGGCCTCCCAGATGCTGCTGCCTGAGGCCAAGCGCCGCAAGCGTATCGGCCAGAAGGAGATCGAGGGCATCATCGCCAAGATGGCCCGTATCCCGGCCAAGTCGGTCTCCAAGTCCGACGCCGAGGCCCTGCGCAGCCTGGAGGAGGACCTCAAGCGCGCGGTGTTCGGCCAGGACGACGCGATCAACCAGCTCTCCGCGGCGATGAAGATGTCGCGGGCGGGCCTGCGCGAAAGCCAGAAGCCGATCGGCTGCTACCTGTTCTCCGGTCCCACCGGCGTGGGCAAGACCGAGGTCGCGCGCCAGCTGGCCCACACGCTCGGCATCGAGCTCCTGCGCTTCGACATGTCCGAGTACATGGAGCGGCACACGGTATCGCGGCTGATCGGCGCCCCTCCGGGCTACGTCGGCCACGACCAGGGCGGCCAGCTGACCGACGCGGTGGACCAGCACAAGCACGCGGTGGTCCTGCTCGACGAGATCGAGAAGGCCCACCAGGATGTCTACAACATCCTGCTGCAGGTGATGGACCACGGCACCCTCACCGACGCCAACGGCAAGAAGATCGACTTCCGCAACGTGGTCCTGATCATGACCACCAACGCCGGGGCGGCCGACAACAACCGCAACGGCATCGGCTTCGGCCGCGGCCGGGTCTCGGACGAGGACGAGGCGGCGATCAAGCGCCTGTTCACGCCGGAGTTCCGCAACCGGCTGGACGCGGTGGTCAACTTCGCCGCCCTGTCCCAGGACACCATCCGCCACGTGGTGCAGAAGTTCGTGATGCAGCTCGAGGCCCAGTTGGCCGACCGCAACGTCACGGTGGAGCTGACCGACGAGGCGGCCGACTGGCTGTCGAAGAACGGCTACGACGAGCTCTACGGCGCCCGGCCCCTGGCCCGGGTGATCCAGGAGCACATCAAGAAGCCGCTCGCCGACGAGATCCTGTTCGGACGGCTGGTCCGGGGCGGCCACGTCAAGGTCGACCTGCGCGACGGCAAGATCGTGTTCGAGATCGACGCGGTCTCCGGCGAGACCCGTCCCGGCGAGATCGACGTCAACGCCGGCGACCTGGAGGAGGACCTCGACGAGGCGGGCCGTTCCGCTCCGGAGCCGGACGAGCC
Organism: Caulobacteraceae bacterium; assembly: GCA_035493955.1. GTDB lineage: Bacteria > Pseudomonadota > Alphaproteobacteria > Caulobacterales > Caulobacteraceae > NCED01. Next base: position 256,806 of record DATJHI010000006.1, on the reverse strand, counting down.
GGCCATGGCCGACTGACCCGGATGACATCCATGTGAAAGGGGCGGGCGTCCTATCGGGCGACCCGCCCTTTCTTTTGCCCGGAACTCGGCTTAGGCCGACGTCTGTCGGACGGGCGTCGGAAGGTCGGCTTGGTGAGAGGGTTCAAGGGGGCTGCGGCGCTGGCGGCGCTGGTTCTGGCGGCGGGCGTGTCGGGCTGCGGCAAGCGCGGGGCCTCCGCGCCGCCGTCCGCCGAGGAGGCCAAGACCTCGTCGCCGATCCAAAGGACCGCCGCCGCCATCAATGATGCGGACCTGTCCAGGATCGTCCCTCCCGCGACCGGATCGGCGGCCTACGATCCGGCCATGGTCAAGCTGCAGGTGCTGCTCGACCGCGCCCGCTTCTCACCCGGGGCGATCGACGGCCGTTCCAGCGACAATGTCCGCCGCGCCGTGGCCGCCTATGAGCAGGCCAACGGGCTCAAGGGGGACGGGACCCCGACCAAGGCTGTGGGGGACCGCCTGACCAAGGCCGATCCGCGTCCGGCGGTGAAACTCTATGTCATCGACGCCGACGCCGTCGCCGGTCCTTTCACCCCGAATATCCCCAAGGATTTCCCGGCCATGGCCGGCCTGGAGATGCTGGGCTACCGCAGTCCGGCGGAGGAGTTGGCCGAGGCCTTCCACATGCAGCCGGACTTGCTCATGGCCCTCAACCCGGGGGCGACGTTCCGGCCCGGTTCGACGGTGCTGGTCGCCGACCGGGGCGGCGACGACCTGGGCGCGGAGGTCGGCCTGGTCGAGGTCGACAAGGGCGCAGGGGTGATGCGGGTCAAGGGGACCGACGGCAAGCTGCTGGCGGTCTATCCGGCCAGCCTGGGCAGCCGCACCTGCCCGGCGTTCAGCGGAACCCTGGATATCCGCTCGATCGCGGCCCAGCCGACCTATTCCTACGACTCGGATTCGGTGGGGGTCGCCGGGGCGGTGCGCGGCCGCACCGAGGTCGCCCCCGGGCCCAACAATCCCCTGGGCGTGGTCTGGATCAACCTGTCCAAGGACGGTTACGGCATCCACGGCGGCCCCGACTCGTCCGAGGTCGGCAAGGCCCAGGCCCACGGCTGCGTGCGCCTGACCAACTGGGACGCCCGGGAACTGGCCCGCGGCATCCGCCCCGGGGTGAAGGTGGCCTTCCGGTAGCGGCTAGATCTTCGCCCCGATCTGTTTCGCCAGGACGGCCAGTTCGTCGGGATCGGCCATGCGGGCGCCGCCATGACCGGCGACGGGCACGCCCTCGTAGCGGGGAATGAGGTGGAAGTGCAGGTGGAACACCGTCTGGCCCGCCGGCGCGCCGTTGAACTGGGTCACCACCAGGCCGTCGGGCGCAAGCGCCGCGCGCAGCCCCCGCGCCACCCCCTGAACCCCCCGGATCAGGGCCTCCAGGGCCTGGGGCTCCACGTCGAGCAGGTTGCGGGCGCGGGCCGTCTTGGAGATCACCAGGGTGTGACCGCGGCTCTGGGGGAACAGGTCGAGGAAGGCCAGGATCTCCGCGTCCTCGTAGACCTTGGCGCAGGGAGCCTCGCCCCGGATCATCTTGGCGAAGATGTTGGTGTCATCGTAGTCGCCGTCCAAACTCATCGCCGTCCTCCGCAACCGTTCTCCGGTGGCTTAGCAAAGCCGGACGGGGGAAGGAAACCGTCCGGCCATCAAGCGACCACAGTCGGGGCGCCGGGTCTGCAGTCGAGGTGGGGCAAGATGAATCAGGCCGGGACATCCTTCGACATGCGCGGACGCCTGGCGCTGGTGACCGGCGCCTCCGCAGGGATCGGCGCCTGTTTCGCCCGTATGCTGGCCGCGCGGGGTTATGACCTGGTGCTGGTCGCCAGGCGAGCCGACCGGCTGGAGGCCCTGGCCGCCGAGCTGACCGACGCCCATGCCGTGGAGGTCATGGCCCTGCCGGCGGACCTCGCCGCCCCGGGGGCGGCCGAGACCGTGCTCGCCGCCGTGGCCGAACGGGAGCGCACGATCGACATGCTGGTCAACAACGCCGGCTTCTCGATCCCGCAGAGCTTCGCCGCCGTGCCATGGGCGCAGCAGCGGGACTTCCTCATGACCCTGGTGGTCAACCCCTGCGGCCTGGCCCACGGGGTGATCGCTGGGATGGCGGCGCGGGGGGAGGGGAGGATCATCAATGTCGCCTCCCTGGCCGGTTTCGCGCCAGGCGTGGCCGGCCACACCCTTTATCCGGGGGCCAAGAGCCTGATGATCAGTTTCAGCCAGGCCCTGGACGCGGAATACCGCGCTGCGGGAGTGAAGGTCACCGCCGTGTGCCCCGGCTTCACCCGCACCGAATTCGCCAGCGCCAACGGCACCGCCGCGGTGATGGACCAAGCGCCGCGGCGGTTGTTCCAGACCGCCGAGCAGGTGGTCGCCGCGGCCCTCGCCGCCAACGACCGCGGCAGGGTGGTCGCCATACCCGGCTGGCACAATGTCCTGGCCGCCGCCCTTTTGCGCTACCTGCCCCAGGGCCTGGTCCGGGCCGCGCTGATGAAGGGCTCGGCCAAGTACCACCTGGATTAAGCCAGGCTGCGCAAAAAGGGGGAGGGCTGGAGCTCATGGGCACGCGTTTCGACATCGTGGTGATCGGGTCCGGGGCCGGCGGGGCGACCCTGGCCCAGAGGCTGGCGCCGACGGGCAAGTCCATCCTGATCCTGGAGCGGGGCGAGCACCTGCCCCGCGAGGCGGAGAACTGGAGCCCCAAGGCGGTGTTCATCCAGCGCCGCTATCGCACCCAGGAGAAGTGGTACGACGAGCACGGCCACCCCTTCGTCCCCAACACCCACTATTGGGTCGGCGGCAACACCAGTTTCTACGGCGCGGCCCTGATGCGGATGCGCGGCCGCGACTTCACCGAGGTCAAGCATGCGGGCGGCGTCTCCCCGGCCTGGCCGATCAGCCTGGCCGACATGGCCCCCTATTACGATGAGGCCGAGCGCCTGTGGCAGGTCCACGGCGCCCGCGGGGACGACCCCACCGAGAACGGCGACGAGCCGCCCTACGCCTTCGCCGCGGTGCGTCACGACCCGGGGGTGGCCGCGCTGAAGGGGCATTGGGAGACCCAGGGCTGGCGGCCCTTCTCCCTGCCCCTGGGGGTCAAGCTGGACCAGGCCCATCCGGTCACCTCCGCCTGCATCAAGTGCAAGACCTGCGGCGGCTATCCTTGCCTGCTGAAGGCCAAGTGCGACGCCCGCACCCTGGCGGTCGAGCCGATCATGGAGCTGCCGAACGTCACCCTCCTGACCGGGCGCAAGGTGTTGCGGCTGGAGACCGACCCCTCGGGCCGGACCGTCACCGAGGTGGTCTGCCAGACCGAGAACGGGGAGGAGCGCTGGAGCGGCGACATCGTGGTGCTGGCGGCGGGCGCGGCCAACACGGCGGTGGTGCTCCAGGCCTCGGCCAACGCCGCCCACCCGAACGGCCTGGCCAACGGCTCCGACCAGGTTGGGCGCAACTACATGTTCCACAACTCCTCGGCCATGGTCTCCCTGACCGCGCAGCGCCAGGAGGTGACGTTCCCCAAGACCCTGGCCGTCAACGACTTCTACTGGGGCGACCCCCAGGGCGGCTACGACCTGCCCATGGGTCATATCCAGCTACTCGAATACATGTCCGGCCAGACCCTGGAGGGACAGGTGGAGGACTGGCTGCCGCCGGCCCTGATCCCCGACGCGCTGTCGGGGGCGGCGGCGGAACGGATGCTGTCGATGCTGGTGATCTCCGAGGACCTGCCCCAGGCCGACAACCGGGTGCGGCTGAACCCGGACGGGCGCATCTCCCTGGCCTATGAGTTCGGCAATTTGGAGGGGCACCAGCGCCTGGTGCGAAAGCTCTGCGACAGCCTCGACGGTTTCGTCGACCACGCCCACCCGATCTCGCAGCACCATTTCCAGATCGACTCGCTGCTGCCCCTCTACGGCACCGCCCACCAGTGCGGCACCGTCCGCTTCGGCGCCGACCCGCAAAGCTCGGTGCTGGACCCCGACTGCAAGGCCCACGAGGTCGACAACCTCTATGTGGTCGACACCAGCTTCTTCTGCTCGGCCAATGCGGTGAACCCGACCCTGACGGTGGTGGCCAACGCGTTGCGGGTGGGCGACCACCTGATCGAGCGGTTGGGGACGAGTGCGACCGTAGCCGCGACCTCGCCGCATCTGGGCGCGCCGACCAGCCATAAGCAGGGCGAGGCCTTGGCCTGATCGCGGACGGGACCATGGTCGCGCTGGAGCCGCGACGCCCTGTCATGTCATGCTGACGCCATGAGCTCCGACAGCGTCACCCGGGCGCAGCTGCACCTGAACAAGGGCCCCCTGGCGCGGGTCGGCCCCGAGCGCATCCGTCTCTTGGCGGCCATCGCCGAGTGCGGCTCGATCACCGCCGCCGCCAAGGCGGCGGGGCTGAGCTACAAGGGGGCCTGGGACGCCGTGCAGGCCCTGAACAACCTGTTCGAGCGTCCGCTGATCCAGGCCCAGACCGGCGGTCGCAAGGGGGGCGGGGCAGGGGTCACTCCCGCCGGGGCGGCGGTGCTGCGCGCCTACAGGCAGGTCGAGGCCGAGCTCGCCAACATCGTCGACCAGCTCGAACAGGTGCTGGCCCGGACGGACGCCCCCCTCGACCAACTGATCTGGAGCCTCGGCATGAAGACCAGCGCCCGCAACGCCCTTCGCGGCGTGGTCGAGACCGTCGCCCCCGGCGCGGTCAACGCCGAGGTGACGCTGCGGGTGGCCGAGGGCCTGGCGATCGTCGCCATCATCACCCGAGAGAGCGTCGAGGACCTGGGCCTCGTCCCCGGCCGCGAGGCCATCGCCCTGATCAAGTCCAGCTTCGTGATCCTGGCCCCGGCCGGAGAGCGCCTGCGCACCTCGGCGCGCAACGGCTTCGAAGGGGTGGTGGTCCGCCATGAGACGGGGGCGGTGAACGACGAGGTCGTGATCGAGCTCCAGGCCGGCAAGACCATCACCGCCACCCTGACCCGCGAAAGCGCCGAGAGCCTGGGCCTGAAGGTGGGCGAACGCGCCCAGGCCCTGGTGAAGGCGTCCCACGTGATCCTGGCGGTGGATTAGGGGCCCAGCCCCGCCGTCACCGCGGCCACCGCCAGCCGCGTCCGTTCGCCGTCGTCCATGGCCAGGACCAGGCGCTCGGCCTCGTCCAGGGCGGCGGCTGGATCGTCGGTTCCGACGACGCGGCCGTCCTGCATGATCGCCACCCGCCGGGTCAGGCGGCCGATCTCCCGCGGATCGTGGCTGACGTAGAGCACCGGGATCGACAGGGAGCGGGTCAGGCGCTCGATATAGGGCAGGATCTCGGCCTTGCTGTCGGCGTCGAGACCGGACAGGGGTTCGTCCATCATCAAGAGGCGCGGCTGCGACAAGAGGGCCCGCCCGATCGCCACCCGCTGGCGTTCGCCCCCCGACAGCCGCGCGGTGGAGCGGTGCAGCAGGGGGGCAAGGCCCAGCAACTCGACCACCTCCTCGGTCCCCAGGGTCTGGGGCGTGCGGGCCCGACGGCGGCCATAGAGCAGGTTGGCGCGCACCGACAGGTGAGCCAAGAGGCTCGCCTCCTGGAACACATAACCGATGGGGCGGCGGTGAGCGGGCAGGAACGAGGCCTCGTCCTGCCAGACCGCGTCGCCGACGACCAACCGCCCCGGCAACCGCTCCAGCCCGGCGATGCAGCGCAAGAGGCTGGTCTTGCCCGAGCCGGAGGGTCCCATCAGCCCGGTCACGCCGACCAGCGGCATAGTGAAGGTCGCGTCGAGCCGGAAGTCGCCCAGCCCCCCGTCGAAGGCCGCGAAGAGGTCGCCCCGGGCCTCGCTCACGGCCGCGGCCCTCGGCCGGCGCGACGCTCGATCAGCAGCATGGCCAGCACCGCCAGGAAGGCGAACGCCACCAGCCCTGCCGCCAGCTTGTGGGCCTCGCCGAACTGCAGGGATTCCACCAGTTGCCACATGCGGATCGACACCACCTGGGTCCTGCCGGGGACGCCGCCCCCGATCATCAGCACCACCCCGAACTCGCCGACCGTATGGGCGAACACCAGCACCGCCGCGGTCAGGAACCCCCGGCGGGCCAGGGGCAGGGCGACGGTGAAGAAGGCGTCGAGCGGCGAGGCGCGCAAGGACGCCGCCACCTCCAGCGGCCGGTCCCCCACCGCTTCGAAGGCGTTGCGGATCGGCTGCACCGCGAAGGGCAGGGAATAGATCACCGACCCGATCACCAGTCCCTCGAAGGTGAAGGCCAGGGTGCGGACGCCGAAGGGGCGCAGGAGGCTCATCAGCGGGCTGGCGGGCCCGAGCGCGATCAGCAGGTAGAACCCCAGCACCGTCGGCGGCAGAACGATGGGCAGGGCGGTGACCGCCGCGACGATCTCCTTCCACCAGGCGTGGCTGCGCGCCAGCCACCAGGCCAGCGGCGTGGCGATGGCCAGCAACAGCAAGGTGGTGACGCCGGCCAGGGCGATTGTGGTGGCGATGACTCCATCCATGCGGTCAGCGGGCCTCGTAGCCGTAGCGTTTGATGATGGCGACCGCCGCCGGGGTCTTCAGGAAGGCCAGGAAGGCGCGCGCCGCCGGATTGCCGGCGCCGGTCTTCAACAGGATCGCCTGCTGGACGATGGGCGCGTGGTCCTTGGCCGGCGCCACCCAGCGTGAGCCGCCCTTCTCGTCGATCACCTGGGACAGGGCGACGAAGCCGATCTCCGCCGCCCCGGTGGCCACGAACTGATAGGCCTGGGCGATGGAGGCCCCCTGGACGATCTTCGGCCGGACGGAGTCATAGAGGCCGAGCGTCTTCAGGGTTTCGATCGCCGCTGCGCCATAGGGGGCGGCCGCGGGGTCGGCGATGGCCAGTTTCTGGAACCGGTCCGACTTCAGCACCGCCCCGGCCCCGTCCACCAGGCCGGGGGTCTTGGAATAGAGCACCAGCCGGCCGACGGCGTAGGTGAAGCGCGTGCCGGGGACGCCCAGCCCCTCCTGCTCCAGCCGGGTCGGCCGCTCTGCGTCGGCCGACAACAGCACCTCGAACGGCGCCCCCTGGGTGATCTGGGTATAGAAGGTCCCCGACGCCCCGACGCTGAGGGTCGCCTTGTGGCCGGTCGCCGCGGCGAAGGCCTCGGCGATCGCCTTGGCCGGCTCGGCGAAATTGGCCGCCACCGCTACCTGGGTCTGCGCCGCCAGGGCAGGGCCGGCGCCGACCAGCACGCCGCAGGCGAGGACCAGGCTCAGGATATGGCGTAAACGGTCGATCATGGTCTTGCCCTCCAGTGGCGTCGGCCGGCTGTTCCTGCGCCTTCGCCGCCACAGGGCCAAAGACGACGGCGCTCGCCGCCAGCACGATCCAGAGCCGCATCCGATCCTCCGTGGACTCGCTATATACTCGACTATATAGCGGCGGAAACGGCCGTAAGGCCACCACTCGGGGGACTGTCCATGCGTTTGATCGTTGCGCTCTTCGGCGCGTCGTCGATGTTCGCCTGCAGCGCGGCTCTCGCCGCCGAAGCCGGCGCCGACGCGGGCAAGGCCTTCGATCTCGGCGAGATCATCGTCGCCACCTCCAAGGTCGAGGGGCTGGCGGTCGATTCCAACACCCTGTCGTCGGAAGCCATCTACGCCTTCAATCGTCCGACCCTGGACGAGGCGGTCAACCTGATCCCGGGCGTGTCCTCGTCCAACACCGGCGGCTCGCGCAACGAGCGGGTGGTTTCGGTGCGCGGTTTCAACCGCTTCCAGGTCCCGCTGCTGATCGATGGCGTGCGGGTGTTCCTGCCCGCCGACAACCGCCTCGACTACGGCCGTTTCCTCACCTCCGACATCGCGGAGATCCAGGTGGCCAAGGGTTACGTTTCGGTGCTGGACGGCCCCGACGGCATGGGCGGGGCGATCAATCTGGTCACCCGCGAGCCGACCAAGGAGGTCGAGGCCGAGGCGAGCGCCACGCTCAACCTGGGACGTGAGGCCGACTTCAACGGCTACAGTGTGTTCAGCCTGCTCGGGACCAAGCACGACCGCTGGTACGCCCAGGGCAGCTACACCCGCAGCCTCACGGACCACACAGACCTGTCCGGCGACTTCGTCCCCACCGCCACCGAGGACGGCGGCCGCCGGGACCTGACCCACACCGGCGACTGGCGGCTGAACTTGAAGGCGGGGTTCACTCCCGATGGCGCCGACGAATATTCGCTGAGCTACACCAGGCAGGAGGGGAACAAGCGCGCCCCGCTCAGCACCGTCGACCCCCTGTCGATCCAGCGGTTCTGGACTTGGCCCTACTGGAATATCGACAGCCTGTATTTCCTGTCGACCACCGCGCTCGGCGACCGGGCGACGCTGAAGACCAAGGTCTATCGCAACAGCTTCGACAACCTGCTGCGCTCGTTCGACAACCGCAACGAGAACACCCAGACCCTCGGCAAGGCCTTCAACAGCTACTATGCCGACGAAGCCCACGGCGGCGAGGCCCAGCTGTCGTTCAAGGCGTCCGCCGCCGACACCCTCAGCGCCGCCTTCAGCTACCGCCGCGACAAGCATGTCGAGTGGCAGCAGAGCTTCCCCAGCGGCGTCACCGAGCCGCGCCAGACCTCGATCGAAGACACCTACAGTTTCGCCCTGGAGAACGTTCTCGTCATCTCGCCGACGGTGATCTTCACGGCGGGCGCCGGCTACGACTGGCGGGACCTGAAGCGCGCGGAGGATTATGTCGCCCCCAATTTCGTGGTCTATCCGCTGCACGACAGCCACGCCCTGAACGGCCAGGGCAAGGTCAGCTGGCGGCCGAACGCCGACAACGAGCTGCATTTCTCGATCTCGGACCGCGCCCGCTTCCCGACCCTGTTCGAGCGGTTCTCGTCGCGGTTCGGCGGCGCGGTCTCCAACGCCAGCCTCAAGCCCGAGCGGGCGGTCAACTGGGAGCTGGGCGGCTCGCGCAACTTCGGCGTGGTCCACACCGAGGGCGCGATCTTCCTGTCGGAGTTGACCAACACCATCGTCAACTTCCCCTTCGTCTTCACCACCTGCAACTCGGCAGGGGTCTGCACCCCCAATGCGGTGACCCAGAGCCGCAACCTCGGCCACGGCGAATATTACGGGCTGGAGCTGTCGGCCTCGGCCAGGCTCACGCCGACCCTGTCGGTGGGCGCCAACTACACCTACACCCACCGCCAGCTGAGCGACCCGACCAACGCCGCCTTCCGCCCGACCGACGTGCCGACCCACAAGGGCTTCGTCTATGCGGAATGGACGCCGGTCCCGCGCCTGCACGTGCTGCCGAACCTAGACCTCGCCTCGGACCGCTGGACGGTCAACAGCGCCGGCACGCGCTACTACCGCACCGGGGCCTACGCCCAGGCCAACCTGAGGGTGGACTACGACCTGACCGAACGGGTCCAGCTCGGCGTCGGCGGGCGGAACCTGTTCGACGACAACTACCAGCTCGTCGACGGCTTCCCGGAGCCGGGCCGCAGCTACTACGTCAGCGTGCGGGCCCGGTACTGACGCACGCTCGGGCTCAGCCCGCCTTGAATGGCGAATACTCCGCTTCCAGCATCGCCATTTCCGCCTCCACCGCCTCGCGCTCCTGGTCGAGGTAGCGGGCCACCGGTTCGCGCAGGGCCGGGTCGGCGATGTAGTGGGCCGAATAGACCGGGGTCGGCAGGTAGCCGCGGGCGATCTTGTGCTCGCCCTGCGCCCCCGCCTCTACGCGGGCGAGACCGCGCAGGATCGCCTGCTCGATGGCCTGGTAGTAGCAGAGCTCGAAGTGCAGGAACGGCCGGTGCTCCACCGCGCCCCAGTTGCGGCCGTAGAGGGTGTCGGCGCCGATGAGGTTCAGGGCCCCGGCGATCCAACGCCCCTCCCGCCGGGCCATGACCAATAGGATCCTGTCGGCCATCCGCTCCCCGATCAGGGAGAAGAACCGGCGGTTCAGATAGGGCCGGCCCCATTTGCGCGAGCCGGTGTCCATGTAGAAGGCGAAGAAGGCGTCCCAGTGCTCTTCGCGCAGGTCCGCGCCGTTCAGGGCGAGGATCTCCACCCCTTCCTGGGCTTCGCGCCGTTCTCGCCGGATGGTCTTGCGCCGGCCCGAGGACAGGGCGGCCAGGAAGTCGTCGAAGCTGGCGTAGCCGGCGTTCTCCCAATGGTACTGCTGGCCCTGGCGCAGCAGGAGGCCCGCCTCGCCCAGGCGCCGCCATTCGGCTTCGGTCGGGAAGGTCACGTGCAGGGAGGAGGCGCGGCTGCGCCGGGTAAGCTCAAGCGCCCCCTCGATCAGCACCGTCTGCGCCGCCTCGCGCACCTCGGGCCTGGCCAGCAGCCGCGGGCCGGTGACGGGGGTGAAGGGCACGGCGCCCTGCAGTTTCGGATAATAGCGGCCGCCGGCCCGCTCATAGGCGCTGGCCCAGGCGTGGTCGAAGATGTACTCGCCCTGGCTGTGGCCCTTCACATAGAGGGGCATGACCCCGGCGACCTCGCCGTCCTCGCCCGATACCGACAGGTGCTGGGCGACCCAGCCTTGGGCCGGCGCGACGCAGCCGCTCTCCTCCAGGGCGTGGAGGAAATCGTAGGAGACGAAAGGGTTGGCGCCGTAGTCCGGGGGGCCGGCGCAGGCGTCCCAGGCCTCGCGGCCGATTTCGGCGATGCCGCGGTGGACGCTGACCGCCGGCTTTACTCCGCCGCTCAAGCGCGCGCCTCCGGGGAGAAGCCCTCGAACATCAGGTTGTCGCAGTCGCCCGCCACCCGCGTCCACTGCGCCGGCGACCGGACCGTCCAGGCCAGCACCGGCGTCCCGTCCGCGCGCAGGGCCCGCGCGCTCGGGCTCGGCAGCATGTCGAGGCCGAGCGACAGGAAGTGGGGACGGGCCAGGGCGACGTGCTCCAGCTCGTTCAAGGCCCGCCGTTCCGCGGTCGGGATCGTCCAGTCGGCGGCGCCCGTATAGGCGGTGCTGTTGAGGCCGCGCAGCCGCGTCGGCCGGTGTTCGGCGAACCAGGCCAGGGCGTGGGGGTTGAAGCCGATCACCGCGGCCGGCCCGTCGTAGGTGTCGAGGATTTCGGCGACGCGCGGCTCCAGCCGGCCTTCCTCGCCCCCCAGCACCTTCAGCTCGACCAGGACCAACGTGCGGCCGGCGACCCTGGCCAGGACTTCGCGCAATCGGGGGATGGTCTGGTCCGAGCCCTGGACCTTCAGCGCCGTCAGGGTGGCCGCCAGCCGCTCGGCCAGCCGGCCGGACCGCGCCGTCAGCCGGTCCAGCCGGTCGTCGTGGAACACCATGACCTCGCCGTCGGCGCTGAGCTGGACGTCGAGCTCGATCCCGTAGCCGGCCTCCGCGGCGGCCTCGAAGGCGGCCAGGGTGTTTTCCGGCCTTCCCGCCGACCATAGCCCCCGGTGCGCCACCGGCGGTCCGAACAGGCTCGCCCAGGCTCGGGCGTCGACGCCGGCGGGAGGCGGCCGGGTCATGAGATCGCCACCACCGCGTCGACCTCGACGGCGAAGTTGCGCGGCAGGCGATAGACTCCTACGGCCGAACGGGCATGGCGTCCGGCGTCGCCGAAGGCCGCCACCATCAGGTCGGAGGCCCCGTTGACCACCTGGGGGATGTCGAAGAAGTCCGGCCCCGCCTGGACGAAGCCGCCCAGCTTGACCACACGGCGCACCCGGGAAAGATCCCCGTCGCAGGCCTGTTTCATCTGGGCGATCAGGTTGATCCCGCACAGCCGGGCGGCCGCGACCGCCTGCTGCAAGTCCACCTCCACCCCGACCACGCCGGTGATCCCGCCGTCCGCATCAAGGGAGACCTGACCCGATATGTGCACCAGGTCGCCGGTCCTGACGAAGGGGACGTAGTTGGCGATCGGCGCATTGGGTTCGGGCAAGGCGACGCCGAGGGCGGCGAGGCGATCTTCGATGGCGGACATGGGGCTACCGTCTTGCTTTCGGGAACGAAGGCCCGTCATAGCGGCGTGGGCGACGGGGCTCAACGCGCGGGAGCAGGAAGAGGGCTCGCTCAGATTTTCGCGGGGCGCGGTCAAGAAAAACTCATTTGCCGGATCGAAGCGATGTTGAGAATGAGAGAGGGCCGCGACGGCGCCCCCTGCACCGCCCGACCCTTCGGCGTGCTCGCGATTGAGGTTGCCGAATGACCACTCTGGCCCCCGAGGCGCCGCTCCGACCCGCCGCCCGGCGCCCCCTGTTCCGCCGGCGCACCTCCATCCCGGGATTCAGCCTCACCCTCGGGGCGACCCTGACCATCCTCAGCCTGGTGGTGTTGATCCCCCTGTCGGCGGTGGCTTTGCGTTCGGCTTCGCTCACTCCGGCCGAATTCGCCGCCAAGGCCTTTTCCGAGCGCGCCCAGCACGCCTATCTCCTGACCTTTGGCGCCTCGATGATCGGGGCCTGCATCAACGGGGTGTTCGGGCTGATCACCGCCTGGGCCCTGGTGCGCTATTCGTTTCCGGGCAAGGCCATCGTCAACGCCATCGTCGACCTGCCCTTCGCCTTGCCGACCGCCGTGGCCGGCATTGCGCTGGCCAGCCTCTATTCCCAGACCGGCTGGATCGGCGCGGTCACCTACGCCCTGGGGATCAAGACCGCCTTCAACCCCACGGGGGTGGTGATCGCCCTGACCTTCATCGGCCTGCCCTTCGTGGTGCGCGCCATCGAGCCGGTGCTGCGCGACCTTTCCATCGAGGTGGAGGAGGCGTCGGCCACCTTGGGCGCCAACCGGCTGCAGACCCTGTGGCGGGTGGTGCTGCCGGCCCTGGGCCCAGCCTGGATGACCGGATTCGCCCTGGCCTTCGCCCGCGGGGTCGGCGAGTACGGTTCGGTGATCTTCATCGCCGGCAACCGGCCCTATGTGTCCGAGATCGCGCCGCTCTTGATCACCATCCAGCTGCAGCAGTTCGACTTCGAGGGCGCCTCCGCCATCGCCACGGTCATGCTGGCCGTCTCCTTCGTGATGCTGCTGTTGATCAACGCCATCCAGGCGTGGTCGCGGCGGATGGGCTGAGGAGGGGACCCGTGAGCCGGAGCTTCCCGAAGACCCCGATCCCCGCCAGGGCCGCCCGCGGCGCGACCGAGGACCCGCCGTGGGTCAAGGCGCTGGTCATCGTCTCCATGGTCGCCTTCGTGGTCCTGATGCTGGTGGCCCCGCTGCTGACCGTGCTTGTCGAGGGGCTGCGCAAGGGCCTGGGCGTGGCCTTGATGAACATCCTCGAGCCCGACAGCCTGGCCGCGATCAAGCTGACCCTGCTGACCGCCGCCATCACCGTGCCGTTCAACGCCGTCTTCGGCCTTTGCGCCTCCTGGGCGGTGGCCAAGCACCAGTTCCCCGGCAAGAGCTTCCTGATCACCCTGATCGACCTGCCGTTCTCGGTCTCGCCGGTGGTCGCGGGCCTGATCTATGTGCTGGTGTTCGGATTGCAGGGCTGGTTCGGCGGCTGGCTGGACGAGCACAACATCAAGATCGTCTTCGCGGTCCCCGGGATCGTGCTGGCGACCATCTTCGTCACCTTCCCCTTCGTCGCCCGCGAACTCATCCCCCTGATGCAGGCGCAGGGAACGGACGAGGAGGAGGCCGCGGTCTCCATGGGGGCCGGGGGCCTCAGGACCTTCTGGCGGGTGACCGCGCCCAACGTGCGTTGGGGCCTGCTGTACGGGGTGCTGCTGTGCAACGCCCGGGCGATGGGGGAATTCGGGGCGGTGTCGGTGGTCTCGGGCCACATCCGTGGCGAAACCGACACCATGCCGCTGCACATCGAGATCTTGTACAACGAATACAACTTCGCCGGCGCCTTCGCCGTCGCCGGCCTGCTGTGCCTGCTGGCGGTGGTGACCCTCGTGCTGAAGAGCGTCCTTGAGGCGCTGCATCCGGAGGTCGGCGGCCGTGCCGTTTGATCGTCTCGAACCAGGGGAGGGCGGGGCCCTGACCGACCAGCTCAACGGGCGCGCCGAGCCCCGCCAACGTCTGACCATCACGGTCGAAGGGGTGACCAAGCGGTTCGCCCGCTTCCCGGCCCTGAGGGGCGTCGACCTGGAGATCCGGCCCGGCGAGCTGCTGGCGCTGCTGGGCCCGTCGGGCTCGGGCAAGACCACCTTGCTGAGGACCATAGCCGGGCTGGAGTTCCCGGACGGCGGGCGGGTGCTGTACGACGGCGAGGACGTCACCTACGCCAGCGCCGCCGACCGCGGGGTCGGCTTCGTGTTCCAGCAATACGCCCTGTTCAAGCACATGACCGTGGCCAAGAACGTCGCTTTCGGGCTCGACGTCCGCAAGGGCAAGGCCAAGCCGCCCAAGGCCGAGCGGGAGAGGATCGCCGAGGAGCTGCTGCGGCTGGTCGAACTGGAAGGGATGGGCAAACGTTTCCCCTCCCAACTGTCCGGCGGCCAACGCCAGCGGGTGGCCCTGGCGCGGGCGCTGGCCGTGTCGCCGCGGGTGCTGCTGCTGGACGAGCCGTTCGGGGCCCTCGACGCCACCGTGCGCAAGTCCCTGCGCAAGGAACTGCGCCGTATCCACGACGCCACCGGCGTCACCACCGTCTTCGTCACCCACGATCAGGAGGAGGCGCTGGAGCTGGCCGACCGGGTGGCGGTGCTGAACCGGGGCGAGATCGAGCAGGTCGGCGCCCCGCACGAGGTCCACGACCAGCCCGTCTCCGCCTTCGTGGCCGGGTTCGTGGGCGAGGCCAACCGGTTGGAGGGCGAGGTCCGCGGCGGGCGGTTCCGCGCCGACGGCATCGATTTCGCCGCCCCCCAGGCGGCCGACGGTCCGGCCGTCGCCTTCGTCCGCCTGCACCAGCTGGTTCCCGCCGAGGGGGACGAACATTCCCTGACCGCGCGGCTGGAGCGGGTGGTGCTCAACGGGCCGATGGCGCGGCTGGAATGCGTCGACGCCTCGGGCCGCGCCTTCGAGGCGGGGGCGAGACGCGAAGAGGCTCTGGCCTTGACCTGCGGCCAGGACATCCGCCTCGCCGTCCGCGGCGGGCACGTGTTCCCCAAAGACTAGAATAAAAAGCCAATTCCGGCCGGGATTCGAAGGGGCCTCAGGGCGCGCCGTGCGCTCTTGGCGCAACACTTGCCAAAACAACGCCTCGGGCGGCCGGGGCGTATTGCAACGCATAGTGATTTATGGCCACCATGCTGAACCGTGGCGATCGACCATGGATTCGAGGGGGGTCATCGTATGCTCGTGCATATTCGAATGGCGCTGCACCGGCCGATTGGCCCGTGCCTGCGCGATTGCCGATCTAACGCTCAAGAACAGTAAGGGCGTGGCGGTCGGCGATCGCATCGGAGCGCCGCTCCTTTCCTTTCCATTCTTTGTCCTCTCTTAAGTTCGAGTTTTCGCTCGCCTTGGGTTGAACCGGCGCGCCGAATAACGTCCGCTGCGTTTTTGACGTCAAACACAACAATTTAACTACAAACAAGAATTACCTAGGAAGGAATGCGATCATGAAGTTGTCGAGCCTTTTTGTCGGGGTGTCGTGTCTTGCGTTTTCCTTGGCGGCTGCTGAGGCGCGGGCCCAGGCGGCCGATTCCGGCGCCGTCGAGCAGATCGTGGTCACCGGCTCGCACATCATGGGAACGGCCAAGAACACCACCGTCGCGGTGGACGTGATCGGGGCCGAGGACCTGCGCACCCGCGGTTCGCCGTCGCCGATCGAGCTGATGAAGTCGCTGCCCTACGTCTCCGGCGGCGCCAACGGCGAGAACAACTACGGAAGCCAGAGCACGCGCTACGCCGGCGCCGCCAACATCAACCTGCGCGGCCTCAGCAACGCCTCCACCCAGGGCTTCGACCGCACCCTGGTGCTGTTCAACGGCCAGCGCATCGCTCCCTACGCCATCAAGGAGCTGAGCCAGACCGACATCAACATGATCCCGATGTCGGCGGTGGGCCGGGTTGAGACCCTGAAGAACGGGGGCTCCACGGCCTACGGTTCCGACGCCATCGCCGGGGTGGTCAACTTCATCACCGCGACCAACCTCAACGGCCTGAACATGGGGGCCGACTACCAATACATCCAGAATTCGGGCGGCAACTGGAACGCGCACGCCAACTGGGGCAAGACCTTCGATCGTGGGAACATCCTGCTGTCGGCGGGCTACAACCACACCTCGCAGCTGAAACTGGTCGACCGCAGCTGGGCGATACGGCCGCTGCTCGAGAACCCGCAACAATACACCGTCAACAGCAATCCGGGCCCCTACACCATCGCGACAGCCGCGGCGGGCCTCGGCCCCAACAAGACCTTCCTCGACCCGGGGTGTACGGCCCTGGGCGGCATCCAGTCGCCCCTCAACGGCCCCTCGGGCGCGCCGGTCTGCTACATGTCGCGGGCGCCTTATTATAATTTCGTCGACAACAACGACCGGGTCCAGCTGTACGGGGAACTGAACTACAAGCTCACCGACACCACCAAGCTGCACCTCGAAGGCTGGTGGACCTACAGCAACCTGCCGAGCCTGCGCACCTCGCCTGTGAACGGCGCCCCGGCCTATTATCCGACCGTCGCCGACGAGGGCGGCCCCGGGGTCGGGATCCTGCCCGGCAACGCCCAATATCCGGCCCAGGCGACGGCCTACTACATTCCGGCCTCCAATCCGGGCCTGAAGGATCTCTTCGCCAAGTACACGCCCGCGCAGATGGGGCTGACCCAGGCGCAGTACGATTTCGCCAAGGCCAACGGCCTGAACAGCGCCAACGGCTGGCAGGCGTTGGGATTGGGCGGCCAGCCCGGAGAGGGCGGCCAAGCCAGCTATATCCATGACCGTTTCCACTCGATGCGCGTGTCGGCCGGCCTCGAGGGCCTGGTCCTCAACGACATTCACTGGAACGTCCACGGCACCTTCGGCCAGTACGACGCGATCAACTCCTATCCGGACACCATCACCCAGCGGCTGGAACTGGCCCTGCGCGGTCTGGGCGGTCCTGGCTGCAACCCGACGAGCGGCCAGCCCGGCGTCGGCGGCTGCCAGTACTTCAATCCGTTCTCGACCGGCTTCGGCGCCAACGGCTCCACGGGGGCGGCCAACGCCGGCTTCGTCGGCAACGCCAACGACCCGAAGCTGGTCCAGTGGATGCGGACCCCGGACGAGTTCAAGAGCCGCAGCCGTCTGGCCACGGAAGAGGCCGGTTTGAGCGGCGATCTGCACGGCTTCTCCCTGCCGGGCGGTCCGATCAGCTGGGCGGCGGGCATCCAGCACCGCTGGTACCAGCTGGTCTCCGACCCTCAAGGGGTCGTCAACTTGGCCAACAACCCCTGCACCGACGCCGGCATGCCTGCATCGAGCTGCGCGGGCAATCCGATCAGCAGCCCCGTCGCGGTCTTCGGCGCCTTCAACACCCTGACGGTGAGCCAAAGCTCCACCGGCGAGTACCTGGAACTGCGGTTGCCGATCCTGCCCAAGCTCGAGCTGCAAGTGGCGGGGCGGCACGAGGGGGATTCGGCGGGCAATATCACCAACGACCCGAAGGTGGCCCTGCGCTGGCAGGCGACCGACTGGCTGGCCTTCCGCGGCTCGAAGGAATCGACCTTCCACGCGCCGCTGCCGCTGCAGCTCGATACGGCCAACCCGTACACCAACTCGGCGGCGGTCGGTCAGGCGCGGGTCAGGCAGACCACTGTCGGCAATCCCAACCTGAAGCCGGAGACCTCGACCAACTACGACTTCGGGATCATCCTCACCCCGGGGCGGCTGACCGCGACCGTCGATTACTGGAGCTATAAGCTCAAGAACCCGATCGGGCTCGAAGGGCTGCCGACCATCATCAGCGCCCTGTTCCCCAACGGCGCGGCGACCAACGGCCGTTGCAACGATCCGGCCTACGCCGGGGTGCAATCCCACTTCGAGTTCAATGGGGCCTGCTCGTTCAACAACGTCTCGGCGGCGACGATCTCCTACATCAACGGACCCACGATCCACACCGCGGGCATCGATTTCGACATCACCTACAAGCAGCCTCTGGCGGACGGGCTCTTGACCCTGTCCACCAACGCCACCTGGCTGGCCACCTTCCGCCAGGCCGACCAGTATCTGTCGGGCTCGCCTCTGCTGATCCTGAAGTCCTACCAGCAGGCGGGGAACTACAACGGCGGCGGCGCGTCGGCGGCTATCGTCCCCTACGGGCGGGCGCTGCCGAGGTGGCGGGCGATGGCCAGCATCAACTACGCCACGGGGCCGCATAACATCCGCTGGATCAGCCACTACGTTAGCGGCGTCCGCGACAACCGGTTCGGATTCGGCGGTTCGATCGACCCCACCGCCCAGATCCCCGGCTATCCGCCCGGCACCAACAGCCTGATCGGGGCCTACATCAAGTCCTCGTTCATCCACGACATCAGCTACAGCTACACGACCAAGCAGAACTGGGAGCTGACCGTGGCGGTGACCAACATCTTCGACCGGCCGCCGCCCTTCGCCCGCACCGAGATCTCCTTCGCTCAGGATCTCGGATCCGCGGTCGGCCGGGTGGTCCGGTTCGGCGTGCAGAAGACCTTCTGACCATTTGATCCCCGCCCATTCGGCGAAACCGAACGGGCGGGGATCGGACTTCCCCCGAAAATGGGGATAAGGACCAACAGCCCGCCGCGCAGACGAGAGCGCGGCGGGCTGACGTCATTTGGGCCGGACGGCGTTCCGCTCCGCCTGCCCGTGGAAGGATGGTCCTGATGTGGCGGATCGCGGGCGCGCTTATCGCCCTGGGATTGGCTTATGCCCTGGGAGAACTGGTCTGGTGCGGCGTTGCGCCCAGGCCCGCGCCGGTCCGCATCCCCGCCATCGCCGCGCCTGCGGCCCGTCTGGAGCGACCCGCAGGCCCGCTTGCGCCTGCAGTCGCGCCGCCGCCGGTCCGGTCCACGGCGTCGTGCGACGGGTCGGCGTTCGAGACGGCCGCGAGGCGGAATGCACAATCCCTTGTCGCCGCCGCCTGGTCTGTGTTCGGGCGGCCGGAAGCGGGTTGGGCGATCTACGCGCCCTTGACCGCCCGCGAGATCGGCTCGGCCTGCGCGGCTGAGAGCGAGGGCTTCGCCAGGGCTCTGTCCGCGTGGCAGGCCGGCCATGGTCTACGGGCGGACGGGATCATGGACGAGCCCACCCTGGACGCCCTGAGGCTGGTGTGGATTCGTCGGCGGCCCTTCGTCGCCGCGGTAGCTCACGGGGACTGCCCCGCGCCGCCCCCGATCGATCGGCTGGCGGCGGCGCGGCCGGACGAGGGCTATGGGGCAAAACCGGTTCAGCTGCGGCCCGAGGCGCTGAACGCCTACCGCGCCCTGGTCCAGGCGGCGCGGGCGCAAGTTCCGGCAGTGGCGGCCGACCACCGGCTGCTGACCCTTTTCTCAGGTTTTCGCGATCCTGCGGCCGATGCGGCCCGGTGCGACGCCGAGGGCGGTTGCGGCAAGCTCGTCCGGGCCCGCTGTTCGGCCCACGGCACGGGGCTTGCGGTGGACCTCTACCTCGGTGCGGCGCCTGGCTATCCGCCCGAATCCTCGGCCGACGCCAACCGCCTGTTCCAGTCCCGGTCGGCGGCCTACCGATGGCTGGTCGGGGCCGCCGACCGCTTCGGTTTCGTCAACTACCCCTTCGAGCCGTGGCATTGGGAGTGGGTCGGGCCGCCAGCGTCCTAGGTCCGTCCTCAATTCACGTCGAAGGCCTAGGCGCCTCGCACCCAGTCCAGCCTGAGGTCCGGTTCGCGGAAGGCGAAGCGGCCGAGGTGCTCGGCCACCACCGGCTCCAGCTTGGCCAGACTGGCCGCGTCCGCGGCCTCGACCACTACCTCGAGGGCGTCGGGGCCGGCGGTCATCCGGCAAACGCCCAGCGGCAGGACGATGCGCGCCTGGTGCGTGTCGAGGCTGACCTCGAACTTGTGGCTCCAGTGCTTGGCCAGTTGGGTCATGTAGCGCGCCGCCTTGTCGGTGACGGCGAGGGCTCTGCTTTCCATCCCCGCGTCCCTCAGAGCTGTTCGATGGTGCGGGCCGCGTCGTCCAGCACCTGGGCGAGGGCGGTGATCTGCTCGGGGGTGAGCTGGGCGCTGGTCAGCTTTATCCGCAGCGCCGTCTTGAGATTCTCCCGGGCGCGCAACACCTGCGGCGCGAAGGCGGCGCTTTGGGCCGCGACTTCGGCCATGCGGGCGAACAGGCCGCCGACGTGGCTGTCGTTGGCCTTGAGGAAGGCCTGGCCCTCGGGGGTGATGGTGTAGAGCTTCTTGCCCCCCGCCTCGTCCGTGGCGGTGACGTAGCCAAGTTCCTCCAGCAGGGTCAGGGTCGGATAGATGACCCCGGGGCTGGGGCTGTAGGCGCCGCCGGCCGTCTGTTCCACCGCCTTGATCAGTTCGTAGCCGTGGCTCGGCTGGTCGGCGATCAGCTTGAGGATCACGAAGCGCAGGTCTCCGTGGTCGAAGAAGCGGCCGCTGCGGCCGCCGCCGCGATGGTGCGCGTGCTGGTGGGCATGGAAGCCGAAGGGCCCCCGGCCGTGGAAGCCGGAATGCCGGCCCCAGTGGTTGTGTCGTCCAAACATGTCATTTCGATCCTATTTAGATATAACGAAATACAAGATATATCGAAATAGATCGAATGCAAGGGGTCTAGATCACGGTGCGTCGAAAGCGGGCCAGGCGCTCGATTCCCTCGTCCAGGGTCGCGTCGGCCTTGGCGAAACACAGGCGCAGGACGGTCCTTACCGGATCGGCGCCATAGAAGGCCGAGACCGGGATCGCCGCCACGCCGGCCTCGGCGACGGCCCGAAGGCAGAAGCTCTCGTCATCCAGGGCCACGCCGGACGCGGGCAGGTCCACGCACAGGAAATAGGTCGCCTGGCTCGGGATCACCGCGAACCCGGCGTCGGTCAGGCCCGAGGCGAGCCGGTCGCGGGAGCGTTGATACTCCGACCGCATCGCCTCGAACCACTGGCCCGGCTTGGCCAGTCCCCAAGCCGCCGCGCTCTGCAGGTTCGGCGGGGTGGTGAAGGTCAGGAACTGGTGCGCCTTGGCGATGGTCTCGATCAGTCCCGGCGCGGCGCAGGCCCAGCCCACCTTCCAGCCGGTCACCGAGAAGATCTTGCCCGCCGAGCCGATCTTGACCGTGCGCTCCCGCATCCCCGGCTCGGCCATCAGCGGCCGGTGGGCGGCCCGGTCGAAACGGACGTGCTCCCAGACCTCGTCGCAGATCGCGATGACGTCGTGGCGGACGCAGGCGCGGGCGAGAAGCGCGACCTCTTCGGCGTCGAACAGGCGCGTGGCCGGATTGTGCGGGTTGTTGAACATCACCACCCGCGTGCGTTCGCTGAAGGCTTCCGCCAGCAGGGCCTCGGTCATCCGCCATTGCGGCGGCTGCAGGCGCACGGTCCGCGCGGTGGCCCCGGCCTGCTGCAGCAGGGGCAGATAGGCGTCATAGACCGGCTCGAACAGCACCACCTCGTCGCCGGGGGAAAGCAGGGCGAGCAGGCTGGCGGCCAGGGCTTCGGTGGCGCCGGAGGCGACCACCACCTCGGCCGCCGCGAGGTCCAGACCCTGGAAGCGGTTGTAATGCTCGGCCGCCGCCTCGCGCAGTTCGGGCAGCCCCCGCATCGGCGGGTACTGGTTGAGCCCGTTCATCAGCCGCTCGGCCGCGTAGGCGCGGATCTCCTCAGGCCCCTGGTGGTCGGGGAACCCCTGACCGAGGTTGATCGCTCCGTGCTGCCGCGCCAGCCCCGACATGGTGTCGAAGATGGTGTTGGGCAGGGTGGCGAAGATCGGATTCATTGGGCCGATCCGGACGAGCCGACCTCAGCCGCCGAGGTAGTCGCGCTTGCCGATCTCCACCCCGGCGGCCCGCAGCAGGGCGTAGGCGGTGGTGACGTGGAAGAGGAAATTCGGCAGGGCGAAGGTGGTCAGGAAGCTCTTGCCCGTGAAATGCTTCTCGAAGGAGGAGCCGAACTTCAGGTGGATCGGCTTGTCGTCCGCGGCGTCGACGGCGGCGGGGCTGACGCTCTCGATGAAGGCGATGGTCTTGGCGATCCGGGCCTGCAGCTCCGGGAAGGTGGCCTCGACATCCGGGTACACGGGGATTTCGACCCCGGCCAGCCGGGCGGCGCAGCCCTTGGCTCCGTCGGTGGCGATATAGACCTGCCGGGTGAAGGGCAGCATGTCGGGCGCGAGCCTGGACTCCAGGATGGCGGCGGGGTCGATCCCCTTGGCCGCGCAAAAGGCGGCGCCCTTTTCCAGGAGGGCCGACAGGTTCCGCAGCATCGGGGCCATGATGCCGATCGAAGCTTCGTGCAGGGACAGGGACAAGGCGCATTCTCCATATTGGAATGTCGCTGTCTTTGAACCCTGTTTTGGGGCGATACGGAAGGGCAGGCCGGACCGGAGCCAGCAAAGGCCGGGCCGGACCGTCGGTCGCGGTTTCGTCACAAACCTTGGCTAGAGCGCGCGGCCGTCTTGAGCTCAGGGCTTCCAGAAGGCTGACGACGAGGGAAAGAGGAGCCTTTCTAGCGGGTGGGGTGTTCCACCTGGGCGGGAAAGGGTCTAGCGCGGGTGACATACGGCCGTTCGCGGCTGAAAATGGGCTCGGGCCTGCGCGCCGCGCTTCAAGGGTGGAAACCACGGTTGCTACAGGTCCGGCCAGCCCTCGCGGTCATCGCGGTCTTCTGCGTGGGCGCCGTTGCGACCGGGGCGTGGGCCGCCGCCGAGCGCAACGCCGAAGTTGTCGGCGTGGAGGACCGCGCCCTCAGGCAGGAACTCGAACGGGCCATCGGGGACGCCCGCACGCCGGTGGAGAGCCGCCTGGAGGCGCGACGTCGGGCCCGCGACGCCGCCGACAATGCCGAGGCCCTGCTGCGGTCCGAAGGCTATTACGCGGCGATGGTCGATGCGGACGTGGGCGAGGGCGACCATCCGACTCCCATGGTCCGCATCAACCTGGGGCCCCGGTTCCAATTCGCCGGCGCCAAGATCGTTTGGAGCGGACCTGAGCCCACGGTGGAGGCGCAGGCGGCCGCCGCGAAAGCCCTCAGCCTCCCCGACGGAGCGGCGGGACGGGCCGCCGAAGTGCTGGCCGCCGAGGGGCGGGCGGTGGCCGCGGTGGAGCAGTACGGCTACGCCGACGCCGTCGCCGAGCCGCGCGAGGTGGTGGTCGATCACGCCGACCACACCGTGCGCCCTGCCTTCCACATCGCCGCCGGCCCCGCGGTCCATCTCGACGGGGTGCGGCTCGAGACCAAGAGCCGAACCAGGGCCGACTGGGTCCGCTACCTCGCCCCCTGGAAGGCTGGTCAGCTCTATACGCCCGAGGTGGTGGCCGAGTTGGAGCGGCGCCTGCTCGACACCCAGATCTATGACCAGGTCACCGTGGCCCTGGCCCCGCCGGACCAGACCACCGCCCAGGGTCAGCGTCCGGTGATCGTCAACCTGGCCGACCGCAGCGCCCGCTCCCTGGACGTGAGCGCCGGCTACGCCTCGATCGAAGGCGCCGACGTCGACGTCCGCTGGTCCCTGTTCGACCGGTTCGGCCGCGCCGACACCCTGGCGCTCGAAGGACGCTATTCGCAGATCGGCAGCCGGCTCGGGATCGACCTGACCCTGCCGCACTGGCGCACCCCGGGGAACACGCTGAAGCTCACCGCCGAGGGTTTCCGCGACACCACCGACGCCTATGACCAGACCGGCGAGGCCCTGCGCGCCGACCTGACCCACCGCTACGGCCGCACCTCTTATCTCACCCGGGGCCTGTCGCTGGTGAAGAGCCGGGTGAACGACAAGCACACCGGGGCCCTCGACCTCCTGGCGCTCAAGGGCCTGCTGGCCTTCGCCGTGGACCGTTCGAGCGACCCGCTGAACCCGACCCACGGCTGGCGGGCGGAGGCTCGGCTGGAGCCCACAGGGGTGACCAGCGACGGAGGGCTCGTCTACGCCCGCGCCCAGGCCCAGGTGTCGGCCTACCTGCCCCTCGACGCGGGCGAGGACACCGTGGCCGCCGGACGGCTCAAGCTCGGGTCCATCGTCGGCGGCCGGCTGGCGGCGGTGCCGGCCTTCGACCGTTTCTACGCCGGCGGCGGCGGCTCGGTGCGCGGCTATGGCTACCAGGCCGTCGGCCCGCGCTATGCCGACGGCCTGCCGCAGGGAGGCTTGTCCCTGTTCGAGGCTTCGGCGGAGATGCGTCACGACTTCGGACTGTTCGGCGCGGTGGCCTTCGTCGACGCCGGATCGGTGGGCGCCTCGGTCAATCCGGACTTCAAGGACGTGCGCTTCGCGGTGGGGCTGGGGTTGCGCTACAACCTGCCCTTCGCGCCCCTGCGCCTAGACGTCGCCCGGCCCCTGCACCGGCCCCAGGGCGATGCGCCCTTCCAGGTCTATGTCAGTATCGGGCAGAGCTTTTGAGCCAGGATATCCCGCCCCCGCCGGAGGATGTCCACGCCTCGCCCGAGGCGGAGGCGGCCCGCGCGCGCAAGATCGGCCTGATCGGCCGCCGATGGAGCCGGCGGCGCATCGGCACCTGGGGGTTCCTGAGCGTCCTCGTCGCGATCCTGCTCGCCGGCCTGACCGTGCGCCTTGGAGTGCTCACCGATCCCGGCCGGGCGGTGGTGGTCCGGCTGTTGGACCGGCAGGCGATCGGTCGCTTAGGGCGGCTGCGGGTGGAGGGGCTGAGCGGCGACGTGTTCGGCGACTTCACCCTTCGCCGCCTCGCCATCGTCGACTCCAAGGGAACCTGGCTGGACGCCCGCGACGTGGCCCTGCGCTGGAACGCCTATGAACTGGTCCTGCGCCGGTTCCACGCCCAGCAGGCCAGCGCCAGCGTGGTGCAGGTCCTGCGCCGCCCCGAACTTTCCCCGGCCGGAGCGCCCGGCGGCCCGTCGCCGGTGTCGGTGCGCATCGACGACCTGAGGCTGCGGCTCGAGACCCTGCCGGCCTTTTCGGTGCGCCAGGGCGTCTGGGACGTCAGCGGCGAGCTCGAGGTCGGCCGGCATGGGACCGCCTCCGGACGTCTCGACGCCCAGAGCCGCCTGCACGCCGGCGATGGCCTGGCCATGCTGTTCCGCTTCGCGCCCAAAGGCCGGATGACCCTGCGCGCCGACGCGGTGGAGGCGAGCGGCGGCGGCCTAGCCGGAGCTCTGGGCCTGGCGGCGGGCCAGCGCTTCTTCATCCATGTCCGCGCCGAAGGGACCGCCGAAGGGGTCGGCAGCCTGACCCTCGACACCCAGTCCGGTCCCCGCAAGCCCCTGGTCGCCAAGGGCGGCTGGGGCAAGGAGGGCGCTAGCCTCGACGCCCACGTCTTGCTCGACGCCTCCAGCCTCAGCGCCGGCTACGCCGCCAAGGTCGGCCCCGAGGTCCATGTGGTGCTCAGGGCCCGCCAGAGCACAGGCGACCTCTACCAGCTCGACGCCGCCGCCATCGCCCGCGACGCCACGATCCTGGCCAAGGGACCGATCGACTGGCGGCGCCAGACCGCCCAAGGCGTGGCGCTGCAGGTCTCGGTCGCCGACGTGCAGCGTTGGCTAGACTTCCTCCACGCCGGTCCCCTGGCCATGACCGGGACCCTGACCGGCGCGGTCGACCGCTGGCGCTACGAGGGGCGCGCCCAGTTGAAGGCGCTCGACCAATGGGGCTATCGCCTGGCCAGCGCCGTGGGCCCCACCGCCCTGTCCTTCGCCAAAGGCGAGATCCGGGTGCAGACCGACCTGACCACCGCGGGGGGAGCGGGGGAGGGCCTGATGCCGACCCTGTTCGGCCCCGCGCCGCGGATCAGGCTGGACCTGTCACGCCTGCCCGGCGGCCGGATCATGATCCGCGACCTGGGCGTCGACGGGGCCGGCCTCGCCGTCAAGGCCGCGGGCGACCGCTCCATCCTCGGGCGGTTGTCCCTCAAGGGCGACCTGGTCCTGTCCAGGCTCGAGCGGGCGCATCCGGGCGCCAAGGGTCTGGTCCGCGCGGGCTGGACCGCCAGCCAGGCGGGCAAGGAACCGTGGAAGATCAGCGCCGACGCCCACGGCGAGGGCTTCGCCACCGGCTACGCCGAAGTCGACCGCCTGCTGGGCGCCGCCCCGAAATTCAACGCCGACGCCGCCTTCGGGGCGGAGGGGCTCAGCCTCGCCCGCTCGCAGATCACCGGCGAGGCGATGCAGGCGAGCGTCCGCGGGACAGTCGACCCCAAGGCGGTGGTCGCCCTGGACGTCGACTGGCGCGCCAAGGGTCCCTTCG
This sequence comes from Caulobacteraceae bacterium, assembly GCA_035493955.1. Lineage (GTDB taxonomy): Bacteria > Pseudomonadota > Alphaproteobacteria > Caulobacterales > Caulobacteraceae > NCED01. Next base: position 230,629 of record DATJHI010000006.1, on the reverse strand, counting down.
CCGCCGGGCCGGTGGAGATCGCCGGCGAGGCGGCCGGAACCGGCAAGGTCACGGGCCGCTTTGTCGCCCCCGTCGTCGACCTCGCCGCCGACCTGCCCTCCCTGGCGGTCGGTCGGCTGGTGATCAAGCCGGCGCATCTGGCGCTGCAGTTCGTCTCCGAGGGCGGCTTGAACGGCCAAGTCGTCGTCTCCGGCCCCAGCGAATGGGGCCAGGCCAAGGCGGCGGCTCATTTCCGTTTCTCCGCCAACGGCGTGGACCTGACCGAGGTGGCCGCCGACGCGGGCGGGGTGAAGGCGTCGGGAGCGCTGTCCTTGCGCGATGGAGCGCCGTCCACCGCCGACCTGACCCTGGCGGTCGGACCCGGCGCGGTGCTGGCGTCGGGAAAGCTGGCCGGAACGGTCAGGATCCAGGACCGGCCGGGCGGGGCGGCCGCCCAGCTGTCCCTCGATGGCCAGAACCTGCAGCTTCCCGGCGTCGCCGGCGGGTTGAAGACCCTGCGCCTGCGCGCCGACGGTCCCTTCGCCAAGTTGCCGTTCCAGGTTTCCGCCGACGCCGACCAGCCCTTCGCCTGGCGTTTCGGCGGCGAGGGCGTCCTGACCCAGACGGGGGCCGGCGCGGCCATGGTCCGCCAGGTCAGCCTCAACGGAACCGGCCGGGTCCGCCAGGCCGACCTGCGTACGCTGGAGCCCCTGGTCCTCCGCGCCGGGCCGGCGGAAAGCACGGTGCGGATTCGGATGGCGGTGGGGACCGGACGGGCCGACCTTGACGCACGGCAGGCCGGTCCGGCGCTGGACGCCCATGCCAACGTCACCGGGGTGGAGCTGGCCGGTTTCGCCAACGCCTATATGGGAAAGCTCAGCGGCGCCCTGACCCTGGCCGGCCGCGGCGAACGCCTGAACGGGAGCTTGGACGCCGCCATCGAGGGCGGTCGCGACCGGGACGCCCCCGCGGACGTGGCCCTGTCGGCCAAGGTCCACGCCGACCTTGCCGGCGACCGGGTCAAGATCGCCGCCACCGCCGCCAACCCGCAGGGCCTGGCCGCCAAGCTGGACCTCGACGTTCCGGCCGCAGCGAGCGCCGCGCCCTTCCGTGTCGCCCTGGTGCGCGACCGTCCGGTCGCCGGCGCCTTCGACGCGGAGGGGGAGCTGAGGCCCCTATGGGACCTGTTCGCCGGCAGCGCCCGCACCCTGTCGGGCCGCGGCGCCGTCCACGCGACCTTGGCCGGGGACCTGAATAGCCTGCGGCCCACGGGACAGGCCTCGATCGAGGGGGGGCGGTTCCAGGACGTGGGCACGGGCCTCGACCTGAGGAACCTCGCCGCCCAGGCCAGCTTCGACCGGGCCGGGATGAACATCCAGCGCTTCGCCGGGGACGACGGCCAGGGCGGCCGGCTCTCGGGGTCCGGCAAGGTCAGCCTGGCCGACGACGGCGCGTCCACCTTCAGCCTGGCGCTGCAGAGGTTCCGCCTGCTCGACAACGATCTCGCCCGCGCCAGCGCCTCGGGCCAGGTCACGGTCACCCGCGACGCCGCCGGCAAGGCCCGCCTCGCCGGGGCCCTGACCATCGACCGCGCGGACATCACCGCCAAGCCCCCGGTTCCGACCGGGGTGGTGCCGCTGGAGGTGGTGGAGATCAACCGCCTGGGCGAGGACGGCAAGGCCGACCTGACCCGCCGCGATCCCGGAGGTCCGCAGATCCTTCTCGACGTGACCATCAAGGCCGCCCGCGGGGTGTTCATCAAGGGCAACGGCCTCGATGCGGAGATGTCGGTGGACGCCCACGTCGTCGGCACCACCGCGGCGCCGGAACTGACCGGAGTCGCCCGCGTCGTGCGCGGCGAGTACCAGTTCGCCGGCAAGCGCTTCGAGTTTGACGAGAGCGGCTCGATCCGGCTGGGATCGCATCCTGAGCAGATCCGCCTCGACCTCACCGCGTCCCGGGACGATCCGACCCTGCACGCCATCGTCCGCATAACCGGCACCGCCGCCCGCCCGGAGATCGCGCTCTCGTCCACGCCGGTGCTGCCCCAGGACGAGGTGTTGTCGCAGGTGCTGTTCGGCCGCTCGGCTTCGCAACTGACCCCGCTGGAGGCGGCCCAACTCGCCTCGGCGATTTCCGGCCTCGCCACCGGCGGCGGGCTGGACGTGCTGGGCAACCTGCGCCAGTTCGCCCGCCTGGACAGCCTGGCGGTGAGCGGCGGATCGGCCGGGTCGGCGACCACGATCTCAGGAGGCAAGTACCTGACCCGCGACCTCTATCTGGTGATCACCGGCGGCGCCGGGCGCACCACCTCCTCCACCCAGGCCGCCAGCCGCACCGCCGCGGCGGTCTCCTCGGCCCAGCTGGAGTGGCGCGTGCGTCACAACTTCTCCATCGTCTCCACCGTGGGGACGCAAGGGGAAGCGGGGCTGTCGGTCCGGTTCCGACATAATTACTGAGGACGCGCTAGGCGGCCCGCGCTTACGTCCTGCTTGTGAAGGGCGCTCTTTGCGGCGAAGCTTGCCAAGTGCGCGCCCCAGGCCCTCCGCCCGGATCCGTTCTTCTGGTCATCGACGTCCAAAAGGCGATCGATCACCCAAGCTGGGGGATGCGCAACAATCCCTCCGCTGAGCAAAGGATCGCGCTGTTGCTGGCCCGCTGGCGGCGAATGGGATGGCCGATCTGGCATGTTCGGCACGATTCCACCGAACCGCGATCCCACTACCGTCCCGGTCAATCCGGAAACGATTTCAAGCCGGAGGTCGCGCCGCTGCCCGGCGAACCGATCATTCCGAAACGCACCAATAGTGCTTTCATCGGCACCGAACTCGAGAGCCGGCTTCGGACAGCTGGTCATGGCGCCCTTGTCGTCGTCGGGGTCGTCACCAACAACTCGGTTGAGTCCACCGTCCGGATGGCGGGCAACCTCGGGTTCTCCACCTATCTGGTCGCGGACGGTTGCTTTACCTTCGGCCGAATTGATTGGGACGGCACGGCAAGGAGCGCTGAGGAGGTGCACGCCATGTCGCTCGCCAACCTGGACGGCGAATATTGTACGGTGATCGCCGCCGCCTCGCTGCTTGACGAGGTATCTTAGCTCCGCCGCGCAGGTCTCAGTGGCTGATTTGCGGCTTCAGGCGGTAGGCGCCGTTCTGGAAGGCGTCGAACATCTGCGCGGCCTGGGGATGGCCGACCGGCTGGCCGGTCTCGTCGGGCAAGAGGTTCTGCTCCGAGACATAGGCGACGTAGCAGCTGCGATCGTTCTCGGCGAGCAGATGGTAGAACGGCTGGTCGCGCCGGGGGCGGACCTCTTCCGGGATCGAGGCCCACCATTCCTCGGTGTTGGAGAACTCCGGGTCGACGTCGAAGATCACGCCCCGGAACGGGAACAGCCGGTGCTTGACCACTTGGCCGATGCAGAACTTGGCGAGTCGCATGTCCATGACAAGCACCAGAATGCCCTATCCCAGCTGATCCGGCGATGAACAGCATGGTCGCAGTCCGGACAGCTTGATCGAAGCGGGGTTCGCAAGCTGGAATCGGCTTGCTACCCTTGGATGTGAAACCTGAGCGTAGAAGGCGGCCGTTCGCTGCTTTTCCAGGCGCCTGCAGGAGCGGGGGTCCATGAGCGAGACGCAGGCGCCGCCGCCCGACCGCCTTCGGCCGGGTTGCGCCCAAGGGGAGCCGCGGGGGGAGGGGCCCTCCCCCTGCTACGCCGCCCTCGATCTCGGCACCAACAATTGCCGCCTGCTTATCGCCAGCCCCTCCGGCCAAGGCTTCCGCGTGGTCGAGGCCTTTTCGCGTATCGTCCGTTTGGGCGATGGCCTGTCGCGGACCGGCCGGCTCGATCCGGCGGCCATGGACCGGACTCTGGCCGCCCTGAAGATCTGCGCCGAGAAGATCCAGCGCCGCCGGGCCCTGCGGGTGCGGGCGGTGGCCACCCAGGCCTGCCGCTCGGCCGAGAACGGGGCCGAGTTCGTCGAGAAGGTCGAGGCCGAGACCGGGCTGAAACTGCGGATCATCAGTCCGCGGGAGGAGGCCCAGCTGTCGGTGGCCGGCTGCGTCACCCTGCTGGATCGCGCCGCCGACGCCGCCCTGGTGGTGGACGTGGGCGGCGGCTCGACGGAGCTGTCCTGGGTCGACCTGCGCGACGCCAGCCTGGATCCGGGTCCCAGGCCCACCCCGCCGCACCGGCTGCCGATCCGGGCCTGGCTGTCCATCCCCCTCGGCGTGGTCACCCTGGCCGAACGCTTCCCGGAGGCGAGCGTCCCCGACGCGGCCTGGTTCCGGGCCATGGTCGATCACGTGCGCGAACATATCGAGCCCTTCGACCGCGCCGATTCCTTCCGCCCGGCCTTCGCCGAGGGCCGCGCCCATCTGGTCGGCACTTCCGGGGCGATCACCAGCCTGGCGGGCATGCATCTGGGGCTGAAGCGTTATGAGCGGTCGCGCATAGACGGCCTGTGGCTGGGTCGCGCCGACTGCGAGGCCGCCGCCGACCACCTTTTGACCCTGACCGCGGCGGGCCGGGCGGCCGAGCCCTGCATCGGTCCCGAGCGGGCCGACCTGGTGCTGGCAGGGGCCGCCATCCTGCAGGCGGTGCAGGAGCTCTGGCCCTGTTCGCGCGTGCGGGTGGCCGATCGCGGTCTGCGCGAGGGCCTGCTGCTCACCCTGATGGCCGAGCGGAACGGGCGCGGCTCCAGGCGTCGCCGTCGCGGCGGCGGCTCTCGCGCCGCAACCCGTCAGATCCAGGCCGCCGAATGAGCGACGAAGAACCCCGCCGCCGCATGGTCCGCCGCCCCACTGGCGGCGAGGAGGCCGGACGCAGCATGGGCCAGCGGCTGAAGACCGCCGAGGACCGCACCCTGTCGTCCCAGCAGTGGCTGGAGCGCCAGCTCAACGATCCCTACGTCAAGGCGGCCAAGGCCAAGGGCTATCGCAGCCGCGCCGCCTTCAAGCTGTCTGAGATCGACGACCGCTATCACCTGATCCGCCGGGGAGCCCGCATCGTCGACCTGGGCTGCGCGCCGGGGGGATGGCTGCAGGTGGCGGTCCAGCGCGGAGCGGCCGCCGTGGTCGGGGTGGACCTTTTGGAGGTGGATCCGGTTTCCGGGGTGGAGATCCTGCTCGGCGACTTCACCGATCCGAACATGGGGCCGCGCCTGATCGAGGCTCTGGGCGGGCCCCCCGACATCGTCATGTCGGACATGGCTCCCAACACCGTCGGCCACCGCCAGACCGACCACCTGCGCATCGTCATGCTGATCGAGGCGGCGGCCGACTTCGCCATCGAGGTGCTGAAGCCCGGCGGAACCTTCATCACCAAGGCCTTCCAGGGAGGCGAGACCGCCGAGGTGCTGCGGACCCTCAAAGCCGCCTTCACCGAGGTCAAGCACGTCAAGCCCAAGGCCAGCCGCCAGCAGAGCTCGGAGGTCTATCTGGTGGCCACGGGCCTGAGGCCGCGCGGCTGAACCGATGGAACGGCTCGTCCGCCTGCTCGGGGACCGCGATCCGGCCGCGCTCAAGGGCCTGGAGATCGGGCCATGCCATGCGCCGCTGGTGGCCAAGGGCGCGGGCGACGTCCTCTATGTCGATTACGCCACCACCGAGGAGATACGCGCGGCCTGGACCAAGACCATGGTGGCGGCCTGCGACATGCACGAGGTGGACGTCGCCTGGGGCGACCGGCGCCTGGCCGACGTGGTCCCCGGACCGGTCGACTATGTGGTGGCCAGCCATGTGATCGAGCACGCCCCGGACCTGGCCGGCTGGTTGGCCGAGATCCGCGAGGTGCTGAAGCCTGGCGGCGTGCTGGGCCTGGCGGTGCCCGACCGCCGCTTCACCTTCGACCTCCTGCGCCCGACCAGCACCCTGGGCGAGGTGGTGGAGGCGCACCTGCTGGGCTACCGCCGCCCGTCGATCCGCCAGGTGTTCGACAGCTACGCCCTGACCCGGCCCAACGCCGCCGCCGAAGCCTGGGCCGCCGACCGGACGCGGACCCTGAAGCCGGTCCCGGCCAAACTCCACACCACCTTCGCCACCGTGCAGGCGATGATGGCGGACGGCCGTTACGTCGACAGCCACTGCTGGGTGTTCACCCCGGCCTCCTTCCTCGACACCCTGGAGGGGATGCTGGCCCTGGGATGGTTCGGCTATGCGGTGGAGGCCTTCTTCCCCACCGAGGCCGGCGGCATGGAGTTCCAGGTCCGGCTGGCGCCGGAGACGGACGCGGATGTCGCCCTGGCCTCGATCCAGGCGGCGCGCGGGACCCTGGCGGTCGCGGCGGTCGCGCCGGAAGATCGCTGAGGCGGGTTGCTCATCGCGTGCAGGGGCTGCAAGACCCTTCCCCTCGCTCCCATCCGTCGGTATACCGCCCCCGCAAAATGGAGGCTCCTGATGGAGATTCGCGAAGGGCTCACCTTCGACGACGTTTTGCTCGAACCCGGTCCGTCCGAGGTCATGCCGACCCAGGTGGACACCTCGACGCGGCTGACGCGTGAGATCGGTCTGAACATCCCGATCCTGTCCTCGGCGATGGACACCGTCACCGAGTCCAGGCTCGCGATCGCCCTGGCTCAGGCGGGGGGACTCGGCGTGGTCCACCGCAACCTGACGGTGGAGCAGCAGGCCGACCAGGTTCGCGAAGTGAAGCGTTACGAGAGCGGCATGGTGATCAATCCGATCACCATCCACCCGGACACCAAGCTGGCCGAGGTCCGCCAGATCAAGGCCCAGCGCAACATCTCCGGTTTCCCGGTGGTCGAGCGCGGCACCGGCAAGCTGGTCGGCATCCTGACCAACCGCGACGTGCGCTTCGAGACCGATCCGGAGACCCCGGCCTCGGCCCTGATGACCCGCGGCGAACTGGCGACGGTGCGCGAAGGCGTGACCCAGGCCGAGGCCCGCTCCCTGCTGCAGCACCGCCGCATCGAGCGGCTGATCGTGGTCGACGACGCCTACCGCGCCGTCGGCCTGGTCACCGTCAAGGACATGGAGAAGGCTGAGGCCTATCCCCTGGCCGCCAAGGACGACCGTGGACGCCTGCGCGTCGGGGCCGCCTCGACCGTCGGCGACGCCGGGTTCGAGCGCTCCATGGCCCTGGTCGAGGCCGGCGTGGACGTGGTGGTGATCGACACCGCCCACGGCCATTCGGGCCAGGTCTCCCGCGCCGTCGAGCGGCTGAAGCGCGAAAGCAACCGCGTCCAGGTCATCGCCGGCAATGTCGCCACCTACGATGGGGCCAGAACCCTGATCGACGCCGGCGCCGACGCCATCAAGGTCGGCATCGGCCCGGGCTCGATCTGCACCACCCGCATCGTCGCCGGCGTCGGCGTCCCCCAGCTCACCGCCATCGGCGAGGCCGTCCGCGCCGCCCGCGACAGCGGGACGCCAATCATCGCCGACGGGGGCATCCAGTTCTCCGGCGACCTGGCCAAGGCCATCGCCGCCGGGGCCAGCGTGGCCATGATGGGCTCGATGTTCGCCGGCACCGAGGAGGCGCCCGGGGAGGTGTTCCTGTACCAGGGCCGCTCCTACAAGGCCTACCGCGGCATGGGTTCGGTGGGGGCCATGCAGCAGGGGTCTGCCGACCGCTACTTCCAGAAGGAGGTGGCCGACACCCTCAAGCTGGTGCCCGAGGGCATCGAGGGCCAGGTTCCGTTCAAGGGACCGATCGGTGCGATCCTGCACCAGTTGGTGGGCGGGCTGCGCGCCGCCATGGGCTATGTCGGCGCCCCCGACATCGCCGAATTCCAGTCCAGGGCCCGCTTCATCCGCATCACCGGCGCAGGCCTGCGGGAGAGCCATGTCCACGACGTCATGATCACCCGCGAGGCGCCGAACTACCCGACCACGGGATAGGAGAGCCCCCCGTCGCCGTGGGAACGGTTCGGAAGGAAGGCGATAAAGGAAAACATCATGACCCCCGAACTGACGCTGCTGACCTGGACGCTGGTCCTGGCCCTCGTCCAGATCTTCGCCGCCGCCGGCGCGCGGACGCGGCAGTACGGGGCGGCTTGGAACACCGGTCCTCGCGACGAGGTCCTGCCGCCGCTGAACCCGGTGGCGGGCCGGCTGGTGCGGGCCCAGGCCAATCTGTTCGAGACCCTGCCCCTGTTCATCGCCGCGGTGCTGATGGCCCACGTGGCCGGCAAGGAGGGCGGACAGACCACCCTTGGGGCGGGGCTCTATCTGGCCGGGCGCCTCGTCTATGTGCCGCTCTACGCCCTCGGCGTCCCCGTCGTCCGGTCCATCGCCTGGGGCGTGGCCCTGGTCGGGCTCCTGCTCATTCTGGCGCGCCTGATCGGGATCGCGTGACCCCTTCCGCGCGGCTGGCCGCCGCCATCGAGGTCCTGGACGACGTCTCCGCCCAGAAGGCGCCCGCCGACCAGGTGCTGAAGGCCTGGGGCAAGAAGCACCGGTTCGCCGGGTCCGGCGACCGCCGGGCCATCGCCGAGCGCACCTACCAGTGCCTGCGCGCCCGCGCCCAGCTCGCCTGGGCCATGGGGGCGCCGGACGGCCGCGCCCTGGTGCTGGGGGCCCTGCGCCAGCTCGACCGATTGCCCGTCGAGGACATCGACACCCTGTTCTCGGGCGAGGGCCACGCGCCGCCGCCCCTGACCTCGGCCGAGCGCAAGCGCCTGGACGTGGAGCCCGATGCGCCGCCGCCGGAGGTGGCCGCCGGGGTGCCGGAATTCATCGCGAGGGCCCTGGAGGCCCGCTTCGGCGAGACCTGGATGGCGGAGGCCAAGGCCCTGGTGCAGCCGCGGGCGCCGGTGGACCTGCGGGTCAACGGTCTGGCCGGCGGGCTCAGGGGCGCCCTGAACCTGCTTGAGCGCGACGGGATCATCGACGCCGAGCCATCGCCCCTGTCGGCCCGGGGCCTTCGCCTGCCGCCCCAGTTCGCCGCCGACATCCAGAAGACCCGCCCCTACACCACCGGCTGGATCGAGGTGCAGGACGAGGGCAGCCAGATCGCCGCCGCCCTGGCCGGGGCCAGGCCCGGCTGGCTGGTGGTCGACTATTGCGCCGGCGGCGGGGGCAAGACCCTGGCCCTGGCGGCGCAGATGCAGAGGCAATCCCTACAGGACGACGAGGAGGATCAGGTTCCCCGCCCGCCGTCCGGGGACAAGGGGCGACTGGTCGCCTGCGACGTCAACAAACGGCGGCTGGACGCCATTCCCGAGCGTCTCAAACGGGCTGGGGCCAAGGCCGAGCTGCGCCTGACCGGTCAGGACGGGCAGGGGACCGAGGACCTGGCCGGCCTCGCCGACCTCGTTCTGGTCGACGCGCCGTGCTCCGGCTCCGGCACCTGGCGGCGACGCCCCGAGGGGGCCTGGCGCCTCACGCCCGACGACGTCGCGCGCCTGGCCGCCCTGCAGCTGGCCATCCTGACCCGCGCCAGCGGCCTGGTGAAACCGGGCGGGCGCCTGGCCTATGTCACCTGCTCGATCCTCTCGGACGAGAACGACGCGGTGGCCGAAGCCTTCGCCGCCGCCCGGCCCGAGTTCCGCCCGGTCTCCATCGCCGCCGCCGCCGCGACGCCGGACCTCACCGAGGCGGGCCGCGCCCGGCTTGCGGAGCTGGCCGAGGGTGGCCATACGGTTCAACTGACGCCGCACCGCACCGGCACGGACGGCTTCTTTATCGCCCTGTTCGAAAGGTCTTGAGAGCGCATGACGGAGACCCACCACCAGCGCCTGCTGATCGTCGACTACGGCAGCCAGGTCACCCAGCTGATCGCCCGCCGGGTGCGCGAGGACGGGGTCTATTGCGAGATCCATCCGTGGGACAAGGTGGACGAGGGGTTCGTCGCCGCCTTCGCCCCGACCGCGGTGGTGCTGTCCGGCGGGCCCGAAAGCGTCCCCGCCGCGGGAAGCCCGCGCGCGCCGCAGGGCCTGTTCGACATGGGCGTGCCGATCCTGGGCATCTGCTACGGCGAGATGACCCTGTGCGAGCAGTTGGGGGGCAAGGTCGAAGCCGGCCACGGGGGCGGCGCCGAGTTCGGCCGGGCCGAGATCGAGATCGTGGCGGAGTCGCCGCTGCTCCGGGGCCTGGGCGACATCGGCCACCGCGAAACGGTGTGGATGAGCCACGGCGATTCCATCACCGCCATCCCCGAGGGCTTCCACCCCGTCGCGGTTTCGCCCGGCGCGCCCTACGCCGTCATCGCCGACGAGGGCCGCCGCATCTACGGCGTGCAGTTCCACCCCGAGGTGGCCCACACCCCCCGCGGCGCCCTGATGCTGCGCAACTTTACGCGCGGGATCGCCGGCTTCAAGGGCGACTGGACCATGGCCTCGTTCAAGGACGAGCAGGTGGCGAAGATCCGCGCCCAGGTCGGGACGGGGCGAGTCATCTGCGGTCTGTCGGGCGGGGTCGACAGCTCGGTGGCGGCGGTGCTGATCCACGAGGCCATCGGCGACCAACTGACCTGCGTCTTCGTCGATACCGGCCTGATGCGGTCGGGGGAGGCGGACGAGGTCGTCTCCCTGTTCCGTAACCACTACAACATCCCCCTGGTCCACGTGGACGCCCGCGACCGCTTTTTGGGTCCCTTGAAGGGCGTCTCCGACCCTGAGACCAAGCGCAAGATCATCGGCCGGGTGTTCATCGAGGTGTTCGACGCCGAGGCCGCCAAGGTCGAGGGCGCGGCCTTCCTGGCCCAGGGGACCCTCTATCCCGACGTGATCGAAAGCCCCTCCACCAAGGGCGGGCCGAGTCATGTGATCAAGAGCCACCACAACGTCGGCGGCCTGCCCGACTTCATGAAGCTGAAGCTGGTCGAGCCCCTGCGTGAACTGTTCAAGGACGAGGTGCGGGCTTTGGGGCGCGAGCTCGGCCTGCCCGCCGCCTTCGTCGGCCGCCATCCCTTCCCGGGACCGGGCCTGGCCATCCGCATCCCGGGCGAAGTCACCGCCGAACGGGTGGCGATCCTGCAGAAGGCTGATCTGATCTGGCTGGACGAGATCAGGAAGGCCGGCCTCTACGACGTGATCTGGCAGGCCTTCGCGGTGCTGCTGCCGGTGCGCACCGTCGGGGTGATGGGCGACGCCCGCACCTATGACGAGGTCTGCGCCCTGCGCGCCGTCACCTCCACCGACGGCATGACCGCCGACATCTTCGAGTTCCCCTGGGACGTCCTGGGCCGCGCCGCCACCCGCATCGTCAACGAGGTCAAGGGCGTCAACCGCGTAGTCTACGACGTGACCTCCAAACCTCCCGGCACGATCGAGTGGGAATAGAGGTAAAACCGATAGGAAAAATAGTGGGTTGCGGGGGTTTTTGACGATGTGGACGGGAGCGTAGACAGAGCGCCGCCGAGGGGATCGTGAGGGGGCGGCCGCCCCGCGGAAACAAAAACCACGACACTCCGTTTTAAGGCTCGCGTATGGGGGCTTGGCCATGGGTATAAGCGTGTCCGCAGCCGACTCCGGCATGCAAGACGCCGGATTGGACATGCGCGAAGCCTGCATCGTGCGCTACCAGGCCGTCCGCACCCGCACCCTGGAGCTTGCGGGTCCTCTTACCGTTGAGGACCGGCAGATCCAGTCGATGCCCGACGCCAGCCCGACGAAATGGCATCTGGCGCACACCACCTGGTTCTTCGAGACCTTCCTGCTGGTCCCGGCCGGATGCGCGCCGTTCGATGAGCGGTTCGGCTACCTGTACAACTCCTACTACGACACCGTCGGCGCCCAGCATCCGCGCGCCCAGCGCGGTCTCCTGTCCCGCCCATCCTCCGAAGAGGTCTACGCCTACCGCGCCCATGTCGACGCCGGGATGCGCCGCCTTATCTCCACCGCGGACGAGGACGCCTGGCCGCGCATCGCGAGGCTGATCACCATCGGCCTCAATCACGAGGAGCAGCATCAGGAGCTGATCCTCATGGACATCAAGCACGTCTTCTTCTCCAACCCCCTGGGGCCCGCCTATGCCCCCGCTCCCCCCCGGCCGGCCGAAACCGCCCGCGGACCCGAGTGGGTCGCCTTCGCCGGCGGGCTGGTCGAGATCGGCGCGGACGGCGAGGCGTTCGCGTTCGACAACGAGACCCCCCGGCACAAGGTCTGGCTCGAGCCGTTCCGCCTCATGGACCGGCTCGCCACGTGCGGCGAGTGGCTCGAGTTCATGGCGGACGACGGATATTCCCGGCCGGAACTCTGGCTGTCCGACGGTTGGGCCGCCGTGCAGCGCGAGGGCTGGCGCGCGCCGCTCTATTGGGCGGAGGAGGAGGGAAGGCGCTGGTCGGTCTTCACCCTGTACGGCTGGCGTCCCCTCGAGGCGAACGAGCCGGTCTGCCACATCAGCTACTATGAGGCGGACGCCTTTGCCCGCTGGCGCGGCGCGCGCCTGCCGACGGAGGCGGAATGGGAGGTCGCCGCCGCCGGCTGCGCCGTGGGCTTCTCGGACGGGTTGCATCCGAGCTCCCCCGGCCGCGAGCCTCGCCTTCGGCAGATGTTCGGCGAGACCTGGCAGTGGAGCTCGAGCCCCTACGTGCCCTATCCTCGGTTTCGCCCAGAATCCGGCGCTCTCGGCGAGTACAACGGCAAGTTCATGTCGGGCCAGATGGTGTTGCGGGGCAGCGCCTGCGTCACCCCGCCGGACCATTCCCGGCCCAGCTACCGCAATTTTTTCCCGCCGGCGGCGCGCTGGCCATTCTCGGGAGTGCGCCTTGCAGACGATGTTTGAGCGCTTTGTCCCCTCCGAGCCCCCTGGACCGGTGCTCCATGGCGACGCCGGGGGCAGCGACAGCTTCCTCGCCGCCACCCTCGCCGGATTGTCGCGACCCGAGAAGGCCTTGCCGTGCCGCTTTCTGTACGACGCCCGCGGGTCCCGACTGTTCGATCTGATCTGTGAACAGCCGGAATACTATCCGACCCGCACGGAGCTGCGGATATTGGAGCGGCACGCCGAGGAGATCGCCGGCCTGATCGGACCGGACGCGCGGCTCGTCGAGCTGGGATCCGGTTCCGGGCACAAGGTGCGTCTGCTGCTCGCCGTGATGGACCGCCCGGCAGCCTATATTCCCGTGGATATCTCTCGCGAACCGCTGGACCTGGCGGCCCGGAGCGTCGCCGCCGAGTGGCCGAACCTGACCGTCCACGCGGTCTGGGCGGACTACACCACCGCCTTCGTCCTACCCTCGGCGCCCGGCGGCCGCAGGGTCGGCTTCTTTCCTGGCTCCACCATCGGCAACTTCGAACGCGAGGAAGCGCGCGATTTCCTTGCCGTCTGGGCTCAGCGGCTGGGACCCGGGGGCGGACTGATCGTCGGCGTCGATCTGAGGAAGCCTGAAGAGGTGCTGGAGCGCGCCTATGACGACGCCGCGGGCGTGACCGCCGCGTTCAGCCTGAACATCCTGGCCCGGGCGAACCGCGAACTCGGCGCCGACTTCGATCTGGAAGGATTTCGCCACCATGCGCGCTGGGTTCCGGACCCTGGGCGCGTGGAAATCCACCTGGTCAGCCGCCGGTCCCAGGTGGTCACCGTCGCCGGACGCCAGTTCCGGTTCTCGCCCGACGAGCGCCTCCACGTGGAGAACTCCCACAAATACGACGTCGAGGAGTTCGCGGCCCTCGCCCGCGGCTCTGGCTTCGAGTGGCAGGCTGCCTGGACCGACCCCGAACGCCTGTTCAGCGTCCACTTCCTGTCGGTGAGCCCGACTGCGAGCCGTCCGCTCTAAGTCGCGGGCTGCGCCGGAGCGCCAGCCTCGCGACGCTCCGGCAGGAACGATTTCGGTTTGCGTCAGCGGACTTCACTCCGTCCGCGTCACCACCTGCTCCAGGGCGGCGAGGAACTTCTGCCACCCGTACTGGGCGCCCTGGTAGGCCTGCTGCTGGTCCGGTCGGAAGCCGGCCTGCTCCATGCGCAGATGGGTCCCCGCGCTGGTCGGGGTGAGGGTCCAGGTGACGACACTCTTGAGACCCATGGCGTCCCACGTGTAGGCCAGGGTTCTGTTCGGCTCGACCGTCACGACCCGACAGTCGACGGCGCCCCAGTCGCCGCGAAAATTGAAACGGTGGTCCACGACAGGCTTGAAGTCGTTCTTCATCAGCCACTCCTCGATCAGGTGTGGTTGGGTGAGCGCGCGCCAGATCTTCTCCGGCGGAAAGGCGACCTCGCGTTCGATGACGACGCTGAGGGTTTCGGTCGAGGTTTCGGTCATTGGTCCATCCTTTTCAGCAGGTCTTCGAGATGGTCGAACCGGCTCCGCCAGAACCCGGCCATCTGGCTTGTCCAGTCCGTCAGGGGGGCCAGGGCGTCGAGCTGGGCGCTATAGTGGGTCTGGCGACCTTCATGGCGGTCGCGCACCAGTCCGGCCTGTTTCAGAAGGCCGAGATGCTTCGACACCGCCGGCTGCGAGACCCCCGATTGGGCCGTCAGGGCCCCGACCGTCTGTTCTCCTTCACGGCACAGGCGCTCGAAGATCGCCCGCCGGGTCGGATCGGCGAGGGTTTTGAAGATCGCATCGTGAGCGTTCGGCATCCGAAATCTATAACTCATTGGCTATGGATTGACGTATAACTCCCGAGATATGCATCAGGCAAGCCGGAAGGTGAGCGGCGCCCTGCAACGTTCCTTGCCGGTACGCAGAAGCAGCCCTCGGCTCGATCGAGGGCGATGCGCGTTTCCCAGGTGAAAGACGGAGGTCGACGCCCGCCGATCCTTAGGCGACCCTCGAAAGGTCGGCCCGCCGGCCGAACGACCGGAGGATGACATGACGCGAACCGAGGTGCTGATCGTCGGGGCCGGTCCCACGGGTCTGGTCCTGGCGCTCTGGCTCGCCAAGCTTGGCGTGAAGGTGCGCATCGTCGACAAGACGGCCGGGCCGGGCACGACCTCGCGGGCCTTGGCCGTCCAGGCCCGGACGCTCGAACTCTACCGTCAGCTCGACCTCACCGACGCCGTGCTGGCGCGAGGTCACAAGGTTCCGGGCGTCAATCTGTGGGTTCGCGGCGAGCACCAGGCGCGCCTGCCGTTCGAAACCGTCGGGGCCGACCTGACTCCCTATTCCTTCCTCCACATCTACCCTCAGGACGAGCATGAGCGGCTGTTGATCGAGAGGCTGGAGGATTTCGGCGTCGCGGTCGAACGCCGGACCGAACTCGCCGGCTTCGCCGATACGGGCGATCGGGTCGTGGCGCGGCTGCGCGGGCCGGACGGCGGGGACGTCGAATGCGAGGCCGACTACATCGCCGGCTGCGACGGCGCCCGCTCGCTCGTCCGCGAGACCATCGGCGCGGGCTTTCCAGGCGGAACCTATCGACAGCTTTTCTATGTCGCCGACGTCGAAGCGGCCGGGCCGGCGGTCGACGGCGAGCTTCACGTGGACCTGGACGAGGCCGACTTCCTGGCCGTGTTCCCCTTGGCGGGGGAGGGACGGGCCCGCCTGATCGGGACCGTTCGGGACGACCGGGCCGACCGTGGGGATCAGCTCAAATTCGAGGACATCAGCGATCGCGCGATCAACCACCTCAAGCTCGAGGTGCAAAAGGTCAATTGGTTCTCGACCTATCACGTGCACCACCGGGTGACGGATCACTTCCGCAAGGGCCGGGCCTTCCTGCTCGGCGACGCCGCCCACATCCACAGTCCGGCCGGCGGCCAGGGCATGAACACCGGCATCGGCGACGCCATCAACCTCGCCTGGAAGCTGGCGGCGGTGCGCGGCGGCCGCGCCCCGGACAGCCTGCTGGACAGCTATGAGGTCGAACGCATCGGCTTCGCCCGGCGCCTGGTGGCGACCACCGACCGCGCCTTCAGCTTCGTCAGCGCCGACGGGCCGCTCGCCGACCTGGTTCGCACACGCATCGCCCCGGTGGTGCTGCCGAGGGTCGTCGCCATCGAGGGCGTCCGGGAGTTCCTGTTCCGGACCGTGGCCCAGATCACGCTCAACTATCGGAACGGTCCGCTCAGCCGGGGCGCGGCCGGCAAGGTGCACGGCGGCGACCGGCTTCCCTGGGTGCGGGCGGGGGACGAGGACAATTTCGACTCCCTTTCGGCCATGACCTGGCAGGCGCATGTCTATGGCCAGGCCGGGGCGGAACTCACGGCCTGGTGCGAAGGCCGGGGCCTTCCCTTGCACGTCTTCGGCTGGGGCCCGGAGCACGGGGCCGCCGGGTTGGCGCGGGACGGACTCTATCTCCTCAGGCCCGACACCTATGTGGCGCTCGCCGCCGACGCCGCGTCTTCGGGCGTTCTCGACCAGTATTTCGCCGACCATGGACTGAAACTGACGGACTGAGGCGCCCACCGGCTGAGGTCGCGTCAGGGCTTGTCCACGGCCTCGCCGTTTCGTTTTCTTTCTTCCCCTTGTCGGTTCGCGGCGCCCTGGTTCGTCCTAGAGCGAGGCCTATTCCGCCGAGCCGCTCGGGGACCAGGTCTTCGACGCCATCGCCAAGGAGCCTTCCCATGATCACCATTTCCGCCTTCCGCTGGGTTCCGCCGTTCGCTCAGGGCCAGGTGCGCGACCTTCGGGTGCGCTGGGCGCTGGAGGAAGCCGGCCTGCCGTACCGGACCCGCCTGCTGGAACAGGGCGACCAGGACAAGCCCGAGTACCGGGCCCTCCAGCCGTTCGGCCAGGTGCCGATCTTCGAAGAGGACGGCCAGGTGCTGTTCGAGAGCGGCGCGATCGTCCTGTACATCGGCGAGCGCAGCGAAACCCTGCTGCCCAAGGATCCGGGCGCGCGGGCTCGCGCCACCCAATGGGTGATCGCGGCGCTCAACTCCATCGAGCCGCACATCATGAACCTGGCGCTGATCGACTTGTTCTACGCCGACCAGGAGTGGGCCAAGCTGCGCCGGCAGGGCGCCCGCGATTTCGCCGTTCGGCGCCTGGACGCCCTCGCCAAGGCCCTCGGCGACAAGCCCTATCTCGACGGCGAGCGCTTCACCGCCGGCGACCTGATGATGACGGCGGTGCTGCGCATCCTGCCCGAGCTGGTCGCCGACCCCCGTCTGGTCGCCTACGTCGAGCGCTGCACCGCGCGGCCGGCCTTCCGGCGGGCGCTCGAGGCCCAGATGGGCGATTTCCGCGACGCCGCCTGAGTGGACACGGGGGGACGCCCGTCCGCGCCTGAGGTAGAAGGCGGCGACAGGCGAAAAGGGCAGGGACCATGACCGCATCCCATTGGCTCGTGAAGTCGGAGCCGAACACCTATGCCTACGCCGACCTCGAGCGGGACGGCCGCACGGTCTGGGACGGGGTGCGCAACAACGCCGCCGCCCTGCACCTGAAGGCGATGCGCGAAGGCGACGAGGTGCTGTTCTACCACTCTCAGGAAGGCCTGGCGGTGGTCGGCGTGGCCAAGGTCGTGCGCACCGCCTTTCCCGATCCCAGCGACCCGGCCGGCCGCTTCGTCGCCGTCGAGCTGGCCCCGGTCCGGCCGCTGAAACGCCCCGTGGCCTTGGCGCAGATGAAAGCCGAGCCGGCCCTCGCCGGCATGGCCATGCTGAGACAGGGACGATTGTCTGTCTCGCCGGTCGCCGACGCCGAATGGAAGACGATCCTGAGGATGGCCGAGGGCTGAGGCTGGCGCGCCGGTCTGCGACAGCGCGCCGCTTCGGCTGGGGTTGGAATCGCGGCAAAGCTTGGGGGCAAGTCGGAGGCAGGCCATGTCCGAGATCACCGCGGTCTCTTTCGTCCCCAAGACCAGGCGGGCCAGGCTCCGCCATGTCCTGGCCACCGGCGACACCGGGGACCTGCGCTGGCGCGAGCAGAAGAAGCTGGGCGGCAGCGAATTCTATTTTTCCGGTCCCGCGCCGATCGTGATGAAGACCCATGCCTACATCACCTGGTGGCTGGCGACTCCGCCGCGCTGAGGGAGCGCTTCGTCTCTCTCCCGAACAGCCCCCTAACCACCCCGCGCAACCACCGGTGCCCCTGATCGTGCTGGGCGCGCTCGTGCCAGAGCTGGTCGACGCGGATCGGCTTTAGGGTCAGGGGCGGAGGAAAGGTGGCGAGGCCGAGGTCCTCGGCCAGGACCTCGGCAAGACGGGCCGGCAGGGTGGCGACCATGTCGGTGCGACTGGCGGAGAAGGCGGCGGCCAGGAAGCTCGGGACGCGCAGGCGGGCGCGCCCTGGAGGAAGGGCGGCGGCCAGGGTCCGTTCCAGGGCTCCGTGCGGGGCGTGGCCGGCGCCCGAGGCGGCGACGGCGGCGTGGGCCGCGTCGAGGAAGGTCGGAAGCTGCGCCAGGGTGGCCAGGCGCGGGTGGCTCCGGCGCGCGACGCCCAGGTAGCCGTCGTCGTACAGGTGCTGGCGGCGCAAGGAAGCGGAGGCCTCCGGGAAGGCTCCGATGGCCAGGTCGGCCTCGCCCGCCTCCAGCCGGGCGGCGAAGGACCGGGTGTCCAGGGCCAGCACCCTCAAGGCCAGGCCGGGTCCGGCCGCCTGCAACCGGCCCACCAGCGGCGGGGCGAACTGGATGGCCCCCACCTCGGTCAGCAGCAGGGTGAACTCCCGCCTGGCCGTGGCCGGATCGAACGCCTCGCCCGCGGTGTCCAGGCTCTGGGAGGCGAGGAGCAGGGCGTTCAGCGGCGCCAGCAGGGCCGCGGCCCTCGGCGTCGGGCGCATCGCGCCCCCGACGCGGACCAGCAGCGGGTCGGCGAAATGGCCGCGCAGGCGCGCCAGGGCCTTGGATACCGCCGGCTGGCCCAGGCCGAGGATCTGGGCCGCCTGGGTCAGGCTGCCCACCTCCAGCAGAAGCCGCAGGATCTTCAGGTCGCGAAGGTCGACATCGTCCCTGGCCATCTGCCCGTATTATTCCATTTTGGAATTTTGGCTATGCCCTAAGGGGGCTGGGCGGGACCGTGGGGCCGGCCCATACCGTCTCCATACCCGGGGGCTGAACGCGCCCCGGGACCTAGCCGCCGGAGATTCGCCATGGGCAACCAGCCGTTTGTGATCCAACCCCATTTCCGCCTGCAGGAATGGGTCGCCGAGGAGAAGGGCTACTTCGCCGACGAAGGCCTGGACTATGTGTTCCACGAGGAGGTCCGCTCCTCCGACGGCAAGGTCCACGACCGCGGGGGCAAGACCGCCGGCGCTTACCAGACCTACGAGGAGGGCCGCAGCGCCGACGTCAACTGCGCCTGTCACTGGACGGTCAACGTCGCCGCCGCCAACGGCCACGGCAAGCTGTGGGCCGACCTTTATTCGGTGGCGCCGTCGGGCATCTTCGTGCCGGCGGATTCGCCGGTCAGGCGGCCGGAGGACCTGGCCGGCGTCCCGATCTCGGTCGGCTTCCAGTCGGGCAGCCACTATTCCACCGTCCAGGCGCTGGAGGCCTATCTGCCGGCCGACCAGATCAACCTGTCCTTCGCCGAGGGCATGCTGTTCAAGCGGCTGGACAACCTGATCGAGGGCAAGAGCCAGGCCTGCGCCCTGTTCAGCGGCCCCTATTACCTGGCCGAGCAGCTGGGATTCCGGAAGATCATCGACACCACCTTCATGATCGCCTCGATGGTCAACGGGAATCCGACCGGGGAGGACCTGAACAGGTTCTACCGCGCCCTGAGGCGGGCCCAGGGCGACATCGACCTGCGTCCCGACCTCTACACCCACTATTACCGCAACGAGTTTCCGGAGCGGTACCAGGGGATGATGGACACCCGGCGCTGGGGGCCGGGGGAACGGATCGTGTTCGAGCCCTACACCGAGGCGGCCTTCGGCCAGTCCCGCGACTGGATCGCCGAACGCGGCATCTTCGAGGGCGGCCGCGCCGGCATGGGCGGCGACAACTACATGGACGCGGTGATCCGGGTGACTTGAGGCGCGCCGTCCGCCACCGCCCTGAAACCGAACCGTCCTTCGCCGGCCTCAATTGGTCCCTTTAAGCGGGAGCCCATCCTCCCAGGGTCCAGTTCCATGTCGAAGCGCTTCGTGGCCATTCTGGCGATCGTGTTGATGGCCTCGACGGCCGCCCAGGCCCAGCGCGGCGGTGGCGGCGGCGGAGGAGGGGGCGGCGGCCGTCGCGGCGGTGGCGGCGGAGCTCCGTCGCCCTCCACGACCAAGGCCGTGTCTCCGCCGGACAAGCCGCTGCCTCCGGTGGACCAGGCCGAGATCGTCGGGGTGATCACCGCCCTCGGACCCGAGCCCAACCGCGTCACCATCGCCTATGAGGCTGTCGACCTGCTGAACTGGCCGGCGGGGTCGATGCCGTTCACCGTCCTCAAGCAGGAGCTCCTCGCCGGCAGGAGCGTGGGGGAGAAGGTCCGCTTCAGGCTCGAGGCCCATCAGATCTCGGCTCTGGCGCCCTACTGATTGTCTATTCGGCGGCGATCCACAGCAGCGCCAGGATCGCCGACGCCACTGCGCCCAGGCCGATCAGGACCAGCTTCTTGCGCCGGGTGGTCTGAACCGCCTCCCTGGCCTTGTTTTCGCGTTTCATGCCCTGAGAGGTAAGGCGATGCGCAGTCGCCAACAAGCCTAGTGGAAGCCGCCCATGGTCATCCACACGATGGCCAGGATGGCGACCGCCAGCGCAAACCCAATGATCAGCACCCATCGGATGTGGCCGGTCTTCTGGCCCTGGCTCGCGTCGGTCGCGCCGATGTCCTCGCCATCGCCGCCGGGATTGGTGATTGGGTTGGGCTCTGTGGTCATGCCTTAAGAACAGCTGAGCCTTGAAGGGGTTCCGCTTTGAGGCCCGCGACGGTGGCCGCGCGGTGGGCGGTGTGGCATCCTGCCGAGGCGGCCGGTTCGGCGCGTAGAGCGAGGGTGACGTCTTGACCGAGAACGCAGCCGAGACCCCTGCCGCCGGCGGCTTTTCCTACGACGCCATGCGGGCGACCATCGAGAAGAACGTTCCTTCCGAAGCGGACCGCGAACTCCTGATCGCCCAGATGGAGCACCTGAAGTCGGTGGAGGGGACCGAGGCCTTCACCTCGGCCTACGAGCGCTTCGTCCGCAGCGCCGAAAACCACCTGCCGGTGCTGGGGCCCTTCATCGGCCGACTGAGCGAACTGCTGGGGGGATAGGGTCGGGCGGGACCGGCGTCAGCGCCTGGCGCGGGGCCGGCTTCGACCTGGAGACGCGAGCGGCGGTGCAGCCGCTACGGCTGGTCCGCCGCCACGACCAGGGCGAGCGCCGCCGCCTCGGCTGCGCGAATCCCGTCCACCGCCGCCGACAATATGCCCCCGGCATAGCCCGCGCCCTCGCCGGCGGGATAGAGCCCCACGGTGTTGAGGCTCTGCAGGTCCTTGCCCCGAGGGATGCGCACGGGGGACGAGGTGCGGGTCTCCACCCCTGTCAGCATGGCGTCGGGGTGGTCGTAGCCGGGGATCTGGCGGCCGAACACGGGCAGGGCCTCGCGCAGGGCCGCGACCACGAAATCGGGCAGGCAACAGGCAAGGTCGGTGGGCGTGACCCCCGGCCGGTATGACGGGACCACCGCGCCGGTCTCGCTGGACGGGCGCCCGGCCAGGAAGTCGCCGACCCGCTGGCCCGGCGCGGCGTAGCTTGAACCCCCTGCGACGAAGGCCGCTTCCTCCCAGCGCCGCTGTAGCGCTACGCCCGCCAGGGAATGGCCGGGATAGTCGCGCGCAGGCTCGACGCCCACCACCAGGCCGGAGTTGGCGTTGCGCTCGTTGCGCGAATATTGGCTCATGCCGTTGGTGACCACCCGGCCGGGCTCGGACGCCGCCGCCACCACCGTACCGCCGGGACACATGCAGAAGCTGTAGACCGTGCGCCCGTTGCTGCACTGGTGCGACAGGGTGTAGGCCGCCGCCCCCAGATCCGGATGGCCGGCGCAGGCGCCGAAGCGGGCCTTGTCGATCCAGGATTGGGGATGCTCGATCCGCACCCCGATGGAAAAGGGCTTGGCCTGCATCTCCACGCCGCGGCCGTGCAGCATCTCGAAGGTGTCGCGGGCGCTGTGCCCGACGGCCAGGATCACATGGTCCGCCGCCAGGTAGCCGCCGGCGCTAAGGTGCAGGCCGCGCACCCGCCGGACCCCGTCCGCTCCGGTTTCGATGTCGATGTCCTGCACCCGCTGGCCGAAGCGGTATTCGCCGCCCAGGTCCTCGATGGTCCGGCGCAGATGCTCGACCATGCCCACGAGGCGGAAGGTGCCGATGTGCGGGTGGGCCTCGGTCAGGATCTCGGCCGGCGCGCCGGCGGCGACGAACTCGGTCAGCACCTTGCGGCCCAGACGCCGGGGGTCCTTGATCTGGCTGTACAGTTTGCCGTCGGAGAAGGTGCCCGCGCCGCCCTCGCCGAACTGGACGTTGGACTCGGGATTCAGCTCGCCGCGCCGCCACAGGCCCCAGGTGTCCTTGGTCCGCTCGCGCACCACCTTGCCCCGCTCCAGGATGACGGGGCGAAACCCCATCTGGGCCAGAACCAGGCCGGCGAACAGGCCGCAGGGGCCGGAGCCGATAACCACCGGACGGAGGCCGGTCGGGACCGCGGGCGCGCGAGCGACGAAGCGGTAGTCGGCGTCGGGGGTGGGCTGCACGTGGCGGTCGCCGGCGAAGCGGGCCAGGATCGCGGCTTCGTCCCTCACCGTCACGTCCACCGAATAGACCATCAGGATGGCGGACCGCTTGCGCGCGTCGTTGGCGCGGCGGGCGACGGCGAGGTCGATCAGGTCCTCGGGCGCGATCCCCAGCCGTTCGCAGACAGCGGCGGCGAGCGCCTCGGGCGCATGGCCCAGGGGCAGCTTCAGTTCGGAAAGGCGCAGCATGGCGGCGGTTTTAACGGCGCCCGCCCCGGCGCGCCACCTTCGCGATTTCGTCGGCGGCAGTGGCAGGGACGGTTGCAATCCCGGCCCAACGGCTTAGGTCCGGCGTCCCGTCCCAGGAGTTCGTCGATGCCCGACCTGTCCGCCTTTCCGATCGCCAGCCGTTGGCGGCCCGAGCATCCCGACCGGTTGCAGCTCTATTCCTGGCCGACGCCCAACGGGGTGAAGGTCTCGATCATGCTGGAGGAGGTCGGGCTTCCTTACGAGCCGCACGCGGTCAAGATCAATGCCGACGAGAGCTGGACGCCGGAGTTCCTGTCCCTGAACCCCAACGGCAAGATCCCCGCGATCCTCGATCCGGACGGGCCGGGAGGCGAGCCCCTGGCCCTATTCGAATCCGGGGCGATCCTGGTCTACCTGGCCGAGAAGACCGGCAAGCTGATCCCCGCCGACCCGGCCCGGCGCTACGAGACGCTGCAATGGGTGATGTTCCAGATGGCCAACGTCGGTCCGATGTTCGGCCAGGTCGGCTTCTTCTTCAAATTCGCCGGCGCGGCCTACGAGGACAAGCGACCTTTGGAGCGTTACCGTAACGAATCCAGGCGTCTGCTCGGGGTTCTTGAAGCGCGTCTCGACGGCCGGCAATGGATCATGGGCGACGACTACACCATCGCCGACATCACCCATCTGGGCTGGGTGCGCAACCTGGTCGGCTTCTACGGCGCGGGCGAACTGGTCGGGTTCGACCAGTTCAAACAGGTCGCCGCCTGGCTGGAGCGGGGCCTGGCGCGCCCGGCGGTGCAGCGCGGGCTGGAGATCCCTGCGCGCACCTGACCCCTTTGCACGGCCGGGTCTAGGCGGCCCGGCTCAGCAGGCAGAAGTACGCGCCGTCGGGGTCGGTCGCCTGGACGATCCACTCGCCGGTCGGCACCTCCATGGGGCCGTTGATCACCTTCCCGCCGCCGGCGGTCAGGCGCTCGACCGCCGCCTTGATGCCGTCCACCCGGATGTAATAGGCCCAATGCGGAGGCGCGGCGACGAAGGCCGGCTTGGTCATCATCCCGCCCACGGGCTCGGCCCCGCCGGTGGCGAAGAGTCGGTACGCGCCGTGCTCGCCCATGTCGTGGTCGGTCACCTTGGTCCAGCCGAACTGGTCCGCGTAGAAGTCGAAGGCGCTCTGCATGTCGCCGGCCATCAGTTCGCGCCAGCCGAACGTGCCGACTGCATCGGCGGGAGGTGGGGAGGGCGGGGCCGGGCGGGCAGCCGGCGTGAACAGGATGAACACTGCGCCCTGGGGGTCGGCCACGACGGCGAAGCGGCCGATGTCGGGGATGTCGGAGGGAGGGCGATGCACCTTGCCGCCGGCCGCGGCCAGCCGGGCCGCGTAGGCGTCGCAGTCGTCCACCCCGACATAGCCGACCCAGCCGGGCCGGGCGCCGTTGGCCTTCATCTCGGCTGTCAGGCCCATGATCCCGCCGACGCCGGCGTCGCCCACCTTGAGGATGGTGTAGTCCGTGCCGCCGGCATAGCCGGTCATGGTCCAGCCCACGACCTTGCCATAGAAGGCCTCCGCCGCCTTGGCGTCGTTGGTCATCAGCTCATACCAGATGAAGTTGCAGGGCTTGGTCATCCGAGGGCTCCTCGCTGGCGGCCTCGCATAAGGACGGCGAGGCTCCGATTGACGTAAAGCGTTGATATCAACATAATAAGACATGTCAATGACGACCGAGGTTCCCTACGAAACCACCTTGAGGGTCCGCGACGTCTGCCTATGCCTGCATGTGCAACGGGCGGCGCGGGCGCTGGCGAGGCGCTTCGACGAGGCCTTGCGCCCGCTGGGCCTGACCAACGGCCAGTTTTCCCTGCTGATGTCCCTGAACCGGCCCCAGCCCGCGGCCATGGGATCGGTGGCGACCCTCTTGGCCGCGGACCGCACCACCCTGACCGCCGCGCTCAAGCCGCTGGAGCGGCGCGGGTTGGTCGAGATCATGGTCGATCCCGCCGACCGGCGCGGCCGGCTGCTGGTGCTGACGCAGGAGGGACGGTCCGTGCTGGCCGCGGCCACGCCGATCTGGGAGACGACCCACGCGGCGGTCGAGGCCGGGCTCGACGGGAGCGATCCCGACCGCCTCAGGCGCGATCTGGCGAGGCTTTCGGCGTGAACCGCCGCCGTCATTTATTGGACAGGTTTCAACGCCCCGAGTTCGGCGGCCAGCGCGGCCTTGTCGTCCGGCCGGCCGTGCCATGCCGCCGGCGTGTTCTGCAACAGGGCGATCCGCCAAGTGTCTGCGTCCCGCTTCAACACCATCGACTGGATCGCGCTCAGCGCCGGATTGAGCTCGCTCTGCCCATGGGGAACCATGCCCGACGCCGCCCGGAGCAGCACCACGTCGGGGCTGAGGCTCTCGCCGCCGCGCACCTGGGCGACATAGGCGCCGGTGGCGTGGTGTTCGAAGACAGTGGCCAACTGGTCCTGCACGGCCGCGCGCCCGATCATCTCGCTGCCGTCGAAACCGATCACCACGCCGTCCTCCGCGACCAGGGCGGCCATGGCGGCGGCGTCCTGCCGGTTCCAGGCGGCGAGGAAGGCGCGATAGACGGTTTCGGCTTCCGAAAGGCGGGTCACGACAGGTCTCCTTGCTTCGTGCAGGCCTGTCTTAACGCCCGAGCCGATGTTGCGGTTTTCGAAGGAACAAGATCATGACCCTGCAGCTCTATGCCCACCCCTTCTCCTCCTACTGCCAGAAGGCCCTGATCGCCTTCTATGAGAACGACATCCCGTTCGACTTCTGCATGCTTGCCCCGGATCAGCCGGAAAACGGGGCCCGGTTCGCGGCCCTGTGGCCGCTGAAGCGCTTTCCGCTGCTGGTCGACGACGGCCGCCCGGTGATGGAGGCCAGCATCATCATCGAGCACCTGCAGATCCACCACCCTGGACCGGCCCCCCTGATCCCCGCCGACCCGGCCGCGGCGCTGGAGGTGCGGATGATGGACCGTTTCTTCGACAACTACGTCATGACTCCCCAGGGCAAGTGCGTGTTCGACGCTCTGCGCGCGCCTGACGTCCGCGACGCCCACGGGGTCGCCGAGGCCAAGGCCATGCTGGACACGGCCTACGCCTGGCTGGACCAGCGGATGGCGGGGCGGGAGTGGGCCTGTGGCGAGGCCTTCAGCCTGGCGGACGCGGCCGCCGCGCCGTCGCTGTTCTACGCCGACTGGACCCATCCGATCGACGAAGGGTTCGCCAATCTCATCGCCTATCGCAAGCGCCTGCTGGCCCGGCCGTCCTTCGCCCGCGCGGTGGACGAGGCGCGGCCCTATCGCGCCTATTTTCCCCTGGGCGCGCCAGACCGCGACTAGGGTCGATCCGGACCCGGCGGTGGGTTATGCAGGGGCATGATCCGATCCAAACCCGTCACGATTCACGGCATCAAGGCCTGCGACACCATGCAGAAGGCGCGCGCCTGGCTGGACGCCCGCGGCGTCGCCTACGCCTTCCATGACTACAAGACCCAGGGCGTGAGCCCGGACGTTCTGCGGGGATGGGCCAAGGCGGTGGGATGGGAGACCCTGCTGAACCGCGCCGGCACGACCTTCCGCAAGCTGCCGGAGGCGGACAAGACCGGCCTGACCGAGGACAAGGCCATCGCCCTGATGGTCGCCCAGCCCTCGATGATCAAGCGGCCGGTGCTGGACGTGGGGGGCGAGTTGGTGGTCGGATTCAAGCCTGAGATCTACGCGGCGTCGTTCGGTTCCTAGAGTGGTCCGAGGAGGTCATTGTCGGCGATCGTACAGCCTCAGGTCTCGGCCCAGTGCCGCACGGCGGAAGGTTCAAAGCGCCAGACCCGGCGATCGCCCTGCCAGACTTCCAGAACCTCCGAATGGGCGAGTAAGGCTGACCTTTCAATGGCTTCATCGTCGCTGTCGCAATTTACTTGGCGGGAGCGCCTAAGATGCTCATGACGATCGAAAAAGTGGATGAGGTACGGGATCATCGTCGCCTCCTACTCTCAATCCTCTACTTGTTCAGGCGGGATAGCCTGTGGATAAGTTCACCCTCCGCTTGAACGGCGCAGCTTGCATTAACATTTGGTTAACTTTGGGCGGCAAGTTTCCACGCCTGATGACATGGCGCCGCCGGCCGTCATCCTGAGCGGATGTTCGCCGCCATGAGCGCTCCCGAGCGGGGGATCAAACCCCTCCCGTTGCGCTCAAGAGGCGCCTGGCCTGTCCGCCGCATGAAGGCTCACCAGCCTCGCCAGCAGGGTGGCGGGGAAAAGCTGGCCGATGACCGCTTCGAGGTTCGCCAGGCTCCGCACGAAGGGATGCGAGGGGGTTATGTCGCCATAACCGGTCGTGGTCAGGGTGGTGAGGCTGAAATACAGGGACTCGCTCAGGAAGCGGGAGCCGTTGGTCACGCCCCTGAACGGCGAGGGCGACAGCAGGATCGCACAGGCGCGGTAGAGGTTGGCGAACACCAGGCCGATGGAAAGGTAGAGGATCACCGCGCCCATGATCCTGTACACGCTGACCCGGCCCGGGCCGAAGGCGACGTGGACGACGGCCCAGGCGACGGCGAGGTCGAAGGCCGTCGCGGCGCCGAGGCGCTCCAGCCCGAAGACGGAGGCCGCGGCGCCCGACCGGAAACTGATCGACAGCGTCAGGGTGGCGAGGATCGTGGCGATGATCGCGGCCGCCACCACCATGTGCCGGGTCAGCAGCACGACCGCCGCCGCCGCCAGCACCAGCCGAAAGCTGTCGATGAAAACCGGCGACACCATACCCGTCGCCGCCAGGGGCGCCAGCACGAACATGATCACGCCCTGAAGCCCGAGGATGAGGCCCAGGCTGATTTCCTGCGACCTCTGCGTCCGTACGGCTAGCCATGATGGCGGCATGCGGGTCCCGGCGTCGTGCGTGTGTCGCCGTGCAGCCTTTGCGGTGGACCATGGCGAGTCAAGGCGGGGGCGCCGAGCGGGCGTCAGGCGGCCTGCGCCAGGGCCTGGCGGGTCCAGGCGACGATCTGGCTGGCGGGCAGGAGGCCCGAGGTCTGGGCGATGACCCGCCCGTCGCGAATCAGGAAGAGGGCCGGAATGCCCGAAACGCCCAGCGCGCCGGCGGCCGCCGGTTCCGCGTCGGAATTGAGCTTGAGCAGGCGCACCTCCGGCTCCAGCGTCTTCGCCGCCGCCGAGAACTGCGGAGCCATGGACCGGCAGGGGCCG
Organism: Caulobacteraceae bacterium; assembly: GCA_035493955.1. Lineage (GTDB taxonomy): Bacteria > Pseudomonadota > Alphaproteobacteria > Caulobacterales > Caulobacteraceae > NCED01. The sequence goes on along the minus strand of DATJHI010000006.1, from coordinate 202,749 downwards.
CACCAGGGCGCCCAGACATCGAGCAACAGGGCCGCGCCCTTGGTGCCGTTTCGATGGGCCGCGAGCTGAGCGCCCGAAACCTCCACCGGCGCGCCGGTCAGGACCGGTTCATGGCATTTGCCGCATCTGGCCTGGCGGGCGTCTCGCTCGTCCGGGATGCGGTTGCCCGCGCCGCAGCTTGGACAGACGAATTGCGGCATGACGGTTGTCCTTCCACCTTCGGCGGGTCGCCGGGCCGGCCGCTCTATAGAGGTCCCGCCGGCTCCGATCAGGGCGTCGCGGCCGTTGGGTCGAGGATCTTGCAGACGTTGTCCAGCGAGGTTTGGCCGGTCAGCCGGCCACTGGGAAGCAGCATGCCGCCGCGGGCTTCGCATTCACGCTGCAACCGCGCCATCTCGCGCCCGGCAAGGGGGGTGGAGCTCGCGGACTCCCGGCCCTGACTGGCGCAGGCGCCGAGGACCAGGGCGGGAAGGAAGATGAGGCCGGCGAAGACGAGGGTGCGCATGGCTGAATCCTCTGAAAGGACCTTCCCTGACGTGCTTCCAACCCTCGACGCGCGGGTGATTGTTCCACCGATCGTCGAGTCTTCGCTCGCGGCGACGATCGTTCTACCGCCAGGCGTAGTTGAAGCTGATGCTGATCCGCGGCGTCCTGCTCCTGTTGGCGGGCACCTCGTGGCGCAACCAGCTTTCCCACAACAACACCGTCCCGACGCTCGGGGTTAGGGTGACGAAGCTTTTCTGGGACTCGGGCGCGTCGGCCTTATGGGGAGGGGCCGCCATCATCATCGGCAGGCGGGGGTCCTCCAGCCGCAGTCCCGCCGCGCCCGGCGGGGTCGCCACATAGACCGTGCCGGACAGCACGGCGTGGGGGTGGATATGCCCGGTGTGGACGCCCCCGGGCTTCAGCACATTGACCCACAGGCTGTCGAGCTTGAGCTTGCCCTCGCGCCCCAGGTCGAAGGCCAGGGTTTCGGCGAAGGCGGCCGCGCGCCGGTCCAGCCGCCGCTTCAGCTCGGCGAAAACCGTCGCCCGCGTCGGCAGGTCGTCCAGGGAGGCATAGGATGTGTAGCCCGCGTAACCCTTTTCGCGGCACCAGTCCCGCCCGGCCCGGTCGTCTTCGGCCAGCATCAGGCAGGCCTGCTCCAACTCGGCGTTGAAGGCGGCGAATCCCGGCTCGTCGGCCAGGGAGGCCTCGTAGACGCGGGTGACGAACAGGTCGCGGACGGACGGCATGGCGCGGGCCATAGCACGGCCGCGCCACGCGTCGCCATCTCGGGGGCTAGCCTATTGGGCGCGGGGCCGTGCGCGCGAGGGCGGCGGCGGGGTCGGCGGAGGCGGCGGGGCTATGGCGCGGCCGGGGCCTTGGGGCAGCACCATCCGGATCGTCTGGCCGCGGGACAGCTCGACCCGCTGCATGATCACCATCTCGCCGGCCTGGCCGGCGGGCCGGACCTGTTTGACCCGGGCGATGACATAGTATGCGCCGTCCGGCAGGTCGGTGAAGGTGAAGTTGTCCTGGGCGTCGCACTGGGCGGTCTTCACGAATTGACCGTAGTCCGCGCCGGGGTTGGCGGCCGAGCGCGTCCGCACCTGGGCCACCGTCTGCACCGCGCGTTCGGCCGAACCGTACAGCGCCATCATCCGTCCGCGCGAATAGGAGGTCTCCGGCATCAGGGCCTCGGCGAAGCCGGCGCAGCTCCACTGCTGGCCGGGCGCCGCCTGAAAGGACAACTGCACCGTCAGGTTGTTCGCGCCGCGCGCGGTCGACCAGGCGAATTCCTCGGCGGGAGTCGGGGGCGGCGGGGGAGGCGGCGGCGGCCGATACGGCGGCGGGGCGATCGGCGCGGTCTGACAGGCGGCGAGCAAGGCGGCGCCCGCCGCGGCCAGGGCAATCGTAAGAGCGCGCCTTTTCACCAGTATCGTCTCCACCCAGGGACGCGAGCTGATCCGGTCGCCTGTCCACCTCGGCGATTCCGGCGCATCCGGCCAAAGCATTCCGCCGACTTGAGGACGGATTGTCGCATCAAAGTCAAGCTGAGCCTCGCCGCCGCGCAGGCCGCAGCTGGCGCGGAGCCTGCATCGGCGGGCCGCCAAGTCGTGCAAGGGCGCCAGAATGCTACAGACCGCGATCCTCCGACCGTCCGAAGTGTCCGCTCAGGAGCGCGCGATATGGGCGGCGTTCCGGCAGGAAACGCCGGCGTTCCGCAGTCCGCTGCTGTCCGCCGAGTTCGCCGACGCCGTGGGCGCGGTGCGCGAAGACGCCGCCGTGGCCGTGTTCCGCCGCCACGGCAGGCCGGTCGGATTTTTCGCCCACCATCGCCGCCCCGGCGGCCTGGCCCGCCCCATCGGCGCGACCTGGTCCGATTACCACGCCCTCATCACCGCGCCGGACGCGGCCGTGGACGGGACCGAGGCCCTGAGGGCCGCCGGCCTGTCGTCCTTCCGGTTCAGCGGCCTGGTCGATCCCCACGGCGTGTTCGCCGAAACCCAGACCGAGGCCCACGAGGCCTATCTGATCGCGGTGGACGGCAGCGGCGAGGACTACTGGGAGACCCTGCGCGCGGCCAGTCCCAAGCGGTTCAAGAACATGCGCCGGCTTGAGCACAAGCTGGCCCGCGAAGTGGGCGAGCCGTCGGTCGCCGCCCCCGACCACGATCAGGTCTCCTTCGACAGCCTGCTCGGCTGGAAGAGCGAACAACTTCGCCGCACCGGCCTGCACGACGTGCTGCAGCCGGCCTGGAGCCGGGCCTTGATGCAGTCCCTGTTCCAACTTCGCGACGGCCCGCTGCAGGGGCTGCTGGTCACCTTGAAGATCGGCTCCCACGCCATCGCCGGGCACTTCGGCGTGCGCCTGGGCGGGGCCTATCATCCCTGGATCGCCGCCTACGATCCGGCGCTGGCGGCCTATTCGCCCGGACTGACCTTCATGTCCGAAGCGATCCGGGCCATGCCGTCCCTCGGCCTGACCAGCTACGACCTGTCCTCCGGCAGCGACCACTACAAGCGTCCCTTCGCCTCCGACATGGCGATCGTGCGCGAAGGCGTGTTCCGGACCGGGGCCGGATTTTCCCTCGGCCGGCTGAGCGCGATGCTGGGCGAAGGGCCCGCCCGCACCATGCGCCGGGTAGGACGTCGCCTGGACCACATCGCCTCGGCCGAGCTTTCGTTTTCGGGCCGCATGCACGGGTTCGCCGCCGCGGTCGCGGCCAGTTCGCGCCGCCTGGACGTCCAGGCCCCCGGCCAGGAGATCTGACCATGACCCTGCCGCTGATCCAGGATTGGGACGCCGCCAAGGCCGCCGCCTTCGGCCGCGAGACCCTTGCGTTCCGCCACGACCTGCACCACCGCCCGATGTTCGAGGACGGGGGCCTGATCGAGGTGCTCGACCGCTATCCCCGCGACAAGCTGGGCGTCTTCACCATGGGCGACGATCCCGTGGCCTGGAGAAGCTGGCGGCGGGGAACCGCCGAAGGCCTGACGGGCTCCGAGCTCATGGAGGCGGTCAAGGCCGGGCGCATCTGGCTGAACCTGCGCGAGGTCAATTCGGTGATGGACTCCTACGCCGGCCTGGCCCGCGAAATCTTCGGCGACATCGAGGCCCACACCGGGGTCAAGACCTTCCGCCACGACGTCGGCCTGCTGATCTCCTCGCCGTGCGCCCAGGTGTTCTACCACCTCGACGCCACGCCGGTGACCCTGTGGCAGATCCGCGGGGAAAAGCGGATGTGGGTCTACCCCCGCCAGGCTCCCTTCGTCACCGACGAGGAGATCGAGCGCATCGTCCTGCGCGAGACCGCCGAACAGTTCCCCTACCGGCCCGAGTTCGACGCCGGCGCCGAGGTCCATGAGATGACGCCGGGCGTGATGGTCAACTGGCCCCAGAACGCCCCGCACCGGCTGGTCAACGGCCCGATGGTGAACGTGTCCCTGTCGATCGAATATCTGACTCCGGCGGCGATGCTGCGGGCCAATGTGATCTACGCCAACGGGGTGATGCGCCGCCGCCTCGGCGCCCGGCCGAAGCTGGCCGAAGGCTATACGCCCGCCAACCTCGCGAAATTCGGCCTCGCCCGCACGGCCAAGGCGCTGAAACTGCAGACGACCGTGGCCAAGACCCCGCCCAGCTTCCGCCTGTCGGCGGGCCGGTTGGGGGAGATCGCGGAGCTCTGACAGATACTGTCTCCTGCGGAGCGGGGGAGCCGTCTAGAACAACGGCGGCTGGCCGCTCTCGGCCGCCGGCCCCGCGGCGGGTCCGGTGGGGCTCTGCAGCGCCGGTTGCGCGGGACGGGGCGGCGGCGGCCCGACGACCGGCTTGGTCGAGGATGACGTCGGCCCCGCGTCCACCCCTTCGCTCGAAGCCGGCGCCGCCGCAGTCCTGGGCTGGCCCAGGGCGGCGCGGGCTTCCTGACGGGCGATCTCGCGGACCTGGGCCTCGGTGAGGGCAGGGGTCTGGGGGTCGGTGATCGCCGAGGCGGTCTTGGCGCCCGCCGCGCCCGGCGCGGTCAGCGGCGGCAGGCCCGCGTCGACGGCGTCGGCGTCGCCCGCGCCGCTGCGCCGCAAGCCCTGATAGACGCCCAGGCCGGCCAGGCCGACCAGGATGAAGGCCACGGCCACGACGAGCTTGCGGGGAACGGTTTCCATGGGCCGCAAGCTAACGCGCCGAGGCGGGCGGTGGAACCGCTTCCGAACGAAATTCCCGCAGCTCCCGCGGCGCCGCCCGATTGCGCCGCCGGCGCCCGTGGTCATATAGGTCACATGCCCCGCCTTTTGGGGCGCCATCCCGGAGCGACCAGGCGTGAGCAGCCTCCAAGACGCATTCATCTGCGACGCCGTGCGGACGCCGATCGGCCGGCTCGGAGGCTCCTTGGCCTATGTCCGGGCCGACGACCTGGCGGCCCTGCCGCTCCAGGCGTTGATGGCCCGGAATCCAACGGTGGACTGGTCGGCGGTGGACGAGGTCGTCCTGGGCTGCGCCAACCAGGCGGGCGAGGACAACCGCAACCTGGCGCGCATGGCCGCCTTGCTGTCGGGCCTTCCCGTGAGCGTGCCGGGGACCACCATGAACCGGCTGTGCGCCTCGGGCCTCGATGCGGTCGGGACCGCCGCCCGGGCCATCCGCGCCGGCGAGGCCGAGCTGATCATCGCGGGGGGCGCGGAGTCCATGACCCGAGCGCCCCTGGTCATGGCCAAGGCCGAGGCCGCCTTCCAGCGCTCGGTGCAGATCGAGGACACCTCCCTGGGCTGGCGTTTCGTCAATCCGCTGATGAAGGCGGCCTATGGCGTCGAGTCCATGCCCCAGACCGGAGAGAACGTGGCCCGGGACTACCAGGTGAGCCGCGCGGACCAGGACGCCTTCGCCTTGCGCAGCCAGCAACGCGCCGCCGCGGCGCAGGCCTCCGGCTTCTTCGCCGAGGAGATCGTCGTCGTCGAGGCCAAGGACGCCAAGGGCCGGCCCGTCCCGTTCGAGAAGGACGAGCACCCGCGCGAAAGCACCCTGGAGACCCTGGCCAAGCTGAAGGTCCTGTTCCCCCCAGACGGCACGGTGACCGCCGGCAACGCCTCGGGCCTGAACGACGGGGCCGCGGCGATGATCGTCGCCTCGGCGGCGGCGGTGAAGAAACATGGGCTGAGGCCCAGGGCGCGGATTCTCGGCATGGCCACGGCGGGAGTTCCGCCGCGGGTGATGGGGGTCGGGCCGATCCCGGCGACCGAGAAGCTGATGGCCCGCACCGGGCTGAAGATCGGCGACTTCGACATCGTCGAGTTGAACGAGGCCTTCGCCAGCCAGGCGCTGGCGGTCCTTCGCGGCCTTGGACTGCCGGACGACGGGCATCACGTGAACATGCACGGCGGAGCGATCGCGCTCGGCCATCCCCTGGGCATGAGCGGCGCCCGGCTGGCGCTCACCGCGACCCACGCCCTGGAGAAGACGGGCGGTCGGTACGCGCTGTGCACCCTCTGCGTCGGCGTGGGCCAGGGCGTGGCCCTGGCCCTCGAACGGGTCTGAGACGAGGGGGGATGCGGAAGGCGGGCGCCCCCGCCGGAATCCGCGGCCGTTTGGAACGGTGGCGCTTGCCAACCGTTGCAGCGGAATGGAACACGCACACTACAGAAACGCGCTGATCTGCGCGCTCGACTTGCCTACCTATTCCCAGATCGAACCTTATCTCGAACACATCGAGTTCGGCCGTGGCGAGGTGTTCTATGAACCCAGCCAGCCGATCGACAAGGTTTACTTCCCCCATACCGGGGTGATTTCTCTGCTCAGCGTGATGGAGGACGGCTCGGCGGTCGAAACATCTACCATTGGGTCGGAAAGCGCGGTGGGGCTGCTGGCCGGCATGACCCCCATCAACGCCTTCAGTCGGATCGTCGGCCAGACGCCGGGCCTGGCGTCGTCCATCGAGGCCGAGCGGCTGCGGACCCTGACCGAGCGCCTCCCCATGCTGCGCGACGTGGTCCTGCGCCACTACGACGCCCTGCTCGCCAACGCCCAGCAGTCGGTGGCCTGCAACGCCCTGCACGATGTGCAGGAGCGGTTCTGCCGTTGGCTGCTGATCTGCCACGACCGCACCGTCGACGGGGAGGACATGCAGCTTACCCAGGAGGCCCTGGCCATGATGCTGGGCGTCCAGCGCACCACGGTCAGCCAGGTGGCCAGCCTGCTGCAGGAGGCGGGCCTGATCCGGTACCAGCGCGGGCGGATGCGGGTGATCGACCGGCGCGGGCTCGAGCGCCGGGCGTGCGAGTGCTACCGGCGCGTCTGCATCCACAACGACCGGATCCTGCCGACGACGCCGGCGGTGGACGGGCCGTGTGAAGCGCTCTGACCGCTACCGGGGTTGAGGCTCGACCAGCCGCCTGACCAGGGCCAGGTCCGAAAAGGTGTCGACGTCGATGGCGGCGCGGCCGAAGGGCAGCTCCACCGCCGCGACCGCGGCGCCCGAGAGGCGCTCCAGCCGGTCCAGCGCCTGCCTCAGCGACAGGAGTCCCAGCCCATACCGCGCCGCCGTCGCCGGCCCCAGCCGTCGCAGCATCCGGATCGGCGTCTTCCTCAGCCCCTCCACCTCGCGCCACAGGGACACGACCCGCAGGGCCTGGGGGGTGGCGAGGTAGAACAGGTTGCAGCCGCTGAACGCCCCGTCGGCGAAGCGGAGAAAGGTCCGTCTGGCGTCAGGAGCGGCGGCGGTCACCGCCTCGGACCGGGCCACGGCGGCGGCGGCGTCCACCCCTGACGGCACGCCGGCCAGGAATCGCTCCACCCATTCGGGCCGCAGCAGGGCGTGGTCGGCGGTGGTCACCAGCAGGGGCGTCCCCAGCCTGGCCAGCCCGGTCTCGACGCTGGCGCTGGGCCCCGCCTCGGCCGGCGACCATTCCACGGCGACGTTTGCGGGCAGGAGGCCATCGGCGCGCAGCCGCTCGATCGGCTCGGGGTCTTGAAGCGCCACGGCGACGCGGCTGAAGCCGGCGCCGGCCAGGGCCAGGATCACCCGCGCCAGCATCGGGACCCCGCCGACGTCGATCATCGCCTTGCAGGCCACGCCGGCGGCCGCCGCCAGCGGATCGTCCGGCCCGCGGGACCCGGCGAGGATCAGGGCCGTCGCCGCCCTCAATCCAGGGCCTTGCCGTAGAGCCGATAGGTCTTGTAGCGCTCGCCGCCCACCGCCTCGATGATCCGGCGCATCGGCAGATTGTCTTCGAGGATCCAGGACATCTCGACCTTGGTGATCCCGAGCTTCAGCGCCTCGCGCCGCAGGTTGTCGATGATGAGGAACGGCAACATGGCCCCACGGACACTTGAATAGGCCGAGCGCCGGATCCCCATCAGCGGCAGGCGCCCGCTCTTCACCCCGGCCACCTTCAGCCGCCACAGCAGCTTGACGATGCCGAAGGGGAAGAGTTCGCCGTTCAGGTCGCGCACCGCCTCGTTCAGGTTGGGCAGCACCACGCCGAAGCCCACCGGCTCGCCGTCCACCTCCGCGAACCAGAACAGCCGGGGGTTCAGCAGCAGCTTCAGCGACTTGCCAAGGTGGTCGGTCTCCGCCTCGGTCAGGGGCGCGAAGCCCCAGTTGCCGGCCCAGGCGTCGTTGAAGATCGAGGTCAGGGTCCGGACCTCCTCGTCGTAGCGCTTTAGGTCCAGCATCCGCAGGGTCACGCCGGCCGGCGGGCCGCGGTCGAGGCGGCGGCGGGCGGCGGGCGGCACGTCGGTGGTGGTGTCGCAGATGTAGGCGAAGACGTCCTTTTCCTTGGCGTAGCCCTGGGCCTCGATGCGGGGCCCGGCGTAGCGGGGATCGTGGCCCATCATCACCATGGGCGGGGTGTCGAAGCCGTCGACCAGCAGGCCGATCTCCTCGTTGATCGACAGGTTGAACGGCCCGACGGCCCGCACCTTGCCGCGGGCCTTCAGCCAGGTTTCGGCCGCGGCGAACAGCGCCGCGAACACGGCCGGATCGTCCTCGGCCGCGATCATGCCGAAGTATCCGTACGGCGCGTCCGGATCGGGCGGGGCCAGATGGTCGATCTGGGCGCTGATCCGCCCGACGTCGCGGCCGTCCCTGACCGCCAGCCAGAAGGCCGCCTCTGCGTGCTTGAAGAAGGGGTTTATCTTGGGCGACAGCGCCTCTTTGCGCTCCATCACCAGGGGCGGCGACCAGGCCGGGTCGCCGGCGTTGAGCCGCAGCGGCAGGCGCACGAACCGGTCCAGCTCGGCCGGGGTCAGGACTTCGACGATTTCGATCGGCGCCGCCATGCGGTCAGCCCTCCAGATGCACCAGGGCGGCGCCGGCCAGGGCCGCGAACAGAGCAGGTCCGGCCCAGGCGGCCAACAGGGGCGGAAGCACATTGGTCTGGCCGAGGGCGGTCAGCACCCCGTCGACGGCCAGGAACATCAGGCCGGCGGCCAGGCTGAACATCAAGAGGGTGGCCTGGCTGTTGCGCTGGTGCGCAAGGGCGGCGGGGGCGGCCAGCAGCAGCATGACCAGCGCCCCCAAGGGCTCGGCCAGGGCGCGCTGGATGCGCGTGGCGTAATAGGCGGGCGACTTGTCGGCGGGCCGGTTGCCGGTCATCGCCCGCAGCGCCTTGCCCGCGGAGATGCGCTCCTCGGGGGAGAACACCGTGACCACGTCGGCCGGGTCGAGATCGGCGTTCCAGACCCGTTGGCCTTGCCGGGCGTTGTTGAGCGAGGTCGGCGCCACGTCCAGCTCCTGCACGCCGTCCAAGGTCCAGCGGCCGTCGACGCCGAAGGCGGCGGAGCGGGCCAACAGCCGCTCGCTCATCCGGCCGCCCGGCTCGCGGCGGTAGATGCGCGGCTTCTCCAACCGCCGCCCGTCTGCCGAGGCGCCCTCGGCGTAGACCAGGTAGGAGCCGGTGCGGAACCATACCGGCTTGATCTTGGTGGCGACGGCCTGGGTCTTCGGCGGGTGCGAGTTCCACCACACGGTGAAGGCCTGTTGGGCCCGCGGCGAAACCTGGTCGGCGATCAGGAAGTGCAGGACCGCCACCAGGGCGGCCGCCGGCAGCATCAGGGCGACGATGCGGTAGATGGTGGCGCCCGTGGCTCTCAAGGCCGCCATCTCGCTGTTGCGGGCGAGGCCGGTGAAACAGGTGAGGGCGCCGACCAGCACGGCCACCGGCAGGATCTGTTCGATCATCACCGGCGTGCGCAGGAATTCGTATTCGAGGATGCCGCCCATCCCCAGCCCGCGTTTCAGCACCTCCGAGCTGGCGTCGAACAGGTCGACGACCTGCAACAGTCCGACCAGCACCAGAAGGGTGGCGAAGGTGCGTTTGAGCAGCATGGTCGACAGGTAACGGAACAGCACGCCGCCCATCAGGCGACCCCTCTCGCGCGGGCCGTGAAAGACCCACGGAACCGGAAGGAACCGGCCTCAGGCGCGGGCATACGAAGCGGAGGCAGGATTGGACGCGGAGGCCATGGCGCCGATATAACGGCTTTGCTCGGGGGCGACGAGCATTTCGCGCGTTTTGCGTAAGCGATTGTCCTGGCCGGTTGGACGCGTTCTGATCGAGGTCACTGTTGCGCGCCGATGAAGAGGATTGTGGTTTGAGCGTTTATCCGGCGGCAAGTCGATGGGCCGGACCCTTGGCGTATCTCGCGCTCATCGCCGCCGCGTCCGCCGCATCCCCCGCCGCCGCTCAGAATGAGCAATGCAACGGTGAACCAACGCGCATCAATGTGGCGATCGAAGGACTGCGTTCGACCAAGGGCGACATCGTGGTCGAGATCTATCCGGATGACGCCAAGCGGTTCCTGGTCCGCAAGGCCCAGGTCAACAGCATTCACGTCAAGCTCAAGGCCCGGCCGGTGACGATCTGCCTGGCCGTGCCGAAGCCCGGAGGCTACGCCGTGGCCGTCTACCACGACGAGAACGGCGACGGCGAGTTCAACCGCACCGTCCTTGGCCTGCCCACCGAAGGCTTTGGCCTGTCGAACAATCCGCCGATCCATCTCAGCGCGCCCTCGTTCGCCTCCGTCCGGTTCGAAGCCGGCGAAGGCGAGACCACGGTGAAGATCCACATGCATTACCTGCTGGGCGGCGGCGCCTCCAACTGAACAGGGGCGGAGCGCGATGACCCAGAGCACGAGTCCGGCGGAAATCACCAGGCGCTTCCAAGATGCGTGGAACGCGCACGACATGGAGGCCTTCGGTCGGCTGTTCCATCCCGACGCGACGTTCGTGAACCGGTTCGGGACCTATTGGCGCGGAGTCGACCGGATCGTCGCCGGCCACGCCGGCATCCACGCGTCGATCTACCGGGATTCGACGCTTGCGATCGACGTGCCCGATGTGGATCCGATCTCCGACGACGCGGCGATCCTGCATTTCTGGTCGCGGCTCAGCGCCGGCGCGGCGCATCCGGCCGGGCCGCACCAGGTCGACACCTTGATCCTGGCCGTGGCGACCCGCCGCGACGGCGAATGGCGCATCCAGGCGCTGGAGAACGTGACCCTGGTCGATCCCATGACGGGGGCCGCCGTCCTGCGCGGCTGATTTGGCTTGGGTTGACACCCGACCCGCCGCTGATGCGTTGTGAAGATTGATCAAGGGCGCCCGCAATTGCTTCGGCGAGAAGACACCCTGCTTCTGGAACCCCCGCCGTCCGTCCGTCCGGGCGGTCGGATAGGCCTTGTGCGCAATCCGTTCAGCCGCCGCAACCGCGGCGGCGCCGCCGATCCGTGGTGGCGGACCCTGGCCGAGCCCGATCTCCTTCGCGCCGAGCCGGAGACCCCATGCGCGGTGGTCCACGCCCTGCGCGAGTTCGCCCGGCGCGAGGTCGGGCTGGTGGTGGTCGACGGCGGCGACGGGACGGTGCGCGAGGTCCTGAGCGCCTTGCCCCAGACCTATGGCGCCGAACCGCCCGTCCTGGCGGTTCTGGCCTCGGGGACCACCAATCTGATCGCCGCCGACGTCGGCGCCGGCCGCTCCGACCCCGCCACGATCTGCGCCCTGGCCCGGCTCGCGCGCACAGGCGTTCCCGCCGCCCGGGTCGAGCGCCGCCGGGTGCTCGAGGTCAGCTGGCCCGACGGTTCGCATCCGCCGGTTTCGGGCATGTTCCTCGGCGCCGGGGCCTTCACCCGCGCGACGGAGCTGTCGTTCAGGGTCGTCCGCCGTCACGGCCATCTGGACGAGGGGGCCGGCGTCGCCGCCACCCTGGTCTCCGCCCTGGCCCGCACCGTGATCGGCCGCGAGCGCGACGACTGGCTGAAGGGCGATCCGATCTGCGTGTCGGGGCCGGATGGCGGCATGATCGGGGGCCCGCGGTTCCTGGTGCTCGCCACCACCCTGCACAAGCTGATGCTCGGCCTCTGGCCGTTCTGGGGTGAAGGGAAGGGCGGCCTGCGTTATCTCGACGTCGCCGCCCCGCCCAGGCGCCTGGCCGCGGCCCTGCCGGCGGTGATGTACGGCCGGCCGCGACCCTGGATGGCCGAGGCCGGCTATCGCAGCGGCCTGTCGGATCGGCTCGACATCGCCCTGACCCAAGCCTTCATCGTCGATGGCGAGCACTTCGCGCCGGGTCCGGGAGGGACGGTGCGGGTGCAGGCCGGCCGGACCGTCGATTTCATCGTCCCATGACCGCGGCGCTGCGGGCGTTCGTCGAGGCCGAGCTCGCCCGCCCGGTCGCAGAGGAGGTCGCCGTCTTCGCCGCCGAGCTGGCGAAACGCGGCGGCCCCGCGACGACGGCGGTGCTGTTCTACGGCAGCGGTCTCAGGACCGGCGACCTGGACGGAGTGCTCGACTTCTACGTCCTTGCCGAACGGCCCAGCGCCTGGCTGCCTCCCACCGTCGAATATCTCGAACTGACGGTTGCGGGGCGGCGGCTGCGGGCGAAGGCCGCCATCCTGCGGCCCGACCAGTTCCGCCGCCTCGCCGGCCGCGCCGGCCTCGACATCAGCGTCTGGGCCCGCTTCGCCCAACCGGCGGCCCTGGTCTGGAGCCGCGATGCGGCCGCCCACGCCGATGCGGTGGAGTCGGTGGTTCGCGCCGCCGCCACGGCCGGCTGGTGGGCGGCGCGGCTGGGGCCGCAGGCGGGACCGGCCGCCGCCTTCTGGAACACTCTGTTCAGCCAGACCTACGCCGCCGACCTGCGTATCGAGCCCAAGGGACGTGAACGCGCCATCCTGGGCGGAAGCGATCCCCGCTACGCCGCCCTTCTGCCCCTGGCCTGGACCGCGGCGGGGGTGGCGTTCGAAGGCGAGGGTCCGGCGGGGACGCTGCAGCCCCGGCTGACCGAAGGGGAGCGGCGGCGCGCTCGCGCGGCCTGGCGCCTGCGCCGGGGCCTGGGCAAGCCGTTGACGGTGCTGCGGTTGGCCAAGGCGGTGTTCACCTTCCAGGGGGCGGCCGACTACGCGGCCTGGAAGATCGAGCGACACACCGGCTTCAAGGTCGAGGTCACCCCGTGGCGGCGGCGGTTTCCGCTGCTGGCGGCCCCCGGCCTGGCCTGGCGGCTGTGGCGGGCCGGGGTGCTGCGGTGACGGGCGGATCTAGGACGTCTTGATCTTCGGTTCGAGGTCGAGGGCCTGGGCCAGGGCGGCGAGGCGCCGGGTGGTCTGTTCGCCCAGCAGCAGGTTGGCGTTGCGTCCCTCGGCGGTCAGCACCGCAAAGCCCTTCTCCAGGGTCAGGGCCGCCGCCCCCAGCAGGGGCGGGCTGCGTCCCGACAGGTCGCAGCCCAGGCGCATGGCCAGGCCCAGGGTGCGGGCGCGCTGGGCCAGCTCGGGCGACAGCAGCCGGCCCAGGGTCTCGGGCTCGGGCGGCGGCTGGCCGGTGTGGCGGCTGTGCAGGGCGGCGGCCAGGAAGGCGCGCTCCTGATGGTTGACGCCGGCAACGGGGGCCCGCAGCACCTGGTCGAACACCATCTGGGCCCGGTGGTCGGGGTGCAGCCGGGCGCCCAGGTCGGCCAGGCGACAGGCCGCCGCCAGCAGGACCGCCTCGCGTCCCGTCTCGAACGCCGGTTCGAGCTTGCGCCAGAACGGGGCCAGCCAGGCCTCCAAGGCCGGCCCAAGCTGTTCGGCCGCTCCCTGGCGCGCGCCCAGCGCTGCGCAGCCCTCGACCAGGGGGTCGAGCGCCCGCACCGTCTCGGGCATGGCGTCCAGGATCAGGCCCTCGCGCAGGCCGTAAGCAGAGATCACCACCCGCGAGAAGCCCAACCGCTCGATCAGCCCCTCCAGCACCAGGGCCGCATAGGGCAGGGTCTCGGAGCGCTTCTTCGACACCCCGACGATCCGTTCCAGGGAGCTGCGCGACTGGCGGGCCACCAGCTGCGCCGTTTCCAAGGCCTCGCGCGCCCCGAGCTCGTACTGGTGCACGATCCTCAGGGGATAGTCGCTCAGGCTCATGTGCAGCAGGGCGATGTTCCGCCAGGCGCCGCCGACGGCGTAGAAATTGGCGCCGGCGTAGCTCTTGTCCACGCGGGCCAGTTCGCGCTCCACCGCCGCCCGGATCGCGTGGGGGTCGAAATGGTCCGGCGCCCCGAGGGCGAAGGGCCCGAGGGGAAGGGTCGCGCCGGCCTTAGGCTTGCCCTTGCTCAGCCGGATCAGCTCCAGGCTGAAACCGCCGAGGTCGCCCACCACCCCTTCGGCGCGGGGCTGGCCCGCGCTGACCCCGAGGGCCGAAAGCCGGGCCTCCTGTTCCCCCGTGAGCACCCGCAGCTTCAGCCCGGTGTCGCGGCGCACCCGCTCGACGAAGGCCGGTCCGTCCTTGGCCTCGCGCACGGCGGCCGTGGCCGCGGTGTAGATGTCGGCCGGACGCACCCCGTCCAGCACGGCGCGGAACCGGCGCAGGGCCGACAGCGCCGCCTGGGCGCCGGCGGGGGACAGGCGGCCGGTCTCGGTCAGGTCGCGCCCTAGGCCGGCCAGCACCTTTTCGTTGAACACGGTCCAGATCGCCCGGCCCTCGACCCGGTAGAGCACCAGGCGGACCGAATTGGAGCCGACGTCGATGACCGCAAGGTCGCGGCTGGCCGCCTTATCGGCGGGGACCCACATGATCGAAGGCGCGAGGGAGGTTTTTGACACTGCGTCCGCGACCGGAAAGACTGGGATTGGTCATGAAATAGTCGTGCGCCGAGAATGGCTGGCGGTCTCCGTGGAGATCATAACGCAGATAGCCGCCGTCGGGCTGCAGGTACCAGCTTTGCGCCTCGTCATTCAAGTTGGCGACCATGATCTGGTTCAGAACCTGCTGGTGCACCGTCGGGTTCTCGATCGGCGCCAGGGACTCGATCCGTCGGTCCAGGTTGCGGGGCATCCAGTCGGCCGAGGAGATGAACACCCGCGCCCGGGGGCTCGGCATGACTTCGCCGTTGGCGAAACAGACGATCCGCCCGTGCTCCAGGAAACGGCCGACGATGCTCTTGACGGTGATGTTCTCCGACAGCCCCTTCACCCCGGGACGCAGGCAGCAGATGCCGCGCACGACCAGCTCGATCCGCACCCCGGCCTGGCTGGCCCGGTAGAGGGCGTCGGTGATCTCCGGATCGACCAGGGAGTTCAGCTTGGCCCAGATCGCCGCCGGCTTCCCGGCGCGGGCGTTGTCCGCCTCCTGGGCGATCCACCCGATCAGCTTTGACTTGAGGTTGATCGGCGAGAAGGCGAGCTTCTCCAGGTCCTCGGGCTCGGCATAGCCGGTGATGTAGTTGAACAGCCGGTTCGAATCCCGCCCGAACGCGGGGACGCAGGTGAACAGGGACAGGTCGGTGTAAACCTTGGCCGTGACCGGATGGTAGTTGCCGGTGCCGAAGTGGCAGTAGGTCGCCAGGCCCGAACCCTCCCGCCGCACCACCAGCGACAGCTTGGCGTGGGTCTTGTACTCGACGAAGCCGAACACGACGTGGACCCCGGCCCGTTCCAGGTCGCGGGCCCATTTCAGGTTGGCGGCCTCGTCGAACCGCGCCTTGATCTCGACCAGGGCGGTGACGTTCTTGCCGTGGTCGGCCGCCTCGATCAGGGCCGCCACGATGGGGCTGTCGGAGCTGGTCCGGTACAGGGTCTGCTTGATGGCCAGGACGTTGGGATCGGCGGCCGCCTGGCGCAGGAACTGCACCACCACGTCGAAGCTCTCGTAGGGGTGGTGGACCAGGATGTCCTTTTCCCGGATGGCCGCGAACACGTCGCCGCCCTGGTCGCGGATCCGCTCGGGAAAGCGCGGCTCGTAAGGCGGGAACTTCAGGTCGGGCCGGTCGGGGGGGATCAGCTTGGACAGCTGGTTCAGGCCCAGCATGCCGCTCACTGTCACCACGTCCTGGGGCTCGGCGTTCAGGTTGTGGATGATGAACTCGCGCAGGTCCGTCGGCATCGAGGCTTCGATCGCCACGCTGACCACCACGCCCATGCGGCGCTGCCGCAACAGCGCTTCCCACTCGCGGACCAGGTCCTCGGCCTCTTCTTCGATCTCCACGTCGCTGTCGCGCAGCACCCGGAACACCCCTTGCGCCTCGAGGTCGCAGCCGGGGAACAGGTGGTCGAGGAACATCGACACCAGGGCCTCGAGGGCGATGAACCGGCGCTCGCCGTTGCGGGCGGCGCGATCGTTCAGCGGCCAGAAACGGTCGACCTGGGTGGGCACCGGCACCAGGGCGTAGAGCGGGCGTCCGTCCGAGCGCCGGCGCAGCTTCAGGGCCAGGGAAAAGCCAAGGTTGGGGATGAACGGGAAGGGGTGGGCCGGGTCGATGGCCAGGGGCGTAAGCACCGGGAACAGCTGGTCGAGGAACACCTGCTCCAGCCGTTCGCGCTCGTTCTTGCGCACTTCTCCCGGCTCGACCACGACGATCTTCTCGGCCGCCAGCAGCTTGCGCAGGATCAGCCAGTGCTCGGCCTGGGCCTGCATCAGTTCGGCGGCGCCGGCGGTGATGCGGATCAGCTGGTCATAGGGGCTCAGCCCGTCCTGGCTGACCACCCGCACGCCCTCGCGCACCTGGCCCTGCAGGCCGGCGACGCGCACCATGTAGAACTCGTCCAGATTGTTGGCCGAGATCGACAGGAACCGCAGCCGCTCCATCAGCGGGTGGCGGGGATTCTCGCTCTCCTCCATCACCCGGCGGTTGAACGCCAGCCAGGAGAGCTCACGGTTGAAGAAGCGCTCCGGCGAGGCCAGCAGGGCCTCGTCCAGCTCCAGGCCCGAAGCAGCCGGCCGCGGCCGTGCGCCGGGCAGCTCGGTGGTGAGGGCTTCAGCTTCGATCATGGAGGGTGCGTCGTCGGGCAAGGCTGATTGTCGCGCTTTCGATAGGGGGCATCAAGCGCAAGGTTTATGACAGCCGAATGTTGCTGAGCCCTTAGGCGCCGCGATTTGTTCAGTCCCAGGGCTCGGGCTGGTCGTCGTCCTGCTCCAGGATCTCGCGGGCCAGGGCCTTGGAGATAGGGCGGTGCTGGGCGTCGGCGGTCACGTCGAGGCGGATGACGATCTCCCGGGCCATGACCGCCGAGCGTTCGATCCGCCGCACCAGATAGGGCGCGAGGTCTTCCGGCGGCCGGATGTTCCGCTCGCGGAAAAACTTCTCCAAGAGGGCGGTCAGCACCGCGTCGTCCGGTTCGGCCAGCAGGGCGACGGGCAGGGCGTTCAGGCGCGACCTGAGGTCGGGCAGGTTGGCGGGCCAGGAGGTGGGGGGCGTGCGGGCGGTGACCAGCAGGCTGCCCCCGGCGCGGGCGGCCATGTTGATCAGGTGGAACAGCAATTCGCCGATCCCGGCCCGGTCGGCGTCCTCCAGCAGGACCGGCGCGCCCTCCAGCTCCAGCAGGTCGGCGGTGTTGGAGCCGTCGGCGGCGACGACACGCGCGCCCACGGTTTCCGCCCAGGCGGAGGCCAGATGGGTCTTGCCCGACCCGGCCGGACCGACCAGGGCCAGGACTCCGCCGCGCCACTGGGGCCAGGTGTCGAGAAGCCGCAACGCTTCGGCGCTCGCGGGCGAGACAAGATAGTCCTCGCGCCGGAACGGCGCCGCATTCTCAAGCTTCAGGCGAAGCTGAGCGGCCAATGCTTTGTTCCGGCAAAACATGTCATTTGTTCACCATAGCAGAATGCTGCACTGCAGTCGATGGTGTCGGAGGATTGCTCCACCAAGGCGGGATCCATGGCCCTCAGCGTCGCGGAGCCCACAATAGCTAGGCGGCCGGCGCCACCGATCAAGCTTGGCGGGCCTTCGCCTTGACAACCCGGTGCGCCCGTGCGCCCTTCCCGCGCCTCCAAAACACCGGTCGGCCGCGTGTTCGCGAGCCCCCCGCCAGACCCGATTCGGCCTCCTGATGCACGCCTACCGAACCCATACCTGCGGCGCCCTGCGCGCCTCCGACGCCGGCGCCGCGGTGCGCATATCGGGCTGGATCCATCGCAAGCGCGATCACGGCGGGCTGATGTTCATCGACCTGCGGGACCACTACGGCCTGACCCAGCTGGTGCTGTCGCCGGAGACCCCCGGTTTCGCCGTCGCCGAGCGCCTGCGGGCCGAGAGCGTGATCCGCATCGACGGCGAGGTGGTGGCGCGCAGCGCCGAGGCCGTCAACCCCAACCTGCCCACCGGCGAGATCGAGGTGCGGGTGCGCGAGCTGGAAGTGCTGTCCGAGGCCGCCGAGCTGCCGGTGCCGGTGTTCGGCGAGCCCGATTATCCCGAGGAGCTGCGGCTGAAGTACCGCTACCTCGACCTGCGCCGGGACGGCCTGCATCGCAACATCGTGCTCCGCTCGCAGATCATCTCGTCCCTGCGTCGGCGGATGATCGAGCAGGGCTTCACCGAATTCCAGACCCCGATCCTGACCGCCTCCAGCCCGGAAGGGGCGCGCGACTTCCTGGTGCCGTCGCGGATGCATCCGGGCGAGTTCTACGCCCTGCCGCAGGCCCCTCAGCAGTTCAAGCAACTGCTGATGGTCTCGGGCTTCGACCGCTACTTCCAGATCGCCCCCTGTTTCCGCGACGAGGACGCCCGCGCCGACCGCTCCCCCGGGGAATTCTACCAGCTCGACGTCGAGATGAGCTTCGTCACCCAGGAGGACGTGTTCGGGGCGATCGAGCCCCTGATGCGCGGGGTGTTCGAGGAGTTCGCCGACGGCCGTCCGGTGGTAGAGGGCGACTTTCCGCGCATCCCCTACCGGCAGGCCATCGCCAAGTACGGCTCGGACAAGCCCGACCTGCGCAATCCGATCGAAATGGCCGACGTGTCGGAGCATTTCCGCGGCGGCGGCTTCGGCGTCTTCGCCGGCATCCTCGACAAGTCGCCCAAGGCCGCGATCTGGGCCATCCCCGCGCCTGGCGGCGGCAGCCGCGCTTTCTGCGACCGGATGAACGACTGGGCCAAAGGCGAGGGCCAGCCGGGTCTGGCCTACATCTTCTGGCGCGAGGGCGAGGAGGGCGGCGCCGGGCCGGTGGCCAAGAACCTCGGCCCCGAGCGCGCAGAGGCCATCCGCGTCCAGCTCGGCCTCAAGGCCGGCGACGCGGTGTTCTTCGCCGCCGGCGAGCCGGACGCCTTCTACAAGTTCGCCGGCCTCGCCCGCACCCGGGTCGGGACCGAACTCGGTCTCGTCGATGAAAACCAGTTCAAGTTCTGCTGGATCGTCGACTTCCCCATGTTCGAGTGGAACGAGGACGAGAAGCGGGTCGACTTCTCCCACAACCCGTTCTCGATGCCGCAGGGGGGGATGGAGGCGCTGCTCTCCAAGGACCCCCTCGACATCCTGGCCTACCAGTACGACATCGTCTGCAACGGGGTTGAGCTCAGCTCCGGGGCGATCCGGAACCACCGGCCCGAGATCATGCTCAAGGCCTTCGAGATCGCCGGCTACGGGCCCGAGGTGGTCGAGGACAAGTTCGGCGGCATGCTGAACGCCTTCCGCTTCGGCGCCCCGCCTCACGGCGGCATCGCGCCGGGGGTGGACCGTATCGTCATGCTGCTGGCCGGAGCCTCGAACATCCGCGAGGTGATCGCCTTCCCGCTCAACCAGCAGGCCCGCGACCTGATGATGAACGCCCCGTCCCCGGTGGCCGACCGTCAGCTCAAGGAACTGCACATCCGCGTGGTCCCGCCGATCAAGATCTAAGACGCGCCGGTTGGGGAAGAGGCCATGAAGCAGCCGCCGAAACGGCCCGTCGCGTTCGTCCTCGTCTCGACCGAACACGGGACGATGCTGGTCAACCGCCACGACTATGGCCGCCTGGGCGAGACCACCTACGGCGTCGGCCACCAGTTGCTCACTTCCTCGTCCTACGACGCCGAGGAAGTGGCGCTTCTCCTCTCCCTTCTAGGGTTCCGGCGGGAGCATTTCGGCGACGGAGTGATCGCCATCGACTGCGGCGCCAACATCGGCGTCCATACCGTCGAGTGGGCCAGGTTCATGCATGGCTGGGGCGAGGTCATCGCCTTCGAGGCCCAGGAGCGGATCTTCTACGCCCTGGCCGGCAACGTCGCCCTGAACAACTGCTTCAACGCGCGGGCGATCTGGGCCGCGGTCGGGGCCGGGAGCGGGCGGATCGGGGTTCCGATCCCGGACTATTGCACCCCGTCCAGCTTCGGCAGCCTGGAGCTGAGGAAGACCGAGACCACCGAGGATATCGGCCAGCCGATCGACTATTCCCCGAGCAAGACCTCGCCTACCCGGATGATGGCGATCGACGACCTGGGTCTTGCTCGCGTCGACCTCATCAAGATCGACGTCGAGGGGATGGAGATCGAGGCCCTGGCCGGAGCGCGGCACACCCTGGAAAAGTGCAGGCCCCAACTGCTGATCGAGCACATCAAGTCCGACGAGGCCGAACTCGCCGCCTTCGTTGAGGCCATGGGCTACAAGGTGTTTCCGGTCGGGTTGAACCTGCTCGCCATCCACGCCAGCGACCCGGTCGCCGCCCAGGTCAGAGTCGCCTGACCGACGGCTCGGTCTAGCTGCAGGCGCGCAGGCGCAGGCCGCGGGGAAGCTGGGTGCTGGCGTCGCCGCAGGCGCCCGACAGTTGCGCCTGGGTCAGGCCGCGGGCCCGCGACATCTCGGCCCCCGAGAAATTGGTCCCGGCCAGTTTCGCGCCTGCCAGGTTCGCCCCCTCCAGATAGGTCCCGACGAAGCTGGCGTTGGTCAGGTCCGCCCCGGCGAGGTTGGCGCTGGAGAACAGGGCCCCGTAGGCGTTGACGTCGCGCAGGTCGGCGCGGGCGAAGTTGCTGTGGTTCAGCACCGCCGCCGACAGGTCCGCCTGGCGCAGGCGCGCGCCGGCGAAGTTCTTGCCCTTCAGCTCCTTGTTCCCGAAATCGGCCTGGAACAGGTTGCAGCCGGGACAGCTGGCCCCGCCCGCGGCGCGGTGGATCTGGGCCGGGTTCTGGGCGGAGGCGGGGAGGGCGACGGCCGCGGCGACGGCGATCAGGGTCAGGAGGGCTTTCATGGGCGTCGCGACCTGGCTCGGCGCCCGCACCTCGCGGGCCGCACCTTGGCAAGCCTAAGGGAAAGGGGTTGGGAAATGGTGAGCGCCCCGCTATTCGCGGAAACCGTGGAACCGAACCCCACCCTTTGCGTCTATGGCGCCCCGCCCGCCGAGCTGGCCCCGGTCCCGGCCGGGGCGGTGCAGGTCTCGCCTCTGGTCCCCGGCGCGGCGGCGCTGGAGGATATCGCCCCCGCCAGCCTCGACGCCATGGTCGTGGCCGCCCCGCCCGGCACGGTGGAGCGCCGGTATGTCCTGGCCCTGGCCCTGAGCGCCCTGAAGGCCGGCGCGCCCCTGACCGCCCTGGCGCCCAAGGACAAGGGCGGCGCCCGCCTCGCCAAGGAACTGGCGGCCTTCGGCTGCGCGGTCGAGGAACAGGGCCGCCGCCACCAGCGCATCTGCCACACCGGTCGCCCGGAAACGCCGACCGGCCTGGACGCCGCCATCGCCGCAGGCCGGCCCCGCCTGAACCCGGACCTGGGCCTGTGGACCCAACCCGGCCTGTTCAGTTGGGACCGGCCGGATCCCGGCAGCCTGCTGCTGATCGCCGCCCTGCCGCCCCTGGCCGGCCAGGGTGCGGACCTCGGCTGCGGGGCGGGTCTGCTTTCCCTGGCCGTGCTCGCTCACCCCAAGGTCGCCCGCCTCGACCTGGTCGACCTCGACCGCCGGGCCGTCGAGGCGGCGCGGCGCAACGTCGAGGATCCCCGGGCCGCGGTCCACTGGGCCGACGCCCGCCGCGAGCCCGTCCTGGAAGGCCTGGACTTCGTGGTCGCCAATCCGCCGTTCCACGACGGCGGGACCGAGGACAAGGCGCTGGGTCAGGCCTTCATCCGCCGCAGCCATGAGATCCTGCGCAAGGGCGGGACCCTGTGGCTGGTGGCCAACCGGCACCTTCCCTACGAGGGGGTGCTGGCGCCCCTGTTCGGCAAGGTGGCGCTGAAGGCCGAGGCCGGCGGCTTCAAGGTCTACGAGGCGCGCAAATGACCGCCAGCTTCCGCCTCGACCGCCTGCTGTCGAACATGGGCTACGGCTCCCGCCGCGAGGTGCAGGCCATGGTCCGCTACGGCGGGGTCACGCTCGACGGCAAGACCCTGACCGAAGCGGACATGAAGGTCGCCGTCGCGCCGGACCTCTCCGACCGGATGACGGTGGAGGGCGCACGCCTCGACCCGCCGCCGGGCCTGCTCCTGATGCTGCACAAGCCCCTGGGCGTCACCTGTTCGCACAAGGAGAGCGGGTCCCTGGTCTATGACCTTCTGCCCCGGCGCTGGCGGGCGCGGGAGCCGGCCATCTCCACCGTCGGGCGGCTGGACAAGGAGACCACGGGCCTCTTGCTGCTCACCGACGACGGGTCCCTGCTGCACCGGATCATCTCTCCCCGCAACCACGTGGCCAAGCGCTACCGCGCCACCCTGGCCCGCCCGCTGCAGGGGGACGAGGCGGCGCGGTTCGCCTCGGGCGAACTGATGCTGGAGGGGGAGGACAAGCCGCTCGCCCCGGCGGTGCTGGAGCCCCTGTCGGCGACCACGGCCTGGCTCACCGTCACCGAGGGCCGATACCATCAGGTCCGGCGGATGTTCGCCGCCGTCGGCAACCACGTCGAGGCCCTGCACCGCGACCGCGTGGGCGCCCTCGACCTGCCCGCCGACCTGGAGCCCGGCCGCCACCGCCTGCTCGGCCCGGCCGAGATCGAGGCCGTGTTCGGCTAAGCGCCTGTGCGGATCGGGCCTGTGAAACCTTGGCCGAGCGAGCGCAGTTGACTTCCTGAGCAGCGGCAGGAGGCGGCGGTGTTGGATATGGCGCACGCCCGGCGGACCATGGTCCAGCGGCAGATCGCCGGGCGCGGCGTCGACGCCCCCCTCGTCCTGGACGCCCTGCGCGAGGTGCCGCGGGAGGTCTTCGTTCCCAAGGGCATGGAGGAGTTCGCCTACGAGGACGCGCCTCTTCCCATCGAGGCCGGCCAGACCATCTCCCAACCCTATGTCGTCGGCCTGATGATCGCGGCGGCCGACGTCGAGCCGGGCGACCGGGTGCTGGAGGTGGGGGCGGGCTCCGGCTACGCCGCCGCCGTCGTGAGCCGTATCGCCGCCCGGGTCTACGCCATCGAGCGGCATGAAGAGCTCGTCCGCCTGGCCAAGGCGCGGTTGGACCGGCTCGGCTACGCCAATGTGGAGCTGCGACGCGGCGACGGGAGCGGCGGCTGGCCGGAGGCCGCGCCCTTCGACGCCATCCTGGTCGCCGCCGGGGGACCGGCCATCCCGCAAAACCTCAAGGATCAGCTCGATATCGGGGGGCGGCTGGTCATGCCGGTCGGCGACGCCCCGCGCCAGCAGCGGTTGATCAAGGTCGTCCGGACCAGCGCCACCCATTTCGAGGAGGAAGACCTGGGCGCCGTCTCCTTCGTGCCGCTGATCGGCGAGCATGGCTGGCCGGAGCGGGAAGGGACCCGCCGGCCCCCCGAAGACCGGAGTTTCCGGGCGCCCGAACGGCCGGCTTCGACGCCGGAACTGGTCCGCGCCGCCGCCGAGCCCTTGCCCGACATCGACGACCCGGCCTTCGGCGCCGTGATCGACCGGTTCGCCGACGCCCGCGTCATCCTGCTGGGCGAGGCCAGCCACGGAACCTCGGAATTCTACCGGGCGCGGGCCGCCATCACCCGCCGCTTGATCGAGGCCCACGGGGTCAGGATCGTCGCCCTCGAGGCCGACTGGCCGGACGCCGCCAGCCTGGACCGCCATGTCCGCGGCCGGCCCGTCCCGGCGGGCGCCGAGCCGCCGTTCCAGCGCTTTCCCACCTGGATGTGGCGCAATGCCGAGGTCGAGGCCTTCGTCGGCTGGCTGCGGGGCTGGAACCTGTCGCGTCCGAAGGCCGGGCGGGCCGGGATCTACGGCCTGGACCTCTATAACCTCAACGCCTCGATCCACGCGGTCCTGGCCTATCTCGACCGGGTCGATCCCGAGGCCGCCGGCGTCGCCCGCGAACGCTACGGCTGCCTGACCCCCTGGGCCAAGGAGCCGCAGACCTATGGCCGCATGGCCCTGTCCCGCGGCTACAGCGCCTGCGAGGCCGCCGTGGTGCGGACCCTGCGCGACCTGCTGCGCCGGGGTATCGAATCCGCCGCCCCGGACGGCGACGACCTTCTGGACGCCCAGGCCAACGCCCGCCTGGTGAAGGACGCCGAGGCCTACTACCGGGCCATGTACTACGGCGCCGCCGAGAGCTGGAATCTGCGCGACACCCACATGTTCGAGACCCTCTGCGCCCTCCTCGACGCCAAGGGGCCGAAGGCCAAGGCGGTGGTCTGGGCCCACAATTCGCACATCGGCGACGCCTCCAAGACGGAGATGGGCTTGGTCCGCGAAGAGCTGAACATCGGCCAGCTCTGCCGCCAACGGTTCGGACGCGACGCCGCCCTGATCGGCTTCGGGACCCACACGGGCGCGGTGGCCTGCGCCACCGACTGGGACGGCCCGATGGAGATCAAGCCGGTCAATCCGTCCCGCCCGGACAGCTATGAGCGGCTCGCCCACGACAGCGGGGTGGGGCGCTTCCTGCTCGACGTCCGGGACGGCGTGCACGAGGACCTGCGGCGGCGCCTCCTCGAGCCCAGGCTCGAACGGTTCATCGGGGTGATCTACCGGCCCGAGACCGAACGCTGGAGCCACTATTCGGAGTGCGCCCTGCCCGAGCAGTTCGACGCCTATGTCTGGTTCGACGAGACCGCGGCGGTTTCGGCCCGGCCCATCCCCAGTCGGCCGGGCGAGGACGACACCTATCCCTTCGGCCTCTGATCGAATTGCGAAGTCCTGCCGGGACTGGGCCGGTCTCGCGCCTTGACCACGGAGATCTGCCCTTGCGCCGTGCTCGGAGGCAGCGCCGACGTGGCGCGGAAGAAAACCTCTGGTTGATTATAGACAAATTCACCGACGCTCCTGATTCTGGCCCTTAACGGATGCGCGGCGCGGGTTACGCGCGGAGCAGGAACGCAGTCGATGGACGACCGACAGGCCGCTTCGTGCGGGTTTCAGCCGGATTACCAAGCCCTGTTCGAGTCCGCGCCGGGGGCCTATCTGGTGCTTCGGCCGGACCTGACCATCGCCGCCGTCAACGACGCCTACCTCGCCGCCACCCTGACCCGGCGCGAGGACATGCTCGGTCGCGGCCTGTTCGAGGTCTTTCCCGACAATCCCGACGATCCAGCCGCCGATGGGGTGCGCAACCTGTCGGCCTCCCTCGAGCGTGTGCTCCGCTATCGCCGCCCCGACGCCATGGCGGTGCAGAAGTACGACATCCCCAAGCCTGCTTCGGCCGGCGGGGGTTTCGAGGAGCGGTTCTGGAGTCCGGTAAATACGCCTGTGCTGGACGAGGCTGGCGAGGTCGCCTGGATCATCCACCGGGTCGAGGACGTGACCGGCCTGGTGACCCGCGACCGCGCGGCCGCGGAGAAGGACCGGCTGGCCATCGAACAGCAGGCGATGATCGAGCGCCTGCGCCGGACCAATGTCGAGCTCGCGGCCTCCCAGCAGGCGCTGAAGCAGTCCGAATCCCGCTTCCGGGCCGCCGTCGAGGCGGTGAGCGACATCCTGTGGACCAATACGCCCGACGGCCGCATGCAGGGCGAGCAATGCGGCTGGTGCGGGTTCACCGGCCAGAGCCAGGAGTCCTGCCAGGGCTATGGCTGGGCCGACGCCGTCCATCCCGACGAGGCGGGCCCGACCGTGGAAGCCTGGAAGCGGGCGGTGGCCGAGCGCCGGCCTTTCGTGTTCGAGCATCGGGTCCGGCGCCATGACGGGGTGTGGCGGCTGTTCGCCATCCGCGCCGTGCCGGTCCTGAACGCAGACGGGACCGTCGAGGAGTGGGTCGGGGTGCACACCGACATCACCGAAGCCCGCGAGGCCGACAACCGCCGGCGTCTGCTGCTCGACGAACTGAACCACCGGGTCAAGAACTCCCTGGCCACGGTGCAGTCGATCGCCATGCACACCCTGGGGTCGTCCCCTTCTCCGGAAAGCTTCAACAAGGCCTTCAACGAGCGGCTGCTGGCCCTCTCGCACAACCACGACCTTTTGACCCGCAGCCAATGGGTCGGCGCCAGCCTGAGGGACATGATCGTCCAGGAACTGGAGCCCTATCAGACCCCCGAACGGCGGCGCGTGGATCTTAAGGGGCCGGACGTCCAACTGGGCCCCAAGGCCGCCCTGGCCCTGGGCATGGCTTTGCACGAACTGACGACCAATGCGGCCAAGTACGGGGCGCTTTCGGCCGACGAGGGCCTGGTGGAGATTGTCACCCGGACCGAGACCGAGGCCGGCGCGGCGCGGCTCCACCTGCTGTGGACCGAACGGGGAGGGCCGCCCGTGGCGCCGCCCAGCCGCACCGGTTTCGGCCGACGGTTGATCGAGCGGGGCCTGACCCACGAGCTTGGCGGCACGGCCGCTCTGACGTTCGAGCCGGCGGGTCTGCGCTGCGCGATCGATTTCCCCTTAGGCGAGGTCGCCCGATGAGCACAGTCGCCGAGTCGCGCCCCTTGGCCGGTCGCCGCCTCCTGGTGGTGGAAGACGAGATGTTCGTGGCCATGTTGATCGAGGACATCCTGACCGACCTGGGTTGCGAGGTGGTCGGCCCCGCCGCGTCCGTCGCCGAGGCGCTGAGGCTGACGGCTGGCTCTGCGCCGCTTGATGGAGCAGTCCTGGACGTCAACCTCGGCGCCGAAACCGTCTACCCCGTGGCCGACGCCCTGCAGCGGGCGCAGGTGCCCTACGTCTTCGTCACCGGCTACAGCGCCGCCAGCCTGAACGAGGCCCATCGCGGTCAACCCCTGATCCAGAAGCCGTTCAATCCGGACAGCTTCGCGGCGGAGCTGGCCCAAGGCCTGGCGCAGGGGTGACGGTCCGCCGCCTCTAGCGGCTGGCGACCTGCCGCCGCTGGCGGGAATACTGGAGGATGCCGTCCCACCCCGCCTTGTTGACGCAGGTCTGCATCGCCTCGACGGTGAGGTCCTTCACGTTGCTGGTCAGCGGAGCCCGGTCGCAGGCGGTGTAGGCCGCGTCCCAGATCTCCCTGCGCACGGTGGAGGGATCCCGGCCGCGGGTGTGGATGACGATCGAATAGCTGTAGGGGCGCGCCTGCACGACGATCCCGGCCGGGTCGGTCTGGTCCGACGCGGCCGGGGCGGCGGCGACGGCGGTCGGGAGCGCGGCAAGGGCCGCAACGGCGGCGAGTATGCGGATCATGGTCGTCTCCTTCTCGAGACTGATGCCTGAAGGCCTGACGCGGCCGGTGCTCAAACCTTTTATCCCTCGCGTCAGTTCCCTCGGTCCGAGGCAAGCGCGCCCGGGCCTTGAGGCCTTGCCGCCGCGCCTTCAGGCTTCTTCTCGACGCCTGCAGAGAAGCCGGAGCACCGCCCGGGGCTAATTTAGTTGCGACCACACGCACTGAGACCGTAGGCTTCCCGCCAACGTCGAAAGGACGCCCGGAAACGACGTCCAAGGCTTCATGGGAGCGGCCACATGCCTGAACTGAACCTCGCCACCCTCGCCGCCGTCCTGGGCGTCGCCCTCGGCGCCGCCGGCTCCGCCGCCGCGGCCAGCGTGGTCGTGCCCATGGCCCTGGCGACGCCGACGGGGCCTGGCGCCGCCATCGGATCGATCACCGCCACCGATACGCCTGCGGGGGTGTCCTTCGCCGTCAACCTGCATGGTTTGCCGGCCGGGCAGCACGGCTTCCACGTCCACGCCAATCCGTCGTGCGCCCCGACCACCAACGCCCAGGGCGTGGTGACGCCGGCCGGCGGCGCCGGCGCCCACCTGGACCCGGCCATGACCAACATGCACATGGGTCCCGCGGGCATGGGCCACCTGGGCGACCTGCCGCTGATCGTGGTGGCGGCCGACGGAACCTCCTATGACACCGTGGTGGCGCATCACATCGCCTCCGTCGCCGACCTGAAGGGCCACGCCCTGATGATCCATGCCGGCGGCGACAACTACGCCGACACTCCCGCGCCCCTGGGCGGCGGCGGCGCGCGGCTCGCCTGCGGCGTCGCCGGGTAGGTACGAGGCCGCTTCGGGCTCGCCGTGATTCGCCTCGATTGATTTGACGATCGAGCCCGGGCGGATACTAAGGTCTGGACGATAACCCCGCGTCACAGTGGGGATATCTGGCATGGCCGCCCCCGGCGGAACCGAACTTTGATGGTGGCGGACGTGGATTTGGTGGCTTTCATCAGACGCAGCATCCCCTCGGTCTGGGCGCTGGATGTCCTGCTGCTGGTTCAACGCTCACCCACGCGCAACTGGTCGCTTGGAGAACTCGTCGGAGAGCTTCGGGCCAGCGATGCGGTGGTCCTCGGCGTGCTCGACGGGCTTCAGCGGGACGGCTTGGTGGCGAAGGGCGAAGACGGCTGCGTCCGCTTCGCGCCGGCGGCCGATCTGCTTGAGGAACTCACGGTCGCGCTCGCCGAAGCCTATGCCGAGCGGCCTGTCGCTGTGATCAACACCATCGTGTCCACCGACGCCAAGTTGCAGACCCTGGCGGACGCCTTCCGGCTGAATCCGCGCAAGCCGTGAACGCGGCTGCCCTGATCTACGGGCTCTGCCTCGCGGCCAGCGTGCTGTGCGCGGGCCTGTTGGGGCGCGCCTACCTGAAGAGCCGGACCCGGCTGCTGCTCTGGACCGCCATCAGCTTCTGCTTCTTCGCTCTCAACAACCTGGTCCTCGTCGCCGACATGCTGGTGCTGCCGGATTTGGATCTCTGGGTCTGGCGCCAGGCGGCGGCCGGCGCGGGCCTGTGCGTCCTCCTCTTCGGCTTCGTCTGGGAAATGCGGTGAGCCCGACTCCGGCCACGGTGCTGTTCGTGGCCGGCGCGATGAGCGCCGGATACGCGATGGCGGGGCTGTTCTTCCTGCGGTTCTGGTGGCGGACGCGCGACCACCTCTTCGCCGCCTTCGCGATCGCATTCGGATTGATGGCGCTAAACCAGATGGTGGCGGGTTTTTCGCGTCACGCCCACGCCGAGAACAGCGTTGCGTACCTTCTCAGACTGGCCGCGTTTGCCTTGATCATTCTCGCGGTGCTGAACAAGAACAGCCGCCGCCCCGTGAAGTAGTTGCTGTCGGCAGGCGCGTTCCGGTGTGACCATGAGCCCCGGGGTCGAGCGCGCCATGGCCCTGCAATCCCAGACGCATGCAGGCGCCATGACGCGTCGCGGGATCGCGCTGACCCGTCGCCGGGCAGCGCGATCCCGCCGCGGCTAGTTGGCTGCGCCGATCAGCTTGAAGTCAGGGCTGATGAAGATGTGGTGCGGCCAGCTGGTGCCGATGTTGTGGACCAGATAGGTGCCGTCGGGTTCCTTCACGACACGGTCGACGATGCCGCCCGCGCTATAGGGCGCGGCCATTCCGACTTCGGTCGCCTTGTAGGCCTCGGGGCCCGCGGCGATCGTGGTCCTCGAATCCGCCGCATCCCCCCAGTCGGGGTTGATGTTGCCGATGTGCCGGGCCGGGACGGGCATGCCTTGGCGCGTCAGATCCAGGCCTGGCCGGGCGCCCGGGGGGCCCCCGGCGGCCGGGCCTGCTCCGCCCGGGCCCCCTCTGGCGCCAGGGCCTGCGCCTCCTGCTTGGCCGCCTGCAGCCGCCGGGCCGCCGCCTCCGCCGCCCGGGCCGCCCGCGCCGTTCCCCACGGGCTTGAGGACGGCCACCACGGCCTCCGCCACCATCATGGACGCCTCGCTTCCGGCGCCGTCGACAGGTTGCAGGACCACTTGGGTGGCCGCGATGTTCATGCTCGCCCCGAAAGCGACGGGGCCGAGGACGCGCACCCTGTCGCCGACCTTGATGTCGCGCGCCGAGGCCTTGGCTTTGCCCTTCAGATAAGTCGTACCGGGCGCTGTTTCGACCGTCGCCGTCTGACCCCCTGGCGCCGATACCGTGAAGCCCTTTGCCGTTATCGCGCTGATCACGCCGTAGGCGCCCCCTACGGCCGGCGGGTGCACCGGTCTGGCTGCGGCGGCTGCAGCGCCGCCCCCGAAGCCGCCCTGGCCGCCCGGCCCGCGTGGGCCGCCAGCGCCGCCCGGAGCCCCGCCTCGGGGGCCAGCTTGGGGTTGTCCAGCCGGCGGCGCCGGCGCGTCCTGGGCCATCGCAGCGGCGGCGGCGCCGAGCATGAGCGCGCCGCTCAAACAGATCGTCGATATCAAACGCATAAACGAGTCCTCCCTGTCTCCGCGCGTTCTATCGCGCTCATGAGACCTAAGACGGCCCACCTGGGCGTTATCGGAAGCATTCAGTGCGAATTCTTGCGAGCTCCCGTTCGGGCGGCGAGTTTCCGCGCCAAGACCAAGGCCCGCTCAAGGCGCTAGGCGGTCGGCAGCCTCGATGGGCATGGAAGGGGGCAGGGGACTCAAAGAGCCGAAAGCCCCTGCCGCAGGTCGGCGGCGTCCATGGCGGGGCTCAACTCTACGCTGGCGTTCAGCCCCGTGAAGAAGGGCTCCATCAGCGCCGGTATCTGGGCGGTCGAGGGCAGGTCGAACACCGCCACCATGGTGCGCTTGCCGTCCAGGGCCGTGAACCACGCCCCTCGGGCTTGGCCGCCTCCATGAAGCCCTGGACGATCTTCGGCAGGTTGCCGTCCTTGAGCGCGCGGTTGCCCGCCTCGACGTCCATCTGAACCTTCAGCAACATGCGCATGGGTCGCTCCATCCTGTCCGGCAGCCTTCGCCACGGAACGACCGCTTACGCCTGAATGCAAGCCGCCTCAGGCCGTCGGACCTCGCACATACTGGTTGAACCACTCGATCATGCGCGTCCATGCCTGCTGGGCCGCGGCCCGGTTGTAGCGTTCCGGCGTGGCGTCGTTGAAGAAGCCGTGCACGGAATTGGGATAGACGTGCCCTTCGTAGCGGATGTTGTTCTTTTTCAGCTCGGCCTCCTGCGCCGGATAGGCGTCCGCCAGGGCCTTATCGAGCGCGCCGTGGTTGATCAGTACGGCCGCCTTGATCTTGGGGATGTCCGCCGGCGGCGGGGCCTGTCCATAGAACGGGGACGCCGCCGCCAGGTCCGAACCGAGCAGGACCGCCAGGGTGTTGGCCATGGTGCCGCCGAAGCAGAAGCCGGTGGCGCCGATCTTCCCGGTGCAGTCCGGACGCGCCTTCAGCCATTGGGCGGCGGCGACGAAGTCCTGGGTCATCTTGGGGCGGTCGATCTTGGCGAACAGCTGGCCGCCCTTGTAGTCGTCGCCCGGATAGCCGCCGACCGTCGACAGGGCGTCCGGGGCGAAGGCCATGAAGTTCTCCAGGGCGAAGCGCCTGGCGACGTCCTCGGTGTGGGGATTGAGGCCCCGGTTCTCGTGGATGACGATGACGCCCGGCAGTTTCGCCGAGGTCGCGGCGCGGGTGTCGGCGCTGAACGGCCGGACCAGATAGCCCCGGATGGAGCCGTTGCCGTTGGGCGATGGCACGGTCTCGTAGCTGGCCTTGATGCGGTCGTCGTCCTTGCGCACCTGCTGGGCCGCCGCGTAGTTCGGCATCAGGGCGTCGATGAGCGTCCCGGTGGTGAGCCCGGCGACGGCGAAGCGCTTCACTCCGTTGACGAAGGCGCGGCGACTGATCTCGCCGTGAATGAAGCGGGTGTACAGTTCGACCGCTTCGGCGGGGATCTTCTTCCGTTCTTCCATAACCGGCTCCTCCCATCCTCAGGATCGCGCCCTCGGCCGCGCGACGTCAGCGCAGCTTAACGCGGCCTTGGGAGAAGGCCAGCGCCGGTCGAGGTCGCCTCAGACCGGAACCGCCGTGGCGTATTTCACCTCGGCCAGGGCGAAGTGGAACCGGTCCGCACCAATCTGCTCTCCATCGCCCGCAGCCTCTGGACCATGGCGCCGCAATATCGCCGGGCTTACGCTGCCGACCGTTCCCGGGTTCGTGCGGCGCTCGAGGCCTGCTTGCAACCGGCGTGACGGCCGAACAGAGGAGATGCGCGTCGTGGGACGGAAAGTCGTCATTACCGGGGGCCTCGGCTGCCTGGGAACTGCGGTGGCCGAGGCGTTCGCGCGCCAGGGCGCCGAGATCGCCCTGATCGCCAGGGCCGCGGGAGGCTCAAGCGCCCATTTGCTGTTGGATGGGGTCGATCTCACCGATCCCGACGCCGCCCGCAGGGCCTGCACTAAGATCCGGCGCGCGCTGGGTCGGATCGACGTCCTGGTCAATGTCGCCGGCGGCTTCGACATGGAGCCGGCCGACGGCCTGGCGCCGGAGGTCTGGGACAGGCTCCATTCCGCCAACCTCAAGACCTGCGTGAACATGTGCGCGGGGGCGATCGAGCACTTCGCCTCCGGCGGGGCGATCGTCAATGTCGGCGCCGTGGCGGCCGACAGTCCCGGACCCGGCATGGGCGCCTATGCCGCGTCCAAGAGCGGGGTATCGAGGCTGACCCAAAGCCTGGCGGCGACGCTCGGCGGCCGGATTCGAGTCAATGCGGTCCTGCCCCGGATCATCGACACCCCGGCCAATCGCGCCGCAATGCCGGGCGCCGACCGATCGACCTGGACAAGCCCCGCCGCCATTGCCGACGTGATCGCTTTCCTGGCCTCGGATCAGGCCCGGGCGGTGACTGGCGCGCTCCTGCCGGTGACCAACGCCGCATGACCTTCGAACCGTTTTCCGAGGACGACGATGCGGCGGCCCTGGTGCATGCGATCGACCGCACCGCTGAGCCCCCGCGCGCTAGCCGGCCGTCGCGCCCGAGGTCTCTCCGCAGGCTTCGCAGACCATCCGGCTTCCCCGCCGGCTGAGCCCGAAGTCCCCGCAGGTCGGGCACACGTCCAGGGTGCGGCTGTCCACGTCGCCGCGCTCGCCGCCGCGCTTGGCGGTGGGCAGGAACAGCAGGTTGTCGGGGGCGGTCCCCCGCGAGAAGCCCTTGGAGATGAAGCGCGACACCGGCTGCGGCTCCGGTTCGGCCAGGCCTTCGCCCGCGCCATTGCCCAGGCCGTCGGCGTTCAACGCGTCCGGGTCGCCCAGGTCCTGGCGGTCCAGGTACGAGACCCCCAGCTCCCGGAAGATGTAGTCCAGGATCGATGTGGCCGAACGGATGGTGTCGTTGCCGGTGACCGGCCCGGCCGGTTCGAAACGGGTGTAGACGAAGGCGTCGACGTACTCCTCCAGCGGCACCCCGTACTGCAGGCCGATGGAGATGCCGATGGCGAAGTTGTTCATCAAAGAGCGGAAGGCGGCGCCTTCCTTGTGCATGTCGATGAAGATCTCGCCCAGCTCCCCGTCGTCGTATTCGCCGGTGTGGATATAGACCTTGTGGCCGCCCACCGCGGCCTTCTGGATATAGCCCTTGCGCCGGTCGGGCAGCTTGCGCCGGGCCCGGGCCCGCTCGACCTCCACCTCGACCACCCGCTCCACCACCCGCTCGACGATGCGTTCGGTCTGGGGCAGGGGCGGGGCTTCGGCCCGCGGACGGGCGGCGGCCTCGGGCTCGGCCGGGACGGTCAGGGCCGCACGCTCCGGGCCGCGGACGATGCGGACGGCGCGAAGCTTGGCGCGGGCGGCGGCGACGACCAGGGCCAGGGCTGCGGTCGGCGGCTCGGTCCCCGCCAGGGCCAGGGGCAGGGCGGTGGGGGCGCAGGCGAAGCGTTCGACCGCCGCGGTCATGGCCAGGCGGGAAGCGGTCTCCAGTTCGGCCGCGCCGGCGAACACCGGCCCCTCCAGCCGCCCGGTCCCCAGGATGTGGGCTTCCGCCTCGGCGATCTCGTCGGGGGTGAAGCCGGCCAGGGCCAGGGTGTCGAACTGCGGGTCGGCCAGTGCCGCGGCGTCGGCGCCCAGCACGTCCCGCAGGAATCCCTCGTCCACCACCGACGGGGCGAAGGCTTCGCGCAGGGATCCCGCCTTCAATAGGGCTCCCTCGACGGCGGCGACTTCGTGCGGAGTGAAGCCGCGGGCGAGCAGGCCGGCCCGGTCGACGCCGGGGGCGTCCTCCAGGGTGCGGCTGCCGATGATCCTGGCGCGGGCCTGGGCGGCGTCCAGGCCCAGGCGGGCGAGCCCGCGCAGGGCGGCGGCGTTCAGCACCGGCACCAGCGCCCCGTCCTCGGTCTCGGCCACGGCGGCGGGCCCTGCCCAGGGCGCGGCGCCCAGGGTCGCGCCCCCAAGCCGCAGGCGCAGGTCCGGGTCCTCGAACAGGCAGATCACCGCCAGGTTGCGCAGGCCCCCGGCCTCGGCCTCGTCCACCGCGTGGTCCAGCCGGTCGGCGGCGGCGACGGCGATCTCGTTGCCGAGGGCCCGGGCGGCCTCGGCCCTCTGGCGCAGGCGCGGCAACAGCTGGTCCCGCTCGCGGGCGAAGGCGGGGCAGGGCCCGGCCAGGGCCGCCATCTCGGCCGAGGCGGCCAGGCCGGCGCCGGCGGCGAAGGCGGTCAGGGAGGCGGCCAGGGCGCGCCCCGCCGCCGACTCATAGGCCAGGCCCTCGCCGACGACGGTCTCGTGCAGTCCGGCCAGGCCGAGCGCCAGCCGGCGGCCGGCGTAGCGGGCCGCCGCCTCGCCTTCGGTGGCGGAAAAGCCCGCCGCCCCCTCGATCTCCATGGCTACGGTCCACAGCCGCACCAGGTCGGCGAAGCCGTCGGCGTCGAAGCCCTCGTCGCCCAGGAACGGCTCCACGGTCAGGGCGGCGCGGGCGGCCAGGCCAGAGCGGGCCACGCCGCGGGCGTCCCACGGGTCGAACGCGATCCGGACCGGTTCGGCTTCCCAGGCGGCGTAGGCGGCCGCGGCGGCGGCGGGCGCGCCGACCAGGGCGATCTCCCGCGGCAGATAGGCGACGACGCCGGGGGTCGTGGCGGGGACGGGGGGCGGGGCCGCGCCGCGGGGCAGGCCGGCGGCGGCGAGCGCAAGGGCGTCCTGGACCAGGGCTTCCCCGGCGCCGACGGCCAGGGCCGCGCGCACGGCGCGGGCCAGGGCCGGGTTGCGCACCGGATCGGCGCAGGCGTCGCGCTCGCCCTCGCAGCGGGCCACCGCGTCGGCCACCCCCTGCAGGGCGGCCTCGATGGCGGCGGCGCCCGCCATGGCCGCCTGCCCCGAGCGCAAGGCCGCCACCGCCGCGGCCAGGGCCTCCAGGCCGGCGGAGTTGGACAGGTCCAGGGTGCGGGTGGCCGTCGCCGGCGGAATGGTCGCGGTCAGGGGCGGGGTGCGCGCTCCCGTCCGCCGGCCGCTCGCCGGCGCGGCCAGACCCAGCAGCAGGCTGGCTGCGACCTCGTCGCGGAAGGCGTCGGCGTCAGCCTCGCGGTCGAACAGGCCGAGCGCCCAGCCCCAGGAGGCCAGCCGCTCGGCGTAGGCCGTGGGACCGCCGCCCAGGACGCCGGACAGCGGGCCGTCGGCGGCGGGGATCAGGACGTCGTCGGCGGGCCGGTCGGCCGGCAGCTGTTCGGCCCAGTCCAGCCAGGCCTCGACGCGGGCGCCGGTCCACCCTTCGGGGGCGACCACCTCCACCACGCCATGGACGCCCTCGAGGGCGCGGGGCCTCAAGTCCAGGCCGTCCAGCCTCTCCTGAAAGCGCCGCTCGAACCGCATGGGCACACCTTCTTGCTCTACGACGCCCGTGAGTCTGTGAGGCTAGGGGCCCGGCTGGTTGTAATCAATAGATGTCGTGTGAACCGCCGTTCCCGACACAATATGTAGCAGGGCGCTTGTCCCATCGACGGATAGGAAGCCGTCGTCCACTGACGGGACGGCGCTCGCTGGACCGGCCCTGTCCACAGCCCTATAGTCCCGCCGTTGATTTGCCTCTCACCGTCGGGTCCTCGTTTCCGTGCTCAAAAAGATATTCACCTGGTGGGACGGCGCCACCATCGGCGCCCTGTTCACCATCGCCAAGCGCGGCCGATTCGTCGGCGAGGACAGCCTGGGCAACCGCTACTACGAGGCCAGGGACGCCAAGGACGCCTACGACGTCGGCCGCAAGCGCCGGTGGGTCGTCTATCGCGGCTATGCCGAAGCCACCAAAATC
Organism: Caulobacteraceae bacterium; assembly: GCA_035493955.1. GTDB lineage: Bacteria > Pseudomonadota > Alphaproteobacteria > Caulobacterales > Caulobacteraceae > NCED01. Next base: position 166,864 of record DATJHI010000006.1, on the reverse strand, counting down.
CCCCCCGAGTGGCATGGCTGGATGCACTACACCTGGGACGATCCGCCCACGGTCACGCCGGTGCCGCGCCGTTCGTGGGAGCTGGACCACCAGCCGAACCTGACCGGCACGCCCATGGCCTACCGGCCCAAGGGCTCGATCGCCCGCGGAGGGGAACGCCCATCCGCCACCGGCGACTACCAGGCCTGGCGCCCGGAGTAGGCCGATGTCGCGCCGCCGCCATCTCGCGACTCTGGGCCTCGGCGCCGCCGTTTTCGTGGCCAGCGTCGGTCTGGTGACGGCGCAGGACCTGCCCGGCGCTCCCGCCGCCATCACCGGCCAGGCTCCGCCCCAGGCCGGAGCCGCGCCCGCCGGACCCGTCGTCGCCCTCGACGGCGAGGCCCCGCCGCCGGAAGAGGGGGCCGCCGCGCCGCCCCCGCTCGACGGCGCCAGACCCGAGGCCCTGCCCAACGCGGACGCGGAGAAGAAGATCGAACCGATGAAGCGCCCGCGCTTCACCTCGGCGATCCTGCAGGGGGTCGACAAGACCACGGCCGAGACCTTGCGCTTCGAGGCCAAGGTCGGAGAACCGGTTCGCTTCGGGGGCCGTGGCGGCGTCGGCGGCCTCGTGATCACCGTACACGCCTGTGAGGTCGCCGCCCCCGACGAGGGCTATGCCGACGCCATGGTCCACCTCGACGTCCAGGCCCAGCCGCAGGCCATCGTCCCCCAGGCGGCCCGGGTGATCTTCCGCGGCTGGATGTTCGCCAACTCGCCGGGCCTGCACGCGGTGGAGCATCCGCTCTATGACGTCTGGCTGATCGCCTGCAAGACCGCCGCGCCGGTCGCTCCCGGGACCAAGCTGTAGAAATCCGCCGGCGCCTCCAGCGCCTGGGCCAGCCGCGTCCTATACTGCGCCCGGCTGATCTCCTGCGCCCCGAACTGGGCCAGGTGCTCGGTCATGAACTGGGTGTCGAGCAGCCGGTAGCGGCCGACGACCAGCCGCGCGACCAGATGCACCAGCGCCACCTTGGAGGCGTCGCGCGCGGTCGAGAACATGCTCTCGCCGAAGAACGCTCCTCCCAGCGCCACCCCGTACAGGCCGCCGACCAGCCGCCCGTCCTCCCAGCTCTCGATGCTGTGGGCCAGGCCGCGGGCGAACAGCTCGCCGTACAGGCCTTCGATCTGGCCGTTGATCCAGGTTTCGGGACGGCCGGGGCGCGGCGTGGCGCAGGCCTCCACCACCGAGGCGAAGGCGGTGTCGATCCGCACCTCATAGGGTTCGCTGCGCACCGTCCGCGCCAGCCGCCGGGCGATGTGGAAGCCGTCCAGCGGGATCACGCCCCGGCGCTCGGGGTCGATCAGATAGGTGTCCTCGTCGTCCCGCGCGTCGGCCATGGGGAACACCCCCCGCCGGTAGCAGGCGATCAGGTCGTCGACGGTGAAGGGCTCGGGCACGCCGGCGTTTTACCCAGGGGGCGGGGTAGGGCGCCAGCACGGGCTGATTGTGATCGTCCGGCTCCGAGCCGTACCTATGCGCGTACATTTCGCTTGATGCGTTTAGGACGGCGGGTCCCGCCCATGTGGGGCGCGGAGACTGGGCATGGGCAGGCGGCGCGGCGTTTCCGGCGCGCGGACCAGCCGGCGCGCCGAATCGTCGACGAACGGCGTCAGTTCGTTCGCGTCGTCCAGACGCCTTGGGGGCCGGAGCTTCAGGCTCCAGCGAAACAGGAAGAACACGGGGGTGGACCTTCGGTCGGAGGGCGATGGGCGCCGACCGAAGAATCTCGTTTAAGTCAGGAGAGTCCGGCGGCGGGGAGGGGAGCGGAGCGGGTGTGCGATCGCATCAACGGTCCCTCCTTCCATGGCTTCAGGACGCCGCAAGCTAGGCCGCAGACCGCGAGAGGGTCAACCGGGCCTAGGGGTTGTGGTGCGGGGAAAACACAAGCGTGACCCTGAAGCCACGGTCGATGGCGAGTGCTAAGAGGTGGCGACTCCGCTGCCCGCGGGCGGTTTCGCTGCGCCGCGCTTGACGCCGCGGGCCGCGGCGACGTCGCCCAGGAACACCTTCAAGGCGTCCTTTTTCTCCGGCGCCAGATCGGAATCGAGCAGCTGAAGGCGCTCGATCACCACTTCCAGCGCTTCGGCCAGGTGGCCGATCTGCTTTCCGTAGCTGCCGACCTTCTGGATCGCGGCCTTCTCGATGTCCGGATCGGAGGAGTCGCCGAGATTGATGCTGAACAGACTGAACTGCCAGCCGGGCAGGATCGGCTCGTTCAGAACCCCCGGCGCCAATTGGATGGGAAGATTCACGTCGGCCATCGGTGCGCTCCCTTCTAGGCCAGGGCAGGGTCGCACAGATCGGGGAGCGAAGCCTGCGCTCAGGGTCCGAAACCGGCCCGCCGGCGGAGGGTGAGCGTTAGCTGTGCTCCTTGATCCAGTTTTCCAGCCAGTGGATGTCGTACTTGCCGGCGGCGATGTCGGGATCGACCAAGAGTTCCTGGAACAGGGGAATGGTGGTGTCGACGCCGCCGACCACCATCTCGCCCAGGCAGCGGAGCATGCGCGAAAGGGCCTCGTCGCGGTCGCGGCCGTGGACGATCAGCTTGCCGATCAGGCTGTCGTAATAGGGCGGGATCACATAGCCGTCGTAGATCGCCGAATCGAGGCGCACCCCCAGGCCCCCCGGCGCATGGAAGTCGGTCACCTGGCCGGGCGAGGGGGTGAAGGTGCGCGGGTTCTCGGCATTGATCCGGCACTCGATGGCGTGGCCCTCGAACACCACCTCCTTCTGGGTGAAGGACAGGGGCAGGCCAGCGGCGATGCGGATCTGTTCGCGCACCAGGTCGATGCCGGTGATCGCCTCGGTGACCGGGTGCTCCACCTGCAGGCGGGTGTTCATCTCGATGAAGAAGAACTCGCCGTCCTCGTACAGGAACTCGATGGTGCCGACGCCGAGGTAGCCAATCTTGCGGATCGCCTCGACCACGGTCTTGCCGATCTTCTCGCGGGCGAAGCGGTCGATGATGGGGGAGGGGGCCTCCTCCAGGATCTTCTGGTGGCGGCGCTGCAGCGAGCAGTCGCGTTCGCCCAGGTGGCAGACGTTGCCGTGGGCGTCGGCGATCACCTGGATCTCGATGTGGCGGGGCCCGCCCAGATAGCGTTCCAGATAGACGCTGCCGTCGCCGAAGGCCGACTTGGCTTCGTTGGAGGCGGTGGAGATGGCTTCGAACAGGGCGTCCTTGGTCTGGGCCACCTTCATGCCCCGGCCGCCGCCGCCGGCCGCCGCCTTGATCAGCACGGGAAAGCCGATCTGTTCGGCCGCCGCCATGGCCTCGTCCAGGTCGTCGATGGCCCCGTCGGAGCCGGGCACCACCGGGATGCCGGCCTCCTTCACCGCGATCTTGGCGGTGATCTTGTCGCCCATCATGCGGATGTGCTCGGGCTTGGGCCCGATGAAGGTCATGCCGTGGACACCGACGATCTCGGCGAAGCGGGCGTTCTCGGACAGGAAGCCGTAGCCGGGATGGACCGCCTGGGCCCCGGTGATCTCGCAGGCGGCGATGATCGAGGGGATGTTGAGGTAGCTCTTGGCCGCAGGCGCGGGGCCGATGCACACGCTCTCGTCGGCCAGGCGCACGTGCATGGCCGAGGCGTCGGCCTCTGAGTGCACGGCCACGGTGGAGATGCCCATCTCCTTGCAGGCGCGGTGGACCCGGAGCGCGATCTCGCCCCGGTTGGCGATCAGGATCTTTTCGAACATGTCCCTACGCCCGCCTATTCCAACACCAATAGACCCTCGCCGAACTCGACCGGCTGGCCGTCCCGGGCCAGGAGCTCGACCACGGTCCCGGCGCGGGGCGAGGGGATCGGGTTCATGGTCTTCATGGCTTCGATGATCAGCAGGGTCTGGCCCTCGGCCACCTGGTCGCCGACCTTGACGAAGGACGGGGCCCCCGGTTGCGCCGCCATATAGACGGTGCCGACCATCGGCGACTTGACGATCTCGCCCTTCGGCGCGGACGGGGCCTCCGGGATTGCGGCGGCGGGCGGGGCGGCGGGCGTGGCGGGCGCGCCCTGGGCCAGGACCGGGGCGGCCGCCGGGGCGGCCATGATCGGCGCGGCCTGGATCTCGCGGGCGACCCGGATGCGCAGGTCGCCGCGCTCCACCTCGATCTCGGTGAGCTCGGTGTCGTTCAGGATCGTGGCGAGTTCCCGCACAAGTCCGGTGTCGATCGCCTCGGCCGGAGCGTTCGGCAGGGCCGGCGGGTCCTTACGGTCGGTCATTCAGGGAAAACCTTAGGGTTTGGCGGTCGCGGGCGAAGGTCCGGCCTGGGCCAGACGCGCCGCCGCCGTGACGGCGAGTTCATAGCTGATCGCCCCGAACCCGGCGACAAGGCCGCGGGCTGCCGAGGACACATAGGAGTGATGGCGAAAAGGTTCGCGCTTGGCCAGGTTGGACAGGTGGCACTCCACCACCGGAACTTCGAGGGCCTTCAGGGCGTCGTGGATGGCGACGGAGGTGTGTCCGTAGGCCCCCGGATTGAGCACGAGGGCGCAGGCCTGCGTCCGGGCCTCCTGGATCCAGTCGACCAGCACGCCCTCGTGGTTGGACTGGCGGAACGTCAGGGTGCAGCCGTGTCTGGCCGCTTCGGCCTCGCACAGGGCCTGGACGTCGGCCAGGGTTTCGTAGCCGTAGATGTGCGGCTCGCGGGTCCCCAGCAGGTTCAGGTTCGGCCCGTTCAACACGAAGATCGGCTTGGTCGTCGGCATTCGGCCCCGCCCGCAATGAAGGCGGACTTGTATCGTCCCGGCCGAAGCGTCACAAGCAGGCGATGCGACTGGTGATCAACGGCGAGGCGCGCGAGCTCGAGGAAGCCGCCGATCTGGCGGGCCTGGTGACGGGCCTGGGGCTGGATCCGCGCAAGGTGGCGATCGAGCGCAACCTGGAGATCGTGCCCCGCTCGCTCTACGCCCGGACGGCGCTGGCCGACGGCGACCGAATCGAGATCGTCCACTTCATCGGGGGAGGCTAGGCAGCCATGAACGCTCCGGTTCAAACCACCGACGCGGCCGCCCTGGACCTGTGGACCGTGGCCGGGCGGACCTTCACCTCCCGGCTGATCGTCGGCACCGGCAAGTACAAGGACTACGCCCTCAACGCCGCCGCCGCCGAGGCGGCCGGCGCGGAGATCGTCACCGTGGCCCTGCGCCGGGTGAACCTGTCGGATCCGAGCCAGCCGATGCTGGTCGACCATGTGAAGCCGGACCGCTTCACCTACCTGCCCAACACCGCCGGCTGCTTCACCGGCGAGGAGGCCGTGCGCACCCTCAGGCTGGCGCGGGAAGCGGGGGGGTGGACCCTGGTGAAGCTGGAGGTGCTGTCCAACACCTCCCACCTCTATCCGGACATGGTCGAGACCCTGCGGGCGCTGGAGATGCTGACCGCCGAGGGCTTCGACGTCATGGTCTACTGCACCGACGACGTGGTCTTCGCCAAACGGCTGGAGGACGCCGGTGCGGTGGCGATCATGCCCGCGGCGGCGCCCATCGGCTCGGGCCTGGGAATCCAGAACCGCGTCAACATCCGCCTGATCGTGGAACAGGCCAAGGTGCCGGTGCTGGTCGACGCCGGCGTGGGCACGGCCTCCGACGCGACCATCGCCATGGAGCTCGGTTGCGACGCGGTGCTGATGAACACCGCCATCGCCGGGGCCGGGGATCCGATCCGCATGGCCCGGGCGATGAAGCACGCGGTCATCGCCGGGCGGGAAGCCTATCTGGCCGGGCGGATGGCCAGGAAGATGTACGCCGACCCGTCGAGCCCGCTGGCGGGACTGATCTAGCCGCCCCCGTTTCGGCGGCCATTCCTGAACGGAGGCTGTACGAATGGGCTCCCCCGATCCAGGCCCCTCGGTCCCGCCGCCGCCCATCCTGACCGCGCGCGCCCTGGTGGTGGGCGAGCGGATCGATACCGCCGGGCTGGAGCGCCGGGACGCCCTCTCGACCTCGCCCCTGTCGTTCCGGGTCTCGGCCGGGCTGGTGGTGGTGTTCCGCTATGGGGTGGTGGTGACCATCGGTCTCGATCCCATCGCCGAGGACGAGGTGCTGAAGGGCATTCTGTCCCGGGTGCAGGGCCCCCTGGCCGCACGGGAAGAGGAGACCATCCAGCTCGCGGCCCGCGACGACCAGGACGAGGGGGTCGGGCCCGACGGCGTGGTCCGCATCGGCGCCCCGGCGCCGGACAAGTTGCTGGTGGTCGCCGACGCCCTGGCCAAGAGCGCCGCCCTGGCCCAGGACGAGCGCCAGGTGGCCAAGGTGTTCGAGACGGTCGAACCCTGGGCGCGTCAGCTGGCCTCGGCCGGGCGCAGTCCGGGCGGACGGCGCGACATGATCCGCCTCATCGGCGCGGCCCTTCTGGTCCAGCACCGGCTGGTGGAGCGGGTGGCCGTGCGGGAAAAGCCGGACATCCTCTGGGACCGGCCGGACCTGGAACGGCTCTACGCGCGGCTGGAGGACGAATACGAGCTGGTCGAGCGCGCCGAGACCCTGGCCCGCAAGCTGGACCTGATCGGGGAGACCGTCACCGTGCTGACCGACCTGATCGACACCCAGCGGTCGCTGCGGCTGGAGACCATCGTGGTCGGGCTGATCCTGACCGAGATCGCCCTGACCCTGTTCCAGATCGTCCACGGCTGACCGGCGAAGGCGCAGCCCGCGCGGATCAGCCCGCCTTGCGCGCCGCCGCGATGCCCGCCTGCACTTCGGCGGGGACCCAGCCGGAGATCATCTTGTCGCCGATGACGAAGGCGGGGGTGCCGGTGACGCCGCTGGCCTTGGCCAGGGCGTGGGTCTCCTCGATCTGGGCGGTGGTCGACTTCAGCACCGCGTCGGCCTTGGCCTTCGCCATGTCGACGCCGTTGGCCTTCAGAATGCGTTCGATCGCGGCGTCGTCGAGGTTCTTCTCGGCCAGCAGGGCCTGGTGCACCGGCCAGTATTTGCCTTGCGCCTTGGCGGCGATGGCCGCGCGGGCGGCGCTCTCGGATTCCTGCGACAGGATGGGGAATTCCTTCAGCACGAAGCGGACATCCTTGTTGGTCGCCACCAGCTTCTGGATCTCCGGCAGGGCCGCCTTGCAGTAGGGGCAGCGGTAGTCGAAGAACTCGACCACCGTGATCTTGCCGTCGGGATTGCCGGCGACGAAGTCGCGCGGATCGCGGTCGATCTTGCTTCGGTTCTGCGCCAGGGCCACGCGCAGCTGGGCGTCGGCGTCGGCCTGGCGCTTGGCCTGGAGCTTGCCCATCGCCTCCTCGATGATCTCCGGGTGCTCGAGGATATAGGCGCGGATCTGGTCGCCGCCGACCGCCTGGGCCGACTTGGCCGGACCGGTCTGGCCGCAGGCGGCGGTGGCGAGGACGAGGGCGGCGATCAGGCCGAAGGCTGGGATAAGGCGCATGCCGCTACAAACCGCATGGCTGCGGCATGTTCAAGGCGTCAAAATCCCCCGGTCGCCCGCCCTCGCCCTCGCGCGGGCCGGTTTCAGCCGTTCCCGCCGATGGCCTTCAGGTCGTCCTTGCTGGGTTCGGCGACCAGGACGATGTCGGTGGCCCGGCGCCACTCGGGGGTGTTCTTGGGCAGGAGCTCGCGGGCGCGCATGGCGAAGATCCGCGCCTGGGTCATGTCGCCGACCGAGAAGTGCTCCTCCGCCGCGGCCAGGCGCGCGGCGCCGTTCTCGCCCTTGGAATCGCGGGCCTGGGCCATCAGCCGCCAGGCGAAGGTGTTGTCGCCCTCCACCGCCAGGGCGCCCTCCAGGACGTTGATGGCGTCGTCGGTCTTGGCCTTGTCGTTCTGGGCGATCAGGGTCTGGGCCAGGTTGACCCGCAGCAGCGGCGCGTCCGGCATCAGCTCCACCGACCGGCGGTGCGGGGCCTCGGCCTCCTTCGGCCGACCGGATTCGAACAGCACCTGGCCCTTCAGCTCCCAGAGGTACGGGTTGGTCGGCTGATCGACCAGGAGGGCGTCGATGTCCCGGATCGCCAGGGCGGTGTCGAGCGCCTTGTAGTGGGCGATGGCCCGGGCGTAGCGGGCCGGATAGCCGGTGTCGCTTTCCTTGTATTTGGCCAGGGTCAGTCCCGGCGGATTCATGAAGGCGTCGAGCTTGGCCTTCATGATCGCGTGCTTGGCCAGGGCCTCGGGGCTGTCGACCTTGTCGTAGGCGGGCTGCTCCTCGGCACGGCGGCGCAGCAGCTCGATCCGTTCGGAGGAGATCGGGTGGCTCTGGAAGAACGGGAACCGGCGGGCCTCGGAGAACACCTCCTCGTAGCGGAAGTTGTCGAAGAAATCGACGAGGCCTTTGGACGAGATGTTCGCCTTCTGCAGATAGGTGATCGCCGCCTGGTCGGCGCGGGCTTCCTGTTCGCGGGAATAGCCGAGCATGCCCAGGGTCCCGAACTGGCTGGCGCTGCCCATCAGCACCGCCGCGGCGTCCGGCGCGCCGGCGGCGGCGGCCAATATGCCCAGCCCCATGGTCAGGAGGAACGGCTTCAGCCCGGCCTTCTCCATCTCGCCAGAGCGGACCATGTGGCCGCCGGCGATGTGGCCGGTTTCGTGGGCGATGACCCCGATCAGCTGGTTGGGGTTCTTGGTCTCCTGGATCAGGCCCGTATAGATCAGCATGTTCTGCCCGGGCGTCGCCGCCGCCTGCAGGATGTTCTGGCCCACCAGGTGAAGCTTGACGTCCCTCGGGTTCAGGCCGGCGGCCTTGAACACCGGGTCGGCCTCCTCGTGCAGGATCGCCTCGATCTCGGTGTCGCGGACCAGGCTTTCGCCCTGGGCGCGGGCGATGGGGGCGAAGACGACGGAGGCCGCGCAGGCCAGCATGAGGGCGAGCGCGCTCCGGGCGAGCGGTCGGCGGCGACGATCCTCGGAAGGGCGAGGGGAGGCCAAGCAATCCATAGGGGGCAATCGCTCCTGATCCATCCCCAGCTCGCCCGTGGGAGGTCCGGTTCTCACCGGAACTCCCACGCCCCATCGGTCAGACTAGTCCCTTATCGTCAACGGCGCCACCAGCCGCGCCGCGGCGCGGCCGGGGGCGTGGAGATCTCCGCAGGGTCAGGTTCCCGCACCGGCGCCGCCACGACGGCGGGTTCAGGAGCCGGGGGGACAGGTTCCGGCGCCGGCGCCGGCGGGGCGACGGCCTTGACCGCCCGCGGGGCCCTTGCGGGAGGCGGAGCCGGTTCAGGCGCCGCGGCGACGGGCTCGATGGCCGGGGCGGGGGCCGGCATGTCAGGTGCCGCCGGTTCGTCCGCGGGCGGGGCGGCCTTGCCGCGACTGCGGCCGGTCGGAGCGCCGGCGGGGGCCTTGCGCGAGGCGCGGCTCCGCTTGGGCTTGGCCTCGGCGACCGCTTCGGCCTCGACCGGGGCGGTCGGGGCCGGCGCGGCCTCGATCACCGGTTCCGGCGCAGGCATGGACTCGGTCGGCGCCGTCCAGGCGTAAGGGTCAGGCCGCGACGGGGTCGAGGGCGCAGGGGCGGCCGCGGCCGCCGCAGGGATTCGAGCCGGATCGGAGCGACGTTGAGGCGGCGTGATGGTGCGCAGCCGCTGGCTGTGCGGGTCGCGCCAGACGTAGGGGTCCTCGTCGTGGATCGGTTCGTCGGTCCCGGCGTGGGGATGGACCCAGCTGAAGGGATCGGCGGCGACGGCGGGGCCGTCCTCGCGCATGCGCCGTCCGCCGCGCCGACCGCGACGACGGCGGCGGCGGGAGGAGCTTTCCGCGGCGGTTTCCCCGACGCGGCGCGGTTCGTCCTCGTCCTCCTCGGAGTCGTCCTCGCCCGTGGCGGCTCCGGCCTCCAACGGACGCGGCGACCGATCGCCCGGCGGACGGTCGCCCTCGTCGCGGCGGCCGCGGCGGCGGCGCCGGCGTTTGCCGTTGCGCGAGCCGGTCCCGGACTCGGTTTCGGCCCGCGGGCGCCGGCCGCCGTCGGAGGCCTCGGCCTCGTCGTCGTCCTCTTCTTCGTCCTCGTCCTCGTCGACGATGTCCTCGACCGCCTCGATGAAGGCCTCCGGTTGGGGCGCGTAGTCCTCGACCTGCCGCGGCCGGCCCTCATGGGTGGCGGTGCGGACGATCTCGTACTCGGCCGGAGCCAGCTTTTCGTCGGTGACGATGGTGACCGTCAGCCCTTGCGCCTGTTCGAGCCGGGTCAGATAGGCCCGCTTCTCGTTCAGGACATAGAGGCCGACCGCGGTCGACATGCGCACGGTGATCGCGCCGGGCCCGCCCTTGGCGGACTCGATCTCGATGGCGCGCAGGGCGCCGAGCGCGCTGGATTCCACCGAGCGGATCCGGCCCTGGCCCTGGCAGTGCTCGCAGACATGGGTCGCGCCTTCCAGCACGCCCAGGCGTCTGCGCTGGCGGCTGATCTCCATCAGGCCGAAGGAGGAGATCTTGCCCATCTGCACCCGGGCGCGGTCGTCCTTCAGGCAATCCTTCAGCTTCTTCTCGACCGCGCGATTGTTCTTCGACTCGTCCATGTCGATGAAGTCGATGACCACCAGGCCGGCGAGGTCGCGCAGGCGCAGCTGGCGGGCGGATTCTTCGGCCGCCTCCATATTGGTCTTCAGCGCGGTGGCTTCGATGTTGCGTTCGCGGGTCGCCTTGCCCGAGTTGACGTCGATGGCGACCAGGGCCTCGGTCTGGTTGATGACCAGATAGCCCCCGGACCTCAGCGGCACGTTGGGCGAGTGGATCTGGGCCAGCTGGTCCTCGACGCCGTGTTTCACGAACAGCGGCATCGGCTCCTTGTAGAGCTGAATCTTCTTGGCCTGGCTCGGCATGATCATGCGCATGAAGTCGCGCGCCTCGCGGTAGCCGGCCTCGCCCTCCACCCAGACTCCCTCGACGTCCTTGTCGAACATGTCCCGGATGGCGCGTTTGACGAGGTCTTCCTCCTCGTAGATCAGCGCCGGGGCGATGGATTTCAGCGTCGCCTCGCGGATCGTCTCCCACAGGCGCAGCAGATATTCGTAGTCCCGCTTGATCTCGGCCTTGGTCCGCGCCGCGCCGGCGGTGCGGATGATCAGCCCCATGCCGTGCGGCACGTCCAGGCTCTGGGCGGCGGACTTCAGCCGCTTGCGGTCGGTGGCCTGGGTGATCTTGCGGCTGATGCCGCCGCCGCGGGCGGTGTTGGGCATCAGCACGCAGTAGCGGCCGGCCAGGGACAGGTAGCTGGTCAGGGCCGCGCCCTTGTTGCCGCGCTCCTCCTTGACGACCTGCACCAGCATGATCTGCCGGCGCTTGATCACTTCCTGGATCTTGTAGCGGCGCATCAACCGGCGGCGGCGGCGCTCCAATTGTTCCTCGATGACGTCGTCGTCGTCGTCGATCACGCCGTTGGCTTCGGTCTCGTCGCCGTCCTCGCCGTCCTCGCCGTCGTGGTCGGCGGCGGCCTTGGCGCCGCGCCCGCCGCGCTCGCTGTGATGGTGGTGATCCTCGGCCTCGGCCTCGGCCTCTTCGCGCATGAGCGCTTCGCGGTCGGCGATGGGGATCTGGTAGTAGTCGGGGTGGATTTCGTTGAAGGCGAGGAATCCGTGGCGATTGCCGCCGTACTCCACGAACGCAGCCTGCAGGCTGGGTTCGACGCGGGTGACCTTCGCCAGATAGATATTGCCCCGCAGCTGCTTGCGGGACTGGTGCTCGAAATCAAGCTCCTCGATACGGTGTCCGTCCACCACCACCACACGCGTCTCTTCCGCGTGGGCGGCGTCGATCAACATTCTTTTGGTCATAAAACGATGCTCCACGGCGCGCGCCGAACCGCGAGGGTGTCGGGGGCCGTCTGTGAGGGGCTTCGTCGCAAGTCCGGTCGCAGCCGGCGGCGACGCCAGCGGTGCGCGGCGACGGGCGCCACGCAGGGGTTGAGCGACAGGGGACGTAGGCGACGTGGCCCATGGGTCTGTCCTTGCGCGCCTTTGAGCGACGCGAATCGGCGGGTGCGCCGCCCTCTTTGAATCAGGGACGGCGCGGCTGCGCGCAGGCCTTGCGCCTCGGAAAAAGAGGCGCAGCTCTCGCGCCGGGCGACTTTGCAACACTGCAACGGAAAAAGAAAGCGGCGCGACCGGCGATAGGTCTTCGCGGACGCCGCCAAGCCCAAGTCTTTCCACGCGGTTAACCCTTTGGCTACGCCGAACGGGCACAAAGAAGGGCTAAGGGATTCGGTTTCGGGTGCGAGATGCGCTGGGGTTCTGGGCTCATCGCCAGGTTGAACGGCAAGGCTGGGCGCGTCGTGGTCGCCTGCGCCGTGCTGGGCCTGGGCGTCGCCGCCGCCGCGGCGGCCCAGGATGACGGCGGGGCCGGCGTGCTCAAGGTGCGCCTGGGCGGGGACGCCCATCAGACCCGTATCGTGGTCGAACTGGACCGCTCGGTGCAGGGCCGGCTTCTCGCCAAGGAGACCACCGCCCGCAGCGTGGTCGTGGCCCTGCCACAGGTCGGCGCGCCCGGCGGCATGCAGGGCCAGGGCGCCGGCCTGGTGAAGGGTTGGAGCGTCGAGGAGGCCTCCGGCGGCGCCCGCATCAAGCTCGACCTGGTCCGCGCCGCGGTGATCAAGCGCCGCTTCCTGCTGGCGCCCGGCGACGGGGTGTCGGTCTACCGCTATGTGATCGACCTGTCGGAGGACGGGCTGGACGCGTCCGACGCCGCGGTTCCGGGGGCGGTCGCCGCCGCCTCGCAGACGCCCCGGCCCCAGAAGGTCAAGGCGCCGCTGCAGCCGCTGGTCCCCTCGAAGAAGGTGGTGGTCATCGACGCGGGCCACGGGGGCAAGGACCCCGGCGCCCTGGGCGCGGACAACCGTGAAAAGGATCTGACCCTGGCCGCCGCCCGCGCCCTTCGCGACCGGCTGGAACGGTCCGGACGCTATCGCGTGGTTCTGACCCGCGACACCGACGTGTTCGTCCCCCTGGAGCGGCGGGTGCAGATCGCCCGGCGCGCCAACGCCGACCTGTTCATCTCCCTCCACGCCGATTCCCAGTCGGACCCCTCGATCCGGGGCGCCACCGTCTACACCCTGTCCGAGAAGGGCGCGGACCGCGCCGCCCGCAGGGCCTTCGACCGCGACGGCTTCGTCGACGTCGCCCTGCCGGGCGCGGACGAGTCGGTGAACCGCATCCTGCTCGACCTGACCCAGCGCGGCACCGTCAACCGGTCCTCGACCTTCGCCGAGACTCTGCTGCACCGGATCGGCGACCGCACCCCGCTCTTGCAGCGCAGCCACCGGGACGCGGGCTACATGGTGCTCCTGGCCCCCGACGTGCCGGCGGTGCTGCTGGAGATGGGCTTCGTCACCAATGCCGAGGACGAGCGCGCCCTGGCCGACCCCGACCACCGGCGCGACCTGATGGAAGGCGTCAGCCAGGCCATCGACGACTACTTCGCCCAGGAGTCGCGCTTCGCGATGCAGTGATTCCTGCCCCCCGTGTACGGGGTTTGAGGACCGTAAGGTCCGAATGGTCGGCGCAGCCGAATGAAGGGGCGCTCAGCGCGCTGCTTCCCCTGGCGGAATCTTCTCAGGGACACTAAGCCCGCTTGACGCGCGCGCTTCGGCGCGGCTTGTCTGCCTCGATGTCGCGGGGGCGTCGTCGCCGCGTGGCGCGGGCGGCGAGCGGAGGTCTTAAAGTCTTGAATTCTCCCGGACGCTGGGTCGCGATTGCGGGTGTCGCCTTCCTGAGCGCCATCGCCGCGGCGGGCCTGTCGCTGGCCATCTATGCCGCGTGGCTGTTCCACGACCTGCCCGACGCCGCCGAACTGGCGGAATATCGGCCCCCCACCTCCACCCGGGTCTATGCCTGGGACGGCACCCTGATCGGCGAGTTCGGGCGCGAGCGGCGCATCTTCGTCCCCTACGCCCAGTTGCCGCCGCTGCTGGTCCGCACCTTCCTCACCGCCGAGGACCGCAAGTTCTACGAGCACGGCGGCCTGGACCTGGTCGGCATGGGCCGGGCCATGACCCGGGACGTCTTCGCCCTGGCCCGCGGGCGTCGCCTGCAAGGCGGCTCGACCATCACCCAGCAGGTGGCCAAGAACGTCCTTCTGACCAACGACCAGAGCTTCGGCCGCAAGATCAAGGAGGCCATCCTCGCCCGCCGGCTGGAGGAGACCATCCCCAAGAACCGGATCCTCGAGCTCTATCTGAACGAGATCTGGCTGGGCTACCGCTCGTACGGGGTGGGGGCTGCCGCCTACAACTATTTCGGCAAGCCGCTCAGCGACCTGAGCCTGGCCCAGATGGCCTATCTGGCCGCCCTGCCCAAGGGGCCGGACAACTACCATCCGATCCGGCGCAAGGCCGCCGCCATCGGCCGGCGCAACCAGATCCTGAAGGACATGGCCGACCTGGGCTGGGTCTCCCGCGCCGCCGCGGAGGCGGCGATGCACGAGGACCTGGTGGTGCAGACCGCGCCGCAGCGCGCCCAGTACAAGGACGCCGACTATTTCCTGGCCGAGGTGCGCCGGCGGGCCGAACAGACCTTGGGCGACAAGGTCGAAGGCGGGGGGCTGTATCTGCGCACCACCCTCGATTCCCGGATGCAGACCGAGGCCCGCACCGCCTTGATGAAGGGGCTGGAGGCCTATGACCGCCGCCACGGCTGGCGTGGGGCCCTGGCCCACGTCGCCCTCGCCCCGGGCTGGGAGGAGGCGGCCAAGTCGAAATCCCCGCCGGCCGAGCGCCGGACCTGGCGCCCCGCGGTGGTCTCGGAGGTCCAGGGCGGAACGGTCAAGGTGAAGCTGGCCGGAGGCGGGGAGGGGATGCTGGAGCCCGCCGACGTTACCTGGGCCAAGGCCGGCAAGGGCCTGAACCCCGGCGACCTGGTGTTCGTCGAGCCCACCACCGCCGGCCGCTTCGGCCTGAAGCAGGTGCCCGCGGTCAACGGCGCCCTGGTCGCGCTGGAACCCCATTCGGGCCGGGTCCTGGCCATGGTCGGCGGCTACAGCTTCTCCTTGTCCAACTTCAACCGGGCGGTCCAGGCCGAGCGCCAGCCCGGCTCGTCGTTCAAGCCCTTCGTCTACGCCACCGCGCTGGAGAACGGCTTCACCCCGATGAGCGTGGTGCTGGACGCGCCGATCTCGTTCACCGATTCCACCGGCAAGGTGTGGAACCCGCAGAACGACTCGCGGAAGTACTACGGGCCCACCGTGTTCCGGAACGGGCTGGTGTTCTCGCGCAACGTGATGACCGTGCGCATCGCCCAGGCCATCGGCATGAAGAAGGTCCGCGCCACCGCCATCAAGGCGGGGGTGGTCGATGACATGGCCCCGGTGCTGGCCATGGCCCTGGGCGCCGGCGAGACCACGCCGTTCAAGATGGCCGCCGCCTACGCCGCCTTCCCCAACGGGGGCCGCCGGATCGACCCCCACCTGATCGAACTGGCCAGCGACCGCCAGGGCCAGGTGGTCTGGCGCGCCGACCGCCGCGACTGTCCGCGCTGTTCGGCTCCGTTCGGCGGCGAGGAGAGCCCGCGCATACCGCCGGGGGGGACGCCGATCATGGACCCGGTGACCGCTTACCAGATCACCCTGATGCTCCAGGGCGTGACCTCCATCGGCACCGGCGCGGCGGTGTCCCAGCTCGGCTATCCGATCGCCGGCAAGACCGGCACCACCAACGACTATCGCAGCGCCTGGTTCATGGGCTTCACCCCCAACCTGGTGGTGGCGGTGTTCGTGGGTTTCGACGACAACCGGTCCCTAGGCGAGAACGAGACCGGGGCGGTGGACGCCGTGCCGATCTTCATCGACTTCATGCGCCAGGTGCTCAAGGGCCAGCCCAAGACCGACTTCACCGCCCCGCGCGAGGCCCGCATCGCCCTGGTCGCCGGCAAGCGCGAGGCCTTCCGTCCCGGCACCGAGCCCAGGCCGGGCGCCGCGGCGACCGAGGGGCCCGCCCCCGGCGAGCCGGGCGTTCCCGGCCTGCCGTACGGGCCGCCCGCTCCGGCCGCGGCCCTGCCGCCCGGACCCCCGCGCCCGCCGCCCGAGCTGAACGGCCTGTTCTGATCACACACGTTGCGCGAACCGGCGGCTCAGCCTATCTCCGCCGCTCGTAACAGGAGCATCTCTTATGAGAGCGGATGTCGAGGCCGCCGCGGCCGACATCGAGCAGTCCATCGGACTGCTCAGGAGGCGTCTTTGACTGGGAACCAGCCCTACGCAAGCTCGACGAGCTGAACGCCCGGGTCGAGGACCCGACCCTCTGGGACAATGCCGAGGCCGCCCAGGCCCTGATGCGCGAACGCACCCGGCTGACCAACGCCGTCGAATCCGTGCGCGCCCTCGAGCGTGAGCGCGCCGAGGCGTTGGAGATGGCCGAGCTGGGCGAGATGGAGGGCGACCAGGCCTTCCTCGACGACGCCGCCAAGGCCCTGGCCGGGCTGAAGGAACGCGCCGCCCGGGCCGAGCTGGAGGCCCTGCTGTCCGGCGAGGCCGACGGTAACGACGCCTATGTGGAGATCAACTCCGGCGCCGGCGGCACCGAATCGGCCGACTGGGCGCTGATGCTGACCCGCATGTACAGCCGCTGGGCCAACGCCCACGACATGCAGGTGGAGCTGATCGAGGAGACTCCGGGCGAGACCGCGGGGATCAAGTCGGCCACCCTGCAGGTGAAGGGGACCAACGCCTACGGCTGGCTGAAGACCGAGGCGGGGGTGCACCGGCTGGTGCGGATCTCGCCCTTCGACTCCAACGCCCGGCGCCACACCAGCTTCGCCTCCGTCTGGGTCTATCCGGTGGTCGACGACGCCATCGAGATCGAGATCAACCCCGCCGACGTGCGCACCGACACCTACCGGGCTTCAGGCTCGGGCGGCCAGCACGTCAACAAGACCGATTCGGCGGTGCGTCTTACCCACATCCCCACCGGCATCGTCGCCGCCTGCCAGACCGAGCGTTCCCAGCACCAGAACCGGGACAAGGCCTGGAAGATGCTGCGGGCGCGCATGTACGAGATGGAGCTGCAGAAGCGCGAGGCGGCGCAACAGGCGATCGAGGACGCCAAGACCGACATCGGCTGGGGCCACCAGATCCGATCCTATGTGCTGCAGCCGTACCAGATGGTGAAGGACCTCAGGACCGACCTCGAGACCTCCGACACCCAAGGGGTGCTGGACGGCGACCTCGACGCCTTCATGGCCGCGTCGCTGTCGCAACGGGTGGGCGTCACGCGCGACGCGGGCGAGGCCTAAAAACCCTTCTCCCGCGGAGGGGAGAAGGGAAATTATCGCTCACCCCGCCGCGTTCTTGTCGAGCTCGATGACCTGGGCGGACGCAGGCTTGGCCTGTTGGCAACGGCCCTGGAAGAAGGCGCCGACGTCGATCGACAACTGCTCGTGGATGATGTCGCCCTCGACGTGGGCGGTCTCGAACAGCTTCACCGCCTTGGCTTCGATGTTGCCCAGGACGCGGCCCCGCACCTCGACCGCGCCGCCGCGGATGACGCCCTCGACCCGGGCGTGCTCGCCGATCACCAGCCGGGCGACGTTGATGTCGCCGCGGACCTGGCCTTCGACGTGCAACTCGCCCTCGCCTGAGATCGACCCTTCGAACGTCAGGTCGGAGCCGAGCAGGGACGGCGCCCGGACGGGAGCCGGGGCTGCGCGGCGGCCCGCGTCGGGCGAGGCCGCTGCGGCGGGGCGGGATGGGTCGGTGGGTTTAGCCGGCTTGTTGAACATAATCGCCTGCCTTCAAAAAGCGCGTCGGGTCTTGGACGCGGCCGTTCTCCCAGACTTCGTAATGCAGGTGCGTGCCGGTCGACCGTCCGGTCGAGCCCATGGCGCCGATGCGCTGGCCCACGCCGACCCGCTGGCCGGGCGCCACCGAGATCCCCTCGAGATGCGCGTAGCGGGTCTTGAAGCCCTTGCCGTGGTCGATCTCGACGGTGTTTCCGTAGCCCGAGCGGACGCCGGTGAAGGAGACGACGCCGGGGGCGGTCGAATAGATCGGGGTCATGTAGGCGCCGGAGAAGTCCTGGCCGGCGTGGAAGGCGGGGCGGCCCGTGAAGGGGTCGAAGCGCACGCCGAAACCGCTGGAGCGCACCGGGCTAGACACCGGCTTCTGCAGCGGCAGGGTCTGGATCGCCGCGCCCAGGCTGCGCATGGCGTTCAGGTCCTGGGCCGCGCTCTGGATGCGCGCGGCGAAGCCCTCGTCGACGTCGAGGATGGCGGCCAGGGCGCTCGGGTCCTTGGCCTCGATCAGCGGGCCCCCCAGGCTTTCCCCGGCGACCGCGCGGCCGGAGAAGGCGGCCGGGTCCAGCCCGGCCAGGCGGAAGGCCAGCCGCAACCGGTCGGCGCGGGAATGGGCGAAGCCCTCGGCGGCGGCCACCAGCCGCTCCTGGTCGGCGCGGACGGTCTGGATCTTGTCGACGGGCGAACGGCCCTCAAGCTTGGCCTGGGTGATGGGCTCCAGCGTGGCGGCCGCGCCCGGGACCCCGCGCACGTCGGCCAGCAGCATGGCCAGGGCCGCATGCCGCTTTCCGATGGACTGGGCCAGGCCGTCCAGGGAGCCGGAGGTCTGGGTCAGTTCGGCCACCGCCGAATTCAGCCGCGCCTGGCGGTCGGCGATCAGACGTTCGTAATAGGCCTTGGTGCGGGCCGCAGCCTCGTCGCCGGCGTTCAGGGCCAGAGCGTTCAGGCCGACGGCGGCGGTGGAGATGAGGGTCCAGCCGAGGACGGCGGCGGTCAGCCCGGCGAAGCCGATCTGGCGCCGAGAGCTCAGGGTGAAAGTGCGCATCTCGCCGCCGGAACGAAGATAGAGGTGGCGCTCCGGAAAGCACCGCAACATCCACTCCCGGAACTGAAACCATCGATTAACGATCATGAAACGACTAACCCACCCGTTTTCATTTTTTTGAGTTGCAGCAAAAATGCGACAGTCTTGCAAGGCCTGCCGCGCCAAACAGCAACTCTACCGATATCGAGGATGATTGCTGGGCGCGCCCCGTCGCGAATCTGGGCGCGCCGATTTGATGATCTGTCGAAGCTGTCGACGATGTCGTTCGGACGCCCTGCTGCCCGACAAAAAGCAACTGGACGAAAATCGGCGGGTGGAGGCGAAGCGGGGCCGTATTCGTCTCCCGCGGCTATGGCCCCGTGCGGGAGGTGTTAAATAGTCTGGGGTCGATCGGGCGCGAGCGGGGCTGAAGACTACTTTTCCCAGCCGTTTTCATCCCGCTGGAATCTTCACGTTAACAATTGATTCGACCCGCCGATGCGGCGCCAGGTCACAGGGTGAAATTTTCGTTAACGATGCGTCAGGTCGGGGCGCCGTGGGCCCTGGCCGCGGCCAGGACCGCCTCGACGTGGCCAGCGACCTTCACCTTGCGCCACACCGCCCGCACCGTCCCGGTCGGATCGATCAGGAAGGTGCAGCGCTCGATGCCCATGTATTGGCGGCCATAGAGGCTCTTTTCGACCCAGGCGCCGTAGGCCTCGACCATGGCGCCAGTCTCGTCCGAGGCGAGGGTGAAGCCGAGACCGTACTTGGCCTTGAACCTGTTGTGGCGTTTGACGCTGTCCTTGGACACCCCGAGGATCTTCGCCCCCGCCGCCTCGAAGTCCGGGGCCGCTTCCGAGAAACCGATCGCCTCGGTGGTGCAGCCGGGCGTGTCGTCCTTGGGGTAGAAGTAGAGCGCCAGTTGGACGCCGGCGTAGTCCGACAGCTTCACCCGCCCGCCGCCGTCGGTGGGCAGGTCGAAGTCCGGGGCCCGGTCGCCGGGCTTCAGCTCGGTCATGTCTCGTCCTTTCAAGGATCGGCGTTCATACGGGCCGCACCAGCACGATCTTCTTCTTGCCCGCCGCCAGCTTGATGACGCCTTCGGCGTCCAGGTCGGCCAGCGTGATGAGCTGATTGGCGTCGGTCTCCGGAACGTCGTTGACGCGCAGGCCGCCGCCTTGGGCCAGCCGCCGCGCCTCACCGCGCGAACTGGCCAGACCCGCGTCGTGCGCCAGCGTGGCCAGTACGATCCCGGTCTCGAGTACGGCGCGCGCCACTTCCAGGGTCGGCAGGTCCCCGGAGACCTTGCCCTCCTCGAACGCGGCCTTGGCCGCGCCGGCGGCGGTCTGGGCGGCCTCGGGCCCGTGCAGCAGGGTGGTGGCCTCGCCCGCCAGCACCTTCTTGGCCTCGTTGATCTCGGCCCCGCCCAAGGCCTCCAGACGCGCGATCTCGTCCAGGGGCAGTTCGGTGAACAGGCGCAGGAACCGGCCGACGTCGCCGTCCTCGGTGTTGCGCCAGAATTGCCAGTAGTCGTAGGGGCTGAGGCGGTCGGCGTTCAGCCACACCGCCCCCGCGGCCGTCTTGCCCATCTTGGCCCCGGACGCGGTGGTGATCAGCGGCGAGGTGAAGCCGAAGACCTCGTGGGCGTCGACGCGCCGGACCAGCTCGACCCCGTTGACGATGTTGCCCCACTGGTCCGAGCCGCCGAGCTGGAGCACGCAGCCGTAGCGCCGGTGCAGCTCCAGGAAATCGAGCGCCTGCATCAACATGTAGTTGAATTCGAGGAAGGTCAGCGGCTGTTCCCGTTCCAGCCGCAGCTTGACGCTGTCGAAGGTCAGCATCCGGTTCAGGGTGAAGTGGACCCCGTAGTCGCGCAGGAAGGCGACATAACCCAGGGCGTCCAGCCACAGCGCGTTGTTGGGCTGGATCGCGTCGCTGGCCCCTTCGCCGAACCGCAGGAAGGGCTCGAAGGCGCGGCGGATGCCGGCGATGTTGGCGTCGATCTGGACGTCGGCGAGCAGGGCGCGCTGGGTGTCCTTGCCGGACGGGTCGCCGACCTTGGTGGTGCCGCCGCCCATGAGGGTGATCGGCTTGTGGCCGCATTTCTGCATCCAGCGCAGCATCATGATCTGCAGCAGCGAGCCGACGTGCAGGCTGTCGGCCGTGGCGTCGAAGCCGATGTAGCCGGTGATCGGCCCGGCGGCGCACTTGGCGTCGAGCGTCTCCAGGTTGGTGGCCTGGTGCAGGAACCCGCGGTCCTTGAGGATGCGGAGGAGTTCGGACTTGGGCTGGAAATCGGCGGTCATGGCGCGGCTTTAGCATGGCCGGCGCAGGCTGTAAGGCTGTCGGCGGTCTGTCGGGTTGGGAAGAGCGATGCGCGTCCTGGGTTTCATGAGCGGCACCTCCCTGGACGCCGTGGACATGGCGGTGCTGGAGACCGACGGCGAGGCCATCATGGCCTTCGGACCGGCCGGCGAACGCAAGCTGTCAGACTCCACCCGCGCCCTGGTGCTGGAGGCCACGGCCGCCGCCAAGACATGGGCGCGGGGGACGCCGGCGCCGCCGGTGTTCACGGCCGCCGCCGAGGCCGTCGCCGACGAGCATTTCGAGGCGGCGCACGCCTTCCTCGCGGCCAACGCCCTGGCCTGGCCGGACCTGGACCTGATCGGCTTCCACGGCCAGACCGTCCTGCACGAGCGTCCGGTTCCGGGGCGGGTCGGCCGCACGGTCCAGCTCGGCGACGGCCAGCGGCTGGCGACCCGCGCCGGCGTGCCCGTGGCCTTCGACTTCCGCACCGCCGACGTGGCGGCCGGCGGGGAGGGCGCGCCGCTGGCCCCCGTCTATCATGCGGCCCGCGCCGTCAAGTCGGGGCTGGAGGCCCCGGTGGCGGTGCTGAACCTGGGCGGGGTGGCCAATATCACCCTGATCTCCGAGGACGGGGCCCTGACCGCTTTCGACACCGGACCGGCCAACGGCATGATCGACCTTCTGGTCCAGGCGCGGACGGCCGAACGGTTCGACCGCGACGGCCGTCTGGCCATGGCCGGCCGCGTCGATCCGGCGGCGCTGGAGCGCCTGCTCGCCCATCCCTATTTCGCCCTGCCGGGCCCCAAGTCCCTGGACCGCTATGACTTCTCCCTGGGGCCGGTGGAGGCGCTGTCGCTGGCCGACGCGGCGGCGACCCTGACCGCCTTCACCGCCGAGACGGTGGCCCTGGGCGTCCGCGCCTGTCCGCAGGCGCCGCGCGCCGTGATCGCCTGCGGCGGAGGACGCCACAATCCGGCGCTGGTGCGGGAGATCGAGGCAAGGCTGGACGCGCCGGTGATGTCGGCCGACGACCTGGGCTGGCGCGGCGACTCCATCGAGGCGGAGGCCTTCGCCTATCTCGCCGCGCGCACGGTGCGCGGCCTGCCGATCAGCTTTCCCGGCACCACGCGCGCGCCCGCGCCGATGACGGGGGGAAGGGTGGCGCGGCCGTAGCGGTCGCCTACGCCCGCGTGTATCTTGTCAAGATACATTCCGGTTGCTCCGGGTATCTTGGCGTGATACAAGTCAAAACTCATCATCGGCGGCGGCTTTGGCGATCCAGAGTTTCAAGGATGAACGGTTGCGCGGCCTGCTTCGTGGCGTCGTTCCGGGAAAGGGCTTCCCCGCTACGCTGGCGAGGATCGCCCAACGCAAACTCGTCCTATTGGATAGCGCCATATCTCTTGATGACCTGCGCGACCCGCCCGGCAACAAGCTCGAGGCGTTGCGCGGAGATCGGAGGGGGCAGCATTCCGTCAGGGTGAACGAGCAATTCCGGCTATGTTTCGTTTGGACCGAAGCCGGACCCAAGGACGTCGAGTTCGTCGATTATCATTAGTCCCCTCCGGGGCGCCCCAACGGGGATGAATATGCTCTCTGCACGCGACACCGAGGCCGAAGTTCCAGAGCCGGGCGATCAGCTTCCACCCGTACATCCCGGCGAAATCCTGCTGGAAGAGTTCATGAGGCCTCTCGGCCTCAAGGCTCCCACCGCCGCCAAGGCCATGGCCGTTCCACGCACGCGTATCGAGCGGCTTGTGGCGGGCGTGACGCCGGTGACCCCCGATACAGCCTTGCGGCTGTCGCGCGCTTTCGGCGGCTCGGCGCAGTTCTGGATGAACCTGCAGGCGCAATACGATCTGGCCGTGGCGCGCGAGGCTGCAGGGACCGCATTGGACGCGATCCCCCGCCTGAATCCGCAGGCGGCTTAGCGCCGCGCGCCGCTAAATCAGCCCTTGTCCACCGCCAGGCGCCGGTCGAGGTAGGCGCCGACGCGCTCTTCCACCGCCGACAGGTGTTCGCTCCAGTAGTGGTTGGCCCCGTCCACCAGGTCGTAGGCGATGGAGATGCCCTTCTGGGTGCGCAGCTTGGCCACCACCCGCTCGACCTCGTGGGGGGTGGCGACCCCGTCGTTGGAGCCGTGCAGGATCAGGCCCGAAGCCGGGCAGGGGGCCAGGAAGCTGAAGTCATAGACATTGGTCGGCGGCGACACCGAGATGAAGCCGTCGGTTTCGGGCCGGCGCATCAACAGCTGCATGCCGATCCAGGCGCCGAACTGATAGCCCGCCACCCAGCACTGCGAGGCGGCCGGGTTGGCGGTCTGCAGCCAGTCCAGGGCCGAGGCCGCGTCGGCGAGTTCGCCGATGCCCGAATCGAACTCGCCCTGGCTCTTGCCCACGCCGCGGAAATTGAACCGCAGCACGGCGAAGCCCCGCTTCATGAACAGCTGGTACAGCTGCACGGCGACGGGATTGTTCATATGACCGCCCGCCTTGGGGTGCGGGTGCAGGATCAAAGCGATCGGCGCATTGTCGCGCTTGCCCGGGGAATATCGGCCTTCAAGCCGTCCGGACGCGCCGGTCAGAATTACCTCTGGCATGGGCGGCGTCTTGCTCCTTGGATCGGTCGGTCGGCGCGGGGGGCGCGGACCGGCATAATACTTGACTAACGCGCTCGGTCTTCATACATGCCGAGCGATCCGCGACGGGTCTGGCCGGCGCGAGGCCGCGGGTTGTAGCACAAGGCGCGCGCGGATTGGGTCGCCTTTTTGGGCCGTGCTTTTCGGGGCGCGGCCGTCACACGGGATCGCCGATCATGCGCCTGTCGACCAAGGGCCGCTACGCCGTGATGGCGATGGCCGATCTGGCCGCCCACACCGGGGGCGAGGCGAGCGCCCGCGCCATCACCCTGGCCGAGATCGCCGGGCGGCAGCAGATTTCCCTGGCCTATCTCGAGCAGTTGTTCGCGCGCCTGCGCCGGGCCGGCCTGGTCCGAAGCGCCCGCGGTCCCGGCGGGGGCTACCGGCTGGCCAAAGCCGCCGACGAGACCCGCATCTCCGAGATCGTCCTGGCCGCGGACGAACCGATCCGCGCCACCCGCTGCACCGGCGAGGACAAGGCCGCCGGCTGCATGGCCAGCGGCGAGCAATGCCTGACCCACGGCCTGTGGGAAGCGCTCGGCAATCAGATCGAGCGCTATCTCGACGGGGTGTCCCTGGACGATGTGATCCAGCGCCGGTTCGACGGGCCCGCGGCCCGGACCGCCGCCAACCCCCAGGCCGCCGCATGAGCGTCTATCTCGACTACAACGCCACCGCCACGATCCGGCCCGAAGCGGCGCAGGCCGCCGCCCGCGCCCTGGCCATCGGCGGCAATCCGACCTCGATCCACGCCCGGGGCCGGGCCGCCCGCGCGGCGATCGAGGACGCCCGCGCCGCCGTCGCCGCCCTCGTCGGGGCCGATCCGGAGGGCGTGGTCTTCACCAGCGGCGGGACCGAGGCCAATGGCCTGGCCATCCACAGCGCCGTCCTTTCCGGCACGGTCCGCCGCCTGATCGTCGGCGCCACCGAACACGCCAGCGTCGCCGAAAGCGCCCAGGCCAGCGGACTGCCGGTGGAGACCTGGCCGGTGGACGGGACCGGCGTCGCCGACCTCGACTGGCTGGAGCGGCGTCTCGCGCTCTGGACCGCCGAGGACGGGGCGCCCTTCGTGGCGGTCACCCTCGCCAACAACGAGACCGGGGTGATCCAGCCGGCCGCCGCGGCCGCCGCCCTGGTCCACGCCGCGGGGGGCGCGCTGCACCTCGACGCGGTGCAGATGGTCGGCAAGCTGCCGGTCGATCTTGCGGCCCTCGGCGCCGACACCCTGGCTCTGTCCGCCCACAAGCTCGGGGGACCGGCGGGCGCCGGCGCCCTGTGTTTCGGCCGCGCCGCCGCCATCCATCGCCAGATCCACGGCGGCGGTCACGAGCGGGGCCTGCGCGCCGGCACCGAGAACCTCACCGGCATCGCCGGCTTCGGCGCGGCCGCAGCGGCGGCCGTGCGCGACCTGCCCCATGCCGCCGACCAGGCCGCCTGGCGGGACGCGGCGGCGACGCGGTTGAAGGCGGCCGGCGCGGTGGTGGCGGGGGAGGGCGCGCCGCGCCTGCCCAACACCCTTTGCGTCGCCGTCCCCGACTGGCCCTCGGCCCTGCAGGTGATGGGCCTGGACCTGGAGGGGATCATGGTTTCGGGGGGCAGCGCCTGCTCCTCCGGCAAGGTCAAGCCGAGCGGGGTGCTGACCGCCATGGGCTTGGGCGAACTGGCTGCGGGCCCCTTGCGGGCGTCGGGCGGCTGGGCCACGACCGAGGACGACTGGCGCCGCTTCGCCGACGCCTGGCTGGCGGCCTATGCGAGACACAAGGCGCGCAGCAGCGTGAGGGAGTTCGCCTGATGGCCGCCGTCAAGGAAACCGTCGACCAGGTCCAGGCGCTGGAGGGCTACGCCCACGGCTTCGTCACCGATATCGAGCAGGACTTCGCCCCCAAGGGCCTGTCCGCCGACACCGTGCGCTTCATCTCCGCCAAGAAGAACGAGCCCCAGTGGATGCTGGACTGGCGCCTCGAGGCCTTCGAGCGCTGGCTGGCGCTGGAAGAGCCCGAGTGGGCCAACCTGCACTACCCCAAGATCGACTTCCAGGACGCCTATTACTACGCCGCCCCCAAGGAGCGGACCGGGCCCGCCAGCCTGGACGAGGTCGATCCGGAACTCCTGGCCACCTACGCCAAGCTCGGCATCCCGCTGAAGGAGCAGGAGGTGCTGGCCGGGGTCGTCGGCGCGCCCAAGTATGCGGTCGACGCGGTGTTCGACAGCGTCTCGGTGGTCACCACCTTCAAGAAGGAGCTGGCTGCGGTCGGCGTGATCTTCTGCCCCATGTCGGAGGCGATCCGCGAGCATCCCGAGCTGGTGAGGAAATACCTCGGCTCGGTGGTGCCGGTGTCGGACAACTACTACGCCTGCCTCAATTCGGCGGTCTTCTCCGACGGCTCCTTCGTCTATGTGCCGCCGGGCGTGCGCTGCCCGATGGAGCTCTCCACCTATTTCCGGATCAACGCCTCCGAGACCGGCCAGTTCGAGCGCACCCTGATCATCGCCGACAAGGGCGCCTACGTCTCGTACCTGGAGGGCTGCACCGCGCCCCAGCGGGACGAGAACCAGCTGCACGCCGCCGTGGTCGAGCTGGTGGTGCTGGAAGACGCCGAGATCAAATATTCGACGGTGCAGAACTGGTACCCCGGCGACGCCGAGGGCAAGGGCGGCATCTACAACTTCGTCACCAAGCGCGCCGACTGCCGCGAGGCCCGGGCCAAGGTGTCCTGGACGCAGGTCGAGACCGGTTCGGCCATCACCTGGAAGTACCCGTCCTGCATCCTGCGCGGGGACGGTTCGTCCGGGGAGTTCTACTCCATCGCCATCACCAACGGCCGCCAGCAGGCCGACACCGGCACCAAGATGATCCACCTGGGGCGCGACACCCGCTCGCGGATCATCTCCAAGGGCATTTCGGCCGGCAGGTCCTCCAACACCTACCGCGGCCTGGTCTCGGCCCACCCCAAGGCCATCGGCGCGCGCAACTTCACCCAGTGCGACAGCCTGCTCATCGGCAAGGACGCGGCGGCCCACACCGTGCCCTACGTCGAGGCCCGCAACGCCCACGCCCACTTCGAGCACGAGGCCACCACCACCCGCCTGTCCGAGGACCAGCTGTTCTATGTCCGCAGCCGCGGCCTGGGGACCGAGGAGGCCGTGCAGCTTCTGGTCAACGGCTTCGTCAAGGACGTGCTGCAGGAACTGCCGATGGAGTTCGCCGTCGAGGCCCAGAAGCTGGTGGCGGTGAGCCTCGAGGGGAGCGTCGGATGAGCGTTCAATTGACGGGGGAATCTGAATGTCGGCGTTGAAGGAGCTCTATCACTCCGAACTGGCCAAGAAGCAGGCGGCGCGCCAAAGCCGTTGCGCCTCCTTCGAGGAGGCCAAGGCCAAGCTGGGGACCCTGTACCGCTCGATCATCGAGGACCGCGAGTTCTACGACGCGCTCCGGGCCGAGGTGGAGTTGCTGGACGATGACCTCAGGATCGATCCGGGCCGGATCATGATCGTGGTCACCGCCCTGGAGAACGGCGAGTTCGGCTTCGAATACGAGGTCAAGCGCGCGGACGACTACCAGTCCACCCGCCTGCCCGAGGTCAAGACCATCGAGGACGTCGAGCGCGCCATCGCCCGGCTGCTGGTGGAATACAAGGACTGACGCGCGTCCGTTTTCCCGAAGGGGAAGGTCCGCGTCGCTACACGTTTCGAGGTTCTGTGAATGCTTTCGGTTAGAGACCTGCACGCCTCCGTCGGCGACAAGCCCATCCTCAAGGGCCTGAGCCTCGACGTGCCTGCCGGCGAGGTGCACGCGATCATGGGGCCGAACGGGGCGGGCAAGTCGACCCTGTCCTATGTGCTCACCGGCCGCGAAGGCTATGAGGTCACGCAAGGGTCGGCCAGCCTCGACGGCGACGACCTCTTGTCGCTCAGTCCCGACGAGCGGGCGGCCAAGGGCCTGTTCCTGTCCTTCCAGTATCCCCTGGAGATCCCCGGCGTTCCCGCCCTGACCTTCGTGCGCACCGCCATGAACGCCCAGCGCAAGGCCCGCGGCGAGCCGGAGGTGGCGGCGCCGGAATTCCTCAAGCGCGCGCGGGCCACCGCGGCGGCGCTGAAGATGGACTTCGAGATGCTGCGCCGGGGCCTGAACGTCGGCTTCTCTGGCGGTGAGAAGAAACGGATGGAAATCTTTCAAATGGCGATGCTTTCGCCCCGTTTCCTTATTCTCGACGAGACCGATTCCGGCCTGGACATCGACGCCCTGAAGATCGTGGCCGAAGGGGTCAACGCCCTGCGTTCGCCCGAGCGCGCCATGCTGGTCATCACCCACTACCAGCGCCTGCTGGACTACATCCGCCCCGACCGGGTGCACGTGCTGGCCGCGGGCCGCATCGTCGCCTCGGGCGGCCCCGAGCTGGCCCTGGAATTGGAGCGGTCGGGCTATGACCGCTACGGGGAGGCCGCGTGAACGCCGTCGCCCCCAATCCCCTGAGCAAGGCCGCCGGCTGGATGAACGGCCAGGCCCTGCCGACCCGGCGGGACGAGAGCTTCCGCTGGTCGGACATGGCGCGGGCGCTCCGGGCCGTGCCGCCGGCGTCGCCGCCGTCGGTCGCCCCCGGCTGGCCGGGTCCGTTCGAGGGGCTGGCCGATCGCGAGCTGATCTTCGTCAACGGCTATGAGACTGGGCCGGACCTCGCCCTCCTGGGCAGCGAGACCCTGGCGGTGCGTTTCATCGCCGACACCGTCGACACGGCCCATCTGGCCCGGCTGAAGATCGAGGTGATGGCCGGCCACGCGGCGCTCCTGCTGGAAAGCTACGAGGGGCGCGGCCAGGGCTATTTCGCCAACACCGTGCTCGACATCGAACTGGGCGAGGGCGCCACCTTGGAGCGGGTGGCGGTGCTGGACGAGCCGGAGGGGGCGGTCTCGGTCTCGACCGCCGTGGTGCGGATGGGGGCCGAGGCGCGCTACGCCCAGACTGTGATCGCCGGCGGCGCCAAGCTGCAGCGCCACGAGACCCATCTGCATCACCCGGGCCTCGGCGCCAGGGCGCGGCTGGACGGGATCTATCTTCTGGGCGGCGCCCGCCACGCCGACATCACCACCGCGGTCACCCACGAGGGCCTGGAAGGCGAAACCTCGCAGCTGACCAAGGGCGTGGTCGCCGACGCCGCCCGCGGGGTGTTCCAGGGCAAGATCGTCGTCGCCCATGGGGCCGACAAGACCGACGCCCGGATGCGCCACGACGCCATCCTGCTGTCCGACCGGGCCGAGGTCGACGCCAAGCCCGAGCTCCTGATCTACGCAGACGACGTCTCCTGCGCCCATGGCAACACGGTGGGGGCCCTGGACGAGGAGGCCCTGTTCTACGCCCGCTCGCGCGGCATACCGGCCGCCGCCGCGCGGACGCTGCTGACCCAGGCCTTCGTGGCCGAGGTGGTGGAGCGGATCCAGCACGAGGCCGCCGCGGCCGCCGCCGGCGCCTGGGTCGAACGCCGCCTGGAGGCGATCTCCGCATGACCGCCCCGCAGAAATTCGTCACGGAAAACGCCTTCGACTGGCGTGCGGCCCGGGCCCAGTTCCCGATCCTGACGCGAGAGGTCCACGGCAAGCCATTGATTTACTTGGATTCAGCGGCCTCGGCCCAGAAGCCGCGGGCGGTGATCGACGCCATGACGGCCACGATGGAGCACGCCTACGCCAACGTCCACCGCGGCCTGCACACCCTGGCCAACGAAACCACCGACGCCTACGAGGCCGCCCGCCGCAGCGTGGCCGGCTTCATCAACGCCCCCGGCGTCGACTCCATCGTCTTCACCAAGGGCGCCACCGAGGCGATCAACCTGGTGGCGGCTTCCTTCGGCCTGTCGCTGCGCGCCGGGGACGAGATCCTGCTGACCGAGACCGAACACCACGCCAACTTGGTGCCCTGGCACTTCCTGCGCGAGCGCAAGGGGGTGGTGCTGAAGTTCGTCCCCATGCTGGACGACGGTTCGCTGGACCTCGAGGCCTTCCATCGCCTGCTGGGCCCCAAGACCCGGATGGCCGCCTTCAGCCACATCTCCAACGTCACCGGCACGGTCAATCCGGTGCGGGCGATGGTGGAGGCCGCCCACGCCGCCGGCGCCCTGACCCTGATCGACGGGGCGCAGGGGATCGTCCATGCGGAGGTCGACGTCCAGGCCCTGGGCTGCGACTTCTATGTCTTCTCCGGCCACAAGCTGTACGGCCCCACCGGCATCGGGGTGCTGTACGGCAAGCCCGAACGGCTGGCCGACCTGCCGCCCTACCAGGGCGGGGGCGAGATGATCGGCACGGTCACCCTGGAGGCCATCAGCTACGCCGATCCGCCGCACCGGTTCGAGGCGGGCACCCCGCCGATCCTGGAAGCCATCGGCCTGGGCGCGGCCGTCGACTGGCTCTCGACCCTGGACCGCCGGGCCGTGGCCGCCCACGAGCACGCGCTCTACGCCCGCACGGTCGAGCAGCTGGCGGGAGCCGACTGGCTGCGGATCCAGGGGCAGGCCGCCGGCAAGGCGGCGCTCCTGTCCTTCACGGTCGAGGGGGCCCATGCCCATGACGTGGCCCAGATCCTCGACCGCTATGGCGTGGCGGTGCGCGCCGGAACCCACTGCGCGGAACCTTTGATGCGGCGTTTCGGCGTCGCCTCGAGCGCCCGCGCCTCATTCGCCCTATATAATAGCCCTGAGGACGCCGACGCCTTCGTCCAGGCGCTGTTCAAGGCTCGGAGCTTCTTCGCGTAACCCGATGAATGATCTCAGCAACATCCCCGAAACCCCGGTCGAGGCGCCCAAGGGCGCCGCGGTCGAGGCCGCGCCCTCCGCCCTGTCCCAGGCGGAGCTCGACGCCCTGACCGATCAGCTGATCGAGAAGCTGAAGTCGGTGTTCGATCCGGAGATTCCCGTCGACATCTACGAACTCGGCCTGATCTATCGGGTCGACGTCTCCGACGACAAGGACGTGGTCATCGACATGACCCTGACCGCCCCCGGGTGTCCGGTGGCCGGCGAAATGCCCGAATGGGTGCGCGACGCGGTGGAACAGATCCCCGAAGTGCGCTCGTGCAACGTCAATCTGGTGTTCGATCCGCCGTGGGACCCGTCCCGCATGTCGGACGAAGCCAAGCTTCAGTTGAACATGTTCTGATGAGCGACCTCCACACCATAACCCCGCGCCCCCGCCGTCCCCGGCCCAAGGTGGTCACCCTGACCGAGTCCGCCGCGACGCGGGTCAAGGAGATCATGGCCAAGGCCGACAAACCCTATGCGGGCCTGCGCGTCGGGGTGAAGAACGGCGGCTGCGCCGGCCAGGAGTACATCCTCGAATACGCCGCCGCGCCGGCGCCCCTCGACGAGGTGATCGAGGACAAGGGCGTCACCATCCTGGTCGAGCCCAAGGCCGTCCTGTTCCTGATCGGCGCCGAGATCGACTACGAGGTCACGCGCCTCGCCTCTAAGTTCGTGTTCCGCAATCCGAACGAGACCGACGCGTGCGGCTGCGGCGAGAGCGTCACCATCGTTCCGGCCGCCGATCCGGACGCGTAGCCGAAGAGGGCGGGGCGCTTTACCCCGTCCCGATATGAACCAAAGCCGCCCTTGCCGATTACCTTCCTGTTCAGCTGGGAGGACGCACCGTCGCGTCCCCGCTTCTCCGGATCAGGTCATCGCCCATGCACCGCCCTCTTCTCAGCCGCGCCTCGGTCCTGGCCTTGAGCCTCGCGCTGGTCCTGCCGCTGGCCGCCTGCGATCGTTCCGGCTCCGGTACGGCCTCGAACGACGGCATCCCGTCTCCGGTCGCGCCGCCGCCCGGAGGCGATCTGGCCAGTGTCGCCGCGCCGCCCGCCGCCGCCCTGCCGCCGGTCGCCCCCGCGCGGATCGCCCGGGCGGCCAACCCGGCCGACAGCTATGCGCCGATGGAGTGGGCCTACTACATGAGCGAGGCCGAGGACGGGCCTCCCGACTACGCCTTCGACTATGACGGGGTGCGGCCCTGGGTCTGGCAGGCGCAGGACCGGTCGTTCCTGTTCGCCGAGCCGGTCGCCGGCGGCTACCGCGACTACTATTACCGGCCGGGCTCGGCCTATCCCTACCTCGTCCGCGATCCGAACTACGCCTACGGCTACCAGGACGGCCGGCTGATCGCCGTCTATGACCGTCAGGGCCGTCAGCTCGCCTATGACCAGATGGCCCAGCGCGCCGAGGAGGCCGGTCGCTACCTCGCCCGCGCCCAGGCCCTGTATCGCGCCTCCCGATCCGCCGACCGACGTCAGACCGTCGCCCCGTCGGCATGGTCCTCGCGGCAGGCCCAGCTGAACACCCAGCGTCTCGCCTGGGCGGCGCAACAGAGCCGCCAGCCCGACTGGCGCGCCTATCACGACGCCCATCAGGCGGAGCAAGAGGATCATTGGCGCGAAGAGACGGCCCGCCGCCAAGTCCTGGCCCAGCAGACCCAGCAGCGGCAGGTCGCGGCTCAGGCCCAGCAGGCCGACGAGCGGGTGAATGACGCCAACCAGCGCGCCCAGGCCGATCAGGCCCGGCGCCAGGCCGAGGCGGCCCGTGGCGCCCAGGCGGAACAGGCTCGCCAGCAGGCGGAGACACGGCGCCTGACGGACCAGGCGAAGGCCCAGGTCGAACAGGCCCAACGCCAGGCCACGGCGGTCCAGGCCGACCAGGCGCAGCGCCAGGCTGAGGCGGCCCGTAGCGCCCTGGTCGAACAGGCGCGCCAGCAGGCGCAGACGCGCCGGCTGGAGGAACAGGCGCGCAAGGCCCAGGCCGACCAGGCGCGGGGCCAGGCCGAGGCGGCCCAGCGCGCCCAGGCCGACCAGGCCCGTCAACAGACCCAGGCGGCGGAGCGCGCCGCCGCGGAGACTCGCCGTCAGACCAGCGAGGCCCAGGCCCAGGCGGCCCACGCTCAAGCGCAGGCGGCGCGCCAGCAAGCCGAGGCGGCGAGGGCCCAGGCCGACGCCAGCCGCCAGGCCGCCAGAGCCCAGGCCGATCGGAAACGCCAGCAAGCCGAAGCTTCCACCGCCGCCCCGGCCGGGCCGGACCGGCGCCAGGCGCAGAAGGGCCCGCCGGAACAGGCTCACGGGGCCAAGAAGGCTTCAGACGACCAGAAGGCGGCGGACCAGAAGAAGAAGGATCAGCCGAAGCCTTGAGGCGCCTCGCCGTCCCCTGCGCCGCCGGCTACGATCCGTGGTGCCTGAGTTTGGGGACCGCGCCGACCGTGCCGAAGCGCGACTGCACCACGCCCAGGCCGCACATATAGTCCTGGATGCGCTCGTTCGGGCGCAGGGTGAAGGTATAGCGGGCGGTCCACGGCTTCTTGTACATCTGCGGATCGTCGATGGTGGCCAGCACCTCCAGCGTCTTGCCGCCGCCGATCTTGCGCAGGCGTTCGGTGATCTTCAGATTCTCGCCGTGCGGCAGGCCGGTGTCGTCCAGGAAGGTGGGCTTGAAGGCGGCGGTGTCGATCACCAGGGTGGCGCCGTCCCAATGGCCCACCGAGCTGCCGAAATAGGCGGGGTCGGGATCATCCTCCGGCTTCTGATCGATGTAGACGAAGCGGCGCATGTGGTCTCGCTCATAGGCCAGGATCACCTCGTCGGGTCGCTGCAAGATCTGGAAGGGGAAGCCCGACCCCCACACCCGCGGCGTGCCGTTGGGAATGCAGCGCCGCATGTCCTCCAGACTGGGCAGGGCGCTGTCGATCGCTTTGATCAGCGGCTTGTTCTTGGCGTACTGCGCCGCACCCTCGGCGGTGAACGGAATGGCCGATCCGTCGATCGGATGGATTGCGGGAATCCTTTTCTGCGACCACCAAACGCCCGACAGGTCGGAGGGCTTCCCGGTGTCGGCGGCGCGCGCGCCCGCCGTCAGGACCAAGGCCAAGACTACGCCGCCAAGCCATTTCATCGTTTCGTCCCCCTGGAGGGTTTCCGTCCGCGCCACGAGGCGCAGAGCCCCATTATTGGTCGTTGAGGTCCGGCAGGTTCCGGTTGTTCTCGGCATAGACGCTCTCCGCCAGGTGGGCGCCGGCCGGTTCGCGGTCGTAGAGGATCTTCATCTGCCAAGGCCGGGTGAAGTCGACCGGATCGTCGATGGTGATGATGTTCTCCAGCGACTTGCCGCCGTTGATCAGGCGCAGGCGCATGACCGTGTGGGCCTTGGCGGACAACTGGATGCTGTTGAGCGGCGTTTCGCCGTTGAAGCCGATGGTGTCGACCACAAGGGTGTCGCCGTCCCAGTGCGCGATCGAATCCGCCAGGAAACTCGGCTTCACATGATCCGGATGCTTGGCGTCGAAATGGATGAAAGTGTACTGATGGTCTTCCTCGAAGAAGAATGAGATCTGCTTCGGCTCCTGGAAGATTTCGAAGGGTTTACGGTTCCGCGACGCTTGGATGAAGCCTTTGGGCCAGCCCATCATGGTGTTGTGGATCACCGGTCTGCCGGCCTTGTCGCGGGCGGTCAGATAGTCGAGCTCGGCCTGGCCGGCGGGCGAGATCGGCACGGGCTGGCCGTCGACCGTGACGGGCGTCAAGCCGGTCGAATAAGGCCGCGCCACCTGCCATACGCCGGAGAAATCCGGCGCGGCGAAGGCGGCGGTCGTCATGAGCGCTCCCGCGGCGCCGACTGCTGCGGCAACGACAATCCCCAGGCCCTTCATCGCACCTATCCTCACGGCTTCTTCAATGTAACGAGGTCGCGCCTTGCGGCCGGCTGCGGACCGCGCCCGGCGCGCGGTCGGGCCCGCTCCCGAAGCTCAGATCTCATTCAGGCCCGCCGGCCCCGCGCGCGCCCGCTCCCCGCGCGGCGCTGCGGTCGGGAACGGTTGCGCCGCTGGGGAAAACCGCCTGCATGAATTCGCCGCCGGCGCCGCCCGTCCTCAGCGGATGGTAGGTGATCTTGACCTTGTCGCCCGCCTTGAGCGAGTGGCGGCTCCAGCCTTGGCCGTTCGAAGGGGGACCGCCCTCAAAGCCGTATTCGACCAGCTTTCCGTCCTTGTCGGGAGCGACCAGTTGAATCCACATGTGCGGGGAGGTCCATTGGAACTCCTTGATGGTCCCGTCGATGACGCTGGTCGTGTTCCTGTCGAACATGGCGAACGAATGATGAGCGGACGCGGCGTCCGCGCAGAGAGCTCCGGTGGCGACCGCGCTGCAAAGGACTGCCGTCGAAAGCGTCCTATTCATGACGAAACCTCCCTGTTTGGCCGGGTCGAGTTCCCGTAATCTTGACTCGATTATCGTTCAAAGGGGCGACGGATTCTATCGTAATGTAACGGCGGCTCACCGCCTGCGACGCCTTCTCCAACGTCCGGCTTTTCGCGTGGGATGGGCTCAGCGCCCGCTGAACTGAGGCGGACGTTTCTGCAGGAAGGCGGCGACGCCCTCCTTGAAATCCTCGGTCCGCCCGGCCGTCCCCTGCGCCGCCGCCTCCGCCGCCAGTTGCTCCGGCCAGGTCCGATCCAGGCTGTCCCACATCAGCCGGCGCGTGAGGGCGAGCGACGCCGGCCCCTCCGCCAGGTTCCTGGCCAATCTCAGGGCGGTAGGTGCCAGCTCCGCGTCGGCGACGCAGCGGTTGATCAGCCCCCATTCCAGGGCGCGGGCGGCGCTGAAGGTTTCGCCCAGCAGCACCATCTCCATGGCCCGGGCGCGGCCGACCAGGCGCGGCAACAGCCAGGTCGTTCCCCCGTCGGGGACCAGGCCGACCCGCCGGAACGCGGGGGTGAAGCTCGCCCCTTCCGCCGCCACCGCCAGGTCGCCCGCCAGGGCGAGGGCGCAGCCGATCCCCGCGGCCGGCCCGTTCACCGCCGTCAGCAGGGGGAAGGGCAGGGCCCGCAAGGTCTCGACCAGCGGGTTGTAGTACCGCTGCACCACCCGCTCCAGATCGGGCGGGCCGCCCTCGGCGGGGATCGTCGCCGAGGCGTCCATGAGGTTGGCGCCGGAACAGAAGGCGCGGCCTTCGCCCGTGAGGATCGCCGCGCGCACCTCGCCCCCGGCGGCCAGGGCGCGGAAAGCCTCGGTCAGGGCGGCGCAGAGGCCGGGGCCGATGGCGTTCAGGGTCGAAGGATCGGCCAAAGCCACGATGGCCACCGTCCCGTCGACGTCGATGTTGAGCTTGTCGCCGGCCATGCGGTGCGTCCTTCGAGACGCCCGCCGTCGCGGGCTCCTCAGGATGACCGATGAGGCGGGCCGGATAAATCCTTTGTCACGCCGAAGCGCGTGGACGCTAGGCCGCGACGCTTGCCGAGGATTCGGCCTCTGTGATGCGGTTGCGGCCGCCGCGTTTGGATTTGTACAGCGCGGCGTCGGCGCGGCCGACCAGGCTGCTGGGCGTCTCGCCCAGATGGCGCTGGGCTACGCCGATGGAGATGGTGACCGTTCCCAGCTCGTCGTTGGTCGAGCGGCGCTTGAGCATGCGCGAGGCGATCTCAAGGCGCATGGCCTCCAGCTCGGCCATGACTTCGCCGACCATTTCGCCCGGGAACAGCAGGGCGAACTCCTCGCCGCCGTAACGGGCCGCCATGCGGGGGTCGTCGCCGATACGGCCGATGACGCTGGCGACGTAGCGCAGCACCTGGTCGCCGGTCTGGTGGCCCCAGGTGTCGTTGAAGCGCTTGAAATGGTCGATGTCGATCATGGCCAGGCTGACCTTGGCGGCAGGGTCGACGCAGGCCCGCGCCACCGCCTCGTCGAAGGACTTGCGGTTCGACAGGTTGGTCAGGGCGTCGGTCATGGCGTCCCGGCGCACCTGTTCCAGGTGCTCGCGCAGCCGCTCGACCTCCTGGGTGGAGGCGGTGAGCTGCTGTTCGAGGTTGGAGTTTTCCTTCTCGACCCGGCGTGTGGCGGCGGTCAGGTGGTCGACCACCTGTTTCAGCTCAGGCGGGGCGGCCCCGGCGGCCAGGGTCTCCGACGCGCCGGCGAGGGTGCGACCGTACTCCTGGCTCGACTTCTGGGCGGTGTCGATGGCCTTGCTGACGCTGTCCAGTTCGCGGCTCAACTGGTCGCCTGCGTCGCGGATCTGGTCGGAAAGGCGGGCCTTGCTCAGGAACTGGGCGGCGAGCTCCTCGCTGACCTGTTCGGTGATCTGCTCGCCGGCCGCGGCCAGGCGGCCGATCTCCTTGGCCAGGTCGCCGGTGGGGTCGCCGACGCAATGGATCCAGAGCTCGTAGTTGAGCGGAGTCGGCCAGACCTTGTGGCGCTCCATCGCTTCGATGGCCTTGCGCGCCAGGGTGGCGGCGTCAGGCCCGCGAAGGACGAGCTCGAGGTCGACGGCCATTCAATTCCCCCTTTGGCGCCCGTGCATACTGCAAAGACCAGCGGAACCTAGCGGGAAGAGATCAAACGGCGGTTAAAACGGCGGATCGATCGGCGAATAAGCGCCGGCTCGCCGACGATTTCAGGCGTCCGATTCCAGCCCCGAGTCCTTGGCGACGGGGACGGCCCGCTGCAGGAAGGCCGGAATGTCGGAACCGAAGCCGACCACGGCATGGTCCCGTTCTTCCCCGCTGCGCTGGACGGGTTGCTTCACCCCGCCCCGGGCGCGGTCGCTGCGGTCGTCGCGATCTTCTCGCCTCGGCTCTTCACGGCGGGCCTCGCGGCGCGGTTCTTCGCGCTTGGGCTCTTCGCGGCGCGGTTCGGCGCGGACTTCGGGCGCCGCGACCTCGGCGGGCGTCTCCGATCCGCCCCGGCGGGACCGGGAGCGCGAGCGGGCGGGGCGGGCGCTGGTCTCGACGGCCGGGACCGGGGCGGACTCCGGCGCGGGCACGCTCGGCCGTGCGCCTTCGGCGATCTCCGGAGCGGCCACCGCTTCCATCGAAGCGCGTTCGCCGTGGTCCTTGCGGGGACGTTCGCGATGTTCGCCGCCGCGGCTCTTGCTGCGGGACGACGGGCGGCCCTCGCCGCTGCGTCCGCGGCCGCCGGCGCGTTCACGGCGTTCGTCGCCGCCTTCCGCCAGGCTCCAGTCGAGATCGAGCACGACCTCCTCCGGCGCCTTCTTGGTCAGCTTCAGCACCTTGTCGAGGGAACGGGCGTCGTTGGGCCCGATGATCATGAAGGTCTGGCCGGTGCGGCCGGCGCGGCCCGTGCGGCCGATGCGGTGGACATAATCCTCGGCGTGGTGCGGCACGTCGAAGTTGAAGACGTGGCTGACGTCGGGAATGTCGAGACCGCGGGCGGCCACGTCGGAGGCCACCAGGAACTTCAGCTCGCCCTTGCGGAACGCCTCCAGGGTGCGCATGCGCATGCTCTGGTCCAGGTCGCCGTGGATGGGTGCGGCGTCGAAGCCGTGCACCTTCAGGGACTTGGCGACGATATCGACCTCGGTCTTGCGGTTGCAGAAGACGATGCCGTTCTTCACGTCGGGACGTTCGACCAGGGCCCGCAGCGCCATGCGCTTGGCCTTGGGTTCGCCGACCGGGACGCGGGCGATGTACTGGGTGATGTTCTCGCCGGTGGTGGCCGGACGCGAGGCCTCGATCCGGGTCGGATCCTTGAGGAACTGGGTGGTGAGCCGGGTGATCTCCGGCGGCATGGTGGCCGAGAAGAACAGGGTCTGGCGGTTGGGGGGGGTCAGCTTGAAGATGCGCTCGATGTCGGGGATGAACCCCATGTCGAGCATCCGGTCGGCCTCGTCGACCACCATGATGCTGACGCCGGTGAGCAGGAGCTTGCCCCGCTCGAAGTGGTCGAGCAGGCGCCCCGGGGTGGCGATCAGCACGTCGACCCCGCGGTCGAGCTTCTTAAGCTGTTCGTCGAAGGAGACGCCGCCGATCAGGAGGGCCCAGGTCAGCTTGTGGTTCTTGGCGTATTTGTCGAAGGCCTGCGCCACCTGGTCCGCGAGCTCGCGGGTGGGGCACAGGACCAGCGAGCGCGGCATCCGCGCCCGGGCCCGGCCCGCGGCGAGCCGGTCGATCATCGGCAGGGTGAAGGCGGCGGTCTTGCCGGTGCCCGTCTGGGCGATGCCGAGCACGTCCCGGCCGGTCAGGGCGACCGGTATGGCCGCCTCCTGGATAGGGCTGGGCTTCTCGTAACCGGCTTCGGTCACGGCCCGCACCACTTCGGGGCTTAGCCCCAGGTCTGCAAAAGTTGTCATCTCGAGTTGGGTAGCGGCCGGAAAGCGCGGAAAGCGGCTCGATCAATACAGCGTTGTACGCGCTGTCGATTCCCCGGCCTGTGCAAGGTCCTCATATGGGCCGAACCGGTTAAAAGTCAACGCGCGGAATGACTAAAGGGCGCGTTTCGTCATCTGCGGGGAGGGTGGCGATCGTCCGGGCGGTCCGCCTAGCCCCGACCGTCGGCGCCCCGCAGATAGGCGAGCACCACTTCCGGGTTCGTCACCGTGTAGGGATCCTGATCGGCCCCCTCGTCGTTGATGCCGGGCTCCTCGAACCACTTCTCGATCACCCCGTCGTTCACCACCATGACATAACGCCAGCTGCGGTAGCCCATTCCCACGTGGTCCTTGTTGATCAGCATGCCCATGCGCCGGGTGAAGTGGCCTGAGCCGTCAGGCAGAAGGCGCACGTTCTTGACGCCGAGCTTCTTGCCCCACTGGAACATAACGAAGGCGTCGTTGACGCTGATGCAGCAGACTTCGTCGGCGCCGGCGGCCTTCAGGTCCGCGTCGTAGCGTTCGAAGGCCGGGCACTGCTCATTGGAGCAGGTGGGCGTGAACGCCCCCGGAAGCGAGAAGACCACCACCCGGCGCCCCGCGAAGACGTCCCGGCTGGGTAGGTCCTCCCACCGGAACGGGTTGTCGCCGCCTATGCTTTCGTCTCTGACCCTTGTCTTGAAGATGACCTCCGGTACCCGCCGTCCTTGCATGACCCCACACCGCCGTTTGGAATTGCCAAAGCCGCGGAGCACCAACGGGACAGCATCCCCAGGGTTCCTCAGGAACGGCGAAGCCGATGGAAAGCGCGCGCCGCCTCTTCACTCTCGGGTGCGCGGGGCCTAATGTGACGCGCAGCGGCGGCGGTTGGTGTTTACGCGGCGGGAAGCTTAAATCAAAAGTCCTGCCGAAGGGTCCGCATGCAAGATAAAAAACCCCAAGTTCTCAGTGATCTCGCGCAGAGCGACCGCTTTCAGGTCCTGATCGATGCGGTCAAGGACTACGCCATCTACTTGCTGGATGCGGAAGGCTATGTGGCGACCTGGAATACCGGTGCCCAACGCTTCAAAGGCTATACGGCGGACGAGATCATCGGCCAGCATTTCTCGCTCTTCTACACCGCGGAAGATCGAGCGATCGGACTTCCGGCGCGGGCTTTGCACACCGCCGCCACCGAAGGTCGGTTCGAGGCGGAAGGCTGGCGCGTCCGCAAGGACGGCGTCCGCTTTTGGACCCACGTGGTCATCGATCCTGTGATCGGCGCCGACGACAGGGTCATCGGCTTCGCCAAAATCACCCGGGACATTACCGACCGGCGACTGATGGACGAGGCGCTGATGGCGAGCGAGCAGCGCTTTCGCCTGCTGGTCCAGGGCGTGCGGGACTACGCCATCTACATGCTCGATCCGGAGGGCAACGTCACCAACTGGAACGCGGGCGCGCAGGCCATCAAAGGCTATACCGCCGAAGAGATCGTCGGTCAGCACTTCTCGCGTTTCTACACCGAGGAGGATCGCGCGGCCGGCATGCCGGCCCGAGCCCTGGCGACCGCGATCGCCGAGGGGAAATTCGAAGGCGAGGCGCTGAGGGTCCGCAAGAGCGGTGAACGTTTCTGGGCGAACGTGGTGATCGATCCGATCTACGATCCCCATGGCGCGCTGGTCGGTTTCGCCAAGGTCACCCGCGACATCACCGAACGGCGCAAGACGCAGGAGGAGCTCGACCGCTCACGCGAAGCCCTGGTCCAAGCCCAGAAGATGGAGGCGATCGGCCGCCTGACGGGCGGAGTCGCCCACGACTTCAACAACCTGCTGACGGTGATCCGCGCCTCGGCCGACTTCCTGCTGCGGCCCAGGCTGGAAGAGGAAAAGCGATTACGGTACGCGCAGGCCATCGCCGACACGGCCAAGCGCGCCACCGCCCTCACCGGGCAGCTCCTGGCCTTCGCGCGCCGGCAGCCGCTGAAGCCCGAGGTGTTCGATGTGGGCGCGCGCCTGCGCGGCCTTCGCGAGATATTCGCGACGACCATCGGCTCGTCGGTCAACGTCGAGATCGAACTGTCGCAAACCGTCCAGCTGGTCCAGGCCGACCCCAGCCAGTTCGAGACCGCGGTCCTCAACATGGTCATCAACGCCCGCGACGCCATGCCCCGCGGCGGCGAGATCAAGATCACGACCCGAGCCTCGACGGGCGTGCCCGCCGTGCGGGGCCACGTGGCTGTGCCGGGCGAGTTCGTCGCCATCGAGATTTCGGATACCGGGACGGGCATGACGCCGGAGACCTTGACGCGCGTCTTTGAACCCTTCTTCACCACCAAGGCCGTCGACAAGGGGACGGGGCTCGGCCTCAGCCAGGTCTACGGTTTCGCCAAGCAGTCGCATGGAGAGATCGATGTCCGCAGCGAGGTGGATGTCGGCACCGTGTTCACC
The DNA here is from genome assembly GCA_035493955.1 of Caulobacteraceae bacterium. Taxonomy (GTDB): domain Bacteria; phylum Pseudomonadota; class Alphaproteobacteria; order Caulobacterales; family Caulobacteraceae; genus NCED01. The sequence goes on along the minus strand of DATJHI010000006.1, from coordinate 125,642 downwards.
CTCTACCTGCCGCGATCGAACGCCAGGGTGGAGACCCTGGAGCCAACGGTCGCGCCGATCGACCTCGCCGCCCTGCCTGCCCGCCGAATCCTGCTGGTGGAGGACAACGAAGGCGTCGGCAACTTCGCGGCCGGCCTCCTGAGGGAATTGGGCCAGACCGTCACCTGGGTCGGAGACGGGCGAAGCGCCCTGGAGGTCCTGGGCCAGAACCGTCAGGCCTTTGACCTGGTGTTCTCCGATGTCGTCATGCCCGGCATGAGCGGCATCGAACTCGGCCACGCGGTCAAGGCGCGGTGGCCGGACCTCGAGGTGGTTCTGACCAGCGGCTACAGCCACGTCATCGCCGAAGAGGGCGCGCATGGATTTGACCTGCTGAAGAAGCCCTATTCGATCGAGGGTTTGCTCGTGGCGCTGAAACAGCTGCCGGCGGCGTCCGCCGAGAGCTGAACCTGCCGCCGTCCAGCCTTCAGATATCCAGGTCCTCGGCCGCGAACTCGGCGTTCTCCTGGATGAAGCGGAAGCGCAGTTCGGGCTTGCGGCCCATCAGGGTCTCGACCAGCTCCTCCACCGCCTCCTCGGAGCGGGGCAGGGTGACTCGCGCCAGGGTGCGCTTCTTCGGGTCCATGGTGGTTTCCTTCAATTGGGCCGGCATCATCTCGCCCAGGCCCTTGAAGCGGCCGATCTCCGGCTTCTTGCCCTTGAAGGTGGTGGCCAGGAGCTCGTCCCGGTGTTCGTCGTCGCGGGCGTAGGCGGTCGTCGCCCCGTGGCTGATCCGGTAGAGCGGCGGCAGGGCCAGGTACAGTTTCCCCGACCGGATCAGCTCCGGCATGGTCCGGTAGAAGAAGGTGATCAGGAGCGAAGCGATGTGCGCCCCGTCCACGTCGGCGTCGGTCATGATGACGATGCGGTCGTAGCGAAGGTCCTCTTCGCGGAAGCGCGACCCGCCCTGGACGCCCAGGGCCAGCATCAGGTCCGACAGCTCGATGTTCTTGCCCGCCTTCTCGCCGGTGGCGGAGGCGACGTTGAGGATCTTGCCGCGCAGGGGCAGGATCGCCTGGTTGGCGCGGTTACGGGCCTGCTTGGCCGAGCCGCCGGCGCTGTCGCCTTCGACGATGAACAGTTCCGAGCCGTCGGCCGCCGCGCCGGAACAGTCGGCCAGCTTGCCGGGCAGGCGCAGCTTGCGGGTCGCCGAAGCCCGGGCGACCTCCTTGTCCTTGCGCCGCTTCAGCCGCTCCTCGGCGCGGTCGATGACGAACTGGAGCAGGGCCGTCGCCGCCCTGGGCTGGGCGGTCAGCCAGTGGTCGAAGGGGTCGCGCAAGGCGGCCTCGACCAGCCGCTGGGCGTCGGAGGACGACAGCCGCTCCTTGGTCTGGCCCTGGAACTCCGGGTTCTTGACGAAGACCGAGATCAAGGCGCCCGCACTCGCCGCCACGTCCTCGGCGGTCAGCACCCCGGCGCGCTTGTCGCCGGTCATCTCGCCATAGGTCTTCAGGCCGCGCAGCAGCACCGCCCGCAGGCCCGCCTCGTGGGTGCCGCCCTCTGGCGTGGGCACGGTGTTGCAGTAGGACTGCATGAAGCCGTCGTGTTCGCCGAACCCGGCGGGGCTCCAGGTCACCGCCCATTCCACGGCCCCGGCCTCGCCCTTGCGCTCGATCCGGCCGGCGAAGGGTTCGGGGGTGACGGTCTCGATCTCCCCGACCCGCTCCTTCAGATAGTCGGCCAGGCCGTTGGGGAAGTGGAACACCGCCTCCGTCGGCGTGTCGTCGTGGCGGCGCTCGGGGGCGCAGCTCCAGCGGATCTCGACGCCGCGGAACAGATAGGCCTTGGACTTGGCCATCCGGTAAAGCCGCGACGGGCGGAAGGCGACCTCGGGCCCGAAGATCTCCGGGTCGGGCTGGAAGCGGACCAGGGTGCCGCGTTTGCGCGACGGTCCGACCTGCTGGATCGGCGTCAGCGGCTTGCCGCGGGAAAAGCCCTGGCGCCATTCGGCTCCGTCGCGCCAGACGGTCACGTCGAGCCGCTCGGACAGGGCGTTGACCACCGAAGCGCCCACCCCATGCAGGCCGCCGGAGGTCTGGTAGGCGCCCGTCTTGAACTTGCCCCCCGAGTGCAGGACGGTGAGGATCACCTCCAGCGCCGACTTGTCCTTGAACTTGGGGTGGGGGTCGACGGGCATGCCGCGCCCGTCGTCGCGGACGCTGAGGGCCCCGTCGGCGTCCAGCCGCACCTCGATGACCTTGGCGTGGCCGGCGACGGCCTCGTCCATGGAGTTGTCGAGGATTTCGGCGAACAGGTGGTGCAGGGCCCGTTCGTCCGTGCCGCCGATGTACATGCCGGGCCGCTTGCGCACCGGCTCCAGCCCTTCCAGCACCTCGATGTCGCCGGCGGTGTAGCTGCCGGGGGCGGAGGAGGACCGGGTCGGCGCAGGGCGCGGTTCAGAGGGCGCGCCGGCCACGGGGGGGGCGGGCACGGGATCGAGCGCGCTGTCGAACAGGTCGGGGATGGCGGGTTGGGCCTTGGCCATGGAGCGGAGCTTGATGCGATTCTGCGGTGCGCCGGTATGGCGCGCGCCACGGGCGGACAACGCCCGCGCCCGCCGGCGAAGTCAACCGCGGCGCTGCAGTCTCCGCTCGGCGGCGGCGCGGGCCGATCTCAGGCGGCTGCGGTCCGTTGCTCGTCCGCCTTGGCCAGCGCCTGCTCCATCGCCCGGAACAGGTTGGCCGCGTCGACGGGCTTGGCCACGACCCCGTCGATGCCCGCCGCTTCGTATTCGACCAGCTGGTGGGTCATGGCGTTGGCGGTCACGGCGATGATCGGGGTGCGGATCCGACCGGTCTCGCGTTCGCGGCGGCGGATGGCGCGGGTGGCTTCGACGCCGTCGACCTCCGGCATCTGGATGTCCATCAGGACGATGTCCCAGTCCTGGCTCTCCCAGGCCGCGACCGCCTCGCGGCCGTTTTCCACCATGGACGGCGCTATGCCCGCCGGGGCCAGCAGGGTCTTGAGCACCAGCTGGTTGGTGGGGTTGTCCTCCGCGGCGAGGACTCGCAGGCTGACGGGCTCTTCCGGTGCGGCCGCCCGATTTTGCGGGGAAGCCTTTCCCGCCACGCCCGCCACCCGCTCCAGCGGCAGGCGCAGGGTGAAGGTGGAGCCCTTCCCGAGGACGCTCGAGGCCTCGATCGAGCCGTTCATCAGGGTGGTGAGTTCACGACAGATCGCCAGACCGATGCCCGTGCCGCCGAATCGGCGCGCCAGGGTCGAGTCGGCCTGGAAGAAACCTTCGAACAGGTGGGTGAGGTCGTCCTCGCTGATCCCGACCCCGCTGTCGACGATACGGAAGACGACGTGATCGTCCTCGCGGCGGACCGTGAGTGAGACCCCGCCCGCCTGGGTGAACTTCACCGCGTTGTCGGCGAGGCTATAGAGGATGCGGCGGATGCGGGCCGAGTCCCCACGGTAGTAGCCGCAGGCTTCGTCGGCGATGTCGAAGGTGAAGGACACGGCCTTCTTGGCGGCCAGCGGCTGGTAGGCGGCGACCACGCCGCGGACCAGGTGCTCCAGGTCGAACTCGGCGACCTCGAGATGCAGGGCGCTGGCTTCGATCTTGGACAGGTCCAGAAGGTCGTTGAGCACCGCCAGCAGGTTTTCGCTGGAGCGACGGATGACCTTGACGCGCTCGCGTTGGACATTGGTGAGCTGGTCGGTGGTCAGGGCCTGGACCATGCCGAGCACCCCGTTCAGGGGCGTGCGCAGCTCGTGGCTCATGGTGGCCAGGAACTGCGACTTGGCCCGGTTGGCTGCGTGGGCGGCGCGGGCGCGCTCCTCCGCCGTCTCCCGCGCGCTCATCAGATCGTCCCAGGCGTTGGCCAGCTGGGACCGCGCCGCCCAGACCTGAAGGGCGAAGGTCGCGACGGCGAAGGCCGGTGCGAAGGCGGCGAGCACATGGCCCTGCTGAAACGCCATGCGCGCGAAGACGAGGCCGTTGAAGCTCATCACCGCGAGATAGGGGACGACGCTCGCCGCCAGCATGAGCGGCGCGCGATAATGGCGCATCAGCACGTGGACCAGCGAGGCGCTCATCAGGGCGTAGGCGAAGAGGCGTTCGCCGGCGCCCCCTTGCGTGGCCAGACCGAAGACGACCAGGGCGTAGACCGACGTGGTCACGACCCGCAGCGCCGGGGCCCATCGGGCCGCCGTCCGCCCCTCGCGGCCGCCGCGGGTGATGAGCACCAGCATATGGTGTTCGGCGAGGGCGGCGCCGATCGCCATCAAGGTCCAGGCCACGACGATCGGCCAATGGAAGACCTCCATCAGCATCAGGCTGACCATGGCCATGCCCAGCCCTTGCACGACCAGGTTGCGGGCGACCTGGACGGAGAGGGCGACCGGGCTCGAGGCTTCGGCCGGGGGTTCCGGTCGGAGCGTCGATTCAGGCGTTTTCGGGTTCGCGCTGTCCATGAGCCCAAACCATTATCAGTGGACGACTGACATGCGGTTAACAACCTGAAGTGGCGTCCAGGCGGTCGTGGATCACTTCGGTCCGCGCAGCGCCCGCCCGCTCATCACCGCATCCTGGCCGAAGCGGGCGCGCAAGGAATCCAGGCTCTTCTCGGTCTTGCGGGCGCGGGCCTCGCCCTGGTCGAAGAAGTCGTCCGGCGCGTCCGAGGCCTCCACCAGGTCCGACAGTCCGGCCCCGATCAGCCGGTAGGGGCCGCCCCGGGCCTCGGCCCTCAGCATCTCCCGCGCGGCCGCGAACAGCATGCGCGCCGTCTGGATCGGGGCGGGTAGGGTGCGCCGCCGGGTGACCAGGCGGAAATCCGGGGTCTTCAGCTTCAAGGTCGCCACCCGTCCGGCCATGCCCTCCCGGCGCAACCGCGAGGCCACCTTTTCACAGGCAGGCCACAGCCGGTCCTCAAGGTCCTCCAGGGCGGTCAGGTCCTCGTTGAAGGTGGTCTCGGCGCTGATGGTCTTGCGCGCCGAATCCGGATCGACGGCGCGGGCGTCGCGGCCGTGGGCGAGGTCGTAGAGCCGCAGGCCGTAGGCGTTCCAGCGCCGCGCCAGGTCCTTCGGATCGGCCCGGGCCAGGTCGCCGATCAGGGTGAAGCCGGCCTTCTGCAGGCCCTCGGCCATGGCGGGTCCGACGCCTGGCAGAAGCCGCACCGACCGTCCGGCCAGGAAAGCCTGAGCCTCCGCCGCCCCGATGACCGAGAAGCCGCGGGGCTTGTCGAGGTCCGAGGCGATCTTGGCCAGGACCTTGTTGGGGGCCAGACCGATGGAGACGGTGATGCCGACGTCGGCCTCGATCTCGGCCTGGACCCGGGCCAGGGTCAGCGCCGCCGCGCCGCGGTTGATCCTTTCGGTTCCGGACAGGTCCAGCCAGGCCTCGTCCAGCGACAGGGGCTGGACCAGGGGCGTCAGCCGGCCGAGTTTCTCCATGATCCGCCTGCTCTCATGGCGGTATTTGGCGAATTCCGGCTTCAGCACCACCGCGTCGGGGCAGGCCTTCAGGGCCTTGAACATCGGCATGGCCGAGCGCACCCCATAGGTGCGGGCTATATAACAGCAAGTGGTCACCACCCCGCGCTTGCCGCCGCCGACGATCAGGGGAACGTCGCGCAGTTCGGGGCGGTCGCGCTTTTCCACCGAAGCGTAGAAGGCGTCGCAGTCCAGGTGGGCGATGCTCAGCCGGCCCAGTTCGTCGTGCACGACCAGCCGGGGCGAGGCGCAGGCCGGGCATCGCCGGCGCTCCGTCCCCGCCGCTCCGGTCCAGAAACAGTCGCGGCACATCGCGGTCATGGCCGCAAGGTAGCGCCACGGACCGCCAGGCAAAGCGGCCATTTTCGATTCAGCCGGTTCGGTCAACTCGGACTTAAGGATATTCGTGTCAAAACATCGTGGACAAAGGGGTGGCCGAGTCTTTTAACCGGTCCCCCGCACGATGGCATGGGTCGATGACGTTCAAAAAAGTCCTCATAGTCGAGGACAACGAGCTCAACATGAAGCTGTTTCATGACCTGCTCGACGCCCAGGGCTACGAAACCTTGCAAACCCGTGAAGGTTTGCAAGCTCTGGCGCTTGCAAGACAGCATCGTCCCGATCTGATCTTGATGGATATCCAGCTCCCGGAGATATCCGGCCTGGAGGTGACCAAGTGGCTGAAGGAAGACGACGAGCTGTCCCACATCCCCGTCATCGCCGTCACCGCCTTCGCCATGAAGGGCGATGAGGAGCGGATCCGGGAGGGCGGCTGCGAAGCCTATATCTCCAAGCCGATCTCGGTGAGCTACTTCCTCGATACGGTTCGTCGTTTCCTGGGGTGATCTGACATGACCGCGCGTATCCTTGTGGTCGACGACATCGAAGCCAACGTCCGGCTGCTCGAAGCCAAGCTGCAGGCCGAGTACTACGACGTTTCGGTGGCCTACAACGGACCTTCGGCGCTGGAGAAGGCGGCCGCCGACCTGCCCGACATCATCCTCCTCGACGTGATGATGCCCGAGATGGACGGTTTCGAGGTGTGCCGGCGCCTGAAGGCCAATCCCGCCACCGCCCATATCCCGGTGGTGCTGGTCACCGCCCTGGACGGCCGCCGCGACCGCCTGACCGGGCTGGACGCGGGCGCCGACGACTTCCTGACCAAGCCGATCGACGACGTCACCCTTTTCGCGCGGGTGCGCAGCCTGACCCGGATGAAGCTGGTCATCGACGAGCTGCGCCAGCGCGAGGCCTCCGGCCGGCGCATGGGGGTGATCGGCGGGGTCGGCGCCCGGCTCGGCTCCAGCGGCGGCCGCATCATCATCGCCGACGACCACGAGCGCCAGGCCACGCGCATCGCCGAGGAGCTCGGCGCCGAGCACCGGCCGATCATCGAGGCCGATCCCGAAAAGGCGCTCCTGGCCATCGGGGCCCGCGCTGACCTCTTGATCGTCAACATCGCGGCCAAGACCTTCGACGGCCTCAGGCTGGCGGCCCAGGTCCGCTCGGACGAGGCGACGCGCCACACCCCGATCCTGGCGGTGATCGAGCCGTCCGAACGGGTCCGCATCGTCAAGGCGCTGGAACTGGGGGTCAACGACCTGCTGCCGCGTCCGATCGATCCGGAGGAGATGGCGGCCAGGGTGCGCACCCTGATCAAGCACAAACGCTACACCGATTTCCTGCGCAACAACCTCGACCATTCGCTGGAGCTGGCGGTCACCGACCCCCTGACCGGCCTCCACAATCGCCGCTACATGTCCGGCCAGCTCAGCGGCCTGGTGCGCCGGGCCACGCACGGGGGCGAGTCGGTGGCGGCCCTGCTGATCGACATCGACCACTTCAAGCGCATCAACGACAGCTTCGGCCACGACGTGGGCGACGAGGTGCTGCGCGAATTCGCCGTGCGGCTGGCCACCAACGTTCGCGCCATAGACCTGGCCTGCCGGTTCGGGGGCGAGGAGTTCGTGGTGGTCATGCCCGAGACCGGGCTAGACGTCGCCCACCGCATCGCCGAGCGCCTGCGGCAGCACGTGGCCGGATCGCCCTTCCGGGTGGCGGGGGTCGAGGACCCCCTGTCGGTGACCATCTCCATCGGCGTCGCCTGCACCGACGGCGAGACCGACACCCCCGACGCCCTGCTCAAGCGCGCCGACGAGGCGGTCTACAGCGCCAAGGCCAAGGGCCGAAACCAGGTGGTGGCGAAAGCGGCCTAAGTTTCCTTCTCCCCTTGCGGGAGAAGGTGGGTGCGGAGCACCCGGATGAGGGGTGTCAGCACGGCGACGGCCGACTTGCCGTTGAAACCTACATTCGGATCAGGCGGCGCTTGCACCCCTCATCCGTCGGCTCCGCCGACACCTTCTCCCGCAAGGGGAGAAGGAGGCTAATCCTTCTCCTCCTCGATCCCCGCCGCGGCCATCGCCCGCCGCGCGCGGTAGGCGTCCTTCTCGTCGACCATCAGGCGGGCGGGAATGGCGCTCGGCCAGATGCCGCCGGCGCCGGTGTCGAGCACCACGAAGTCGATCCCCTCGTCGGTCAGCACCGACCGCAGGAACGAGAGCTTCACCGGGTCGAAGGTCTTGGTCAGCTGGATCATCAACGCAAAACGCCCGGCGGAGGGGCCGGGCGTCAAGAGTCTCGGCTTGGAGAGCGCGAGCTACTTGATCTTGCCTTCGCGGAATTCCACGTGCTTGCGCACGACGGGGTCGTACTTCTTCATCACCAGCTTGTCGGTCTTGGTGCGGGCGTTCTTCTTGGTGACGTAGAAAAAGCCGGTGTCCGCCGACGAATTGAGGCGGATCTTGATGGATGCCGGTTTGGCCATGGGGCGAACTCCTGCGCCGGCCAAGGCCGGGTAAATCGAGAGCGGCGGAACATACTCGGGAAAGCGCGCCAGTCAACCGCGTTCCTCGCAGGCCGCGGAGGAGGGGAGCGTCCTACCGCCCCCGTCGCACGCCCTTGGGCAAGCCCCCGCGCTTGGGGCCGCCGCGGGGCGGGCCGCGGAAGGGGCCTCCGGCCCCTCGGGACCGTACGCCCAGACGCGGGCGCGGGGCGTTGGGGTCGGCGGCCTGCGGCTCGCTCAACATCTCGAACAGCAATCCGCCGGTCAGGGGCGTGGCTTCGGAGAGTTTCACTGTCACCGCCATGCCGAGCGGCCAGCGCGCGCCGGTGCGCTCGCCGACCAGGGCGTGGGTGCGGTCGTCGTGGACGAAATACTCGGTCCCCAGGCTCGACACCGGAACCAGGCCGTCGGCGCCGGTCTCGGCCAGGCGGATGAACAGGCCGAAGCGGGTGACGCCGGTGATGCGCCCCTCGAACTCGGCCCCCACCCGGTCCGACAGGAAGGCCGCCACATAGCGGTCGGTGGCGTCGCGCTCGGCGGCCATGGCGCGACGCTCGGTGGCGGTGATGTGCTCGGCGGTCTCGGCGAGCCGCGCCACCTCGTAGTCGGTCAGGCCGTCGTCCCCCAGTTTCTGCGCCCGGATCAGGGCCCGGTGCACGATCAGGTCGGCGTAACGGCGGATCGGCGAGGTGAAGTGGGCGTAGCGCTGCAGGTTCAGGCCGAAGTGGCCGATGTTCTCGGGCGAATAGACCGCCTGCATCTGGGTGCGCAGCACCACCTCGTTGACGATGTCGGCGTGGGGCCCGTCGCGGGTCTGGACGAGCAGGCGGTTGAAACGGTCGGTCCGCGGCGGCTCGCCCTTGCTCCAGGGCGTGCCGATGGTGGAGAGGAAGTCGGCCAGGTTGAACAGCTTCTCCTGGCTGGGCGCGTCGTGGATCCGGTAGATCAGCGGGACCTTGCGGCTCTCCAGGGTTTCGGCGGCGCAGACGTTGGCCTGGATCATCATCTCTTCGATGAGCTTGTGCGCCTCCAGGCTTGCGCGGGGCGTGATCGAGACCACCTCGCCGTCGGGCGAGAGCTGGATGCGCCGCTCCAGGGTCTCGATGGCCAGGGGCTGGCGGGCGTCCCGGCCCTTCTTCATGCAGGCGTAGGCGGCCCACAGGGGAAACAGGATCGGCTCCAGCAGCGGCCCCGTCGTATCGTCGGTCTGGCCGTCGACGGCGTTCTGCGCCTGCTCGTAGGACAGCTTGGCGGCCGAGCGCATCAGGCCGCGGACGAACCGGTGGCCGGTTTTGCGGCCCTCGGCGTCGAACACCATGCGCACGGCCATGCAGGCCCGGTCCTCGCCGGCCCGCAGGGAGCACAGGCCCGCCGACAGCCGCTCGGGCAGCATGGGTTCGACCCGGTCGGGGAAATAGACCGAATTGCCCTTCTCCCAGGCCGTGCGGTCGAGGGCGGTCCCGTTGCGGACGTAGGCGGCGACGTCGGCGATGGCCACCCAGACGATCCAGCCGCCGGGATGGTCGGGGTCGGGCTCGGCGAACACCGCGTCGTCGTGGTCGCGGGCGTCGGGGGGATCGATGGTGACCAGCGGCAGGTCCCGCAGGTCGGTGCGGGTCCCCAGCGTCGGCTTCCTGGCGGCTTCGGCCTCCGCCTCGGCCGCTTGTGGGAAGCCGGTGGGGATGGAGTGGGTGTGCAGGGCGATCAGCGATGCGGCGCGGGGCTGGTCTTCGCGGCCGACCACCTCCAGCACCTTGCCGCGCTTGGGCCCGTAGCCGCGGTCGCCGCCGCCGGAGATGGCGGCCAGCACCAGGTCCCCGTCCTTCAGGTCGGCGCCGTCCGGCACCACCAGGCTTTCCTTGGAGCGGCGGTCGACCGGTTCGATCCGCACCTCGCGGCGGGACTTGCGGATCACGCCCAGGACCCGCTGAGGATTGCCGCCCAAGGCCTTGATGATCTTGGCTTCGGTCTCGCCGTCCTCGCGCTTCTCGAACCGCACCAGCAGCCGGTCGCCGAGTCCGGGCGCGGCGGCCTTGGCCTCGTGCCGGCCGGGGGCGAGGCGCACCAGGGGCGCGTCGTCCGAGCTCTTGGCCAGCTTGACGAACAGGTCGCCGTCCGCGTCCCGCTCGACCACGTCGACCACCCCCACGGGGGGCAGGGCGCCGCGGGGGGCCACGCCCTTGCGGCCGCGGCGGCTGAGCGTCCCCTCCTGCTCCATGTCGCGCAGCATGAAGCGCAGGGCCCGACGGTCGGCGCCTTTCAGGCCGTAATGGCGGGCGATGTCGTCGAGCTCGGTCTCCCCGGCCTCGGCGATGTATCGGGCCAGGGCCTCCCGGTCGGGCAGGCCGGGGGAGGGCCGGTCCGGGCGGGGCGTGCGGGGGCCGCGGGGGGACTTAGCCAATGGAATGCGTCCTTCGAGGCCCTGCCGCTGCGATCACTCGGCGGCGCTTTTGGCGGGGGCTTTCCTGGCCGGCGCCTTTTTGCCCGCAGCCTTTTTCGTCGCGGGTTTCTTGGCCGCCGCCTTCTTGGCCGGAGCCTTCTTCGCGGCCGCCGCCTTGGCCGGAGCCGCCTTGGCCTTGCGCGCCGGCCTGGCCTTGCCGCCGCCCTTGGCCGCCCGTTCGGCCAGCAGGGCCACCGCCTGCTCCATGGTCAGGTCGGCGGGCTCGGTCCCCTTGGGCACGTTGGCGTTGATCTTGCCGGAATTGACGTAGGGGCCGAAGCGCCCGGACAGCACCCGGACCGGCTCGCCGGTCGCGGGGTGGGCGCCCAGGTCCTTCAGCGCCGAGGGGCCGGTGCGGCCGCCCTTGGCCCCCGCGCGCTTCTCGGCCAGCACCGAGACCGCCCGGTTGAGGCCGACGTCGAAGACCTCGTCGGCGCTGGAAAGATTGGCGTAGGTCCCGGCGTGCTGGACATAGGGACCGTACTTGCCGATCCCGGCCAGGATCATCTGGCCGTCCTCCGGGTGAAGCCCCACCTCGCGCGGCAGGTTGAGCAGGCGCAGGGCCTTTTCCAGGTCGAGGGACGCGGGGGGCCAGCCCTTGGGCAGGCTGCCGCGCTTGGGCTTGGCCTTGGCGTCGCTCGGGTCGGCGGCCAGCTCCACATAGGGTCCGAAGCGGCCGATCTTCAGCCACACCGGGCGGCCGGTGACCGGGTCTGTCCCCAATTCCCGGTCGCCGCTCTCGGCCGCCTCCTCGCCGCCCTCGGGGGCCGCGATCGGGCGGGTGAAACGGCATTCGGGATAGTTGGAGCAGCCGATGAAGGCGCCGAACTTGCCCACCTTCAGGCTGAGCTGGCCGGCGCCGCAGGTGGGGCAGACGCGAGGATCGCCGCCGCCTTCCTTGGCCGGGAAGATGTGGGGGCCCAGCGCCTCGTTCAGCGCGTCCAGGACCTGGCTGACGCGCAGGTCGCCGATGCCGACGACGGCGGCGTGGAAGTCCTTCCAGAACGCCCGCAGGAGCTCCTTCCAGTCCATCTCGCCGGCGGAGACCTTGTCGAGCTTCTCCTCCAGGTCGGCGGTGAAGTCGTATTCGACGTAACGCTCGAAGAATTCTTCCAGGAAGGCCGTGACCAGCCGGCCCTTGTCCTCCGGGATGAAGCGGTTCTTGTCCATGCGGACATAGTCGCGGTCGCGCAGGGTGGTCAGGATCGAGGCGTAGGTCGAGGGCCGGCCGATGCCGAGCTCCTCCAGCTTCTTGACCAGGCTGGCTTCGGAATAGCGCGGCGGCGGTTCGGTGAAGTGCTGGTCGGAGCGCGCGGCCAGGACCTGGACGGCCGCGTCCTCCTTCACCGGCGGCAGGCGGGCCGAATCCTCGTCCGCCCAATCTTGGTCTTGTCCGGATCCGCGTTGCGGATCCGGAGCGTCGCGGCCCTCTTCGTAGACGGCGAGGTAGCCGTCGAACTGGATCACCTGGCCGGTGGCGCGAAGGCCCAGCGAGCCGTCGGCGTTGTCGAGGTCGATGGTGGTGCGCTCGATCCGCGCCGATTCCATCTGGCTGGCGATCATCCGCCGCCAGATCAGCTCATAGAGACGCGCGAGGTCGCCCTCGAGCCGCACGGACGAGGGGTGGCGGGCCATGGAGGTCGGGCGGATGGCCTCGTGGGCCTCCTGGGCGTTCTTGGCCTTGGTCTTGTAGATGCGCGGGGCGTCGGGGACGTAGGCGGGGGAGAACCGGTCGGCGATGACCTTGCGGGCTTCGTCGATGGCCTCGGGCGCGGTCTGGACCCCGTCGGTCCGCATATAGGTGATCAGGCCGCCCTGCTCGTCGACGCCCTCGTACAGCCGCTGGGCCGCCTGCATGGTGCGCTGGGCGGCGAAGCCCAGCTTGCGCGAGGCCTCCTGCTGCAGGGTCGAGGTGGTGAAGGGCGGGGGGGGGCTGCGCCGGGCGGGCTTCTTCTCCACCGAGGCGATGCGCAGGGTGGAGGCCTCGACCGCCTTGCGCGCGGCCTTGGCCGCCGCCTCGTCGGGCAGGTCGAACTTTCCGAGCCGCTTGCGGTCGAGCTTGACCAGCCGGGCCATGAACGGGTCCGATCCGGCCGAGACGTCGGCCTCTACGGTCCAGTATTCCTGGGTCCGGAACGCCTCGATCTCGACCTCGCGGTCGACCACCAGCCGCAGGGCCACCGACTGCACCCGTCCGGCCGAACGGGCGCCCGGCAGCTTGCGCCACAGCACCGGCGACAGGGTGAAGCCCACCAGATAGTCCAGCGCCCGGCGGGCGAGGTAGGCCTCGATCAGCTCCATGTCGAGCTTGCGCGGGTGCTTCATCGCCTCGGTGACGGCGACCTTGGTGATGGCGTTGAACACCACCCGCTGGACCTCGGCCCCCTTGATCGCCTTCTTCTTGTTCAGCACCTCGAGCACGTGCCAGGAGATGGCCTCGCCCTCGCGGTCCGGGTCGGTGGCCAGGATCAGGCGGTCGGCGCCCTTCATGGCGTCGGCGATGTCGGAGAGCCGCTTGGCCGCCTTGCCGTCGACCTCCCAGGTCATGGAGAAGTCGTCGTCGGGCAGGACCGAGCCGTCCTTCGACGGCAGGTCGCGCACGTGTCCGTAGGAGGCCAGCACGACATAGCCGGGGCCCAGGTACTTGTTGATGGTCTTGGCCTTGGCCGGGCTCTCGACGACGACGACGTTCATGCGGGGCGGTTGCGCTTTTTGGAAACGCTCGCCTCAGGGGCGAACAATGGGCGGCGAAAGTGGGGGCGCACCCCCGCCGCTGTCAACGTCGAGCAGCGGCCGAAGCCCTCTTAGTGTCTTTCCGGTCGAAAAAGGGGGCCTATCCGCCGGGCCGGCCGGACCCGGCTCAGACCGCGCCGTCCCCGGCCCCCTTGCAGACCATGCCTCCGGGCAAGAGTTCGGCCCGGCCCGCCAGGGACAGCTCCACCAGAGCCGCGAACACCCCCGCCGCCGGCGCCCCGAGGGCCCTGACCAGTTCGTCCCGGGGGACGGGGGTGGGGGAGAGCAGGGCCTCCACCCGCGCCCGCACCCGTCCGGCGACGACGTCGACGGCGTCTTGGTCGAGGTCGGGGTCGAAGGGCGCGCCCGGCTCGAAGAAGCCCAGCGGCAGGACCTGGACCACCCGAAGCACGTCCTCGGCGCCCTCGACCAGGGTGGCGCCCTGGCGCAGCAGGTCGTTGGTCCCCTTGGCCCGCGGGTCGAGCGGCGAACCCGGCACGGCGAAGACCTCGCGTCCCTGTTCCCCCGCCAGCCGGGCGGTGATCAAGGAGCCGGAGCGCAGCTCGGCCTCGACCACCACCACCCCGAGGGACAGACCGGAGATGATGCGGTTGCGGCGGGGGAAGTCCCTGGCCTGGGCTCGCCAGCCCACGGCGCTTTCCGAGACCAGGCAGCCGCGGTCGGCCAGGGTGGCGTAGAGCGCCGCGTGCTCGGGGGGGTAGACGTCGTCGATTCCCCCGGCGAGGACCGCGACCGTGCCGGTGGCCAGGGCGCCTTCGTGGGCGGCGGCGTCGATTCCCCGCGCCATGCCGGACGCCACCACCAGTCCGGCCTGGCCGAGTTCGGCGGCCAGGGTGCGGGCGAAGCGCTGGCCGGCGGCCGAGGCGACGCGGGCGCCGACGACGGCCACGGCCGGGCGGGCGATCAGCTCGGACCGGCCCAGCACCCAGAGCAGGGGCGGGGGCGGATCCACGGCGGCCAGGGCCGCAGGATAGGCGGCCTCGCCCGGGAAGATCAGCTGCGCGCCCAGAGCCTCGCCGGCGGCGATCTCGGCCTCGGCCTCGCCGACGCTGGGGATGTGCAGGGGGTGGACCCGGTCGACGCGGCGCGCGAGGGCGGGCAGGGCCTCCAGCACCCGGGTGGCCGAACCATAGCGGGCGAGCAGATCGCGATGCGCCACCGGCCCGACGCCGGACGCGCGGGCCAGCCGCAGGCGGTCGCGGCGCTCTGTCGGCGAAAGGCGAGGGCCGCGGGTCAAGTCGGGGGCGAGCCCGCCGGGCCGGCGGGGCCGCCCTTGCCGATGCGGCTCTCGCGGCCTTCCATCAGCCGCTGGATGTTCTCACGGTGGCGGACGTAGATCAGCACGGCCATGATCAGGGCGAGCGCCGCCACCGAACGGGGCTGCTGGGTTCCCAGGGCGTAGACCGGGGCCAGGGCCGCCGCGGTCAGGGCGGCCAGGGACGAGTAGCGGAACACCGCGGCCATGGCGATCCAGGTGGCGGCGCAGGCGATTCCCGCCGGCCAGGCCGCGGCCAGCATCACCCCGAAGAAGGTCGCCACCCCCTTGCCGCCCCGGAACTTCAGCCAGACCGGGAACAGGTGGCCGAGGAAGGCCGCCCCCCCGGCCAGGGCCCCGGCGTCGTCGCCCCACAGGGCGCGGGCGACCAGCACCGCGACCGCTCCCTTGCCGCCGTCGCCCAGCAGGGTCAGGAGCGCCAGGTCCTTGCGGCCGGTGCGCAGCACATTGGTCGCGCCGATGTTGCCCGAGCCGATCTGGCGCAGGTCGCCGGCCTTGGCGAAGCGGGTGATCAAGAGGCCGAACGGGATCGAGCCCAGAAGATAGCCGCCGATCAGGCAGGCCAGGATCGCGGCCGGGAGGAGCATGAACATGGGGCGAGCTTAAGGGCTGGGCGCGGCCGCGCAAGTCGGGAGCCGACGGCGGCGCCGGCCGTTATCCCCGCATGACCCGGCCCATCGCCATCTCCATCCCCCACGAACTCGGCGTCGCCGAGGCCAAACGGCGGATCGCCGCCGGCTTCGTGAAGCTCGAACGCGAGATCTCCGCCGGCCTCGCCCAGGTGGAGGAGCGATGGGAGGGCGACCGGATGCTGTTCGAGGCCAGGGCGCTGGGCCAGAGGGTGACGGGGCGGATCGACGTGCTGGAGCGCTCCATCGCCATGGAGATCGATCTGCCCGATTTCCTCGCCGCCCTCGCCGGCGCCATCAAGGGGCGGGTGAAGAAGCAGGGGATGCTGCTGCTGGAGAAGAAGTAGGGTCGCCGCCGCACATCGTCTGGGTCAGGGCGAGGGCGTCTTCGGTCGCCGCCCCGGAGGCGGTGTTGTCGAACACCACCCAGGCGGGAGCGGCGACGGCGCCGGCGAGGGCCGTGATCCGCGCCGCGCCATAGGCGGACCAGTACATCCGCGGCGAGCCGTGCAGCCGCCAATAGCTGAATCCGGTCCAGCCGCCCGGCATGGCCGCTTCGGCGACGCACGCCGGGTCCGCCGCGACGCGGGCGACCTTGGTCCCGACGAGCAGGGCTTCGGCGGCGGCTTCGAACCAGGTCCGATGGCGCGGCTCGCAGGCGACCTCGCCGTCGAAGCGGGCCCTGAGCTCGGCGAAGAAGCGCTCCGCCACGGCGGCGTCGAAGGCGAGGCTGGGCGGGAGCTGGATCAGGAGCGGACCCAGCTTCGGCCCCAGGGACGCGATCTGGTCCAGGAAGGCCGCCAGCGGCTCGCTCGCATCCGCCAGCCGTTTCTCGTGGGTGATGGTCCTGGGCGCCTTCACCGCGAACCGGAACGCTGCGGGCGTGTCCGCCGCCCAGCGCTCGAACGTGGCCGGCCTGTGGGGACGGTAGAAGGTGGAGTTGATCTCGACGCCCGCGAACCGCGCGGCGTAGCGCTGCAGGGTCGAGCCGGCCTCGGGGAAGGCGTCGCGGACGGCGCGGGGAATCTGCCACCCGGCCGTGCCGACGCGGACCTGGCCGCTCATCGTTCCGCACTGCAAGCAGCGCGTCCCGGTCCCGCAATCATTGCTCGGCCTGGTGCACCACGCGGCCGTCGACCAGGGTCATCAGCACCTGGCCCTGCAGCCGGCGGCCGTCGAAGGGGGAGTTCTTCGACTTCGAGATCAGCCGGTCGGCGTCGATCACGACGGGAGCGTCGATGTCGCACAGCACCAGGTCCGCGGGCGCGCCGGCGGCGAGGCGGCCGGCCCTCAGGCCCAGCAGACGGGCGGGGGCAAGGGTGGCGGCGCTGATCAGGTCGAGCAGGGGCGCGCGGCCGTCGTGATGGAGCGCCAGGATCGCCGGCAACAAGGTCTCCAGGCCCACCGCGCCCGGCGCCGCCTCGGCGAAGGGCAGGCGTTTGTCCTCGGCCGGGGCGGGGGCGTGGGCGGACACGATCACCTCGACCAGGCCCGAGGCCACCGCCTCCACCAGGGCCTGGCGGTCGTCCTCCGAGCGCAGCGGCGGGTCGAGGCGGTAGAAGGTGCGGTAGTCGCCGATGTCGAGCTCGTTGAAGCTCAGGTGGTTGATCGAGGCGGTGGCCGCGACGTTCACCCCCCGGTCGCGGGCGCGCCTCAGGCTTTCGAGGGCCCCCGCGGTGGTGATCTGATCGACCAGCAGGGCCGCGCCGGTCAGCTCGGCCATGGCCAGGTCCCGCTCCAGCATGATCCGCTCGGCGACGGCCGGGACCGAGGGCAGGCCGAGCCGGCCGGAGAACTCCCCGGCGGTGGCCGCAGCGCCGGCGGAAAGGTACGGGTCGGCCGGACGGTGGGCGACCCGGGCCCCGAAGGCGTGGGCGTAGCGCAGCACCCGGCCCATCACCTTGGAATCGACGATCGGCCGGTCGACGTCGGTGAAATAGACCGCGCCGGCCTCGCGCATCAGCCCGAGCTCGGCCATCCGCTGGCCCTCGCAGCCCTTGGTGGCGGCGCCGGCGGCGTAGACGTGGACCAGTTCGATGTCGCGGGCCCGGCGCAGGATGAAATCGACCATGGCCGGGTCGTCGATGGTCGGATCGGTGTCGGGCTGCAACACCATGGAGGTGACGCCCCCCGCCGCGGCGGCGCGGGCGGCGGACTTCAGGGTCTCCTTGGGCTCGGCCCCCGGCTCGCCGGTCTTGACCCGAAGGTCGATCAGCCCCGGCGCTAGCATGGCCCCGTTGCAGTCGACGACGCGGACGTCCTCCGACAGCCCCTCCAGGCCCGGCCGGCGGGCGATGTCGGCGATCACCCCCTCGGTCACCACCAGGCAGCCGGGGCCGTCGTAGCGGCTCTCCGGATCGATCATCCGGGCGTTGACGAAGGCGGTGGGACGGCCGGCCATCAGACCTCCACTCCCTCGGCCAGCCGCGCCGCCAGCGAGGCGAGCACGGCCATGCGGGCGGCCACGCCCATCTCGACCTGATCCTGGATCAGGCTGACCCCGGGGTCGTCGGCGACCCCGGATTCGATCTCCACCCCGCGGTTCATCGGCCCCGGATGCATCACCCGCACATGAGGGGCGGCGTGGGCCAGCATCTCGGCGTCGAGGCCGAAGAAGCGGGAATATTCGCGGGTGGAGGGGACGAAGGCGCCGTCCATCCGCTCCAGTTGCAGGCGCAGCATCATCACCACGTCGACGCCGGCGACGCCCTTGCGCATATCGTGGAACACCTCGGCGCCCCAGCGGTCGACGCCGGGCGGCATGAGGGTCGGCGGCCCGACCAGCCGCACCCGCGCGCCCAGGAGCTGCAGGAAGCCGACGTTGGAGCGGGCGACGCGGCTGTGCATCACGTCGCCACAGATGGCCACGGTCAGGCCCTCCACCTTGCCGAAGGCCCGGCGCAGGGTCAGGGCGTCGAGCAGGGCCTGGGTCGGATGCTCGTGCCAGCCGTCACCGGCGTTGACGACGCTGCAGCTGACCTTCTGGGCCAGCAGGGACGCCGCGCCCGAGGCGGAATGGCGGACCACCAGGAGGTCCGGCCGCATCGCATTGAGGGTCACGGCGGTGTCGATCAGGGTCTCGCCCTTGGTCATGGACGAGGTGCGCGGGCTCATGGCGATGGTGTCGGCGCCCAGGCGCTTGGCCGCCAGCTCGAACGAACTCATCGTCCGGGTCGAGGCCTCGAAGAACAGGTTGACCAGGGTGCGCCCGCGCAGGAGCCCGAGCTTCTTGTCCGCCCGCCGGTTCACCGCCACGAAGGCGTCGGCCAGGTCGAGCAGCTGTTCGGCGTCGGGCCGGGACAGCCCGTGCACGGACAGAAAATGACGATGCGGGAAGGCGAAGGCGCGCCGGCGGATCGAGGCTTCGATGTCGGCGTCTGTATCCATCGAAGCGGAGGCTATAGGGGGCTTTGGGGCCGGGCTCAAGTCGCCTGTAGGCCTCGCCCGGCGGTCTGCCGTCCGCGGGAAGGGCCGAGTCCCTTCCTGAACACCACGCTCAGATTGTTCGCCGGCATGGCCACGCGCTCGACCAGGGCCAGGCCGTGGGCGGCGGCGAGCGCCTTGATCTCGTCCAGGCGGCGCAGGCCCCAGTCGGGGTTGCGGGCCTTCAGGCTGGCGTCGAAGGCCTCGTTGGAGGGGGCGGTCTCGACCTCGGGCTCGCGGAACGGTCCGTACAGATAGAGCACGCCCCCCGCCGAAAGCACCCGCGCCGCCCCGGCCATCAGCCCCTCGGCCGAGGACCAGGGGGAGATGTGGATCATGTTGATGGCGACCACCGCGTCGGCGGCGGCGACCGGCCAGTTGTCCGGATCCGCGGCGTCCAGGACCAGCGGCTCCAGCAGGTTGGGCGCGCCGGCCGCCTCCCGCCAGGCGGCGATGCTGGCCAGGGTCTCTTCGTCCCGGTCGGTGGGCCGCCACATCAGGTGCGGCAGGGCCTGGGCGAAGCCCGCCGCATGTTCGCCGGCGCCGCTGGCGATCTCGAGCACCAGGCCGCTGGGCGGCAGGCAGCGCTTCAGCACCTGCAGGATCGGCTCGCTGTTGCGGGCGGCCGCCGGGGTGGAGCGGGCGCCGGGGGGAAGGCTGGTCATGGCGCGGTGAATCCGTAGTCGCGTTCGACCCGCGCGATCCGGACCTGATAGGCGGCGTACCACCGTTCCCGTCCCAGCCTCTGCGCGGCCAGGTGTTCGGCCTTGGCCTTCCAGGCGGCGATGGAGTCGAGGTCGCGAAAATAGGCGACGGTGATCCCCAGGGCGCCGTCGCGGGCGGATTCCTCGCCGAGCCAGCCGGGCTGTTCGGACGCCAGCCGGCTCATCGCCTTGGCCATGGCCGCGTAGCCCCGGTCCCCCTCGGTCCGCAGGGAGGTGAAGATCACCGCATAATAGGGCGGCTCGGGCGTCTTGGAGATCGCTTCAGCCATGGCCGGCCCTCGCGTAGCCGGACCGCGTCGGTCAGGCCGACCTCAGCCGGTCCAGCGCGCCTTGCAGGATATAGGCGGCGGCGGTCTTGTCGATGACTTCGGCGCGGCGGCCGCGGGTCATGTCGGCCTCGCCGATCAGCATCCGTTCGACCGCGGCGGTGGACAGGCGCTCGTCCCAGAAGGCGATGGGCATTTCGGGGCGCAGCCGCAGCAGGTTGCGGGCCAGGGCCCGGTTGGACTGGCAGCGCGCGCCCTCGGTCCCGTCCATGTTGACCGGCAGGCCGATCACCAGCCCGCCGGCGCCGCGCCCGGCCATCAGCTTGAACAGCTCCCCGGCTTCCTCGGTGAACTTGCGGCGGCGGATCAGGGCCAAGGGACTGGCGATCGATAGGCTGAGGTCCGAGACGGCAACCCCAATGGTCTTCTCGCCCGGATCCAGTCCCGCCACCGGCGTGCGCGGGGGCAGGGCGGCGGGCAGGTCGAGCAGGTCGAGGACGGGCATGGAGAGGTTGTACACGGGCCTTGGGCCCGCGACAGCCCGCCCCGTGCCCCGTTACTTCCCGAGCACCCGGTCGGCCTTGGCGTCGATCTTCTTCTCCTCGGCCTTGGACATGCGCCCGGCCTTCACCGCCTGGGCGGCGCGGGCCTTGGCGTTGCGGGCATGGGGCTTGTCTTCCACCGGATAGCTGCGGTCCGGACCGGCGAAGTCCTTCGCCGGCAGCTTCTTGCGCTTCTTGGTGTCGAGTTCGGCCATGGGTTGGTCCTCCGGCTGATTTGCCGAGGATCAACCCATCGAGCGCGGGCTTGGTTGCGGCTTCAGGTCTTCAGCTTGTAGCCGGTCTTGAATATCCAGGCGGTGGCGACCAGGCACAGGGCCAGGAAGGCGGCGGTGGCCCCCAGGCTGATGGCGACGCTGACGTCGGCCTGGCCGTAGAAGCTCCAGCGGAAGCCCGAGATCAGATAGACCAGCGGATTGAAAAGGGCCACGCCCCGCCACAGGGGCGGGAGCATGGACAGGGAATAGAAGCTGCCGCCCAGGAACGACAGGGGCTGGATCACCAGGAGCGGGATCAGCTGCAGCTTCTCGAACCCGTCGGCCCAGATGCCGATCAGGAAGCCGAACAGGCTGAAGGTCACGGCCGTCAGCACCAGGAACAGCAGCATGAAGAACGGGTGCTCGATCCGCACCGGAGCGAAGAAGAAGGCCGTGACCAGGATGATCAGCCCGAGCGCGATCGACTTCGACGCCGCCGCCCCGACATAGCCGGCCACGATCTCCAGCCAGGAGATCGGCGCGGACATCACCTCGTAGATGGTGCCGACGAACTTGGGGAAATAGATGCCGAAGGAGGCGTTGGACACGCTCTGGGTCAGGACCGACATCATGATCAGGCCGGGCACGATGAAGGCGCCGTAGGGCACGCCGCTGACCGAGCTCATGCGCGAGCCGATGGCCCCGCCGAACACCACGAAATAGAGCGAGGTCGACAGCACCGGCGAGACGATGCTCTGCATCAAGGTGCGCCAGGTCCGGTGCATCTCGAACTGGTAGATGGCGCGGATGGCGGGGACGTTCATCGGTCGTGCACCAGCTCGACGAAGATGTCCTCCAGCGAACTCTGCTGGGTGGAAAGGTCCTTGAAGCCGATGCCCAGCGCGCTGAGCTGGCCCAGCAGGGCGGTGATGCCGGTGCGTTCGCGCTTGGTGTCGTAGGTGTAGACCAGCTCCGCGCCGCCCTCGGCGATCTCCAGCGGCTGGTCGGCCAGTTCCGGCGGGATCGCGCTCAAAGGCTCCTGCAACTGCAGCGTCAGCTGTTTCTTGCCGAGCTTGCGCATCAGTTCGGTCTTTTCCTCGACCAGGATCAGCTCGCCCTTGCGGATCACCCCGATCCGGTCGGCCATCTCCTCGGCCTCCTCCAGATAGTGGGTGGTCAGGATGATGGTGACGCCGCTGTCGCGAAGGGCCCGGACCACGTTCCACATGTCGCGGCGCAGCTCCACGTCGACCCCGGCGGTGGGCTCGTCCAGGAACAGGATGCGCGGCTCGTGGCTCAGCGCCTTGGCGATCATCACCCGGCGCTTCATCCCTCCCGATAGGGTGATGATCTTGTTGTCCTTCTTGTCCCACAGGCTGAGTTCGCGAAGGATCTTCTCGATGTGGGCCGGGTTCGCCGGCTTGCCGAACAGGCCGCGGCTGAAACAGACGGTGGCCCAGACGGTCTCGAAGGCGTCGGTCTTCAGTTCCTGCGGCACCAGGCCGATCAGATTGCGGGCGGCGCGCCAGTCCTTGAGGATGTCGAAGCCGTCGACCGTGACCGTCCCCTCGGTGGGTGTGGTCAGGCCGCAGATGACGCTGATCAGGGTGGTCTTGCCCGCGCCGTTGGGCCCGAGCAGGGCGAGGATCTCCCCGCGCATGATCTCGAGGTCCACCGACTTCAGGGCCTGGAAACCGCCCGCGTAGGTCTTGGACAGCCTGGAGACGGAGAGGATCGCACTCATCGCCGTCTTCTTATCCGACTCGGACGCCCGCGTCGCGCCCGAGTCGGCAGGATTCCGCTACCGGGGCGGAGCGTCCCCGGCCGCCCCGGCGGTCGCGGCGGCGGCCCGGGCGTTGGCGGCGTCGGCGGAGGCCTGGGCCCGTTGGGCCGCGGCGCTCGCGTTCTGCGCCGCCTGCTGGCTGGCCTGGGCGGCGTCGCTGAGCTGGGTGGCGGCGCTCGCCTGTTGGGCGGCCTGCTGGGCCGCGGCGGCCGCGGCCGCGTTCTGGGCGTCGGCGCTTTGCAGCGGAGCCTGGGTCGCCAGGGTTGCGGCCTGGGCTGCGGCGGCGTTGGCCGCGGCCGCATTGGCCGCCGCCTGGTCCGCCGCGGACTTGTTCTGGCTGTTGAGCACCAGGACCACGCCGATGATGATCGCCACCGCGATGGCGCCGAGCACCATCCACGCGGTGCGGTTGGTCTTTTCCTGTGGAGTGTCGAAGCTCATCCGCGTTTCCCCATGTCCTGTTGACGGACAACCAACGTGGTCGCGGCGTCGCAGTTCCGACGGGGCGGATCGCCCGGCGGCGGGAGCCTCAGGCTTGCCACTGCGCGCCCCCGCCGCTAACCCACCCCCGACCGCAATCACGAGGGGCCCATGGCCATCGACGCCGCGACCGTCCGACGGGTCGCCAAACTCGCCCGTATCGCCGAGCCGGAAAGCCGGCTGGAGCCGCTCGCCCGCGAACTGTCCTCGATCCTCGACTGGATCGAACAGCTCGGCGAGGTAGACGTGGAGGGGGTGCAGCCCATGGCCTCGGCCGTGGCCGCGGCCCTGCCGATGCGCGAGGACGTGGTCGCCGACGGCGGCGACGCCTCCAAGGTCCTGTCCAACGCGCCGAAGTCCGCGGACGGCTTCTTCATCGTCCCCAAGGTGGTCGAGTAGAGACGTGGCAGACCTGAACGCCCTTACCCTCAAGTCCGCCCTCGCGGGCCTCGCCGCCAAGGACTTCTCCGCCGAGGAGCTGGCCCGCGCCCAGGTCGCCGCCATCGAGGCCGCCAACCCCTCCCTGAACGCCTTCGTCCTGGTCACCCCGGACCGGGCCATCGCCATGGCCAAAGCCTCCGACCAGCGCCGCGCCCGCGGCGAGGCCGGACCGCTGGAGGGCGCCTCCATCGGGGTCAAGGACCTGTTCTGCACCGAGGGCGTGCGCACCACCGCCGCCTCAAAGATCCTGGGCGACTTCGTCCCGCCGTACGAATCCACGGTCACCGCCCAGCTGTGGCGCGACGGGGCGGTGATGCTGGGCAAGCTGAACCTCGACGAATTCGCCATGGGCTCGTCCAACGAGACCTCGGCCTTCGGGCCGGTAGTCAATCCGTGGCGAGGGCGCGGATCGAACAAGCCGCTGACCCCCGGCGGCTCCTCCGGCGGGTCCGCCGCCGCGGTCGCCGCCGACCTGTGCCTGGCCGCCACCGCCACCGACACCGGCGGATCGATCCGCCAGCCGGCCTCGTTCACCGGCACGGTGGGGATCAAGCCGACCTACGGCCGCTGTTCGCGCTGGGGGGTGGTCGCCTTCGCCTCCTCGCTGGACCAGGCCGGACCCATCGCCAAGACGGTGGAGGACGCGGCCATCCTGCTCCGGTCCATGGCCGGTCACGACCCGAAGGATTCCACCAGCCTGCCGGTGGAGAGCCCCGACTTCGCGTCCTTCGTCGGAAAGTCGGTCAAGGGCCTGCGGGTCGGCATCCCCGAGGACTACCGCATCGAGGGCATGCCCGAAGAGATCGCCAGGCTCTGGGACCAGGGCATCGAGTGGCTGAAGGCGGCGGGCGCCGAGGTCAAGTCGGTGCGCCTGCCGCATACCAAATACGCCCTGCCGGCCTACTACATCATCGCCCCGGCCGAGGCCTCGTCGAACCTGGCCCGCTACGACGGCATGCGCTTCGGCCTGCGCGAGCCGGGCAATTCTTTGACCGAAGTCTATGAGAACACTCGGGCAAGCGGCTTCGGCGAAGAGGTCAAGCGGCGCATCCTGATCGGCGCCTATGTGCTGTCGGCCGGCTATTACGACGCCTATTACCTCAAGGCCCAGAAGGTGCGCCGGCGCATCGCCGACGACTTCGACGCCGCCTTCCTGGAGGTCGACGCCCTGCTCACCCCGACCGCGCCATCGGCGGCGTTCGGCCTGGGCGAGCGCACCGACGATCCGGTCGCGATGTATCTGAACGACGTGTTCACGGTGACCACCAACCTGGCCGGCCTGCCGGGAATCTCGCTCCCCGCCGGCCTGTCGTCGGACGGGTTGCCTCTGGGCCTGCAGTTGATCGGCCGGGCCCTGGACGAAGGGACGCTGTTCTCCCTGGCGGGGGCCATGGAAGAGGCCGCCGGCTTCACCGCACGGCCGCAGCGCTGGTGGTAGGCCCTATTTCTTGACCACCTTGGCCAGATCGGCGTCGATCTTGGCCAGGAGCTCGGGGGTCAGGATCGGCACGTACATGGCGATGCCTTCGAGCGCGAAGTCGCGGCCCTGGTCGATCCGCGGGTCCGAGACCACCTCGGGGATGTACTTGTTCAGCACGGCCTTGGTTTCGGGGTTGTCGATCAGCACCCCGATCGTGCTCTTGACGGAATAGGCCGGCGCCTGGGCCACGGCCACGGTGGCGACCGAAACCGCCGAGACGGCGGTGGTGAAGGCGAGGGCGGCGATGAGGCCGAGGGCGGCGGGACGAACCACGGCGAGCTCCTTGCAAGGCGGAAATATCGCGCTTTTCAAAAAGTTAATTTGGAAGCGTGGTCTTGTCATCCACTTTCGCCCCATGTTCGCCGCCCTGGCCGTGTCGCTGGTCGCGACCGCCGCCCAGGCTTGGCCGGACACCCCGCTCGGCCGGGTCGAGGCCGTGGCGGTGTTGCAGGGCCTGAACGTCGAGCTCCTGACCCACCCCAGCGCCACCGCCACCCTGGAAGCCTGGTGCGCTTCGCATCGCCTGGCGGAGACGCCAAAGGTGGTCGCCCGCCCGGTCAGGCTCGATCGTTCCGCGGGGCCGGACGTGCGAACCGCGCTGAAGGTCGGCCCGGAGGAGACGGTGGCCTATCGCCGGGTGCAGCTGGTCTGCGGCGGCCATGTGCTGTCGGAGGCGGACAACTGGTACGTTCCGGCGCGGTTGACCCCTGAGATGAACCGGACCCTGGAAACCACCGACACCCCCTTCGGCCGGGCGGTGGCGGCGCTGGATTTCCGCCGCGAGACTCTATCGGCCAAGTTGCTGTTCCGGCCCTTGCCGCAGGGTTGGGAGACGGCCGCGCGCCTGCCGGCCGCCGGCGCCGCGCCCCTGGCGATCCCGGCGCATGTGCTGGAGCACCGGGCGGTCCTGTCCACGCCGGCGGGGACGCCGTTCAGCCTGGTGGTGGAAAGCTATACCGCCGAGGTGCTGGCCTTTTCGCCGCCGTAGACAACCTTTAGGCGAGCACCACGTCGAAGCGGGTCGTCCAGGCGAAGCCGTCGGTCCCAGGTTGGAACGCGGCCACGCTCAGCGGACGGTCCTCGGGGCGCAGGCAGCGGTAGACGGAGTCGCGTTCGTTTTCGGGATTGCCGGCGATCATCATCTGGGTGGTCAGAACCCGGCCCTCGGGCCGATAGACCTTGTAATGGATGTGGGCGGTGCGGCCGTCATAAGGGACCGGCCGGATGGTGCGGAAGGCGTATTCCCCTTGGGCGTCGACCTTGAGCCGGGCGTAACCCTGGAAGCCGGGATCGACGCCGCCCTGGACAATGTAGCGGCCGTCGGCGTCGCACTGCCAGATCTCGACCACGGCCCCCTGCACCGGCCGGCCGTCCACGCCCAGGATCCGGCCCCTGAGGTCGAGGGGTTCGCCCCGCGCCTGACGCGAACCCGTGTGGATCAGGTCCGGATCGGTCTCGGGCGGAAGGGTGTGGGGATAGAACGGCCCTTCGGTCTCGACCGGGGTGGGCCGCAACCCCGGGTCGGCGGCGGAAGCGGGCCCCGCCGCCAGGGCGGCGGCCGCGAACAGCACGGTCTGTCTGCGGGTGAGGGTCGGCATCGAGGCCTCCATGTCACGCTCTCCCAACCAACGGACAAGGCCCTCAGGTCCGTCGCTTCTGGTGGAAAGCGGTCCCTTCCGAGCACGACAACACTATCCAGGGTTGTTGACGTCAAGGAACTCTCAACCTTCGGGGGAACTAATAAGGCCGCCGCCGGTTTCCCTGACCTGAGCCGGGGTCCGCGGCGCAAGGGGAGGATACGGTTCGATGCCCGTTCTGCCGGTCCGCGCGCTGGTCGTCGACGACAACCCTGGCCATCGCCAGCTGCTGACGGCTGTCCTGCAATCCAAGGGTCTGGACGTGTTCGCGGTGAACGACGGGCGCGAAGCGGTCGCCATCGCCTCTTCCACCTGTTTCGCCCTTATCCTCATGGACGCCAGCATGCCGATCATGGACGGCCACACGGCGACCAGGCTGATCCGCGAGCACGAGGTCGAGGCCGGCTGGCCCCGCGCCAACATCATCATGGTCACCTCGCACGACACCTCCGCCGACGTGGCCCGGTCGCGCGCGGCCGGCGCGGACGGCCACGTCAACAAGCCCATCAACGTCGGCGAACTGGTTGCGGCGATCGACGCCCGCCGGGCGCGGGCCGCGCGCGCCGTCGCCAAGTCCTGCGCCGCCTAGACTGCCGGTGTGAGGCGGCGTCTCGCCGCGAGCCACTCGCGGGGATGCAAAACGCTCGTCTTCCCGCTATCTACCCATCCATGACAACCGATCGCGCCCCCTTCCGCATCCCCGGCCGCACCGGCGAGTGGGAAGTCGTCCTCGGCCTGGAAGTGCACGCCCAGGTCGCCTCCAAGTCCAAGCTGTTCTCGGCCGCCGGCGTCGGCTTCGGCGCGGGCCCCAACGAGCAGGTGTCCACCGTCGACGCGGCCTTCCCCGGCATGCTGCCGGTGATCAACCGCTTCTGCGTCGAACAGGCGGTGCGGACGGGGCTGGGCCTGAAGGCGCGGATCAATCTGTGGTCGCGTTTCGACCGGAAGAACTATTTCTACCCCGACCTGCCGTCCGGCTATCAGATCAGCCAGTTCAAGGACCCCATCGTCGGCGAAGGCGTGCTGGAGGTCGAGCGCGACGACGGCTCGACCTTCCATGTCGGCATCGAGCGGCTGCACCTGGAGCAGGACGCCGGCAAGTCGATCCACGACCTCGATCCCCACGCCACCTACGTCGACCTGAACCGGGCCGGCACGGCGCTGATGGAGATCGTTTCGAAGCCGCACATGCGCAGCCCCGAGGACGCGGCCGCCTATGTGAAGACCCTGCGCATGCTGGTCCGCTACCTCGGCACCTGCGACGGCGACATGGAGAAGGGCAACCTGCGCGCCGACGTCAACGTCTCGGTCTGCCGCCCGGGGCAATACGAGCAGTTCAGGGCGACCGGCGACTTCGCCCATCTGGGCACCCGCTGCGAGATCAAGAACGTCAATTCGATGCGCTACATCCAGCAGGCCATCGTCTACGAGGCCCGCCGCCAGGTGGAGATCCTCGAGGACGGCGGCAAGATCGACCAGGAGACCCGCCTGTTCGACGCGGTGAAGGGCGAGACCCGGTCGATGCGCTCGAAGGAAGAGGCGATGGACTACCGCTACTTCCCCGACCCGGACCTGCTGCCGCTGGAGCTCGATCCCGACTGGGTCAAGGCGATCCAGGCGACCTTGCCCGAACTGCCCGACGACAAGCGGGCCCGGTTCGTGAAGCAGTACGACCTTTCCCCCTACGATGCGCGGGTGCTGTCGGCTGAGGCCGACCGGGCCGACTTCTTCGAGAAGGCCGCCAAGGGCCGCGACGCCAAGCTGGTCGCCAACTGGACCACCAATGAGCTGATGGGCCGGCTGGCCAAGGACGGGCTGGAGATGGAGGCGAGTCCGATCCCGGCTTCCGACATCGCCGGCCTGGTGGAGCTGATCGAGACCGGCGTCATCTCGTCCAAGATCGCCAAGGAAGTGTTCGACCGCATGTGGGCGGGGGAGGGGACGCCCAAGGACGTCGTCGAGAAACATGGCCTGGTCCAGGTCACCGACACCGGCGCCATCGAGGCGGCCATCGACAAGATCATCGCCGCCAACCCGGACAAGGTGGAGGCGGCCAAGGCCAAGCCCCAGGCCATCGGCTGGTTCGTCGGCCAGGTGATGAAGGACACCGGCGGCAAGGCCAACCCCGCCGCCGTCAACGAGATCCTGAAGGCCAAGCTGGGTCTGTAGCTCCAGCGTGGATCAGTAGCCGCCGGGGATGGCGTCCAGCACCATGCCGGTGCCGCGCTGCATCAGATAGATGTCCGGTCCGACCCCGACCCAGTCGTAGCCGCGGGGCGGGGCACGCAGGCGATAGCGGCTGGGGTTCTGGACCACGGCGCCGCGATAGTTGGGCGGAAGATATTGGCCCTGGCGCCAGGACCTCTGGGCGGGGGCGGGCGCCGCCCGATAGGCCTGCGGTGCGTTGCGCGGGTCTTCGCGCCGGCGCAGGGCCGGATCGGGCTGGTAGCGCAGGCCCTGGGCGCCGCGGGCCTGGCCCCGGTCGTCGCGACCGCGGTCCGCCGCCGGGTAGCGCTCGTAGCTGCGCCCTTCGCCCCGCCCGTCGCCATGGTCCCTGCCCATGGCCGACGGGGGAGCCAGCAACGTCGCCGCCGCCGCGATGATCAGCAAACGTCTCATCGGAGCCTCCCTGCCTGGGGTTGAACGCTGCGCGGTCATCGGTCCGTCGCGGGGAATCGCCGAGCGGAAAGCCGCCCCGGCCTTTCGACCGGGGCAGGCCCCTTCGTTTAGTAGAAAACGCCGTTGATGACGTTGGCGATCAGGCCGGTGGCGATGGCCGCCAGCACGATGTCGTTGCCGACCCGCACGTAGCGATAGCCGCGGGGCGGCGGCCCCAGACGGTAGGCGGTCCAGTTGTCGATATAATAGGGCGGGGCGAAATAGGCCCTGGGCAGGGTCTGGCCGCGCGCCCAGCTCCGGTAGGTGAGGCCACGGGGGTAGCGATAGGCCGGACCGCGGAAGCGGTCATAATACCGGCCGCCGTAGTTGTAGCGGTTCGGCTGGGCGTCGTAGCGGTTGGGGATGCCGTCGCGGTCGCGGTCGCCGTTGGGACGGGCGTCCCGCTGGGCCTCGCGGCGGTCCTGCCGGTCGTGGTCACGGTCGTAGGGCTGGGCCGAGGCCGCGGTCGCCCCCAGCGTGGACAGAACCGCGACGGCGACGATGAAGCGTTTCATGAGTTCACCTCGTTTTGCGTGAAGAAGGGCCAAAAGGGCGTCTTCCGTTTCGGGAAAACCCGACTGCGCGATCATCGGCGCCCCGGGCTGAACTGGGTCTGAACGGCGAGATCACGGCGACTTTGGACCGGAACAGGGAAAAATCGTAAAACGTGATCGATTCTAACCGTTTAGAGCGGATTGCTCGCGAAATCTGGGATCGTTTTTCGCGCCCCGTTCCCAGTTAGAAAGCCTTCATTCGTCTTGCGGTTCCGGCTCGGCCCCAGCATGGTCCGCCGTCACCCGTGAGAGGATCGCGAGCATGACCCAGCCGATCGAGCTCCATTTCTGGCCGACTCCGAATGGACGGAAGATCTCCATAGCGCTTGAGGAGATGGAGCTCGCCTACACGTTGAAGCCGGTGAACATCGGCCGGGGGGACCAGTTCAAACCCGAGTTCCTGGCCATCAGCCCAAACAACCGCATGCCGGCGATCGTCGATCCGGACGGTCCCGGCCGGCAACCGATCTCGGTGTTCGAGTCGGGCGCCATCCTGCAGTACCTCGGGCGCAAGACCGGCCGGTTCTATCCCACGGACGAGCGGGCGCGGGTCGAGGTCGAGGAGTGGCTGTTCTGGCAGGTCGGAGGCCTGGGCCCCATGGGCGGCCAGGCCAATCACTTCCGCGCCTATGCGCCTTCGGTGATCGCCGACACCCGTTACACGGCCTATGGCGCGGCTCGCTATACCGACGAGATCGACCGGCTGTTCGGGGTGATGGACCGCCGCCTCCAGGACCGGGACTTCCTGGCCGGGGACTATTCCATCGCCGACATGGCGGTCTTGCCCTGGGCCCTGCGGTATCCGGCCCAGGGGGTGCAGATCGACCGTTTCCCCAGGGTCCAGGCCTGGTTCGATCGGACCCGGGCGCGGCCGGCCGTGCAGGCTGGGCTGAAGGCGGGAGAGGAACTGCGCGGCGTGGCGCTGTCGGATCCCGGCAAGGACGGCGACAAGGCGCGCGAAGTGCTGTTCGGACAGCGTGCTCGTAAATAAGAATAAACCTCAGGTTTACGAGGTCTGAATCAAGATTTACGAGACCTGAATCAGACTGTTCGCGTCAACTTATGATTCACCACAAATAATATTCGTGGTGTTTTCGCGCTTAACTCTATTTTTAGAGCAGAGGCGCTTTTCTCTCCCCACGAACACGTCCGACCCGGGCCGCAAAATGCGCGCCTGCCGGATATAAAGGGGACTGATGATGCAAACGGCGTTTGATCAGGGCTCGGCCAGCGACGGTATTCCTCTGCCGCAGGCGGGCTCGACCGGTGACGAGCTTCTGAAGATGGGCCTGCTTTATTCGACCGGGCAGGGCGGCGCGCCGCTCGACCTGGTGTCGGCCCACATGCTGTTCAACCTGGCGGCCATGCGCGGCTCGGAAGAGGCCAAGCGCTACCGCAAGGAGCTGTCGGCCGAAATGGACCGCGACTCCATCAACGACGCCCAGCGCGCCGCCCGCGAATGGCTGCAGACGGCCTAGACGTCCGTTTCCTCCCCTCGGCGGGGGAGGTGGGGCGCGAAGCGCCAGAAGGGCCCCCAAAGGCCCGCGGTTTTGCCGTTATTTCGTCGTCGCGTACTGGCCGCCGATGAGATAGCTGAACTGGAACGGCAGCGCGTCCCGGATCTGCTGGACGAAGCCGCCCAGCTCCGCCAGGCCGGTTTTGGGCACATAGATCACATCGAAACGTCGCAGCGGCACCGGGTCCGCGATGAAGCGGCCGCGCACGGCGCCGCGCAGGTCGGCGGTGCGCAGCATGGCCTGGCCGGCCGTCCCGCGGCGCAGGATCGCCACCTGCTGCGACTGGGCCCCCAGCTTGAAGCCGCCGGCCATGATCACCGCCTGCAGGGCGTCGATGTCGCCGGGCATGTCGTAGACACCCGGCTTGTCCACCCACCCGCCCACGAACACCTTCAGGGGCGTGGTCGATTTGACCGAGATCGACACGTCCGGCCGCACCAGCTGGCTTGAATAGGCCTGGGCCAGCATGGCCTGGAGCTGGGGCGCGGACCGGTCCGCCGCCATGACCGGCGCGACCAGGGGCAGGGTGATTCGCCCGTCCGGCTGCACCGTCACTGTGCGGTTCAGCTCCGGCGCCGACAGGAAACTCACGTCCAGCACGTCGCCGGGATAGAGCCGGTACTCCGGTTCGTTGTCCTGCCAGGTGGCGTAGCCGATGTCGGCAAAGGCGGGGGCGTAGCCGTAGCCGCCCGCGGGCGCGGCGCGGCCCGTCTGGGATGGGTTGCGATAGTCGCGCTCGTAGAGGTCGCGGCGATAGGGTCCCTGCGCTCCGACGCCGGCGCAGGCGCCCAGGGTCAAGGCGGCGGCCAGCAGCGTCGACGCCAAGGCGGGCCTTTGGCGAACAACGCGTCCTGAGCAATTGGACTCGATCACTTTCATGATTTTGGATCGGTCCAATCCGAAACCATCGTGATCTAAGCGAACCATCGGCCTTTGGACCCCGTCGGCGCCGCGGAAGGACTTGTGACCCGCGCGCCCGCCGACCCGTCTGGATGCGATCCTTGGCGTTAATGGGTAACGGAAGGTTAAGCCCGTCCGGTCAGGTTCGACCCGTGCACACATTCACCGCCGAGTCGTGATGAATACGGACGCCTGGACTTCGAGGGAGGCTGCTCCCCCCGCCGGCGGCCGTCCGCCCTCGCCGGGCGGGTGGAGGCCGGCCTATGGCCTTGCCGACCTGGCCGCCCTGATGTGGCGCGAACGCTATCTGATGCTGGGCGTCTTCCTGACCATACTGGTGCTCGGCGTGGTCGCCGCCCAGGGCATGAAGAAAAGCTACCAGGCCTATTCCAGCCTGCTGGTGCAGCTGGGCGAGGAATATGTCTACAACCCCCGCGTCGGCGACGCCGGGCGGGGCACGGCCCCTTCGGCCGGCCAGATCATGCAGTCTGAGCTGGAGATCCTCGGTTCTTCGGCGGTCAAGGAGGCCACGCTGCAGCGGCTGGGCTTGGCGCGGGTCTACCCGGAGCTCGGCGCGGCCTACGCCAAGGCCGACCGCAGCCGCCAGCGGGCGATCTGGGGCTCGGCGATCAAGGCGATGGAGACGGCGCTGAAGATCCAGTCGGCGCCCGAAACCTCGGTGGTGCGGCTGTCCTTCACCCACAAGGACCCCATGGTCGCCGCCGAGGTGCTGAACGCCCTGGTCGACGAGTATCTCGCCTATCGCAAGACCGTGCTGGTCGGCGGCGACGCCAAGGTGCTGGACCAGCAGCGCAAGGCCTTCGAGGACCGGCTGGCGGCGGCGGAGATGTCCTACCAGGACTTCCTGGCCCAGAACGGCATCGGCGATTTCGACGCCGAAAAGGCGTCCCTGGCCCAGGTCTACGGCGCGCTGCTGACCGAACGCTATTCGATCGAGGCCCAGCTCAGCGAAGCCGAGGGCCGCCTGGGCGTCACCCGCAGGCAGGTCGCCGACGCCCCCGCGGTGATCGGCCTCTACCAGGACGCCGACCCGTCGGCCTCCAACAAGCTGACCGCCCTGAAGGTCGACCGCCAGGACCTGCTTTCCCGCTACCGCCCCGACTCCCAGCCCGTGCGCGAGATCGACCAGAAGATCGCCGCCCTGCAGGCCCTGATCTCCGGCGGCGGCGCCACCGGGGTCACGGCCCAGCGCACCGGTCCCAACCCGATCTACCAGGGCCTGCAGACGGAGAAGAACACCCTGGAGGCCCAGGCCGCCTCGCTGCGCCAACGGCTGGCGGCGGTGGTGAGGGACCTTAGCCAGGTGTCGGAGAAGCGCCAGCGGCTGGTGGCCCTGGAGCCGCGCTACCAGGACCTGGTGCGCCAGCGCGACGTGCTGTCGACCAACGTCAAGACCTTCCTCGGCCGCCAGCAGGAAAGCCAGGCCGCCCGCGCCATCGCGCTCGGCAGCGACGACAACATCCGGGTGGTTCAGCGCGCCTTCGCGCCCACGCGGGGGAGCAGCCTGAAGGCGCCGGTCCTGGCCGCCGCCTTCCTGTTCGCCCTGTTCACCGCCCTGTGCGCCGGCCTGTTGCGCATCCTGCTGCGCCGGGGGTTCGTCACCCCGGACTCCACGGCGCGCAGCCTGGATCTGCCGGTCCTGGCCTATGCCAATCTGAAGCGGGCGGACTAGAGCGGGATGCGCCGGCCCCTGCTAGACTAGCCCGGCCCGGCGAAAGCGATTCGGCCGATGATTGATCTGTCCACGGAGGCTGCCGCCCTTGAGGGTGCGTTGGGACCGGCCCTTCGGCCGGGGGTCGGGCGCGTGGTGCAGTTCGTCTCGGCCGAGCGCGGGGAGGGGACCTCCACCGTCGCCCGCGAATTCGCCCGCCACCTGAGCCGGCAGTCCCGCCGCGGCGTCTGGCTGGTCGAGCTCGACCTGATGCGCCAGGACCAGTACGCCAGCATCGCCGCCGAGCCGGAGCGCTACGGGTTCCTGGGGCCGGTGGCGCGGGCCACGCCGGACAATTCGATGTTCTTCAAGGTCCAGCCCGCGACCAAGGGCGTGGACGGCCGGCCGTGGAACGACGCCCGCTACCTGGCGGCCTATCCGGTGGGCGGGCGGCGCTGGTGGGTGACCCGGTTCCGCAGCGAGGCGCTCAAGCCCGGCCAGGCGGCGCACATCCAGGGCGCGCCCGACTATTGGGAGGCCCTTCGCCGGCACGCGGACTGGGTGGTGGTGGACTGCCCGGCGGCGGAGCGCTCGCGGGCGGTGCTGGCGACCGCGCCCTTCATGGACGCGAACGTCCTGGTGGTGGGGGCCGAAGGCGGGGACGCCGAGCGGCCGCCGGCGCTCAGGGACGCCATTATCCACGCGGGCGGGAGGGTCTCCGGGGTGTTCCTGAACCAGGTCCGCACCCAGCCGGCGCCGTTCATGCGGCTGGGGGGGACGTAAGGCCTACGGTTCCGCCGAACCGGCCAGGGCGGCGCCGACGATGTTTCGTGGCGCGGGGGCCCGCGGGGCCAGCAGCGGCTTCAGTTTCTGCGACGGCTGGAACACCAGGGCGTAGCTGATCGCCGCGAAGGTCCAGGTCATGACCAGGGTGGGAGCGATGGCCGAAAGCCGGTCGTGCAGGCTGGCGGTCTCCAGCGGCCCCTTCACCCCGAGCATCAGGCCGGCGAAGGTCAGGGCCGCGTAGTGCCACAGATAGGCGCCGTAGGAGCGCCGGCCCATCCAGCGCAGGGGCGCCCACTCCAGGATCGCCGTCACCCATTCCAGCCGGGGCGCGCCCACGACCAGGGGCAGGATCAGGCCCATCAGGGCCAGGCCCTGCAGCGAATAGCGCCAGGCGTTGCGGAAGCCCTCGTCGCGGATCAGCAGCGACGCCAGCAGCAGGGCGAGACCGGCGGCGAACACCGCGGCGCCGCGGCGCCGGACCGTCTGCATCAGTCCGGGCTGGGCCCGCTGGACCACCGCGGCCAGGCACCCCCAGGCGATGGAATCCATCCGGCACTCGGTGGTCTTGTAGGTGTAGATCTCCGGCATGTGCAGGACGGCGTCGGCATAGACCCGCCAGCCCAGACCGACGATGATCACCGCCAGCAAAAGCTGCCCCAGCCGCCGAGGCGCGAAGGCGCAGGCGGCCATGGCCACCGGCATGACCAGATAGAAGTGCTCCTCCACCGACAGGGACCACAGGTGCCCGGTGATCGAGCAGTCGCGGCAGGTGTCGAACCCCAGGACCATGTAGTAGTTGGTCCAGTAGAACAGGGCCGCCAGCGCCGCGCCGAGCGGCAGGGGCTGGCCGAGCAGGGGCGCGATCACCAGCCCCAACAGGCCGACGAACACCGCCAGCTCCGGCAGCAGGCGCAACGTCCGCCGGCCGTAGAACCGGGCGAAATCCACCCGGCCGAACCGGTCGTGCTCGGCGGCCAGGAGGCCGGTGATCAGATAGCCGCTGAGGAAGAAGAAGGTGGTGACCCCAAGGCCGCCGGGGACCAGGTCGCCAAAGCCGATGTGGCCCAGCACCACCACGGAGATGCAGACGGCGCGGATCCCGTCGAGACCCCGCACATAGCCATGCATCGCCTTGTCGTCGGTCATGGGCGCGTCTCTCGCGGCGGCTGTCCAGAGGCGCGAGGCTAGCAGGGCGTCCTTACCGTCCGATCAATGACGGGAAGAAACCATGGGGCTGACGGGACGAGCCGCGTCCCTAACGTCCCCTGGATTTCGGCGCGGCCAGGCGATGGGCGGCCTGCAGGGCGGAAACCAAGGTCGCCTCGTCCACCGCGGCAAGGTCGCACCGGGTCGCGCCCATGCGACCCCAGCCCCCCGCAACGGGGGCGAAGGCCTGCGGCGCCTGCTCGCAATAGAAGTCGCACAAATCCGGATCGAACATCAGGTTGAGGTCGTGGGCTGCGCCGTCGAGGGTGGCGAAGATCTTGCGCGGCGTGCGAAAGGCCAGCCTGTGGAAATGCGGCGCTTCGCTCGTCCCGGGCAAGGCAAGCGCCAGATCGCGGACCCGCGCCGGCTCCACGGCCATTTCATCCTCCTGAAGGGCTCCGCGCCCTCGATCGTGCGCGGAGCCCTGGTTTTCCATCCCTGCGGATGACTTCAGGGAACTTTCGGCTTTCCCGGAAACTGGAGCTTGCCGCCCATGGCGACATAGAGCTGGAGCTCCTCGGACCGGATGCCGAGCCCGTTGGGGGTCACCAGGCCGCCGAATTCAACTTCCCGCCACTCGATGGGGTGGCCGTCGCCCGGGAAGCCGTAGAAATACCCGGTCTGATGGCCGTGGCCGACGAACCACCGCCAGATGCGGTTTCCCTTGACGATCATGTCCTCGATGGTTTCGACGCGGTCCGGCACCGACGTGGCGGGGAAATAGCCGTGGAAACCGGACAGCTCGTCGAGGAAATCGAAGCCATGGCGGCCGTTCGGGCAGGAAATCCCGCACGGCGGCTGCACGGTCAGGTCGACATGTCTCAGCGGCGGAGCCGCCCGCGGCGCGCCGCCTGGGGGGGCGGTGTCGATGGTGTTCTGGATGAGGCGTTTTTCCTCGTCGGTCCATTGGGTTTCGGTCAGGTATTTGATCAGCTTGGGATTGTCGCGCACGGAGGCCGGCCATTGCGCCGGCGGCCAGGTCGTCCACGGCGTGGGTTGGGCGCCTCGCCGGCCGCCCGGACCCGCCGCGGGCGCGGCGCCGGGCGGGGGCGCCGGCGGATTGGAGGCGATCTGCGCCGCTATGCCTTCCTTGGGGAACTCCACCTTGCCGCCCAGGGCGACATAGAGCTGCAGTTCCTCGCCGCGATAGACCACGTCCGTGGTGTGCCCGTCGGCGTCGAAGGTGCGGAAGAAGATTTCCAGGATCTGCAGCGGTTTGCCGTCGCCCTTGAAGCCGTAGATCTCGCCCTGATGATGGCCGCTGATCACGAACGCTCCGGCGACGCGGTTGCCCTTGGCGATGATGTCCACCAGCCGGTCCTTGCGGTCGGGGATGGACTTCACCTCGTCGAAATCGTGCGAGCCGTAATATTTGTCGAGGCCCGGAAAGCCTTCATGCGGCGCGCGCTTGGGATTCTTCAGCCAGGCCGCCCGCGACTCGTCGCTCATCTCGTTGAGCACGGTCATGATGTTGCGCTTCTCTTCGGCCGTATAGTCGGTCTTGACCAGATCGTCCTGGAGACGCGTGTTGCCCTCGACGGACGAAGGCCACTTCGCCGGCCAGCTGTCCCGGGCGGGCGCTGCGTTGCTGGCGCTGAACGACAAGACAAGCGCCGCGACCGAAGCCGCCTGCAGCAGGCATTTCACGCTGAACTTCATGTATCCTCCCGATTGAACCGCTGCTTCGTCATGCTTTCGGGCCGCGCCTGGCGCAAGCCCCGTCCCTTAGGACGGAGCCACCCGCGAAAATGGAATCGTGTTCCGTCGCCCCGCCGGATTCACCATCGATCCTCGCCCTCGAAACGATTCCTTTC
Organism: Caulobacteraceae bacterium; assembly: GCA_035493955.1. Lineage (GTDB taxonomy): Bacteria > Pseudomonadota > Alphaproteobacteria > Caulobacterales > Caulobacteraceae > NCED01. Next base: position 88,127 of record DATJHI010000006.1, on the reverse strand, counting down.
CCCCTCCGGCGTCAAGATACGTCATGGGCCTTTTCCCACCCAGCCGCCGCGACGCCATCGCCCTCACCGCCGGTCTGGCGCTGAGCGCCTGCGGCCGGGCCCAGAGCGCGCCCGCGGCCGGGCCCACGCCGCCGCTGAAGCAGACGGCGCCGTTTCCGGTCGGGGCCTCCATCGTGTTCGACCAGCTGGCCGATCCGTCCGCCATGGCCCTCCTGACCCGCGAGTTCGGCCAGATCACCCCCGGCCTCGAGATGAAGATGGAAACGGTGCTGAGGGGCGACGGCGGCTTCGACTTCGCCCGCGCCGACGCCATGGCCGCCTTCGCCCGGACCCACGGCCTGCGCCTGCACGCCCACACCCTGGTCTGGTACATCTATCGGCCCGAGGCCTTCGTCCGCATCGCCGCCGACAGGGGCGCCTTCGCCAACGCCTACCGCAACTACATCCTCGCGGTGGCGGGCCGCTATCGCGGCCAGGCGACCGGCTGGGACGTGGTCAACGAGCCGACCGCCGAGGACGGGGACGGCTACCGCGCCTGCCTCTGGCGGGAAGCGTTCGGCATGGACTATGTGGCCATGGCCTTCCACCATGCCCGGGAGGCCGACCCCGACGCCGTCCTGTTCCTCAACGAATACAACCTGGAAAGCCTGCCGAAGAAGCGGGCCAGCTTCCTGCGCCTGGTCGAGGACCTGCTGAAGCGCGGCGTCCCCCTGGGCGGGATCGGGACCCAGATGCACATGGGCTTCGACCAGGATCCCAAGGCGATCGCGCCGATGATGCGCGAGCTGGCCGGTTTCGGCCTGCCGATCCACGTGTCGGAGCTCGACGTCTCCACTCGGGCGCGGCGGATCGACCTGGGCGGGGTCGAGGCCAGGCTTCAGGCCCAGGCGCGGCTGGTCGAAGCCCTGGCGGAGGCCTACCTCGCCCTGCCGGCGCGGCAGCGTTACGCCTTCACCGCCTGGGGCCTGCGCGACAAGGATTCGTGGCTGCGCTCGCCGTTGCAGAAGGGCGACCCCGACGACCGGCCGCTGCTGTTCGACGACCAGGGACGGCCCAAGGCCGCCGCCCGCGCCTTCGTCCAGGCCATGGGGCGGGCATGAGCGCCGCCTTTCCCGCTCCCGCCGCGTTCGCCCCGCCCCGGCGCGGGCTGGCCGGCGCCCTGGCCGGCGGCGAATACGCCGCCGCCGTGGCCGTGCTGCTCTTGATGTCGGGCGCCTTGTTGGCGCCGCTGTTCTCGCCCGACCAGAACCCGGATTCGGTGCCCTGGCTCAGGACCATGTGGCTGCCGGTCTACGGCGTGGTCGGCCTATTGTTGCTGCGCGATCCCGCTCGGGCCAGCCGCGTGTGGATCGGGGGGGCGCTCAGCCTCGTGCTGGTCGCCTGGGCCTTCGCCTCGTCGCGGTGGTCGATCGACGCGGACGTGACCACCCGCCGCTCCGTCGCCCTGATGTTCACGACCCTGTTCGGCCTGCACCTGGCCTCGGCCTACGACTGGCGGCGGTTCATCGAGCTGACGGCCACGGTGTTCCTGGTGCTGGCGGCGGGGACCTACATCTCCTGCCTGCTGTTTCCGGCCTTCGGCCACCAGGACAAGGTCCACCCCAGCGCCTGGAGCGGGCTCTGGTACGAGAAGAACCAGCTTGGCTGGCTGATGACCCACGGCTGCCTCGCCTGCGCCTGCGCCGCCCTGTTCAGTCCGGAGCGGCGGCGGCTGTGGATCGCCGGAACCGTCCTTTGCCTCGGTGCGGTGGTCATGTCCCGCTCAACCACCTCGCTCCTGGGGGTGACGATCTGCCTGGGCGGGATCATGGGCCTTGGCCTGGTGCGCCGCGGCCGGGCGGTCGCCCTGGTCGCGGTCTGGGCCGCCCTGGCGCTCGGCGGCGCCTTCGTCGGTGTCCTCGTCTTCGCCCCCGAGCTGTTCTTCAATCTGGTCGGCAAGGAGCCGAGCCTGACCGGCCGCACCGACATCTGGGCGGCGGTGCTGCGCCAGGCGGCCGGGCGGCCCTGGCTGGGCTACGGCTTCGGCGCCTTCTGGATCGACCCGTGGGGACCGGCCTGGTTCATCCGTCACGACCTGAAGTGGAACGTGCCGCACGCCCACGACGGCTGGCTGGAGATGCTGGTCGAGATCGGCGTCATCGGCATGGGTCTGGCGGCGCTGCACTTCGTGATTTCGGCGGTAGCGGCGGTCTTCACCCTGCGCCGGGGGCTGGAGTGCTATTGGGCCATCCCGTTCATGGCCATCTTCGCCCTGTTCAGCATCTCCGAGAGCACGGTGATGCAGTACAACGGCCTGACCTGGACCCTCTACATCGCCACCATGGCCAAGCTGTTCGAGGGGCGGGCTTGGCCTTCCGGGCCCGCCGCCCCGCGGCCGGTGAAGCTGTTTCCCGACGAATAACGGAGTTTCAGGCCGACCGCGCGACCTCGGCCTGGCCGTAGAACTTCGGGGTGACCCACCAGATCACCTTGCCCAGCCCGCGCACCGCCCGGTCGGTCATGGCCAGCCGGCGGGCCGAGCCGGTCGCCCACAGCACCGCGGCGGCCGCGCCATAGATCGCCGTCTGGGCCGCGCCGATCGCCATCCAGCGCAGCACGCCGGGCCAGTCGCCCTGGTGGGCGCAGTCGGTGGTCGGGGTCTGGCCGAAACTGAACGCCCGCCTAAGGGTGTAGGCTATGCGGCAGCGGTGGTCGGGCGCGTGCTCCCACACCCAGGCCTCGGCGGCCCAGGCGAAACGCGCACCCCGGCGGGTCAGGGCCTGGTACAGCCGGTCGTCCTCGCCTCCGGTCTGGTCGTAGGCGGGGTCGAAGGGGGCGGGGCCCGAAAGGGTGGTCGCCCGGGTCATCAGCGAATTGCCGCAGCCGTAGCGCTGGTCGGTCAGGCCTGACCTCTCCGGCCCGGTGCGCGAGAAGAAGGCGTCGAGATAGGGCCGCTTCCAGGCCGGCGCCGCGGAGGCCTGGCCGCGCCAGGGACCGAAGGTGACGTCGGCGCCGAACGCCTTGTGGACGCCGAGCAGGGTCTCCAGCCAAGACGGCGGCGCCTCCTCGTCGTCGTCGAGGAAGGCCACATAGTCCGCCGCGACCTTCGCAAGCCCGGCGTTGCGGGCGGTGGCCACGCCGGGACGGGGCTCGTGGACATAGAGGATCGGCAGGGCCGGGGACCAGGACTCGGCCACCGGGCGGGCGGAGCCCTCCGGCGAATTGTCGACCACCACCACCGCCTCGATCAGGGCCTTTGCGCCGGATTGGGCGGCGAGGGAGCGCAGGGTCCGGTCCAGGCTCTCGGGCCGGCGCAGGGTGGGGATCAGCACCGCGACCTCGCCCATCAGACCACCTCGGCGTAGAGGGCGGCGCGGTAGAGCTTCACCGCCGCGACGCGCAGCGGCATGGGCGCGGCGCGGACCGCCGCCAGCCGCCGCAGCCACGGCCGCCACAGGGCGCGCAGCGGCAGGCGGGAGAGGGCCCTGGCCATCCGGTGCACGGGAAAACCCGCGGCGACGTCCGGGTGGGCCCTGGCCATCCGGCCGAAATTGGCGGGGGACTGGTCGTACTTGGCCAGGAGGGCGGCGTCGGTGTCCAGGCCCAGGTGCGAGGCCGGATTGTCGATATGGCGCACCGGCCAGCGCCGCCCCGCCCGGATCGCCCACTCCACATCCTCCCAGCCCCACCCCTGGAAGGTCTCGTCGAAGGCCTCGACGTCGAACACCTCGCGGCGGACCAAAAGGTTGGAGGTGCAGAGCGACTTGGCCGGCTCCAGCTGGCGCAGGTGCGCCGGCCGGCAGTCGCCGCGCAGGGACAGGGCCCGGTGCAGGCCGCGGGCCGGGTCGCGCGGGGTGCGGTCGAGGGTGAAGCCGCCGAAGGCCACGGCCGGGTCCTCGGCCTCGATCAGGGCCAGGTAGCAGGCCAGGAACTGCGGACCGTCCGGCAGCATGTCGGCGTCGAGGAACAGCAGGCGCGGGGCGCGGGCGGCGGCGGTCAGCCGGTTGCGGCCCTTGGCTCGCCCCTCGTTGGCGGTCAGGCGCACGAAACGCGCCGGGGCGGCCAGGCCGGTCACCGTCCGGGCGACCCTGGCGGCCAGGGCCTCGTCGCCGGAGCCGTCGTCCAGGGTCACGATCTCCACCGCGCCGTCCAGCCCGCCAGCTTCGGCGTCCAGGGCGGTCAGCAGGTCGCAGGCGTCGTCGCGGAAGAAGGGGATCAGCACCGACAGGCGCGGCGCGGCGGCGGGCCAGGCGGCGTTGTCGACGGTCCAGCTTTGCGGATGGGCGGTCATGCCGCCTCCACGGGTTGAGGCGGGCGGTTCATCCGCTCGTGCAGCATGCCCAGGCCCTGGCTGCGCATGCCGCCGGCGTCCAGGACCGCCACCATGGCGGCGTAGACCACCGCGCCGACGCCGGCCTTGAGCAGCAGCTCGGCCACGCCGCCCAGAGCGGGCAGGTGCGTCACCGCCAGCGCCATCGCGGCCGTGGCCACGCCGATGCGGACCATGCCGCCCCAGGGGATCGGCAGGGGCATGCATCCGCGACCGAGCAGCCAGGCGGCCACCATGCCCAGGCCATAGCTGCCGGCGGTCGACCACATGGCCCCGTCGAGACCGTAACGGGGGATCAGCACCAAGCAGAGGATAAGGTTCGCCGCCGCCGGTATGGCGACGGCCAGCATTTGCCGCCTGGTCCGCCGAGCCAAGGTGAAGGCGGTGTGCAGATAGTAGGTGGTCAGGCCCGAGAACAGCGCGCCGGCGGCGATCCAGGGGGTGACCCGCGAGGCCTGGTCGGCCAGGGCGGCGCCGACCATCACCTCGGCCAGGGGATGCGCCACCAGCGCCACGCCCAAAGCCGCCGGGACGCCGACCACCAGCAGGGTCGAGGCTTGGCTGAGCGCCGTTCGCCGGAGCGCGGCTTCGCCTCCGCGTTCCAGGGCGGCGACGGCGGCGGGGCCGCCGGCCATGCCGATCCAGGCGAACACCACGTCCAGGGTCCGGTTCGAAAGGGTGTAGCCGGCGTGATAGGCGCCGACGGCGGCGTCCCCGACATAGGCCGCCAGTACGAACCGGTCGGTCGAGGCCAGGGCCAGGCCCAGCATCAGCGACAGGGACAAGGGCAGGCCATAGGCCAGGTAGCCCTTCAGCCGTTCCGGCTCGAAGCGCCCGCGCCGGATGTGCGGCCATTCCGACGGCAGGGCCAGGACCAGGCACAGGGCGGCGGCCAGGCCCACCCCGGCGAAGGGTCCGGCCGCGCCGAAGCCGGCCAGGGCCAGGGCGCAGCCGATGGCGAAACCGCCGCCGGTGGCCAGCATGTCGATGGCGGCGAAGCCCTTCACGTCCCCGGCGGCGCGCCGCCGCTCCTGGGCCATGCGCAGCAGTCCGCGCGCCACCGCCGAGACCAGGCCGGCGACGATGGCCAGCTTCAGTTCGTGGCCGAGGGGGGCGAAGGCCAGGACTAGCATCCCGGCCAGGGGGCAGGCCAGGCCGACGACGGCGAAGGTGCGGTACAGGGTGGCGAACAGGGCGTCCCGCCCCGGACCCTCGTCCTCGGCCGCATAGAAACGGGCCATGCCCGCCTCGATCCAGGTCAGGGTCAGGGTGTGGGCGAGGGCCGAGACGGAGAAGGCCAGGGCGTAGTCGCCGTACGACCCCGGCGACAGCAGGCGGGTGAACACCACGATGGAGCCGAACCCGGCCACCGCTTGGACCAGGTTGACCGGCAGATAGGCTAGGACGCCCCGGAGAAACATGGGGCTAGCGGATGGCTTCGCTGTCGCCGAGCAGACAGGGCAGGGTCATCACCATGATGTAGAGGTCGAACCAGAACGACTGGCGCTCGATATATTCGACGTCGAGCACCACCCGGTGGCGCACCTCCTCGCGGGTGTGGACGGGCCCCCGGGAGCCGTTGATCTGGGCCCAGCCGGTGATCCCCGGCTTCATGCGGTGGCGCCAGGCGTATTCGGCCACCAGCCGCTGGCTCTCTTCGCCTCCGGTCATCATCCCGATCGGATGCGGCCGCGGGCCGACCAGGGACATCTCCCCGGTCAGGACGTTGAAGATCTGCGGCAGCTCGTCGAGGCTGGTCTTGCGGATGAAGCGGCCGACGCGGGTGACGCGGCTGTCGTTCTTCTCGACCTGGCGCCGGGCGGTGTGGTCGGTGGCCTCCACCCGCATGGAGCGGAACTTCCAGACGGTGATCGCCTCGTTGTTGAAGCCGTGGCGGCGCTGGCGGAACAGGATGGGGCCGGGGCTGTCGAGACGGATGGCCAATGCCACCACGGCCATGACCGGCAGGGCGACGACCATGGCCAGGCTGGCGATGACCAGGTCCTGCACCCGCTTCTGGAAGGCGCGGCGCTCGTCCTCCTCCAGGCCCGACACGTGGCTGAGCGGCGCATCGGCCATGCGCGACAGGGTGGAGGCGCGGGTGTCCTGGCCCTCCACGTCGACGAACAGGGTGACGGCGTTGGGCAGGATGCGCAGCTGCTCGATCAGTTGGCGCACGCGGGTCTGGGCCGAGGCGGTGACGGTGATGACGATGCGGTCCACGTAGGGAAGCATCTTGTGCTCGAGCAGGGCGGCGGTGTCGCCCAGCACCGGCACCCCGCCCAGGGCGGCGGGGATGCGGTCGCTGCGGTCGTCGAAGATGCCCAGCACATTGACCTCGCGGGTGCTGAGGGCGCTCTCGATCAGGCGGGCGGCGTTGGCGGTGGCCCCGACGACCACGACGTTGGGGGTCAGCCGGCCCTGGTTGCGCCAGCGGCGCACCGAGGCCCAGGCCCACAGATGCGCGACGAGCAGGACGGCGAGGGTGACCAGGCCGTAGGCGGACAGCGCGGGCAGCGGGGCCAGGCCGGTCGCCGCGCCCGCCGCCAGGCCGACGACGCCGCCGGTCAGGGCCGCGACGGCGACCCGCGCGAGGTGGCGTCCCAGGCTTTCGCGGGCGCCCAGCGAATAGGCGCTCACCGAGGCCAGCATCCACAGGGTCGCGACGGGAGCGGCCATCATCGGCAGCACCGCCCCGAAGGGTTGGTTCAACAGGCCGCGGGCGGCCTCCATCTCGGCGGCCGCCAGGGTGACCGTCGCCACCAGGACGAGGTCGAGCAGGCGGAACACCCGGGTCAGGGTGGCGCCGCTCAACCGCTCGCGCACCGGCGCCATCCGGTTCGGGCGGAACGGCCCGCGGCGGTTGGCGGAATCGAGGGGGATCTCGGCCGGTTCGCGTCGGTCGAGCGCGCCGCCATCGACGAGCGGCTGGATCGGGGCGGGAGCTACGGACATGAAGGCTCTTCAGAACTTGGCCCGTCCATCATGACGCGTTCCGATGAGTCCCCCGTTAACGGGTAAGCATGTCGCGGCGCTTTGCGCCTCCGTCTGCGCGGCGGGCAGGCGCGGACGGCCGGATCGGAAATAACCATTCGGGACGGCCGGGACGTTTCGCCGCTGGACGAATAGGGCTGGCTAAGCTCGCCAAATTGCCCGACAGACCCCAGATCTAGGCGGCCGACCGAGACCGGCTGTCCATTCGCTCTCGCAGGAACATCCCTTGTCCATGGGAACCGAGACCACAGCCGGCGGGACCGGCCATGAAGACCTGCCTGCCTTCGCCCGGCGGCTGCTGCGCTACCGTCGGCCCAGCGCCGCCCGCGGCCTGTTCGAGATCGCGGTCACCGCCGTTCCCCTGGCGGCCATTTCGGTGGCGGCGTGGCTGGCGATCGGCGCCCATATCTGGTGGGGGCTGCTGCTGATCCTCCCGGCGGCGGCCTTCCTGGTCCGCCTGTTCATGATCCAGCACGACTGCGGTCACGGCGCCTTCTTTCCATCCAAGCCGCTCAACGACTGGGTCGGCCGGGTGATTGGGATCCTGACCCTGACCCCTTACGACTATTGGGGCCACAGCCACGCCGTCCACCACGCCACCTCAGGGGCGCTGGACCGGCGCACCCTGGGCGGGATCGACACCCTGACCGTGGATGAATACCTCGCCCTGCCGCCGCTGCGGCGCTTCGGCTACCGGCTCTATCGCCACCCGGCGGTGATGTTCGGCCTGGGGCCGGCCTTCGTCTTCCTGCTGCAGCACCGCGCGCCCGTGGGGCTGATGCGCCACGGCTGGCGGCCCTGGGTCTCGGTGCTCGCGACCAATCTGGGCATCGCCGCCCTGGCTGTCGGCCTGATGGCGATCTTCGGGGTCGCCCCGGTCCTTTTGGTCTCCCTGCCGTCCGTCGTGCTGGCCGCCTCCATCGGCGTGTGGCTGTTCTTCGTGCAGCACCAGTTCGAACAGACCTATTGGGCGCGGGCCGAGGGCTGGAACTTCCAGGAGGCGGCGCTGCGCGGCTCGTCCCACTACGACCTGCCGCCGGTGCTGAGGTGGTTCACCGCCAATATCGGCATCCACCACGTCCATCACCTGAACAGCCGCATCCCCTATTACCGGCTTCCCCAGGTCCTGCGCGACGAGCCGCACCTGAAGGGGCTCGGCCGCCTGACCCTGCTGGACAGCCTGCGTTGCGTGGGCCTGTCCCTGTGGGACGAGGCCGGCCAGCGGCTGATCTCCTTCCGCGAAATCCGAGGCCGGACGGCGGAGCCTCGCCCGGCGGCCGCTTGAGGCCAGGCCGCGCCGGTGAAGGGGATTTGAACGGATCACTCCTCGCGGGACGAGTAATCGTTGGGCGTGGATGAGGTCGGTTCGCGCCCGATTACCCTAAAATGTAAATAGATCGTACGGGGAGGCCCGGAACGTGTAGGGTGGCGTCGCCCGACCCTCGGGTAAAAGCGCGATGGAAATCTCCGCCATCGGCCCGCACCGGCCGAATCACTGCGGAATATTTCCCCTGCTTTCGGATGTGGGCGGTTGGATCACGGTCAATTCGCGTTTGGTCTGAGGCCTTTACAAGGGCGTCGGCCCGACCCCGACCGGCACGGAAGGCGGCAATCGATGGCGATGTTCCCGAACCTGAAGCGTGCGGTGTTCACGGTGACCCAGCACGAAGAGGGTTGGGCGGTCGAGCACGACGGCCATTTCTTCGACGCCTCCCTTGTGCGCGACGAGGTGCTGGCGGCCGCGTCCCGGCGCGCCCGCGCCTCCAACGAGAATGGGCTGCCGGCCCAGATCCGCCTCCAGGGCGAGCTGGGCTTCACCCTGCGTTAGCCTTTCTCCCTGAGTGACCAATTAGGCCCTCAGGCCGGAGGTGACAGGCCGTTCCCGTTTGGCTATGAGGGACGGCCCTTCGAGAGGGCCCCGCGGACACCTTGGCCCCACGGTCGGCGGTCCGCTCGGCAATCGGCGGGAAAGCTGAATGATATCAGCATGGTGACGTGGCCGAGTGGCTGAAGGCAACGGTTTGCTAAATCGTCATACGTGAAAACGTATCCAGGGTTCGAATCCCTGCGTCACCGCCAACCACAAATACCCGTTTTCCATAGCCAGGCGGCTCAGCCCGTCTCAGCCTTTGGCCTGGTCCGCCCGTTTCATCGCGGCTTCGATCAGCGCCACGGCCGTCTCCGGCCCCCCCACGCCGACACACGTGAACTCCTTGCCTTCGAGACGGTCCTTGTTGGTCCAGAACTGGATCAGGTTGTCGATGAAGCTGACCTCGAGATCGTCCACCGTCTTGATCGCGGCATAGAGATGGGAGACGGCGGCGACCGCTAGCACCCGGTCGTTGCGCTCCTTCTTTCCGTGCTCCTTCTCCTCCGCTTCGATCGCCCCGATCAATCGGATGTCGAGCAGAACGCCCGGAGGGGTCGGCTCGTCCGAAAGGATCATGACGTCGATGGGATCGCCGTCGTCGGCCAGCGTCCTGGGCACAAATCCGAAATCGAGGGGGAAGCTCATGCCGTCGGGCAACAGGGTCTTGAGCCTGAACGTCCTGAGCTTGGGGTCATAGTCGAGCTTGCCCCGTCGTCCCTTCGGGGTCTCGACGATCGCGCGGCAACTGGCGGTTTCCGGCCGCAGCTTCGGGTCGAGCTTGGTGAGATCGTGGACCACGTTCCGCCGAACGGCCAAGCCGTTCAGGGGTTCCGCCTGCGCCATATGCTTGAGAACACAACGGAGCCTTCGCCGCTTCTCAAGTCGCGGCGGCGGGGTTTGCGGTGTGTGGAGCGCCCGGGGATCGGGCTTCCCAGGTCGGCGAATTAATAACATAAGTTATTAAAATCATAGGATTAAATTTTTTCAACTCCGCTGAAACCAACACCTTTTCCATCAAGTTGATGACCTAAATCCGCCAGCCGGATTTTGGCGCGCCTGCCTGCGCGCACTGGATGGAATTTGAGGGAGCAGTCATGGCGAAGCCGAACCAACAGGAGGATGCCGACCTTTCGAAAACGCCTGCGCCGGGAACCCCGGCCACGGCAGGTACGAAGAAGTCGGCCGAGGCCAAGACCGAACCGGACGCCCAGCCGACGAGCGCGATCGAGCTTCTGAAGGCCGACCACCGCAAGGTGGAGAGCCTGTTCGCCGAGTTCGAGACGGCGCAGGACCCACGCAAGCAGGAGATCATCCGCACGGCCTGCACGGAGCTGACCGTGCACACCCTGATCGAGGAGGAGATCTTCTATCCGGCCTGTCGACGGGCGGCCAACGAGGAAGAGCCGCTGGATGAGGCGCAGGTCGAGCACGACGGAGCCAAGCTCCTGATCGCGGACCTGATGCGCGGCCGGCCGGACGACCGCTTCCGCGACGCCAAGTTCAAGGTGCTGGCCGAGCAGATCAAGCACCACGTCGGCGAGGAGGAGAAGCCGGGCGAGGGCATCTTCGCCAAAGCCAGGGCGGCGGGCCTCGACACCCCCGATCTCGCCCAGAGATTGAAGTCGCGAAAGGACGAACTGATGGCCCGTCCTGACCGGCTCACCCCATCCCGGATGGTTTCCATCCAGGATCCAGCGGCGTCCAACGCCTACCAATCACAGGAGAACGATATGCCGAGACAAGGTCCCGACCGCGACGAGCGCGGACGTTTCACCAGTGACGACGACGATCGCGGCTACCGCGGGCGCGGCGAGAGCCGGTCGTTCGACCGCGACGACGATCGCGGCGGCCGATCCTATGCATCGTCCCAATACCGCAACCGGGACGAGCGCGGCCGCTTCGCCGACGATGACGACGACCGCAACTCTCGCGACCGGGGCGGCCGAGGTCGTGGCCAGGGCGGCTGGTTCGGCGATTCCGAAGGCCATTCCCGCGCCGCCCGCGAGGGGTGGGACGACCGCGATCGCGGCGGCCGCGCCCAGGACGACGACTACCGCGGCGGCCGCGGCGGCTACCGCTCGCGCGACGACGACGATGACCGTGGACGGGGCGGGGGCCGCGGCTGGTATGGCGACTCCGAAGGGCATGCCCAGGCTGCGCGCGAAGGTTGGGACGAGCGTGGCCGCGGCGGCGGCGGAAACCGGTCCCGGGATTACGACGACGACCGCGGCGGTCGCGGACGCGGCCAGGGCGGCTGGTTCGGCGATTCCGAGGGCCATGCGCGAGCGGCGCGCGAGGGCTGGGACGACCGCAATCGGGGCGGTTCCCGATCGCGCTCGCGCGACGACGACGATGACCGTGGCGGACGTGGCCGCGGTGGGCGCGGCGGCTGGTTCGGAGACCCGGAGGGTCATTCGGAGGCCTCGCGCCGTGGTTGGGAGGACAGGCGCTGAGAAGCGGCCTGAGCCAAATCCGCCCTCAGTGAAGGCCGCCCCGTCGGGGCGGCCTTTTTTGTGAGGCTGAATTCCCGCGCGGCGTTACGGCCGCATCCATGCGGGCGTCGCCCCGGCGGGCGGTCTTTCGCGAAATTCACACATTGTTCGTCCCCTCCGGCTGCTCTCTTAGGCATCGGCTGGGCGCCGTCGTCGATCCTTCAGTGCTCGCTGACGATCATAGTCAAGTCGCCGCAATCTTCGGCTAAGCGATCACCTGGAAGAGTTGGGCGGGGCGGTTATGAAAACCATCGCGGTGATCGGTCGTAAGGGCGGATCGGGGAAAACCACGATCGCCGCCCATCTCGCGATCGGCCTCCAACTACGCGGCCGCACCGTGGTCCTCGCCGACACCGACCCTCAGCGCTCGGCCATGGATGTCATGGATGGACGGAAGACGCCCGGTCCCCAGGCCGTCGTCACCACCGGCCCCAAGCTCTTCGCCTTGCAGGTCGCGACCGTTCGGGACGGCGTCGGCGCCCTGGTGATCGATACGCCCGCCGTGCTGGAGGAGGGCGTCCTGCACGCCGTCGCGCTTTCGGACCTGGCGCTTCTGGTCGTGCGCCCGACCTTCCTCGACCTCGCCGCGGCGATCCGCACCAGCGACATCGTCCGTCGCCTCAGGAAGCCCGGCCTGGTCGTCCTGAACCAGGCTCCGGCCGGTCGCGGCGCCCGGGAGTCGTCCATCGTCGAGCGTTCGGTCGAAGCCTTGCACCTGCTCAAACTGCCGGTGGCGCCCACCGTGATCCGTTCGCGGGCCGTCTACCAATCGGTGGTGGAGGCCGGGCGATCGGCCGAGGAACTGGCCAGCGACCCGGTCGCCGCGCTCGAGATGAAAGCCTTCTGCGATTTCATCGACCATCTCGTCTTCGGTCCGCGAGCGTCCAAAGACCAGAAACAGTATTAACGCGTCGATCGCCGCACGATCCAAGCTTGAGCCGCTCGCCGAGCCAGTTTGGCCGTTTTCGGCGCCGGACCATTTCGCTCTCAAAACTGTGATGTCCGGGACGTCCTGGGCGGGGTTAGGCTGGGGGTGCGGGCTATTGGGCTCGCCTGCACGGAGACGCGCATGGCGATCGATCCACCTTACCATCTCCACGCGGTTGATTGAGGCGCCGAGACGGATTGGCTTCTTTCAGCCCGCTACAATTTGAATTTCTGGGCGTTCAATGAACGCATGAGTGACATCGGTCACAGCGAGCGTGCTCGCACGGAAGACCAACGAAGGGGTGGGCCCAAGGCCCGCCCCTTTTTTGCGCCTTGAAGTCCCGACGCCGGGGTTCTGGCCCCGGGGACGGCGACGGTCTATCTGTGACGCTTTCGGGAGGGGGCGAAAACGGTCCGTCCTCGCCATAACGACCCTGGGAGAGAGCGTCTTGAAAATCGGCTTCATCGGGCTCGGGACCATGGGGTCCGCCGTCGCCATGAACATCCTGCGCGCCGGCCATGAGCTGACGGTCTGGAACAGGAGCCGCGAGGCGACCAAGCCCCTGGCCGACGCCGGGGCCACGGTGGCCGACGATCCCGTCCAGGCCCTCCAGGGGGAGGCGGTGTTCTCCATGCTGGCCAACGAGGCGGCGATCCGCGCCGTGGGGCTGGACGGCCCTTTGATGGCGAAGGCCGCCCGCGGCCTGGTCCATTCGCAGATCGCCACCGTCTCGCCGGCCTTCACCCGCGAGATCGCCGCCGCCCACGCCGCCGCCGGCGTCGGTTTCGTCTCCTCTCCCGTGCTCGGCCGCGCCGACAAGGCCTTGGCGGGGACCTTGACCATCATCGTCGCCGGCGACCCGGCCAGCGTGGAGAAGGTGCGCCCGATCCACGAGGTGATGGGCTCCAAGGTGGTGATGGTCGGACCCGATCCGGAATCGGCCAATCTGATGAAGGTGGCGACCAATTTCATGATGGCCGCGGCCATCGAGGCCCTGGGCGAGGCGTTCGCCCTGGTGCGCAAGGCGGGGCTCGATCCGAGGACCTTCCATAGTCTCACCGAGGCCCAGTTCCCGGGACCGATCTACCAGGGCTACGGGCGCCTGATCCTGGACCGGAACTACACCCCGCCGGGTTTTTCCCTGCGCCTGGGGCTGAAGGACGTGGACCTCGCCCTGACAGCGGGGGCCGAGCACAAGGTGCCGATGCCCCTGGCTAGCCTGCTGCACGACCAGTTCGTCCAGGCCATGGCCCACGGCATGGGCGAGTTGGACTGGGTGGCCATAGCCGAGGTGGTGGCCGCCAGGGCCGGGCTCGAGTCGCTGCAGCCGACCCCCTGAATCCGCTGAACGAGCGCGTTTCGGACGGCTGGCGGCCGTCCCGCGTCAACGCTTGGCGGGACGGGCCCTCAGCTTCTCGATGTTGGGGGGATCGCTGCGGAAATCGGCGGCGAGCCCGAGGCGGGCGTTGCAGGACGGGCAGCGCACCGACTCGTCGTCGGCCAGGTCGGGGGAAGGGGTGAATCCGGTCCCGCAGGGGCGGCACTTCCAGGTGTGGACCGGGGGCGGCGGCGGCGGCGGCGCGCGGGGCCGCATCGGTTTGGCGAAGCGCGGCGAACCGAGCCTGGGCGCGGGTTCGGGTTCCGGCGCCGGCTTGGGCGGCGGCGCGTTCTTCAACTTCAGGATTGGCCGGCGCGGGGGTTCGTCGCTCATGGGCGTGCGGATCTCCTCAGGTTTTGCCTCTAGCGCTCCTGAGGGCCCGGGGGAAGCAGCACTCTGACCGCGGCGGGGACAAAGGCGATATTGACCGGCGTGTCGAAACGCATGGCTTCGCCGTCCAGCACCGCGGGGACGCCTCCTTTGCGGCTGGTCTGGATCAGCGGCGTCCGGGCCACGGTGACGGCCTGGTCGGTGCGCCAGCGCCCAAACAGGGCGTCGACTCCCAGCCTCAGGGCCTGGGCGGCGGAATGGGGGTCGATGGCCGCCGCCTCCAGGACCTGCGCGTCCCGGCCGAGCGCGCGGGAGGTGAGGGGGCAGCGCACGGCCAGGGCCCGCGCCTCGCCGGCCAGGGCGTCGGTGAACCGGTAGTCCAAAGGATCCGGCCAGGGATGGGCCAGGGCGGCGCGGACCATGAGCGCGGCATGCTTGAGATGGCCATGGCGCAAGGCCTCCCGGGCCCGGGCCCAGCGGGAGGGGACCCCCAGGATGGCGGAGATCAGGAACAGCTCGCCGTCGGCCCGGCCGCCGCTCAGGGTCCAGGGGCGGGGATCGGCCAGGACCTGGCGCAGGACCGCCGGCCAGGGGTGGGCGCCGTACAGGGCCCGGGACAGGACGTTCATGGTGCCCCCGGGCAGCGGGACCAGGATGGGGCCGCCCATGCCGCAGCGGGCCGCCGCGCTGCGGGCGGTGCCGTCTCCGCCCAGGACCGCCAGCACCTCGGCCTCCGCCGCTGCCCGGTCGAGGGCCGCGGGGAGCCCGTCCGGTTCGACCGCGACGACGGCGACCGCTCCGGCGCCGGCCTGTTCGAGGACGTCCCCCGCCGTCCGCTCGCTGTCGGGGCGGAAGCGGCCGCTGGCGCGGTTCAGCACCACGAAGATCCGGGTTCGCGACAGGTCGAGCGGGCCGGGGCCGGCGGCTGGACTGGGACTGATCATGGCCGGGCCCTTCGGCCGTCGAGGTTGCGGGCTAGGGGGCGGGACGCTCCGCCTGCGCGCCCCGACGCGCCAATCCGGCCCAGAGCTTAGCGGCAAGTTCCTCTTCGACATAGGGCTTGCGCACCACCTGGCCGTCGCCGGCCTCGGGCAGGGCCAAGGCGTCCGCGAAACCGGTGGCGAAGACGATGGGCAGGTCCGGGCGGCGGGCGCGCAGCTCGCGCGCGACCTCCGCCCCGTTCATCCCCGGCATGGCGAAGTCCAGCAACGCCAGGTCGATGTGCGGATTGGCGTCGAACAGCTCCAGCGCCGCCCCGCCGCTGCTCGCCTGCAGCACCGAATAGCCCAGGTCCCTCAGGATATGCGACGTCACTTCGCGCACGGCGCCGTCGTCGTCCACCAGCAGCACGACCGCTTCGGCCTGCTGGCGCGACGACTCCGCGGGCGGGTCGGCCGCCGGGCGGACGGGGACATGGCTGGCCTTGGGCAGATAGACCTTGATGGCCGCGCCTTCGCCGGGTCGGGTGTCGATCCGCACCCCGCCGCCGGATTGCTTGGCCAGGCCATAGACCTGGCTGAGGCCCAGTCCCGATCCCTTGCCGACCGGCTTGGTGGTGAAGAACGGCTCGAAGGCCTTGGCCAGGACCTCCTCGCTCATGCCCGGGCCGTTGTCGGTGACCGAGACCATCACATAGTCGCCCGGCGGGGGCTCCTCGGCTCGCTCGGGAACGCCGAGGACGACATTGGCGGTCTCCACGGTCACCGTCCCGCCCACCTCCATGGCGTCGCGGGCGTTGATGGCCAGGTTCAGGATGACCAGCTCGATCTGCGTCGGGTCGATCAGCGCCGGCCAAAGGTCGGGCTGCAGCCGGATCTCGATATGGACGCTGCCGCCCATGGTGCTCTGCAGCAGGTCGCGCATCCGCTCCACGGTCTCGTTCAGGTCGACTACGCGGGTGTCGAGCTTCTGCCGGCGGGAGAAGGCCAGCATCTGGGCCGTCAGCTTGGCGCCTCGCTCGGCGGCTTCGGCCATCATCGCCAGCCGCCGGGTCAGGGACGGTTCGGTCAGGGTCTTCTGCAACTGGCGGACGTTGCCGAGGATGACCGTGAGCAGGTTGTTGAAGTCGTGGGCCACGCCGGAGGTGAGCTGTCCCACCGCCTCCAGCCGCTGGGCCCGGCGCAGGGCGGTCTCGGCCTTTTCGCGCTCGGCGATCTGTTCGGCCAGCAGCGCGTTGGCGGCCGCCAGCTCGGCGGTGCGCTGTTCGACCCGCCGTTCCAGCAGGACCTCGCCGCGGCGGATTTCGTTGAGCATCTCACGTGCCTGGTACTGGCGCCGGCGGCCCCGGAGCGCGGTCTCGACCACGCTGATCAGGGTCGTCGGGTGGAACGGCCGCTCAAGGAAGGTGACGTTGCCCAGCGCCGTCCTCAGCCGCTGAGCGGTCGGGTTGCGCTCCAGCCCGCCGCCGCGCGGGGTCAACAGCACGAAGGGAAAATCCGACCACGGCGGCTGGCGGGCGATCCAGGCGGCGAGGTCGGTCAGGTCGGCGTTCTGCAGCGCCTCCTCGACCACCAGGGCGAGGGCCGCCCCACGGCCCAGTTCGCGGCACAGGCCCGGCAGGTCCTGGCATGTGGTCGCGGGCGAGCCCACTTCGCCCAGGATCGCCGCGGCGATGGCCGCGTCGCGGCCCGACGGGGCCAGGATCAGGGTGCGTTCGGAGACGGGGCCTCCTTCGCTCATTTGCCGGTCTCGCCGAGCAGCCCCTGGTCGGGGCCGACGAAGTTGGGCACGCCCCGCAACACTCCCTGGAATCCGTCCAGGGGCGGGCCGACCTCGATGCCGCCGCTGCCGATGGAGAATTCGCGGATGGTCTTTTCGTGGGGACCCGAACGCTTCTTGATCACCGAGATGGCGCGACGGACGTGTCCCAGCGCCTCGAAATAGCGCAGGACGATGACGGTGTCGGCCAGGTAGGTCACGTCCACCGGCGCCTTCATGTCGCCCACCAGCCCGTGCTGGGCCACGGTGAGGAAGGTCGTGGCGCCCTGGCGGTTCAGGTACTGCAAAAGCTCGTGCATGTGCAGCACCAGGAACTGCTCTTCGGGCATGGCCGCCTGGTAACCGTTCAGGCTGTCGATGACGACGGTCTTGATCTGCCTCTCGTCGACGCAACGGCGCACCTGGGCGGTGAATTCGCCTGGCGACAGCTCGGCCGCGTCGATCTGCTGGATGGTCAGCAGGCCGCGGTCGCGCATGGCCTGCAGGTCGATGCCGAGGGCCTTGGAGCGGGCGAGCAACAGGCCCAGCTCCTCGTCGAAGGCGAACAGCGCCGCCTTTTCGCCCCGGCTCACCGCCGAGGCGACGAAGCACAGGGCGAGCAGCGACTTGCCCGCGCCCGCGGGCCCGAGCACCAGGCAACTGGTTCCCCGCTCGACGCCGCCGCCGAGCAACTGGTCCAGGCCCGCGATGGCGCTGGGTAGGGGAAGCCGCTCGAATTCGGTCTTGTGTTCTCCGGCGACCAGACGGGGATAAACCTCCAGGCCACCCGTCTTGATGTTGAAGTCGTGGAAGCCGCCGCGGAAGTGCCGGCCGCGATATTTCACCACCCGGGCCCGGCGCCGCTCGGCGCCATAGGTCGGGGCCAACTCCTCCAGCCGGATCACCCCGTGGGCGACGCTGTGGACGGTCTTGTCGCTGGCCTCGGTGGTCAGGTCGTCCAGCAGCAGCACGGTGGCCCCGTGCTTGGCGAAATAGTGCTTCAGCGCCAGCACCTGGCGCCGGTAGCGCAGCGAGCTCTGGGCCAGGAGCCGAATCTCCGACAGGCTGTCGATCACCACCCGGTCGGGGCGCAGCCGCTCCACCGCCTCGAAGATCATCTGGGTGGTCTCGCCCAACTCCAGGTCGGAGGAATAGAGCAGGCTCTGCTGCTGTTGTTCGTCGAGCAGGCTTTCGGGCGGGGCCAGTTCGAAAATGCCCACGCCCTCGAGGTCCCAGCCGTGGGACCGGGCCGCGTCGCGCAGCTCGTCCTCGGTCTCCGACAGGGTGACGTAGAGGGTCTTTTCCCCCCGCCCGGCGCCGTCCCGCAGGAAGGACAGGGCTGCGGTGGTCTTGCCGGTGCCGGGGCTGCCTTCGATCAAATAAACCCGGTTGCGGGAAAATCCCCCGGCCAGGATGTCGTCCAGACCGGGAATGCCGGAACTCGCGTCCACGGCTTGCAGGCCGCCGTCTCGTATCGCCACTGGCGCTCCTTTCGGAAAAGCTTCCGCCTAATCGCCGAGCTCAACGCGCAAGCGGGGCAGGAGTTCTGGCCGTGGTGAAATCGGTGTCGGGAGGACCAAGGCCCGCGGCCATGGGCGGCAAGATCATCGCGCGCGAGGAGATACGCGTTGAGGAACCGCGCCATCTCCATGCCGCCCTAGCCTCGCGTGCGGGGCGCCGTTCAGGCTGGGGACGGCGTCCGTGTCGCGGGCGTCGAGGGCGATCGGAAGACGAAGCGGCTGAGCCTTTTTCGCGATGGCCCTGACCGTGGCGCGCGGCGCCGGCGTTCACACCTGGCCGGCGGCGGCCCAGTCCACCCACCCATTGTCATCCGACCATCATCGGCGTTCCGTCGACCGGGATCAGTTGCGACAGCGACGGGCGCTTCGGTCCGAACGCGCGGCGCGACTTCGGAGGAACCGGCGCTCAAGATCATAGGCTGCAGGCCAAGCAGCCTTCGCCAAACGGGCCTAGGTTGCGGAACGGTTTGGCGGCAAGTACGGGCCGATCCTTGGACCGGCCCGTTTTTTCTGGCAACTATTTCGCGGCCGCGACGACCGTGGCGTCCAGCTTTTCCAGCGTCACGGTGACGGGGTTTGGCGTGAGATCGTTCATCGCTCCCGTGGCGAGGTCGAGGCCGCCGCCAATAAGGCCGCCAACCAACACATTGCCCGCCATCGCTGCGCCGCCGCCCGTTCCGACCTTATGCGTAACCTGCACAGTTGCGGGTTTGTAGCCGGGCTTGGTGATGGTGGCGACGAACTCTGATTTGCGAGACATCTTCAGAGAGCAAGGCGTTGCCGCGCATTGCATCCCGTTCGTGGTGGTGACCGCTGCGCCGGGAGGATTGGAACTCACTTCCCAAGCGGCGTTTGTTCCTCGTGTGACGGTCGCACACGCGCCAAGGCTGCAGGCAGCCATCCACAATGCGCCAAGGCGCAGGAATTTATTCATTTAGCCCCTCCCCATCGGCCCCCGGCCGAGTAGATATAGCTAAGCTTGATCAACCTATGCGTCCAGTCCTTTGCTGGAACGAGCTTTGATTGAAGACAAAATTCCAGGCTGAGCTGTTTCTCCGTTGGCTCGATCGGCGCGGCGGCGAAGGACTATATCTTCACCGGCTATCCCCCCCGAGCGGCGCACGGCGCGGGTCCTTGGCGTCGCGGCCAAGGCCGACGGCCAGTCCCTGATTTTGCGCCGGATGTTGCCGTCGTGCCGTGAGTCCGGGCAGGATCGGCGCAGGGTGGACGGATACAGTCCCCGTGCGGAAAAAATCGCCGTCGACCAGGGAGAAGACGATGAGCCGGCTGATCATGAAGGCGGTGCTGGCCGCCGGCGTTTCCGCCGTGGTTCTAGGGGCCGGACCCGAGGCCGGGGCGCACCACTCGTTCGCCATGTTCGACCAGACCAAGGAGGTGGTGCTGGACGGGGTGGTGAAGGAGTTCCAGTGGACCAACCCCCACAGCTGGATCGAACTCGTGGTCGACGAGGGCGGCCGGCAGGTCGACTATGCGATCGAAAGCGGGAGCATGAACACCCTGACCCGGAACGGCTGGACGCGAAAGTCCCTGAAGGAAGGCGACCGGATCAAGCTCAAGATCCATCCCTTGAAGGACGGAATGCCCGGCGGCTCTTTCCTGAGCGCGACGTTTGAGGACGGCCGGGTCCTGGTCAACCAGGGTAACTGACGCCGGCCCGCCGGGCCCTACATGGCGTGGTCGCGCGAGCAGAGCCGCTCCTTCAGGTCCATCGGGCCGGGCTTGCGGTTGAAGCGGGCCACCGTGGTCCAGGGCGCGGTATAGGTCTTGGGGTCGTCGATGGTGATGGTGTCGGTCAGGGTCTTGCCGCCCGGCCCCAGCCTCAGCCGTTCGGTCACCCTCATGTCGTCCGAATGCGGCAGGCCCGCCTTGTCCAGCCAGGTGCGGTGGTCGTTGTTGACGGTGTCCACCACCAGCGTCGCCCCGTCCCAGCGGGCCACCGAATGGCCGAGCCATTTGGGATCGTCGGGCTCGACCTGGGGCTGGTCGATATAGATCAGGCGCTGGGTGTGGTTGGCCTCTTGGACCATGCCGACGAAGTCGCCCGACTGCACGATCAGCAGGGGGTAGGGCGCGAACATCAGGCGCGGCACGCCGTGCGGCACGCAGGCATCGATGGGATCGTCCACCTTCCTGCCGGCGGCGCGATCGGCCACGCGCTGCTTGTAGAGCTTCAGCGCCTCGGGCCGCAGCGGCGGCGTCTTGCCCGCCGTGGTCTTCAGGGCCGGGACGAACGCCGGCGTCTGCCAAAGGCCGGTGAAGTTCGGATGCCCGGCGGCCAGGGCGGCACCGTGCAGGGCGCAGGCCGCGGCGCAGGACGCAAGGACGGTCTTCAGCATGGAAGGCTTCCTGTCGGCGCTATTTGACGGCCGTCTTGCCGGAATTGGCCGTCGTCTTGCCCTCGGCGTCGGGAAGGTTGCGGTTGTTCTCTTCGCAGATGTACTCCATCAGCGGAGCGCCGTCTTTCCAGGCCAGGACTTCGCGCGTCTGCCACGGGCGGGTGAAGGCGATCGGGTCGTCGATGGTGAAGGTGTCCTCCAGACCCCGGCCGCCGTCGATCTTGCGGATCCGTTCGGTGAGCTTCAGCGCGTCCGAATGCGGCGTGCCGAGTTCGTCGAAGATCGATTCCCCCGAAAGGCCGTTGGTCTGGACCACCAGGGTGTCGCCCTCCCAATGGCCGATCGAATAGCCCATCAGGGTGGACTTGGGGTGGGCCGGGGGGCGTTGGTTCATGTGGATGAGGCGGACGTTGTGGTTCACCTCGAACAGCATGAGGATCAGGCCGGGGCTCTGCACGACCTGCATCGGATAGGGGTTGATCATGATCCGCGGCACGCCGTGCGGCAGGCAGTAGCTCGGCATGTCGGCCAGGGGGCGGTTGTTGACGTTGGCCTCGAAGGCGGCGTCGAACTTGGCCCGGCCCCAGGCGGTAAACGGCGGCTCCTTCTGGTCGAGGGGCCACAGGACCCGGCCGTGGGTGATCGCGTCGGGCTCCTGGGCCCCGTAGTACATGGACTTGTCCGCCCTCACCCGCGCGGGGTGGGAGATGGACCAGACGCCCTCGAAGTTGCGCGGATCGGGCGACGGCGCCTTTGGCGGCTCGCCCGCCGCCGCCCCCAGCGTCGCCGACGCCACGGCCGCGGCGGCGCCAAGGGCGAGGATCCTGGGGATATGCATGGTTGCGCTCCCGGTTTTTGACGGAGTCGGCCTGTCCAGGTCCAATCTACGAGAGCGGGCGAAAAGGAAAATAGGGACGCGCCCGATTATCCGGCCAGGCCGGGCGCCATCGTCAGCGGCGGGTTTCGGCGTCGAAGGCCTTGAGCACCTCTGCGGGATCGAGGCCCAGCTTGCGCACAGACGCCTCCCAGCGCGCCAGGGCGTCCTCGTAATAGTCGAAGATGCAGGGGCAGCAGCCCCGGCCGCAGCATTCGAGCGGATCGGGCTTGTCCGGCGGCCGCGGGGCGCTCGGGGGAATGGGGACAGGCGTCGCCATGGGTCCTTGTAGAGCGCCCGCCCACGGCGCGTCCACGCCGGACGAGCCTTCGGACCTAGTTCGGCCGCGCCGGTTGCGCCTGCACCAGCACCAGGGTGACGTTGTCCCGCGCGCCCCGCTCCAGGGCCAGGTAGATCAGGGCTTCGGCCGCCGGCTCCAGCTCGCCGGTCCTCAACACCGCCTCGATCTCCACGTCCTCGACCGCGCCGGTCAGGCCGTCCGAGCACAACAGGAACACGTCGCCAGGCTCGACGGCGGCGTGCAGCATGTCCAGCACCAGCGGCTGGGCGACCCCGACGGCTCGGGTGATGACGTTGGCGCGCCGGTGGGTGCGCGACTGTTCGGGGGTCAGGGCGCCGGCGTCGACCATCTCCTGCACCAGGCTGTGGTCCTGGGTGAGACGCGCCAGGGCGCCGCTCCGGCTGAGGTAAGCGCGACTGTCGCCGGCCCAGAGACAGGCGTAGTGGCCGTCGTGGATCATCAGGGTGACCACGGTGGACCCGATCAGGGCGCCCGGTCCCGCCGCGCCGGCGCGTGCGATCAGGGCCGCATTGACCCCCTGCAGCGCCTGGTTCACCGCGTTCAGATAGTGGTAGCCGGACCCGAACCGGTCGAGCCCCTCAAGGGCCTCGACCACCATGCCCGCGGCGACCTCGCCGGCCTGGTGCCCGCCCATGCCGTCGGCCACCGCCCACAGCCCCACGTCCGGCCGCTGCAGGAACCTGTCCTCGTTCAGCGTCCGCCCGCCGACATGGCTCGTGGCCACCGACCGGTAGCGCAGCAGCGGCGGGGCCGGTTTGCGCAAGGCCCCGTTCAAGAGCGGGTGCTCATCGAGTCGAGTTCCTGCAGCCTGCGGCCGTAGCCGGCTCGGAATTCGCGGTTGAGCGGGCTGTCGGGGTCGTCCCCGGCCTGGCGGCGGAATTCGGCGTACAGGCGTCCGTACTCGCTCCAGGCCGCCCCGCCCTTGTTGGCCAGGAAGGAGCGGCCGGTGATCTGGCCCTCCACCGTTTCGGGGCTGAGGCTGTCCAAGGTGGCGGCCAGGGCCGCGCGCAGACCGGCCAGCATGCACAGCAAATGCTTCTTCATGTCCTCGAAGGAAGCCTTCACCGCCGCGGGCCCCGACAGGAAACCGTCCGAGCGCGGGCGCAGCAGGTCCACCGCCACCCGCCGGGCCGGGGCCCAGCGGAAAGGGTTGTTGCCTTCGGACCTTACGGTGGTGCGTTCGAGCCGGTACTCGGTCTTGACCGACGTGCGCTCGTTCATCAGGTCGGCCAGGCCTAGCACCATCTGCTGGTAGACCGCCCCCAGCCGCCGCATCACCTCGGCGGGATCCTCGCCGGAAAAGGCCGACGCGTCGAGGCGGGCGCCTGCGCAGAACGCCTCCAGCAGGGCGCCGTCGCCGGCGGGGGCGTGCCCGGGGGTCGTCTGGGCGGGGAGGGGGGCGGGGCCCGTCCATTCGGTCGGTATGGCCAGGGTCTCCTGCCCGATCTCGGTCGGGCGGAGCATGGGCTGGTGGAACGGGTCGTCGAAGGCCGAGACCCGGGGCGCCGCGGCCGCCGCGGCGTCCTCCGCCACCACCAGGAAACGGCCGAGGCGGACGGTCTCCCCCATCGCCAGGGGAAAGGACTCCCCCGCCGAGGGGCGCGCGCGCTGCGGGCCCACGAACACCCCGTTGGCGCTGAGGTCGCGGAGGAAGAGCCGGTCCTGCCGGTGCTCGATCACGCAATGCAGGCGCGAAAGCTCGCGCTCGGGATCGTCGATCGCCCAGCCCTGGCCCGGCTCGCGGCCTATGGCCAGGTCGCAGCCCTCGGCGAGCTCGCGGCTGTCGATCTGCTTGAACGGATTGGTCTGGTGGAACAGGCGCAGGGTGACCATGGTCAGCTCGCGGCGCGGATGACGGTGCGCTCCGCTTCGAGCTCAGCCTCGGAGGCGGGCGAGGCGACGATGCGGGTCCGCTCGAGATCGGGGTCGGCGGGGACGGGACGCGGCCCCCCGGCGCCCGCGGCGCGGGCCGATTCCAGCCGCTCCTGCATGGCGGCGGTGTAGCGGTTGAAGCTGTCGAACAATTCGCCAAACTCGTCGTTGCGGTTGTGCGAGATGCGGAAGTCGAGGTCGCCGCGGGCGGCGTCGTCCAAGGCCGCCTTCAGCCGCCGGATCGGCAGGGCCAGGAGGCGCGCGACGGTGAAGCTCACCGCCGCCACCCCGATCAGGGTCGCGGCGCCCAGGGCCGTCAACAACAGGCGCGACAGTCCGGCCGCCGCGTCGAGGTCGGCCTTGGCCAGGCTGACGTCGACCCGTCCGAAGACGTGGCCGGCGTAGAGGATCGGGCGCACGAAGCGGAACCCGGCCGCGCCCTTGCCGATCGCGGTCTCGGTGACGGTCAGGCCGGGGGCCGAATGCACCGTCTTCTCGTGCTCCGGCGGGAAGTAGACCTGGCCGACCCGGGCCGGATCGGTGGAGGCGCGGATGATCCCGTCGGCGTCGATCACCTTCATGCTGCGCACATTGGGGTCGGCGGCGGCGGCCTTGACGAAGGCTTCCACCGGCACCCAGTCGCGCTGCTCGGGAGGCAGGCTGGCGTTGTCTGCGGCCTTGAGGCTGGCGTTGGCGGCCACGAAGGAGGTGATGGCCGAGCCGGAGGTCATCGCCATGCGCTGGAGCGCCTGTTCCTGCCGGTTGAGCACCGCGCCGATGCTGGCCATGAGGACGATGGCGGTGATGGTCGCCATCAGCAGGGTGACGCGCGCCGGCAGCGGCAACCGCCGCCGTCCCGCCGTCGCTTCGTCGGCCGCCGCCTTGTGCGCGACCTGCTCGCGGCGCAGGGCCTCGGCCAATTGGCCGCCGTCGGCGAAGCGCCGGTCGGGACGCTTGGCCAGGAGCTTTTCGATGATGAACTGCAGGCCGCGGGGCGCCTCGGGGGCCAGGGAGGCGATGGGTTCGGGATCCTGCTGGGTAATCTGCAGGGCCAGGGTCGCGGCGCTCACGCCGGGGAAGGCCTTGGTCCCGGTCAGCAGTTCGTAGAGGATCACCCCCACCGAGAACAGGTCGGAGCGGCCGTCGATCTCGCGGCCCAGGGCCTGTTCGGGACTCATGTAGCGGGGCGTGCCGAGGACCTGGCCGACCTGGGTCTTCAGGGTCTCGGCGTCGTGCAGGTCGCCGCCCTCCTGGGCCACGCGGGCGATGCCGAAGTCGACGATCTTGATCGCGCGGCCATCCTTGCCGAGGATGATGTTGGACGGCTTGATGTCCCGGTGCACAACGCCCAGGCCATGGGCGTAGTTCAGGGCGTCGGCCAGTTGCAGGCCGATGGCCATGACCGTCTCGACCGGCAGACGTCCCTCGCGCTGGATCACCGCGTCGAGGGTCTCGCCCTCCAGCAGCTCCATGACGATGTAGGGACAGCCGTCGAGCTCGCAGACGTCATAGATGGTGACGATGTTGGGATGGGACAGGTTGCCGGCCGCCTTGGCCTCCCGCAGGAAGCGCGTGGCGTATTGGGGATGCTCGCGGTACTCGCGCTTGAGCACCTTGATGGCCAACTGCCGGTTGATCGAAGGGTCGTAGGCGCGCAGCACGTCGGCCATGGCGCCTTGGCCGATGCGCTCCAGAACCTCGTACCGGCCGGCCAGATTGGTCAAAGCACGCCCCTCCCGCGCCATTCAGCATGATGAAGCCGTAAGCGTAACCGAATGAGGTTAAGGGACTTTCCTCCGACCGCCTGATCCACCTGGGGAAGCCCCTCCCGCGACCGCGCCGGCTACCGCTTCTTCAGGCTCGCCTGGATGCGAAGCCCGCGGTCGAGGTCGGCTCGGATCAGGGTGTTGGGCGGGTCCAGGGCCAAGGCCTGTTCCAGCAGCGCAACCGCCCGGTCGACGGCGCCCTTGTGCATGGCGTCCAGGGCGGCGCGGCGCAGTTGGTCGGCGCGGGCGACGTTGGCGCCGGGAGCCGCCGCCCCCGGCGGGGTGGTCGCCGTCTTCGGGGGCGGTGCGGCTTTCTTCGGCGTCCCGGGGATCAGCAGGGTGCGGCCGACTTCGGCGGTGTCGGGGGCGTCTATGCCGTTGTAGCGGGCCAGGGCGTAGAACAGCAGCGGATCGCCGAGGAAGCGCTCGGCCAGGATCGACAAGGTTTCGCCGGGCCGGATCTTGTAGGGGTAGTTGCGCTCGCCCAGCAGAGCGCGCGGGTCGCGGTCGATCTGTTCGATCAGTCCCATGGCCGTGCGGTCGCCGGGCTGCTCCGCCAACAGGGCGGTCAGTTCGGTCCGCGCCGGTTGGGGTTGGCCATGGCTCAACAGGTCGACAGCCCGGCGGATCCGCTCGCGGGGCGGGACGACCGGCGCGGGCGGGGCCTGGACCGCCACGGGCGCGGCCGGGCGGGGCGCCGGAGGAGCGGGGACGACGGTCGGTCCGCTGGCGCAGGCGGCCAGGAGCGAGGTCGCGGCCAGGGCGCCGCAAAGCGTGGGGGACAGGCGGGTCATGCGCCGATCCTGCGGGCAAGGTCCTTGATCCTGCGGCCGGCCGGCGAGGCCAAGGCCCTGCGCCAGGCCGGGTCGCTGATCGCCGGCCCGAACTCGGCGGCCGGCATGGGGCGGGCGAAATAGAACCCCTGGAACACGGTGCAGCCGAGTTCGCGCAGGGTCTCGACCTCTTCGCGGGTCTCGACCCCCTCGGCCAGGACGGTGATCTCCAGCCCGCGGGCCAGTTCGATCAGGGCGGCGCAGATGGCGCGGCTGTTGCGCTGCCGATCCACGCTGGTGACGAATTCCCGGTCGATCTTCAGCTTCGAGAACGGCAGGTTCTTCAGATAGCTGAGGCTGGAATAGCCGGCGCCGAAATCGTCCAGCGCCACGCCCATGCCCATGGACCGAAGCTCGCCCAGCAAGGCGCGGGTGCGGTCGGCGTCCTCCATGGCGGCGGTTTCGGTGAGCTCCAGCTCAAGGGCCTCGGGCCTCAGGCCGTGGCGCTCGACCACGCGCAGGATCACCGTGGCGAAGGCCGGGTCATGGCATTGTCGAGCCGACAGGTTCACCGACATCTTCAGGTCCGCCAGCCCCTGGTCCTCCCAGGCGCGGGCTTGGCGGCAGGCGGCGTTGAGCACCCACAACCCGACCTCTTCCATCAGGCCGGACTGTTCCAGGATCGGCACGAACCGGTCCGGCGAAACCAGGCCCAGCTCGGGATGGCGCCAGCGCAGCAGGGCCTCGGCTCCCACCGCGCGGCCCTGGGCCAGGTCGAACACCGGCTGGTAATGCAGCAGGAACTGGTCGCGGGCGATGGCCTGGCGCAGGCCCTGCTCCATGGCGAAACGCTGGCGCGCGGCGTCC
Organism: Caulobacteraceae bacterium; assembly: GCA_035493955.1. Taxonomy (GTDB): domain Bacteria; phylum Pseudomonadota; class Alphaproteobacteria; order Caulobacterales; family Caulobacteraceae; genus NCED01. The sequence goes on along the minus strand of DATJHI010000006.1, from coordinate 60,778 downwards.
GACGCCTGGGGCGAATAGAAGACGAGGCGGCTGTCGACGCGCTGGCCCTGCTTGGGAACGGCGGCGAAGGCGCGGGTCAGGAGGGTCGGAGGGTCGGCGGCGTCGGCCGGGAAGACGGCGGCGCCTATGCCGACGTCCGGGCCGATCTTGGTGTCGCCGTCGCCCAGGTCCTGGGACAGCACATAGACGAGGGCCTGGAATTCGCGGGCGGCGGCCTGCTGCCCCGCCGCGTCGGCGATCCAGACCGCGAAACTGTCGCCGTTGACCTGGGCGAGGGCCCGGCCTGGCTGGATGGCGCCCTCCAGCCGCTTGGCGAAGGCGGCCAGCGTCCGGTCGGCCCGGACCTGGTCGAAGGCCGCCAGCTCGTCGTAGTTGCCGAAGCGGATCACCCCCAGCACGCCGGCGGCGTCGCCTCGCGCGGTCTCTTCGGTCAAGCGGGCGAGCAGGGGCTCGCGGGTGGGAAGGCCGGTCACGGGGTGGCGGTGGGCCAGGCGGTGGCGCAGGGTCTCCAGCCGGGCCGACAGCCGCTGGGCGTCGGCGATCAGTTGGCCGGCTTCGTCGGTGCGCTCGGGGGACGGCGGGGCGGCGTCATCCACGTCGCCGGCGTCGCGCAGGGCCCGCGCGGCGACCACGATGGGATGGAGCATTTCAGCCAGGGCGACGAGGGCGAGGCCGGAGCCCACAAGGGCCAGGGCCAGGGAGCCGGCGCCGATGCGGGTGGACAGAAGCGCGAACGGAACCGCCGCCGCCGCCCCGGCCAGGGCGACAAGCTTCCCGCGGTACCCGGGGACGGGCGCCCACGAGACCACGCGGTACAACCAAAACTTCTCCATTCGGCAATCAGTTCACGGCCTAAGGTGCCGGGAAAGATGCCGCCAAGGTGCTTCCGTCTGGTGAAGTTTCTTGGCTAACGCATCATTTGAGGCGGCTCAGGGCGTTTTTGGGCGTTTCTTCTAGGTGACAGGGGGCGCATTGCGCCCTTAGGCTGTTGCGCTAGCGATTCACCGCACGCCTTGGGGGCGGGCGGTGCGTGTCGCTCCCAGAAGCGGGCAGGACAAATGGCCGAAGCAGCAAAGAAACCCAACGCCCTGCAGCAGCCGCTGCAACCCTCGCCGGAACTGGCGGCCGTCGTCGGCTCCGCCAAGTTGGCGCGGGGCGCGGTTGTCTCCAAGATGTGGGAATACATCAAGAAGAACAACCTGCAGAACCCGAAGAACAAGCGTGAGATCCTGGCCGACGCCAAGTTGAAGCCGATCTTCGGCGGCAAGGACGCCGTCTCGATGTTCGAGATGAACAAGCACCTCGCCAAACACCTGAGCTAGATCGCGTTACGACGCCGAACTCCCCCTTCTCCGCCGCGATCCGAAGTCATCGCGATCCAGGCGGGGAAGGGGATCGGCGCCATGAGGGCCGGGCGGCGCCCGGCTCAGTGAAGGCCTGACTCCGCGGACGGCGGCGCCTTGGCTTCGTCGGCGGCGGGAGCCGTAAAGGGCGCTAGGGCTTCGGCCGCCGCGGCGGCGTAGTCGCCCATCCAGTGGGCCCAATAATCCACCTGCACCGCCATCACCTCTTCGGGCTGCCGCACGCCGGCGAGGGCGAGCCAGTACTCCGCCAGCGCCTGGCTGCGGTGGCTGGCCAGGTCCGCGGCGCTTTTGGACCAGGCCATAATGGCTGACGGCGGCCCATGGCCGTCGAAGGCGGGGGATTCGTTCATGGCGCGTCCTTCCCGGTGCTCATCGCTTGAGCGCCGCAGATTATCACCCCCGGCCGGTCCTGCGGCGGTGCGGTTGGAGCTTGGCTGCGGTTTGGCCGGCCGCCGCGCTTCAACCTATCGTGAGCGCGCCGCTTCCGCCTCGAGCAGGATCGGCGCGTCCTCGCCCTCCGCCCGCAGCTGGCCTTCCCATTTGGCCACCGCGGCGGCGGCGATGGAGTTGCCGACCACATTGGTGGCGCTGCGGCCCATGTCGAGGAAGTGGTCGATGCCGAGGATCAGCAGCAGCCCCGCCGCCGGGATGTTGAAGGAAGTGAGGGTGGCGGCGATCACCACCAGCGAGGCCCGCGGCACCCCGGCTATGCCCTTCGACGTCAGTACCAGCATCAGCACCATCAGCGCCTGCTGGCCGGCGCCCAGGTGGATGCCGTAGGCCTGGGCGATGAACAGGGTGGCGAAGGTCGTGTACATGCTCGACCCGTCCAGATTGAACGAATAGCCCAGCGGCAGGACGAAACTCGCCACCCGGTTCGAGACCCCGAAGGTCTCCAGCGCCTCCAGGGTGCGCGGATAGGCGGCCTCCGAGCTGGCGGTCGAGAAGGCGAGCAGGGTCGGCTGGCGCACCAGCCGCAGCAGGTTCAGCAGCCGCGGCCCGACCACGGCCACGCCGGCGAGGACCAGCACGGCCCACAGCATGCCCAGCGACAGGTAGAACGACCCCAGGAAGGCGGCGTAGGTCTTGAGGATCCCCAGCCCCTCGGTGGCGACGGTGGCGGTGAGGGCCGCGAACACCGCCGCCGGGGCGAACAGCATCACATAGCCGGTGATCTTCAGCATCACCGTCGACACCTGCTCCAGAAGGCTGAGCAGGCCCTGGACCTTCTCCCGCGTCGCGGCGATGGCGATCCCGGCGAACAGCGAGAACACCACGATCTGCAGGATCTCGTTCCGGGCCATGGCGTCGACCACCGAGGCTGGGAAGACGTGGTCGAAGAAGTCCTTCAGCGACAAGGTGGCCTGCACCCCGGCGGCGGCGTCGACGGGGGGCAGCGGCAGGTGCAGCGAACTGCCCAGGTGCAGCAGGTTGGCCATCAACACGCCGATCAGCAGCGACACCATGGTCGCGGCCAGGAACCAGGCCATGGTCTTGCCGCCCACCCGGCCGATCGCGGCGCCGTCCCCCATGTGGGCGATGCCGCTGATCAGGGTCGAGAACACCAGGGGCGCGATGATCATCCGGATCAGGCGCAGGAAGATGTTGGTGACCACGGAGAAATAGCCGGCCGTCTCGACCGCGGCGGCGTGGGGAAGGCTCGTGTTGAGCACCGCCCCCAGGATGGCCCCCAGGATCATGCCGCCGAAGATGAACCAGGTGAATTTGCGCGACATCGCCGCCCCCGCTTGCAGACGGCGATCCTTTCCGAAGCGGGCCTAGTGGGGAAGAGAATTCGGCGGCTGGACCAGGCGCGCCCGCCCGGAGGCGCCGGTCAGGGCTCCCCCTCGAGCTTGCGGATACGCACCTCGACGCCCGGCGTGCCCTTGAGGGCGTCGGCGAAGTCGGACGGCTTGAAGCCCCGGTAATGGTAGGGATAGACGACCTTCGGCTTGAACGCCTTGACGCAGGCCGCCGCTTCGACCGGCGGCATGGTCTTGGGGGGATTCATCGGCACGAAGGCGACGTCGATGGCCTTGAGCGCCTTCATCTCCTGCGTGCATTCGGTGTCGCCGGCGACATAGACCCGCACGCCGCCGAACGTGAACACATAGCCGCTGCCGACGCCCTTGTGGTGGAACGGCATTCCGGGCGCCGAGCCGTTCACCAGATTGTACATCGCGACCCCCTCGAACCCGATGCCCGAGATGGTCTTCTTCTCGCCGTTGTTGACGGTCCGCGCCTCGCCGCAGTCGGGTGCGCAGTTGAGCGTGTCGATCACCGCGTCGGGGCCGACGATGAGGGTCCCCGGCTTCTTCAGCGCCACCACCTGCGCGCGATCCAGATGGTCGGCGTGGGTGTGGGTCACCACGATCAGATCCGCGGGCGGCAGGCCCGTGTAGTCCGCCCGGCTCCACGGGTCTACGTAGAGCGTCTTGCCGCCGAACTGGAACATCACCGCGCCCTGGTAGAGCGGCGTCACGCGCAGTTCGCCCTGGGCGGTGGGAAAGGTGTCCGTCACCTTGTTCGGCGTGTCCGGCGTGGGAGGCGCGGCGGCGAGGACGGCCGGCGCATAGGCGACCATCGCCGCCAAGAGGAATGGAAAGCGGTTGCGAACGGGGCGATCGCCCATGGAGCACTCCCAACGACAGGATTCAGGGCCGCGCGACTCGTCGCATCCCAGGGGAGGGCAGCATAGCTCCGGGTCGCGACTTGTTCGAGGGGGCTGGAGTGCGCCGCCCCCGCGCCCGCCTCGCCGACCGCAGCGCCGGCGAGACGCCGTCAAGCGACTCAGGGCCTTTCAGGAAACGGAACGACGCGGAAGCCGTCGCGGGCCTCCGCGCGTTCGGGATCGGCCGCCGACGGTCAGATCCAATAGGCCGGGGCGTTGTAGTGGGTGTGGACGCGGTCGCGCCAGTCGCTGTCGTCGGCGCCCATCTCCTGGGAGGCGAAGCTCGGCGCTTCCTGCAGGGTGCTGCGGCTGGCCGGAACCACATAGCCCGACTTGTTGGTGTCGTAGCGCAGCAGCGACCAGGGCATCGGCAGGTATTTCTCGCCGACGCCGAGGAAACCGCCGCACGAGACCACGGCGTAGGCGACCTTGCCGCTCAGCTTGTGCAGCATGACGTCCTCCACGTGGCCGAGCTTTTCGCCTTCGGTGTTGTAGACCGTGGTTCCCTCCACCCGGTCGGCGGAAATCAGGCTGTGATGACGCGGTTCGGATTGGGAATTCATGCTCATGGAGGATTTTCCTTCGGCTGGGTTGAGCGTGCCTACAAAGCGTAGGGACCCCCCTGCGGGTTCCGTTTGGTCCACAAGAAGGACACCCCTGACAGGCGACTTCGCTGGACGAACCCCGGTAGGTGTTGATACGCAAGGCGAATCGGGGTGGCGTGTAGGTGGTCCCTCATGGGTCTTGAATGAGCTTCGCGTATGAAGTCGCTTAGCAACATCCGCCCAAAGTCCGCGCCGCCGCAGGAATGGGTCATCCTGGACGCCCCGACTCCCGCCCAGATCGGCGATGAACTCAAGGTGATGTTCAGCGCCCTGACCGCCGGACCCCTGCCGGACCGGATGGTGCAACTGGCCGACGCGCTGGAAGAGGCTTTCCGCCGCGGAGAACTGTTCGACCGCGATTCCGGCCGCCCCTCCTGACCCGTTCCGTGATTCTCGATTATTCCACCGGCGCGGCCGCGAGCCCGGTTTCGCCGACCAGGGTGTCCGCCGGATCTTCGGCGTCCATCAGTTTCAGCAGGCGCGCACGCGCGCGGTTCACCCGGCTCTTGATGGTGCCGAGGGCGCAACCGCAGATCTCCGCCGCCTCTTCGTAGGTCAGTCCTGCCGCCCCGACCAGGATCAGGGCCTCGCGGTGTTCGTCCGGAAGGCGGCGAAGGGCGGCCTGCAGGGCCCGCATCGCGACCGTCCATTCCTGGGTGGGCGCGACCGTCAGGCTGGCGGCGAGGTTGCCGTCCTCGTCCGCCACCTCCCGCCGGCGGCGCATGACGTTGGTGTAGTAGGTGTTGCGCAGGATGGTGAACAGCCAGGCCCGCAGGTTGGTGCCCGGCTCGAACTTCGACCGGTGGGTCCAGGCCTTGATCAGGGCGTCCTGCACCAGGTCGTCGGCATCGGCGGCGTTGTGACTGAGCGACCAGGCGAAGGCCCGCAGCGCCGGGATCAGGGCGATGACGTCGTCGCGCCAGGATTCGCCGGTTCCGGTCACGAACGGCCCTCCGTCACGGGTGGGTCCATTCCGCTGGGGCCGCTTGTGTACGCCGGGGACCGATTGCTCATCACCACGTCCTGCGAGGCCCGCAGGCCCCCGGCCCTGGCGGAATTGGAGTTGCCTCGACAACGTGCCGCCGACCCAACCGTTCCGGCGAAAACAACCCGCAGGGGAATCCCGGCGGCCCGGCCATGCGGCCGCTGGGAGGCGCTCGATTCTCAGGTGTCACCTCCTGGCTCGGCCCGGGAGGACGGGCTCGCGGAACCACGGCCGCGAGAAAGGGGGGCGCGTCCTGCGCACCCAAAAGCTTGAATCACACGATCTGCTTTGCCGGACGGGCGCGTCGTCGGGCGGACGATAGCCCGATCCGCAGAGGCGGCCCGGTCAGCTCGAGCGGCGGCGCGCGCCTTGGCTGGCTTCCCCGCCCTTGCGGCCGGCCTGGGCGGCCAGTTCGCGATCCTGGCTGAAGCTGCGTTTCTCGTTCGGTACGCTCTCGCCGCCCTTGCGGGCGATTTCGCGCTGCCGTTCCGGGTCCATCGAGGCGAAGCCCCGGCTTGATGTCTTGCGGTTCGGGTCCGTTCCCTGTCCCTGCGCCATGATCAGTTCCTCAATGCTCAATGCTTAGGCTGCCCGACCCTTGCGGGTGAAAACCGCCAAGGCTCGGAACGGTTCCGCTGGGATTTTGGATTTTCCGGTTGTTTTACAACAAGCCGTCCGAGATGATCTATCAAAGGTTGCCTAACCCATGATTGCGACTTTCGCGGCTGTTCAGTCGCTGTCGTGAGGGCGGCCGGTCTCGTTCTCCCGGGGAACCGGAGGGATTTGCGGCGCCTCGTCCGGCGCCGAGTCAGGGGTGATCTCGGGATAGGGTGGCGGCGCGTTGGGATCGGAGCCGGGGGGAAGATCAGACATCACGGTTGCTTTCGAGGCGCGGTCTCCCTCAACGCCCCGCATGGCGGATGGTTCGCCGGGGTGGAATTTGGCTGCGCCATTTTGAAGCGCGCCGAGCCGCCGCATTGGCTGGGCGGGGCCGGTCAGGACAGATGGTCGCAGGTGGCGGCAAAGCAACGAACGAGGGGAACTATTGCCTAGCTTTGACCGTTTGCTGGGAGTTGCACAGACTCCCCGACCGGCCTCGCCGGCGGTCCCGCCCCTCGGCAAGGCCGCCAAGACCTTCGGCTATGGAGATACGATGCCGAAGCAGATCATTCGCCAGGCGCCCTACCTGAGACGCTACGCCCGCGCGCTCACCGGCGCCCAGGCGTTGGGAGACGGTCTGGTGCAGACGATGATGGAGGGCCTGCTCGCCGGCACGGTCCGGCTGGCGTCCGATCTTTCCTTCCGCGCCTCGTTGTATCGGGCGCTCGTGGCCACCTGGCGCGGCGCTCATCCGTCGATCTCCACCCCAGGCCAGTCCGGCGCCGACCAGCGGCTGCAGACCCTGGACCCCGAACGCCGCGCGGCGCTGCTGCTGGTGGCGATGGAAGGGTTCGACGCCGCCGAGGCCGCCCAGGTCATGGACCTGGCGCCGGAGGAGATGGAGCGGCTGCTGACCGAGGCCCAGGCCGAACTCGAAGCCGAATTGACCACAGACGTGCTGATCATCGAGGACGAGCCGATCATCGCCCTCGACCTGACCCGGCTGGTCCGGGAACTGGGTCACCGGGTCACCGGCGCGGCGGCGACCCGCGACGAGGCGGTGGCCCTGGCCGAAGAGGCGCCGCCCGGACTTGTGCTGGCGGACATCCGCCTGGCCGACGGCTCCAACGGCATGGACGCCGCCGCCGACATCCTGAGGCGCCACGATGTGCCGGTGATCTTCATCACCGCCTTCCCCGAGCACCTGCTCACGGGGGAACGGCCCGAGCCGGCCTTCCTGATCACCAAACCGTTCCGCGAGGAGGCCGTGAAGGCCCTGATCGGCCAGGCGCTTTTCTTCCATACCCCGGCCGCCGAACGCCGCATCGCCTGAGCCGCAAGTTTGCGCCGCAAGCTTGGCGGTAGCCAGGAACTTCATGGGCCGCTAGGTGTTAGGCAACCGCAAAGCTCAGTGCCCACGGAGGCCTTCATGACCGACGCGCCAAAAGATTACGCCCCGGGCGACAACCCTCTCGAAGCCAGCGAGGGCCCGGAGGCCCGCAGCGCCAAGGAAAAGGCGGCTGAGACCGCCGCCCAACTCCGCCGCACCGTCGAGGAACGCGCCGCCCAGGCCCGCGAGTGGGCCATGCGCGAAGGCGAGGTGCTCCGCGGCCAGGTGACCGAGCGTCCCCTGACCACCGTGGGCATTTCCGCCGGCGCCGCCTTCGCCGCCGGCCTGGTGCTGGGCGTGCTGCTGGCGTCCTCGCGGCGATAGGGCCGTTTTCGTTCGACGGTAGCGGGCCCTCCACGGGCCCGTCAGGATCGGGGGCGTCCTAGGGGCGGCCCTGGCGCTTCTTGCGCTGCTCGGCCTGCCGCTCCGCAAAGGCCTGGACGGGGGTCTTGGGCAATTCGGCCAAGGTCAGGAACCCGTCCCGGTTCGTGTCCAGAATGGCGAAGCGGCGGTCGGCGGCCGCCTGCGCCTCGGCCAGGGTGATGTGGCTGTCGAAGTCGGTGTCGGCCACCGTCACCGGCTCGGGCTGGTCGAGGAAGCCGAACAGGCCCGCCCCCTGTCGCCCGTTGGCGGCGCCCGCGCCGCCGCGCCCGCCTCCGCCTCCGCCGCCTCCTCCTCTGTTTTCGTCGCGCTGGCCCGGTCCGGCGCGGCCGAGGTTGGGGTTCATGCCTTCGCCGGGACGCAGCCCCTGCACCCGCGGCAGGATCTCCGGCAGCGATTGCTCGTAGGCCATGACCTCGAACCCGTCGACGACCCCGTTGTGGTCGGTGTCCAGTTCGCGGAAGAACGCGAGGGAATCGGCGCGGAATTCCTCGAGGCTGAGCCGCCCGTCATGATCCTTGTCGGCCTGGGCGAACCACGCGGCCGAAGGATAGGGCTCGCCCGCCCGTCCGCGATAGGGCTTGCCCGCCGGGCTGATGAACAGGTTGAGTTCCGCGCCGCCGCGTCCGCCTACCCCGTCCTGGGGCCCGCCGAGGCCGGGCGCCGGCGGCGACGGTTCGGAGGCGCAGCCGCCGAGCAGGAGGACGATCGCCGCAGCGGCCGGGGCCCAGGCTTTGTTGTTCATCCGGCGCGAACCCTACGAGAAACGGCTAGGCCAATGGCTTCGCCGGGATGAGCGGTGAAATTGCGGCCGGTCAGATCGGCAGGCTGGCCCGGGCGCGCAGGCCCCCGCCGGGCAGGTTCTCCAGCACGGCGTCGCCGCCATGGGCTCGGGCGACCGAACGCACCACCGCCAACCCCAGGCCCGCGCCCCCGGTCTCGCGCGAGCGGGAGGGTTCGCCGCGATAGAAGGGTTCGAACACCTTGTCGCGGTCGGCCGCGGCCAGGCCCGGGCCGTTGTCGTCGATCTCGATCACGGCGGTGGCGTTGCTTGTATAGACCCGCGCCCGGGCCCGCTCGCCGAACTTGACCGCGTTCTCGAGCAGGTTGGCGACCAGACGGCGCAGGGCGATGGGGTCGCCCTCGATCACCACGGGGCCCTGGCTTTCCGCCGTCACGTCGGCGCCGGTGTCGGCCATCTCGTCGGCGATGCTCTGCACCAGCGACGACAGCTCGAGCTTGCAGCGTTCGCCCGTCTGGGTGGCGTCGCGGACGAAAGCCATGGTCGCCCCGATCATGGCGTCCATCTGCTCCATGTCCGAGGTCATCTTGGTGCGCAGCGGTTCGGGAACGCCTTCGACCCGGAAGCGCAGGCGGGTGAGGGGCGTGCGCAGGTCGTGGGCCACCGCCGCGATCATGGCGGTGCGGTCCTGGACATAACGGCCCAGGCGATCCTGCATTTCGTTGAAGGCGGTGACCAGGATCTTCAGTTCCCCGCCGACGCTCTTCAGCTTCATGGGCGGGGCGTTGGGGTCGCGGCCGAGCCGCTCGGCGGCCTGGGCGAAGGCGGCGATCGGGGCGGCCAGCCGCCGCGAGAACAGATAGGCCACCGGGGCCAGGGCCAGGGCCGTGATGGTGAACCACAGCAGCATACGGGTCTGCCAGGGGGTCAGCAGGCCGTGCCGCTGGGGTTCGACCACCTGCCAGCGGCCGCCCGGCTGGCGTACGCCGACCGTGAAGGAGCCGGTGATGAAGGGATTCTCGCCGTGCTGAAGCCGGCGCGCCCCGATCAGCCGGCGCACCAGGCCCACGGTCTGGCGGGCGGGGCTGTGCGGGTCCAGCACCAGGGCCACCCGCACGTCGTCGGACGGCCTGTTCAGGCGCTGCGCCACCTCGTCGGCCAGGAAGCGCTCGAAGCGTTGCCCGCCCTGACGCGGTTCGTCGCCCGCCCGCAGAACCCGGACCAGCAGGGGTTGGCCGTTCTGGGTCGGCGTGGGAGCGTTCTTCTGGATCGCGGTCACCACCTCGGACGCCAGATAAATGTCCGGCGGAGCCTGGGGAGACTGGAACAGGATCCAAAGGTTCAGTCCTTCGGCGGCCAGAACGCTCAGCAGCACCAGGCTCAGCACCTGGGCGAACAGGGGCAGGCTGAGCCGGAGACCGAGCCGTCTTACCTTGCCGTCGGCCGGGTTCACCGACGCACGACCTTGGCCATGAACATATAGCCTTCATTGCGGATGGTGCGGATCAACTCCGCCCCCGACCCGCCGTCGTCCAGCTTGCGCCGCAGCCGGCTGATCTGCACGTCGATAGCCCGGTCGTAGGCGTCGGAATCCGGCCCCCGGGCCAGGTCGAGAAGCTGGTCGCGGGTCAGCACCCGCTGCGGCCGTTCGACGAAGGCGCGCAGCAGCGAGAATTCCCCCCCCGACAGGTTCACCACCACCCCGTCCGGCGAGCGCAGTTCGCGCCGCACCAGGTCCAGCCGCCAGCCGGCGAATTCGCAGGTGGCGCCCAGTTGGGAGTCCGACCTCTGGCTCTGCTCGCCCCGGCGGCGCAGCACCGCCCGAACCCGCGCCAGGAGTTCGCGGGGGTTGCAGGGCTTGGGCAGATAGTCGTCGGCGCCGAGCTCCAGGCCGACGATGCGGTCGGTCTCCTCGCCCATGGCGCTCAACATGATCACCGCCGGCCCTTCGGAGGCGGCCAGGCGCTTGCACACCGCCAGCCCGTCCTCGCCCGGCAGCATGACGTCGAGGACGACCAGGTCCACGTGGCCGCGGGCCAGGGCGCGGTTCAATCCGGCCGCGTCGGCGGCGGTCTCCACGTCGTAGCCGTGGCGGGTGAGGAAATCGTGGACCACGTCCCGGATGCCCGGGTCGTCGTCGACCACGACGATTCGCCCGGGGATCTGCGGGGTGTTGGCTGAGGCGGCGGCGTCATCCATCGGCGGGCTCATGAACAGATCATGTCAAGTCGGCGTGACTGGCGCATTTCATGCCTGAAATGCTTCGGTGAGCACCAGATCGCCCTGAAATGGGGGGTGCTGTCGAGATTTATGCATCGGAGACGGTAAGAAAAACGTGGTGCGACGTCATGGGCCTCGGCCGTTGCGGAGGCGGCCAACCCCTGTCTATCCTCGCCAATAGGCGGTCCGTCGTTCCGGGCCGGGGAGGGGTCCGCTTTCACCATGAAATTGTTCACCAAGAAGCCGATCGAGGTGCTGCTGGCCCAAGCCAGCGAGCAGGGAGACCACGTCCTCAAGCGAGGGCTGGGCCCGGCCTCCCTGACCCTGCTGGGGATCGGGGGGGTGATCGGCGCGGGCATCTTCGTGCTCACCGGCCAGCAGGCGGCGATCAACGCCGGGCCCGGCATCGTCTTGTCCTTCGTGCTCGCCGGCGTCGTCTGCGCCTTCGCGGCCATGTGCTACGCCGAGCTGGCCTCGATGATCCCGGTCTCGGGGTCGGCCTATACCTACACCTACGCCACCCTGGGCGAGTTCATCGCCTGGCTGATCGCCTGGGATCTGATCCTGGAATACGGCCTGGCCTCCGCCACGGTGGCGGCCGGCTGGTCGGGACATTTCAACGACATGCTGCAGGGCTTCGGCCTCGGCCTTCCCCACGTCTGGAGCTCGGCGCCCTACACCTTCGACGGCAGCCATCTGGTGGCGACGGGGTCGGTGCTGAACGTGCCGGCCGTGGCCATCGTCTGCCTGATGGGGGGGCTTCTGATCACCGGCGTCACCGAGAGCGCCGTGGTCAACAACGTCATCGTCAGCCTGAAGATCATGGTGGTGCTGGCGGTGATCGCCGTCGGCTTCGGCCATATCCACCCGGACTATTGGCATCCCCTGATCCCGCCGCGGATCGAGCCCACGGCCACCGACGTGCAAGGGCACTTCGGCCTGCCCGGCATCCTGACCGCTGCCGGGGTGATCTTCTTCGCCTACATCGGCTTCGAGAGCGTCTCCACGGCGGCACAGGAGGCCAAGAACCCGCAGCGGGACATGCCCATCGGCATCCTGGCCTCGCTGGGTATCTGCACCCTGCTCTATATCCTGATGTCCCTGGTCATCACCGGCATCGCGCCTTACGCCAGCCTCAACAACGAGGCGCCGGTGGCCATCGCCCTGGGCAATGTGCCCGGCCTGGGCTGGCTGCGGCAGGCGGTGAACGTCGCCGTCGCCATCGGCCTCGGTTCGACCATCCTGTCCCTGCTCTACGGGCAGTCGCGCATCTTCTACGCCATGGCCCGCGACGGCCTGCTGCCGCCGATGTTCGGGACGGTCAATCCCAGGACCCGCACCCCGATCTGGGGCACGGCCATCACCGCCGCCGCGGCGGGCCTGGTCGCGGGCCTCTTCCCCATCGCGGTCCTGGGCGAACTGGTGTCGATGGGCACCCTCCTGGCCTTCGCCCTGATCTGCGGCGGCGTGCTGTTCCTGCGCATCAAGGAGCCGAACCTGCCGCGCAGCTTTAAGACCCCGCTGGTCTGGGTCACCGCTCCCCTGGGCGCGGCGGGGTGCGTCTTCCTGATCAGCGGCCTGCCGGCTCCGACCTGGCTACGGCTGTTCGTCTGGATGGCCATCGGCCTGGTGGTCTATTTCACCTACGCCTACCGCCATTCGCGCTACCATGAGAGCAAGACCCTCCCGGCGGAGTAGGGGCTGGCGCCGGCGTTGTGGCGGTCACGGGACCCGTTTGTGCTTCTTCCCATCCACGACGCCCTCGATCCCCTGAAGGCGGCCCTCGCCGGCGGGACCTGCGCAGTGCTGGTCGCGCCCCCCGGCGCCGGCAAGACCACCGTGGTCCCCTTGGCGCTGATGGACGAGCCGTGGGCGCAGGGCCGGCGGATCATCGTGCTGGAGCCCCGGCGCCTTGCCGCCCGGGCCGCCGCCGCGCGCATGGCGTCGACCCTGGGCGAGGCGGTCGGCGAGACCGTGGGCTTTCGCGTGCGCATGCAGTCGAAGGTCTCGTCCCGCACCAGGGTGGAGGTGATCACCGAGGGGGTCTTCACCCGCACGATCCTCGACGACCCCGGCCTGGACGGCGTCGCCGCGGTGCTGTTCGACGAGTTCCACGAGCGCAGCCTGGACGCCGACTTGGGGCTGGCCTTCGCCCGCGACGCGCAAGGGTTGCTGCGCGACGATCTGCGCCTCCTGGTGATGTCGGCAACCCTGGACGGGGCCCGCGTCGCCTCGCTGCTGGGCGATGCGCCGGTGATCCGTTCCGAAGGCCGCGCCCACGCCGTCGACACCCGCTACCTGGGCCGCGACCCGGCGGCGCGGCTGGAGGACAGCGCCGCCAGGGCCGTGCGCAAGGCCTTGGCGGAGGAGACCGGCGGCGTCCTGGTGTTCCTGCCCGGCCAGGGGGAGATCCGCCGGGTGGAGGCCCTGCTGGCCGAACGTCTTCCGGCCGGGGTGGTCCTCGCCCCCCTCTACGGCGCGCTGGAGCCCGGCGCGCAGGACCGGGCGATCGAGCCCGCGCCCCCCGGCCAGCGCAAGGTGGTGCTGGCCACCGCCATCGCCGAGACCAGCCTGACCATCGAGGGGGTGCGGGTGGTGGTCGACGCCGGCTTCGCCCGCGTTCCCCGCTACGACCCGTCCAGCGGCCTGACCCGGCTGGAGACGGTGAGGGTCAGTCAGGCCGCCGCCGACCAGCGCCGGGGCCGGGCCGGACGGACCGGACCGGGCGTCTGCTACCGCCTGTGGGACGAGCCCGAGACCCGCGCCCTCACGCCCTTCGCCCGGCCGGAGATATTGGAGACCGACCTTTCCGGCTTCGCCCTGGCCCTGGCCCAGTGGGGAGCCAAGGACCCCGCCAGCCTGGCCTTCCTCGACCTGCCCCCCGCCGGCGCCTTCGCCGAGGCGCGGAGCCTCCTGAACCGGCTGGAGGCCCTGGACGCCCGGGGCGAGCTGACGGCCCACGGGCGGCTCCTGGCGCGCCTGCCGCTGCCGCCGCGCCTGGCCCACATGGTCGCGGTCGGGGCGGCGGCCGGGGCGGGCGAGCGGGCGGCCAAGATCGCCGCGGTGCTGTCCGAACGCGGCCTTGGGGGGACCGGCGCCAACCTGACCGAGCGGCTGGAGCGGTTCGAGGCCGACCGCTCCCCGCGCGCCCGGGACGCCCGCACCCTCGCCGCCCGCTGGGCCGCCGCGGCCGGCAAGGGCCGGGGCGGGGAGGGCGTCGGCGACGCGGTGCTGCTGGCCGAGGCCTATCCCGAACGCATCGCCAAGGCCCGCGGCAAGCCCGGCGAATACCGGCTGGCCGGCGGGCGCGGGGTCTATCTGGAGCCGCACGACGCCCTGGCCCGCGAGCCGTGGCTGGCGGTGGGCGAGCTGGGCGGCGGGGCGGCCCGCGACCGCATCCTGCTGGCCGGCCCCCTCGACCCGGCCGAGCTGGAGACCGCCTTCGCCCATCGGATCGAGACCGAGGACCGGCTCGAGGCCGACGCCCAAGGCAAGCTCCGCGCCAAACGGGTGCGGCGCCTCGGCGCCCTGACCCTGGAGGAACGGCTGATCGAACGGCCCGACCCGGCGCTCCTCGCCCGCGCCCTGGCCGCCCTGGTCCGCCGTGAAGGTCTGTCGGCCCTGTCGTGGGGGGAGGCGGCGACCGCCCTCCGCCACCGCGTCGCCTTCCTGCGCCGCCTGGACGCGGAGACCTGGCCCGACCTTTCCGACGAGGCCCTGATCGAGCGCCTGGACGAATGGCTGACCCCGCTCCTGGAGGGGCGCTCGTCCCTGGCCCAGCTTTCCCCCGACGCCCTGGAGGCGGCCCTGCGCGCCCTGGTCCCCTGGGAGCAGCAACGCGCCCTCGACCGCGCCGCGCCGCCGCGCTTCACCGCCCCGACGGGGAACAGCTTCGCCATCGACTACGCCGCCGAGGGCGGGCCGCGGGTGGAGGTGCGGGTGCAGGAGCTGTTCGGCGTCAGCGAGCATCCGCGGGTGGGCGCCGAGCCCCTGACCCTGGCGTTGCTGTCCCCCGCCCACCGCCCGGTGCAGGTGACCAAGGACCTGCCCGGCTTCTGGCGCGGCTCGTGGAAGGACGTCCGCACCGAGATGAAGGGCCGCTACCCCCGCCACGTCTGGCCGGAGGACCCGCTGACCGCGCCGCCGACCGCGCGGGCGAAACCGCGCGGGACGTGAGGCGGGCGGGGCCGCGAATCAACGCTTCAGCTGCACCAGCAGCGGATAGTGGTCCGACCCCGCCCGCGGCAGGGTCCGCACGTCCACCGTCCGCCAGCCTGGGCCGGCGTAGGCCTGGTCCAGGGCCAGCACCGGGACCGGCCAGGTCGCGGGAAAGCTGAGCAGGCCGTGGGTGCGCCGGGTCAAGGGGGCCAGGGTCCGGTCGAAGCCGCGCAGGGTGAAGGACCACGGGGTGAGGTTGAGGTCCCCGGTCAGGACCAGCTCGTCGTGGGGAAGGGCGGCGATCTGGGCCGCGATCCGCGCCCGCTGATAGCGCTGGAGCCAGGGCGGGATCGGCCAGTACAGGTGCGCCGTCGCCAGGGTCACGGGCCGCCCGTCCGCCGCGGTGGTGCGCGCCCACAGGAAGTCGGTGCCGCCCGGTCCCCACCTGGCGTGGTCCTCGCGGCCGGTGGCCAGGAACGGCCGCTTGGACAGGATCGCCGTGTCGCAGCGGCCGCCGCAGAACAACTGGTAGGGATAGAGGTCCTTCATCGCGGCCGCCTCGGCGGCGAAGCCGTCCGCTTCCTGCAGGGCCACCAGGTCCGCCCCCGACGCCCGGATCGCCGCGGCCTGGCGCGCCCCGTCCGGACTGTCCCACCAACGGTTGAAGCTCAGGATAGTCAGGGCGGCGGGGCCGGGCGCCGGCTCGGTTTCGGCCTGGTACGCCTCCACCGCCATGGGCGCGCCGGCGACCATGACGGCCAGGGCCGCCGCCACCGTCGCCCCGCCGCGGACCCGGCCGGGGGCCAGCAGGAACCGCGCCGAAAGCCCGCCGGTCCAGGCCAGGACCAGCCAGACCGGAGCGAAGTGGTTCAGAGCGTCGGCCCAGGGCCAGACCGCTCCGACCAGGCCCCCGACCGCCGCCAGGGCCGCCCCGAAGGCCAGGACCGCCCCGGCCAGGCCGACCTGCCGGCGCGCGGAGCTCACGCGGTGGCTGCGTAGATCATGATCCCCGTCGCCACCGACAGGTTCAGGCTGTCGGCCCGGCCGCGCATGGGGATCTTCACCGTGACGTCGCAGGCGGCGGCCAGGTCCGGCGGCAGGCCGGCCTGTTCGTTGCCCATCAGGATCAGGGTGGGACGCCGGTAGTCGGCGGCGCGGTAATCGGTGACGGCGCTGAGCAGGGTGCCTACCACCGAACCGGGCCAACTCGCCCGCCAGGCCAGGAATTCGGCCGCCGTGGCCTTGAACAGGGGGACGGCGAAGATCGAGCCCATGGTCGCCCGCACCGCCTCGACCGAATAGGGGTCGCAGCAGTCGCCCACCAGCAGCACCCCGCCGCAGCCGGCGGCGTCGGCGGTGCGCACGATGGTCCCCAGGTTGCCCGGATCGCGCACGGCCTGGAGGGCGACCCAGCACCCCGCCCCGGGCTGCAGGGCCGCCAGGGGGGTGAACACCTGTTCGAACACCGCCACCACCGTCTGGGGATTGTCGCGGCGGGAGACCTTTTCCAGGATGTCGCGGTGGACCTCGATCACCTCGCCGCCGGCCGTGGCCGTGGCCGCGGCGATGCGCTTCAGCAGCGAATGGTCGGCCGCGTCGGGACCGTACATCAGGATTTTCGGCGTGCGGCCGAGGTCGAAGGCTTCGGCGACGATCTTCAGGCCTTCGGCCAGGAACAGGCCCGATTCGTCCCGCTCCTTCCGCAGATGCAATGCCCGGGCGGCCTTCACCGTCGGGTTGGCGAGGGAGGTGATCTGGCGGACGGACGGCCCGGTCATGCGGCGCGCCAGCGCGCGAAGAACGACAGGCCGATCTCGCGGCCGTCCCCGCCTTCACAGAGGTCGAGCTCGCCCCAGTCGACCGTCCCGCCGCGGCCCTTCAGCGCGCCTGCGGTCAGGTGGGCCAGGGACAGGCCGGAGATCCGCTCGGCATAGGCGTTGAGCAGGAGGAAGCGCGCGTCGTCCGAGAGCAGCTCGGCGCACATCGCCATCACCTCGGGCAGGTCCTCGAACAGCCGCCAGACCTCCCCGCCGGGGCCGCGCCCGTATTTCGGCGGGTCCAACAGGATGCCCTCGTACTTGGAGCCCCGCCGGACCTCGCGGGCGAGGTATTTGCGCGCGTCCTCGCAGATCCAGCGGACCGGCCGATCGTCCAGGCCCGACAAGGTGCAGTTCTCCCGCGCCCAGCCGATGGCCTTCTTGGAGGCGTCCACATGGGTCACATGCGCCCCGGCGGAGGCCATCACCAGGCTGGCCACGCCGGTGTAGCCGAACAGGTTCAGCACGCGCGGCTGTCCGGCGCCGGGGGCCTCGACCGCCTGCTGCAGCCAGGCCCAGTTGGCCGCCTGTTCGGGGAAGAAGGCCAGGTGGCGGAAGGCGGTGAAGCGGGCGTTGAACCGCGCCGGTCCCCAGCGCAGGGGAAAGCTTTCCGGCGGGCGGCCCGAAAACCGCCAGCGGCCGTCGTCCTCGTCGGCCGGGGCGGGGTCGAACACCGCGTCCGCCTTGGCCCAGGTTTCGGGCGCCAGCCGCGGCGTCCACCAGCATTGCGGTTCGGGCCGGACCACCGAGAAGCGGCCGTAGCGCTCCAGCTTCCTTCCGCCGCCGGAGTCCAGCAAGGCGTAGTCGTCCCAGGCGCGGGTCCGCAGGGCGATGGGTTCGGGGCTCAGAACAGGCTGCACACGCGCGGCTTTAGGACGCGGACGTTGAACCGTCCAGGCTGCGCGGGCCACTTACCTCAAAACCGCTTGGCTGCTAGTGCAGTCTCGCCAAAACGACGGCGTCGCGCCGGGTGGCGATTTGCTTGGAGCGCCTTGGTGACGTTTGCCGGTGAGAAGAGCTTGAAGTCCGCTCGCAAGGCCAAGGGGGCCGGACACCTGAGGCGGGGAGAAATCCTCCACGCGGCCGAACGGATCTTCGTCCGCGAAGGCTATCATGGGGCGACGATCCGCAAGATCGCCGACGAGGTCGGGGTGTCGTCCACCGCCCTCTACATGCACTTCAGCGACAAGAGCGAGATCCTGATCGAGATCTGCGAACAGGCCTTCGCCCAGCTGATCGCCCAGAACGACGCGATCGCCGCCAAGACCCGCGATCCGCTGGACCGCGTGCGCGAGATGCTCGACGCCTACATGCAGTTCGGCCTCGACAACCCCAACGCCTATCAGCTGGTGTTCGCGACGCCGCCGGGAGCGCTGTCGGAAGAGAAGGTCGCGGCGATGTATGCGCTGGGCAAGCGCTGCTACGAACCCTTCCGCGAAGCGGTCGAGGCCATTGGCGCGGCGGGCCGGCTGCGCTGCGCCGACGTGGACCTGGTCGGCGAGACCCTCTGGGCCGGAACCCATGGCCTGGTGTCGCTGCTCCTGACCCAGCCGAGGTTCGACTGGACCGCGACGCCCCAGAAGATGAAGGCCCAGATGCTCGACAGCCTGTTCAACGGTCTGCTGGCCGGCTGAATTGGGCGCCCTGCCGACCTTCGCCGACATAAGGGACGCCGCCGCCCAGCTCGCCGGCCACGCCGTCCGCACCCCCCTGCTGCGATCCGACGCCCTGGACGCCTTCGTCGGCGGGCGGGTGTTCATCAAGGCCGAGCCGCTGCAACGCACCGGCTCGTTCAAGTTCCGCGGCGCCTACAACCGGCTGTCGCGGCTGAGCGCGGCCGCGCGCGAGGCGGGGGTGGTGGCCTTCTCGTCCGGCAACCATGCGCAAGGGGTGGCCCAGGCTGCGCGTATGGTCGGCTGCCCGGCGCTGATCGTCATGCCGTCGGACGCTCCGGCGGTGAAGATGGAGGCGACCAGGGCGCTGGGCGCCGAGGTCGTGACCTACGACCGCTACACCCAATCGCGCGAGGCCATCGCCGGGCGGATCGCCGCCGAGCGCGGGGCGGTGGTGGTCCCGTCCTTCGACGATTTCCACATCGTCGCCGGCCAGGGCACGGTCGGGCTGGAGGCGGCCGAGCAGTTGGCTGAACTGGGCGCCCCGGCCGATGTCGTGCTGTGCCCGGTCTCGGGCGGCGGCCTGATCGCCGGGGTCGCGCTCGCCTTCGAGGCCCTTTCCCCCGCGACCAGGATACATTCTGTGGAGCCTGAAGGCTTCGACGACTACGCGCGCAGCTTGGCGGCGGGAACCCGGCTGTCCAATCCGCCCGGCGGCCGCAGCCTCTGCGACGCCTTGATGGCGCCCTCGCCGGGGGAGCTGACCTTCGCGATCAACCGGCCGCGTCTATCGGCGGGCCTTGTGGCGTCGGACCGGGCCGCTCTTGCCGCCCTTGGCTTTGGCTTTCGTCACCTTCGCCTTGTGCTTGAGCCCGGCGGAAGCCTTGGTCTTGCCGCCTTGCTTGCAGACCGCCTTGGTCTTGGCCTTGGCGCCCCGTTTGACCTTGACGGGCGCACAGCCCTTGTCGTCGCTTCGGGCGGCAACGTTGATCCGGGGCTGTTCGCGCAGGCTGTTCTCGACGGCGCTGCGCTGGGCGAGGGCCGCGTAGGGGACCGGGCCTGAGCCGTCGCCGCCCGCGGCCGGATAGGGCGTGGGGCCGTTGCTGGCGATCTGATAGGGGACCGGGGGCGGCGTCGTCCCCCAGGCGCCGCGCCTTAGGTCGGCCATGGCCATCAGGGGCGCCGTCCCCCCGTTCATCCGGGCGCGATAGACCTGGGTCGCCTCCATGATCCGCATCACATAGTTGCGGGTCTCGGCGAAGGGGATGCATTCGATGAAGTCGGACGGATCGGCCGCGCCGCCGCGGGGGTCGCCGCACTCGGCCGCCCATTGGGCCGGACGGCCGGGCCCCGCGTTATAGGCGGCGGCCGCCATGACGTAGGAGCCGGAGAAGCTCTGGACCAGGTCGCCCAGATAGGCCGCGCCCAGGCTCATGTTGTAGTCCGCATCGCCCAGCCGGTCGGCCGAATAGCCGATGCCGAGCTTGCGGGCCACGTTGGAGGCGGTGGCGGGCATCAGCTGCATCATCCCCCGGGCGCCGGCGCCGGAACGGACGCCGGGATCGAAGCCGCTCTCCTGGCGGATGATGGCGTGGACCAGGGCCGGTTCCGGTGCGCCGGCGACGGGAGGCACGCTGCGGACCGGATAGCCCCGTTCGGGCAGGTAGAGGCCGCGCACCGCACCGGCGCGTACGACCCGCATGGCCAGGTCCTGGTCGCCGTACAGGCGCGCCATGTCGACCAGCAGCGCCAGCTCCTCCGCCGACGGGACCTGGTCGTCCAGGGTCAGCACGAAGGTCCGGAACAGGTCGCGCTGGCCGGCGTCCGCCAGCATGCGGGCGGCGCGCACCAGGTCGCGGCCCTCGAACCGGGCGCGGTCCTCGGCGGTGGGGACGGGGTCGCGGCTCAGGGTGATGGTGGTCTGGCCGGCCTTCTCCGCCGACAGCTGGCCGTAGAAGGCGGTGTAGTAGCGGGCCCCTTCGGTCCAGAAACGCTGCGCTCCGGCCGCGTCGCCCGTGGCCTCGGCGGCGCGGCCGCGCCAGTAGAGCGCCCGGCTCAGGGTGATCGGGGACGAGCCCGCCCGCTGGATGTTGGCGAAATGCTCGGCCGCCTCGGCCGGATTGTTCAGCTTCTTCAGGGCGATCCAGCCGGCGAAGAATTCGGCCTCGGTATAGTCCTCGCCCAGGGGCAGGCCGTGGTTGGTCACCGCCGCATAGGCGCCCTGCATGTCGCCGGCGTGCAGCTGGGTCATCATCAGCGCCCGGCGCTCGACCCAGATCTGGTTCGAGGCGGCGGGGTAGGTCTGCGGCGCGGCGGGGAAGCTGCGCACCAGGCCGACGGCGAGGGAATCGAGGTTGTGCTTGCGGTAATAGCGGGCCCGGTCGAAGGCCAGGGACGCATCGTTCTGCAGGGCGGCGGGAACGCGGGCGACCATGTCGGTCGCGTCGTTGCGGTTGGCCCGAAGGGCGATCCGCGCTTCGGCCAGGGCGCGCTGGTCCGGGCCGACCATGTCCATCAGGGCCTTGGCGGCGGGGCCTTGCGGTCCATAGAGCAACAGGTCGAGGCGGGCCGAATAGTCGTCCGGAGTCAGGAAGGCGGCGAAGCGCGACATCATCCGCGCCTGGGGGTCGGCCTCGAACACCCGGTTGCGCCAGACCGTGCGGATCAGGGTCTGGGCGTCGCCCGTGCGGCCGAGCTGCTGATAGGCCGCGGCCAGGGCCATGGCCCCCTCGGCGGTCTCCGGCTCCTTGCCCTCGAACCAGTCCACCACCCGTTGCGGCGCCAGGCCCGCGGCCTCGATCGCCTTCTCGGCGGCGTTCTGGCGGCGGGCCGAGCGCGGCCAGCCCCACAGTTCCCGCTTGGCGCTGTCGAGGTCGAAGAAATTGAGGTTGGTCCCGGCCGAATCGATCATCGCCCACAGCACCAGCCGCCGGGCGATGGGGTTGGAGATGGCGGCCGAGGCGCTGCGCGCAGAGTCGGTGTCCCCCGACTGGGCGGCCTGGATCGCCTGCCTCAGGCGGGTGCTGTCGGCCGGGTCGAGGGATGCGGCGGCGGCGTAGGGCGCTGGCGTGGCGGCCGTCGCCGCCGGCCGGCCGAGGGAAGGGGGCGGGGCGGGGGAAGCCTGGACCTGATCGTTCGAAGGCGGTTGGGCGTCGGCCTGGACGCAGGCCATGGCCAGGACGGTCGCCGCGGCGGCCCTGACCGCCCAGCCTTTACGAGAAAACGCCGTCACTGACCCAACTCCTCCGTCAATCTACGCCCCCCAATCAAGCCTTGAGCTGCGCCGCAGTTGCGGGCAAGCGGTGCAGACCGATATTCTCTGCGCGCTAACGAATTGTCGCACTGCAAGCACCCGCCGGTCACAACCCGGTGAAGCCGAGGCCTCCGCTTCATGTCCCAGCCCCTGTTCCGCGGCGCCATTCCGGCGCTGGTCACGCCGTTCCGCGACGGAGAACTCGACGAGGCGACCTTCCGCCGCCTGGTGGAGCGCCAGATCGCCGGCGGGGTCCACGGGCTGGTCCCGGTCGGCACCACCGGCGAGACCGCCACCCTGTCGCACGACGAGCACCGCCGGGTGGTCGAACTGTGCATCGAGGTCGCCGGCGGCCGCACCCCGGTGATCGCCGGCGCCGGCTCCAACGCCACCGACGAGGCGATCGAACTGGTCCGCCACGCCAAGACGGTGGGCGCCGACGCGGCCCTGGTGGTCAGCCCCTACTACAACCGGCCGAGCCAGGAGGGGATCTACCAGCACTACCGGGCGATCAACGACGCGGTGCAGCTGCCGATCATCGTCTACAACGTCCCCTCGCGCACCGGTTCGGACGTCGCCAACGAGACCATGGTCCGGCTGGCCAAGCTGCCCAACATCGTCGGGGTCAAGGACGCCACCGGGGATCTGGGGCGCGCCAGCCTGATGCGCCTGGAGTGCGGCCCCGACTTCGTCATGCTGTCGGGCGACGATCCTTCGGCCCTGGGCTACATGGCCCACGGCGGCCACGGCTGCATTTCGGTCACCGCCAATGTCGCGCCCGAGTCCTTCTCGGCCATGATGGAGGCGGCGATGCAGGGGGCTTTCGCCACCGCCCTGGCCTACCAGGACCGGCTGATGCGGCTGCACCGGGCGCTGTTCCTGGACTCCAGCCCGTCGCCGACCAAGTTCGCCCTGTCGGCGCTCGGTCTTTCGACCGACGAGGTGCGGCTGCCGGTGACGCCCTGCGCCGAATCGGTGCGGCCGGCGATTTTGGAGGCCATGCGCGAAGCGGGGCTCCTACATTAGCGGCATGACCAAGCTCATCGCCGAGAACCGCCGCGCCCGGTTCGACTATTTCCTCGAGGAGACGATCGAGGCCGGGATCGTCCTGACCGGGACCGAGGTCAAGGCCCTGCGCCTGGGCCGGGCCAACATCGCCGAATCCTACGCCTCGGCGGAGGGGCGCGAGTTCATCCTGATCAACGCCTACATCCCCGAATACGGACCGGCCAACCGCTTCAACCACGAGCCCAAGCGCCACAGGAAGCTGCTGCTGCACCGCAAGCAGATCGACAAGCTGATCGGGGCGATCCAGCGCGAGGGCCGCACGGTGGTGCCGACCAAGCTCTATTTCGACGACAAGGGCCGCGCCAAGCTCGAGCTCGCCGTCGCCAAGGGCAAGAAGATCCACGACAAGCGCCAGGTCGAGGCCGACCGCGACTGGGCCAGGGACAAGGCCCGGCTGATGCGGGACAAGGGCTGAGGGGCCCGGACCGCTATTCCGTCGGCGGCTGGTAGTCCCGTTCGCCCCGGGTCACGACGAAGGCCAGCACCGCGGCCGCCGCTAGGATGGTCGCGGCCAGGAGGAAGGGCGCTCCGGCCAGGCCGGCCGGCATGCCCGGCCGGACGAAATAGGCGAAGGTCAGGGTGAAGATCGAGGGCCCGATCACCTCGGCTATGGCCACCAGGCTGGCCGTCGCGCCTTGCAGCTGGCCCTGTTCCGACGACGAGACGTGGCGGGTGATGATGCCCTGGGCCGCCGCGCCGGAAATCCCCCACAGCGCCAGGACCGGGATGCCGAGCCAGAACATCTCGCCGGTGCGGGCGAAGCCGGCGATGTAGAGCCCCGCCGCGCCGAAGCAGAGGCCGCAGATCAGGGACGCACGAGCCCCGAACCGGCGCACGGCGCGGCCCACCACCCCGACCTGGACGACGATCAGGGCCACCCCGACCACGGCCATGGTCGCGCCCACCTTGCCGGTGGACCAGCCGTATCGGTGGGTGGCGTAAAGCACCACGATCGAGCCCAGGGACACCTGGGCCAGGTTGGACAGGAACACCACGCCGGCGAGGCCCAGGAGCTCCAGGTGGCGACGCAGCAGACTGAGCGCCCCGATCGGGTTGGCGTTCTTCCAGGAGAATCCGCGCCGGCAGGCCTTCGACAGGGATTCCGGCAGGACGAACAGGCCATAGGCCGCGTTGGCCAGGCTGAACCCCGCCGCCACCCAGAACGGCAGCTTGGGGTCGAATTCGCCCAGGTAGCCCCCGATCGCGGGACCCAGCACGAAGCCCACCCCGAAGGCGGCGCCCAGCATGCCGAAGGCATGGGCGCGTTCCTCCGGCGGGGTGGTGTCGGCGATATAGGCCGAAGCGGTGCCGAAGCTCGCGCCGGTGACGCCGGAGACCACCCGTCCCACGAACAGCCAGGCTAGGTTGGGGGCCCAGGCCATCAGCACATAGTTCAGTCCAAGGCCGAGGTTCGAGGCCAGGATCAGCGGCCTGCGCCCGAACCGGTCCGACAGCGACCCGATCATCGGCGAGAAGAAGAACTGCATCAGGGCGAAGACGGTGAGGAACAGGCCGTAGATCACCGCGGTGGAGGAGGTGTTCCCGTGCAGAAACCCTTTCACCAGGTTCGGCAGCACCGGCGCCACCATGCCCAGCGCCAGCATGTCCAGCAGCACGGTGATGAAGATGAAGGCGAGGGCCTGCCGGCCGGCGCGCTTGGGGGGGAGGGTCCCCGACTCTTCGGACGCGGCCATGCCTCAGGCGTCCAGGAAAGCGCGGACGTCGGCGAAGACGGCCTCGAACATGGCCGGCGTCAGCCTCCCGGTGTTCGTGTTCAGCCGCGAGCAGTGGTAGCTCGAGAACAGCCGGTACGGCCCGACCTGGGTCTCGGTTCCGTGCCCGGCCGGGGCCGACCCCGCCTTCAGCCCGATCGCCCGCAGCACCCCCCGGCGGGCGACGTCGCCCAGGGTGACGATGGCGCGCAGGCGCGGCAGGGCCTCGATCCGGCGGGCGAGATAGGGCCGGCAGGTCGCCTCCTCGATCGGCAGCGGCTTGTTGCCGGGCGGGGCGCAGCGCACGGCGTTGGTCACCATGCAGTCGGTCAGCTCCAGGCCGTCGTCGACCCGCGCCTGGAACCGCCCCCTGGCGAAGCCGAACTTGCCCAGGGTCTCGTACAGAAGCACCCCGGCGTAGTCGCCGGTGAACGGGCGTCCCGTCCGGTTGGCGCCCGTGCGCCCCGGGGCCAGGCCGACGACGAGCAGCCGCGCGGCCGGGTCGCCGAAGGAGGGGGCCGGTCCGTTGAACCAGTCCGGATGGGCGTCGCGGTTGACCTGGCGATAGGCTGTCAGTCGCGGGCAGAGCGGGCAATCGCGCGACGGCTCCGGTCCGCTCAGGGCCAGGGCCGGCGCCGCGTCAGGCGTCCGCATCCGGCTCGGCCTCGCTGATCTCGGCGCCGCGGGGGGCCCCGTAGCCGGCTCCGCCCGTGCGGGGCCGGCCGATGATGGACGCAAGGTCGCTGAGGTCGACGAAGGTGTCGGCCTGGCGCCGCAGTTCGTCGGCCACCAGCGGCGGCTGGGATTTCACCGTCGAGACCACCGTCACCCGCACGCCCCTGCGCTGCACCGCCTCGACCAGGCTGCGGAAATCGCCGTCGCCCGAGAACAGGACCACATGGTCCAGGTGCGGCGCGATCTCCATCATGTCCACCGCGATCTCGATGTCCATGTTGCCCTTTGTCCGGCTGACCCCCGCCGAATCGACGAAGCGCTTGGCCGCCTTGGTCACCATGGTGAAGCCGTTGTAGTCGAGCCAGTCGACCAGCGGCCGCAGAGGCGAGTACTCCTGGTCCTCGATCAGCGCGGTGTAGTAGTAGGCCCGGACCAGGACCCCGCGCTTGCGGAATTCCTCCAGCAGCCGGCGGTAGTCGATGTCGAAGGCGAGGGCCTTGGTGGCCGCGTACAGGTTCGCGCCGTCGATGAACAATGCGATCCGGTCGGTGGGGTAAAAGGTCATGGGGTCCATAGGCTGGGACCACGCGGTGGTGGTGGCCCTGGGCAGCAATCTGGGCGGCGAGCGGGGCTCTTCGCAGGCGATCCTCGACGAAGCCGTCTCACAGTTCGACGCGGCGGGTCTGACGGTGCTGAAGCGCTCGTCCTGGTGGCGCTCGGCCGCCTGGCCCGATCCGACCGGACCTGACTACCTCAACGGCGTCGCGCTTGTCGAGACGAGGCTCTCGCCGACCGAGGCCCTGGGAGCGCTCCATCGGATCGAAACCGCCTTCGGCCGCGAGCGCGGCCAGGTCCGCAACGCCTCGCGCACCCTCGACCTCGACCTGATCGCCCACGGGCGGACCGTCCTGGACCGGCCCGGCCTGCGTCTGCCCCACCCCCGGGCTGCGGAGCGGCTGTTCGTGATGGGCCCCCTGGCCGAGATCGCGCCGGAGTGGCGCCATCCCGTCACCGGCGAGACCGCGGCGGCGCTGGCGGCGGGCGCGACGGTGGGACGGGACGCGCGGCCGCGGTGAAGGGAGCGCCCCCTGGCCGCAGGCGCCATTCGTCATTGCTTTCGCAACGCCGAAACCTTATCTCGGTCTGTTCTACCCGCCGTCCGAGGATTCCATGGCCCGCGTCACCGTCGAAGATTGCGTCGAGAAGGTCCCCAACCGCTTCAGCCTGGTGCTGTTGTCGGCTCATCGCGCCCGGGCGATCTCCACCGGCTCCCCGATCGTGGTGGACCGCGACAACGACAAGAACCCCGTCGTGGCCCTGCGCGAGATCGCCGACGAAGCGGTCGATCCGGACAGCCTGCGCGAGACCCTGATCTCGACCCTGCAGCGGGTCGACGAGCGGACCGAAGCCGAGGAAGAGGCCGAGACCCTGGCGCTGCTGGCCGACCCGCAGCATATGCACATGAGCGAACAGGAACTCGTCCGGGCGCTGCAGAGCGACCGCGACGGAGGCCAGGAGGAGCGCTACTGAGCCCCCCGGGCGCAGACGCTCCTTCCCTTATCGAGACGGTTCCTGAGGTCGTCGGACCCGTCCCGCCCCAAACGCTCGCCCACGAAGCGGAAGCCATGCTCGCCGAGCCCGGGCCCGAACCGGCGCCCCCGCCCGCAAAGGCCAAGCGCCCGCCGCCCAAGTACCTGCGCCAATATGAGCTGATCGAGCGGGTCAAGAGCTACGACCAGACCGCCGACGAGGCCCTGCTCAACCGCGCCTACGTCTACGCCATGCGTATGCACGGGGCCCAGCTGCGCGCCTCGGGCGACCCCTATTTCGCCCATCCGATCGAGGTCGCCGGCATCCTGACCGAGTACCGGCTGGACGCGGCGGCCATCGTCACGGCCCTGCTGCACGACGTCATCGAAGACACCCAGGCCACCCGGGACGACGTGGCCGAGCTGTTCGGCGACGAGGTGGCTGAGCTGGTCGAGGGGGTGACCAAGCTCTCCCGCCTGGAGCTGGCCTCGGACCAGAAACGCAACGCCGAGAACCTGCGAAAATTCATCCTGGCCATTTCCAAGGATGTGCGGGTGCTGTTGGTCAAGCTGGCCGACCGCCTGCACAACATGCGCACGCTCTATTTCATCAAGAGCGCGGCCAAGCGCGAGCGCATCGCCCGCGAGACCCTGGACATCTACGCACCCCTGGCCCGGTCGATCGGCTGCCATCGCATCTGTTCGGAGCTGGAGGAGCTGGCGTTCGAGCACCTCAACCCCTCGGCCCGCAACGCCATCCTGCGCCGGCTGGAGCAACTGCGCGGGGCCCAGGGTCAGGCGGTCTCGGTGGTGTCGGGGGAAATCTCCGCCCGGCTGGAGGCGGCGGGCGTGGCCGGCCGGGTCTATGGCCGCGAGAAGCAGGCCTATTCGATCTGGCGCAAGCTGCAGCGCAAGTCGGTCGGCTTCTCCCAGATGTCCGACATCTACGCCTTCCGGGTGATCGTCGATTCCGAGGAGGAGTGCTACCGGGCCTTAGGGGTGATCCACCGGACCTGGCCCTGCGTGCCGGACCGGTTCAAGGACTACATCTCCACGCCCAAGCGCAACAACTACCGCTCCCTCCACACCACCGTGGTCGGGCCCAAGGGCATGCGCATCGAGATGCAGATCCGCACCGAGGCCATGGACCGGGTGGCCGAGGAGGGGGTGGCGGCCCACTGGCGCTACAAGGGCCGGGCCTACGGCTTCGACGCCGACGCGGCCGAGGCCGGCGGCGGCCGCGATCCGCTGATCAACCTTCGCCACCTGGTCCAGGTGCTGGAACACGGCGGCGACGCCGAGGAACTGGTCGAGCACGCCAAGCTCGAGATGTATCTCGACCAGGCCTTCGTGTTCACCCCCAAGGGCGAACTGATCAGCCTGCCGCGCGGCGCCATGCCGCTGGATTTCGCCTACGCCGTCCATACCGACGTGGGCGACACCGCCATCGGGGTGAAGATCAACGGCGAGCTGAAGCCCCTGCGCACCCCGCTCAACAACGGCGACATGGTCGAGGTGATCCGCGGGGCCCAGCGGGTGGTGCCGCCGGACTGGCGCTCGCTCACCGTGACCGGGCGCGCCCGCTCGGCCATCCGGCGCCACATGCGCCAAACCGAGCGCGAGGACTTCGCGCGCCTGGGCAAGGCCGCGGTCGAACAGACCTTCGCCCGGGCGGGACGGGCCCTGGCCGGGGTTTCCCTGCGCCCCGCCCTGGACCGCTTCGCCATCGCCAACGACGAGGAGCTGTTCGAGGCCGCGGGCCGCGGCCGGGTGACGCCCAGCCAGGTCCTTGACGCCGTCTTCCCCGAACTGAAGCCGTCCGAGCGGGAGGCGGCGGCCGCGCGCACCCGCATCGAGGACGGCAAGGCCGCGCGCCTCTACGTGCGCGGGGTCGGCATGACCGCGGCCACCTCGCTGCACTTCGGCGAATGCTGCTCGCCGGTGCCGGGGGACCGCATCGTCGGCATCCAGCAGGGCGGGGAGGGCGGCCACATGCTGGCGGTCCACACCATCGACTGCCCGCGCCTGGCCGAATACGAGGACCAGGACGAGCTGTGGCGCGACCTGCACTGGACCCCAGAGGCCGAGCGCAACACCATCAGCCGCGCCAAGCTCATCGCCACCATCAAGAACGCGCCGGGGGTGCTGGGCCAGGCCTGCACCTTGATCGGCGGGGCGGGGGGCAACATCTTCAACCTGCGCATGCACCACCGCCAGTCGGACTTCTTCGACGTCGACATCGACGTGGAGGTGCTGGACGCCCGCCACCTGACCCACATCGCCGCGGCCCTGAGGGCCTGCCCGGAGATCGAGACGGTCGACCGGGTGAAGGGCTGATGGGCGTCGGACGTCGAAGCCTGCTGGCGGCCGCCGGCCTGTGGCTTGCGGGGATGGCCTCGGCCCGGGCGGCGCCGGCCGCCAAGCCCAGGGTGACGATCCAGACCGACCATGGCGTGATCGTGGTGGAGCTGGAGGCCGCCAAGGCGCCGATCACCACGGCCAATTTCCTGCGCTACGTCGACGCCGGCAAATACGACGGCGGAATCTTCTATCGGGCGTCGCGCACGCCGGGCGTGGCGGGGGCCGGGACCATCCAGGGGTCGGCCTCGCCCAAGGCCCGCCTGTTCAGGCCGATCGCCCATGAAAGCACCGAGGTCACCGGGCTCAGGCACAGGGCCGGGACCATCTCGCTGGCCCGCAACGCCCCGGGGTCGGCGACGTCGGACTTCTTCATCTGCGCCGGTCCGCAGCCCTATCTGGACGCCCATCCGCGCGCGCCCGGCGACAACCAGGGCTTCGCTGCGTTCGGGACCGTCGTCGCCGGCATGCCCGTCGTGCGCAGAATCCTGGCCCTGCCGACGCCCGGCAAGACCTCGCTGCCGGAGATGAAGGGCCAGATCCTGGACCCGCCGGTCAGGATCATCAGCATGAAGCGCGGGGGCTGAAACCGGGGAAGGGGCGGGCGTCGTTGACGACTCATCGCCCGCGGACCAGTCTCCCCCGCGCCTGCGAAGGTGATGCGCGCGCCTGAACCGGGCTGCGTTTTTTGGGGAGCCGGGGCTTGCCGACTGAGCCGATCGAGACCCCCGCGCCCCGCCTCAGCCTGTGCCTGGCGACCTACAACCGGGCCCGTTATCTGGACCGCTACCTGACCCACCACCTGACCGCCCTGGAGGCGTCGGGGCTCGATTACGAACTGGTGGTGTCGGACAACTGCTCGACCGACGAGACGCCGCAGATCCTGGCCCGCTACGCCGGCCTCTATCCGAGGATGCGGGTCGCCCGCCAGCCGCGGAACGTCGGCGCCTACCCCAACATCCTGACCACCCTGCATCAGGCCCGCGGGGAGGTCGTGGTCAGCATCGCCGACGATGACATGGCCATCCCCGACCAGCTGTTCGCCTATGTGCGGCGGATGATCGACGATCCCGCCCTGGTCATGATCCAGGCGCCCTGGTTCCTGACCGACGAGGCCAAGGGCGGCGCCGTCGCCGGCAAGTTCTACCACCTGGAGGGTGAAAGCCGCTTCGAGCAGGGCGCGTACGGCGCCTGCCTGGTGTTCGCGATCGAGAACCACGTGTTTCCCGAATGCTGGCTGATGCGCCGCTCGGTCCTGCCCGGCATCGCCGGCCCGGTTCCGCGGTTCGTCTTCAGCTTCTTCTGGATGCTGGCCAACGCCCTGGCCAAGGGCGACGTCCTGTTCTGCCCCGAGCCCCACGTCGCCGCGACGGTCGCCTCGTGGTCGGGCGGCCAGGTCGGCGTCGGCGAGGCGATGGAGTCCTGGGACGTGTACCGGGGCGGCCTGGAATGGCTGGCCTCCCTGGCCCGCCAGCGCAACCCCGACACCTTCGCCGACGGTCTGGCGGTCGGGGGGGCGATCCAGGTCTTCGTCAACGAGCGCATGGCCGTCGCCGCGCGCCTGCAGGCCAACGGGGGGAACTGGGCAAACGCCTATCAGCTGCTGCGGCGTCTCTACGCCTACGGGGCGACGCCCGAGGTCGGCTTCGACGCCAACGACGTGGCGGTGCTGGCGGCCCTCGAGACGGCGCTCCTGGAATGCGCGCAGCTGGGGGCCAGCCAGATCGTGGTCGGCCAGGGCGTCGCCGAACATGTCCTCAGCCGGATGAATCCGATTGAGGGGGCGAGGGTCATCCGGGTCGATGGGGTCCGCCCTGACGACGTCCGGCGCGCCTACTGCGACATCGGCGTGGAAACCCACCCTTCGATGCGGGAGCAGGACTTCGCCTACGACATCACCCCGGGGATGGACCGGTTCCCGCTGTTTTCGGCCTGACGCTCAGGCCGCCTCGCGCAGCCGCTCGGCCATCGACTGGTATTTGTCGGCCAGGTCCTTCAGGCCCACAGTGCCGAACATGACCGCCAGGTTGTGGGCCGCCATATGGCTGCCGCGGCCGTGCACGGCGCCGTCGAGGTCGTCGCGTTCGCCGATCTCCAGGCACCTCTTCCAGGCGTATTCGACCACCGGCAGGAAGTCCTTCACCGCCCGCTCCGGATGCCGCGACGCCCATTC
Source organism: Caulobacteraceae bacterium (assembly GCA_035493955.1). Lineage (GTDB taxonomy): Bacteria > Pseudomonadota > Alphaproteobacteria > Caulobacterales > Caulobacteraceae > NCED01. Next base: position 29,464 of record DATJHI010000006.1, on the reverse strand, counting down.
CAGATAGAGGTCGCCGATGACGAAGAAGAAGTCGGGGGACTGCTGCCAGTTGGGCAGTTCCTCGTCGCCCAGGGCGATCGCCTCCTCCAGCCGGTCGGCCATTTTCAGGACGGTGATGGCGCGGACCACCAGGGCGTGGCGGTAGGGCGCTCCCGGGGGCGGCCGCAGGGCCAGCGCCTTGACGAAACAGTCGGCCGACTGGGCCCATCGCCGCCGGGCCTGATGCTCCTTGCCGAGCTGGAACCACAGATAGGCGTCTTCGGGCTTGGCCTGCATTTCCCGCAGCAGCAGCACCTCGTTGCGGTCGGCCTTGCGGGCCAGGCTTTCCGGCAGATAGCCGTCGTGGCCGATGCGGACAGGCAGGCGCCGGGTCTCGAGCTTGCTGGCCGGCTGTTCGTGGATGCGCCCGTGATAGGTCACGCCCCGCGGCAGCACCCGCGGGATCCAGGACCGGACCAGGGTCGCGGCGCCGTCCTGTTCGATCTGGCTCATCACCTGCGCCTGGCCGATGAACAGGCGGGCGGGGGCAGGGGAAAGGGTTCGGGCGTCCAGTCCCGCCGCCGGCGGCTCCAGCCACTCGTCGGCGTCGAGGATCAGGTTCCAGTCGGCGTCGGAGCGGGCCAGGGCGGCGTTGCGGGCCGCCGAGAAGTCGTCGCACCAGACGAAGTCGTGGACCTCGGCCCCGCAGCCGGCGGCGACGGCCGCGGTGTCGTCGTTCGAGCCGGTGTCGAGGACGATCATCCGGTCGACGTGGGGTCTGGCGCTGGCCAGGGCGCGGGCGATCCGGGGGGCCTCGTCCCGCGCGATCATCACCAGGGCCAGGCGCGTCATGCAGCTCTCCTCGTCGCCGGGATTGATGCGGGACCCGCTCTAACGCGGCGTTAACCCTGGCCCGCCTTGGAGCGGGGCCCTAGTTCATCTGCACCCGCGCCACCTTCAGCGACCCGTCCGGATCGCGCGTGGCCACGGTGTTCACCTCGGCGCCGGCCTTCAGCGCCGCCGTGTCGGTGGGGATCGAGGCGATCACCTTCACGTCCGGCGGCACGATGATGTGGCGCGAGCCGCCCGGATAGGCGACGTCGATCTCCAGGCCGGCGGCGGTCTTCTCGACCTTGGTGACGTTGGCGTTGGTCATGGTGGTGTTGGGCTGGGCCATGGGGCGGCTGCCTTCGCCCAGCTTGGCGCCGGGCTCGAACAGGCGGATCTCGATCGAGCGCCCGACCCCGTCGGCCTGGTTCAGGTTGGCGGTGGCGACGAAGCCGCCGGGCTTGATGGCGTCCTGCGGCACTTCCTTGGTGGTGATCAGGGTCCAGCCCTTGGCCAGGCCGAGCTTGGTCTCAGCGCCGTCCTTGGCCTTGACGGTCAGGCTGTCGGCGGTGACCGCGGTGACGGTTCCGGCCAGGCGGACCGGACCGCCGGGCGCGGCCGGGGGCTGGGCGTAGGCCGTGGCGGAGAGGGTCAGGCCGGCGGCGAGGGCCGCGGCGAAGCAGAAAGACGTGCGCAAGGGGAGGGCTCCTGTCGGGGATCGGGATCGGCCTACCATAGGCCGATCCCGCCCGACTGTCTGGCCCGGGGGCCGTATCGTGTCGCGAGAAGCGGCTTCGCCCTCAGGAAAAGGCGAAGCCCACGGTCTTACTGGGGCGGACGACCGCCGCCGCCGCCGCCGCCGCCACCGCCGCCCGGACCGCCGCGGGGAGCCGCCGCCATTTCTTCCATGGTGATCTTGCCGTCATGGTTGGCGTCGGCGCGATCGAAACCCGCCTCCGGCCGGCCGGCCGCGGTCCATTCTTCCTTGCTGATGGCGCCGTCCTTGTTGGTGTCCATCGCCGCGAAGCGGGCCGCCGGGTCCTGGCCGCCGCCGCCGCCACCGCCGCCGCCACCGCCACCGCCGGGGGGTTGGGCGAGCGCCGCGGTCGCCGCGGCGGCCGCAAACACGGCGGCTGCCGCCAAGATACGGATTTTCATAGGGGTTTTCCTTCCTGGTATGTGGTCCGGGACATGGCCGGATGGCGCACCCTAGCGCTCCAACCTTACAGCAGTCTATCTGGTCGGTAACAAACCGCCCGTGCTATGCGCGGCATACGGGCATTTTTAGCGAGGCGCCGATGAACTCCGAAGACGTATTGGCCGAGTTCCGCGCCGCGGGCGCCCTGCGCGAAGGCCACTTCGTCCTGTCCTCTGGCCTGCACAGCCCCGTCTTCCTGCAGAAGAACCTGGTGTTCATGCACCCGGACCGCACCGAGCGGCTGTGCCGGGCCCTGGCGCAGAAGATCCGCGCCGCGGCGCCGGAGGCGACGGTGGTGATCTCGCCGGCGGTGGGGGGGATCATCCCCGGCTACGAGACCGCCCGCCACCTGGGGGTGACCTCGATGTACGTCGAGCGCGAGGGCGGCCAGTTCAAACTGCGCCGCGGCTTCCATATCGAGCCGGGGACCAAGGTGGCCATGGTCGAAGACATCGTCAGCACCGGCCTGTCCTCCCGCGAATGCATCGCCGCCATCCGGGCGGCCGGGGGCGACGTGGTGGTGGCCGCCTGCCTGGTGGACCGCTCGGGAGGCGAGGCCGACGTCGGCGCGCCTCTGGTGGCCCTCGCCAGCCTCAAGGTCCCCGCCTATCCCGCCGATGCGCTCCCGCCCGAACTGGCGGCCATCCCCACCGAGGATCCGGGCAGCCGGCGGCTGAGCAAGTGACCCGCCCGCTGCGTCTCGGGGTCAACATCGACCACGTGGCCACCATCCGCAACGCCCGCGGCGAGACCTATCCGGAACCGTCCCGGGCGGCCGAGGCCGCGATGGCCGCCGGCGCAGACGGGATCACCGCCCACCTGCGCGAGGATCGGCGCCACATCTCCGACGCCGACATCGACGCCATTTCCGCCCTGTGCGTGAAGCGCGGCAAACCGCTCAACCTGGAGATGGCGGTCACCGAGGAGATGCTGGGCATAGCCCTGGCCCACCGGCCCCACGCCGCCTGCCTGGTGCCCGAGCGGCGCGAGGAGGTCACCACCGAGGGCGGCCTCGACGTGGTGCGCGGCCACAACGCCGTCGCCCACGCCGCCCGGACCCTGTCGGGGGCGCGCGTCCGCGTCTCGCTGTTCATCGAGGCCGATCCGGTCCAGATCGCCGCCGCGGCCGACTGCGGCGCCCAGGTGGTGGAGCTGCACACCGGGGCCTATTGCGATGCGGTCCGCGCGGGCGAGGTCGAGCGGGCCGACTTCCTGCTCCGCCGGCTCAGGGACGGGGCGGCCAGGGCGGCTGAGATGGGCCTCGAGGTCCACGCGGGCCACGGCATCGACTACGCCACGGTCAAGGCGGTGGCGGCCATCCCGGAGCTGGCCGAGCTGAACATCGGCCACTTCCTGATCGGCGAGGCCATCTTCATCGGCCTCGACGCCGCCATCCGCCGGATGCGGGCGCTGATGGACGAAGCGCGCGCATGATCATCGGCCTCGGCTCAGACCTGATGGACATCCGCCGCATCCAGGACAGCCTGGACAGGTTCGGGACCCGCTTCACCCATCGGATCTTCACCGAGCTGGAGCGGACCCGGTCGGAGAAGAAGCCCGACCGCGCCGCCTCCTACGCCAAGCGATTCGCCGCCAAGGAGGCCTGCTCCAAGGCCCTGGGCACCGGCATCCATCGGGGCGTCTACTGGCGCGACATGGGGGTGATCAACCTTCGCTCGGGCCGGCCGACCATGCTGCTGACGGGCGGCGCGGCGGTCCGCCTGGCCGAGTTGACGCCCCCCGGCCACACGGCGGCGATCCACATCACCCTCACCGACGACCATCCCATGGCCATGGCCGTGGTGATCATCGAGGCGATTCCGGAGTCCGCCGGCGCCCCTGCGACCCTTGAATAGCTTGCCCGCGGCCCCCTGACGGACTAGGCAGGCGCGCCAGATTCCGTTTCGCTGAACGCGCCCGCCGGCCCCAAATCCGCCCGGCTCCCCGGAAAGTCTTCCCTCCATGACAGAGCCTCTCGCCGCCGACGCCAGCCCCAAGCCAGCGAAAACCAAGAGCGGGCCGGCGCACGAGGTGTTCGAGCTGGGCAAGACCATCGTCTACGCCCTGCTGATCGCCCTGGTGCTGCGGGTGCTGCTGTTCCAGCCCTTCACCATCCCCTCGGCCTCGATGGAGCCGACCCTCCTGGAGGGCGACTACATCATCGTCTCCAAGTTCGCCTACGGCTGGAGCCGCCATTCCATCCCGTTCAGCCCGCCGATCTTCAAGGGACGGATCTTCGAGCAGACCCCGCACCGGGGGGACATCGTGGTGTTCAAGCTGCCCCGCGACGGCCACACCGACTACATCAAGCGCCTGGTCGGCCTGCCCGGCGACCGCATGCAGGTGAAGCAGGGGACGCTCTACATCAACGACAAGGCGGTCCAGCGCACGCCCCTGACGCCGGTGCAGCTCGACAGCGCCTTCGGCGTGCCGCACGACGTCGCCCGCTACCAGGAGGTCCTGCCCGACACCCGCAAGACCTACACCACCTATTCCTTCGGCAACGACGGCGAGGTGGACAACACCGGGGTCTATACCGTGCCGGCCGGCCACTACTTCATGATGGGCGACAACCGGGACAACTCGGTCGACAGCCGCTATCCGCCCGAGACCGGCGTCGGCTTCGTGCCGGCCGAGAACCTGGTCGGCAAGGCCGAGGTGATCCTGTTCTCCTGGAGGGAAGGGGCCTCGATGCTCAAGCCCTGGACCTGGTTCACCGACGCCCGCGCCGAGCGCTGGGGCGAACGGCTCCAGTGAGCGGAGCGTCGGAATGAACGCCAGGGCCGCCGCCGTATCGGGGCTGGCGGCTCGGCTGGGCCACGACTTCGCCGCCCCCGCCCTGCTGGAACGCGCCCTGACCCACGCCAGCGTCGGCGACGGGGCCGTGCGCCCGGGCAAGGGGCCGGCCCGGGACAACGAACGGCTGGAGTTCCTGGGCGACCGGGTGCTGGGCCTGCTCACCGCCGAGCTGCTGCTGGAACGCTTTCCCGAGGCTGCCGAGGGCGAGATGGCGCCCCGGCTCAACCTCCTGGTCAGCCGCGAGGCCTGCGCCCGCGTCGCCCGCCGCCTGGAGCTGGGCCCGGCCCTGCGCCTGGCCGGGGGCGAGTCCAAGGGGGGAGGGCGCGACAAGTCCTCGATCCTGGCCGGCGCCTGCGAGGCGCTGATCGCCGCCCTCTATCTCGACGGGGGCCTGGCCGCGGCGCGGGTGTTCTTCGAGCGCTGGTGGGCCGAGGAGCTGGGCGCCCTGCCGCCGCTCGGCCAGGCGCTGGAGGTCAAGCTCGCCCTGCAGCAATGGGCCCAGAAGGCCGGCAAGCCGATCCCGGCCTATACGGTGATCGGCCGCGAAGGCCCCGACCACGCGCCGCAGTTCACCGTCGAGGTCCAGGTCCAGGGCGTGGCGCCCGCCGTCGGCGCCGGCCCGTCCAGACAGGCGGCGGAGAAGTCCGCGGCCCAGGCGCTTTGGGACCGGGAGGCCCCGACCCTATGAACGACACCGATTCCGAAACCGGCGCGGACGCCGGAACCGACGACCTGCCCACCCGCGCCGGCTTCGCCGCGGTGATCGGAGCGCCCAACGCCGGCAAGTCGACCCTGGTCAACCGCCTGGTCGGGGCCAAGGTCTCCATCGTCACCCGCAAGGTCCAGACCACCCGCTTCCCCGTGCGCGGGGTGGCGATCGAGGGGCGGGCCCAGATCGTCCTGATCGACACCCCCGGCGTGTTCACCCCCCGCCGCCGACTGGACCGCGCCATGGTCCGCTCCGCCTGGCAGGGGGCCGAGGACGCCGACGCCGTGGTCCACCTGGTCGACGCCGAGGGCGAGATCGCGGTTTCGGAAGGGACCGCCACGGCGGCCCAGAAGCGCTCGGTCGACGACGCCGTCACCATCGTCGAGGGCCTGACCTCGGCCCGGCGCAAGGCCATACTGGCCCTGAACAAGATCGACGCGGTCAGGCGCGACAAGCTCCTGGCGCTCAGCCAGAACCGCTTCGCCACCGGCGTCTACGACGAGGTCTATATGATCTCCGCCGAAAAGGGCTCCGGCGTCGGCGACCTCAAGGCCCGCCTCGGCGCGCTGATGCCCGAGGGCCCCTGGCTCTACCCCGCCGACCAGACCGCCGATCTGCCGGTGCGGATGCTGGCGGCCGAGATCACCCGCGAGAAGATCTATCTGCGCGTCCACGAGGAGCTGCCCTACGCCGCCGCGGTGGAGACCACGGCCTACAAGGAGGCCAAGGACGGGGCGGTGCGGATCGAGCAGACCATCTATGTCGAGCGCGAAAGCCAGCGCCCCATCGTGCTCGGCAAGGGCGGCCAGACCCTGAAATGGATCGGCCAGAAGGCCCGCGAGGAACTGATCGAGATCCTCGACCGCCCGGTCCACCTGTTCCTCCACGTCAAGGTGGTCGAGAACTGGCAGGACCAGCGCGAGTTCTACCGCGACACGGGCCTGGACTTCGACGTGTAGCCTGGTTGCGCTGAAGCCCCCTCAGTTAAATCGGCGGCTTTTCGGCGACAGGAGCGCCTGTCGCCTAATTTCCTCAATAGCTCTGCGCTGAATTCGCGGAGGATAGTGGATACAGTCGTACGTTGAGGGGGTTGGGCGAGAGGCTTCGCATCGCGCCACTATCCAGGTCCACACCCGCCCCGACAATGCCGCCGACCAGGCCGTTGCCCATCAAGCCAACGGCGCCGCCGACGGTTTTCCGGGAGGCGACAGGAATCACCTGGGTGGTATAGCCGGGCAGCGACACACGGGCCTGAAAGGCGATCGCCCGCGGCAGTTCCAACGCGCAAGGTGTTACGCAGCTTTCTCCGGTGGAGAGCTGTACATGGGCGCCGGTTGGCGAGGAGATGATCTGGAACGGTTCATGGGCGCCGCGCACGACCGTGGCGCAGCCGGCGAGCGCCAGCGCTCCGCCGGTCAGCGCGCCCGCTCGCCGCGCCAGGCCATATGATCGGGCGGCGGCCGCCAGCACAGGCTTCGCTCGGTCCAAAGACTTCACTTGTATTTCCGGGCGTACTTATCGGAAAAGAAAGCGACGTCGCCCCGGAAAGCCGTGAGTAGCGCATCAGTCGCCGGCCCGGTATCCTCGCCTTCCTTGGGCAGTTTTACTTTGAGGTCTTCGTGCCTCGAATCCCGGAAATCGAGCTTTACCGTCGCGCCATCGAAGCGGCGCACTTCAAGAAATGTGCGCATCTGGCCGCGATAAGCGATGTTTTGGAAATACGACAGGCTGCGGACGACAAATTCAGTATAGCATGGTGTGGTGGAGTTGCTGAGGCGTTGCGGATCATCCCGCTTTGTATCGATTCCCTGATCATGAATGATCACCTGCGACGGCGGCAAGTGCAGTTTGGCTGGTAGATCAAGGTCGCGAAGTACCTGCGCTTGCGCCTGTGCATCGAGCGTCCCGGTAATGAACGCCGTATCGCGTTTGTTTTGGTCAGCATGAGCGGCGGTATCGATCAGTGCGCCGATGATGCCGAAACCGGCGCCCACGCCTTGCGTGATCGCGCTTACGCGCGCCGCCGGCCACACGTGCAGTTCGCACGCGGGGACCGGAGCGGCGGGAGCCGGGGTTGGGGCTGCGACCTCGGCCGGCTCGGACGCCGGCGGCGCGGCAGGCGTGGCGACGGGCTGCGCCATAGCCGCAGGCGCGGCCAGCGCCGCACCGATCAGCGACAGGGCGTATCTAAGTCCAATCATGCATTCCCCCCTCATGACCCAAATCTCAGTGAAACGATTGCATCACGGCAAATTTGCCGACCGCCGTGACGAACGCCACCTGCACCGCGGCATCCAGGCGCACGCTGGAATCTGCCGCGGTCTTGTCCGCGTCCGAGAACAGGATCGCCGCCTGGCTCATTGATGAGAAATTGGCCGGCTGCGAGCCCGCGTCGTCGAACCGTTTGCGCAAGGCCAGGATGCGCACGGATTGCTTCGAAAAGACTTCGGACTCGACGATGGAGCTGGTGATGATCATTTCGCGATAGCAGGGCGATGAGCCTTCCGTCACGAGCCGGCTGGTGCGGGCGCGGTCGTCGGCGGCTCCGGTCGGCGCACTGTGAACAACAACGACGAGCGCCGGATCGCTGAAAGCGGTGCGCCAATCGATGGTGGCGAGCAGGCGGACCTGCTGTCCGGTGTCGAGCGCACTCGCATGGAGATCAGGGTAGCCCTTCACGCCGCGCTGGGCGCCATCGACCGCGCCGGCGTGAACCCATCCCTGGAAAGTGGTGTGAGTGGCGGTCGCTGGCCAGATGTGCAGTTCACACGGACCCGGGGGTGGGGAGGCGGCCGCAGACGGTGGTTGAGCCGGGAGCGTTTGTGCCGTGGCGGGGACGGCCGCAGTCAAGGCCAACCCCAATATCGCCGGTGCGGCGCAAACCTGCGCTAGAACGCGGTTACGCCGGCCGCAAGCGCCGCCCATGCGATCTATTTCCCCCTTACCCCAGATCGCAACTATCCCGATTGTCGCGAGCTGGCTAGCCCTTGATCGCTGCCACAACCTTGCCTCGGGGGCTGGTTCAGGTCCCGGCAGCGATCCTCCAGCCCAACTTCTTGGCTAGGATGAAGGTCATCTGCGACCTCGCGCATCACTCGGCCATTCGGTGACAGGAGCACCAAAGCGCGCTCGGTTGGACCTCCAGATCGACTACCGTCTTGCACTGACGACGAGCGCCTCGATCGTGCTCTCAATCAAACCGTCGCCAAAGCGTGCTTTGAGCGCGCTCTCCACGGCTGCAGTGACGAGGCCGAGGCTTCCCTCGTCCCGTTGCACGATCTCATTGCGCAGCGGCGTGCCCTGACAATAGCCGCGGGCGAGCGCTTCGGCGGTGAGGCGGCCCGCCGCGAGCGTCACCGTCTCAATCGAGATGTCTCGAAAGCCAGCCGCAGCTAGGTCGCCGCGTAGCATTGCTTTGTCATGGTGGCCGTGCGGGGTTCGCGCCAAGAACTCCGGCGGATTATCGGGAAAATAGGCGCCCGCGGCGCGGTGAACGGCCTCGGCCACCGGATTGTCGCTCAGGCTTTCCCAAACGCTCACCAGGTATTGGCCGCCTGAACGCAGGACTCGCGCAGCTTCTGCATGGCCGGCGCGCTTGTCGGGATAGAACATGATCCCGAACTGACAGACGACGGCGTCGAAGGTGTGGTCGGCGAACGGCAGGGCCAGGGCGTCGGCCTGTCGCCATGTGATCCGCGGTGAGCTTAACTTTCGCGCGGCCACGTCAAGCATCGGTGCGTTTAGATCCGTTGCGGTGATGCGCCACTTTGGATCGAGTGCGCGATCCAGTTCCCGCGTCAGAACGCCGGTTCCGGCGGCGACCTCGAGCACATTGCCGTCGAGACCGGACAGACGCGCCGCCGTCTCGCGCGCGAAGGGTTCGAACATGAACGGCCCGAGAACCGCGTCGTAGAGCTCGGCGATAGAGGCGGCGAAGACGTTGTCACCGATCGACATGGCGGCATCCCATCTGTGGGTGCGGTCGCGAGATATGCGCCTGCCATCAGCGTCACATAGACCGCGAGCCCGACGTCGAGGCGAAGACTGTCGCGCTTCGGCTCCAACAGCCAGCGAATCAACAGTCCCGCTCGCGGCCTAATGTGGTTTCGGCTGGATCGTCACGGCCAAGCAGGCTTCTTGAGCCTCAGCCAAGGATTCTCCACAGGCTTCACGCGAGCTTTCGATTCGGACGCTGCGACGACGGTGGTCGAAGACTATGCGAGATTTGTCGATCCCTGAACCTGTCAAGCTGTAGCCGTAGGATGACTTCAGGCACGCCGCGAAGGCGTCCCCCATGTCCACCAGTTTGGTGGAATGAGTTCTAGGCGCATACGCGTCATAGAAGTCCATGGCTCCCAGCTTGTCGCACGACGCTTTCATCCGGGCATAGATGTCGATCGCGTCTGGATTCAACTTGCTAGGCCAGAAGAATACCGCAAAACGAGTTTGATTGGATTTGCCCAAGTCGATGAAGGTCCGCAACGGCGCGCAGTCGATTTTCATGGGTCTGGATGGCGCGGCGAACGCCGTCGCTGATGGCGTCAGCGAAAGGGCCAAAATGGTTGCTATAGTCGAAAAACGTGGATTGGCGACGATCACGGCGGTTCCCGCAAAGCGCAGCCACGCTACGCCTCATGGCGGACCCATTCAAATGTCCGGTGTCGTGGGGATCCAGGCGCTAACAAATCGCGGAAAAAATGGCTTCGCATTATTCGCTTGAAGAGGAGGTCCCGAATGTCCGCGATGGGTTGCGGACACCTAGGGGAGAGCGACGACAAGATACGGCGAAACGAAACCTGTTTTCCTTATGGTCCAACCTGAATTCGCCTAGGATTCAGGCATGACTCGTCGCCTGCTCGGCTGCACCCCGACGCGCAGGGCGCCAAGCAGGAAGCCGAGCGCACCCACAAACCAGCCGACACTCCTATAATCGAGGTCAATAGGTTTCGTGTCGCCGTATTCCCCCGATCCTCGAAGGTCCGCTTAGGGTCGAAGCCGCCCTCGGCTCGCCGCCCCTCGAACCCTTATCAGCGGTCTGTGAGCCTTATCGTTCCGGTGTTCCTGTTTGTCCGGAGCGGGTTAAGCAGGGGCGCGGCGCAATCCCGCGCTTGCCCTGAGCCACGCCTGGCCCCACACCCCTTCCATGGACTGGTCCGACGACGCCTATGTGCTGTCCGCCCGCCCGTTCGGGGAAACGGGGGCGATCGTCGACATGCTGACCGAAAGCCACGGCCGCTACGCCGCCCATGTGGCCGGGGGCGCCTCGCGCCGGATGCGGCCATTCCTGCAAGCCGGGGCGCGGGTGATCGCCGAGTACCGCGCCCGCACCTCCGAGCAGCTGGGCGCGGCGACCCTGGAGCCGGTGGGGGAGGGGCCGTCCGCCCTGTTCGACGACCCCCTGGCGCTCGCCGGCCTGTCCGCCGCCGCCGCGGTCGCCGCCGGCGCCCTGCCCGAGCGGGAGCCGCATCCGGGGGCCTTCGCCGCCTTCGAGGCCCTGACCGGCGCCCTGGTGCTGCCGCAGATCTGGCCGGCGGTCTATGTGCGCTTCGAGGCGGGGCTGCTGGAGGAGTTGGGCTTCGGCCTCGACCTGTCCCGGTGCGCGGCGACCGGGGTGGTGGACGACCTGGTCTACGTCAGCCCCAGAAGCGGCCGCGCCGTCTCCCGCGCCGCCGGCGAGCCCTACCGCGACCGCCTGCTGCCGCTGCCGCCGTTCCTGCTGTCGAGCCAGGGCGGGCTCGGCGAGGGCGACGTGGCGCGAGGGCTGGCCCTGACCGGCCATTTCCTGGAACAGTGGGTGTTCGCCGCCCTCAACAAACCCCTGCCGCCGGCGCGGGTGTGGCTGGCGGAGCGGCTGGCGCAGCAGGATTAGGGAGCCGCGGGATGGGCAAGGGGCGGCTGGAGGCGTTCAGCGACGGCGTCGTCGCCATCATCATCACCATCATGGTGCTGGAGCTGAAGGTCCCGCACGGAACCGCCCTGGCCGACCTGAGGCCCGTCCTGCCGGTGTTCCTCGGCTATGTGCTGAGCTTCGTCTACATCGGCATCTACTGGAACAATCACCACCACATGCTGCAGGCGGCCAGGACGGTCACGGGCCCGATCCTGTGGGCCAACCTGCACCTGTTGTTCTGGCTTTCGACCGTGCCCTTCGCGACCGCCTGGATGGGGGAGAACCCGCTCTCGACCGCGCCCGTCGCCCTGTACGGGGCGGTGCTGCTGATGAACGCCGTCGCCTATACGATCCTGATGCTGCTGCTGGTCCGCCACGAGGGGCCGGCTTCCGACCTCGCCCGCGCCATGGGCCGCGATTACAAGGGCAAGCTGTCGCTGGCCCTCTATGTGTTCGCCGTCGCGGCGGCGTTCGTGGCGCCCGTGGTTTCGGTTGCGCTTTACGTCGTGGTGGCGCTGATCTGGTTCATCCCCGACCCGCGCATCGAGCGGGTGCTGAAGACCCCGGAAGGAGCCGTGGAATGACGCCCGAGCCCCGCTCTCCCGAACCTCCGTCGACCGAGCCCGACCCCGACGACCTCGAATCGGAACTGGACGAGGCGCTGGAGGAGACCTTCCCCGCCAGCGATCCGGTCTCGGTCAACCCGCAGAAGGACCACAGGCCGAAGGGCGACTGAGCCGCGCTCAGACCGCCTGGCCCGCGCACCAGCCGCTGGCCCAGGCCCACTGGAAATTGTAGCCGCCGAGCCAGCCGGTGACGTCCACCGCCTCGCCGATGAAGTGCAGGCCGGGTGCGGCCTTGGCCGCCATGGTCCGCGAGTCCAGGTCCCTGGTGTCGACGCCGCCGACGGTGACCTCGGCGGTGCGATAGCCCTCCGACCCCACCGGCTTGACCCGCCAGGCGTTCACCGCCTCGGCCACCTGGCGCAGCAGCTTATCGGAGGCGTCGGCGAGGTTGCCCGTCGCGGCCCCGTTCAGGTCGACGATCAGTTGGGCCAGCCGCTTGGGCAGGTGGCGGCCCAGCACCGCCGCGACCGGCAGGCGCGGGGTCTCCGCCTTGGCCAGTTTCAGCGCCGCGTACACGTCCGCCCCCGGCGCCATGTCCACCACGATCTCGCCGCCCTGGGGCCAGTAGGACGAGATCTGCAGCACCGCCGGCCCGCTCAGCCCCCGGTGGGTGAACAGCATCGCCTCCTCGAAGCGGGTCTTGCCCGAGGCGATGCGCGCGTCCACCGCCACGCCCGCCAGGGGCTTCAGCCGCTCCAGCAGTCCGATCTCGAAGGTGAGGGGGACCAGGCCCGGCCGGGTCGGGACCACGCCGACGCCGAACCGCGTCGCCAGCTCGTAGGCGAAGCCGGTCGCGCCCATCTTGGGGATCGACTTGCCCCCCGTGGCGACCACCAGGGCCTCGCACGCGACCTCGGCCCCGCCCGCGCTGAGACGAAAGCCGCCCTGAGACCGTTCGATGCCGCCGGCCTCGACCCCGAGGCGCAACACGACCCCGGCCGCCTTCATCCGGGCCTTCAGCAGCTCGACCACCTGGACGGCGCTGTCGTCGCAGAACAGTTGGCCGAGGGTCTTCTCGTGCCAGCCGATGCCGGCCTCGTCGATCAGGGCGATGAAGTCCGCCGGGCGGTAGCGCCGCAGCGCCGAGATCTGGAAGCCCGGATTGGCGGTGATGAAGCGGTCGGGGGCGGTGTGGATGTTGGTGAAGTTGCAGCGCCCGCCGCCGGATATGCGGATCTTCTCGCCCGCCGCCTTGGCGTGGTCGAGCACCAGCACCTTGCGGCCGCGCTTGCCCGCCTCGATGGCGCACATCATCCCGGCCGCGCCCGCGCCGATCACCACCACGTCGAACCGATCCAAGCCGCGGGCCCCCTTGTCCACCGGAACGCCCCGTCCATGCCCGAAGATGGCGGTCCTGTGTAGGCTTGGACATCCAACCGCCACGCTAGCCGGTTAGACCGGCGGCATGATCCGCGTCCTCGCCTTCGCCGCCGCCGTCCTGTCCGCCGCGCCGGCCGTCGCCGAACCCTGCCAGAGCCGGGGCGCCGCCAGGGTGGGCGAGATCGCCCTCGACCCGACCCATCCGACCAGCCTGCTGTCCTCGATCCCGGTGGTGATCAAGCTGCACGGCCTGACCAGCGCCGCCCTGGCCGGGTTCCCCGCCGCCTGCGACCGGGGCGAGTTCGTCGTCGGCAAGCGGGCCTACGCCCTGACCGGCGAGGACGCCGACCCCAACGCCCCGCGCCGCGCCCTTTCCCGCGACAGGAACGCCCCCGTCGCCTTCCTGGCCGCGGTGTTCGACCTGGAGCCGTCCCTGGCCGCGCCGCCCCAGCCGGGGGCCGAGCCCCGCGGGGTGCAGGACCGGTTCGTCCTGGCCACGGCGCTGAACGACATCATGGTCGTCTGGCGCGCCTACGACGCCATCCCCGACGACGCCCGGCTGAAGGCCGACATGGCCGGGGCCCTGTCCGGGACGGCGGTCCCGGTCATGCGCTTCGACATGAAGGGCGGCGCCGTCCAGGTGCTGACGCCCTAGCCGGTGTGGACGGGCCCCGCCGCGGCGCCCTACACAGCCCCATGGCCTGGACCCGCCGCTACGAAGACGCCGAGCCGCAGCGGGTGAACCGCTGGCTGGCCCAGAACGGGGTCTGCTCGCGGCGGGAGGCCGAGGCGCTGATCGCCCGGGGCCTGGTCTCCATCGACGGCGCGACGGTCGAGGACCCGGGGCGCAAGATCGAGGCCGGCCAGACCCTGACCCTGGCCGACGCCGCCCACGCCGAACTGAGCCAGAGCCTGACCGTGGTGCTGAACAAGCCCGAAGGCGTGGTCTCGGCCCAGCCGGAGGGCCGCCAGGTCCCGGCCGTGCGCCTGTTGACCCGCGAGGCCCTGGTCGGCGACAGCCCGCAGATCCCCGACCGCGACACCAGCCTGGCGCCGCTGGGGCGGCTGGACATGGACAGCCGGGGCCTTTTGCTGCTGTCGGCGGACGGGGTGCTGGCCAAGGCGGTCATCGGACCGGCCTCGGAACTGGACAAGGAATACCTGGTCCGGGTCTCCGGCCCCTCGATCGAGCGCAAGCTGCCCCTGCTGCGCCACGGCCTGACCCTGGACGGCCGCCGGCTGAAGCGGGCCAAGGTCGAGCTCGTCGGCCCCCAACGGCTGCGCTTCGTCCTGACCGAGGGGCGCAACCGCCAGATCCGCCGGATGTGCGAGCTGGTCGACCTGACCGTGGTCGACCTGCAGCGCGTCCGCATCGGCCCGCTGAAGCTGGGCGACCTGCCGGAGGGCCGCTGGCGGGCCCTGAGCGCGCAGGAGCGGGCGGCCCTGATCTCGGCGTCGACGGCCGCCCCCGGCCCCTTCCAACCGGGGGCGGACATCCCTAACTCTATCCGATGAGCGTCGCCTTCACCCGCGAAGAGGATTACGAGGCCCAGGCCGCGGACCTGCCGGACCGGCCGATCTCGCCCCACGCCAACCTGGTAACGCCGGAGGGCCTGGCCGCCATCGAGGCGGCCCTGGCCGAGGCCCGCGCCGCCTACGCCGCGGCCCAGACCGCTGCGGACGTCAGCGCCGACCGCACCGCCATGGCCCGGGCCACCCGCGACCTGCGCTACTGGTCCGCCCGCCGGGCCAGCGCCCAGCTGGTCGAGCCCTCGGGCGAGCCGGACGTCGTGCAGTTCGGCCGCACGGTCGAACTCGAGCGCGAGGACGGCCGGCGCCAGACCTTCCGCATCGTCGGCGAGGACGAGGCCGACCCGGCCAAGGGCAGCATCGCCTATGTCTCGCCCCTGGCCGCCGCCCTGATGGGCAAGGGCGTGGGCGACACGGCCCTGGTCAACGGGGCCGAGGTCGAGGTGCTGTCGGTGCGCTGACGCCGCCCCGGCCGCGATCCGCCCAAAAACCAGGCGCCGGCGGCACAGGCGGCGACGCGACACATTGCGGCAACACGCCGGACGGATTTGCCGGGTTAGGCTTGCTCCTCTTCCAGGTGCACGGCGGCGCTGGCGGCCGCCGAGGAGGCGGCTATGGTGCGGATGGCGACGGCGGCGGCGATCCTGGTCCTCAGCGCGGGGACCCTGGGCGCCAGAGCGGCATGGGCCGCGGACGGGCGGGCGCGCGACGTGGCGACGACGGAGCGGCGGCTGGCGGCGGCGGAGGCCGACTACGAGGCCAAGGCCTATGACAGCGTGGTCCGGACCCTGGCCCCGACGGTCGTGCCCGAGGTCTACGCCACCCTGCCCGAGGCCATGCAGTACGAGGCCCTGGGCCTGTTCGCCCGCGCCCTGTACCGGCTGGGCGCCTATCAGGACGCCCACGAGGCCTTCGTCAGCCTGACCGCCCACCCCGACGCCACCGTGGCCGACTGGGCGCTCAGGGCCGAGACCGCCGAGCGGATCGGCGACCTGGACGACGCCGACACGGCCCGAGAGGAGCTGCAGGGGCCGGAGATCGACGATGCCCCGAGCACCGCGGCCTGACCGGGGAAGGAGGGGGGCAGGAACATCCGCCGCCCGCGCGGCGTTGGTTTGGAATTCGCAGATGGAGCCCCGCCCCATGGCCTCGCTTCTTCGTCCGCTTCTCGCCGTCGCCGCGCTGGGCGCCGCCGTCGGGGCCCTGGCCCTGCCCGCCCACGCCTCCAACGACCGCGACTTCCTGAAGAAGGCCCTGATCGCCGACAATTCGGAGATCGCCCTGGGGCGCATCGCCCAGCAGCGCGCCGCCTTCCAGCAGACCCGCGACTTCGGCAAGATGCTGACCACCGACCACGCCGCCGCCAAGACCAAGGCCCTGGCGGTGGCGCGCGACCACGGGGTGCCCAACACCGAGGCCCTGGCCCCGGACGCCAGGGCCGAGGCGCGCAAGCTGGAGCGGCTGAGGGGGCCAAGGTTCGACCGCGAATTCGCCCGCTACATGGTCAAGGACCACAAGGACGATATCGCCGAGTTCGAGCAACAGGTCCGCCGCGGCGACCGCGCCACCGCCGAGCTGGCCCGCCAGACCCTGCCCGACCTGCACCGTCACCTGGAAACGGCCCAGGCCCTGGCGCGGTAGGGAAGGGGAGCCTCCCCCAAGGTCCCGCGCCCGGCCCGCCGCCCGGACCCTGGCCGCGCCGGTCACGGCGGGAACACGCGCGGCGCCGGATCGGGGACGGCCGCCGAAGGATTCGGAGGCCAGGGCCGGTCGGGGCGGTGTCGCCCCGCCGCCGTCCCGCGCGCCCCGACTTCGGGCGGGCCGGTCCCGGCCTCGCCGACCTCCATCCCGCCCGTCCCCGTCTCGCCCAATCCCATCGGGCCGACCCCCATCTCGCCGACCCAAACGTCCGGGGCAAGGCCCAGGTCCCGGCAGATGCGGGCCACGGTCTGGGCCAGCGGGCGCGCGTCGAGGCCGTCCCAGTCCTCCTCCTCGTTCAGCCGCTCCCAGGCGTCGTCGGACAGCCGGTCGATGGCGTCGGCGTCCTCGTGCTCGGCCTCGATGGCCCGTTCGACCAGGCGGTGGATGCGGGCGCGCCGCGCCTCGGCCCGCGCCCGGTCGAGCGCCGCCGCGTCCTTCGAGAGCCGAGACTGCAGGGCGATGGTCAGGCGCACCGCCCGGGCGACGCGGGCGAAGGCCAGGCCCGGATCGGTCCGGAACAGGCCCTCGGGACCGGCCGCCTCGGCGGGCGTTTCACCGTCCAGGGACGCCCGCGCCTGCCGCCCGCAGGCCTCGGCGATATCCATCCCGATCTCGGCCAGCCGCGTCAGCATCGCCAGCTGGCGCTGGGTCAGCGCCCGCGCGGCCGCTCCGGCGTCGGCCGGCGGCGCATCGGCCGGAACCGCATCGGCGGCGGCGGAGGAGGGGGCGACGTGGAACATGGAGCGGAAAGGGAGAGGGTGTTCGTCGAGGATGGCAAGGTGGGAAGGGGTTATCGTTCGGGCGGGTCCGGGGTCGGGGAAGAGGCCCTTTCCGATCGTTGCGGAACGCCAAGCAACGCCTTAGCCTTCAAGCTGAGCAGCACAATGCAGGTGGAAGATGCCAGGAACGATCGGTTCTCTCGCGCTGTTCGCCGCCGTCCTTCCCCAGTTGTCGGCAGCGCCGGCTCCCGGCTCCCAGGCTGAGGGGCGGCCGACGCCGGAGACGGCCAAAGCGCTTTTTCGCCTGACCATATCGCCGCTCGGTCAGGTGGAAGGCTGCCGAGCGGTTATCGCCGGCGGAAATCCAGCCTTTGATTCCCGCGCTTGCGCCTCGCTGATGCGGGATCAGTACACGCCCGGGATGGATGCCGAGGGGAAGAAAATCTATGGCGTCATCAGCGTCCCGCTTGGTGCGCCGGTCCTTGGGTCATCGATCAACTTCAGCAGTATTGATGCTGAACTGGCCCTCAAGCGCATGCCTGGCGGGGCGGCTAACCCTTCGGTGACCAGGGTCGCCGTCGTCATAGACGAAAGCGGTCGCGTAGAGAGCTGCAACCCGGTCGTAGCCGGCGGCGTCAAGGCGCTCGATGACCTGGCCTGTCAGACGGGGGTCGAAACCGCGGCGCCCAAACCGGCGCAGGACAAATCCGGAGTTCGGATCAGGTCGGTGCAATCCATCGACATCGGCTTCGCATCCTACACCCCGCTGATCTTCAAAACTTCGTCCGCTTACGCCGGCCTTGGTGGGCCAGGGCCGTATTTCCCTGAGCGGGCGCAACGCCTGAACGTCGGAGGATATGCCGTTCTGGGATGCGTTTCCGATCCTGACGGAGCCCTCAGGAAATGCGCCGTCCAAGTGGAGGCGCCGGAGGGGTTTGCCTTCGGAATCGCCTCCGTGAGAATGGCGGAGGGCAAGTGGATGAAGGTGGCTCCGAACTCTGGGGACCACGTTCTGGTCAGGATCGAATTTCCGCCGTCGGGGAATTTCCGGGCGCCTTGAGAGGCTTGGCGGGCGTTCTGTTGTTGCCAGAGCCACGGCAGAAATGGGGACACGCACGATTTCCCGCGCTCACTGGGCACATGGGCCAAGTTTCTGAGGTTATGAAGGAATGGGTACGTGTTCCTCTTTCGGTGCGCGCTGACGGACAGCGGGCTTGTGGTGGGGTAGCGACGTGTCAGGCGCTAAGCGGTGAAACACGCCGTCAAAGGTTTCAAGAACCTTAAGATCGGACTGAAGGAGCTAGAACCGTTTATCCGCGACGGTCATCACCTTCAGACCGGCAGAGCGTTTCCATCCGTCCAACTCCGCTCGCGCGAGATGCTAGCGAACTGGCTGCTGTGCGTGGCGGTCAACTCGGTCACGGAGCCTGACAGGCTAGCGTTCACATCAAGCCCGGAAGACGTGGGCGGTGACGGCGTGATCGTGGACACTCGCACTGACGAGACCTGGGTCACTGAGCACATCATGGTCCCTAATGTGCAGAAGGCAGACGGCCTAGACACAGCGGGCCGTATCCTGGCCGCCGTAGAGAAAAAACGCAGTAAGGGTGACGCAGCATATGCGACTGGCAAAACGCTTGTCGTGTTCGTCAATCGCGAAGGCGGTGAGTGGTATCCCACCAAGATCGCCAGATGCCTACGTCAGCCGCTCCTATTCGACGCGGCTTGGGTGGTGAGTTTGGAAGGGGTGCTGGCCGGTGAGTACGTGTACAACGTCACCCGCCTGGACGTCAGCAAAGGGCAGGCTCCAGCGTGGCGAGTGTGCTTGGCGAAGGACTTTGACGATTGGTCTGTCGAAGTCGTTCAGTGACCACCTTCATGCTTGCGGGGCTCAACCGTTGAAATAGGGACACGGTTTCCCACGCTCACTGGAGTGCATGGGCCAAATTTAGAGGTCATGAAGAAATCGGTACGTGTCCCTCTTTCTGCGCCGGCCGCACGGTGGACGGGTGCGCTCTTTGCAACCGCTTTCGTCGTATCAGGAAGATCAGCGAGACGATCGGAAGGCCAAATCCGACCATCCACGGTCCAAGAAGGCCGGCCTTAAGAGCAAAGGCTCCTAAGAGTTGGACGGCGAGTGGCGAGAACGAGATGACTCCGCTCGACCAATTAATCGCCACCCGACCAATTCCAAGTAAACAGCCGATTGCCCAAAGGCACTTCCTTGGTATTCCAGGAGTGGCGAAAAGAATGATTTCCGAAGCGACAATGGTCGCTACCGAAAGCGCGGCAAATATCAGAATGAGATAGTGCGCAGCAGACTTGCCACTGACGGTGAAGGCGTTAAGCTTTTCGGCCGGCACTGCCAAAGAATTCACCACGAACGTCTCTATGAGCGTAGTGCCGGTTCGGCGAACGATCTGCAATCTGACGAGAGCATGACGACCTCCCTGCGAGACATCGTAGGCTAGGTAGCTCTGACGCCAGTCGACACCCTTCGCATGGAACATTGTCGTCTTGGCATCGACGAGCTCAGCCTTCGATCCAACGCCGGCTGGCACTATCGCCCGCATCTGCGGGAAAAATGACGCCAACTTCCCGCGCAATCTTGGGTCGACCCTAGAGAGGAGATCGGCGTCGGCTTCCTGTCCGCGCTGAAGATCCGCAATCGCCTTTGTCGCTAATGCCTGATCCTCAGGCGAAGCGATCTTTGCGAGTATGCCTTCGCGGCTACAAGCGCTGAACGCGAAGCTTGCGATGAGGAGGGTGACTAACCAGCTTATCGAGAACTTGCTGCGCCCTGTTTGCATTGTCCCCCCCGCCACGCGCTTATCTCGCGCGGTACGCGTGCGACCCTAAGCTGTGCTTTGGTGCATGTCAGCGGAGAATAGGAAAATAGGGACACGTATGCCTTCCGGCGCTCACTGAAGCGATGTCGGGAGTAGAGAAATAGGTGCGTCCCTCTTTCCGGACAGCGCGGCGCTGACACCCCTCATCCGGCTGCTCCGCAGCCACCTTCTCCCGCAAGGGGAGAAGGGGACTTTGCGCTCAGGCGATGGGCTTTCGCCAGCCGTCTGGGGATGGATCGACGGGCGCGTTCCCGTGGCGGCCCCGACTCTGCTAAACCCGGCCCATGACCAAGCCGCTGATCCCTCCGCCCCCGTCCGGTCCGGACGACGGCGGCCGCATTGTCGACGAGCCGCTGAGCGAGGCGCTGTCGCGGCGCTACCTCGCATACGCCCTGTCGACCATCACCAACCGGGCCCTGCCCGACGTGCGCGACGGGTTCAAGCCGGTGCACCGGCGCATCCTCTACGCCATGAACCAGATGCGCCTGAACCCCCAGGCGGCGGCGCGCAAATGCGCCAAGGTGGTCGGCGAGGTGATGGGCGGCTACCACCCGCACGGGGACCAGTCGATCTACGACGCCCTGGTGCGGCTGACCCAGGATTTCGCCCAGCGCTATCCCCTGGTCGACGGCCAGGGCAATTTCGGCAACGTCGACGGCGATAACGCCGCGGCCATGCGCTACACCGAGTGCAAGCTGACCCCGGCCGCGACCCTGCTGCTGGACGGGATCGACGAGGACGCGGTCGACTTCCGCCCCACCTACGACGGCCAGGACACCGAGCCGGTGGTGCTGCCGGCGGCCTTCCC
Organism: Caulobacteraceae bacterium; assembly: GCA_035493955.1. Classification (GTDB taxonomy): domain Bacteria; phylum Pseudomonadota; class Alphaproteobacteria; order Caulobacterales; family Caulobacteraceae; genus NCED01. The sequence continues at coordinate 8,508 of DATJHI010000006.1, read as the reverse complement.
CAACCTTCTGGCCAACGGGGCGGCGGGCATCGCCGTGGGCATGGCCACCTCCATCGCCCCGCACAACGTCATCGAGCTGATCGACGCCTGCCTGGTGCTGCTGGCCCGGCCCGAGGCGACCACGGCCGACCTGGTGGAGCGCATCCCCGGCCCCGACTTCCCCACCGGCGGGGTGATCGTGGAGCCCGCCGCCTCGCTGATGGAGGCCTATGAGACCGGCCGCGGCGGGGTGCGGCTGCGCTGCCGCTGGGAGAAGGAGGACACCGGGCGGGGGACCTACCGCATCGTGGTCACCGAGATTCCCTATCAGGTGAAGAAGTCCCAGCTGGTCGAACAGCTGGCCGAGCTGATCGAGACCAAGAAGGCGCCGCTGCTGGGCGACGTGCGCGACGAGTCGGCTGAGGAGATCCGGCTGGTGCTGGAGCCGCGCGCGCGCACCATCGAGCCGGAGGTCTTGATGGAGAGCCTCTATCGGCTGTGCGACCTCGAGACCCGCTATCCGGTCAATATGAACGTGCTCGACGCCGTCGGCGCGCCGCGGGTGATGGGGCTGAAGGCCATGCTGGCCGCCTTCCTCGACTTCCGGCGCGAGGTGGTGGTGCGGCGCGGGCGCCACCGGCTGGCCAAGATCGAGGCCCGGCTGCACATCCTGGACGGCCTGCTGATCGTCTATCTCGACCTGGACGAGGTGATCCGCATCGTGCGTTTTGAGGAGGAGCCGAAGGCGGCCCTGATCGCGCGCTTCGCCCTGTCGGAGATCCAGGCCGAGGCGATCCTGAACACCCGCCTGCGCCAGCTCGCCAAGCTGGAGGAGATGGAGATCCGGCGCGAGCACGCGGCCCTGGCCGAGGAGCGCGAGGGGCTGGTCGGGATGCTGGCCTCCGACAAGCTGCAGTGGAAGCTGGTGGGGGTGGGGCTGCGCGACGTGCGCGCGGCCATGTCCAAGGACGCCGCCCTGGCCCGCCGCCGCTCCACCTTCGCCGAGGCCCCGGCGGCCGACTTCGCCGACGCCATCGAGGCCCTGGTCCCGCGCGAGCCGATCACGGTGATCCTGTCCGAACGGGGCTGGATCCGCGCCGCCAAGGGCAAGGTCGAGGACCCGTCGGAGCTGAAGTTCAAGGAGGGGGACAGGCTGTCCTTCCTGGTCCCGGCCGAGACCACCGACAAGCTGTTGATCTTCGCCTCGGACGGGCGGTTCTTCACTTTGGGCTGCGACAAGCTCCCCTCGGCGCGGGGGCAGGGCGAGCCGCTGCGGCTGATGCTGGAGGTCGACGACAAGGTGAAGATCCTGGCGGTCTTCCCCTATCGGGCGGGGCGCAAGCGGGTGCTGGCCTCGTCCGGCGGCTACGGCTTCGTGCTGCCCGAGGAGGAGGCCCTGGCCAACCGCAAGGCCGGCAAGCAGGTGATGAACGTCGATGACGGGGAGGCCATCCTGTGCCTGGAGGTCGGCGAGGCCGACCAGCTGGCGGTGTTGGGCGACAACGGCAAGATCCTGATCTTCCCCCTGGCCGAGCTGCCGGAGATGTCCCGCGGCAAGGGCGTCAAGCTGCAGTCCTACCGCGAGGGCGGCCTGCGCGACGCGGTGGCGTTCAGGGCGGAGGAGGGCGGCTTCTGGATCGACACCGCCGGGCGCCGCCGCGACTGGAAGGAATGGCGCGACTGGTCCGGCCGTAGAGCCGCCGCCGGCCGCCTCGCCCCCAAGGGCTTCCCGGCGAACAAGCGGTTCGTTCCGCGGTAGCTCGCCTTCTCCCCTTGCGGGAGAAGGTGGACGCGAAGCGGCCGGATGAGGGGTAGGGTTCCGTTGTAGCGAGGTCGGCAGGCGTCCCGCTTTTCGGACGCCGCCCCCCTCATCAGTCGGCTCCGCCGACAGCTTCTCCCGCAAGGGGAGAAGCAGACTTGGGCTGACACCGCTGCTAACAGGACCCGATGTCCCTCGTCCGCCGCGATCTTGCCGAGCTCGTGCGCCTGGCCGTTCCCATCGTGACCACGCGGCTGGGGGTCATGGCCATGGGGCTGACCGACACGGTGGTGGTCGGGCGCTATTCCTCCACCGAGCTCGGCTACATGGCCCTGGGCTGGGCCCCGACGGCGGTGGTGCTGACCACCGGCATGGGCCTGCTGTCGGGGGTGCAGGTGATGACCGCCCGGCGGGTGGGCGAGGGCCGGGGCGCCGAGGCCGGGGCGGTGCTGCGGCGGGGGCTGGCCGACGCCCTGGTCATCGGCGCGGGCTCGACCCTGCTGCTGCTCGTGTTGGGGCCGGCCTTCCTGCAGGGGGCGGGGATGGCCCCGGACCTGGCCGAGGGCGCCGCCCGCGTGCTGCGGATCTTTTCCCTCTCCATGACCGTCTCGATGCTGGGGGTGGTCTGTTCGTCCTGGCTGGAGGCGCTGGGGCGGCCCCGCCAGGCCATGGCCGCCATGTGGTTCGCCAATGCCGCCAACCTGGCCGTCGACCTTTTGGTGGTGCCGGGCCGGTTCGGCTTTCCGGCCCTGGGCGCGGCCGGGGCCGGCTGGGCCACCTTCGCCGCCAGGCTGGTGCTGCTGGCGGTCCTGGTCGCCTACATCGCCCGGGATGCGGCGGGCCGCGCCGCCCTCCTGGCCAAGCCGCCCCGCGACCGCGCCGCCCAGGCCGAGCAAAGGCGCATCGGCTATGGCGCGGGGGCCGCCTTCTTCGTCGAGAGCGGCGCCTTCGCCGGGATGAACATCGTGGCCGGCTGGGTCGGCGGGCTGGCGGTGGCGGGCTGGGCGGTGGTGCTGAACGTCGCCTCGATCATCTTCATGCTGCCCCTGGGGATCGCCATGGCCGCCTCGGTCCTGGTCGCACGGGCCCACGGGGCCGGGGACTGGGCGGGAGTCGCCCGCGCCGGCAAGCTGGGGTTCACCGTGGCCGCGGCCCTGGCGGCCGTGGTCTCGCTGGGGCTGTGGCCGGGAGCGGCGCTGGTCGCCGGCGGCTACAGCACCGACCCGGCGCTGATCCGGATCGCCGCGGGGGCGTTGCAGCTCGCCTGCCTGTTCCTGATCGCCGACGCCCTGCAGGCGGTGGCGGCCCAGGCCCTGCGCGCCTGCGCCGACGTCCTGGTCTCGACCGGGGTGCAGATCGCGTCCTATGCGGCGGTGATGCTGCCGCTGGGCTGGGCCCTGGCCCTGCCGGCGGGGCTGGGACTGGCCGGGATCATATGGGCGGTGATCGCCGCCAGCCTGATGTCGGGAGCGCTCCTGGTCGCGCGCTTCTTCTGGGTGGCGAGGCCCTAGGCCTTGGGGAGCTTGCGCTCGCCGGCGCTCAGCAGGCGCCAGCCGCCGGGCTTGAGCACCTCCAGCGGGGTGAACTTGGCCTTGTAGTCCATCTTCTCCGAGCCCGAGACCCAGTAGCCCAGATAGACGTAAGGCAGGCCCGCCGCCTCGGCCTGGACCACGTGGTCCAGGATGATGAAGGACCCGGGACTGCGCCGGGACAGGGCCGGATCGTAGAAGCTGTAGACCAGCGACAGGCCGTCCGAGAGCACGTCGACCAGGGCGCAGGCCGCCAGCTCGCCGGGGCCGCCGTCGGTGGAGGCGGTCCGGTATTCGATCAGGTGGGTGCGGACGGCGGTGTCCTCGACCATGGCGACATAGTCGTGCCAGGTCATGTCGGCCATGCCGCCCTCGGCGTGGCGGGCGGCCAGGTAGCGGCGCAGCAGCTCGAACTGCTCCAGGGTGGCCTCGGCCTCCACCAGGTAGCGCACCAGGTCCTCGTTGCGGTCCAGCACCCGCCGCTCGGAGCGGGAGAACGGATAGGCCCGGGCCGGGATCCGGGCCGAGACGCAGGCGTCGCAGGCCTCGCAGGCGGGGCGGTAGGCGATGTTCTGCGAGCGGCGGAAGCCGACCTGGGTGAGGGCGTCGTTGACCGAGGCGCCGTCGGTCAGGGGCAGGTGGGCGAAGACCTTCCGCTCGTCCCGGCCGGGCAGGTACGGGCATGGCGACGGCGCCGTCAGGAAGAAGCGTAGCTGGCGCGTCGCGAAATGCTGGGTCACGGAGCGGCGGGGTCCCTTAGGCCTTGGAGCCGTAGATGGGGATTAGGGCCCAGCCGCGGCAGGCTCGCAAGCGATTCCCTTTGGCCCCCCCGGTCAGAGCCCGTGGTCCGGGGGCAGGACAGGTTTTTCACGCAACAGCACGATGGCGATGCGGCGGTTGCCCGGCAGGGTCGGATCGTCAGCGAACAGCGGATCCGAATTGGCTTTTCCGGAGACCTGGTAGACCCGGTCGGCCTCGACGCCGGCCTCCTGCAGCACGCCCCGCGACGCATTGGCGCGGGCCGCCGACAGAGCCCAGTCGTCGGCCCCTCCCTTGCCGAGGCTGGCCGAGGTGTGGCCCGCGACGGTGATCCGGTTGTGCAGCTGGTTGACCACCTTGGCCACCGCCCGCAGCAGCAGCCGCGCCCGTTCATTGGGCTTGGCCGAGCCGGGCTCGAACATGGAGCGGCCCTCCTGGTCGACCAGCTGGATGCGCAGGCCCTCGGGCGTCTGGTCGACCAGGACCTGTTTCGACAGTTCGGCCAGCTCGGGCATGTCCTGCATGGCCTGGCGCAGCGACTGGGCCGCGCTCTGGAAGTCGTCGGCTTCCTTGCGGGCGGCGGCCTTGGCCGCGGCGTCGGCGGCCGCCGACGCTCCGCCGGCGTCGCCGGTCTTCTTGGCCTTGCCGGCCTCCTCGGCGTCCTTGGGCGCCTCGGGGGCCAGCTGGGCGACCACCGCCTGGGAGCCGTCGCTCTTGACGCCCTGGTCGCCCAGGGCGGTGCCGGCGAGGATGCCGCCCGAGCCCGAGGTGGATTCCGAGACGCTGGCGGGGGCGAAATAGTCGGCGATGCCGCGCTTCTGCTCCGGGCTGGTCGTGTTGATCAGCCACATCAACAGGAAGAAGGCCATCATCGCGGTTACGAAGTCGGCGTAGGCGACCTTCCAGGCGCCGCCATGGTGCCCGCCATGGCCGCCCTTCTTGATCTTCTTGATGATCACCGGCTGGTCGCCGTACGCCATGTCTTGAGCCGTTCCTGGTGTTCGTTCCCCCTATGCTTAACCGACCCCGCGTTAAGATGCGGTTGCCCGGACACGCGCCTTGACCTATCGGCCACGGGGTGGCCAGAGCGGGACGCTGGCGAGCTGGGCGGAGCAGGGTCTTGGACGAACAGGCGAAAGCCGACTACCGCCGCGCGCTCGGGGCCTTCGCCACCGGGGTGGCGGTGATCACCGTCGCCGACGGGGACAAGACCGTGGCGCTGACGGTCAATTCCTTCACCTCCCTGTCGCTGGACCCGCCCCTGGTGCTGTGGTGCCTGGGCAAGGCCTCCGACCGGGGGGTCTGGTTCCTCGACGCCGACCGGTTCGTGGTCAATGTGCTGGGGGCCGAGGACGCCGACCTCGCCCGCCATTGCGCCACCCGCGGCCAGTTCTTCCTGCCGCCGGAGCGGGTCGACGCCGCGCGCGCCGAGGCGCCGGCGCTGCGGGGGGCCCTGTCGCGCCTCTATTGCACCAAACACGAATGGATCTCGGTCGGGGACCACCTGATCCTGATCGGCGAGGTCGGCGCCCACGACACGCGGGCCGGGGACGGCCTGACCTATTTCCGGGGGCGTTACGGCCGGGCGGCGGAGGACGCTGGATGAGGATCGGATTCGTCGGCCTAGGCGTCATGGGCTTTCCCATGGCGCGCCACCTGGCCAAGGCGGGCCACGACCTGCAGCTGTTCAACCGCAGCCCGCAGAAGGCCGTCCGCTTCGTGGAACAGCACGGGGGCCTGGCCGCCCAGTCGGCGGCGGAGGCGGCCTTCGAGGCCGAGCTCCTGGTCCTGTGCGTCGGCAACGACGACGACGTGCGCGCCGTCACGGCCGAGGCGCTGGACCACCTGGCCCCCGGCGCGGTGATCGTCGACCACACCACCACCTCGGCCAGGGTCGCCCGCGAAATGGCGGCCCACGCCCACGCCTCGGGCCGCGCCTTCGTCGACGCCCCGGTGTCCGGCGGCCAGGCGGGGGCGGAGAACGGGACCCTGACGGTGATGGCCGGCGGCGACGCGGCCGCCTTCGCCCGGGTCGAGCCGGTGCTCGGCGCCTACGCCAAGGCGGTCAAGCGGCTGGGGGAGGCCGGGTCGGGCCAGCTGGCCAAGATGTGCAACCAGATCGCCATCGCCGGCCTGATCCAGGGCATAGCCGAGGCCATGCACTTCGCCCGCCACGCCGGGCTGGACCTCGATTTGGTGCACCAGGCCATCTCCAAGGGCGCGGCCCAGTCGTGGCAGATGGACAACCGCTGGGGGACGATGGCCGAGGGCCGGTTCGACTTCGGCTTCGCGGTCGACTGGATGCGCAAGGACTTAGGGATCGCCCTGGACGAGGCCCGCCGCAACGGCGCGGTCCTGGCCCAGACCGCCCTGGTCGACCAGTTCTACGCCGAGGTCCAGGCCATGGGCGGGCGGCGCTGGGACACGTCGAGCTTGGTGGCGCGACTGGAGAGGGCCACGGGAGGGTAGGGGGCGTGGTCATGGCCGGTTCGCGTGTGGTCGCGAGCGGGAGGCGATGGCTGAGTTCGATGGCGGATATCGAAGACGTCCGCTATTGGAACCGTTCAGGCTTTCGCGGTCACGATCCAAACTGCGGCCCGAAGACTTACTCGGGAGGGATCGCCCAGAGCGCCCAATGCCTGACGCACCCGAGGCTCGGCGGCGTCTCGCAGCATAGGGTTCTCGCGAAGGATGCGCCCCAGCGGCCCCACCTTCAGAAGCACCCAAGTCATGGCGTCGAGATCACCGCTCGACACCGCCTCGTCGTGCGCCTGGATGGAGATGTTGCTGAACCCGGCGGTTTGCAATACCGCGCGTATATGGTCAGGATCGGCGAAGCTGAATGGCTCCTCGTTGACCATCCCCTCCAGGCCTGCGGCTGAGAGCGGTAGATAGTCCAGTGTGTTCTCTTGAAGCGAACGCCAGCAAGTGAACCCCAGACTACCTGATGGCCTGAGCATGCGGTGAAAATTGCTGAAGGCGGAAGTCGGATCACCGAAGGTCATAACGCCAAACCGGGAGAATATGGCGTCCACGCTTGCCGTGGGCAGGTCCAGGGAGTGCGCGTCGCCCTGGATCAACTTCACGCTGCCGAGCGTCGCGCTCCTCCGCCGGGCGATCTCAAGGAGTTGCGGGGCGATATCTACTCCGATCACCTGGCCCTCAGACCCGACCCGCTCGGCAAGCTGAAGCAGGGTCTGTCCCGCGCCGCAACCAATGTCCAAGACCACGTCCCCGTGTTCCAGGGCCAAGCGCTCGATGGCTATCAGTCCCAACGGCGAGAGCTGGAGGTCGATCAACTCGCACGCCTCCGCCCAGGCCTCCGCAGACAATGCTCTCGACGTGATTTTCCCCGGATTCTGGTTCACGGGATGTCCATATCTGGGGCGGTTGCTGATGTCCGCTCCCCCAAGTCGGACGTACCCGACTTGGGTCGACCCCTAAGGATCGTGGCAGCAAACGCAAAGCTTGTTGCCGTCGGGATCGCGCACGTACGCGCTATAATAGTGCGGATGGTACTCTGGCCGAAGACCGGGCTCACCATCTCCTACCGCGCCGTGGGTCAAGGCATTCGCGTAGAAAGCATCCACGGCTCGCCGAGATTCCGCCAGCAGCGCCACCATTTGTCCATTCCCCGGGGCGGCTGGTTCGGTGTTGTATGGGCGGCCCACCAGAATGAGAGGCCGCTCTCGGTCGGTTGGCCGCCACCCGGCCCAAGGACGCTCAGGTTCAACGAACTTGAGACGCCAGCCGAGGCCCGGCAGCACCGCGGAATAGAAGGCGAAGGCCCGGTCGAAGTCCTGAATACCGATGTGGACGTGCGACAGGCTCATGCCAGGACCTTCTCGAAATAAAACTTGATCGCTTACTCGACATACTTGTCGCCGAGGCGCACGGCGTTAAGCCGCGGCGACGTGACAGCCTCCGGCCTTCAACACCCGCTTGATGGACGCCGGGGAGCGCGCGAGCATCGCCGCGGGCCGGATCGGCCGCTCGACAAGATTGCCCCCACAGTTTGGGCAGACGCCCATCAGCACCGCCTCCGCACAATCGGAGCAGAAGGTGCATTCGAAGGTGCAAATGCGAGCGTCCGGACTCTCCGGCGGCAAATCGCGATCACAGCACTCACAATTCGGACGTAGCTCCAGCATGGGTCCCCCCCGGATCGCGTTTTGATGAAGGCTACAGGCTGAACGCGAGCAACTCGTCGGTGGTGTTGTTTTCCCCGCCGCAGCTCTTATTGCCGCCCGCGAGATAGGCGTACTTCCCGACGGCGGCCGCGCCGGCGCCATGACTGCCGCCCGGCGAGGCCAACGTCATCCAGCGATCGGTCTTGGGATCGTAGGCCTCGTTCTGGGTGAAGGTGTGCTTGTTGTCGCATTCTCCGCCGGTGACGAGGATCATGCCTTTGTAGACCGTGCCGGCCGCGCCGCTCCGAGCCGTCGGCATGGGGGCCGCCTTGGTCCAGGCGTCGGTCTTGGG
>DATJHI010000005.1:0-6068 GCA_035493955.1 Caulobacteraceae bacterium | reverse complement strand
AGGGGTCCGCCGGGCCGGTGAGCTGGCACGCGGCCTCGCATAACGGGTTCAGCGGCATGGAGGCGGACATCGGCTCCGCCGGCGGCTACGTCTTCCTGATCGGGGCGACCGCCGACCCCTCGGCGCAACTGTCGCCGGGCGGCGCGACGTCCACCCCAACGCCCGTTCCGGTCCCCGTCCCCACGCCCACGCCAGTTCCCACGCCGGTCCCGACGCCGACGCTCGCACCGGTTCCTGCACCAACGCCGACCCCGACCACGCTGACCACGCTGACCGCGCCGGAGCCCGGCGGCCAGGTGATCGACGGTTCGGCGAACCCGCAGGAAACCCTGCGCGGCGGCCCCCTGGGCGATCTCATCATCTCCGGCCAGGCGGGCCATTCGATCTTCGGCGGCGGGGGCGGCGACCACATCGTCGTCAATGGGTCCGGCGCCTGGGTCGAGGGTGGGGACGGCGCCGACACCATTGAAGGGGGAACCACCGGCCTCACCTGGGCCTACGGCCAGGCCGGGGCCGACACCTTCGTCTATCAGGCCAATACCGCCGGCCAGCTGTGGGTGGGCGATTTCGAGTTCGGGACCGACACCCTCAAGATCCAGGGGTCCGCCGGGCCGGTGACCTGGCATGCGGCCTCGCACAGCGGGTTCAGCGGCATGGAGGCGGACATCGGCTCCGCCGGCGGCTACGTCTTCCTGATCGGGGTATCGACCGATCCCAGCGCAAGCATCGTCTTCGGCTAGCCGCAGCCTAGGCTGGGCCGCGCGCCCTGAGTTCCGCGATCGCGCAGATGATGTGGTAGAGCGAACTTGCGGGGGCCGGTTCCTCGCGGAAACGCCCATCCGCCCCCATCTTGTCGCGCCAAAGACCCGGGACGTCGGTATCGAGATAGCGGAAAAGGGCCTGCGCCGCGCCCTCCGCCGCCGCCAGATACCCTGCCCGGCGCTTAGGATCGCTCTCGGCTTCGGCCAGGATCAGACCGGCCTTCAGGCGTTCCGTGGCTGACCAGAGGCGCGCGACCGGATCGTGCGGCGTCGCCAGGTCGTCGAGCATTTCGGCGACGGCCACCCCGCGGGTCCAGTCCACCCCCAGTTCACCGACATCGAACAGCCTCTGGGCCGCGACATGGGCGTCCGCTCGCCCGCGCAGGCGACTCCAACGTTCCAGCAGCCAGGCCCATTCGAACTGGTGGCCCGGTTCGACGATATGCCCAGCCAAGGCCTGGACGGGTCGCCAATCGGCGTCGAACCACTCCAACAGGGCGCCCTGGGCGTTGATGAAGCGCGCCAGGCAAAGCTCGACGATTTCGTCCGCGAGGGCCCGCCACACCGGCCCGCCCCCCGCCTCCTCCCAGGCCAGCGCGGCCTCGAGCAGGTGCATGTGCGGGTTGGCGTAGAAGGGGGTCGCGCCGCCGGCCTCGACGAAACCGCCTGCCGGATGGGACCGGGTCGCCCGCAAGGTGGCGAGGAGCGACGTCGCCGTCTCGGTCAGGACCGGCCTTTGCTCTGGCGCCGCCTTGGCCGCCGCAGCCAGGGCCAAGAGGACGAAGGCCTGATCGTAGATCACCACCGTGTCGTCGGCGACGGTCCGGTCGGCATGGATCAGGGTGCGGAACAACCCATCCGGCCGACGGTATGCGGACATCAGGCCGTCGAGGCCGTGGGTTATCGCGTCGCGCCAGGGGCCCGGCCACCCCATCGCCGCCCCCGTCGCATAGACGTAGACCTGCCGGCCCTGCACCCGCGCCCTTCGATCGACCGCGACGGCCCGCCCCTGTTGATCGATGGCCTCATGGAAGCCCCCCTGGGCATGGTCCGCGCCGATCGCCCACCACAGGGGAAGGGCGCTCGCCATCAGCCAGCGCTCGAACCGGTCCCTGTCGGCGGCAAGGCCGCCGTCGGGTGCAAAGCTCAGTTCCGAGCGCGCTTCGAGCTTCAGCCGATCGACCGCGAGCTTGACGTCCTGGCTGGCGGCGAGGTCGCACACCAGGACGGCGTCGGATTCCACCACGATCCCGATGCGGTTGAGGCCGATCCCGACCACCAGCGGCCCCCTGGGGGCGCCGCGGAGCATGCTGTTTTTGCTGCCGATCAGCATTGCCTGCCCGAGCGAAGAATTGCCGTCGGCGTCGCGCGGCGAGGCGGCCCAGACCGCATCCCAGGCGCCGAGGTCCGACCAGGTGAAATCGACCGGCGCGACGGCCGCCCGGTCGGTCCGTTCCATCACCGCATAGTCTATGGAGATCTTCGGCGCCTTGCGGAAGCTGTCGCCCAGCCGCACCGCCGCGCCCTCATGGGCGGCCTCCGCCAGGGCGGCGTCCACGGCCTGCATCACGTCCGGCGCGTAGTGGGAGAGTTCCTCGACAAGCGTCGACCCGGCGAAGACGAAGTTGCCGCTGTTCCACAGATAGCCCGCGTCGATATAGGCCCGGGCCGTCGCCGCATCGGGCTTCTCGACGAACCGCTTCAGCGCAAAAACCCCCGGAGCCTCCGGCAAGGTGTCGCCAGCCTCGATGTAGCCATAGGCCGTGGACGCGCTGGCCGGTTTCACGCCGAAGGTCACCACCCGACCCAGCGCAGCGGCCTTCGCCGCCACCGTCACCGAACCGCAGAAGGCTGCGGCGTCGGAAATATGGTGGTCGGAGGCCACCACCACGGCGATGCCCTCGGGATCACGGGCGGCGATCCAGCCCGCGGCCGCCGCGATGGCCGGCGCGGAATCACGCCCTTCGGGTTCAATGAGGACGACCCCGCCGACGCCCAGGTCGGCCAGCTGGCGCTCGATCACCGCCCTGTGGGCGGCGCCGGCGACCACGATCGGTTCGGCCGCCCCGGAGATTCCCTGCAACCGGAGCACGGTGTCCTGAAACAGCGACCGGTCGCCGACCAACGGAATGAACTGCTTCGGCCGGGACGGACGGGACGCGGGCCAAAGCCGGGTCCCCGAGCCGCCGCATAGGATCACTGGATAGATCTGCATCGGCGCAGTTATAGGCGAGGCCCCCAAAGCCCACCATAGGGCCGCGACCCAATCCACAGCCGAAAGCATGGGCGACGAGGCGCTCGGCGCGCCTCCCGCGACAGGACGTCGGCCGGGACGCGCAGGCTTTGCCTTCGCTTCCGACCGATTAGGTGCGCCTAGGCGGCTCGACAGGTCCGAGGCGGCATCCTAAGGACTTTCGATGGACGATTTGCGGCGCGATTCCCACTCGACTCTGGCCTCCTATCTCGCGGCCGAGGCCCCTGCCGACGGCGCCTTGGCCGAATTGGTCGTGGCCGTGGCGGCCGCCTGCGCCCGGATCTCGGATCTGGTGTCGCGTGGCGCGCTCGCGGGCATACTTGGGACGGCGGGCGTCGAGAACGTCCAGGGCGAGGTTCAAAAGACGCTCGACGTGACCTCCAACGCCATGCTGATCGAGGCCGCGGAGGCCTGTCCGCACATAGCTGCGATCGCCTCCGAGGAGGAAGAGGACATCGTGGCCTTCCCCCCGGCCGGCCGGAGTGGGCGCTATCTGCTCCTCTTCGACCCGTTGGACGGCTCGAGCAATATCGACGTCAACCTGTCCATCGGCACCATCTTCTCGGTCCTGCCGGCGCCCGCGCACGCGATCACCTCGGCCGACTTCCTGCAACCGGGCCGGCGTCAGGTCGCCGCGGGTTACGTGCTCTACGGCCCCCAGACCACCCTGGTGCTGACCCTTGCCGATGGCGTCGCCTCCTTCACCTTCGACCGGTCGAGGGGCGAATGGCTGCAGGTCATGGATGGGCTTTCGGTGCCGCGGCAGACCAAGGAATTCGCGATCAACATGTCGAACCGCCGCCACTGGGCCGAGCCGGTCAGGACCTATATCGACGACTGCATCGCCGGTTGCGAGGGCGTGCGCGGCAAGGATTTCAACATGCGGTGGGCGGGCTCGATGGTCGCCGACGTCCATCGGATACTCAGCCGGGGCGGCGTCTTCCTCTATCCATGGGACGCGCGCGAGCCCGACCGAGCCGGCAAGCTGCGGCTCATGTATGAGGCCAACCCCCTGGGCCTGCTTGTGACGCGTGCGGGCGGCGCGGCGACGGATGCGCGCGAACCGATCCTGGATATCCAGCCGACCACCCTGCACCAGCGGGTCGCCGTCGTGTTGGGGTCATCCGAAGAGGTGGACCGCGTCACCGCCGCCCACGCCTGAGGCCGGTTCAGTCAGCGGTCGGCTTGGCGGGACGGCGGCTGTAGGACCCGCGCTTGGACTTGGCGTCAGCTTGCGTCGTCTCCGCCGGCGGGGGGCCGCCCGGCCGCTCTTTGCTCAGGGGCGGCGTGAGGCGCCGCTCACCGGTCAGGGTCTCGTGGAGTTTTGCGAAGTCCATGTCCTTTGCTCCATTTTGAAGCTCCGCATCTGCCGGCGGCAAAACCCGTGCCGCCACGGATTGGCCTCTCCAATGCAAAGGGTTAACGGCGCCCGTCAAGGCCGCGCCTCCGAAGATCAGGAGTGGCTTCATTCCGCGGCGGGGTCGTCTCCCCAAAACGCACTCGCAGGCAGTTGCTGTTTTGCCTAGAATAAAGCTGGGGCGGCTGGGTCGCGGTCCCCAAACGGCCGAACATCGTTGATCGTTCGGTACGGAAGTTGCAGAGAGAGGAACAATTTCGGGACGTCGCGCGTGGCAGCCACGCGGCGGCGTTCCTCGTCGTGGCAGTAGGAAAACTCGATTATGAACTTGGAAGCGATTTCGGCGGGTGTGAATGTTCCTCACGACGTCAATGTAATCATCGAAGTGCCCATCGGCGGCGAGCCCATCAAATATGAAATGGACAAGAAGTCGGGCGCTCTGGTGGTCGACCGCTTCCTCTACACCTCGATGCGCTATCCGGGGAACTACGGGTTCGTTCCTCATACCCTGTCGGGAGACGGCGACCCTTGCGACGTGATCGTCTGCAATACCCGGGCCCTGTTCCCCGGGTCGGTCATCAGCTGCCGCCTGGTCGGGGTCCTGCTGATGGAGGACGAAGCCGGAAACGACGAGAAGTTGCTGGCCGTGCCGTCGTCGTGGCTCACCAAGCGGTACGACGCGGTGATGAACTATTCGGACCTGCCGGAGATCACGCTCAGGCAGATCGAGCACTTCTTCTCGACCTACAAGGACTTGGAAGACAACAAGTGGGTCAAGGTCCTGGGGTGGGGCGACGCGGCCGCCGCGCAGCGCCTGCTGGTGGAGGGCATCGAGAGAAGCAACCAGGCCTGCGCGCAGAAGGCCGGCTAGGCCGCCTGCCGGCTTCAGGTCGGGCGACGCCCCAAACCGCGAACGCCCTAGGGTTGAGGCTTGGGCGGGGTCTTGGGGGCAGGCGTCGTCGCGGCCGGCTTCTTGGGCGGCGCCTTGCGGTGGACCGCAGCACGGCGGGACGGGACGGCCTTGGTTGTCGGAGCGGCGTCTTGCACCCCTGACGCGGGCGGAGGCGGCGGGACCGCCGCCTCCGGGGAAGGCTCTGGGGGCGGCAGCCTGGATTCGAAATCGCGCTCCAGCTCGCGTACGGCGAGCGGTAACGGGACGGTGGGATTGGCCTTGCAATAGGTCGTCAGCCAGTCGTCCACGACCTTTGGCTCTACGACGTCGAGCAGGGCGAGGTTGGCGTACGCCGCCCAGCCGCTCAGAAACCCGAGGGCCCAGTTCAGCGACACGGCCTTTTCCGCCGAGGTGATGGCCCCCGTCTTCGGCCAGCCGGCGCAGCGGGACGGACCCATGATGTTGAATTGAGGGCTCGAGGCCGGCGCATCGGCCGCTGTGGCGGCAGACGTCGCCACGAGCCAAAGAGTCAATGCGCCCGCCAGGCAATGGCCGATCCGAAACCGCATCCCTAATCCCTCGGGCTGATCGGCCCTGAAACCACACGTCCGTATCGAAAGACAAGAGGCTTTGCGCGCCGCTTGGCGGCTTGGGACGGGCGAGGAAGGGCCGTGCGAGGCGGCCCTTCTATGGTTCACGCCAGGACGATCACCACCACGCGCCGGTTCTGCGCCCGGCCGTCCTTGGTGTTGTTGGGGGCGACCGGGGCCTCGGCTCCGTAGGAGATGGTCGCCATCCGGTTCA
>DATJHI010000004.1:0-197987 GCA_035493955.1 Caulobacteraceae bacterium | reverse complement strand
TCTGGCGGCGGTACTCGAAGTTCAGGGCCACCGACAGCGGGCCGGCCCAGCCCTCGATCACGTCGCCCGAGATGCTGCCGGCGAAGTCCTCCATCTTGTTCAGCACCTGGAAGTTGGTGTCCTGATAGATGTAGTCCAGGGACTGGGGCGATTCATTGAGCTGGCCGATCATGTTGATCGGCTGGCACCCGGGGTAGAGACCCGGGTTGGTCAAGGTCACGCGGCAGACGATGTTGCCGCTGGGATCCTTCACCGCGTCCAGGGCGGCGTAGAAATTCACCCAGTTGATATTGTTGTTCCGACGGGAGCGCACCCGGGCCTCGCCGTGGGTATAGTAGGTTTCCCAGTTGAACCTATCGAGAAGCTTGCCCTTGACGCCGGTCGTGAAGTTCAGGGAGCTCACGAGTTGGGTCAGGGACGAGCCCAGCGAGATGTCGCGCGGGTAGCGGTTCAGGACGAAGCTGGCCGCGTTGGCCGCCGTCAACTGCGCCTGGGCGTTGGCCGGCAGGTAGGGGTTGCCGCTGAAGATGGTCAGGGCTAGGCCGGGCTGGTTCGAGCGGTGGAAGTTGGAATTGCCGCTTTCGGACCAGTTGAGCTGCATGAAGCCGACGGTGTTGGTGTCAAACTCGTATTCGAAGCGGCCGAAGACCTGGTCGCTTCTCAAGGGCGCGCCCAAAGTCGCGTTGTACAGGTAGGCTCCGTCCCCGCCCGAAGCTATCCCCGAGGTCTTGGTCGGGGTTCCGGCATTGAACGGCGCGAGCGTGCCGGCCCCCACGAACTGCTGGCCCGCAAAGGGGCCGGTCGCGGCCAGACCGCCATAGGCAGTGGTGGAAATCCGGGCGTTGGCGGTCAAGGTGTACGGGTCCCCGGCCGTGCCAGCCCCCGTCACAACATAGATCGGAGCGGTGGACGGCCGGGACTCGATCGTCTTGATGCCGCGGTTCTGGTAGTGCTCGGCGCTGAAGATGAAGTGGCCGCGGTCGAACACCTTGGTCCCGCCCGCGATGCCGACCTTGAACGAGGGCGCGTCGCCACGATCGGAGATGCCGTCCTGCACCTGCATCTTCAAGCCGGTGTAGTGGGTGTCGAGGACGAAGTTGACCACGCCGGTGACGGCGTCGGAGCCGTAGACGGCCGAGGCGCCGCCGGTGACCACGTCGACGCGCTGGACCAGGGCCTGCGGCAGGGTGTTAGTGTCGACCGAACCGTTGCCGGCGGTCGAGGGCACCCGGCGGCCGTCCAGCAGGATCAGGGTGCGGATCGCCCCCATGTTCCGAAGGTTCAGGAAGTTGCCGGTGAAGATGTTATTGGGGCCGCTGCCGGCGCCGTTGCCGTTGCCGGCGCCCTGAGTCGAACCGGCGAACTGGGGCAGCTTGTTCAGGGCGTCGGGGATGTTGCTGGGGGTGGTCTGCATCAGCAAGGCGACCGGGGCCACGGTGACCGGCGTGGGCTGGGTGTAGCCGTTGGTCTGGATCCGGGTGGCGGTGACCACCACCGATTCAACCTCGTTCTGTTGGGCAAAGGCCGAGGTCGCCATCGCCATCGCGCTTACGCCGCCCAGCAAAGCGATTGCTGATTTCATTCGCATCTCAGTTCCCCCCTCGGGATTTGTCGATCTCTGCTGCGACGCCGTTCCGCCGCTCCAGCGATCCCGGTCTAGTGCTGCGACCGGGAGCCTACATATATGCGATAGTGCATATTTATGGCCTTTAATGGCAATTTGGGAGGGCGTCAATGCGAAATGCCGGCTCCACGGTCGGGTGGAATGGAGCCTGCCCCACGCGGGTAAAAAAAGCCGCGCCAGTCAGGCGCGGCAGTTTAGGGAGAAAACTACGATCACGAAGCGCGCAAACCCTATTCGGCAGGCGCTCCATTCGGCCGAACCGGGCCTTGGCCCCTCAGGACCTTGCCATCAGCCAGGGTGACCAGATCGGCCCGACCGCCGTGGCTGCCGTCCCGCGTCGGATTGACCGTCACCTTGATCTTATCACCTGGCTTTACGGAGTTGAACTTCCAGCCCGCCCGCCGCATGCCGCCCAAGCCGACCATCTCCAGCGACCAGTCCTGGGGCCCCGTGGCCGTCGGAACGCTCACTTCCAACCATGCGTGAGGATTGGACCACTGGAATTCCTTCACCGTGGCGTTTTCGAAGACCAAGGTCTTCTTGTCGTCGAACATGGCGCCCGAATGGTGGGCCGCAGCGGCGCCGCCCATGGCGAGAACGGCCGCGATGGCGGAGAGGGGAACGAGGCGCTTCATGGCGCATCTCCTTGCTGAGAACAGTAAAGTCCGAAATCTGGATCAATGAGGCGGAGCGATGCTGACCTTGCCATTGGAGTCGTACACAATCCGGTCATTGGTGCAGTAGAATTCATTCAGTTCCTCGTCCGGCGTCAAGGTATAGATCTGCACCGCGGTGGCCGGCCGCGTGAAGGCTTCGGCATCCTCGACGGTGATCCGGTTTTCGAGCTTGTCGAAAGCTGTCCGACGCAGGCGTTGGACCACGTGCATGACGGGCGAGTGCGGAATCTGGCCGTCGGTGAAGTCCGTGCCGCCCAGTCCGACGGTGTCGATCACCAGGGTGTCCCCCTCCCAGTGGCCGACGGCGTCGCCGAACAGGGACGGCTCCACGTCTTCGGGCGCCGGGTGTGGCCGCTTGAAATAGACCCGGTATATCGAGCCGTTCGATTTGGAGATCACCAACCGGTCATCGTGGATGGGCGCGAACTCCAGCGGACCGACCGGGCGCGTCATCATCTCGATAAGCGGCGCCGGGCTGCACGAATTGGCTTTCAGAAGGGGACGTCCCGCCGCCTCGTCATCCCTCCGCTTCTTGAGGATCGCGGCGTACTTCTCGTTCAAGGACCAGTTGAAGACCGCGCGCGAGGAATGGGTCCACACCCCCGCCAGATCGTGGGGATCGAACGTACGCGTGTTGGGCTTGGCCGCCGCAGCGCCAGCCGCCGCAGCGGGCGCCGAGGCCGCGAACGCCGAACTTGCCAGGACGGAAACCCCGATAGCGGCGATGACCGCAAACTTCATGCTTCATTTCCTCCCGCCGCGGCGGAGCATCGCCCCGGGCGCCGACCGATGATAATGCCGGAAGCCTATAGGCTAGCTATACGTCTTTTACCCGCTTCAATGTGGACGTCAAGGAGAAGGGGACGACGGGCCTACCGGCCAATCCGATCGGTCGAGAAGCTGAAGCCCCCACCCTCCCCCTTCGAAAAATCGACCCGCGCCAAGCCCCCACCCAAATAGGTCATATATACGACTTAAATTACCGTCGAAAACGGCCGTGCTCATGCGGCTAGGCCGAATCGGCGGCCGCGTGCTGGCCGGCGATGAAGCCCTGACAGGTGGCGCGCGCCAGGCCGTGCTGACTGAAGCCGCCGGCGGACTCTCCCCCGCAATAAAGGCCCGGTATCACGGCGCCCTTCATGTCCACGACCTGGCAGGCGGCGTTGATCCGCAGTCCTCCCCGCGTGTCGTGATTGATCGGAGTGGCCCAGGCTGCGTAGAAGGGCGGCTTGGCGATCTTGTACTTGGGCGCAGGCTTATCGAAGTCGGCGTCCTTGCCCGCGTCCACGAAGCTGTTGTAGCGGGCGACGGTCGCTTCCAAGGCCGCGGGCGGCATCGGAACCCGCTGGTGCTTCATCACGATCTTCCTGGCGAGTTCAGCCAGGGTCGGGGCGCTGAAGAAGAAGCCGCTTTCATCGACGTTCGGCGGCGTCGGGTCCCAACGTTCCCGCGCCACGGCGTCGGCGTCAAAGATGGCCCAGATCGGACCGCCGCCGTTCTTGCCGTCGTTGATGCCCGCCAGGGCCGCGTTGAGGAAATTCTTCGGCTTGTAAGGCTTGTCGGCCGCGTTGCGCCAACTGCCCTGGACGTAATTGGTCTGGGACCCCGGGTTGTTGCCGGTGAACTGGTCGCCGGTCTCGTCATAGAAACGCGCGCCCAGCATGTTCACCAGGATCAGGTTTTGCCAGTCCTTCACCCCCAGCCCGGTCGCGCGAGCCTTGTCGAACACCCGGCTGCCCGGCTCCCAGATCAAATGGTTGTAGCCGTATTGGCACCCGATCTGGCCCGGCTTGCATAGGCTCCAGCCGAATTCGCCGGTGTAGTTGGCCATGCCCCACAGGGCGGCCCCGACCTCCATGGCCGCCAGTTCGCCGCTGGCGTCCTGGTTCGACCAGGGCATTCCCGCGAGGCCGCAATACTCCTCGGTCAGCCGTGGATCGAACATGCGGCGGAACTCGACATTGCCGGTGGAGCCGCCCGTCCCCAGGATGACCGCCTTGCGGGCGCGAACGTTCAGGGGCTTGCCCTTGGTCGTGGCCGCCACCCCGACGACCCGGCCGCGCCGTCCCTGACGATGCAGCGAGGTCATGCGGTGCTCGAGCAGGATCTGAACCCCGGCCTTGCGGGCCGCGACCTCCAGCGGGCGCACGATCCCCGTTCCGGTCGACAGGGTCCGTCGCTGTTCGGGCGGAGCCGGCTTGCCCGTTCCCGGCAGGGGCCAGTCCAGGGGCACCGCATGCATCGTGCGCGGAACCGAGGCCCCCACCGCCAGGCCGCCGCTGTCGGGCGCCTTGTCGGCGAAGGTGACGCCATGGGCGAGCAGGAACTCGAAGGTGGCGGCGGCGTGGTCCGCAAAGGCGCGGATGACCTCGCGGTCGTTGTAGCGGTAGTCCGCCGCCCCGTTGGACTCCACGACCGACCAATCGGTGAGGTCGCGGAACAGCAGATCCGGCGTGTCCTTGATCCCGTATTTCTTCTGGACGCTGGTGCCGCCGCCCAGGGGGACGTTGCCGCCGCTGACCATGGCGTGGCCGCCGATATCGGGCTCCGCCTCGAGGATGATCACTGAACAGCCGGCTTCGCGGGCGACGACCGCCGCGGTCAGGCCCACCGCGCCGGCCCCCACGATCACGACGTCGGCTTCATGGGTCCAGCGCAGAGGCCCCGCAGTCGCCGCCTCGGCCTCGCCGCTGCTCAGAACGGCGCCGGTGGCGGCCGCTCCGACCGAGCCGATCAGATTCCGTCGATTAATCGGCATGACGTCTCCGGGTTGGATCAGAGTTCATGGCGTCGCCTTTGCGCCCGAGGAGCCTTCCGGGCGTTCAGTCCTTGCTCTCTCTGCGTTTGAAAAATCCGGCGCCGAGGACGGCCACACACGCTGCTATGGCCAGGCCGGAAAGCACAGGCGGGAATCGCGCGGCGCCGCCGACCCCAGCCAGCAGCGCGCCGCCGACCAGGGAGCCGGTGATGGCGCCGAAACGTCCGGCGCCCATGGCTGCGCCTACCCCGGTCGCCCGCAAGGTCAGGGGATAGAAGTCCGCGGCGATGGCGACCACGCACAGCTGCGCGCCCATGCCGAAGAAACCGCCGACGAGGCTGAACATGAACACCGACGCGCGCGCGTCAGGGCCCAGCCCGATGGCCATCATTCCACAGGCGCCCAGGACGTAGGCCGAACCGACCACGGCGAAGGCGCCGAACCGGTCGATCAACCGCCCGATCACCAGCGCCCCGGCGATGCCTCCGAAGTTGAGCACCGCCGCCGCCATGGCGCCCATGGAGGGCGAAGCCGTCTCGGCCACGGCAATGGACGGGATCCAGCTGACCAGGAAAAACACCAGAAGCAGGCTGAGGAAAAAAGTCGACCACAGACAAAGGGTGGCCATCGCCCGCCCGGAGGCCAGCAGCGCGGTGATCTTGGCCGGCGCCGGCTTGACGGCCAGGCCGTCGACCGGCGCAGAGAGGGAAGGCAGGTGGGTGCGCGAGCGGATCTTCTCCGCGAGTTCGGCCTTGCCGTTCGCCTTCAGCCAGCCGATCGACTCCGGCAACCGCCACATCAAGACAGGCAGCAACAACAGCGGGATTATCCCGCCGGCCAGGAATACCGCCGGCCAACCGCCGCTCTTGATCAGAGGAACGGAGGCGGCCGCCCCAAGCACGGCGCCGAGGGGGATGCCGCAGAACATCGCCGTCACCACGGTGGCCCGGATGCGTGGCGGCGAATATTCAGCCGACAGAGCGACGATGCTGGGAATGGCCCCGCCCAGGCCGAACCCGGTGAAGAAGCGGTAGGCCGTCAGGTCGACCATTCCCTTCGACAGCAAAGTCAAAAGCGAGCCGGCCGCGATCATGGCCGTGGTGGCGATGATGGTCACCCGTCGCCCCCGGCGGTCGGCGACCACCCCGAAAGCGACGGAACCGAGGATTCCGGCGAACAGCCCCACCGCGAACACCGGCCCAAAGCCGGCGACCGGCGCCCCCCACGACTTGGCGATCACCGGAGCGACGAAGGCGATCGCCTGGGTGTCGAAGCCGTCCAACATCGCGACCAGAGCGCACAGCCCAACCACGAAGCCCTGGTACAGACTGAACTTGCTCGAAGCGTCGTCTGTCGGGAGGGACTCTGCCGCCGTGCTGAGCATCAGGTGGCTTTACGGAACTCGATCTCGAGCAGCAGCTCGACCTCGTCGCCGACGGCCTCCTCCAGGGTGGTCAAACCGAAATCGGATCGCTTGAACTTGGCGACCCCCCTGAAGCCGATGGTCGGAACGCCGCGCACGCTGGCGCCGATGCCCACCAGTTCCGCCCTTACGACGATGGGCTTGGTCTTGCCCAGGAAGGTCAGGTTGCCGGTGATCTCCCCGGTGGTCGGACCGGTGCGGCGGACAGCCGTGGAGACGAACTTGATCTCCGGGAACTTCTCGGCATTGAGCCACTGCTCACCGACAAGCGTATCGACGAAGCCCGGCGCGGGGGTGTCGACCGACTTGGGGTCGACCGTGACCTCCACGGTGGAGGCTTCGACCCGGGGATTCCAATTAAGCGTGCCGGCGACCTTGTTCATGCGGAAGGTCGAGAAGGACGTGCCCTCGTGCAGAACGACGGCGATGACGCTGGCGTGGTTCGGATCCACCCGGTAGGTGGCGGCCGGGGCGGCCGCGGGATCCTTGGTGGCGGGCGTGTGCACGGCCGGCGGGCCTCCGGCCCCTCTTGCCGGCCTCGCCCCGGCCCCGGCTCCGGCCGGCGCCTGGGCGCCGGCGGGCGCGGCGGCAACGATCAAAGGCAAAACCAGCGCCGTTGCAAACCAACGGCTCAGTGTCATGGCGCGCATTTTCCGTCCCTCGTTTCCTGATTGTGCGACTGCAAAGCCGCAAAGGGAGCGATGATTTGCGCCAACGCCCCCACCTGCTGCAATTGATTACGGCTTGTCCGGAAAGCTGATCTTGCCGCCGGCTTGAGTATAAAGGGCGAGATCGTCGCCGATGAAGTCCAGTTCGACAGCCTTGCCGTCCTTGAAGCGGGTCATGCTCGATTCCCGCACCTGGATTTGCTTGCCGGTGCCGGGGAAGCCGAACAGCTTGCCGGTGTGGCGGCCTTCGATGATCCAGGTGATCCAGACCCGGTCGCCGTGGGCGATGAGGTTGTCGATCTTGTTGACCCGGCCCTCGATGCCGCCGTAGCCGTTGCTGCCGTAGAAGGCCTCGAGCCCTTGGAACCCGCGACCGTGATTGATCGCGTCCGGCGCCTGCAGGACCGCCAGGGACGGATTCGCCGCCTTCGGTCCGCTGTTCGGCCAGGAGGGACCGCTCGACCGGGCCAGGGTGATGAAGATGTTCCGCAGCTCCTCAGGGGTATAGTGGCCTTCGATGATCCCCTTGCGGACGTCGGCGCTGGCGGCGCTGGGCCAATCCCATTTCGCCGGGTCCGTATGCGAGGCGACGATCGCGGCCTGGGCGATCAGGTCGCCCTGGCTGGGTCCCGGTTGCGCCGAACCGGCGCCGGCGCCGCGGCCAGGGGGTTGGGCCTGGCCGGGTCCAGCCGCAGCGAAGAGAGCCAAGGCCGAAGCCAGCGCCAGGGCCGAAGATAATCCACGCATTTTACGTCCTCGTCTTGGATTTGGAGCCTTGGCGCATGCTGCGTGCGCTCAACGATAGGGAATCTACGGCTTGTCGGGGAAGCTGATCTTGCCGCCCGCTTGGGTATAGAGGGCTAGATCGTCGCCGATGGCGTTGGTTTCGACGGCCCTGCCGTCCTTGAAACGCTGCACGCTGGTCTCGCGCACATGCATCGGCTTGCCATCCCCGGGGAAGCCGAACAGCTTGCCGGTATGGTGACCTTCGATGATCCAGCTGATCAGGACCTGGTCGCCGTGGGCGATGACGGTGTCCACGTTGTTGACCCGGTCGCCGATGCTGCCGTCGGGGCCGCCGGCGTAGCCGTTGCTGCCGTAGAAAACTTCCAGTCCGCGGAAGCCGCGGCCATGGGCTATGGCGTCGGGCGCCCTCAGCTTGGCCGTGCTCGGGTCCTGGGCCTTCGGGCCCTGGGTCGGCCAGCGATTGCCGCTGAAACTCGCCAGGATGGTGAAGATGTTGCGCAGTTCTTCGGGGGAATAATGGCCTTCGGCGATCTCCTTGCGAACCTTGGGGCTCGCGATCGGCGGCCAATCCCACTTCGCCGGATCCGTGTGCGAGGCCGCCACTGCGGCCTGCATGATCAGATCCCCCTGGGTGACGACGCCGGGCGCCGGCGCGGCCGGCGCGGCCTCCGCCAGGCCGACCCCCGCGCCAAGGGCGAGGGCGAGCGCACAAAACAGTGCCGATGATGTTCGCCGCATTTTCGATTTCCACCCTTTGTCGCGCTTGCCGGCCAGTTCAGGCTTGACCGCAGGCGTCTGATTTTTTCGACAATTCCGAGCTGCAAAGCTTGCGACGCCGGCTGCGTTGGCGGCCGGCCGTCTGGTCCGCCGAAGCCGGGGAACGGGCTTGCCGTCCACCGTCTTCAGCGCACCGGACGGATGCGCCGCACCCCGTCAGGAAGCCGGGGCCGGGGCCGGACCGCCGCGGCCAGCTCCCTCAGGACGGGCCGCTTCGAACGGCACGACCTTGCCGTCCGCCAAGGTCACCCGCATCAACGAGCCCACGCCGCTGGTCTTTTCCTTGTTGTCCCGGCGGGGGTGAAGCGTGACGGTCACCTTGTCGCCCGGCTTGAAGGTAGCTCGGTTCAGACCGTTGCGGGACAGCATCGAAGGGCTTGCGGCCTCAAGATCCCAATGGCCGCCGTTTGTGTTGTCGACCACCATCAGGAAGCTGTGGGGATTGGTCCATTCCCACTTCACCACCGTGGCGGGAACGTTCAAGGTCGTGTTGGCGTCAAACATGGCGTAGGAGTGGTGGGCGTTTGCGGAGCCCGCAGCCACAGCGCCGACAAGGGCCACGGCGCCGGCGCCGGCGATCAGTTTTCCAAACATGAGATTACCTCCATTAGGTGTGCTCGACTCAGATTTACGTGGGCAGCTATCGTCAAGCCCGTCGTCCCACGGCCGCCGCCGCCGACAAAGCGCAAACCGAGCCAAAAAGCCGCTTCATAGCCGTCTTCTCCGCGCGCCCTGTCGCACCTCCGACAGAAGCGCGATCATATTTGTCCTGGGGTGGCTATCCACGGTGCGATCCACTTCAATTTAGGCTCCTAAGGGTCGCCTATGAATTACCCCTTCGAAACATTACGACACAATCAACCGCGACTGTCGAACTATCCCATGAACGACCTGAACCGCCTCTGAACGAAGCGGTATGGGGGTTAGGCCTCAACGGCCTTCGGCGCCGATACGGCCGGGTATTTCGGCACGAAGGCGAAGGCCACGCAGGCCAGAAGCAGGGATGTCGCCGCCCCGTATAGGCCGTACTGGTAGTTTCCGAACGCCTTGTAGCTGTAGGAGAAGGCCACCACGCCCATGGCGCCGCCGAGCTGGAAGAGCGCGAAGATCACGCTGTAGATCCTTCCGAACGCCTCGATGCCGAAGTACCGCTTGACCAGATAGCCAAGCACGTCGAATTCGGCCCCGATGACCAGACCAAGGAGCGCCGCCGAGAGGTAGACGATCTGGCCGGATGTCCCCGTCGAGTAGATCAGGCAGGCGACCACGCCGCCAAGGGCGACGACGATCATCAGGATCGGGGCGAAGACCCGGTCGAGCAGAAAGCCAGCCCCCAGGCGCCCCACGATCAGGAAGACCCCGAACATCGACTGGATGAACGCCGCCTTCTGCCGCGAGAGGCCGGCGTCGGTCAGGATCGGCACCTGCTGGGCGATCAGGGCCGTGTTCACCAGGCCCATAAAGAAGAACGCCACGACGATGATCATGAAGGGCTTGCTACGGATGGCCTGCTTGAATTTCTGGGAGGCCGTGCGCTTGCGGGCCAGCAGCGCCTCGGGCGATTCCACCGCGGGCCGCTCCTTCTCCCTCAGCCACAGAAAGCAGACCGGCAACACGACGAACAGGACCACCAGCCCCAGCGTCACATAGGCCATCCGCCAGCCGTAGGAGATGATCACCGCCGTAGCGACCAGAGGCACGATGATGTTGCCCAGACCGATCCCGCTGTTGGCCAAGCCCATGGCCAGACCCAGATTCCGGTCGAACCAAGTCCCCACGACACGCAGGAAGCTGCCCGGCAGCAGGCCCACGCTGAAGGCGGCGATGATACACCAGGACAGGTAGAACATTTCGATCTGCGGCGGCAGAAAGTAGAGCAGCATCAGGCCGACCGCGAAGACGACCAGAGAGGGAAGGACCACCCTGCGCGACCCGAACCGGTCGATCAGCGCCCCCTGCAGCGGCGACATGGTGACCGCGGTGAGGTTGATGAAGGTGGAGACCAGCGCCACCTGGGTGCGGGTCCAGCCGAACTCGGCCTGAAGCGGCCCTATGAAGACGCCCAGCCCCATGAGGGCGATGGTGCTGAGCCCCCAGGTAAGGCCGATCATCGCCGCAAAGGCCGCGGTTCCCTGGTTGGCGCCGACAATGCTGGACGACGCCTGCATGGGAACGCGGGCAGCTTGGCTCACGATGACCTCCGGTGTCCGACGTTCTCGCGCCGTGACCTATTCCGCACTCGAAGAGCCGGTCGCAGCGACGCTTGTCGGCCGCTGGAAATCCTTGCTCATGTGACCCCGACCTTCTTGGTCGCCCCGCTCGAACATCCAGGCGTATCCCCCCTTGGGATTGGAGAGAATCTCCCAGGCGTTCTCGTCGGCGTCCCAGAAATAGAAGCTGTAGGTCCCGTGCTGGACCCGCGGCTTGCTGATCTGGTGTATGCCCCACTTTTCGGCGTCGCGAACGACGATCTCGTGGGCGCGGTCAACCTCTGCGTCGGTGTGGACGTCGATTCCGTTGTGATTGGCGAACGGCATCGCGGCGTGGTTCGGACTGGCCATGATCACGACGTAGATGTGTTCGCCGCCCAGGCGCGCCCACAGGGACCGAGCGCCCGCTCGGACAACCTCGAAGCCCAGAAATTCCTCGTAGAACTTCCGGGTCTGATCGAGGTCCTTGCTCTCCAGCGTGCCGTGGGAGATGAACTTCAGGTCCAAGGCCGGCTTCGGCCGCTGCTCAGGGGTGCTCATAAGCCTTGTCTCTTCCCGCACTCTTCATTGCCCATCGTCGGCATCCGCATTTCTAAGAAGACTGCTTTATGCCGGCGGGCCGATAACGCCATGGTTTATAACGGCGCGCACATCCTATATCGTCGTCGAAACGACATCTGAATATAGTCGGGGCGCGAAGCCCTTTGGTAGGGGAGCCGCTGGTCGCCGGCGCCACAGGCGAGGCAGATTGCCTCGGCCCGATATGATGTCAAGAAAATTCCATATGCGCCTATCCGTTGTCCCTTGGACAATTACATGGCCGTTTGGCGATGGTCCGGGCCTGCCTTTCCTGGGAACGCCTGCCCCGTTCCAGGAGGACGAGCGGTCCACCGGGCGGTAAAAATCGGCCCGGTATTGTCTCAGGGCGATTGACTTGTATAATGTTCAATGAACCGGCCAGCTTCGGTCCGCCGGGTTTCGCCGGCGTTCGTAGCTGGCGTCAGGGCAGCAGTGTATGCCAAATCATCGAATCGCGGGCCCCGGGGCGCCGCGGATGTCGATGAGGCGACCCCCGTCCCGGGTGGTCCGCGGCGTAGCAACTTCAAGAGTGTGGGCGAACAGAATGGTCGAATTTGTCGTGACGGATCGCAAAGGCGCGACGCGAACCGTGGATTGTCTCATCGATCAGTCGCTGATGCTCGGCCTGAAGAAGAACGGCTTCGATATCCTGGCGACATGCGGCGGCATCGCCTCGTGCTCGACGTGCCACGTCTATCTCGAGCCGGCGGACTACGACCGCTTCCCCCCTCCTTCCGAGTTTGAGCTCGAGTTGCTCGAAGAGGGGGACAACTATCGTTCCGGCTCATCGCGCCTGTCGTGCCAGCTGCGTGTTGCCGACGACCTGGCCGGGATGGCCGTCACGGTGGCGCCGGAAGACTAGGCGAGCGCCGCCCGCATCTTCAGGGGCGCGGTCCCAGCCAGTTGCCCCCGAGGTCGGAGGTCGCCTTGGCGCAGGCCGCGAGCAGGCCCCTGCGATAGCCCTCGTCCAATTTGCGCGGAACAGACTCCGGCACGAAGGCGGTGACCACCGCGACCAAGGCGTCATTGACCCCCAGGATCGGCGCGGCGAAGACCCTCAGGCCCCGGACCAGAGGACTGTCGATGTCGCACAGGAAGGTGGTGCGCATCCGCTCCCGTTCCTTCAGCAGGCTGGGGTCCTTCGCCAAGGGAAGCTTGTGGCCTTCGGCGAGGAGCACGGGCGCCAGCTGCGCCTCCGGCAGGAAGGCGAGGAAGACCTTTCCCGTTGACGAGGTGGCCACCGGCAGCACCGACCCGATGGTCAGCATGGTGTAGACGGGCGGCGAGCCGGGATTCCAGCGGATGACGGTAGGGCCGCCGGACGCCCAGACGCTCACGAGCGTCGTCGCCCCGCTGCTGTTGGAAAAATCCCGCGCCGTCTCCTCCGCTCGGGTCAAGGCGTCGTGTCTTGAGAGCGCCGCGATACCGGTCCGGAGGGCCGTAGGACCGAGGTCGTAGCGCCCCGTCGCGGCGTCCTGCCGGAGCATGCCGCAATTGACCAGGCTCGAGACGTAGCGGTGGGTCTGGCTGGACTCCATGCCCGCCTGTTCGGCGATCTCCTTCAGCGAGGCCGCCTTCTTGAGATCCACGACCGCCTGCAGGACGGCTACGCCCTGCTCCACCGAATTGATGCCGCGCCGCTTTGCGCCCAGGTGTTCATATGGCTCAGCAAACAAACCCGGCCCCCAAAAGTCCTAGAGCGATAGGCAGCGAGCGTTGGTCAGTCGTCCAGGTGGCGGGGAGAGTAAACACTTCGCACAAAACCACCGCTAGCAGATTCCGAGCTTCGAGGTTAGCCGAACCCACCCGTTTCCCCTAGGGCCGGTTCTGGACGTCCACGGTGGGATAGTCGAGCAGGCCGCGCGCATTGCCGGCATAGAGGGTGGTGGGGTCCAGGGGATTGAGCTCCGCGCCGGTGCGGATCCGCTCGGGAAGGTCCGGGTTGGCGATGAACAGGCGTCCGAACGCGATAAGATCCGCCTTGCCCTCGCGAATATAGGCCTGGGCGCGCGCCGGGGTGAAGCCGACGTTGGCGATGTAGAGACCGTCGAACAGGGGACGCAGCAGGGCGTGATAGTCGGTGTCGATGCTGTTGTCGGCGACGTTCAGATAGCCCGCCTTCAGGTCCGACAGCGCGGTGGCGAGGTGGCTGAACGTCTCCTGCGGATTGTCGTCGACGACTGTCCCGTGCCGGTTGAATTCCGGCGACAGCTTGATCCCGGTCAGGTCGGCGCCGAACACTGGCGCGACCGCCTCGAAGGTCTCCATCAGTATCCTGCAGCGATTGACGACGTCGCCGCCATAGGCGTCGGTCCGGCGGTTGGTGCGCGAGGAAAAAAACTGGTCCATCAGATAGCCGGAAGCGGCCTGGATTTCGACGCCGTCGAATCCCGCCGCCTTGGCCAGGCGAGCGGAGTCCGCGAAGGTCTGCGTGATGTCCTGGATTTCATGGACCTCCAGCGCCCTCGGCACCACGCAGGGCGTGGAGCCGTTGACCGTGCGGACAGGCCCGCCCCAGGAAACCGCCGACGCCGACACCGGCTCGCCTGCCCCCGGCAATATGTCCGGGTGGCCGCCGGCCCCGGAGTGAAACAGCTGTGCGAAGATCACGCCGCCGTTGGCGTGCACGGCGTCGGTCACCCGGCGATAGCCGGCCACCTGGGCCTGCGAGTGCAAGCCGGAGCTGTGCGGACTGCAGGCCGCGTTCGGCGATATCCGATTGTTGCCGGTGACGATCAGGCCGGCGGTGGCGCGTTGGGCGTAATAGGCCGCGTGGATCTCCGTCGGTACGCCATCAAGATCGCACCGTTCGCGGGTCATGGGCGAGAGGACGAACCGGTTCTTGAGTGTGAACGGACCGAGTTGAACCGGATCGAACAGGGACGGCATGCTTGATTCAGGCTCCACGCTTCAGGCGGCGGAAATGATGGTCTTTTCATCGACGATGAAGCTTTTGATCGCGCCGATGAATGTATGGCTGTCTTCCACGACCGCCTTGTTGGCGGGCGAACGCCACGAGCGTTCGAAAGCTTCCAGATCATCGAACCAGAGCTCGACGATGCCGTCGATCTCGCCGTCGATGGCCCCGAGCGGCGTGGGCCGCTCGGTGACGATATGCGACTGCACATAGCGTCGCACCTCGGGCAGATTCCGCAGCATCGGGGCGTGGACGTGCTCCCAGTGCCGGACGAACGCCTCGTGCGTCATGCCGTCCTTGCGCCGCAAAAGCGAAATGATCTTGATCATGCCCGTCTCACTCCAGTTCGCCTTCGACGCCGTCAGCCCTCGAGCTGATAGGCGAAGGCATATTGCTCCATGACGGCTTCGATTTCGCGCTTTGCCGCGGCCTCGTCGGCGGGCTCCAGACCCTTAAGCTGGATCGTGACCTGACTGCCGTGAAGGGGGTGGGGCCGCACCGCGACGTCCAGTTTCGCCTTTCCACCGGACAGGCCGGGGATTTGCGAAAGCGCCGACCGGAAATGACGTTCGGCCGCGTCCTGCCGTAGATCGACCTTGATCGGCTTGCCGACCGCGGTCAGCGGCAGCTTGTCCACGATGAAGATCTCCTTCGGAATCGCCGCGCGCTCGGCGATCTGCTTGGCGGCGAATTCGATCAGTTCCGCCTCGGTCGCGCGCGATCCCGGGACTAGCTGGACGTAGGCGACCGGAAGTTCGCCGGCGTAGGCGTCGGGCTTGGCCACCGCCGCGGCGAACAGCACCTCCGAAGACTGAAGCAGGGCCTCTTCGATCAGGCCGGGATCGATGTTGTGCCCGCCCCGGATGATCACGTCCTTGGCCCGGCCGGTGACAAACAGATTGCCCTCGTGATCGATGCGTCCGAGGTCTCCGGTGATCAACCATCCGTCCGGCGTGCGCGAAGTGCGGGTATGCTCCTCCGACAGGTAACCCAGGGCCAGGCCGGGGCCGTTGACCTGCAGCATGCCGGTCTCGTTCTCTCCGCAGAGACGCGGCGTGGCCTCCGGCGCGTCGACCATCGCCACGCGGACGCGCGTGTAAGGCACCGGAGTTCCGGAACTGCCCTCCGTGGAGGGACCGTCGCGCAGTTCGATGGCGACCGTCGCCGTGTTTTCCGTCAATCCGTAGGAATTGAGGATCCTGACGCCGGACACGCGCTCGAAGGCGTTGCGGACCGCCGCCGGCAGAGCCGTCGAACCCGAAATGAAGTTCCGCCGCAGGGACGAAAGGTCGTCCCCTTGCGGGGGCGACTTGGCCAGGACCGAGAACATGGTCGGCACGCCCGAAAGGCGCGTCAGGCCGAACCGGTCGACGAATTTCCAGTAGTTGGCGATGTAGCGCTTGTCGCGGGCGCCCATGATGCTGGGGATCACCAGACTGACGCCGCACGCCAGCATCGGCAGACATCGCCCGGCCAAGCCGCCGACGTGGAAGATCGGGGTGTCCTGCGGAATGACCTCCCCAACCGTGACCTGCTGCGCCAGTTGCACCGTCCAGTGACGGTAGGAGATGTTGCGGTGCGACAGTTTGACGATCTTCGGCAAGCCGGTGGTGCCGCCGGAATGGATGTAGGCGGCGACATCCTGGCCGTCGGCCGGCAGGATGGCGGCCGGCGCCGAGGTCTCGGCTTGACGGGCCAGGGCGATCTCGAAATCGCTATCGGGAAGGATTTCGCTGCCCGGGGCGGCCACGGACCAGATAGGCAGGCCAGCGGGCAGCTGGTCTTTGATCGACGCCACCGCGTCCCAGATCTTGAAACCTGGAGTCGGCCCAAGCGCTATCACCGCCTTGACATCAGCCTCGATCAGCAGACCGAGCAGATGTTTCGGCTCCAGCATCCAGTTGATCGGAAAGGGAATGGCCCGGGACATCGTGCCGATGATCGACCAATAGGTCGCCGGCAGGGTGGGCAACAGGATCGCCACCACGTCGGCACGGCCTACGCCATGGCTCTGCAGGAGGCCGGCCGTAAGCTCGATCTTCTTCCTCAACAGCGCAAAGGAGGTCTCGTCGACCGGACCGTCGACCTCGCCGTCCGGGACGAAGTAGATGGCCGTATCCTCAGGATCTCGGGCCTTCAGGGCGAGTTGGATGCGCTGGTGGAAATCGACGACGCTCAGGCGCTCGTCGAGGGGAACCCGTTCGATCGCCTGGATGTCCGCCAAACTCCCCAGGGTCCGACCGAGCAGAGCGGCGTCGGCGGTTTCCGGCACAACCTTGATTTCGGGCTGGACCTTATCATCGCGAAGTTTGGGAATGGCTCAATCTCCAGTCTGCCGGACGCCGTGGGGACCGGGCCCGGCGATCAACGCCAGGGCCTCAAGCCGGATCGCAATCCGGCGGCATCCATCGTCGGTCATTTACAACGTCATGGCCGTAATGCAATCGCCGGACGCCCATTTCGCGCCCCCGAAGCATGGCCCACGGCAAATACCCTGAACGGAAAGGGGCCTATCGGTGAGACCAGAGGCCATCCGGGCCTCTTCGAATCGAATAAAACCAGATTCAAATGGGCGGCTCTCCGATATCCGAAATATAAAATCTCTACTCATCGCGGCCTTGAACACTATTGCGCGGGTCGCCCCCATCCTTTCATCCTTGCGCATGGTCCGCCGCCGGATATCATGCCGGACGATTGATCGAGGCCTCTCGTTCGTGAGTTGACATGTATTTCGGATCCGCCCCGCGCAGCGAAATCCCCCAAGACCCGCTGGAGTCGACGCCGGCCGCGACGCCGTGGAGGGGATTGCGGGACCTGTTCCGCCCCGTGGTGCTTCCGGTCGTCCGTTACTTCGGCAGCATCGCCGGCCTTTTGTTCGTCATCCTGCTGATCGGCGCCCTCAGTTCGGCGACCCTGGCTTGGGAAATCGCCGACGCCCACCGACGGTCGGATATTCAACGGATCCGCTTCGATCGGGTCGTCGACCGGGTTGAGGATTTTGTCCTCACCACCGACCGTGTCCCGGCGGCGTTTCGCAAGAATCTGATCCTGCAGGGCTTTTCCGATCTGCACTCGCCCACGGGGCGGGAGCGGGCCAGTTCGGCCGATCCTGAACTGGCAGCCCGCCTGGCGGCCCGCGTCGGCGTCAAGGTCAGCGCCATGCGCGCGGTTTCATCAAGTTGTTTTCCCGAATGGGTGCAGCCCGATACGGCCAGCCAGTTCGACTGCTGGATCATCTCCACCCGACTGAGCGACGGGGCTCCGCTCAAGCTGGTTCTCGCCACCCATACGAACAGGTTCGCCTTCCCCGATGTCGATCCCATGATGCTGTTGCTGCTGGTCAGCGGCATGGCCGCCCTGGCCTTCGCCGCGTCGCGCATGGCCGCCGCGCCCCTGGGCGAACTGTCGCGCGCGGCGCGGGCGCTGGGCGGGGACATCGACCGCCCACCGCTCCCTGAGCGGGGACTCTACGAGGTCCGGGACGCGGCGCGGGCGCTCAATGCGATGCAAGCCAAACTTC
Source organism: Caulobacteraceae bacterium (assembly GCA_035493955.1). Taxonomy (GTDB): domain Bacteria; phylum Pseudomonadota; class Alphaproteobacteria; order Caulobacterales; family Caulobacteraceae; genus NCED01. The sequence goes on along the minus strand of DATJHI010000004.1, from coordinate 180,087 downwards.
GCGGCCACATCGTCGAGCGCACCCACATCCTGGCCTCGATCACCCACGATCTCAAAACGCCGCTCACCCGGCTGCGACTGCGGGTCGAGAAGGTCGACAACCCGGCCCTGCAGAGCCGGCTGATCGACGACCTGGAGGCCATGGACGCCCTCATCCACGAAGGCCTCGACTTTTCCCGCAGCAGTCAGACGGAAGAACCGTTCTCCCCCATGGCCCTGGATTCGCTGCTCGCCAGCGTGGTCGAGGACGCGGCGGAAGGCGGACGCCCGGCGGTTCTGCTGAAGCGCTGCGGCTGCGACGTCATCGCCCGGCCAAGGGCGCTGCAGCGGTGCCTGGCGAATCTGATCGACAACGCCCTGAACTACGGCGGCTCGGCCGAGGTCAGCGCCTCCGCCGACGATGACCGGGTCGTGGTCCGCATCCGCGATCATGGCCCCGGGATACCGGCCAACAAGCTGGAATCCGTGTTCGAGCCCTTCGTGCGCCTTGAGACATCCCGGTCCCGCGAAACCGGCGGCGTCGGCCTTGGCCTGACCATCGCCAAGATGCTGGCCCAGAAGAACAATGCGGATCTGGCGCTGGTCAACCACCCCGACGGCGGGTTGGAGGCGCGCCTGATCATACCGCTGACGCCCCCGCCCGAGCCCGCATAGGGCCTCGGTCTACGAACGCCTTCAAGCCGCGGGAAGGGGCGAGGCCAAGGGCATCTGGACCTCGAAGAAGGGTTCGGAAAACTGGGTCTTCAACAGCCACTGGCCGTCCTCGCCCCGCACGCAAATTCCCTCCGCCTCGATGACCCGCATCTGGATCGTCGTCGCCGAGCGCTGCGGCTCGAACGCATAGACGCTCAGAGTCACTCGATAGGCCACTTCCTGTTCGCCACGGAGTTCAGTCCTCAGGTTCGACCACAGGTGTCGGGTTCGGCGCTGGGAATTGGCGGAAAAACGCTGCTCGTACATCGCCCGGATGGCGTCGGGCCCGACCAACAGGTCGGGACTGCCGCCCCGGAACTGAGCGTCCGCCGTGAATTTATTGGCGATCTGCTCGGGCTGGCGCCGATCGATCGCTTCCGCGAGGCGGGCGAGGAGTTGTGCGATAGCGTCCATGTCAGGGTCTCGTGAGCAATGGCAATGATTTGGGAATGGCTGGAAGGGGTCCGATCAGGCGACCGCCGCGCTCTCGCCAACCTTAGCACTACCTAGGTAATGGGCGGGCGTTGCACGAGTCAACGGCTACCCAAGGGCCGCTCACGCCGTCTCGACCATCCCGTCACGCACCCTGACCGGCCAGGGCGAGAGATGGGCGCCGACACAGGGTCCCCCGACGCACCGGCCGTCGTCGATGCGAAACAGGGCCCCGTGCCAACTGCAAGCGATCAGGTCGCCTGAAGGCGCCATATAGTCGTCGAGGCGCTGGGCCAGCGGCAACCCCATGTGAGGACACCGATCGACATATCCGTGAACAGTCTCGCCCGTCCGGACCACGAAGCCGTGGAAGCGGCGATCACCGATCTCGAGGACGAAGTTGCGGGCGTGGCCGTCCTGGAGGCTTTCCAAGAGGCAGAGCCGCACGCCGGCCGGAGTGTTTGTCAGTCGTTCGCCGCCGGGCTGAACCGGCGGGTCGGTCCCCTCCGCCGGTCCGCTCATCGTGCGGGCAGAACGACTGCCCGGCATGGCCCGAAGCCGATGGACACTCGGCCTTCCGCCTGGGCCCGTCCCGTCATGATCACCTCGTCCCCGTCTTCGACAAAGGTGCGCGTCTCACCGCTCGGCAGGATCAGGGGCTCGGCCCCTCCCCTGCTGATTTCCAGCAGACTGCCGTAACCGTCCCGCTGGGGCGCCGAAATGGTGCCGGTGCCCAGGAGGTCGCCTGGACTGAGATTGCAGCCGTTGGAGGTGTGGTGGGCGATGATCTGGGCCACGGTCCAGTACATGTTGGAAGCCGGTCCCTGGCTCAGGCGATAGGCCGGCAGGCCGGCGTCCCGCATGCGCTGGGTCAGCAGGCTCACGGTCATGTCGATGCCCAGGGCGCCGCTGACTTGGTCCGCATCGTTCCATAGATAGTCGAGCGGACGGGGGTCCTCCGGCGGCCGGGACGGCTGCGCGATCCTGAACGGCGCCAGGGCCTCGCTGGTCACCACCCAGGTGGAGATGGTGGATTGGAAGTTCTTGGCGAGGAACGGCCCCAGGGGCACGTATTCCCAGGCCTGCACGTCGCGGGCGGACCAGTCGTTGAGCAGGCAGAAACCGGCGACATGATCGCCCGCCTCGGCGATGGGGACCGGTTCGCCCAAGCCATTGCCGGAGCCGATCCAGATCCCCAGCTCCAGTTCGTAGTCGAGACGCCGCGAGGGTCCGTAGCTGGGCGCCTCGGCGTCCGGCGCCTTGGTCTGGCCTTTCGGGCGCACCACTGGCACGCCGGAAGGACGGATGGAGGACGCCCGTCCGTGATAGCCGATCGGCACGTACTTGTAGTTGGGAAGCAACGGGTTGTCGGGCCGGAACAGACGCCCGACGTTGGTGGCGTGGTGAATGCCGACGTAGAAGTCCGTGTAGTCGCCGATCGTGGCAGGCAGGTGCAGGGTGCAGGCCTGCGCCTGATGGAGATGGGACTCCACCTTGCCCTGGTTCGCCTTGTCGGACAGCAGGGCCGACAGCCGGCGGCGGAGCGCCAGGCGATCCGCCTTCGAGGCGTCGAACAAGCTATTCAGCGTCGGCTGGGCCAACGCCTTCTCCACCGTCTCCGGCAGCAGACCGGCCTGGCTCGCGGCCCTGAGGTCGAGGATGGAGTCGCCGATCGCGGTTCCTATCCGCCGATCGCCCGCCGCCGGCGAGAAGACGCCCAAGGGAAGGTTCTGGACCGGGAAGTCAGCGTGACCGTTGGCGCTCTCTACCCAGCTCGTCCGCGAGGGGTCGTGGGTCTCGTCTACGGGAAAACTCATCCAGGAAGCTCGGCCTTTCGGAAACCACGCCACACGTCGTCGTAGTCTGGTTGGGCGAGCGGCGTCTCCACCGCCCAGCGGGTCGGCCGTATAACCCACTGGCTTTCGAACATGAAGGCCATGGTGTCGGCGATCCGGTGCGGTTTCAGCTCCGCGGCGATCGCCTTTTCGTAACTGGCGTGATCGGGGCCGTGGCCGGTCATCTGGTTGTGGAGCGAGGCGCCGCCGGGGGTGAAGCCGCCCTCCTTGGCGTCATAGAGGCCGCAGATCAGGCCCATGAACTCGCTCATCACGTTGCGGTGGAACCAGGGCGGACGGAAGGTGTCTTCGCCCACCATCCAGCGCGGCGGGAAGATCACGAAGTCGCAGTTGGCGGTCCCGGGGCTGTGGGACGGGGACGTCAGCACCGTGAAGATCGACGGATCCGGATGGTCGAAGCTGACCGTGTTGATCACATTGAAGCGGCGCAGGTCGTAGGTGTAGGGGGCCAGGTTCCCGTGCCAGGCGACCACGTCCAGCGGGGAATAATCGAGGGTGGTGGTCCAGAGCCGACCCTGGAACTTCTGGATCACTTCGGTGGGCTCGTCGCGGTCCTCGAACCAGGCCCGCGGCGTCTCGAAGTCGCGCGGATTGGCCAGGCCGTTGGAGCCGATGGGGCCAAGCTCGGGCAGGCGGAACAGCGCGCCATAGTTCTCGCAGATGTAGCCGCGCGCGGCCCCGTCGGGCAGAGCGACGGAGAAACGCACGCCCCGGGGAATGACCGCGATCTGCTGCGGCTCGATATCGATGAGCCCCATCTCCGTCCTGAGCCGCAGGCGCCCCTGCTCGGCCACGATCAGGAGTTCGCCGTCAGCCGAGAAGAACACCCGGCCGGTCATGTCCTGGTTGGCGGCGAACAGATGGATGGCCATCCCCGCGGAGACGCTGACGTCGCCGTTGCCGCCGTAGGTGACCAGACCGTCGACGAAATCGACGGTCGTCGTCGGCATCGGCAGGGGATCCCAGCGTAGCCGGTTGGGAGCCGGAGGAACCTCGTCGAACGGGGCCGAGCGGACCAGCAGGCCGCCGCCATAGGGCGAATAGGGCGTATGGCTGGCGCTGGGCCGAAGACGATAGAGCCAGGAACGCTTGTTTTCCGTGCGGGGCGCGGTGAAGGCCGTGCCAGAAAGCTGTTCGGCGTAGAGGCCGTACGGAACCTTCTGCGGCGAGTTCCTGCCGACGGGCAGAGCGCCCGGGACGGCCTCGGTTTCGAAATAGCTGCCGAAACCTGTCTGACGGGAACCCGCGGCCTCCGCGCCCTTGGCCGCGCCAAATCTTTCGTGAACGGTCATCGCTTCTCTCCTCGCCCTTAGGCGACCTTAATGACCCCGCGGCGGATTTGATCAAGCTCGATGGACTCGAACAGCGCCTGGAAATTGCCGTTGCCGAACCCTTCGTTCCCCTTGCGCTGGATGATCTCGAAGAAGATCGGGCCGAACACGTTCTCGGTGAAGATCTGCAGGAGGATGCCCTCCTCGCCCGTCGATCCGTCGATCAGGATCCGGTTCTTCTTCAGCCGCTCAAGGTCCTCGCCGTGCCCCGGCACGCGCTTGTCGACCAGATCGTAGTAGGTCTCGATGGTGTCCTGGAGACGCACGCCGCGCTCGCGGAGCTTCTCGACCGTTTCAAAGATATTGTTGGTCGAGAAAGCCAGGTGCTGGATGCCCTCGCCATTATACTCGCGAAGGAACTCTTCGATCTGGCTGGTGTCGTCTTGGCTTTCGTTCAGGGGAATGCGGATCGCCCCGTCAGGCGCGATCATCGCCTGGCTGAACAGGCCGGTCGCCTGCCCCTTGATGTCGAAGTACTTCTGCTCCTCGAAGCCGAACAGCCGGCTGTAGAAGCCCGACCAGGTGCGCATCTCGCCGCGACGCACGTTGTGGGTCAGGTGATCGAGCAGATCTAGCCCGACACTGTTCTTGGCCGCCGCCTCGCGCCAGCCGGGAACCTCTTCCCAATCGGCGAACGGATCGGCGTCCACCAGATAGAGCAGGGATCCGCCGATGCCCTCGATCACCTTGGCGTCCTCGAGGGCGCTGGCCTCGGCGTCCGCCGCCACGGCGCCGCGCTCCAGCGACGTCGCAAAGGCTTCTTTCGCGTTGGCCACCCGGAAGGCCAATCCGTTCGCGGACGGGCCATGCGCCTCACGGAAGGCCGCGGCCTGTCCCGGACCCGCGTTGAGCAGCACGTTTATCCGTCCCTGGCGGTACAGGGTCAGCCCCCGCTCAGGCCGGCGCGCGGCGGCCACGAAGCCGAGTTGCTCGAATTGTTCGGCCATCGCCTTCGGGTCAGGCGAGGTGAATTCGACAAAGGCGAAACCATCGAGGCCGAGGGGATTTTCTGCGCTGGCGACCATCTTCGGAACCCTTCAATTAGTATCGAACGATACTACTCTCGCGGCCAAACTGGTGTCAATCGATACCTCTTTGCCTCTGGACGAAAGCGTCGGCGTCAGGCCTCTTTGCCGCTTCCGGCAGCTCGAGAGCGAGGCGGCATGACAAGAACCCGGACCCTGCGTCTTGACGACTTCGTGCCCTATCGCCTGTCCATCACTTCTAACATGGTGAGCGACGTGATCGCGAGCGCCTATCGCTCCCTGTTCGGTTTGAACGTCCCCGAATGGCGTCTGGTCACGGTCCTGGCGGAGCACGGCAGCATCAGCCAGTTCGGGCTGTGCGGGGCCACGCGCATGGATAAGGTCACGGTCAGCCGGGCCGCAATCGCCCTGGTCGAACGGGGTCTGGTCAAACGCGCGCCGAACGCGGACGACAAGCGGTCGCACCTGCTCTCGCTCACCGCCGCGGGACGAGCCCTTTACGAACAGGTGGCGCCCAAGGCCCTGGCGCTGGAAGACGCCATCTTCGCCGACTTCAGCCGGGAAGAGATCGCGACACTGGTCGCCATGCTGCACCGGCTTGAGGTCGCGGCCATGCGCTGCACGGCCTCTCAATCGGGGGATTGATCAGCCGCGGCCAGGCCGCGGCTCAGTAGCCTCCCACCGGCCGGGCCTGACCGCTCAACACCCGGCCGTCCGGCAGGGTGATGTCGAGCAGGCGACCGCCCTTGGTGCCATCGCGCATCGGATTGATCTGCACCTTGACCTTGTCGCCGGGATTTAGGGTGCCGTGTTTCCAGCCCGCCCGCTCCAGGCCGACGAGGGCGACCATCTCCAGGGACCATTCTTCGGTTCCCGTCGCCGTCGGGACCATGACCTGCAGCCAGGCGTGGGGATTGGTCCACTGGAATTCCTTCACCACGGCGTTCGGGATCACGACGGTCTTGGTGTCGAACATCGCCGCCGAATGATGGGCGAGGGCCGAAGCGGCGAAGAGCGCGGCGGCGGCCAGGACGACAGGGGCCAGGATCAGGCGCTTCATGGGACTACCTCTCAGCAAGACATAGGAAGACCAGCAGGGCTGGTCAATTTGCCGGCAATATGACGGCGTTGCCGTCCGGACCAACCACCATCCGCTCATTGGTGCAGAAGAACTCGCCCAATTCCCAATCGGGATGGGCGGTGTAGGTCGCCGTGACCTCGACCGGATGGGTGAAGGCCTTGGGGTCGTCGATCGTCATCCTGTTCTCGAGCGTGTCGGCCGAGATGCGGCGGAAACGCTGGATCACGTGCATGGCGTCCGAGTGGGGGGTGCGGCCCTCGATCTCGGTGCTGCCGCCCAGACCGATGGTGTCCACGACCAGGGTGTCGCCTTCCCAGTGGCCGACGGCGTCGCCGTACAGACCCTGGGTGAGGTCCTCCGGGGACTTGTGCCCCCGGTTGAGGTAGATTCGATAGATCGACTGGTTTTCCTTGGTGACGACGAACCGGTCGTCGCTGACCCGGGCGATTTCCAGGGGGGCGACCGGCAGGGTCATCATCCGCACCAGGGGGCCTGGCACGCAAGGGTTGGCCTCGGCCGGTTTGCCCGCCGCTATGTCCGCCAGCTTCTTCGCAAGGATCGCCTGATACTCCGGCGTGAGGGGATAGGTGATCTGCTGCGGCCGCCCAGTCTGCATCCAGACCCCGGTAATGTCGCGAGGACCAAAGGCGGCTGGCCTGGCCGGCGGGGCCGCGGCATGAGCCGGCGGCGCCACGCCCCCTATTCCCGAGACGGCGATAGCGGCGATGACAAGCGACTTCATAGTTCCACCTTGGAAAGCTGAAGCAGGCGCGACCATTGCCGTGCGCCGCCTGATCCAAAAGATCCGGGCCATGCCTCTGCGGACGGCTCCGGTCTACGGTTGGGTTGGTCCCCAGTCCGCCGCACGGCTTACCCCAGGGACGGTCGTCGATGAATAGATTTCTCTGCTAACCCGCGCGTCGTGGACTGCGGCCTCCCGCCACACCGCGCCGGCCGCCGGCACGTTTCGACATCGCGATCGTCCGGCGACCGAGCCTAAGCGCAAAAAAAGGCCGCAGCGGCGTCCGTCGCCGCTGCGGCCCCTGACCCCACCGTCTATTTAGCGGCGACGGTCTTGGTCACAGTCGTCTTGGTCGCGGTCGTCTTGGCGGCCACGGCCTTGGTTGCGGCCGCAGCCGGGGCCGCGGTGTAGGTCACGGTCCCGTCGGCGTTCCGGCGCCATTGCTTGAAGTAGTCCCAGATCATCTGCGCCTGCCGAGGATCGGTACCGTGGGGCATGTCGGTGACCCACACCAGGCTGAACAGGGGCAGAGGCTTGGCGTCGGCGCTGAAGTAGTCGTAGTGCTTGAAGCGCCCGCCCTTGTAGTGCGCATCGACCCCGCTCACCGACGTCCGGGCGCCGGGGACCAGGAGGTCGTAGGGCGCCGAATTGGGGCTGTTGAAGCGCTCAATCCGGTCCGGGGTGGTGATCTTGTTATAGGCCTTCATGTAGTCGACAGCGGTCCTGATCACGCCCACCGCCGGGATCAGGCCGTCGGTGCTGCCGCCCCCGTCAACGCCGCCATAGACGACCATCATCGGGATACGGGTGTCGCCCTTGGTCTTCAGGTCGGCGGCGGGCCAGGCGAGCACCGCCGGGGTCATGTCGCCGATGCCGCTGTTGGGCGAAACCGCCGCGAACAGCTTCGGGTGGGTGATCCCCTCGGCATAGGTCATGCCGCTGCCGAAGGAGAAGCCCTGCAGATAGACCCGCGACCGGTCGACGCCGTAGTTGGTCGCCATCTCGTTGATCAGTTGCTCGATCGCCTTGGCGTCCGGGCCCTCCGGCTGGGTGAAGTCCCAACGGTTCTGCTGACCGTTTAGATAGGCGGTGATGAAGCCTTCCTTCTCCCCGACCTCGTGCATCTTGATCTGGCTCAGGTACATCCATGCGGGGAAGCCCGCCCCGTGCAGGGAGATGACCAGAGGCAGCGACTGACCGCCCTTGCGGTAGGTCGAGGGCGTCTTGACGTAATATTTGTAGGTGCGGTCGCCGACGACCTCACTGCGTACGTCGAACATCTTGTTGACGTCGGCCTCGGGCAGCATCGTCCCGAGCGTGCCGGTGGGCGAGTCGCTCCAACGCGCCTCATGGCTGAAGAAGTTCCAGATCGCCGAGGTCATGGCCGGATCGTACTTGGCGCCGGCCGGCGCCACGGTGGCGCGGACCTGCGACACCGCGTTGGCGGGGCTGGTGTAGACCGTTGTCTGGAAACCGCCGAGGTTCTGGGTCTTGGCCGCCGGAGCGACCGCATCGGCGCGCTTCCAATAGGCCTCGAGCCGAGCTTCCGCTGGGTTGGGCGATCCCGAGGTGAAGAGCCACGCCGGAACCGGCAAATCCATCTTGCGAGGCCGCCACACGGGCGTGGCGGCCTTCTCGCCGCGCTGGTTCTCGTTGACCCCTTCGGCCAGTTCGGCCCCCTTGACGTAATTGGAGTCGAAGACCCTGCCGTCCAGGGTCGCCACGCCGGCGACCAAGTCCGGGTGGCTCATCGCGAACTGTTGGGCGACGATCGCGCCGGCGCCCACGCCGGTGACGTAGTTCCAAGGTTGCCAGGCGCCGGCCCGGACCTGGGGGACCCCGCGCGCGGGCGCCGGGCGCGGGCCCTCGTCGTTGGCGGGGGCGGGCCCCGCCGCGGGGGCCGCGCCGCCGCGTCCGCCGCCGGCTTGGGGCGGAGGAGTCTCGCCGGTGGTGAAGTTTCGGCCGGAGTGATCGAACATTATCCGCAGATATTCGTCTTCCATGTTCGCATTCGGCGACCAGGTCTTATTGGCGGCCTCCGGGAACACCACGACGAAATTGTTGTCTTCGGCGAGCTTTATCCACCCCGAGGTCCGGGCGAACTCCTCGGCCGTCTGCCCGTTGTCGTGGAAGGCGTAGACCACCATGTTGTAGCCCTGGCGATTGGCCTTGGACCCCACATAATAGGAATAGGGACGGTTCGCCCCGTGCATCCCGCCGCCGACGGAGACCTGGTTGGTCCGCAGGAGCGGGGCATCGGCGGCGCGGGCCACGCCCGGCTGGAAGCCTGCGAGGGCCAGCAGCACTGCGGCCGTCGCCGCGGCGCGGCCTACGCCGAGCGCCATCGTCCTGCCGCGCGACGGCGGAACAACGCCTAGGATCGTCTTGCCGAAAGCATTCATTTTCAGTCGTTCCCTATGATTATTGCTTGATAGATCCCGGCCGCCAAATTCTGGTCGGCAAGCCCGGTGTCAAGGGGCTTGCGAGGCCTCGAGTCGGTCAAGAGATATCGCCATGTTTGCGTGGCGAGTTCACCGCCGGTGGACGTCCCGCAAAGGTCTCGCTTCGCGCTCGTAACTCAAAGCCTCCCGTTGGGCGCCGGGGCGCACTGCAAAGTGCGCCGGCACGCGTCAATGGCTGGGCCAATACCCGATACCCGTCAGCGATAATTGACAAGATGCCCGCACTGACCAGCCCCACAAATATATTTATTAAAGCCAAGTTCAGATGTCACTCCCTGTCGACACCATGCCCAGTTGAAATATTTCGCTATATTACGACATGTTTCGGGGCTTTCGCCCGGTCTCGGCGGGAGGTATTCTGGTCCAACAGAGCGCAGCCATTGGCAGGGCGAATGGCCGCCCTTTTTTATTGGGTTGTGCAGGGATGACATTGTGACGAGCGCTCCGGCGGACACCAACGCCCAGGCGACGGCGACGACGCCGCACCAGCAGACCGTTCTCATCGTCGACGACGACGTCGATATCCGCACCCTGGTGGCGGAAGTGCTCACCAAGGCGGGCTATCAGATCCTCACCGCCGCCGACGGCCCGTCGATGACGGCGGTGCTCGGCGCCCATGCCGTGGACCTCATCCTGCTGGATCTCAATCTGCCGGGGGAGGACGGCCTCTCGCTTTGCCGCAGCACCAGCCGCCGGCGCGACATCCCCATCATCATGCTGACGGCGCGCACCGAGCCGATCGATCGGGTCATCGGGCTGGAGGTCGGCGCCGACGACTATATCTCCAAGCCGTTCGATCCGCGCGAACTGGTGGCCCGCGTCCGCAGCGTCCTGCGCCGCGCCTACGTACCGTTGGAGCCGCCCGAAGCGTCCCCGCCGAAGCGCGCCTTCTTTCGAGGCTGGACGCTGGATTTCGAAAACCGCCGCCTGACCGACGAGAAAGGCAGGATCGTGGTCTTGTCCGGCAGCGAATTCAGCCTGCTCAAGTTTTTCGTCCTGCACGCCAATCAGGTCCTGACTCGCGAACAACTCCTCACCCTGACCTCCCACCCGAATTCGGCGGAGGTTTCAGACCAGCGGATCGCCGATCTGCAGATCAGCCGCCTGCGCCAGAAGCTGGACGACGACGCCCGCGCCTCCGAGTTGATCATGACCGTGCGCGGTCAAGGCTACGTGCTGGCTTCGGCGGTGGAATTCGGGTGAGGCCCTTGAGGCGCCCCGCCCTCCCCTGACGGGTCAGGCTCGATGGGGTGCAAAAACCGCAGAGGCGCACGGCCGCCAGTCGGCAGACCGCGCGCCCTTCTTCGAAGCTAGTACTTCATGCGAACGCCGAAGGTGAAGTAACGGCCGATGCCGTCATCGCCTTGAACGATCGGATTGCCGAAGCCGGGAATGCCGGCATAGGTGAGGTTCGGCGAGATACGCGGCGGCTGGTTGAACAGGTTCTGCACGTTCACGAAGGCGTTCAGGTCGTGACCTGAGACCTTGAACCGATAGGCGACGTTGATGTCGCTGGTCATGATCGCCGGCAGGGGTGGATCGGCGAAAACCAGGGACGGGTTGCCGCTCCGATTCAGCTTGCCGGAATAGCGGGTCTGCCAATCGAGCGAGAACGGCCCGAGCTGATAGCCGACCATGATCGTGGCGCGGTTGGCCGCGACCCCTGGCGTTCCCGTCGTGGCGGCCGCGCCCGCCGCGTTGGTCACCACCGCATTCGGGAAATTCTGCGTCTTCAGGACTGGCTGGTAGCTATAGAGGACCCGGAAATTCAGCGCGCCCGGCGCTCTGGCCCAGATGGCGGCCAGATCGGTGTTGTAGCTGGCCTCGACGTCAATCCCCCGCGTGTAGGTATTGGCGATGTTGAGGTTTTCGGTGAGCACCGTCGTGGGGAAGTTCGCTGCGGAGTGATCGCTGAACGGCAGCGGCCGCACGATCAAGGCGCAGATCGGTGAGCTTCCTCCAGAGGTCTCGCACTCGTTCAAGGTGGCGGGTTGATTCCCCTGGATCGAGGTGATCGCGTTCGCCAGCTTGATTTCGTAATAGTCGACGGACATCCGGAAGCGCGGCGCCCACGACGGCGAATAGACCGCGCCGAAGGTCACGGTATGGGCGACCTCCGGGACCAGATTCGGGTTCCCCTGAGTGATGATATTGGCGACCCTGCTGACGCCCGTATGGGGATCGGTCAGGTTCTGGACGATGACGCTTTGACCGGCGTAGAGGTCGTAGAGCGTCGGGGCGCGGATATCCTGCGATTCCGTCGCGCGCAACCGCAGCTCATCGACCGGCTGGTAGTCGAGGCCGACCTTCCAGGTGGTGGCGCCGCCGCTCGAACTGTAGTCGGCGTAGCGGACCGCCCCGCTGATTTCGAGGGACTTGGCGAAGGCGGCGCCCTTGAGCAAGGGGATGACCGTCTCGGCGCTCGCCTCCTTGACGTTATTCCCCGCCTTGACCGGGGCCACCGTCGCGTAAGCGTAGACCGAGGTGGGGGCCTTGCCGAACTGGATGCCGGTCAAGCTCGGAACGGCCAGCGGATTGGCGTTGGTCGTCTCCTCCAGGCTTTGGGCCCGGTACTCGGCGTTGAAGGCGACTGAAACCGGTCCCGCCCAGTTGTTGAACGCATCCCCGGACAGGCTGACGGCATAGTCGTTGAGCTTGTTGAGGACCTGGAACTGGGTGTCCTGGTAGATGAAATCCTTGGCCGCCGCCGATTCATTGTACGTGCCGAAAACGTCGAGCGGGGCGCACCCAGGGTAAAGTCCGGGATTGGTTAGGGTCACCCGGCAGACGGCGGCGCCGGTGGCGGGATCCTTGACCGCGTCGATGGCGGCCAGATAGTTCGCCGTATTGATGTTGTTGGTCAGGTGCTGACGGAACCGGCTTTCGCCGTGCGTCAGGTAGGCGTCCCACTTGAACCGGTCGAAAATCTTGCCGGTGAGGCCGGCCGTGAAGCTTCCCGAGTCGGTCTGCTGCGACTGCGTCGAGTCGAGGTTGAGGTCCCGCGGCAGCCTGTTCATCGTGAAGCTGGGCGTGTTGGTCGCCGTCAGCTGCGCTTGAGCCGCCGCCGGCAGGAACGGGTTGCCGCTGAAGATCGTCAGCGTATCCGTGCTGTTGGACGCCTGGGCGTGACTGTGGGTCTCCGTGCCGGACGCCTGCATATAGGCCGTCGCAAAGTCGCCGACTTCGAATTCGAAACGGGCGAAGCCCTGGTCCGACCGTTGAGACGCATAGAGGGGCTCGGCGTTGTAATAGGCGCCGTCGCCGCCGGTCGCGATATTGGCGAGGGTGGTCGGCGCGCCCGGATTGAAGGGCGCCAGCGTGCCCGAGCCCACGAACTGCTGCCCCGCGAAGGGGCCGCTGGTCACCAGGCCGCCGAACGCGTTGTTCGACAACCGCGGCGTATTGACGAGGACATAGGGGTTGGCCGCCGTCCCCGCCCCCACGTAGCTGGCGCGGTTTTCGCCGTACGTGCGCTGCTCGTGGACAAGACCGCCCTCCTGGAAGTGCTCGTAACTCCAGATGATGTGAGCGTTATCAAAGACCTTGGCGCCTCCGGCCAGGCCCGCCCTGAACGACGGCATGTCGCCGTGGTCGGAAATACCGTCCTGCACCACCCCCTTCAGTCCGGTGAAGTGGGTGTCGACGACGAAGTTGACCACGCCGGTGACGGCGTCCGAGCCGTACACCGCCGAAGCGCCGCCGGTGACCACGTCCACGCGCTGGATCAGAAGCTGAGGAATGGAGTTGGCGTCGACCTGCCCATTGAAGTTGCTCGGCGCCACGCGCCTGCCGTCCATCAGCACCAGGGTGCGGTTGATCCCGAAAGAGCGCAGATTCAGAAAGTTGCCGGTGACGCCGCTGCCGCTCGAGCCTGCGTTGGCCGCCGTCGACCCGTTGAATACGGGGAGCTTGTTCAGCGCGTCGGGAATGGTCGATGGCGTCGCGGCCTCAAGTTGGGCCACAGGCGCCACGGTCACTGGCGTGGGAGCCGCGTAGCCGTTGCGCACGATCCGCGACCCGGTCACCACCACCGCGCCGACATCGGTGGATGCGGTCGCCACGGGCCCGTCGCCGGGGGCCTGTTGGGCGAAGGCGGCCGGGGCCATGGCCAGCAGACTCGCGCCACCGCAGAGCGCCACGATAAGCTTCATTGATCAACTCCCCTTGGGATTTGCTTTTACTGCCCCCCGCAACTCGGCGGAGACCTTGTCGCCAGAACGCAGGACACGCCCCGGCCAACATTCCGCCGTCTTATCTGCGAACGTTGATTGCTCAACATATTTAATAACACTTCAATTGATATCGAGGTTTTGCCTCGCCGACGCATTTCGCTAAACTTACAGTATTCTGAAAATCGGCCGCGCTGCGGCCATATTATTGAAATAAACCCATAGCATCGCCATGATTTAGACGAAAACTATGCCAAGACGGGCCGGCGATCGCCCGGTTCGGATCGCCAGATCCACGCTCGGGCGTCAATTCTGGGGCGGCGGACGGAAGGCTGCGCGGGGTGGCAATTTTGCCCTCAGCGGCCGTGAATATGGCGCGCGCTCACTTGACCTTGCGCGACCGTGCGGCGACACGGTCGTTAAACGTTCAACCCTCCCAAACCCAAGAAGGGCCTTCTCATGGTCAAGCTCGCAGAAGCCTCCGGAATCATCGACGCCGGCCTAAAGCATGCCCGCGCCAACAAGATGCCGCCGATGACGATGGCGGTGCTCGATGCGGGCGGGAACCTGGTCGCCTTCCAAAAGGAGGACAATTCGAGCCTGCTGCGCGAAAGCATTTCGCGCGGCAAGGCCTGGGGCGCGCTGGGCATGGGCGTGGGCTCCCGCAACTTCGTCGCCAGGGCTGAAAATCACCGGGCCTTCTTCGACGCGCTCATGGCCATGTCGGACGGCAAGATCGTGCCCGTGCCGGGCGGCGTCCTGATTCGCAACGCCGCTGGCGAGATCATCGGTGCGGTAGGCGTCAGCGGCTTCATGCCCGACCAGGATGAAGCCTGCGCCGTGGTGGGAATCCAGTCCGTCGGACTGGTCGCCGATCCGGGCGCGTGAACGGGGGGCTTTCCCCGACGCTCCGGACACCCGGCCGAGGCCGGGCTCTTGCCGAAAAGGCTGCAGGTTCCTGCGGCGATGGATTTGAAAGGGTTTTGCGCGCAAAGGCGGGCACCATGTCCGCTTGCGGAAATATGGACGCAAGGCCCACATCGGCAATTGACTAGGTCACTTTCGTGTTCGAACAGTCGCGCTCGATAGGGCGAAAGCCGACCGTACGGACCTCCGTCCAAACTGATGACAATGAGTGGACTCGATGGCTAAGTGGAAGCGGTATGTAATCGGCGTGAACGAGCAGAATAAATCCTGCGTGACGTCGACCGAAGCAACGAAAATCAAAGAAGAGCCGAACCACTATTACCGGGCGGAGATCTGGGCCACCGCGGAGACGCCGGTCGACAACGAGATTCCCGGCGATCGCTCGCTGACGTCCGTGAGCCGCGAGCCTAAGCCCAACGGGGCCACCTTCCGCATGCTCGAGATCTTCCCTGACGATCCCGATCCCGAAGCGCAACGCCGCAAGGTCCAGGCGCTGCACAAGGACACCCAGCAGAAGCGGATGCCGACCGAAGAGGATTACCAGCGTCATCCGAGCATGCACCGGACCGACACGCTCGACTTCATCGTCTGCGTGAAGGGCGAGGTCTATCTGATGACGGACACCGACGAAGTGCGGATGCAACCCGGCGACTGCACCGTCATCCAGGGGGTCAATCACGCCTGGAGCAACCGGTCCACCGAACCGGTCCTACTGTCCGTGGCCATGATCGACGCCATTCCGCGGCCCTAAGGCGGCGCGCAGCCACCTTCGCAAGCGCACCCAGGCGCCGGCCCCGCTCAGACGGCCGGCGCCGCCGGCTTCGCATCGCGCAGGCCCGAGCCGGTGGCCACGAACAGCTGCACGGTATGGACGTAGCGCTGGGCTTCGGTCCGCACGTACTCCAGCCGGGCGGTGTTGAACTGCCGCTCCGCATCGACCACCGGCAATAGACCGCTCGCTCCGCCCTGGTAGGCGGCGCGAGCCAGGCGCAGCGAGGCGGCCGCGGCGTCGCGGGCCTGGCCCTGGGCGGCGAGGGCCTCTTCGTCCTGGGCCAGGGCCTGCAGCAGGTCGGCCACCTGCCCAAAAGCCTGCACCACCGTGGCCTGGTAGGTCGCCAGGGCGGCGCGGGCGGTCTCGCGCATGGCTTCCCGTTCGGCCCGGCGCCGGCCGCCATCGAACAGGGGTCCGGCCAGTTGGGCGGCGAGGCTCCCCGAAGTTCCCTGGCTGGTGAACAGGGTTGGGATGGACAGGTTGCTCTGGGTCAGGGCGGCGGTGAGATCGAGGCTGGGATAGAGCTTGGCCGTGGCCACGCCGACGTCGGCGGTCGCCGCGTGCAGCCGAGCCTCGGCGGCGAGGATGTCTGGCCGCTGGCGCACCAGTTCGGAGGGCAGGCTGAGCGGAATCCGCGGCGGCAAGGTCAGGCGCGCCAGGTCGAAGTCCGGCGGCGACCAGTCCGCCGGCGCCTTGCCCACCAGCAGCGACAGGGCGTGACGGGCGTTGGCGAGATCCTGACGCAGGGACGGCAGCCGGGAATTGTCGGCGGCCATTTGGGCCTGGGCGCTGACCCGCGGCGTTTCGGCCTCGCCGCCCAGCGCCTGGGCCGTACGGGCCAGTTCGATCATGCGCTGGTCGTCGGCGATGATCTCCTGAACCGTCGCGATCTCGGCCCGGGCCGCGGCGATATAGGCCGCCTGCACGGCGACGTTGCCGGTCAGGGTGAGGTAGGCCGCATCCGCCTGGTGGGCCAGGGTCTCGGCGCGGGCGCTCGCGCCTTCGACCTGACGCTTGTTCAAGCCGAACGGATCGATGGAATAGCTGGCCGCCAGGCCTACCGAATAGAGGGCGAAGGTGGGATTGGGGTTCAGCCCCGGGAACGAGGAGGCGTCGAAACCGAACGAACTCAGGTTCAGCCGCTGGCCGCTTATCCCGGCGGTTCCGTTGAGCTGGGGCGAAGCTTCGGCCTGCGTCGCCCGGATCTGCGCCTGGGCGGCGGCCAGGGTGGCGTCGGCCGCCGCCAGGGAGGGGTTGTTCGCCACCGCCAGACGCATCACCCCGTCGAGCTCGGCGGAGCCGAAATAGTCCCACCACCGCCCGGTCACGGCCTGACCAAGCTGGATCTGCTGGCTATCGGGTCCGGTCTCGCCTGCCGCCGAATAGCCGGGGGTCGTCGGCGGCGCCGGCCGCACGAAATCGGGGCCCACGGCGGCGCAGCCGCCCAGGGCCCCGGCCAGCGTTAGGGACAAGACGGCGTGGCGATGACGGAGCGGGGCGGACATGAGACTCATTCCATCACCGTGTGCGCTGGATCGATGTCGGCATTTCGTCTGGGCGAGCGCAGCAGCAGCAGCAGCGGCGTGCAGACCACGCACAAGATCGCGGTCAGGTAGAAGGCGTCGACATAGGCGACCATGGACGCTTGGCGGGTGATCTCGCCGTCGAGGTGGGCGAGGCCTGTCGGAGTCGCCGGATTGATAGCCGTCGGCAAGGCCCGGACCAGCAGGTTGTCCGGCCTCACCTGTTCGACCAGGGTCCCGCGGACCACGCTGATATTGTTCAGCTGGACCGCATTGATGATCGAGATGCCCACCCCCGAGCCGATGTTGCGCACCAGGGTGAACAGCGCCGAGGCGTCCGTCCGCAACGCCTGCGGCATGGTCGCGAAGGCGATGGTCGACAGCGGTACGAAAAGGCTGCCCAGGCCGATCCCCTGGATCACGCCGGAGAGGACGATCAATCGGCTGTCGGCCTGCAACGACAGCCCGGCCAGAAGCCAGACGCCGGTCGCCGAGAGGATGAAGCCGCCAAGAAGGATCAGGCGCGCATCGACGCGGCCAATCAGCCGTCCGACAAAGAACATGGAAATCAGGGTGCCGATGCCCCTGGGCGCCAGGGCCAGGCCGCTTTCCAGCACCGAGTAACCCATCAGCCGCTGCATCAACGGCGGCAGCAGGGCCGTGGTCGAGAACACCATGACGCCGAGGAAGAACCCAAGCACGGTCGCAGTGACGAAGTTGCGGTCCCTCAGCAAGGCCCGCTTGATGAATGGGTCGGCGGCCGTCGCGGTCTGGATCGCCGCCCACCAGAATCCCAACAGGGCCAGGCCGCCCTCGATCCAGATCTCCGGCGACTGGAACCAGTCCTCGCCCTGTCCCCGGTCCAGCATCATCTGCAGAGCGCCCAGCGCCAGACTCAGGAACAGAAACCCCATCAAGTCCAACTTCGGCGGATTGTCGTGCTTCTGGCCGGGAACGGACAGGAACACCCCGGCCGCGGCCAGAAGACCGACGGGCACGTTGATGTAGAAGCACGACCGCCAGCTGTAGGCCTCGGTCAGCCACCCGCCGAGCACAGGCCCCATGATCGGGCCGACCATCACCCCCATCCCATAGATGGCCATGGCCTGGCCGTGCTTTTCGCGCGGATTGATGTCGAGCAGCACCGACTGGCCCAGCGGCAGCATCGGCGCGCCGAACACCCCCTGCAGCAACCGGAACAGCACCATCTCCTCGATCGAGGTGGCGATGCCGCAAAGGGCGGAGGCGACGGTGAACCCGGCCACCGCAATCAGGAACAGGTTCTTGCGTCCCAGCCGCGTCGCCAGCCAACCGGTCAGGGGGGTCAGGATCGCCGAGGCGACGATGTAGGACGTCAGCACCCAGGTCACCTGGTCCTGGGAGGCGTTCAGGCTGCCCTGCATGTGTGGCAGCGCCACGTTGGCGATGGTCGTGTCGAGCACCACCATCAGCGTCGACGCCATGATCGACAAGGTGATCAGGGGCCGGTTCAAGGGACCGGCCTGGCGGGCCGCCATGGCCGAAGCGAAGCTCATCCCGCGGGCCTCGTCTGGGACGACGGCGGCTTGGAGCCCAACAGGCTGCGCCGGTGCAGGGTGTCGATCTTGACTGAAGCGCTGAGTCCGGCGTGCAGAAGCTCGCGGGCGGCCTCAGGGTCGTCGAAGGCCAGGCGGACGGGCAGGCGCTGCGTGACCTTGACCCAGTTGCCGGTGGCGTTTTCGGCGGGCAGCAGGGCGAAGGCCGACCCGGTGCCGGGGCTCAAGCCGTCGACATGGATCGGGAAGGTCCGATCGGGAAAGGCGTCGATGCGCGCCGCGCCATGCTGGCCGACGCGCATATAGGTGAGCTGGTTTTCCTTGAAATTGGCCTCGATCCACATCCGCCGCGCGACCACGAAGAACAAGGGTTGGGCGGCCGTGACGTAGGAGCCGACCTGGAGCTGATCGACCTTGGCGACCGTCCCATCCTGAGGCGCGACGACCACCGTATAGGAAAGGTTGAGCAAGGCGCGGTCGAGGGCGGCCTTGGCGGCCTGGACCTCGCCAAAGCTGGAAAGGGGCGCGTTCGGCGGACCGCCGATGGCGGCGAGCGCCTGCTGCAGGTTCGTGCGGGCGGCGGCAAGGCGGCTACGGGCGTCGACGACGTCGTTGGCCTTCTGGTCGAGGTCCCGCTGGGATCCGACGCCCGCTGCGGTGAGCCCGCGTTGGCGGGCGAGCTCCTTTTGACGATAGGCGAGGTCGGCCTGAGCCGCCTCGACCTCGGCTTGACGGGGGGCGTAGCCGGCCTGGACCGAACGGGCCTGCACCTCCGCCTGCCTGAGCTGGGCGCGCGCGGTGGCGACGGTGGTGTCGAAGTCCCTGGGGTCAAGCCGGAACAGCACCTGGCCAGCCCGGACCTTCTGGTTCTCGCGCACCAGCACCTCGACCACCCGGCCGGAAACGCTGGCGCTGATCGGCGTTCGGGCGGCCTGGACATAGGCGTCGTCGGTGGACTGGAAGCGCCCGCCCGACAGATAGGCGAAGACGGCGACAATCAAGAGGATCACCGGCGCGGCGATCATCAAAGGCCACCGCAGCCGCCGGCCTAACGACGGCGGCGCCGCCGCTGCGGGCGCCGCCGTCGCGGGCCCGTTCTGTTCAATAACCGCCATGAGACAAACTCCCGCCCGTCGGGGAGGACGAGCGGTTCCCCTTCAAAACCCGGTCGATTTCCCGTGCACAGATAAGCGCCTGAGCGTCCGACGCAAATGCCATGGGCCCTTGAATGTGTGAACAACGTTTATTTTGCCGGCGCGGCCCGAGCCGCCCGGCGCGGTCGAAGGCGCGCAGAGCTGTGGACAGGCGAGCCGACGCCTTCCGAGAAGTCGGCGATCGACAGGGCCTGGAGACCGAACGGCTGAAGGACGCAGCGCCGGTATTCGCGATAGAGACCAGGAATTCGATTCCGACTTTGGCAATCTTATCGGAGCATCTTCTGAGAAGATTCATCATCGGGAAGGCGTCTTAAATGTCTTCGTTGCGCACGTTTCGGGCGACCAGTTACGCTCCCGACCACTTCGAACCCGAAGCCATGGTCGATCCGCAGGCCCAGCGCCGATTGCGGGGCCAGCTGGAGCAGATCGACTATACCGCCTTCGCCGCCAACCGCGCCGTGATCAGCCAAACGCTCCGGGACGCCAGCGCGCAGAAGTTTCAGCATCTCGCCGTCGCCGTGGCCACCGCCCGCGCCCGCTGGGTGTCGACGGCCCTGGTCCTTTCCGAACAGAACGAGCGCTCCGCGGCGGACATCACCCGGCTGGCTCAATTGCGGTCCGAGTACGAGGAACTGCGAGAAGCCTACGAAGCGCTGAGGCGCCTGGTCGAGCGCGGCCATCTTCCGTACCAAGCCGAAGCTGGCCACGGCGTGGACAGGACCTGAGATCGCTCCGGTTTTCGGCGCGTCGGGCCAACTCCGTCCAAACTCCGGCTGACGCAAGCGCGCCAGCCGGGACCCGTGATCCTCGTGGCGTGGGCGGTCGCCACCTTGCCGTTGCGCCGCCGCCGCGGAGGGCCGCCGCCGGTTCAGCCGGCGGGGGTCGCCTCGGCGACCCGGCGGCTCCGCCATAGTACAAGCACGGCGACGAAGGCGACGCCGCTCAGGACGGTGGCCAGCGAGAGGCCGAGATTGGCGACCTTGCTTTCGGCGAGCCAGTCGCCGATCGCCGTCCCGGTGGTCCGCGCGACGGCGATCGCCAGCCAGTAGCCATGGACCGACTTCAGCACGTCCTTGCGGTAAAGCATCAGGACGACGAGGAGGATGGCGGTGAGGCCGACGGCCGCCAGTCCCTGGCCGACGACGCCCTGGCACCAGTCGCCGAACACCGTCCCGAACACCCCCGCCGTAAGCATGGCCACCCAGTACAGCGGGTTGGTGTTGGGGAGCGTCTTCAGCGCGTGTGGCGTGTTCGCGACCTTGTCGCTTCGGGCTTCGAGAAAGGACAGAACCGCCAACAGGACCCCCAGGCCGACGGTCAGCTCCAGACGGTCGATGTGCATGTGCCGCCGCCCGGCCATGTAGTCGGCGATGTTGGTGGCGCCCGTGCGCATAATGATGATGCAGAGCCAGTAATAGGCGTCGTGGCCAAACTTGTCGAAACGCTCGGCCGCGTAGACGCAGAGGAACAGCACCACCAGGATCGGCAGG
This sequence comes from Caulobacteraceae bacterium, assembly GCA_035493955.1. Taxonomy (GTDB): domain Bacteria; phylum Pseudomonadota; class Alphaproteobacteria; order Caulobacterales; family Caulobacteraceae; genus NCED01. The sequence goes on along the minus strand of DATJHI010000004.1, from coordinate 158,932 downwards.
CCGCCGAGAAGCCCGAGCCCGCTTTCGTGGGCGTACAAGTCGCCGAGGTTGGTCCCGAACACGCTGGCGAGGGCGATGCCGCTCCAGTAACGGGTATTGATCGTGGGCACGTGCGTGAATTTCATGGCGAGTCCCCAAAAAGATTACAGTAAGAAAATCCCAATTACGCGAATATTATCGCCGTATTCAAAGAGCACCTGGAAAGGCGATCGGCAGCAGCTCCTGCTGGGCCTGGGCGGTCCCCGCTGGGGCGCCGACCGTGGCCAGGGCCGCAACGGCGGCGGCGTCCCCGAGGGCGACGATCAGTCGAGCCTTATGCATGTGTCTCTCCCGTGCTCTCGGCCGCAGGTCGCGGCGCCGGATTGGATGGCCTTTCCCCGGCCCGGCCGCCGCCCAGCAGGCGGTAAAGGGCCGGCATGGCCAGCAGCACCAGCGGTCCCTGGGCGAACAGTCCGGAGATGATGGCGATGGCCAGCGGCTGCTCCATCGAGGCCCCGCCGCCCAGCGCCAGGGCGAGCGGCGCCAGGGCCAGGATGGCGGCCAGGGTGGTCATGGCGATGGGACGAAGCCGGTTGATCCCGGCCTGGACCAGGGCGGCGTCCGCAGCCACGCCCTCCCGCAGCAGCGCCTCGTATTCGGTGAAATAGAAGATCGCCACCTCGGTGGTGATGCCCAGGATCATGGTCGCGCCCATCAGGGCCATGATGTTGAGCTCGACCCCGGTGAACCACAGGCCGATCGCCACCGCCGAGGCGGCCGCCAGCGGCATGATCAGGATGCAGATGGCGATACGGAAGCTCTCGTAGATCACCAGCAGCAGCACGAACACGGCGGCGACGGCCGCGGCGAACACCAGGGCCATGCCGCGGAACGCCGCCTGCTGCTCAGCGTACAGACCGCCCATCTCGAAGGTGACGCCCGCAGGCAGGACCCCCGCCCGGGCGACGGTGCGCTGCACCTCGGCGGCGGCCGAACCGGTGTCGCGGCCGACCACGCGGGCGGTGACCGCATCCATCCGGCGCAGGTTCTCCCGCGCGATCTCGGCCTGGCCGGTGACCACCTGGATCGAGGCGATCCGCGACAGGGGGAGCAGATGACCGTCGGCGGGAGACTTCAGCATGAACCCTCCCAGCTGGTCCACCCGGGCGCGGGCCGCAGGGGGAATCCAAACCCGGACGTCGGCCAGGTTGGCCCCGGATTGGATCTGGGTGGCGACGGAGCCCGACATCAGGGATTCTATCTGCTTGGCGGCCTCGCCCGAGTCGATGCCCTCGAGTTCAGCCCGCACGGGATCGACGCGGACATCCAATCCGTCGCCGGCGATCACCACGCCGCTTTTCACTTCGGCGACGCCGCGCACCTTGCCGATCGCCTCGGCCACGGCCGGAGCGGTCTTCTGCAGCAGGGCCGCGTCGTCGCTGAACAGCTTGACCTCGATCGGCTGCGGGACGGCGGTCAGGTCGCCGATCAGGTCTTCCATCAGCTGCGCCGTCTCGATCTCGACCCCGGGCACGCTTCCGGCCACCTGCCCGCGGATATCCTCCATCACCTGCTCGATCGGCCGGCGCCCCTTGGGCTTCAGGCGGATGAAGAAGTCGCCGGTATTGGGTTCGGTCAGGCCCCCGCCGAGCTGGGCCCCGGTGCGGCGGGAATAGGTCAGCACGTCGGGCGTCGCGCGAACGATCGTCTCGATCTGCCGCATCAGCCGGTCGGTCTCGGTCAACGACATGCCAGGAGGGGCGATGTAGTCGAGGATGAATCCGCCTTCGTCGATCTTGGGTATGAAGCCCGAGCCGACGCTCATGAAACTGAGCAGGCCGACCACGGCCAGCATCGCGACCCCGCCCACGGCCAGGATCGGGCGGCCCACCGCCGCCTCCAGCATCCCGCGGTAGCGGCGCATCATCGGGCCGTTCGGATCGACCTCGGCCACCTCGCTGCGCTTGCCGGTCAATCGGTCGACCATCACCGGCACCAGCCACCAGGCGATCAGGAACGACAGGGTCAGGGACACCGCCATGGTGATCGACAGGGCCTTGAAGAAGGCGCCCGTCACCCCGGTCAGGAAGGCGAGCGGCAGGAAGATCACGATGGTGGCGGCCGAGGAGGCGAACAGCGGACGCAGGAATTCGGCCGCCGCCCGGTCGATCACCCCCCGGCCCAGCGCATGGGCTTCGGCTAGCCGGCGGTCGATGTGCTCGATCATGACGATGGCGTCGTCGATGATCAGGCCGATGGCCGCGGCCATGCCGCCCAGGGTCATGATGTTGAAGCTCTGGCCCATCACCTGCAGCACCAGGGTGGTGGCGACCAGGACGGCGGGAACCGCCACCACTGCAGCGAGCGTGATCTTCCAGTCCCGCAGGAACACGAGCAGCACCAGGGCGGCCAGGACCACCCCGACGAAGATGGCGTTCCGCAAGGACGAGGCCGAGCCGAGGATCAGTTCGCTCTGGTCGTACCAGGCCTTGACCTGCATGTCGGCAGGACCCTGGCCGCGCACCTTGGCGAGGGCGATCTCGACGTCGTGGGCGATCTTGACCGTGTTGCCGCCCAGCTGCTGGTAAACCTGGACCAGCACCGAATCCCGGCCGTCTGCGGTGACGCGGATCCATTGCGGCGACGGCTCGGCCTTGACCTCGGCCACGTCGCGCACGCGCACCACCGTGCCGTTCACCGTCTTGACCACCACGTCGGCGATCTGGGCCGGCGTGGTCAGGCGGGAGTCGGCCAGGACCAGCAACAGCTTGCCGCGGTCCTCGATCCGGCCGGCGCCGGACAGCACGTTGGCGCCGGTGATGGCGGTGGCGACGTCGTCCACGGTCAGGTCGTGGGCCCACAGCCGGGCCGGGTCCGCCTCGACCCGATATTCCCCCGGAGCGCCGCCGAGGCTGCTCACCTTGGCCACGCCGTTGATGGTGGACAGGACCGGCCCCAGCGTACGGTCGGCGAAGCGACGCAGCTCCACCGGGGTGGCCCGGCTCGAGGTGAGGCTGTAGGCCGCCACCGGAAACACGGTCGGATCCATGCGCCGGACGTCGAACACGGTTCCCGCCGGCAGGACGGTCTGGCTTCGCGACACCGCCGCCTCGACCCGCTGGAGGGCCAGGTCCATGTTGGACCCCCAGCTGAAGTTGATCGACAGCTCGGCCGATCCGCGGCTGGTGGTCGAACGCAGGTTCTGGACCCCGGGGATCGCCCGGATCGCCTGTTCCACCGGCCGCGTGACCACCGCCTCCATCTGGTCGACCGGCCGGTCGCCGGCGTCCACGGTGACGGCGATGCGCGGAAAGAGCACGGTCGGGAACAGTCCCACCGGCATGACGAAGGCCGCCACCAGACCGGCGGCCACCAGCATCGAAAGCAGGGTCAGCAGCGATCGGCGCCGCAGGGAGGCCGCCCGGGCGAGATTCATTTGCCGCGGACCTTCACCGCCATGCCGTCCTGGAGCTCATAGGCGCCTTCCACGGCGACCTGGGCCCCGGCGGGAACCCCGCGCACCTCGATGTCGTCCCCAAGGTCGCGGCCGACGGTGACGAACACGCGTTTGGCCTTGTCGCCGGCGATGGCGAACAGGTGCGGCCCGGTCTCGTCGAACACCACGGCCCCGCGCGGAACCACCAGCCCGGTGCGGGCGCCGGTGACCACGTCGCCCTGCACCGGCGTTCCGATCGGCAGGGGGGCGCCGTTCAGCGGAACGATGGCGTCCAGGGTCTTGGTCGTTTGATCGGCGGCGCGGCCGACCATGGCGATGTGCGAGGCGACGGTCGTCCCGCCGGTCACCGGCCGGATGGTCACCGCCTGACCCGGGGCGAAGGTCCCAGCCGAAGGCTCCAGCCCCAGCTTGACCGTCGCCGCCCCAGCGCGGCTCAGCACCAGCAGCGCCGCATCCTGGGCCACGTGATCCCCCGCCGCCGCCGACACCGTCGTGACCACCCCGCCCTCCGGCGCGCCGATGGTCTGGCGCGCGCGCCCGGCCCCCTGCTTCTGTTGCGCCGCCAGGGCCGACTGGGCGTCCGCCAGGGCCTTCCTGGCCGCGGTGAGTTGGTCGGCGGCCGCCAGTCGCTCGTCGTACAGCCGCTGCACCCGCTCGAGCTCCGTCCTGGCGAAACGTTCGGCGTCGGCGGCCTGGGTGTAAGAAAGGTCGGCGGCCGGCGCATTGGCCACCTCGACCAGGGCCTGGCCGCGGGCGACGGTCTGGCCCGAGCGCACCAGCATCCGCGACACGATCACCGGCTTGGGCGCCGCGACGGTGATGCTGCCGGACGGGTCGGCCTGGACCACGCCATAGACCGAGATCACGTCCTCGACCCTCTGGCTGCGCACCGGAGCGGTGGTGACCACGGCGACCGGGTTGACCTCGACCTCGGCCTCCTCGCCCCCTTTGCGCGAGAGCGCCAGGGCGATCACGCCCCCGACCAGGACAAGGACGGCGAGGATCGCCAGGATACGGTTGCGGCTCATGGCGAAACCCTCGAACTGGCGGGCGGCAGGAACAGCGCGCTCTCGAGCGCGATCACGGCCAGCCGGGCCGTCAACTCCCGCTGGTCGAGATCGGCGCGACGGGAAAGCGCGTTCTGGGACAGGGTGAGGTAGGTCTGGCTGTCGATGTCGCCGCGTCCATAGGCGGCCACCGCCGGCCGGATCAGGGCCTCCAGGCGGGGGACTTCGGTGCGCAGGGCTTCGGCCTGGATCCGGGCGCTGACCAGCTCGGCCTCGGCGTTGACAGTCTCGGCCTTGGTCTGGTCGAGCCTCGCCTGGTATTCGGCCCGCAGCTGTTCGCGGGTGGCGGTCTGGGTCCGCACGACGCCGCGGCCCCCGTTGAAGATCGGAAGGTTCAGCACCGCCGACACCCCCGTGGTCACCGCCCCGGCGGTGTCGCGGGCGAAGGCGGCCCCGATGCTGCCGAGCGGAAACTGGGCCAGGATGGCGCCCCTGAGCTTGGCGTCGGCGGCCTGGTAGCCGGCCTGCAGCGCCAGGAGGTCGGGACGGCGCGCGGGCAGCGAGGCGAGGGCCTGGCTCAAGGTCGCCTCGTCATAGGCGCCTTGGCGCGGATCGGGCGTCAGGAGCACGGCGACGCCGGCGTCGAGGTTCAGCAGGGCGTTGAGGTCGCGCCGGGCCTTCTGGGCGTCGTGCTCAGCGGCGGCCAGCTGGGTCTGGGCGTCCAGCTTGACGGCCAGGTCCGCCGCCGCGGTCTGCAGGTCGACGTCCCGGTGCTCGAGCGCGGCCTGGGTGCGCCCCGCCCGGTCGGCGGCGAGGTCGAGCACCTGTTTCAGGAAAGCGGCCCGGCGTTCGTTGGCGAGGACGGTCTCGGCCAGCTGCCGGGCCTGTTGCGCCGTGGTCCACTCCGCCCACAACAGGTCGAGATCGGCTTGGCGGGCCGTGGACCGCGCCGCGTTGCGCGCGTTCGCCCGCGCCAGCATCCCGGCCACGTCGAAGCTCGCGGCGACGCCATAGGCGGTCAGGGTGTCCGGACCGGAGATGGGGTTGGCGACGTCGAGGGTGATCTGCGGATCCGGCAGCAGGCCGGCGGCGAACACCTCCGCCTCGCTCACCTTCAGCGCCGCCCGCTTGGCCTGCAGGTCCGGGTTGTTGAGCACCGCCAGGACGGCGACTTCCATCGGGTCGAGCCCGTCGCGGGCGTCGACGACGATCGGCTTGAGCGGCGCAACCCTCAGGCTCGCCACCTCCACCCGCAAGGCGGCGATGGCGGGTTTGTCGTCCGCCGCCGTGGCCAGGGGCGCCGCGTGATAGGTCGCGCAGCCGCCAAGGCTAACCGCCGCGGCCAGCGTCAATCCCCCCGCCAAGGCAAGGCTTCTTATCGCTCGACGTCCCATTGGCCCTCGACGTTATGGCGAGGCGGGTGACGGGGCGATGGCGGCCAGATTGCAAAATCCCAATGTGGCCGGCTTATCCGTGGGGCGGAAAGCTGATCCGGGCCTCCAGGCCCGGCCCGGCGTCGAACAGGCCGGCCCGGGCCCCGTGCAGCTTGGCGATCGCGGCGACCAGGGCGAGCCCTAGCCCGCTGCCGGGGGTCGAGCGGCTGCGCTCCAGGCGATAGAAGCGGTCGAACAGGCGCTCCTGCTCGGCCATGACCACGCCGGGGCCGTCGTCGATCACGCTCAGCACCGGACCCTCTTCGTCGCGGCGGACCACCACCCGGACGGCGGAGCCGACCGGGGTGTGGCGAAGCCCGTTCTCGACCAGGTTCACCACCAGCTGGGCCAGGAGCTCGGCGTCCCCCTCCACCGGAACCGGCCCGTCGGCGACCAGCGACAGGAAACGCCCCCCCTCCTCCGCCGAAGGGGCGAACCCCTCGACCACCAGGCCCGCGGTGGCCGCGAGGTCGAGGGGCCTGAAGGCCGCCCGCCGCGCCCCCCTCTCGATCTCGGAAATGCGCAGCAGACCGGCGAAGGTCTCCAGTATGGCGTCGAGATCGACCAGGGCGGCCTCCACCGCCTCGGCCCGCTGCTCGGCGTCGGCGGTGCGCAAAGCGGCCTCCAGCCTTTGCCGCAGGCGGGTGAGCGGGGTGCGCAGATCATGGGCGATGTCGTTGGACACCTGGCGCAGGCTCTCCATCAACTGGCCGATCCGGTCCAGCATCCGGTTGAAGGTCGCCGCCAGCCGGTCGAGGTCGTCCATCTCGCCGCGCAGGGGAACCCGGCGGGCCAGGTCGCCGTCGATAATCGCCTCGGCGACGCCTGACATCGCCGCGAAGCGCTGCTGCATGTCCCGGCTGAGCGCATAGCCGCCCGCGGCCCCGAGCAGGATCACTCCCAGGAGGGCGACGGCGAAGCCGCGCAGCACCACCCCGTCCAGGGCCTCGATTTGTTCGAGATCGTCGCCGACCAATAGCCGGTAGCCTCCCCCCAGGTCGGTGGAGAACAGACGGACCGCACTGGACCGCCCGCTCCGGCTGGGCAGGCTGACGACCGACCATCCCGAAGAAGCCCGCGCCGTCGATAGCCGGCCGGCCAAAGGGACGCCGCCCGGGCCCTTGAACCCATAGTCGAGGGCGCCAGGGGTTCTGTCCCGCTCCCGCACGGCCTGGAGCACCCCGTTCAGGCCTTCGGTGCGAAATTCCTGGGCCAGGGCCACCGATTCCGTGGTGATGCGGGCCTCGAACTGCCGGGCCAGGGCCTCGCGGGTGGCGAAGAGGATCATGGCCCCCAGCACCGCGACGGCCAGGGCGAACAGGGCCGTATAGAGCGCGGCCAGGCGCAGGCTGATGGAGCGCAACATCTAGTCCGGGACCCGAAGGCGATAGCCCGCGCCGCGCACGGTCTGGATCAGCTCATGTCCCGATCCCCGCTCGAGCTTGCCGCGCAGACGGCTGACGTGGGTTTCGACGATGTTGGTGCGCGGCTCGAAATGAAAACCCCAGACCGCCTCGAGCAGCATGGTGCGGGTGACCACGCGCCCGGCGTGGCGCATCAGATATTCGAGCAGCTGGAATTCCCGCGGCTGCAGATCGATCCGGCTGCCGGCGCGGGTGACCACCCGTTTGAGCAGATCGAGGCGCAGGTCGGCCACCTGGAGTACGGTGGGAGCCGCCTGGGTCGGCGGCCGGCGGGCCAGAGCGTTCACCCGCGCCGACAGTTCGGAGAAGGCGAAAGGTTTGACCAGGTAGTCGTCGCCTCCGGCTTCCAGGCCCTCGACCCGGTCCTCGATGCCGCCGAGGGCGGTCAGCAACAGCACCGGGGTGCTGACGCCCGAGGCGCGCATGGTGCGCAGGATCGTCAGCCCTTCGACCTGAGGCAGCATCCGGTCGAGGATGATGACGTCATAGGTTTCGCTGATCGCCAGATTCAGGCCCTCGCGCCCGCTCTGGGCGTAGTCGACCGTATGTCCGGCCTCGGACAGGCCGCGCCTCACATAGGCGGCGGCCTCGCCATCATCTTCGACCAGCAGCAGCTTCATGCGCGCGATTTGGGCGTAGCCAGGCCGATTGGGCAAGCGGTCATCGCCTGACGCCCGGCCGCACCGGCGGCGCCTTCACCATCACTCCGACAGTTCTCGAAAATACAAGAAATCGTCAGATAAAAATCGTCCGTATAGGCATTAAATCCGGCCTATCCCACTCCTGCGTCGCCAGAAAGATCACAGTTTCCCAACGTTTCTTTCACAAACACTTCACGGGAAAAATCGGACAGCCTCGATTATTGCACCCCGCGAAACGAAGGCGGCGCCAGGCGGTGGTTCCAATCCCCGGCCACTCGTTCATCAAGGGGGTCTATCCATGTCTACGCGCACTCGCCCAAGGGCGGAGGCTCTCGCCTCCTGCTCATTCCTCGCCCTTAGCCTGAGCTTGGCCATCGCCAGCCACGCCCTCGCCGCCGAGACCACGACCGTGGGACCGACCGAAAAGGAAGTCGATGCGGTGGTCGTGACGACCGCGAAGAACCAGGCGGCCCAGGTCGCGCCGGTGAGCTCTTCGCTCAGCGCCACCGAGCCCCAAGCGGTGATCACCCGCAGGTTCATCGAGGAATCGGCCCCGCGCGTCGGCGACTTCACCACCTCCGCCATCCTGGCCCCTTCGATGGCCACGACCGGCAATCCCAATGGACCGGGCGCCACCGACGGCTCGAAGATCACCCTGCGCGGCTTCCAGGACGGTGAGTTCAACATCACCTACGACGGCATCGCCTGGGGCGACACCAACGGGCCGAGCCACCACGCCAACTCGTTCTTCCCATCCTCGACCATCGGCGGGATCGTCATCGACCGCGGTCCCGGCCAGGCCGCCGACCTCGGCCAGGCCAATTTCGGGGGCTCGGTGAACCTGTTCTCCCTGCCCTTCGAAGACCACCTGACGGCGCGCCAGACCGCGACCGTGGGCAGCTTCGGCACCTACCAGGCGGTGACCACCGTCGCGACCGGCCCGGTCGACAAGCTGAAAGGCGCCAACTTCGTCTTCAACGCGATGGAATATTCGACCAAGGGCTACCTGACCAACAGCCCGAGCGCAGGCAACAACCAGTTCATCAAGGGTATGATCCCGATCACCGACAAGGTTTCGGTGACCGCCCTCTATACCCACAACTACGACGACTACTACCAGAGCGACAGCGTCACCCCGGCCACGGTCGCCCAGACCGAAGCCTATGGTAAGCGCTTCGGCCTCAGCAACGACCCACGCCTGGCGACCTTCAAGGACTACAACTACACCAAGAAGGAGACCGAGTTCGGCTACGTCCGCGAAAACGCCGACCTGGGCGACGGGCTCAAGGTGGACAACACCTCCTATACCTACTGGTACAGCAACAAGACCAAGTCGGCCTTCAACGGCGCGGCCGACAACACCCTCGGCGCCGCCGCCCTGGCCGCGGCCAACACGGTCATCCTGACCCAAGGCGCCTATCCCGCCGGCGGCTCGGGTTATCCGTCCTCGGCCAAGACCGCCGGCATCCCGGGCTATCTGAAATTCAACTGGTACCGGGTCTACGGCGACACCCTGAAGTTCACCAAGGACTTCGGCGTCGGCACGGCCACGGTCGGCGGCATGTACGAGTGGACCAAGACCAATCGCCACCGCTACGACATCGACCTCGTCACCAACCGTCCCGACTACCGCGAAAAGGCCGCCCTCTTCCCCGGCCCCTCAGGCTGCAGCAACCAGCTGACTTATGGCGTCCAGGTCGCACCGGGCAAGACCTACAACGGCGCCTGCCAGGTTCCGCTCAACCTCGCCTATCTCGAATATTCGGGCTGGCATCAGTATCAACTGTTCGCCCAGTTCGAATGGCGGCCGACCGACCAACTGACCGTCACGCCGGGCGCCAAGTACGTCCACTTCCAGCTCTATGTGCACGCTCCGGTGCTGGCGATCAGCGGTTCGCTGCAACCGTCCTACACCGAGAACACCTACACCAAGGCCCTGCCCTTCCTCACCGTGAACTATCGCATCCAGCCGACATGGTCGGTCTACGCCCAGTTCGCCCAGGGCTTCCTGGTTCCCAACATCAGCTCGCTCTACGTGAACAACCCGCTGCAGCAGAAGGTGGTGCCGCAGGAATCGACCAACTACCAGCTGGGCACCGTGTTCAGCCGCGCCAACCTGACCTTCGATGGCGACATCTATTACATCGACTTCAAGCACAAGATCCAAAGCCTGACCGATCCGGCCACCAACGAAACCTACGAGACCAACTTCGGCGGCGCGACCTACAAGGGAATCGAGGCCCAGGTCACTTACGCGGTGAACAAGGAGTTCAGCCTGTTCGGCAACGGGGCGCTCAACAGCGCCGTGGGCAAGGACGATCCCTTCAACCCCGGTTACAACGGCCGCCAATTGGCCAAGGCTCCGTTCTGGACCGCAGGCCTGGGCGCGCGCTTCGAGCATAATAACCTGTTCGCCGATGACGACGCCGTCGTCGTCGCCCTGACCGACAAGCTCACGGGACCGCAGTTCGCCAACGCCGCCTCCGGGACCACGCCCCCGACGGCCAAGCTGCATGCCTGGAGCGAAGCCAACCTCAGCACCACCTACCGGATCGGTCGTTTCAGCTTCGAACTCCAGCTCCTGAACTTGTTCGACAAGACCGACATCACCGCCTTCAAAGGAAAAGCGTTGGTCCCCGGCACCAACCTGCCGGCTCTGACCGTGGCCCAAGGCGGCGGGGCGAACACGCCCAGCTACCAGACCGGCCGCAGCTACCAATTCACCGCCAAGGCCGTGTTCTAGCCCTCGTCCCGAAGGAGATCGTCATGAACCGTACCTCGTTGCTCATGGCGGTCTCCGCCACGGTCCTGGCCCTGAGCGCACCTGCCCTTGGTCAGGCTCCCGGCGCCCCCGCGCCGGCGCGGGCCAAGGTCCTGCGTTATCTGACGCCGGCTGACATCGATCCCAGCCGCCTGATCCCGGCGCCGCCCGCGGACGGTTCGGACGTCAACAAGGCCGAACTCGCCGAACTGCATCGGCTGACCGCCGGCCGCACAATCGACCGGTTCACCCAGGCCCAATGGGACGACGAGCATGAGGACTGGACCATGTACGCCCCGACCCTGGGGTGGAAGTTCGACATGGCGACGCTTCCGGCCACGGCCGAGGTGGTGGCCGCCGTCACCGACAACGCCAGCCTCGCCGCCACGGCCGGCAAGAACAAATTCACGCGCAAGCGGCCCTGGGCGGTGGACGCGTCCATTCCGACCTGCGACCCGGACGACAAGCCCTTGACCTCCTACCCCAGCGGCCACGCCACCTTGGGCTATTCGCTGGGCATGACCCTGGCCGTGCTGATCCCGGAAAAGGCCCCCGACCTGATGGCCCGCGCCGACGACTATGCCTACAGCCGCGAAATCTGCGGGTCGCACTACCCGTCCGACACTCGGGCCAGCCAGGCCCTGGCCGCCGCCTTCGTCACCGCCATGCTGAAGAACCCGGACTTCCAGGCCAAGCTCGCCGCCGCCCACGCTGAACTGCGCGCCGCCAAGATCGCGAACTAGGCCGGATTGTTCGGCGCTTCGTCCGGTGGCGACGGCGTTGCGTCGATAGGGTAAGCCATCGAAGGTCACACGCCTTCGACGGGACGCGAAGCACCCTTGCGACGATCGGAACCATCCCTGGCCTGCATCCGCCGGGCCCGAGGGCAGGCGTGAGCCGCCGCATGATCGCCATCCCGCTCATGCTTCGCCAAGGCCTGTTGATCTGGCTGGGTTGGGCGGTGTTGATGTGCGGCTTCCAGGTCTTCGCCCCTGCGCGCCTTTCGCTCCGGCGGCCGGATTTCGCCACAGCCTGGACTCCGGCGGAGACCCGCGCCGACAGCCACGCGAACCAGCCCTATCTTCTGGGCCGGCTCATGAACGAGCACGTGGCCTGGGACTCCGAGTATTATCTGTCCATCGCCGCCGGGGGCTATGACGACCCGCGGATGCTGGCGGTGGCGCCGACCGCCGATCCCGGCGACCCCAAGCTGGCCGCCAAGGGCGATCACCCCGACTGGGTGTCGCTGAACTACGCCTTCTTCCCGGTCTATCCGATGACGATGCGGCTGGTCGGCTGGCCCCTCCAGGCCCTAGGCTTCGATTCCCTTGCGGCGACCGCCCTGGCGGGGGTGCTGGTTTCCTTGGTGGGGACGCTTTGCGCCTTGCTGGCCCTGGGCGATCTGGCCGAACGGCAGGGCGACAGGGCCGAAGCCGGCCGGGCGGCCTTCTATCTTCTGATCATGCCGGCCAGCTTCTTCCTGGCCCAAGTCTATACGGAGGGACTGTTCATCGGCCTCAGCTTCGCCGCCCTGGCGCTGCTGCGTCGAAAACGGTTGGCCTGGGCGGCCCTGCTCGCCGTCGCCGCCACCTGGACGCGGGCCACCGGCGCCCTGTTCGTGATCCCCCTGTTCTGGAGCTGGTGGGAGGACGGCGGCGCGCGACGGCTGGTCGCCCATCCGCGGTGGCGCGAGGCGGCCTCCCTCGCTCTTGTCGCCTCGCCGGCGCTGGCCTACCTCGCCTGGCGGGCCGTGTTCGGGCAAAGGTTCGCCGTGGTCGAAGAGCACTATTTCGGCCGCGCCGTCTTCGCCCTCGCCGCCTCGTTCGACTCCTGGAAGGACGCGGCGGCGGAGCTGTGGAGCGGTCCGTCGCCGGCCCGGGCCTATTATGCGATCGAATTCGCCAGCACCGCGATCGGGGTGCTCCTTTGCCTGATCCAGTTGCGCACCGACAAGGCCTTGGCGCTCTACGGCCTCGCCATTCTTGGCGTGGCCCTAACCAGCGGCGTCGCGCTGGGCATGCACCGCTATGTCCTCAGCGTCCCAGCGCTCTACCTTGTCCCCGCCCGGTGGGGCCGCAGCTTCGCCTTCGACCGGTTGTGGACCTTGGCCAACGTCCTGGTCATGGCCGTCTTCGCCCTCGCCTTCAGCACCGATTTCTGGGCCGGATGAGTAAGCTGCGCTATGGCCGCCCTATCGCCTGGGCGCCGGCGACACGGGCGGATTGGCGCGATTGGCAAGACACCGCTTTTGAAGGTCCGCCCGGAGCGAGGGACCATAGAGATGCCCCTCTATGTTCGGCAGGCGCTCCGCCTTCAGTCGAACCTTGATCTCGTGCACCGACTCGCACTCTCCAGAATCGGCCAGTTCATAAGCACGTTCAAGCGTGGTGGGACGACGGTCCATGGCGTAACTCTAAAAAGCTGACCTCGACCGTACGACGGCCCGCACATGCGGCATTTACATTTGATCGGCGCAGATCGGTTTGGGCGCTCGCCGACGGCGCTTTTTTAACCAAGGCGCCGGCTCCCTGCGACCGCCGATTGCGGGCGAGGGGCGGGGCCGGGTTACCGCGCCGCCGCCCGAACGTCCCGCTCTCAGTCGAACTACGACAGGAACTTGGCGACGCCGCCATGGCCGGCGCAGGAGCCGGAGTGCTGCTTGGCATGGCTGTAGGTGCCGTCCTTGCAGTTGGCGGTGGCGCCGGTGGGGTCGGTGTCGGCCGCCTTAGGCGCCTTGGCTGATTTGACGGTCTTGGTCGCGGTCTTGGCCGTGGTCGTCTTGGCCGTCACGGGCGGCGCCGCCGCGGCCACGGGGGCCGGGGTGGCGGCGGTCTTCTTCGCCATCGTGCTTGATGGGGCGGAGGGCGTCTTGGCCGGCGCAGCGGGACCTGCGGCCTTGGACATGCAGTCCTTGGAAAAGACCTTGTAGGTCGTCCCCTTGTCCGTGCCGGCCTTCTTCATCGCCTGCCATTGAGCGGCGCAGGCGGCCATGGGACTGGCGGAGGCGGCGAAAACTGGTCCGGCCGAAACGGCCAGACTGAGGGCGACAAAGGCTACGACGGTGCGACGCATCTTGGTTTCTCCTGGCTGGCTCGACGATCGAACTTGGCGCCGATGGGACGCAAAGGCCACGCGGATTCTTTACCTTTGCACCGCATCGACCACGCCGCTTTCGCGACGGGGATGACAAGCTGTGGGGGGGGGACGTTAAGGGCGCTCGTTAGCGGATTGTTCGGGCCAGGCCTCCATAGTCGCCCCGCAATGTCAGTAGCAGCCCCCGAGTCAGGACAAACCTTCCCCCTTCCGGAGCCTTCGCTCCAGGATCCGCAGTTCGCGCTCGTCCCAGAGCCGGCCTTGCAGGCGCTGTCCAAATCGCCCCTGTCCATCATCATCGTCTGCCCTCAGCGTGACGGGACGGCCGCCTTCGCCGCCTTCGTCCGCGAGGCCCTGCCGGGCGAGATCGTGATCGGCTGCAAAGACTCGAGCGAGGCCCTGACGCAGGCGGAACGGGCGCAGCTTTCCGGCCGTCCGGCAGGCGTCTTCGTGTTCGACTTCCGCGGCCTTCCCGCTACGGACCTCACCCGCCAGATCCAGAGGGTGAAGACCCTGCACCCGGACGCCGAGCTGGTGGTGGTGGCGGACGGGCGCGAGGGCGCCGTGTTTGCGGCCTGCCTGCAGATCTCCGGCGCTCCCGACAAGCTGACCTTCCTCCTGGCCCCCCTGCATCGGAAAGACGCGACCGCGACGATCCAGACGGTGGCCGACCGCTACCGGACGCTCAGCGCCGCGCGGCAGGACAAGGAAGCGGCGAGCCGCACCATCAGCGGCCTGCAGCGGCAAGCGACCGAACTGCGGGCGCGTCTGGACATCGCCATGCACGCGGCTCGGCACGACGGTCTGACCGGCGTGCTCAACCGCACCGGCTTCGTCGACGAACTGACCGCACGTCTGGCCCGAAGCCGCCAGAAGCAGACCGTGCTGCTGATCGACCTCGACCGGTTCAAGAACGTCAACGACACCCTGGGCCACAACGCGGGCGACGACCTCGTCCGCAAGATCTGCACCGCCATGGTGGCGGTGATCCCGGCCGGCGACGTGCTGGCGCGGCTGGGCGGAGACGAATTCGGCATCATCGTCGAGGGGGCCACCGACGTCGGCATCGCCGAGTTCTGCGCCCTGATCCTGAGGGTCTGCGCCCAGAGCCGGCGCATCTCCGGCCACGAGATCCAGGTGAGCGCTTCCATCGGGGTGGCCCACCAGGGCAATAGCCAGAGCCAGCTTGAGCTGATGCACCACGCCGACCTGGCGCTCTACGCGGCCAAGCGCGAAGGCCGCAATCGCTACCGGATGTTCGACAGCGCCCTGGACAAGGTGGCCAAGCACCGCCTGTCCATCGAGAGCGGCCTGGAGCGGGCCATGAACACCGGCCAGTTCACCATGGTCTACCAGCCCATCGTCAAGGCCGAGGACGGCAAGGTCCAGGGCTTCGAGGCGCTGATCCGCTGGGACAGCCCTGAACACGGCTCGATCTCGCCGGCGGAGTTCGTCCCCGTCGCCGAAGAGACCGGGCTGATCCTCGAACTCGGCGACTGGATCACCCGCCAGGCGTTCAAGGACTGCCGTCGCTGGAACGGCCCCTATGTCTCGGTGAACCTGTCGGCCCGACAGTTCCTGCGCCAGAACGTCGCCGACCGCATCCTGCAGTACGCCGCGGACGCCGACCTGTCCCCGCAGCGCATCCAGATTGAACTGACCGAAACCGCCATCATCGACGACGTCGAGCGCGCCGACCGCAATCTGAAGATCCTGCGCGCCGCGGGCGTGCGCGTGGCCCTGGACGACTTCGGCACCGGCTACTCCAGCCTCGTCTACCTGAATCAGTTCGCCATCGACTGCATCAAGATCGACAAGTCGTTCATCGACAACATCACCCGCGACCGCCAGTCGGCGGTGATCGTGGCCTCGGTATCGCGTCTGGCCGCTTCCCTCGGCATGAGCGTCGTCGCCGAGGGCGTCGAGACCGAGGAGCAGCGCGGGGTGCTGATCGCGGCCGGGTGCGGCGCCCTGCAGGGCTACCATTTCGGGCGACCGATGACGGCGGCCGACGTGACCAGGCTCTTGGACGCCCCCGAATACCGGGCGCAGGCTCAGTCGGAGTCCGGGCCGGCCCACTCCCAGTGCCAGGGCTCGAACGCATAATTGACGAAGCCGAACCGGCCGGCCCTGGCGAGGAGCCAGCGGTAGGCCGCGGTCTGGGACTGGAACAGTCGGTTCGGCAGGTCCGAAGCATCGATGGCGTAGCCGGGGGCGGCCCCTAGCGTCAGGTCGAGGGCCAGACCCGTGCGATGGGCGGAGCACTGGGCCCGAACCACCCCCTGGCAGTTCTGTTCCCGCGCGCAGCGCTCGTCGTCATACGCGGGACTGCGGTAGCCGGAAAACACCACCAGGGTCCGGGCGTCCAACCCCAGTTCGCGTTTGGCGGCCGCGCGCAGGCGCCCGAAGGCCCCCAGCGCCTCGGGTCGCAACAGCACCGTCTTGCCTTCGACGGCCTCATCGACCCCGACCGGACGCAAGGTCGCCTCGTCCGGCGGCGGCGGGCAAATCCCTTGGGCGCGCAGGGCGAGGAATGGCCGCCGCGCCTGCCAGGCGTCCTTCATCATCGCGAACGCCTGCGGGCTGAAGGCGCCATCAGGTCCCAGGCCATGGGCGCCCTGCCAACGGGCCAGGGCGGCGGCGAAGGCCCCGCTGTCCGGCGCACAATAGCTGACGACCTCCTGGGCGACGCGGGGCGCATAGACACGCCACCCCCTTTCAGGCGCCCCGAACGGCGACCAGTCCAGGGCGTCGAGGCTGCCGGCGTTCAGACGCGCGGCCTCCATGAACGCGGCGTCGGATCGGCAGGCCGCGTCGAAGCCCTCGCGGACCCACCGTCGATCGCCTGACGACGCACAGCCGCCGAGGATCATCGCCAGCGCTGCGAACAACAAGGGCCAGGCCGGCCGCATCCTCTACCGCCGGGCCTCGGCGCGGGCCGCCCACAGCTCCCACTGCCGGCCGATGCGCTCGGTGCGCCTGACTTCGAACCGGTTCAGGAACTTGGGAGGCCCCAGTTTCAGCGCCTCCAGTTCGATCTGGGCATTGACCTGGGTGTAGATGGCCTCGAACACCGCCTCCCGGATCGAACCGCCGGCCACGGCCATGCCGTGGCCGCGTAGCAGCACCACCCTGCGGTCGCCTAGGGTGCGGGCGAGGGCGGCGCCGCTCCTGGCGGTGTTGACCAGCATGGCGTTGTCCTCGCCATCGGCGTCGCGGATCTCGAACACCGGCGCAGGTTGGGTTCCGAGGAAATAGGCGACGTGGATCAGCGCCTTCAGCGGAGCCTCGGTCACGCTGAACGGCAACACCGCCGGGGAATGGCTGTGCACCACCGACTGGACCTCCGGGCGGCTGCGCAGGATTTCGCCATGGATGAAGCGTTCGCTGTAGAGCTCGCGGCCGCGCTGGTCGACCGGCGCGCTGTTCTCGTCGAACTCCAGGATGTCGTCCCTGGCGACCAGGGCGGGGGCGACCGACCGGGCCATGAAGAAGTGCCTGGGGTTCTTTACCGAACGCACGCTGATATGGCCGAAACCGTCCAGGACCCCCTGATCGGCGAGGATGTGGTTGGCGAGCACCAAGTCGGCGATGCGCTGCTCGTCGGTGTCGGCCGACGGCGGAGCCTGGCCCCTGGCGCCCGGACCGCTCGCCGCCAGCAGGACGGCGAAACCGACCCCCAACAGGCCGAGTCTGGGACGCCTCGCTCTGGTCATGGCTCGGTTCCTCCGCCGAAGCGTTCGCCTGATTCCGAAGGCGCGGTCGCGTGTCGTTCAGCGGCCTGTGGTCTTGGCCGGGGCGGAGCCGCCCAACAGGGGTATCTCGCTCGCCGGCCGTCCGGCCGGGATCGAGTCGAGGTAGGCGTGGATGGAATCGATCTCGCCGTCGGTGAGGATTTCGGGACTGTACGCCGGCATCACCCCCCGAGGGTTGCGGACATAGGCGCGGATCGCCGCTGCCGGCAGAGGCTTGGGCGCCAGCGTCGAACCGGTGGGCAAGGCCCCCTGCCCCATGACGCCGTGACAGAAATAGCAGTTCTTCTGCATGAACAGCGCCCGGCCCACGGCGGCCGGCGTCGGCGGCGGAGCGGCGAAGGCCCCGGTCGCGACCCCGGCGGACAGGCCGCACAGGGCGGCGGCGAAACGGCGATGACGGGTCATGGCGGTCATCGGGGCTGGGCGATCACGTCGAGAAGGGCGGGCTTGCCCGACTTCACAACCGCCAGCGCCCGGGCGAGGGCGGGCCCCAGCTTGGCGGGGTCGGCGATCGGTCCTTCCGCCCACACGCCCATGCTTCTGGCCATGGCGGCGAAATCGATGAAGGGATCGGTGATGGTGGTGCCGATCACCGAATTTTCCGGATGGCGACGCCGGCGCGAGGCCATCCGCTGCAGATGCATGGCTTCCTGGTGCCAGGCCCTGTTGTTGTGCATCACCGTGAGCATCGGAATGCTGTGGTGCGCCTGGGTCCAGAAGACGCCGGGCGACATCATCAGGTCCCCGTCGCCCTGGACGTTCACCACGATCCGGCCCGCGCTTTTGTGGGCCAGGGCGGCCCCCACCGACGCCGAGGCGCAATAGCCGACGCCGGCGCCGCCGTCGCCGCCGATATACTGATGGAATTCGTTGATCTCCCAGAGCCGGTGCGGCCAGCGGCTGGAAAGGTTCGTGGGCGAGACCAGGGCCCAGTTCTCGTTGCGGATCTTGTCCCAGATCTCCTGGTAAATCCGGGCGGTGGTGATCGGCGATGCGTCCCAAGCCTTGGCCGCATCGGTCTTGGCCGCGTCCCGCATGCGCTTGAAGGCGGCCTCCAGCGCCGGCTTGCGGGCGGCGATGGCGCTGCGCAGGTCCAGAGTCAGGCGCTGCTCGACCGCCGCGATCAGCTGCGGCAAGGTCGCCTCCACCTCGCCGGCGATGGCGAGATCGGCGGCGAAGTAGCGCTCGAAGTCCTGGTTGTTGGACTTCATCAGCAGATATTCGGCGCTCACGTGGACCACCTTGCAGTCCTCCCGGATCAGCCGCCGCGACGGCCGCCCGATCACGTCCGAGACCATGTTGACCAAGCCCCAGGGATCGCCGATCTCCAGCCCCAGCACCAGATCGGCGCGGGTGATCAGCGGCTGCTGCAGCCAGGTCTGGTTCAGATAGTGACCGGTTGGAAAGTTCATCCGGCCGAGCAGGTCCACCACCGGCGCGTTGACGGTTTCGGCCAGCCTGACCAGAAGCGCCACGCCCGCGGCGGAGCGCGCGGACCGGTCGAGGGCGATCACCGGGTTCTTGGCCGCCAGCAGCAGCTCGGCCGCCTTGGCCACCGCCGCCGGCTCGCCGACCGGCGATGTGACGGCCATGGGCCGCGGCAGGCGCAGCGTCCGATCCTCGACCGCGTTCTCCTGCAGTTCGGCGTCGGCGACCAGCAGCACCGGCTCCATGGGGGCGGTGAGCGCGTAGGAATGGGCCCGGGCCGCGGATTCGGCGAAGTGGGCCAGGGACACCGGAGTGTCGTCCCATTTGGTGAAGTCGCGGACCAGCGCGCCCAGATCCTGGGCCGAATGATACCATTCCACGCCGGGGCGCCGCTTGGTGGTGTCGAGGACATTGCCGGCCAGGACGATGATCGGAACCCGGTCGCACCACGCGTTGTAGATCGCCATGGAGGCGTGCTGCAGCCCGACGTTCGAATGCACCAGGCAGGCCATCGGCTTGCCCGCCACCTTGAAATAACCGTGGCAGATGCCGGCGGAGATCTCCTCGTGCATGCAGACGATCATTTCCGGCTTCTGGTTGCCGGCGTAGCTGGCCACCGATTCCTGCAGGCCGCGGAAGGTCGAACCGGGAACAAGAGCCAGATACTCGATATCCAGGGCCTTCAGGACGTCGACCATGAAGTCCGAGCCGGGATAATCGACGAACTGGGGCGGGGCGACGGCCTCGCCGGGGCGGGCTTCCGCCGCCATCAGCCAGGGCGGCCGCGCCACCGGGGTGGCGGGCGCCGTCGGCGCCGGCGCGGATTCCGCGGCCAGGACGGGAGCGGGCGCCAAGGTTCCGGCGGCGCCGAGCACGGAGCCTTTCAGGAATCGGCGGCGATCAGGGCCTTGTTGTTTTGTTTTCATGGCCAATTCGAAACCTTGGGCGCTTAATCGTCTCGATCCGATCGGCGCCGTCAATAGCGACTCGGGATCGAACCACGCCTTGCCCTGTGGCAGACCCTGTTCGTCGCCAAAACAGGAGGGATCGATGTCCCTGCACCCCAGCGCCAAGTCCTCCCGGCCCGACGACCGGCTGTGGGCGTTCTGCCTTGACGTCTATGGACAAGACGGCGTCGCCCCCGCCTGCCTCGCCTTGCAGGATCGACACGGGATGGATGTTCCACTGCTGCTGTTCGTCGCCTGGGCCGGCGCCGAAGCCGGGCTCGCCTTGTCCGGGCAGCAGATGGAGAGCGCCGCCCGTTCAGCCTCGGCATGGCAGGGCGAAGTGGTCACGGTCCTGCGGGGCTTGCGTCGCCGACTGAAGCTGGACTTGGCGGCGAATCCCGACGCCGCCGTCGAAGCGCTGCGGAACGACATCAAGCGCGCCGAGCTCGCCGCCGAACGGATCGAGCTCGCCGCCCTCGCACGCATTGCGGAGGCCTGGCTGGCCCAGGGCGACGTGACCGATGCGGAGGCGGCGGCGGTGCACAATCTGGCCGCGTGCTTCCGGATGTTCGCCGGACGGAATCCCGACGCGGCGGCCGCCGTTGAGCTCGAGACCGTCGCCCGGGCTGCGATCGCCCGCGCAGAGAGCGCCTCAACGCCCGCCGCCTGCCCTACGACCCGACGTGGAAGCTCCAACTGAAGCCAACGCTGGCGGTATATTGCTGCCTCTGGCCGGCGACCTGGACGATGGGGCTGAGGGCCGCCGCGTCCGCCAGTTCGTGATACCCGGCGTCCGCCTTGAGGATGAAACGCGGGGTCAGGTGATAGGCCGTGGCCACCTCGACGCCGGTGTAGCGGCGTCCGCCGCTGGGGTCGTAGGCGGTGGTGATCAGGGGACTGCGCGCGTTCTCCTGCGGGGTGACCCCGAAATAGCGCTCGAAATAGGCCTTGTCGCCGAAGCCCATGCGCGGTCCGACCGAGAAGTCCCAGCGCTTGCCCATGTAGACCAGGTCCGCGCCCACGTCGGCCACCAGGCCGGTGTGGCCGATGATCCCGTGCCGCGCTTCGCCATGCAGTCTCAGCCAACGGGTCGGCCAGAGATCCAGGAAGGCGCCCGGTTCGGCCGCCCACTTGACCCGGTCCAGTCCGACGAGCTGGCCCCCGTTGCCCCGCCCGTACAGGAACCGCGCCATCGGCCCGAACACGACGTATTTGCTGTCGATCAGGGCGAAGGTGGTGCCGCCGTCCGGCGGGGTGAACCGATAGGGTTTGTCCGCCGGAGTGACCGACAGGGTGGGGGTCGGGCGGGTCACGAAGTGGTCGGCCCCTTCATAGGGCGGACTGACGCTGGCCTTGGCGCCGACGCTCACGATCCAGCCGCCTTCGGCGTGCGCTGCGGTTGCGGCTAGGCTGAGCGCCAAGCCGGCTGCGAAAATCATCTGTCGGGTCATCGGGTTCCACTCAAAGCTCACCTTGCGGAACCGCGATCCCAGGCGAAGGTTCCTGCGAAGCTCCAAATCCGGCGGCATCGAACGCTCCTCAAATTCCGTTCCCGCGCCGAAACGGCGCTCATTCTCACCGCTGCTGCGCCTTCCAACGCATGGCCCGGGCGATGCGGCCCTCCAAGGCCGGATGGTTGTAGAAGACCAGTTCCTCCACCGCGCCGGGATCGACCTTGTCGGCCCGATCCGACCGCATGAGGGCGCTGGCCAGCCCGTCGGGTTCGCGGGCGTGGTCCAGGGAATACTGGTCGGCCCGTAGATTGATCAACCGGACCCCGTTGTTGTAGCCGACCATCGCCAGGGCCAGCCAGACAATGCCGATGGCCGCCGCTGCCGGCAGGCCGGCCGGATCGTTCAGCGCGACCCCGCCGGCGCCCATGGCCGCCGCCACGGGTCGGAACAGGCGATGCACCGCAAAGGCTCCCCCCAACCCCAGGGCGCCGAGGAGAAGGGCCAGCGTCAGCTGGTCCTGGTGCGCATAGTGACCGATCAGATGGCCGACGCTCGCGCGCGCTTCGGCCGGTGATCGGCTCGCCAGCATCCCCCGGGTCACCACGACGCGGGGCCGGCCGGGAAGACCGGTGACGTCGGCGTCGACGTCGGTCGCCGGCGACACATAAACGTCGCCGGCCCCAAGTCCGACCTTGCGGGTCAGGGCCATAAGGCCTTCGCGCATCGCCCCCGGCGGGACCGGCGGCAGGTCGGCAGGCCCCGATGCGGCGGCGAAGGGCAGCCAGACCGCCATGAGCGCGAGGACGGCGAAGGCGCCGCCGACCCACGCCCACCAGCGGCGAGGAGCCGCCCGAGCCGCGGCGTAGACCACCGGGAGCACGACGATCGCGCCGAGGAGCCACAGCCCATAGGGGACAGAGCGGGTCTGGCCCGACATCGCCACGCCGGCGGCCTCGACCGCCATCGACAGGGCGATCATCAGGCCCGCGAAGACCACCCCGCACGCCAGGGCGGCGAACCATGGGCGCTCCCGGCCGGCCTCGATCCAGGCTTTCAGCCGCCCCATCAGCCCCAGGCGCTGAATCAGCCAGCAGCCCGCCAGCATGGTCGCGAGATGGGCGCCCCACAGCCAGTGGGCGGTTTCGGTATGGATCTCGGCGGCGCGCCGGAACGCCGGCGACAGCTGCGAAAGATAGCCGGCGGTCGCCGCTCCAGGATCGAACCCGCTCATCCCTTGGCGTCGACCGGGGCGCGCACAGACGCCCGCGCACAGCTCCGTCCGGCGAGGTCTGCGGCGATGGCGCGGAAGGGATAGATCATCTGGGCGAGGAAGTGGTCGGGCACGCCCTCGGCCCCGAAATCGGCGGGAAGCGCGTGGCGCGGCATGTGGAAGGTGCCGAACATCAGGTCGAACACCGGGAAGGTCGGGGCGAAATTCTTGTCGCGCACCGCCGGATCGTTGGAGTGGTGCCAGCGGTGGAACACCGGGCTCGCCAACACGTAGCGGAACGGCCCGAAGCTCCAGTTCAGATTGGCGTGGACCAGGGCGCTATGGACCAGGTTGAACATGGTCACGGCGGCGAAGGCGGCGGGTGAAAAGCCCATCACCCGGGTCAGGACGGCGACCGATGCGCTGTAGAGCAGATAGTTGACCGGGTGGATGCGATAGGTGGTCGACCAGTTCACCTGCTCGGAGCTGTGGTGCACGGCGTGGAAGGGCCAAAGCGCCCGGCGGTGGAAGACCCGGTGCAGTCCGTATTGGCAGGCGTCGGTCACTGCGAGCAGCACCAGGCACTGGAACGCGAGGGGCAGACGAGGCAGGAGCCCGTAGCCGGACTCCAGCGCCTTCAAGGCCGCGGGGGCCTTGTCCCCCATCCCCGTCTCGACGAGCAGCCGCGTCAGGCCCGCGGTCATCCCTCCGTAGAACAGCAGCGAGACGAAGAAATAGAGGATGTCGTCGGTCAAGCCTTTGGGCCAGAAGCGCGGCTGTTCAGGGTTGCATGGGAACAGCCAGGCCAGGACCCCGAAACCAAAGAAGCTGGCGATGATCGGCGCTATCGCCCAAGGCATGTCGGCTCACCGGTTGAGGGCCGAGTTCTAACCCGTCGGCTTTACCACTTCCTAAAGCGCGGCCTCCTCCGCCTCCCGGCCGCCATCGCCTCCGTAGCCGGACACCCGCCAGCCGTCGTCGGGGCGCAACTGCAGCATCAACAGGCCGGCGGTGAAGGTGAGGCCGGCGGCGAACAGGAAGGCGCCGATGAAATCGCCATGGTCCAGCGGCCCGCCCCCTGACGCGAAGGACAGGGACGCGGCGGCCAGGCTGACGCCCAGACTCATCGACATGCGCTGGGCGAAGATGGCGACGCTGTTGCTGCGGCCCATGTCCGCCGGCTCGATATCGGCCAGGGCCAGCCCGCCCAGGCTGGAGAACACCACCGTACGGACAAGGCCGTAGACGAAGATGTAGGCGGCCAGCAGCCCTATCACCGCCGGCGGCTTGAACAGGCAGAACCCGGCCAGCATCAGGGCCGAGAGCACGCACGCCCCGGTCAGCACGGTGCGGAAGCCGAAGGTCTTGAGCAGGACGTTCATGACCGGCCGCATCGCTATGGTGCCGGCGGCGACCAGGAAGGTCAGCAGTCCGGCCCGGAAGGCGTCGAACTTGAAGACCAGTTGCAACAGGGCGGGCAGCAGGAACTGGGTGGTGAACACCCCCGATCGGGCCATGCTGCCGAAAAGCACGCTGATCCGGAAACAGCGGACCTTGAACAGCCGCAGGTCCATGACCGCGTTCGGCCGCCGCCTGGCGTAGACCACATAGGCGCCGGTCAGGGCCACGGCGGACGCGGCCCAGGGCGCGGCGCTCAACAGGCCCCTCAGGCCGTCGCGAGAGGTCTCGAACGCCAGGGTCAGGGCGGACGCCGCCGAGCCGACGAGGAGAAAGCCGGCCCAGTCGAACCGCGTGCTCTCGATCGGGGGCGAGGGCTTGATGTAGCGGAAGGTCATCACCAGGCCGATCAGGCCGATCGGCAGGTTGATGAAGAAGTTCCAGCGCCAATTGGCGTAGGCGCTGATGAAGCCGCCGACCACCGGACCGAGGCTGGGACCGACCAGTCCCGGTATGATGGTGTAATTCATCAGCGAGATCAGATCGCGCTTGTCGGCCGAGCGCGCCAGGATCAGCCGGCCGATCGGCTGCATCATCGCCCCGCCGATTCCCTGGACGAAGCGGCCGGCCACCAGCAGCGGCACCGTGGGCGCGAGGCCGCACGCCATGGAGCCGATCACGAAGACGATGATGGCGGCGCAATAGACCCGCCGGGCGCCGAAATTGTCGGCGATCCAGCCGCTGACCGGAATGAAGATCGCCAAAGCCAGCAGATAGGCGGTGACGGCGATGCTGAGGCTGATCGGCGTGCCGCCGAGATCCTGCGCCATACGCGGCAGCGAGGTCAGGATCATGGAGGAATCGAATCCCTCCATGAACAGCGCCCCGGCCACGGTGAGGGCGGCCAGGCGGGATTCCCGCGCAATCTTGGCCATGCCCTACCCCCGCGCGCCCGGGTCGGAACTCGGCGCCCCGACCACGAGATCGCGATGGCCCCCGGCCGCGAAGGCCCACGGAAAAGCGCTGTGGCGGGCCATCGGCAGGCCCCCCTTTATCCGCCCTTCCGGGCCTTGTGCGAACATCGGCGGACCATGCCCCGCGATCGGTCTCAACGCAATCGGAGGAAACGGCCCCTGCCGTCCTGGGACGCGGCCTATTTCACCCGGCGCATGGGGTAGTTCAGGAGGGTCGGGGCCGCGCCGTTCTGGCCAGGGATGCGGACATGGAGCTCAAGGACGTCGCCGTTGGTCACCCAGGTCACGTTCTCCAGGAAGATGTGTCCCGGATCGACGGCCACCAGCTTGCGCTCGGCCCATTTGTCCTTGTCTTCGCGATCCGTCAGGGCCGCGTCGTAGTGCTTTTGCCGGACCAGGATCGAATTGCCCTCCGGACGGAAGATCCAGATCTCTTGAACCCGCGGGCCCTGGTCGGTGTAGATCAGCAGGTGACCGACGATTTCCCCTGCCGCAGGGGCCGAAAAGCCCGCCGACGCCCCGGCCCCGGCCCACTCGCCGGTCAAGCCCTTCAGATCGGCGAGGGTCGCGGCGCCCGGCGCGGCGCCGGGGGCCAGGACGCGGATGTCCTGGGCCTGCGCGGCGAAGCCCAAGGCGAGGGCGGCGAGCCCGGCGACGGCGAAGACGATTCTATTCATCGGTCTGTTTCCTCTGCGAGTTCGGTTCTTTGGCGCCGGGGCCTATCGCACCCGGTGCAGGGCGTAGCTGAAGACGGTTGGGGGCCCGCCGTTCTGGCCGGGCGTGCGGATGTAGAGGTCGAGGACGTCGCCCTTGGTCACCCAGGTCAGGTCCTCAAGGAAGATGTGGCCCGGATCGATGGCCACCAGCCTGCGCTCGGCCCATTTGTCCTTGGCTTCCCGATCGATCAGGGCGGGGTCGTAATGCTTCTGCCGGAGCAGCACCGATGCGCCCTCGGGACGGAAGATCCACAGCGCGTGAGCCCGCGGTCCCGTGTCGTTGTAGGTCATGAAGTGGCCGACCACTTCACCCGCCGCCGGCGCGGAAAAGCCCACCGACGCGCCCGCCCCGGCCCATTCGCCGGTCAAGCCTTTCAGATCATCGAGGGTCGCCGCCGCGGGCGTAGCGCCGGGAGCCAGGGCGCGGATGTCCTGGGCCTGGGCCAGACCGGCGAAACCCAGGCTCAAGACCGCGATCCCGGCGGCGGTGAAAGCGGCTGGGGTCATCTGTCGGCTTCCTCTGCGGATCGCGGCGTCGCTGGGCGCTACGGCAGAGGTGAGTAAATCAGAGGGAGGCGGCCGGCGACAAGCGCCGGTTCAGGCGGGCTCGGGCTCGGCGGGGACCGCCACGACCTTTTTCTTGGCCGACTTCTTCGGCGGCTTGAGCGCTTCGCGCGCGGCCAGCTCGGCCTCGATCAGCGGCAGGAGCGCCGAGGCCTGTTCCTGCTGTCGGCCGTCGTTCGAGGCCTTCAACCGTAGCGCGTTGGCGCGCAGATTGGCCAAGCTGGCGGCGTCCATATCGGGGATCATATCTGCGATGGCCATAGGGTATCCTTGACGACGCGTCAGCGCCGGCGCGGGCGCGCCGACCCATCTGCTTGAGAGCCATGGTCCGGACGTGCGCGCGGCGCGGCCGAAAGCGGACGTCCTTAGGCCGACTTCAGCTGGACGGCGCTTTCCTTGCCCGAACGCTGGTCGCGCTCAAGTTCGTAGGAGATGGTCTGGCCTTCGACCAGCGAGCGCAGGTCGGAGCGCTCGACGGCGGAGATGTGCACGAAAACGTCCTTGCCGCCGTCTGCCGGCTGGATGAAGCCGAAGCCCTTGGTGGTGTTGAACCATTTGACAGTGCCGGTAGCCATTTTTTCAGCCTCCGTTTGGCATGGGTCCGCGGGAATATCCGGCGGGCCATCGAGGTCTGAGAAGGTCGGCTTCCAAAGATTTCCGCCAGGGCGGAACCGCTTCAAGAGCGTGGTGCAGCAGAGTCGATCGTTCGACTGTATAGGTTCATGGGTCGAATTGACAGGGCCGCGGCGATTTTAATCCCACGTTCCGCGGCGCGGAAGGGCGGCTGTTCTTCGTGCGCGGTCTATCTCAGCGGTTCAGCTGCCCGATAGGTCCGTCGCTTCGAGGGCTATCAGATCGCCCTTGAGCTGAGTTCCCGCAAAGTGAACCGGGAAGATCGAAATCGATCGGGCCGCCCCGCCATGCGGAACGGCCCGATGCCGGACTGGATTGCGCGGCCGGCCTTTCGCATCCGCTCTAGCGCTTGATGGCGTTGCCGATCTTGTCCTGGGCCTTGCCCACGGTGTTCTGGACCTTGCCGGCCGTACGCTCGGCGAGGCCCTTGGCTTCGAGACGTTCGTTGCCGACCGCCTTGCCCGCGGCTTCCTTCACGGCGCCGGCGGCTTGCTTGGCGGCGCCTTCGATACGATTGCTGCTCATGACTGATCTTTCAACAGGTTGAAGACCCGCTGGAAACGATCGCCCCACGGGGAGGTTCCTTCCGGTCGAGCGATCTGCGGTCACGCGGCCTGGATCGTAGCGACCCCGACGCCAAGGCGGGCTAGGCCCACGGCGAACACCGCTTTCAAGGCGTCAATGAGTGCGGTCGTCACGGCCCGCCTCCATCGTGTCCAGCCGTTTCAACGCCGCGCGCACGTCTTCCAATGGGACCGGCTCGACAGTGCCCAATAGCCATCTCAGGCGAGGCTCGTCTTGGACGGCCGATGCATCAGACGCCCACGACGAGAGGATTTCCCGTTTATCGCGGAATGTGAGGTGAGGGTCCTTCACCACATCATCGGGGTTTTGAAAGCCAACGGCGGGCCGAACGCCACGCTCGAGGGCGACCCTGAGGCTGCAGGGCGCATCGACGCCCCGTAGGTCAAAGCTCTGTTCCGACGTTGCAAGTCGCATCATCGTTTTCCTACGTTCTCCTTTCTCCGACAGCCACAAGGGCGGCTGGCGACGTCAAGTGCTGCTCGTGCAATCGATCAGATCGGCCTTTGGCCCGCGCGGTCAGGCTGAGAAGCCTCGGCGGCGGAACCGGAGGTCACCGAAAGGGCGGGCCGTTTTTGGTCGGCTGTGCAGGCGCCGGAGGTGCGGCTTACGACCTGTGGCGGCTTGTCTCCAAACGACCGGTACTGAACGCTTCGGCTGCAAACGCCATTTCCGGAGGTCGTCAAGACCATCGAAAAGCCCTGCACGTCCGGGGGCGACTTTCCGGCGTCGACCTGGGTCAGGTCCGGACCGGCGAACGCCAGCCCAGACTGCGCGCCCACCTCCCGGAACATCGCGTCCGCCTGCCGGTCCATGGCCTCGGTAATCCGCTCGAGCGCCGCGAAAGGCGACTCGGGACCGAATGGGGCGTACGCCGGTGAAGGGATTGAGAGCGCTAACGGGGCCGGGGCGAAACTCACCGTCGGCGGCGTATCGCCGACATAGCGGATACGCGCCGAGGATCCGTCGGGCATACGGACATCCAGCACGTGCGCGTTCCTGATCTCAGCAGCGGCCAATCCGGCGACGCCCAGAAGAGCGATCGCCGCAGCGCCTGCGAGAATGGCTTTGCGAGGGGGGCGCATAAAACAATCTCCGACAATGGATTGTGACAGTCACCCGAGGCCGGCGACGAAATGCCGACCTCGGATGGCGGGCAGCTGCCAAGGCTCAATGGCTGGTAGCGCCCGCATTGATCGGAATCCGCTTCACCCGCGACCGGCTCTGCTCAGACTTTGGCGCAGTGACGGTCAGGACGCCGTTGCGGAACCTGGCCTGTATCCGGTCCTCATCGATGTCTCCGAGGGTCAGGCGGCGCTCGAAGCGACCGTAAACGCGCTCGCTGAAGGCGCGGCTGCGGTCTTCGGTCTGCGCGCGCTTCTCGCCGCGCAAGATCAGCGCCCCGTCCTCGAACAACACCTCGACGTCCTTTTCCTCAAGGCCCGGCAGTTCGGCGGTCACCCGGTATTCGCTGTCGGTGTCCTCGACTTCGAGTTGAGGCCAGACACCGCGGCCGCTCCACGGCGTCGGCGCATCGAAACCGCGGAACACGTCGTCGAACAGCCGGTTCATTTCCCGGTGCAGGGCGAAAAGCGGACTGGTCGCCGCCTCCTGGGCGGCGGGAAGGGTACGGTCCCGGTCATTGCTCCGGGTCCAGGGAACAAGATCGCGCACGTTCATGATGGTCCTCCATGCTTTGACGCGCATCGGAATCCTGACCGATCAGGGCGCCCAGGATTCCAGTTGCCCACGCCATCGCCGGTCAGGCGGCGCGGGCGGCCTCTTGGTCCTTGTGGATACGGCGCGGACCCGCCGCGGCGTCAGCGGCGCCGATCTCGATCCGCCGAGGTCTGAGCGCTTCAGGCACTTCCCGGACCAGATCGATCGAAAGCAGTCCGTTGTCGTAGGCGGCGGACTTGACCACCACATAGTCGGCCAACTCGAACTTCCGTTCAAAGTCGCGGCCGGCGATACCCCTATGCAGGTAGGTGCGCCCGTCCCCTCCAGCCATCTTGGCCTTGCGGCCGGTCACGACCAGGAGGTTCGGCGACGCGGTGATTTCGAGTTCGTCGGCGCTAAAGCCGGCCGCGGCCAAGGTGATGCGATAGCCGTCCTCCCCGGTCTTTTCGACGTCATAGGGCGGAAAGCCTGTGTCTTCCTCGCTCCTCATCGCGCTTTGGACGAGATCCGCCATCCGGTCGACGCCGATCATGGACCGGTAAAGGGGAGAAAAGTCATATGCCGTTCTCATTTCCATCTCCTCGAACGAGCAAGTTGGACCTGAGAGGCGCCCGGAAGCGCGGGCGCCCCCTGACTGTCGTCGAGCCCTCGCGGCGCCCGACGGCGAAAAATTAGGAAGGCCAAAAACGGCGTCAAGCGCCCCGCTTGCGGATTTTTTCATCCGTCCTAACTCGGTCGCCGACACCCTGGCGACGGTCCGCCGCTTTGTAGATCAGATCCGCAATGAGCTTGCCGCCGAACCTCCTTTCGGCATTCGTCACGGTCTTTGTGACGATCGGCCCGATCGAAACCGCTGTGGTCTTCGCCGCCCTTACCGCGGGCGTGCATCGGCCCGAGCGAAATAGCCTGGCCGCGCGCTCGGTCATGATCGCAGGCGTTGTCCTGCTGCTGTTCGCGTTGGGCGGGGGAGCCGTCCTTTCGCTGTTGCACGTGTCGCTGCCGGCCTTTCGGGTGGCAGGGGGCGTGCTCCTGTTCCTGCAGGCTCTGACCCTGACCTTCTCAAACCCGGGCCTGTCGTCGATCAACGCGAGCGAAACGCGAGATGCGCAACAGGCCGGCGATATCGCGGTATTCCCCCTGGCGTTTCCGCTGATCGCGGGCCCCGGCAGCCTTGCGGCTGTCGTATTGGTCATGGGCCGCACCGAAACGTGGTTCGAAAGGACCGCGGTCGTGTTCATGGTCATAGCCTGCCTGGCCGTCACCTATGTCGCGATGCTCGCGTCTGAGGCTCTGGTGCGCCGTCTGGGGCAGACGGGATCCGACGTCGTCGGCCGGATATCCGGCGTGCTGCTCGCGGGTCTGGCCGTTCAGTTCATTTTCGACGGCGTGCGCCAGGCAGGTCTCTTTGCGCCGATTTGATCCCGTGCACCGGCGCCTTGGCGCGGCGCCGGCGGGTTTCGTTGAGCCTCTCCCGCCCCGCCCGGAACGGTCATAGCCAGGCGCCGCGCTTCGCCCGGCCTATTCGATGCCGGGCTTCTCGACGGCCTGGAAGTTCTGGCGGAGCGTCAAGCCGGTGGAGGTGGTGGCGTTCAGGAAGAGGCCCACCGGGCCGCCCTCCTTCCGCGGCGCGTAGGCCAGCTTGATCTTGTCGCCGGGTTTGAAGCTGCGCTTGGTCAGCCCGTATCGCGTCAGCGCCCCCGGGCTCGACATCTCGATGGTCAAGGCGCCGGTCGGCTGGGCGGCGGAGACAGGTGTGACCACCTCCAAGACCGAATGGGGATTGATCCATTCGAAGCTCTTCACCACCGCGTCGACGGTGATGGGGTGGGCCGCGTCATACATGGCCCCGGAGTGGTGGGCCGTGGACGACGAGGCGGCGGCAAGCCCGAAAACAAGACTGAGGGCGGCGATGGGGGCGAGCGGCTTCATGGCGAATCCCTTGCGCTGGAATGGCGGCTTGAACATGACGTCAGCGTTTGGACGACACGCCGCCGAGGGGGTCGAGCTCGATCGGCACATAGATGGAATTGCCCTGAGCGTCGGTGGCGGCTTTGAAATTGCCCTGCTCGCAGGCCCCTTCGACGATGTCGAACTTCTGCGCGCGCTGGCGGTAGAATTTTCGGGTGGTCTTCCAAGGCGAGGTCAGGACCTTGGGGGCAGTGACGGTCAGGTCGTCCACCAGGACGTCGGGCGCCGCCAGATGGATGCGTTCGACGACATGCATGTCGCCGTTGTTGGGTATGCCCACCCCCTCCCCCGTCGCCAACCACACCTGGGGCAGGATGCCCACCGTGTCGACCACCAAGGTTTGACCTTCCCAATGGCCGACCGAATGGCCGTGGAAGCTGAGGTCCGGGTCCTCCGGGTGGTCGCGGCCGTCGGTATAGATGCGCCTCAGGCGGTTGCCGTCGCTTTCGCCGAGGATGGTCACCCGGCCGGGCGTGAACAGGATTTCCATGGCGTTGTGGGTGATCGTCATCAGGTTGGGCATGCCGTAGGGCAGGCATCCCATCAGGATAAGGCGGGGCCGACCGGCCTTCTCCTCAGCCGTCATATGCTCGATCTGCTTGGCGACGGCCGGCGTCCATGGGGGGGGATTGGCCGTGGCCTGCCTGTTCTGATCGGTGATGTCGGGATTCCAGACACCGCTCCAGTCCGGCAGCCTGGACAGGGCCAGCCAGTCCTTCTGGGTGGGCGGCGGGTTGCTCTTTTCCGCGGCGGCGGCGGGAAGGGCGGACATGGTCGCCCCCGCCATCAGCGCCACGAGCGCCAATCGCCGGTATTGCTGCCTCATGGGGCGTCTTTCCCTTAAGATCGTCATCAAATCCGAAAGAACCCCTTTGCGCGGGCGCGGTCAACCGAAGGACGACATGGCTTAGGAACCCTTCACCCTGCCCGTTGACCAATCGGTGACGGCCCTCGACTAGGCTTGGAGGAGATGAATAACGCCGACCTCGCCGAAATCCGGGCCCTCCTGCAGGCCAGCACGCCTGTCGAGCGGCGTTCGCGCCGGCCGTGGCTGGGCGCCATCCGGTCGCTGCTGGGCGCCGCGCCGCCGGCGGCCAAGCCGTCGACGCCGCCGCCCCGTCGGGTCGGGCTGCGCCCGGCGGAACCGGAGCAGGCGCCGCCGGGCGAGGACCTGCTGCTCAGTGAGCCGATCGGCGAGGACGAGGCGGCCGTGGCGAACGAAGCGCGGCGGCGGGCCTTCGGCCAGCGCCAGGAGGCCGCCCTCGACATGGTCCCGATCCTGCGACTGGCCGGCCCGGAGCTCCCCGGGGCGGCCCAGCCGGCCGCCGCCGACGCCGTCATCGGCGCCATCCTGCGCCGGCGCGGCCTGGCCCTGGCCTCGACCCCCGCCCCGGAGGAGACGCCCTATCATCCCGAGGACCTGTCCGACCACGTCGAGGGCGGCGCCGAGCACCTCTATGCCGAGGCCGGCCTGTTCGAACCCCACCCCGCCCCGTCCTGCGCATTGCCCCCCGACGTCGATCCGCAAGGCCAACTCCTGCGCCACCTGGAGCGGGTGTTCATAGCCGAGCAGGCGGCCCTCACCCCGCCCTGAGCGTCCAGAATCGGTCGCATTTCGCCGGATCCAAGCGTCAGCTCGAGATATCGTCCAAGTCCTCGCGCTCCAGCGCCAGAGCGAGCTGTTTGCGCGCCCGGTAGACCCGCGTCTCCACCGCCTTGGCGTTGAGGCCCAGCAGGTCGCCGGCTTCCTTGTGCGACAGCCCTTCCAGAGCGGTCAGCACCAACGGCTCCTTCAAGGCCCGCGGCAACGCGGCGATGGCGGCCTCCAGCCGCTCCAGGGCCCGGCGCGAGGCCGCGGCCTGGTCCGCGCCGGGCGCGGGGTCGGCGACTTCGGGCCGATTCTCCGGCGTGGCGGCGAAGCCGAACAGAACCCGGCGGACGGCCGCCTTGCGGGCCCGGTCCCGGCACTTGTTGAGGGCGATACGGCGCAGCCAGGCAGCGAACGGCCGCGCGGAGTCGTAGCGGGACAGGGCGATCCAGGCCGAGGCGAAACTTTCCTGAACCACGTCGTAGGCCTCCTCCGCCTCGCCGACGTAACGGCGGACGAAACGGTAGAGCCAGTTCTTGTGCCGCTGCATCAGGGCGGCGAATGCAGCCTGATCGCCCTCGACGGCGCGGGCGGTCAGGTCCTGATCGGACGGTTCGTCCGAGAGGGTCAAAGCACCCCGGCGGTCAGCGCCTCGACGACCTTGCGGTCATAGAGCACGCGCTGCTGCGGCGTGAGCACGTCGCGGATTTCCAGGATGTAGAGCACGGTGGAACTCTGCAGGTCGCCCACCGAACTTTGCAGGTGGTCGATGGCGGTCTGGGCCTTGGGGCCGAAGGCCATTTCCTCCGCCATCGCCTTGGCCAGTTCGACGTTGGCGCCGCCGATCTGGACCCGGAGCCCGTTGCGTCGCTTGGTGTAGCGCGCGTCGACCGCGTCGATCTCCTTGCGCTGCGCCGGGCTGAGCTGCAGGCCGTGGTCGACCATCTCCTGCACCGATTGGGTCAGCAGCGAGGGCCGCTCGCGGGGACGGTGCATCCCCTCCGCCCCAGCCCAGGCGCCGACAAAGCCTGCGATCGCCGCCACCGCCAGGGTGATGAGGAGATTGAACCAGACTCCTCGGCTCACGCGCCCCCCTCGACCGCGACCGAGGGCGCCAGGCCAGCATCCTCCGACAGCAGCACCATCTCGCTGCGGGCCGGGCGGCGATCCGCGGTGACGCCGCCGACCACCGCGCCCAGGGCCAGGGCCGCCACGGCGACGGCGAGTTGCATGCGCAGGCCGCCCGCGCCCATCGATCGGGCCCGGCGCGTCTCTTCCACGCGCTTCCACACGCCCGCTTCAAGGCCCTCGAGCGCGACGTCCGAAGAGGTCGCCTTCAACGTCCCCAACAGGTCGTCCAAGTCGTTTCTGGCCATCAGTGCACCATCCGGGCGATCCCAGCTGCCTGGTGAATATACGTCGGCGCCAGGGCAATCCCGCAAGATGGGCGGTGAGGGTTGGCGACCGTCGGCGCGTATGATCCCACAGATGCGAGCCGCGCCCAAGACGGGCTTGGTTCGCGCCGAGTCCCACTGCTATGGATTCCAACGGGGGAACGAGGCGAACGATGGCTCGACGATCCACTCGGCCCTTGGCCGCCCGGCTTGGCCTTATGGCCGGTTCTTTGCTCTGCGCCCTGGCGTTGGGCTCCGCCCCCGCCGACGCCCACCACTCCTCTGCACCCTACGACCGGGAGAAGCCGATCACCCTCAAGGGCGTGGTCAAGGACCTGCAGTGGGTGAACCCCCACGGCTGGATCGAGCTCATGGTCTCCGCCGACGGAGGCAAATCCACCGGCTGGATCATCGAGATGGAGGGCCTGAACGTGATGCAGCGCGAGGGCTGGTCGCGCAAATCGCTGCTGCCGGGCGACCGCGTCACCGCCCGGGTGATGCCCCTGAAAGACGGCCGCCCCGGGGCGCGGCTGATTGAGGTGACCAAGTCCGACGGCACCGTCCTCTACCTCTTCACCCCCCGCGCCGTCGGCGCCTGAACCTTGGGCCTCGAGCTCGAGCGTTCATAAGCGGTTAACCATGTTTCGCCCATCCTCGGGGCGTCTTCGATCCGAGGACATCCCACCATCACCGACTTTTCAACAGCCCGGCCCCGTCTTGGCCGGGCTGTTTTTTCTCGTGCGGGCCGCGGCCGAAGCGGCGCTTGCGCATGGGGGCGGGCAAGGCTATAGCCCACCGCTCTCGGGC
This sequence comes from Caulobacteraceae bacterium, assembly GCA_035493955.1. Lineage (GTDB taxonomy): Bacteria > Pseudomonadota > Alphaproteobacteria > Caulobacterales > Caulobacteraceae > NCED01. The sequence continues at coordinate 124,039 of DATJHI010000004.1, read as the reverse complement.
GCACCGATCCGCGGTAGCTCAGTGGTAGAGCAGCCGGCTGTTAACCGGCTGGTCGTAGGTTCGAATCCTACCCGCGGAGCCACTCCCTGTGGCTGATGATCTACGACGCCGCAGAGCGGTCCGAAGGCGGACCCCATCCCCGACACTTAACTGATGGCCGCCCTCGCGCCGACGACCACGACGGCCGCCCCCGTCTTCATTTGACCGCAACGCGGTCCGCATTAGGTTGCGCGCGCCGGCCCGCGTGGGGTCGCGCGGAAGAGGCGACCGATGAAGCAGTTCATGATCACCGTGGCCGGCGTGTTCGCGGGGCTGGCGCTGTTCTTCGTCGGCCTTCCCATCCTGCTGGTGGCGATCTTCGCCGGCTCGGCCAAGCCCTCGGGGCCGCCGGCCCGCACGGTGCTGAGCCTGGACCTGCGTCGCGCGCTCAGCGACCAGGCCAAGCAGAACCCGCTCGCCGCCTTCGGCGGCTCCTCGCAGTCGGTGATGGCGGTGGTGCAGTCGCTGCACCGGGCCGAGACCGACGATCGGGTCAAGGGCCTGCTGATCCGCCTGCCCGAGGGTGGGATCGCGCCCGCGTCGGCCGACGAGCTGCGGCTGGCCCTGAAGGCCTTCCGCAAGGCCGGCAAGCCGGTCTACGCCCACAGCCAAGGCATCTATCCGTCCGGCGCCGCGGTCTCGGCCTATATGCTGGGGGCGGCCTCTGACCAGTTCTGGATGCAGCCGGGCGCCTCGCTGCAGTCCATGGGCATGGCCTCGGACGACGTGTTCCTGAAGCGCGCCTTCGACAAATACGGGGTCAAGGCCGACTACCAGCAGCGCTACGAGTACAAGAACGCGGTCAATCCCTATCTCTACGACAACTACACCCCGGCCCACCGGGAAGCGACACTGTCGTGGATGGGGTCGGTCTACCAGAGCGAGTTGGCCGCCGCCGGCGCCGACCGCAACACCAGGCCCGAGGCCCTGAAGGCCCTGCTCGAAGCCGGCCCCTATATCGCCGACGACGCCAAGGCGCGGGGGCTGATCGACCGCGTCGGCCAGGAACGGGACGCCGAGCTGGCCCTGCTGAACCAGGCCGGCGAAGGGGCCAAGCTGGTGGAGATCGGCGACTATCATCCGGCCGACCGGGCCAAACGCGCCGACAAGGCCATCGCCGTGGTCAACGCCGAAGGCGCCATCATCACCGGCGCGTCCAGCAATTCGGGCCTGAACCAGAGCGTCAACGTCTATTCCGACGACGTGGCCAAGGCCTTCTACGACGCGGCCAAGGACAAGCGCGTCAAGGCGATCGTGTTCCGCGTCTCCTCCCCCGGCGGGTCCGACACCGCCTCCGAGCAGATCCTGGCCGGCGTGCGCGCGGCCAAGGCGGCGGGCAAGCCGGTGGTGGTCTCGATGGGGACCTATGCCGCGTCCGGCGGCTATTGGATCGCCTCCCAGGCCACCGAGATCGTGGCCCAGCCCACCACCCTCACCGGCTCGATCGGCGTCTATGGCGGCAAGTTCGCCCTGGGCGACGCCCTGGCCCGCTTCGGCGTCGACCTGCGCAGCCTGAGCGTGGGCGGCGATTTCGCCGACGCCTTCGGCCCGGCCGCCGCCTTCACCCCGGCCCAGAAGGCGGCCTTCTCGGGCTGGATGGACAAGATCTACGAGGGCTTCGTCGAGCGGGTGGCCGCGGGCCGCAAACTTCCCCCCGACCGGGTGCGCCAGATCGCCAAGGGCCGGGTGTGGACCGGCGACCAGGCCAAGGCCCTCGGCCTGGTCGACCGTATCGGCGGCTTCTACGACGCCTTGGCCCGGGCCAAGCAGTTGGCCGCCATCCCGGCCGACGAGGAGGTCGAACTGAAGTCCCTGCCCTCCCCCAAATCCACCCTGGACCTGTTGCAGCAGGCCATGGGCGTCAGCGCCGAGGGGACCCGGACCCTGGCGGCGGCGGCCTGGGTGCTGGGGGACCCCCGCGCGCAGGGACTGATGGAAGACCTGGCGCGGGCCCGGCTCGGCGTGCAGGGCTCGACGGTGCTGGCCCCGGTGCGTTGAACGCGGTTAACGGCGGCGAGCGGACGAGCTTAACAGGCCCTACACCCTATCCTTTCAGGATGCGGTAGGGATTGCGCGATTACAACCTTAGCGTACATTCGCCTCGAGGTTGATTACCCGTCGACGCTTCCCTCGGCCGAGACGCGGCTTTTCCTCCTTGGCGAGACCTGCCTCTCCTACCCCGGAGAGCTGGGAGGGACGCCCGACTCCCCCGGGGGCGTCCCTCCCACCCTTTTTCACTCGCAGGTTTCCGGATTTGTCGCGTCGGCGAGCAGCGGATTTGCTCCGCCGAGTCTCGGCTCAGCGGCCAGCAGCGGCGCGCCTGGCAGCCGCGTCGCTGAAGCACATCCAACGCTTGCGATGATGGTCGACGATGTTGTCAGCCCAGCCGGTGATCTTTGGACTGACGAAATTGCGGCTGACCCAATAATAGAGCGGCAAAACCGCCGCATCGTCGATCATGGCCTTCTCGGCCCGCATCAAATAGGCGGCGCGGGCTGAGGCGCTCGCCTCGTGATCGGCCTTGTTCAGGAGAGCGTCATAGGCGGGGTTGTTATAGTCCCCGTAGTTCTGTTGCCCTGTAGTGCTCTGCAGCAGATAGAGGAAGGTGTTTGGATCGTCGTAGTCGGCGATCCAGCCAGCCACACTCATCTCGAAATTGCGGGCGTTCAGGCTGGCGAATTGGATCTGGCCCTCAGCCTGGACCAAGCTGGCATCAACTCCCACGGCGCGCAGGTCGGCCTGGATTGCCGGCGGCAAGGCGGCGTTGGCTCCGGTGTTGTAAAGGAACTCGAACTTCAGCGGATGCTTCGGCCCATAGCCCGACTCGGCCAGCAGCCGACGCGCCTCGGCCTGACGCTTCTCCAGCGGCCAGTCGGCGAAGAACACCTTCACGCCGCCCGGATAGTTGGCCACCCCTGGCGGCACGAAGCCATAAGCCGGCAGCTCGCCCGCCCGCATCAGCTTATTGACGTAGAACTCCCTGTCTAGCGCCATGTCCAGAGCCAGGCGCACCCGCTTGTCCCTGAAGGCCTGCACGTGGGTATTCAGCGCTAGGTATTCGATACCCAGATAGGTGGCGGTGTGAACATAGGCCGGAACCTGGTCCGGCCGGCGCAGATAAGCCACCCGGCTGGAGCGAAGGGTATTGGACATGTCAAGTTCGCCGCGGCGGACCTGCCGCTCGGCCGAGGTCGGGTCGGCGATTGGATAATAGATCACTTCGTCGAGGCAAACGTTCTTGGCGTCGTAGAAGCTGGGGTTCTTCAGCAGGCGGATCTTGTCGCCGAGCACCCAGCTAGCCAAGGTGTAGGGACCGTTGGAGACCATGTGCCCTGGCGCGGCCCAGGCGTCGCCCCACTTGCGCACCACGTGCTCCGGGGTCGGATAGAACACCTGATGCTTCACCAGTTCCGGCAGATAAGGTACCGGGTGTTCCAGGGTCACCTGTAGGGTGCGGTCGTCCAGCGCCTTTACGCCCAGGGCCTCCAGCGGGGCCTTGCCGCCGTTCACAGCCTGACCATTCTTGATGACGTAGACGAAGTAGGCGTACTGCGCCGCCGTTTTCGGGTCGGCCAGCCGACGCCACGAGAACACGAAGTCCTGGGCAGTGACCGCCGTGCCGTCCGACCACAGGTGCGGACGCAGCTTGAAGGTCCAGACCAGGCCGTCGGGCGAAGTGCTCCAGCTCTCCGCGGCCCCGGGTATCGGCTCGCCCTTGACGTCATCGGTGACCAAACCAACGAATAAATCCGAGATGATGTTGTCCTCGATCACCAGGGCCGTCTTGGTCAGGTCGAGGGTCTCCGGGTCGCTCTGGTTGGCGGCGTGCAGGCACAGCTTGCCGGCGGGGCAAGCGGCGCGCTGCTTCGGCTCGCAGCCGGCAAGGGCGACGCACAGAAGGGCGGCTGACAGGAGAAAGGCGCGGCGCAAGGTCAGCGGTCCTTGGGATCAATGGCGTCGCGCAACCCGTCACCAATGAAGTTGAAGCACATGAGGGTCACGACCATCACGATCGACGGGAACACCAGAAGCCAGGGCGCCAGTTCCATCTCCAACGCCCCATTCGCGATCAACACGCCCAGCGACGTCAGCGGCTCCTGCACCCCCAGCCCCAGGAAGCTCAGGAAGCTCTCGGCCAGGATCACGCCGGGGATGGTCAGGGTGACGTAGACCACCACTGGGCCCAGGAGGTTGGGCACCACGTGGCGGGCGACGATGGCGCTGCCGGAGACGCCGGCGGCGCGGGCGGCCTCGACGAACTCCTTCTGCTTCAGGGACAGGGTCTGGCCGCGCACGATCCGGGCCATGGTCAGCCACTCGACCGCGCCGATGGCCACGAACATCAGGATGAAATTGCGCCCGAAGGTGACCATCAGGAGGATCACGAAGAAGATGTAGGGAAGCGAATAGAGGATATCGACGATGCGCATCATCAGCTCGTCGACCCGCCCGCCGAGGTAGCCGGCCGTCGCCCCCCAGATCACCCCGATGACCAGCGAGACGAAGGTCGCCACCACCCCCACCGCCAGCGAAACCCGCAGGCCGATCAGCAGCCGGGCCAGAAGATCGCGCCCGAGCGAGTCCGTGCCGAGCAGGTGGTCGCCGGTCAGGGGCCCGACCCAGACGTCGTTCTTGTTGACCTGGTCATAGGGGTAGGCGGCCAGATAGGGCCCGATGGCGGCGGCGACCAGCAACAGGGCCAGGACGATCAGGCTCGCCACCGCCGCCCGGTTGCGCATCAGCCGGCGCAGGGCGTCGTCCCACAGGCTGCGCCCCCGCGGGGCCGCGCCGGCCATGGCCGCGGCGCCGCGGCGGGAACCCGGAGCCAGTTCGGGACCGAAGGCGCTCATGTCAGCTTTACCCGCGGATCGAGCACGGCGTAGAGCACGTCCGACACCAGGTTCAACGCCAGGATCAGGGCGGCGTAGAGGATCACCACCCCCATCACCACCGTGTAGTCGCGCTGCAGGGCGCTGATCACGAAGTACTTTCCGAGCCCAGGCAGGTTGAAGATCTGCTCCACCACCAAGGAACCGGTGATCAGGCCGGCGACGGCGGGCCCCAGATAGCTGACCAGGGGCAGGATCGCGCCCCGCAGGGCGTGATGCAGGACGATGCGGCGCTCGGACAGGCCCTTGGACCGGGCGGTGCGGACATAGTTGGAGCTCAGCACCTCGATCATCCCGGCGCGGGTCAGGCGCGAGATGATGGCGATCTGCGGCAGGGCCAGGACCACCACCGGCAGGATCAGGTTGCGCACCCCGCCCCACCCCGCCGTCGGCAGCCAGCCCAGGGTCGAGGCGAACAGCAGCACCAGAAGCGGCGCGGTGACGAAACTGGGGATGCAGACGCCCAATATGGCCACCGTGGTGGCGACATAGTCCGCCGGCCGGTTCTGCCTGAGGGCCGCGGCGACACCCAAGCCCACCCCGATCAGGATGGCGCCGACGATGGCGGCCAGGCCGATGGCGACGCTCTTGGGAAAACCCTGGGCGATGATGTCGGCCACGGTCTTGTCGCGGTATTTCAGCGACGGCCCCAGGTCGCCGCGCAGGGCGTCGCCGAGGTAGCTGACGTACTGCACCGGCAGCGGCCGATCGAGGCCGTACTTGGCGTTCACCGCCTTCTCGATCTCGGGGGTCAGTTTGCGCTCGCCCTGGAATGGGCTGCCGGGGGCGGCGCGCATCATGAAGAAGGCGACCGTCACGACCAGGAACAGGGTCGGCACGGCGACCAGAAGGCGGCGAAGCAGGAATGACAACATGGGCGGTTCACGCTGGCCCCGCCCGACGCCCAAGTCAACGCGAGCGCTCGCGCCTTGCTCCATTCGGCTCCGGCGCCTAATGCTCAGGACCCGAGCGTAAGGAGGCGACAGCCATGGCCGACATCCGGCAAGTGAGCGAGGATTTCGCCGTGGCGCCCCAGATCGCGCCGGAGGACATGGCCCAGATCGCCGCCCGCGGCTTCAAGCTGGTGATCAACAACCGGCCCGACGGCGAAGCCCCCGGCCAGCCGACGTCGGCGGAAATGGCGGCGGCGGCCGCCGCCGCCGGACTGGCCTATATCCATATCCCGGTGGTCGGCGGACCCCAGCGCCCCCAGGTCGAGGCCATGCACGAGGCGGCGGCGGCGGCCGACGGGCCCGTGTTCGCCTTCTGCCGCTCGGGCACCCGTTCGATCGTGACCTGGTCGCTGGGCCAGGCCCTGGCGGGCGAACGGTCGCGCGCGGACCTGATCCGCATGGGCCACGACGCCGGCTACGACCTTTCAGGCGTGCTGGGCTAGGATGCCGGCCTAGTGCGAGATCGCCGCGCGCCAGGCGCCCATCGGCAGGGGCTCAGGCGTGCAGCTGGCCAGGACGACCTGCGCCAGAGCGAGACAGATCAGGGCCGCCGCAACCGGCTGGAGCCGTTTTGAAACGAAAAGCAGCGCATCGAGGGCCATCACGGGGCTCCGGCTGGGGTTCCGCCCCCCGCACCGCAAGCCTGGCGCCGCTTCGCCCATGATCCCCTTCGTCCGCGAGATGAGCTTCGACTACGGCCGCCCCGACCAGGTCTCGCCCCTGATCCGGCGGGTGGTGGCCGACAATCCCGGCCCCTTCACCTTCCGCGGCACCGGCGCCTATATCGTCGGCCGCGGCGAGGTGGCGGTGATCGACCCCGGCCCCCACGACCCGGCCCACCTCGCGGCCCTGCTGGCGGCCACCGCGGGGGAGCGGATCACCGACATCCTGGTCACCCACACCCACGCCGACCATTCCCCTCTGGCCCGGCCTCTGGCGGCGGCGACCGGGGCGGTGGTGCGCGGCCTGCCCGCCCCCGGTCTCGACACCGGCTTCGAGGAGGCGGACGAAGCCGGCTTCCGCCCCGACGTGCTGGTCCGCGGGGGCGAATCCGTCACCGGACCGGGGTGGACCCTGGAGCCGATCCCCACCCCCGGCCACGCCTCCAACCACATGGCCTACGCCCTGATCGAGGAGAACGCCCTGTTTCCCGGCGACCATGTGATGGGCTGGTCGACCACCGTGATCAGCCCCCCCGACGGGGACATGGCGGCCTATATGGCCAGCCTCGAGCGGGTGGCGGACCGACGCTTTTCGACCCTGTGGCCGACCCATGGCCCCCCGATCACCGAGGTCGCGCCCTTCCTGGCGGCCTATCGGGACCATCGGCTGGAGCGGGAGCGGCAGGTCCTGGCCCAGCTGGCCGCCGGCCGGGGCCGCATCCACGACATGGTGGCGACGCTCTATGCCGAGACCTCCCCCCGGCTGCATCCGGCCGCCGCCCACTCGGTCTGGGCCCACCTGATCAAGCTGGTCCACGAGGGCGCGGCCGCCTGCGAGGGCGAGCCGGGGCTGGAGAGCGAGTATCGGGCGATCACCCCTCCGTCCTAGCGGACGACGAGCTACCTCGAAATCGCGGCCCTCAGCCGCCCCACCCGCCGGCAGTTCTCGCCGAGGTCGCGGATGCCGGTGCGGCTGAGCGAGCGGATATCCACCCGGGCCCCGGCGCCCTCCGGCTTGACCCGCACGATCACGTCGCCCTTCAGCTTCAGCCAATGGGAGACGGCGGTCGCCTCGATGCGGCCGTCCGCCGGGTTCTCGGTGACCAAGGCCAGTCCCTCGCGCAGCATGGCGGCGCGGGCCTTGTCGTAGGCGCCCCTGACGCTTCCGGTCAGCACCACCGGGACGGCGTCCGGGCAGGTGCGGGCGTTGACCTCGGCGACGCGGGTTCCGGTCAGGTTCGGGTCCTGAGGCTGGGCCTGGACCTTGGGGTCCGGCTCGACCCGGTTGGCGCCCCCGCCGCGGGCGGCGCTGGCTGCGGGACCGAGCAGCAGCGGATCGGCCCAGTCGGTGGCGACGTCATGGATCGGCGGATGGGCGGCGACCACCGCCTTGACCTCGGTCGCCCCGGCGAAGGCGGTCGCGGCGAGGGCGACGGCCAGGAGGGAGACGGTGCGGTCCCGGCGCGGCCGGAGCAGCATCGCGGCGAGCAGGGCCAGGAAACCCAACGCCCCCGCGGCCAGGGCCAGGGCCGGGGCCCAGCCGGTCGCGAGCACGCCCACGGCATAGTCGAGATCGAACATCTCCTCGTGCACGCCGAAGCCGGCGAACCCAAGGGCCAGGAGGGAAAGGATCGCCAGCACCAGGGCGATGTTGGCGGCGTAGCGGCGAATGCGCGGGATCATGGGGTCACGCCTCCGACATTGTGGACGCCAGCTTGTGACCGGCGAACCGGGCCCGCACCAGCTTCTTGTCGACCTTGCCGGTCGCGCCCAGAGGGATGTCCTCGACGAACACCACCTCGTCGGGGGTCCACCAGCGGGCGATCCTGCCTTCCAGCACCGCCAGCATCTCGCCCGCGGTGGCCGACTGGCCGGGACGCAGCTTGACCGCCAGCAGAGGGCGCTCGTCCCACTTGGGATGGGGCAGGCCGATCACCGCGCAGAGTTCGACCCGAGGATCCGACCCGATCAAGCCCTCGATCTCCACCGAGCTGATCCATTCCCCGCCCGACTTGATCACGTCCTTGGCCCGGTCGGTGATCTGCATGAAGCCGTCCGCATCCAGGGTGGCGATGTCGCCGCTGTCGAAGAACCCCTCGCCGTCCAGGACGGGCTCGTCCTCGCGCCCGAAATAGCCGCTGGCGACGGCCGGGCCGCGGGCCATCAGCCGGCCCGGCGTCTTGCCGTCGCGAGGCAAGGTCCGGCCCGCCTCGTCCGCGACCTTCAGTTCGAAACCGAAGGGCGGACGTCCCTGCTTGAGCCGCTGCCCCAGTTGGTCGGCGAACGGGCGGTCGGCCATCGCCGCGGTGGGCGCGCCGACCACGCCCAGCGGCGAGGTCTCGGTCATGCCCCAGCCGTGCAGCACCTCGACTCCGTGGCGGTCGTGGAATCCCTGGATCAGCGCCGGCGGGCACAGGGCCCCGCCGACGACCACCCGCTTCAGGGTGGAGAGCTTCTCTCCGGTGGCGTCGAGATGCTGGAGCAGCGCTCCCCAGACGGTCGGCACCGCGGCCGAGAAGGTGACGCCCTCCGTCTCGATCAGTTCATGGAGGGACGCCGGGTCCATCTTCAGGCCCGGCAGCACCAGCTTGGCCCCCACCGCCGCGCCGGAGAACGGCAGTCCCCAGCCGTTGGCGTGGAACATCGGCACCACCATCAGCACCGCGTCCTGCGCCGACAGGTCCATCACGTCGGCCTGCAGCGCCATGTAGCTGTGCAGCACATTGGAGCGGTGGCTGTAGAGGACGCCCTTCGGGTCGCCGGTGGTGCCGGAGGTGTAGCAGAGCCCGGCCGCGGTCCGCTCATCGAAACCGCCCCAGTCGAAACGGTCGGAATGACCGGCGATCCAGGCCTCGTAGCCGACCCCGTGCGGCGCAGCCGGCAGGACCGGCGCGTCCGTCAGCCAGACCACCGTCTCCACCGTCGGCGCCCGCGGCAGCACCGCCGCCAGAAGCGGGGCGAAACAGGCGTCGGCCAGAACCATCCGGTCGTCGGCGTGGTTCAGCATATAGACCAGCTGGTCCGGGTGCAGGCGCGGATTGAGGGTGTGGCAGACCGCCCCCATCCCCATCACCCCGTACCAGGTCTCCAGGTGGCGGCCGGTGTTCATCGCCAGGGTCGCGACCCGGTCGCCGGGACCGACGCCCTGCGCCGCCAGGGCGTTCGACAGGCGCTTGGCGCGGGTGTGGGCCTCAGCGTAGGTCAGGCGGACGATCGGGCCCTCGATCGAGCGGGTGACGATCTCGCGGTCGCCGTGCCAGCCCGCGGCATGGTCGATGATCCGGTCGACTGTCAGCGGCCAATCCTGCATCAGGCCTTGCACGCGCATTCCTCCAAAAGCTGGGGCCGACGTCGTTAGGGCGAGACTTGAGCGCGGACACGCGGGCGACAGCGGCTGCGGCCCGTGCCAAATCGCCGATCGCATGTTATGTATCGATCAAGCTGGAGTCTTCGGTCGGCATGGCAAAAGTCGTCGTCGCGAATCTGAAATCGAAGCTGAAGACCGAGGGCCGTGGCAGGACTTCGGTCAGTGAGCAGCGTGTGCGCGACACGGATGGTCAAGTGAAGACCCTTCGGAAGCTGGATGCGCGCGCCAGCACCTTCGGCGGAGACCTCCAGCAGGTTTTCGGCAAGAACGTCGCCAAGGCGCGGCGGGATAACAAGCGGACCACCGGCGCAACTGACGTTGCCGTCTCAAAGCGCTGAACCACCCGTCTTCCTGATCGTGGCCGGCCCGAACGGGTCCGGCAAAAGCAGCGTGTATCAGGATACCGATATCGAGGCCTTCGGGCGCTCCGTCTGGATCATCAACCCCGATCTTCTGACAGCACGCATCCGAGCCAGCGAAGGCCTGGAGCTGACAGCCGCAAATCTCGAAGCCGTTCTTCGGATCGAGGCCTGGTTGCAGGCGTCGATAAAGGCCCATCAGACCGTCGGCGTGGAGACCGTATTATCGACGCCGAAATATCGGCGCCTGGTCGAGATGGCCAAGCAACTCGGCTTCGAGGTCCGCCTGATCTACGTCCTGCTGGATGACCCTCGACGCAACGTCGAACGGGTGCGGCTGCGCGTGCAGAAGGGCGGTCACGCCGTGCCGGAGCACAAGATCGTTGAGCGCTACGGCCGATCGCTGGAACAGATGCCGTGGTTTTTGGAGCAGGCTGACCAAGCTTGGGTGTTCGATAACTCGGGCGCCAAACCAAGGCTCATCGCCCAGAAAGAGGCCGGCGTGATCACGCTGGATGACCGCGCGCTCCCCGCCCTGGTCGAGGCCATCGCCCGGATCCGAACCGAATAGCCGCGGCCGGCAGGTCACCCCCGCCGCCAGCCGACCTCGCCCACGTCCAGCGCCAACTGGCCCTCCAGCACCGCGATGTCGGCGTCCGAGGCGTCGCCGGTGCGGGCGGCGACCCGGGCCCGCAGCACATCGGCCGGCGCCTCCATCCACACTCCTTCGAACCCGACGCCGACCGTGTCGGCCAGGCTTTCCGCCGCGGCGCGCTCGGCGGGGCGCAGGAAGGCGGCGTCCAACACCACGGCGCGACCGGCGGCCAGAGCGAGGCGGGCGGCGTCGAACATGGCCCCGTAGACCCGCTCCGACTGGCCAGGGGCATAGGCCTGCGGCGGCAACCGATCGAGGGGGGCCTGCCCCCACAGCCGCTTCCTGATCTCGTCCGAACGCAGCACCACCGCCCCCGGACATCCGCCCAGCTCCGGCGCCCGCGCCATGGCGAAGGTGCTCTTGCCCGAACCCGAATAACCGCCCACGGCCATCAGCCTGGGCGGGACGGGCGTCAGGTGATCCTGCGCCGCAGCGATATAGCGCCGGGCCAGATCGATCTCGCCCTGGTGGACGACGACGTGGGCGCGGATCGCCGCCCGCACCGACTGGAAAAGGGGCAAGGCCTGCAGGCCCGTCCACAGGTGCGGTTCCGGAAAACCCCGCGCCGCTTCGTCCAGCCAGCCGTTCATGGCCCGGTTCGCCGCCGGGCGGGCGCCGCGGAAATCCAGGTCCATCAGCAGGAAGGCGAAGTCGTAGAGGACGTCGATGCGGCTCAAGGTGTCGTTGAACTCGATACAGTCGAACAGCACCGGCCGCCCGCGCTCGATCATGATGTTGCCGAGGTGCAGGTCGCCGTGGCACCGCCGCACGAAGCCCGCCCCGCCCCGCTGGAGCAGAAGCCCGCCCACCCGATCGAAGCCCGCCTGTGTCGCCTTGAGCAACCGCTCCACCGCCGGCGCGTCCAACACCTCCGCCTTGCTGCGCAGCAATCCGGCGTTGGAGTGCAGGACATAGGCCAGGCTGTCCCGTCCCGCCGCGGGGTCGCAGCGCTCGGCCTTCATGTGGAACCGGGCGATCTCACGCCCCAGGGCCTCGGCGAGGGCCGCGTCGACGCCACCCGGCCGCTCGCTCAGAAGCGCGCCGTCGGCGAAGCGTCGCATCTCGACCACCCAGTCCACCACCTCCCCCGTCCCGTCCAAGGCCAGGCGGCCCTGGGCGTCCCGGGTGACCGGGTGGACGCAGCGATAGAGGTCGGGGGCGGTCTCCCGGTTGAAGGCCAGCTCCCGCTCGCTGGCCCAGCGCCGCTGCGCCACGGTGCTGAAGTCCAGGAAGCCGAAATCCACCGGCTTCTTCAGCTTCAGCACCCGATCGGCGAACAGAAAGACCCAGGCGATCGACGTCTCGATCACCCGCTCGGCCGGAACGCCGGCGCCGGCGCCGGCCGCCAGCCAGGCGGGCACCTCGCTCATGGGAACAGGCGCGAACGGCCCCAGGGGGCTTCCAGGCTCGGGCGCTCGAACACCAGCCGGTCGTGCAGCCGGAACGGGCGATCGCGCCAGAATTCCAACCGGAGCGGCAAGACCCGGAAGCCGGTCCAATGCGGCGGGCGGGGCACCTTGCCGATGCCGAACTTCAGGGCCAGCTCGGCCGCGCGGCGCTCCAGCACGAAGCGGCCCTCCATGACGCGGCTCTGGTCCGAGGCCCAGGCCCCGATCTGGCTGTCGCGCGGACGGGTGGCGAAATAGACGTCGGCCTCGTCGTCCAAGACCCGTTCCACCGGCCCGCGCACCCGCACCTGGCGGCGCAGGTTCTTCCAGTGGAACAGCAGCGCAGCCTGCGGATTGGCCGCCAGCTGCAGGCCCTTGGCGCTTTCGGTATTGGTGTAGAAGACGAACCCCCGCTCATCCACGCCCTTGAGCAACACCATCCGCGCGTCCGGGGCTCCAGCCGCATCGGCCGTGGCCAGGGTCATGGCGTTGGGATCGTTGGGCTCGGCGCTTTTGGCGGCTTCGAACCAGTCGGCGAAAAGGGCGAAAGGTTCGTCCCCGCTGAACAGGCGCTCGTCGCCCGGATCGCTGGCTTCCGAAGGGCGGCAGGATGGGGTCTGGTCGGCCATGGCCCCGATATACGCGGCGTATGGCGTTCGGCCCAGATTAACCGCGAATTGACTCTCTCCGGCTCACTAAAGGGACATGTCTACCGTGGATACAGAACTCTCGGTTTCGGAGGCGCGCTTTCGGCTCGGCCTCGACGCCGACGCGCCGCTGAGCGAGCTCCAGGGCGCGTTCCAGCGGGCGTTGAAAACGGCGCGCGGAACGGGCGAACATGTGTCCGCCGAGCAGTACCGCGAGATCCTCCATGCCTACCGGGTGCTGCGCAACGCCGCTCCCGTCCAGGCCGGCGACGACCGCCGATTCGAAGTCTGGCCATCCCAGATCGAATTGACCCCCGCCGAGGCCATCGCCGGCGGCATGAAGGTCGGGCGCCTGCCCACCGGACGGCCCTTCGAGACCAAGATCCCGCCGTCCTTGCGCGACGGCGACCTGGTGTGGGTCTGGGGCTGGCTGCTGCAGGTCAAGATCGACCACGGCGAGGCCTTGGCCGTGCGCGGCGACGACATCTGGATCACCGCCCGGAAACATCCCTCGCAGTTGAAGCCCGGCGCGCGGATCGCCGTGGAGACCCCGCTCGGTCCCGTCAGCTTCCGTCTCAGCAAGGAGGCCGTCGAAGCCGGCCTCGCGCGGGCGCCGGGCCTCGGCCTGCCTCCGTCCCGCGGCCATGCCCAGGGCGACCTCTATGTTCGGCTGGTTTCCGATCGCCGCGTCGGCGGCCCCGCCGAGCTGATCAAGCGCCTGACCCCCCGGCGCGCAGCCTAGACCTTCGCGTCGGCGCGAGGACGGGCTAAAAGCGCCTTCATGTCGCACAACACCTTCGGCCATCTGTTCCGCGTGACCACCTGGGGCGAGAGCCATGGGCCAGCCCTGGGCTGCGTGGTGGACGGCTGCCCCCCAGGGCTCGGCCTGACCGAAGCGGACGTGCAGCACTGGCTCGATCGCCGCAAGCCCGGCGGCAACCGCTTCGTCACCCAGAGGCGCGAACCCGACCAGGTGCGCATCCTCTCGGGCGTGTTCGAGGACGACCGCACCGGCGGCCAGGTCACCACGGGCACGCCCATCTCGATGATGATCGAGAACGTCGACCAGCGCTCGAAGGACTACGGCGACATCGCCTCGCAGTTCCGACCCGGCCACGCCGACTACACCTATTTCGCCAAATACGGCGTGCGCGACTACCGCGGCGGCGGCCGGGCCTCGGCGCGGGAGACCGCCTCGCGGGTCGCCGCCGGCGCGGTGGCCCGCAAGCTGCTGGGTCCGGGCGTGGTCATCCGCGCCGCCCTGGTGCAGGTGGGGCCGCACCGGATCGAACCGGCCCGGTGGAACTGGGCGACCACCGAGCAGAATCCGTTCTGGTGTCCCGACCCGGAGATGGTTCCGGTGTGGGAGGCCTACCTGGACGCGGTGCGCAAGGCCGGCTCTTCGGTCGGCGCCGTGGTCGAGGTGGTGGCCGAAGGGGTTCCCCCCGGCTGGGGCGCGCCGGTCTACGGCAAGCTCGACGCCGAACTGGCGGGTGCCCTGATGTCGATCAACGCGGTCAAGGGCGTCGAGATCGGCGCCGGCTTCGGTTCAGCCAGCCTCACCGGCGAACAGAATGCCGACGAAATGACCGCCGGCCGCGACGGGCCGACCTTCCTGTCCAACCACGCCGGCGGAATACTGGGCGGGATCTCCACCGGCCAGCCGGTGATCGCGCGCATGGCGCTCAAGCCCACCTCCTCGATCCTGACGCCCCGGCGCGGGCTGAACGAGGCGAGCGAGGAGGTGCAGATCGTGACCAAGGGCCGTCACGACCCCTGCGTCGGCCTGCGCGCCCCGCCCGTGGCCGAGGCGATGATGGCCTGCGTCCTGGCCGACGCCTTCCTGCGCCACCGGGGCCAGACGGGCGGCGGCGCCTTCTATCCCGGCGAGAACGAACGCCGGTAAGTCCCCTATCCCACCGTCACTCCTGGGGGCGGCGGCGGCATATCGGGGACGAAGAAGTCCCGGGCCAGGGGCTTGGTCGGATCGACCCGATAGCGATCGAAGTCGGTCACCCCGTGCTCGAACAGGAAGCTGTCGTCGATCAGGAACCGGCCGGTGAAGCTGGCCGCCGGCTGTTGGAACACGAGGTGGGCGGCGTCGGCCAGGATCTCCGGCGTGCGGCACAGGGCCAGCGCCTCATGTCCCCCCAGGGCGAACTCCACCGCCGAGGTGGCGATGGCGGTGCGAGGCCACAGGGCGTTGAAGGCGACCCGCCCCCGGAACTCTCCAGCCATGCCCAGCACGCACATGGACATGCCGAACTTGGCCATGGTGTAGGCCACGTGCGGCGCGAACCAGCGCTCCGCCATGTCGAGGGGCGGCGACAGCATCAGGACGTGGGGGTTCGCGGCCTTCAGCAGGTGCGGCAGGCAGGCCTTGGAGACCAGGAAGGACCCCCGCGCGTTGACCTGATGCATCAGGTCCCAACGCTTCATCTCGGTGGCCAGGGTTCCGGTGAGCGAGATGGCCGAGGCGTTGTTGACGCAGATGTCGATGCCCCCGAACGCCTCCACGGCCCGGTCGACGGCCGACTGTACGGAGGCCTCGTCGCGTATATCGACCACGAGGGGCAGCGCCCGGCCGCCGGCCTGCTCCACCGCCGCGGCCGCCGTGTGGATGGTTCCGGGCAGTTTGGGATGCGGTTGATCGGTCTTGGCGGCGATGACCACGTTGGCGCCGTCGCGGGCGCAACGCAGCGCGATCGCCAGTCCGATCCCGCGGCTGGCGCCGCTGATGAACAGGGTTTTGCCCTTCAAACTCATCGGGCGCTCCGGGGCGATGCGCGGCCGGCGTCATCGCCCCGCCGCATTTGTTGCTGAGAAAACCAGACGCTCACAGGCGGCAAACGCGCAAAGGCGACGCTTGACCAGCCCCGCTCGCGGCCCTTTATGTCGCCGCAGAAGCCCCCAGGGAAGAAGGCCTAGCTCAGCTATGAAATGTTTCGGCATCGTTTTGGCGGCCGTGGCCGCCCTGGTTATCGGCGGTCAGCCGTTGGCCGCCCACGCCGCGGAAGAGGCCAAGGCCCCTGCGATCACCGCCAAGCAGCGCGAGCAAGGCAAGGCGGAAGCCCCCGCCGCCCTCGCCGCCGCCAAGACGACCTGCACCCCCACCGACGCCTACTTCGTCCAGGCCGGCGTCGACGCCAAGACCAAGGCCAAGACCTCGCTCTATGAAGTTTCCTGCGCCGAGGGCCTGGGTTACCTGGTCCAGACCGGCCCGACCGGCTCGATGGCCTATGACTGCCTGGCCGTCGCCGCCAACACGGCCAAGGGCGCCGTGCAGTGCCGCCTGGAGGGCAATCTCGATCCGAAGCAGGCCGTGGCAAAGCTGGCGGTCGCCGCCGGCCAGACCTGCGCCTCCCCCACCGCCGCCCGCTGGATGGGCGCCACGCCGACCGGCGACGCTTACTACGAAGTCGCCTGCACCGGCGGCCAAGGGTATGTGATCCAGACGAGCCCGGGCAAAACCCCGGTCGCCAGCGAATGCTTGGCGGTTCTGGGCAGCCCCACCACCGCCTGCACCCTAACCTCCAAGGAGACCGTCCTGGCCGGGATGGGCGCCCTGGCTGCGAAGTCGGGCACGCCCTGCACCGTCTCGAACGCTCGGGTCGTCGGCTCGGCCCAGGGATCGACCTATTATGAGGTGGCCTGCGGCGCGACCCCTGGCTTCATGATCCAGGCCGACGCCAAGCACGAGTTCCAGCAAGCCATCCCCTGCGCCAAGGCCCAGAGCATCGGCGGCGGCTGCCAGCTGACCATCATCGACGAAACCGCGGAGGCGGGCACCTACACCAAGCTGGCCCAGAACGCGAACTTCCCCTGCGAGGTGTCCAAATATCGCTACCTGGGCAAGGAAACCAAGAGCAACAGCGAGCTGGTCGAGCTGGCCTGCAAGAACCGGGCGGACGGCGGCATCGGCGTCTTCCCGATCAGCGGCGGCAAGGCCCAGGTGCTCGACTGCCTGCAGGGCGGCGCCTACGGCGTGACCTGCCAGCTCACCCCGCCGGCCGAGCTCTACGCCAAATACACCGCGCGGCTGGTCGCCCAGGGCAAGACCCAGTGCAAGGTGTCGGCGGGCAAGTACCTGGCCTCCACCACCGAAGGGGCCGACTACATCGAGACGGCCTGCTCCGACGGCCTGCCCGGCTTCGTGGTCGCCGTCGACCACGCCACCGGCGCGACCAAGGACCTGCTCACCTGCGGCCAGGTAGCCCGTTCCGGCGCCCCCTGCACCCTGCCGACCAACCAAACGAAGTAGGCTTCGCCAAAGGCGCAAGAGACGGCCCGCAGGGGAAACTCCGCGGGCCTTTTTCTTTCCCCGAATCTAAGCCAGCGACCAGGCGAGCGGTTCGCCGCCGCGGAACACCCTCACCTCTTCAGCCCCCGCAAAGAGGCTCTCGTCGAGCGTCCCGGCGGTGCGCGTCAAGGTGATCGTCCCCTCGTTCTCGGGCAAGCCATAGAAGCGCGGGCCGTTCAGGGAGGCGAAGGCTTCCAGCCTGCCCAGCGCCCCCTCCTCCTCGAACACCTGGGCGTAGGTCTGCAAGGCCGTCGGCGCGCAGAACACGCCGGCGCAACCGCAGGCGGATTCCTTGGCATGTCGCGGGTGCGGCGCGGAGTCTGTGCCAAGAAAGAACGACGCCTCGCCCGAGGTCGCAGCCTGGCGCAACGCCAGCCGGTGGCGCTCCCGCTTGGCGACCGGCAGGCAATAGAGGTGGGGCCGCAAGCCACCTTGGAACAGCGACGTGCGGTTGATGACAAGATGATGCGGGGTGATGGTCGCGGCGACGCGGGGCGCGTTGGCGCGGACCAGGGCCACGGCCTCCTCGGTGGTGGCGTGCTCGACCACGACCTTCAGCCCTGGATGGCGGGCGAGCAGCGGACTGAGAACCTTGTCCATGAACACCGCCTCCCGGTCGAAAATGTCGATCGTAGGGGTGGTGACCTCCCCGTGGACCAGCAACGGCATGCTGATCGTCTCCATCCGCGCCAGGACGGGATCGATGTTGCCGATGTCGGTGACGCCGGCGTCGGCGTTGGTTGTGGCGCCGGCCGGATAAAGCTTGGCCGCGACCCAGGCGCCGGACGAAAAGCCCGCCTCGATCTCGGCCGGCGAGGTCCGATCGGTAAGGTAGCAGGTCATCAGGGGCTGGAAGTCCGACCCCGCCGGCCGCGCGGCGAGGATACGCTCCCGGTAGGCGACGGCGGCGGCCGGCGTGGTGACCGGGGGGGTCAGGTTGGGCATGACGATGGCGCGGGCGAACTGGGCCGCTGTCTCGGGCAGCACCGCGCTCAGCATCGGCCCGTCCCGCAGGTGCAGGTGCCAGTCGTCCGGACGGCGAATGGTCAGGCTGGTCCAGCCGCCCGCCGGTTTCGCCTGCTCGATCGTCTCGCCGCCGCGGACGATCGAGTCATGGGTCTCAGTCATGCGTTTCGGCATCCGTTTCTGGCTTGTCAGGGGCATCGGGCCCGGGTTCGGTTTCGGCCATAAGCCGCCGCGCCGCCGACGTC
Organism: Caulobacteraceae bacterium; assembly: GCA_035493955.1. Taxonomy (GTDB): domain Bacteria; phylum Pseudomonadota; class Alphaproteobacteria; order Caulobacterales; family Caulobacteraceae; genus NCED01. The sequence continues at coordinate 105,569 of DATJHI010000004.1, read as the reverse complement.
ACCTTGGCGGTGGTCAGGTCCTGCATATGGTTCATGGCCTGGCTGAAAGTGGGGTCGATGGCCTTGAAGGCCTCGAAGTCGCGCGGACCGCGCAGGGCGCGGGCGTGCGCCCCCCATGGCCCGTGGATCCGGTCGTCGGACGGGCCGAACAGGGCCAGGGTCGGGGCCCCGGCCGCCGCGGCCAGATGCATGAACGGGTTGTCGGAGCCGATGAACAGGCGCGCCCGCTTCAGGCAGGCGTAGCTGGTCAGCAGGTCCGCCCTGCCGATCAGATCGACGAGCCGCTCGCGGGCGATGGAGCGGCGCACCGTTTCGGTCGCCCAGCGATCCTCGGGACCGCCCAGCAGCAACAGCCGGCCGGTAGGCAACGGCCCCTTCGGGCCGAGAAGCTCGGCCGCCGTCACCGCGAAACGCTCCGCCGGCCAAGCCTTGCCTACCCAGTCGGCGGCCGGGGCGATCGCCAGGATCGGGCCCTCCGCCACGCCGGGCGGCGGCCTTAGCAAGCCAGCCGCCAGGGCTTCGGTTTGGGGGCTGATGAACAGGAATGGACTCGGCGGATCGTCCTCGAGGCGCAGTACCCGCGCCGCCTCCACCACCTTGTGGATCGGCCCGAGCGCCGGGTTGAGCGGCTTCTTGATCCCGCGGCGGCGTGCGCTCAGGAAACGGGCCAGGCGCGAGCCGCGCATGTCCAGCACCAGTCCCCACCGGCGGTTGCGGGTCTGCCGCCAGAGCGTGAACCAGTGCAGGCCCATGGGCTCGGGCTCGAACGGCAGTCGCCGCTCCAAGCCGGGAAGGTCGCGGAACAGGGGGGCCGTGGCGGCCCCCGCGACCACGGTGAAGCGGGCCTGGGGCATCTCGTCCGAAAGCCGCCGGATCAGGCCCGAGGCGAGGATCGCGTCCTCCACGCGTTCGGGAGCCACGAACAGAATCGGGAACGAGGGCGCGGCCATCGGTCCATATATACCGGACTCGCCGGGTTTTTGGCCCTTGAACCCGCGGCCTAAGTTCCGGCCCCCGCCAAGCGGGCCAGAAGTTCGGCCGCGAACTGGCTGAGGGTGTCGTCGCGGGCGCCCATCACCACGATCCGGTCGCCGGGCCGGGCCAGGGCGATCAGGCGGTCGCCGCAGGCCACGCGGTCCGCGAAGGCCTCGGCCTGACGACCCCGGGCGTGCACGGCTTCGGCGACGTCGGCGCTGCCGACGCTGCGGTCCGTGGTGCCGCCGTAATAGACAGGCGCAGGAATCACCAGCACGTCCTGCGCCGCCAGCGCCTCCACGAAGCCGTCGACGAACGCGTCCTTCATCAGCCGCAGGGGCCCGTAGCCGTGGGGCTGGAACAGCACCAGCAGTCGGCCGGGAAAGGCGTGCAGGGTCTCGAGGGTGGCGGCGATCTTGTCGGGATTGTGGGCGAAGTCGTCGATCACCGTCACCCCGCCCGCGATCCCCACCACCTCGAGCCTGCGCCGGACGCCGGCGAACTCGCCCAAGGCCGCCGCCGCATCGGCCAGGGACACGCCGCAGGCTCCAGTAGCGGCGATGGCGGCCAGGGCGTTGGAGACGTTGTGCCGGCCAGGCACGGGCAGGCGCACCTTCGCCGTCCCCCCGTCCCTGGCCCGGACCAGGAAGGCGATCCCGTCCGGCGCAGGCGCGATCGCCTCGGCCGACAGGTCGGCGGGCGTCCGGCCGAGACTGTAGGTCACGAGGTTCCGGCCAGGCAGCCCCGCCGCCAGGGCCGCGGTTTCGGCGTTGTCGAGGTTGAGCACCGCCGTCTGCGCCTTGGCCACGAAATCGCGGAACAGCACGCGCAGTTCGTCCATCGACTTGTGGTCGAGGGCGACGTTGTTGACCACGGCGACGCGGGGAACGTAGCGGGCGATGGAGCCGTCGCTCTCGTCCACCTCGCTGACGAACAGCTTGCCCGAGCCGATCACGGCGCTGGAGGAGGGAGCCTCCGGCGTGGCGAAGTTCTTCATCTCCGCCCCGTTCATGATGGTGGGGTCGAAGCCCGCCCGGTGCAGGATCCAGCCGATCATCGCCGTGGTGGTGGACTTGCCGCTGGTGCCGGCGACCCCGACCGAGACCGAGGCGGCGTTGAACAGCTCGGCCAACAGCTCGGGCCGGGTGACGATGGGCGCGCCGATCCGCCGGGCGGCCTGGACGTCGGCGACGGTCTCTTCGATGGCGCCCGAAACCACCAGGGTCTGACCGGGCCTAAGGCCGCTGCCGTCCTGCGGATGCAGAATCACCCCTCGGCGGCGCAGGAAGTCGAACTTGGCCGGGGTGCGGCCCTGGTCCAGGGACCGGTCGGACCCCTCCACGCTGGAGCCGCCCGCCTGGACGATCAGGGCCAGGGGAAGCATGCCGCTGCCGCCGACGCCGCAGAAGAAATAGGCTTTGTCTGGAGTCATCGCCGGACCCTATGGTTCGGCGCTTTCCGCCGCAAGCAACCGAAAGACCTTCCCCACGTGCCTGCAGACCGGACGAGAATCGGAGTCGTGGCGCCGGCGTCGCGGCTGAGCGAGGACGCGCCGCCGGCGGTGCAGGCCCTCGTCGCCTCCCTCTACCCCGCCGGGAACGTCGAAGTGGTCTTCCATCCTCAGTGCTTCTTTTCGCACGGCCATTTCGCCGGCTCGGAAGCCCAGCGCGCGGACTCCTTCGTCGAGGTCGCCAACGACCCGGACTTCGACGCCTTGTGGTACGCCCGCGGCGGCTACGGATCGGGGCGGCTGATCGAGGCGGTGCTGCCGCGCCTTACGCCCCCCGCGCGGGAGAAGGCCTATCTCGGATACAGCGACGCCGGGGCCATGCTGTCGGCCCTCTACGGGGCCGGTTTCCGCCATGCCGCCCACGGGCCCATGACCCATGAGATCGCCCGCGACGGGGGCGAGGCGGCGATCGCCCGCGCCCTAGCCTGGCTGGTCCGGCGCTCCCCCGCCGCGCTCGAGCCGTCGGTCGCATCCGGCGGCAGGACCATCGCCTTCAACATGGCGATCCTGTCCAGCCTGATCGGCACCCCCTGGCTGCCGGACCTGAGCGGCCATGTGCTGATGCTGGAGGAGGTCTCCGAGCACCTCTATGCGATCGACCGGATGTTCTTCCACCTCGCCGAGGCGCCGACGATCCGCAAGGTCGCCGGCATCCGCCTCGGCCGCTGCAGCGCCGTTCCGCCCAACGACCCGGAGTTCGGCCAGACGGCCGAGGAGATCGCGCGCTACTGGTGCGAGCGCTCCGGCATCGCCTATCTGGGCGGGGCCGACATCGGCCACGACGCCGGCAACAAGGTGGTTCCCTTCGGCGGGCTCTGACATGGCCGCCGTCCTCCGCATCGACGACCCCGGCGATCCGCGCATCCAGGCCTATCGCGACATCCGCGAACGGGACCTAGTCGGCCGCGAGGGGCGGTTCGTGGCCGAGGGCGAGGTGGTCCTGCGCGCGGCCTTGCGGTCGGGGCGCCACCCGCTGGACTCGCTCCTGCTGGCGGAAAAACGCGTGGAGAGCCTGGCGCCGCTGCTGGCGGAACTCGCTCCCGACGTTCCGGTCTACGCCGCCTCGCAGGCCACCATGGATGCGATCGCCGGTTTCCATATCCATCGGGGCATACTGGCCTTCGGCCGTCGTGCGGCGCCGCCCGACCCGGACGCCCTGCTGGCGGGACTGGGGTCGAGAGCCGTGGCGGTGGGGCTGTTCGGCATCGCCAACCACGACAACATGGGCGGCATCTTTCGCAACGCCGCCGCCTTCGGAGTGGGAGCGGTGGTGCTCGACTCCGCCTGCTGCGATCCCCTGTACCGCAAGGCCATCCGCACCTCGGTGGGCGCCAGCCTGACCACGCCCTTCGTGCGGCTGGATCGGGACGCGGACATGACGGCCCTGTTCGCGCGGCACGGTTTTGCGACTCTGGCCCTCAGCCCCGCCGGCGCCACACCCTTGGCGGACCTGGCGCGGCCGGCCCGGACCGCGGTGCTGCTGGGGACCGAAGGTCCCGGGCTGCCGGTCGCGGTTATGGCCCAAGCGCGCACCGTCTCGATCCCCATGGCCGGCGCCTTCGATTCCCTGAATGTGGCGACAACCTCGGGGATCGTGCTGCATCACCTGGTGTTCGGGCCCGAAGCCTCTAGCGGCGGCGACCCACAGGGGCCAAATCCATAGCCATGACCACCGACCCGATCGCGCCCAAGTCCGCCCATCTGCGCAGCCGCGCCCTGGTCGCGGTGTGGGGCCCGGACTGCCGCAGCTTCCTGCAAGGCCTCTTGACCCAGGACGTCGAGACCCTGGCGGTCGGCGAGTGGCGCTATGGCGCCCTGCTCACGCCGCAGGGGCGGCTGCTGTTCGACCTGTTCCTGGTCGGCCAGCCGGAGGCGGTGCTGCTCGACCTGCCGTCGGCCCGCCGTCACGACCTGGTCCAACGGCTTTCCCTGTACCGCCTGCGGGCCAAGGTGGAGATCGCCCCGGCCGAGGGCGGCGTCTTCGCCCAGTGGGGCGCGGCAGCGGCCGGGCCTGGTTGGGCGCAGGACCCTCGACTGCCTGAGCTCGGCTTTCGCGCCACGGGGCTGACGGCGCCGCCGGCGCCGGGCGCGGCCCAAGCCGACGAGGACGACTACGACGCCCACCGCCTGGCGCTGGGGGTGGCCGACACCGGCCGCGACGCCCTGGCCGAAAACACCTATCCGATCGAGGCGAACCTCGACCTGCTGCACGGCATCGACTTCCGCAAGGGCTGCTTCGTCGGCCAGGAGACCACCTCGCGGATGAAGCGGCGCGGGCCGGTGAAGACCCGCCTGCTGCCGGTGAGCATGGACGGGCCGGCGCCGCCGCCGGGAACCGAGGTGCTGGCCGGGGCGCTTCGGGCGGGAGAAATCGTCGGCGGCCGAGACGGCCGGGCGCTGGCGCTGCTGCGGCTGGACCGCATCGCCGGCGCCGATCTGACCGCGGACGGCCGGCCCGTGCGGACGCATGCGCCGGACTGGCTGGCGGGCGAAACCGGGACAGCCGACTGAACGGAAACGGCCGGATATGGTATTAATGTTGAGGCACTAATCGGAGGCGCCACATGAAACATCTGATCGCCACAGCCGCAGCTGCCCTGCTCCTCGCCGCCGGCGCCGCCAGCGCCGCCGAGGTCTCGGTCTCCATCGGCCCCGAATTGCAGAAGAACACCAAGGCCTACGGCGCCCGCGACGTCGAGATGCTGCGCAAGGATCTCGCCGACTATGTGCAGCGCGCCCTGGCCAAACCCGGGGCCGCGCCGCTTCAGCGGGTCGACCTGGTGCTGGAGTCGGCCACACCCAACCATCCGACCTTCAACGAACTCGTTGACCAGCCGGGCCTGTCGTTGCTGAGCGTCGGTTTGGGCGGCGCCGCCATCACCGGCACGGTGACCGGCGCGGACGGCGTGGCCAAACCGGTCTCGTACCGCTGGCACGAAATCGACCTTCACCAGGTGGTCGGCTACACGACCTGGACGGACGCCAATTCGGTGTTCGACCGCTTCGCCCTGGAGATCGCCCGCGGCAAGCTTCCCAACGACGGGCCCTACCATCCCGATCTGACCAGCTACGCCGCCTTCGACAGCCAGGGCCGTTACCGCTAGGTCCGACCCCTGCGTCCACGTCGCGGGCTGAGGAGGCCTTCCAGACGGGCGCCGGGCGGCGTATTCGAGGGGCGTGAGCCCGCGAATCTCTCCTCCCGGCGAGACCAAGACCGCCAAGCCCCGGCGCGGGCCCGGGCCTAACCTTACGCTGGAAAAACTGCATCCCGGCCCCGTGTGCGGGGTCGACGAGGCCGGGCGGGGTCCATGGGCCGGGCCGGTCTGCGCCGCCGCGGTGATCCTGCATCCGCGCCGGGTCCCGGACGGGATCGACGATTCCAAGAAACTCACCGCCAAGACCCGCGAACGGCTCGAGGCCGAGATCAAGCGATCCGCGTCGGCCTGGGCCGTGGCCTTCGCCTCGGTGGAGGAGATCGCCGAGCTCAACATCCTGCACGCCACCGGCCTGGCCATGCGCCGGGCGGTGGAAGCGCTGGAGCTGACGCCGGCCTTCGCTCTGGTCGACGGCAACTACCGGTTCGCCCTGCCCTGCCAGGTCCGCACGGTGGTCGGCGGCGACGCCCTGTCCGCTTCCATCGCCGCCGCCTCGATCCTGGCCAAGACCGCCCGCGACCGGCTGATGGCCGAGATGGACGAGCTCCATCCCGGCTACGGCTTCGCCAGTCACAAGGGCTATGGCGCCGCCCGCCACATCGCCGCGCTGCAGACCCTGGGCCCCTCGCCTATCCACCGCATGAGCTGGGCCCCCCTTCGACTGCTGGCGGAGGGCGGGGACATCCGGACCCTGGCGCTGTTCGACGACCGCGACGAGGTCATGTGAGCGGGGGCGACCCCGTCGACGTCGATACCCGGGGCCTGCTCGGCCTCGCCCTGCCTCTCGCCGATCAGGCCCGCGGCCGCTGGGCCCGGTTGAGAGCCCAGGTCCGCTCCCGCGAAGCGTTCCTGGTGTTGGCGGCGATCGTCGTCGGCGCGGGCGCCGCAGTGCTGGCGACCCTGATGAGCCGCGTCTCGCAAATCGCCCACGTGCTGATCTACGGAATCGCTCTGGACCAGCACCTCAGCGCCACCGCCAAGATCTCCCCGGCGGTGGCCCTGACCGCTCCGGCCGCGGGCGGACTGATCCTGGGCGCCATGGAATGGTGGCGCCGCCGTCACGAGATTCCGCAGGCGGTGGATCCGGTGGAGGCCAACGCCCTGCGGGGTGGGCGGATGTCGTTCCGCGACAGCCTGGTGGTCTCCCTGCAGACCCTGATCTCCAACGGCTGCGGCGCCTCCGTCGGGCTGGAAGCGGGCTACGCCCAGATCGGGGCGGGCCTGGCCTCGCGCTTCGGCTTGGTGATGAAGCTGCGCCGGGGGGACCTGCGGATTCTGGTGGGATGCGGCGCGGCCGCGGCCATCGCGTCGGCCTTCGGCGCGCCCCTGACGGGGGCCTTCTACGCCTTCGAGCTGATCATCGGCGTCTATGCGGTGTCGAGCGTGGCGCCGGTGATGGCGGCCGCCATCGCCGCCGTTCTGACCACCCAGGCCCTGGGAGGCGCGCCCTACGGCATCCAGGTGACCTCGCTGTTCGCCATCCGCCCCCTGCATTTCCCGATCATCGTCGTCCTCGGGGTGGTGGTCGCGGCCTTGGGCGTCGGGGTGATGCGCAGCGTCGCCCTCGTCGAGCGCGGCTTCGAGCTTTCCCGCCTGCCCTATTGGCTGCGGCCAGCGGTGGGCGGACTGATGGTCGGGGGCCTGGCCCTGCTCACCCCCCAGGTGCTGGCGGCCGGGCATGGCGCGATGCAGCTCGACTTGCCGATCTCGATCCCGATGACGACCTTGGCGGGGCTCATCGCCATCAAGCTGCTGGCCTCGATGCTGTCGCTCGGGTCCGGTTTCCGCGGCGGCCTGTTCTTCGCCTCGCTGTTCGTCGGCGCCCTGTGCGGCAAGCTGTTCGGCCAGGCGGCGGTCCTGTTCGTTCCGGGCCTGGCCCTGGACCCCACCATCTGCGTGCTGGCGGGGATGGGGACCCTGGCCGTGGCCATCGTCGGCGGCCCCCTGACCATGACCTTCCTGGTGCTGGAGACCACCGGCGACTTCACCGTCACGGGGGCGGTGCTGGCGGCCTGCGTCACCGCCAGCCTCTTCGTACGCGAGAGCTTCGGCTATTCGTTCTCGACCTGGCGGCTGCACCTGCGCGGCGAGACCATCCGCAGCGCCCGCGACATCGGCTGGATGCGGCAGATGACGGTGGAGCGGCTGATGCGCCGCGACCCGCCCCGCGTCACGGCGGCGACCAGCCTGGCCGATTTCCGGACCCGCTACCCCTTGGGCTCGACCCACGCCGTGGTCGTGACCGACGAGACCGGCCGGTACGTCGGCATGATCGCCACTCCGGAGGCCTTCGTCGAAGGGCTGGACATGAGCGCAGCCGTCGGCAGCCTGGCGCGGCAGGCGCATGCCGTGCTGACGCCCGAATTGGACATCAAGGAGGCCATGACCGCCTTCGACCGCACCGAGACGGAGGCTTTGGCGGTAGTGGATAACCCAACGGAGTTGAAGGTGTTGGGCCTGCTGACCGAAACCTATGCGACACGACGGTATGCGGAGGAGCTGGACAAGGCTAATCGTGGGCTGACGGGGGAATGAACAGGATGAAAAAATTCTCGAACGCACTGGCGACGGCGGGCTGCGCTGCGGCGGTCGCCAGCGTTTTCGCCGTCGAGGGCGGGCTGGCGGCCCAGAAAGCTCCGCGCCAACAGCCGGAATGGGCCTACGCCATTCCGCCGAACGGCGACGCCACGGCGGCGGTCATCCCTGACGACGGGACGGTCTACAGCCTGCCCGGCTCAGAGGGAAAGTTCACCTACACCCAAGTCCGCGGGACGCCCGCGCCGGCCGACTGGTTTCCCGGCGACCACCCGCCCATGCCCAAGATCGTCGCCGAGGGCGACCCGAAGCGGAACATAATGGCCTGCTCGCTTTGCCATTATCCGAACGGCAAGGGACGGACGGAGAACGCCCCCGTCTCCGGCCTGCCGAAGGATTATATCGTCGAGCAGCTGCACGACATGAAGACCGGGGCCCGGCACAGCGCCGAACCGCTGAAGGCCAACGCCGCCCTGATGGTCGCCATGGCCAAGGCCATGACCGAGGACGAGATCAACGCCAGCGCGGCCTATTTCTCCGCCATTCCCTGGACGCCCTGGATCCGCGTGGTCGAATCGGCCACGGCGCCGAAGGTGGACAACGAGGCGGGCCTGCTTCTCCCCGTAGAGGGCGCCAAAGCCGGTTCCGAGCCGATCGCCGGACGCATCGTCGAAGTCCCGGTCAACCGCAAGAACACCGAGATGCTGCGCGATCCGCACTCCGGCTTCACCGCCTATGTTCCCCCTGGCGCGGTGGCCCGTGGCAAGATGCTGGTCACCACCGGCGCCAGCGGAAAGACCCTGGCCTGCGCCACCTGCCACGGACCCGATCTGAACGGGGTCGGCGCGATCCCCGGCCTTGCGGGGCGATCCCCCAGCTATATCGCCCGCCAGCTTAACGATTTCCGCCAGGGTGCGCGCAACGGCGCCATGAGCGCGCTGATGAAGCCGGTGACGGCCAATCTGACGACCAGGGACATCACCGACATCGCCGCCTATCTGGCGTCGCGGCCCGTCCCGGCGCCAACCCGGCAAGCCGTCGGCAAAGGTTCCGGCAATACTTCACTCAAGCGCTGAATTTTCCAGTCTAAGCCCGATTTACTGGGAAGTAACGAAGATAAATTTGGAATTAATATCTGGTCGCCGGGAACCAACAATTAGCTGATCGGTTTTCGACACATGGCTTTTGTTGGACCAGCCAAGACCGTAATTCTCGTCGTGGACGACGAGCCGATGCTGCGCTTTGTCGCGATGGAGGAGCTGGAGGACGCCGGGTTCGAGATGCTGGAGGCGTGCGACGCCGAAGACGCCCTCGCCCAGATCGGCCTACACCCTGAAATCTCGGTGGTTTTCACCGACATCAACATGCCGGGCCCCTTCGACGGGTTGGAGCTGGCCCGGCGGGTCCGCCAACAACGGCCTGACATCCGCCTGATCATCACCTCTGGCCGCCCGGTCCCGGCGGCGAGGGATATCCCCGACCACGGTCAGTTCATCGCCAAGCCCTATGACACGGACGTGGTGGCTAGGATGGCCAGGGCCGTCTGAGCCTCGTTCCAGAACCGATTGGATTCCCTGACGGAATCAACGGCCGTACACCGCCCCTTAACCCTAAACCGCCAAGCCTGCGCGCTTGCGGAGGGGCGCATGATCCGAGACGCCGAGACCATCATCCACGCCGATTGCCTGGAAGCGCTGTCGCGCCTGCCCGACAGGTCGGTCGACCTGGTGTTCGCCGACCCACCCTACAACCTGCAGCTGGGCGGCGACCTGCACCGGCCGGACAACTCCAAGGTCGACGCCGTCGACGACCATTGGGACCAGTTCTCCTCCTTCGAGGCCTATGACGCCTTCACCCGCGCCTGGCTGGGCGAATGCCGCCGAGTGCTCAAGGACGAGGGCACGCTGTGGGTGATCGGCAGCTACCACAACATCTTCCGGGTCGGATCGACGCTGCAGGACCTGGGGTTCTGGCTGCTGAACGACGTGGTGTGGCGCAAATCCAATCCGATGCCGAACTTCAAGGGCACCCGCTTCGCCAACGCCCACGAGACCCTGATCTGGGCGGCCAAATCGCGGGGCCAGCGCCGCTACACCTTCAACTACGACGCCCTGAAGGTCGCCAACGACGACCTGCAGATGCGCTCCGACTGGACCTTGCCCCTGTGCACCGGGGAAGAGCGGGTGAAGGACGAGAACGGCGACAAGGGCCATCCGACCCAGAAGCCGGAGGCCCTGCTGCACCGGGTCATCCTGGCCTCCACCCGGCCGGGCGATCTGGTCCTGGATCCCTTCTTCGGCGTCGGCACCACCGGCGCCGCGGCCAAGCGGCTGGGGCGCCGCTTCATCGGCATCGAGCGCGAGGAAACCTACGTCAGGCTCGCCCGCGCCCGGATCGCCGCGGTGATCCCGACCTCGATCGACAACCTGGCCATCACCGGCTCCAAGCGGGCCGAGCCGCGCATCCCCTTCGGCATGGTGCTGGAAGCCGGCCTGCTGCAGCCCGGGGACGAGCTGTGGTGCCCCAAGGGCAAGCGCCGCGCCCAGGTCCGCGCCGACGGCAGCCTGGTGGCCGGCGACCTGTCCGGTTCGATCCATAAGCTGGGGGCCCTGGTCGACGACGCCCCCGCCTGCAACGGCTGGACCTTCTGGCATATCAAGACCGACCGCGGCCTGGCGCCGATCGACGGCCTGCGCGCCAAGATCCGGGCGGGGATCGCCTAGGCTTTTCTCCTCCCCTGCAAATCGGGGAAGGCGGAAGATCAGATCAGCGCCATCCCCCGCCTCAAGGCCTTGAGGAACACGCTGGGCAATCCCGCTCCGGCCTCGGCCAGGGGCGTCCAGATCGCGCCGTCGACCTCGCCCGAAACCTCCGCCCGCCAGACCTGCAAGGTCAGGGCGAAGTGGGTGAAGACGTGTTCGATCTCGCCCATGCTCCGCCAATCCGCCGCGACGGGCGCGGCGCGCTTGGCCTCCGCCGGATTGAACGGCGCCGCGCGCCAGTCGCTGGTGGGCAGGGCCAGCATGCCGCCGAGCAGGCCCCTGGCCGGGCGGCGCACCAGGGCCGCCTCGCCCTTGCGGATGGCCAGATAGGCCGCCCCATGGCGACGGGGCCTGTCGGCCTTGGCGTTCTTGCGGGGATAATTTTCCGGCGCACCGGTCTTCAGTGCGGCGCAAGCGGCGGCCACGGGGCAGCGGTCGCAAAGGGGCTGCCTGGGCCGGCAGACCGTGGCCCCGAGGTCCATCAGCGCCTGGGCCCAGTCGCCGGGCCGGTCATCCGCGACCAGGCTCGCCGCCAGGGCCTTCAGTTCGGGCTTGGCGTCGGGAAGCGGCGTCTCCACCGCGAACAGCCGGGCCATCACCCGCTCGACATTGCCGTCGACCACGTTGGCGGCCCGGTCGAAGGCGATGGCCGCCACCGCGGCGGCCGTGTAGGCGCCGACGCCGGGGAGGGCCCGCAGCCCTTCCTCTGTGTCGGGGAAGACCCCGCCGTGGTCCGACGCCACCGCGCGGGCGCAGGTCAGGAGATTGCGGGCGCGGGCGTAGTAGCCCAGGCCCGCCCAGGCGCTCATCACCGCCCCGTCCTCCTCTGCGGCCAGGGCCGAGACCGTGGGCCAGCGTTCGGTGAAGCCGAGGAAATAGGGGGTGGCGTGGGGCACGGTGGTCTGCTGCAGCATCACTTCGGACAGCCACACCCGGTAGGGGTCGGGCCGCACCCCGGCGCGGCGGTCGGCCGGCCCCACGCGCCAGGGCAGGCGCCGGGCGTTGGCGTCGTACCAGGAAAGCAGGGCGCGGCGCAGGGACCGGGTGTTCAAGCAAGACCTCGCTGTCAGGCGTGGTGGTGAAGGCTCCGGGGCGGTAAGGTCAAGGGGATGAGCCGCAACCTGCCCTCTCCCGACGAGACCGCCCGCATCCTGGCGACCCGCCGGTCGCGGCCGGCGCGGCCGCCCCCGCCTCCCGCCGGGCGGCAGCTGGCGAAATTCCTCAAGGCCCTGGAACAGCGGTTCGGCCCCGGCGCAGGGCCCTTGAACCTGCGCTGGCGCGAGATCGTCGGCGAGACCCTGGCCAAGCGCACCGAGCCGGTGAAGCTAGTCAAACAGCGCGGCGGCGGGTCGGTCCTGGAGATCAAGGTCGACGGGCCGGCTGCGGCCCTGGTCCAGCATCAGGCGCCGGAGATCCTGGCCCGGGTGAACCTCTACCTGGGGACCGAGGCGGTGACCAAGCTGCGGATCGTGCAGGGACCCGTGCGCGCCGGCGCCGCGACCGCCGGCCCGGCCGCCGTCGCCCAGGCGCGGCGACGCAAGATCGGGCCCCTCGACGCGGCCCTGGAGGCGGAATTGGCGCAAGGGCTGGCCGAAGCCCCTGACGGGGCCTTGAAGGACGCGCTGATGAAACTCGGCCGGGCGGTCCTGCGCCAGCCCTGAGGTCCCGGCCTCCCCTTCAGATTGACAAGCCTCGCCGGGCGAGGTTCACGCCTTGGTCTCGTCGCTTTCGTCAGGTGAGCTGAAACCATGGTCACGCCGCGCTTCCTCCGCACCGCCGCCATCCTGCTCGCCGTCATGGTCGCGGCGCCCGCCGCCATGGCCGACTCCGGCGAGAAGTCGATGGGCAAGGCCTCGGCCAAGGTGACGGTGATCGAGTACGCCTCGGTCACCTGTCCGCACTGCGGGCGGTTCAACAATGAGGTGTTCCCGGCCTTCAAGGCCAAGTACGTCGATACCGGCAAGGTGCTCTACGTCTTCCGCGAGTTCCCGACCGATCCGGCGGAACTGGCCGCGGCGGGCTTCCTGGTCGCCCGCTGCGCCCCGGCCGACAAATATTTCCCCGTGCTCGACGCCCTGTTCCACGGCCAGGACAAACTCTACCAGACCCGGGACGCCAAGGCCTGGCTGCTGGAGGCGGCCAAGGTCGGGGGAATGGACGAAGCCAAGGCCCAGGCCTGCATCGAGGACAAGGCCGCCCTGGACGCCTTCAACACCCGGGTCGAGGCGGCGTTCAACGTCGGCAAGATCCAGTCGACCCCGACCTTCGTCATCGGCAAGACCAAGCTCGAAGGCGAGCAGACCCTGGCCGCCCTCAGCGCGGCGATCGACCCCCTGCTCGGCGGCAAATAGGCCGGACCCCATAGCGTTCTAATTCGTTTTTGGGGCTGCAGCCGGCGCCGGCTGCACAGCCTTCGCCCCGGTGGGCAGCGGCATCTGAAGGAAAATCTTGTTTTCCGTGGGGGTGTCGACATCGAGGCCCAGAGCGTTCACGAGCGCCTTTCCCGCCGAAAGTTCGTTCGCGAACTTCCAGTTGTTGTCCGCCCTTTTCCTGGCCTCGATTTCCACGTCGATGTTCTGGAACACATTGGGATCGGTCTTCATTCGCCGGACGATATCCTTCGCGGTTCCGAACACGACCGCGCGGTCCGGGGCGAACTGACCGCTACTGTCGAAGAAAGCCTGGGTTCCCCTTTCGAGTCGTGCGGCCGCCGCGGGATTCAAGGCGGAAGCGCGAAGCGGGTCCCTCCACAGGGCCACAAGGATAAATATACTTATAGCGATTATTATAAATGTAAGCGGAATTTTCAGAACGATATCTAACGAAGGAAGCTCAACGAGTAGGATTTTCTTTATCGCCTCGTACATCACCTAACCTCCCCTGTGCGCCAACCCTGTCCTGCCTCGATGCCGTGTGATCCCATGGCGCCCGAACGCCCCCCGCCGCGGCGGATCGGCCCATCTGTAGCACGACGAAGACCCGGGGCTGGAACTGGCCGAGCGCGTCGCTTCAAATTAGGACACTATCCGGGACGCCCCTTCTCTGGCCTGGCCGGCTGGAATCGGGGCAGATTTGATGATTGCGACCTCGCGGAGCCTTTCCAATGCGCGTCTTCACCGGATGGATCATCGCCGCCGCGGCGGTAAGCCTGCTATCCGCCTGCGGCCCCAAGGGCGGCGCGGCGAGCGGCGGGACCGAGATGGAGCTCGGCAATCCCAACGCCAAGGTGACGGTGACCGAGTGGGCTTCGGTGACCTGCCCGCACTGCGCGGCCTTCAACGAGGAGGTCTTCCCCGCCTTCAAGGCCAAGTACGTCGACACCGGCAAGGTCCACTACGTGTTCCGCGAGTTCCTGACGCCCCCGGCCAGCGTCGCCGCGGCCGGCTTTCTGGTCGCCCGCTGCGCCGGAAAGGATAAATATTTCAGTGTCATCGACGCGATCTTCCACAGCCAGGCCGAACTCTACAACGACCCGCGCGGCGTGCTGTTCAGGATCGGCAAAGGCGTCGGCATGACCGAGGACCAGGTCACCAAGTGCATCCAGGACGAGGCCGGGCTGAAGGCGCTGAACGAGCGGGTGGATGCGGCGATCAAGAAGGACAACATCACCGGCACCCCCAGCTTCACGGTGAACGGCAAGAAGCTGGACGGCCAAACCCTGGCCGGCAGCGTCTATAACGGCGGCGAGATCAGCATGGCTCAGCTCGACGCCGCCCTCGCCCCCCTGCTGAAATAGAGACGCCTGGAGGGACCTAACGCCGGTGCACTTCCAGAAGCTGCGCCTTTCGGGCTTCAAGTCCTTCGTTGATCCGATCGAGTTCCGGATCGAACCCGGCTTGACCGCGGTCGTCGGCCCGAACGGTTGCGGCAAGTCGAACCTGCTGGAAGCCCTGCGCTGGGTGATGGGCGCGAGCTCGGCCAAGGCCATGCGCGCCGAAGGCATGGACGACGTGATCTTCGGCGGGACCAGCGCGCGCCCCGCCCGCAACCACGCCGAAGTGGTCCTGACCATCGACAATACCGACCGCCGGGCGCCCGCCCAGTTCAACGGCTACGAAACCCTGGAGGTCAGCCGCCGCATCGACCGGGGCTCGGGCTCGACCTATCGGGTGAACGGGGTCGAGGCCCGCGCCCGCGACGTCCAGTTGCTGTTCGCCGACGCCTCCACCGGGGCCAATTCCCCGGCCCTGGTGCGGCAGGGCCAGATCTCCGAACTGATCGCGGCCAAACCCTCCAACCGGCGGCGCATCCTGGAGGAGGCGGCCGGGGTCTCGGGCCTCTACACCCGCCGTCACGAGGCCGACCTCAGGCTGAAGGCGGCGGAGGCCAACCTCCTGCGTCTGGACGACGTCACCCGGGAACTGGACTCGGCCCACAGCCGCCTGCGGCGCGAGGCGCGTCAGGCCGAGGTCTACAAGCGCGTGGCGGCCGAACTGCGCGCGCTCCAGGGCGCGGCCCTCTACGCCAAGTGGCTCGACGCCCGCAACATCCGCACCGCGGCCCAGGGAGAGCTGCGGGCCGCCGAGGCGGCAGTGGAGGCCGCCGTCCGCGACGCCGCCCAGGCCGAGACGACCGCCCTGGCCGCCGGCGAAGCCGTGAAACCCCTGCGCGAGGAGGAGCAGATCGCCGGGGCGGTGCTGCAGAGGCTGGCCATCGAGCGCGACCGTGTCGAGCGCGAGGCCGCCCAGATGGACGCCGAAGTGGCCCGGCTGGAAGCCGACATCGTCCGCGTCGACGCCGACCATGCGCGCGAGGGCCATATCGTCGAGGATGCGGCGGGCGTGCTGGAGCGGCTGGCCGCCGACCTGTCCGAACTGGAGGCCGCCATCGCCGCCGCGCCGGAACGGACGCCGGAACTGGAAGCCGCCCTGGCCGCCGCCCAAGGCGCCCGCGGCGCCGCCGACGCCGAGGTCGAGCGGCTGGCCGGGGAAGCGGCCGCCGAGGCCGCCCGCCGCCGCGCCGCCGCCGAAAAGGTCGAGCAGGCCGCCGCCCGCCGTCGGGCCACCGCGGCCCGGCTGGACGACGTCCTCGCCCGCGTCGCCCGCGCCGACCGGGCCCTGGAGGCGGCCAAGGCCGACCGCGCCGCCCTTTCGGCGGAGATCGATCCCGAAGCCGAAGCCGCCAGGACCGCCTTCGAAGCCGCCCTCGCCGCCCTCGCCAAGACCCGCGCCGCCGTGGAGGCGGCTGAGGCCGAACGCGCCGCCGCCGCCGCCGCCGAGGCCTCGGCCCGCGACGCCGCCCGCAAGGCCGAGGACGAGCTGCGCCGGCTGCGCTCCGAGGCGCAGGGCCTGGTCCAGCTGGGCCAGACCGCCAAGAAATCCGCCTATCCGCCGGCCCTCGACGCCGTCTCCCCCGACCGGGGTTACGAGGCCGCCCTGGCGGCCGCCCTGGGCGAGGACCTCGATGCCGCCCTGGACGCTCGCGCGCCGGCCTTCTGGGGCGGGGCCCCGGCGGCCGCCCCCGTCTGGCCGGCCGGAGCGACGCCTCTGGCCCCTCTGGTCAAGGCGCCGCCGGCCCTGGCCGCGCGCTTGGCCATGACCGCCCTGGTCGACCGGGCCGACGGCGACCGGCTGCAGAAGACCCTGCTCATCGGCGCCCGGCTGGTGTCGCGCGAAGGCGACCTGTGGCGCTGGGACGGCTTCACCGCGAGGGCCGAGGCGCCCAAGCCCGCCGCCAAACGGCTGGCCCAGCGGGCGCGGCTGCAGGAGCTGGACGCCGAGATCGCGCGGCTCGCCCCCGGCGTCGACGCCGCCGCCAAGGCCCATGCGGAGGCCGCCCAGCGCGTCCGCGCCGCGGACGGCGCCCTGGCCCAGGCCCGCCAGGCCCCGCCGGCGGCGGAACGGGCGGTGGGGACGGCGCGGGAGGCGGTCGAACGCCACGCCCGCGAGGCCGCCCGCCGCGACGCCCGCGCCCAGTCCCTGGACGAGACCATCGCCCGCTTCGCCGCCGAACTTGCGGAGGCCAAAACCGCCCTCGCCCCCGCCGAAGCCGAGGCGGCGGAAGCCGAAGCGGTATTGGCGGCCGCCGAAGCCGCCGCCCCCCACGGGGCGGTGCCCGACGTCTCCCCCGAACTGGCCGGCGCCCGGTCCGCCGCCGGCGCGGCGCGCGAGGCCGAGAACAAGGCCCGCTTCACCCTGGAAGCGGAGCGCCGCGAGCGGGAGACCCGCCTGCGGCGCCGCGAAGCCATCCGCAAGGAGCAGGAGGAGTGGGGCCGGCGAACCAAGGCCGCCGGGGCCCGCCAGCTCGACCTTGTCGCCCACCGCAAGACCCTCGACGCCCGCCTGTCGGCCGCACGGGAGGCGCCCCTGGCCATGGTCGAACGCCGCGCAAAGCTGATGGACGAGCTGGCCGCCGCCGAGGCGCGGCGGGCCAGGGCCGCCGACGCCCTGGCCCAGGCTGAAACCGCGGCGGGGACCGCCGACCGTATCGCGCGCGCCGCCGAGGCTGCCGCCGGCGCGGCGCGCGAGGCTCGCGCCGCCGCGGGCGCCCGGCTGGAGGCCGCCGACGAACGGCTGGAGGCCAATGCCGAACAGGTGCGCCAGACCGCCAAGCTGGAGCCCGAAGAGCTGGCGGAGACTATCGCCGAGGAGGCCAAGAAGGCCCTCGCCGACCCCGCCGGCGTGGAGGCGCGCATCGCCAAGCTGGAGCGCGACCGCGAAAACCTGGGCCTGGTCAATCTGCGGGCCGAGGAGGAGGCGAGCGAACACGCCCTCCGGCTGGAGGCCATGCGGGCCGAACGCACCGACCTCGCCGGCGCCATCAGCCGCCTGCGCGGGGCGGTGGAGGAATTGAACGCCGAGGGACGCGAGCGACTGCTGGCGGCCTTCGAGGTGATCCACCACGGCTTCAAGGCCCTGTTCCAGACCCTGTTCGAAGGCGGCCAGGCCGAGCTGAAACTGGTGGAGTCCGACGATCCCCTGGAGGCGGGGCTGGAGATCTACGCCTGCCCGCCGGGCAAGCGGCTGGCGGCCATGTCCCTGATGTCCGGCGGCGAGCAGGCCCTGACCGCCACGGCCCTGATCTTCGGGGTGTTCCTAGCCAATCCGGCCCCGATCTGCGTGCTGGACGAGGTGGACGCGCCGCTGGACGACGCCAACGTCGACCGCTTCTGCCGGATGCTGGACGAGATGCGGCGGCGAACCGAGACCCGCTTCATCGCCATCACCCACAACCCGGTGACCATGTCGCGGATGGACCGCCTGTTCGGCGTCACCATGCCCGAACGCGGCGTGTCGCAGCTGGTGTCGGTGGACCTGCGTCAGGCGGAAGCCCTGGCGGCGCAATAGCAAGCGCTTCCCTAACGGTCGCCCGTTTTCCGGGCGCGATCGGGAATTAACCCTCGCCATGCACACGACTGTAACCGTCGAGGCGCATGTTGAGCGGGTCATGAGCTTCGCCTATCGCCTCAGCGCCTTCGCCGCCCGCCGGGTCACGGTCAAACCGGTGCGCCTGACCCTCGTGCGTCCTGTGGCCAGCTTCAGCTTCGACGACTTCCCGATCTCGGCCTGGACGGTCGGCGGCCCGATCCTGGACCGGTTCGGCGCCAAGGCGACCTATTACGCCGCCGGGGACTTCTGCGGCCGACAGGTCGACGGGCTCGACTATTTCGACGAACAGACCCTGCGCGAGATTGCCGCCGCCGGTCACGAGATCGGCTGCCACAGCTTCAGCCACGAGCCCAGTCCGTTCATCCGTTCCGAACTGCTGACCGACGACCTCGACCGCAACTCCATCTTCCTGCGCGAAGCCCTGGGGCCGGATGCGGGGACGTTCAGCTTCGCCTACCCCTATGGCCAGCTCTGCGCGCGCACCAAGCGGCTGATGGCCGGGCGCTATCCGTCCAGCCGGGGGATCCACCCCGGGGTGAACGGCGCGGTCACCGACCTGGCCCAGCTCAAGGCCATTCCCCTGGAGCGCCGCTCCTGGCGGGCCGCCACGGTGCAGCGGTGGATCGAGGCGGCCAAGGTCCAGAAAGGGTGGCTGGTGTTCTTCAGCCACGACGTCTCCGACGACCCCAGCCCCTATGGCTGCACCCCGGCGATGCTGGAACACGCCCTCGCCAGCGCCCGCGCCGCGGGCTTCGATGTGCTGCCGGTGAAGGAAGCCCTGGCCGCGGCCGGCGCATAACCGCTGGCCATCTCCAGCTCCGCCGTAAAACTGCAATAGAATCAGCTCGTAAGCTGTAGGGCATTCGGCTTGACGCCGGGGGCGGGCGCCTATAGGTTCCGCCCGTTTTCAAGGTGGGCCGCGCAAGCGGACCCGCGACGGTCAACGCGTATCCGCCCTCATGGCCAAGTCTGACGACTCGCGCGAAGAGGCGCTGAAGCGCTTCGACGAACGGTTCGACGCCGCGGTCGCACGGCAGACGCGCAAGCCGATGCGGTTCGATACCGAGGGTTCGGGGGCGGGCTACAGGCTGATCGCTGAACTGGTCGGCGGCGTCCTGGGCGGTCTCGGGCTGGGCTGGCTCGTCGACCGGTTGGTGGGAACCTCCCCGTGGGGGCTGATCGTCGGAGTCCTTCTGGGGACCGGCGTTTCGGTGTTCGCGATCGCCCGGTCCGCCGGGCGGATGAGCGTGTCGGAGCAGACGAAGACGGGGGGCCCGGCGCCTTCGGTCCCGTTCGACGACGAAGACGACGACGATGGTCCGCTCGGCGGGCCGCGGGCTTGAGATGAAGGTTTGACGGCGACATGGCTTCCGCGATCGACCCCATGCACCAGTTCCAGATCCAGCGCGTGCTGGAGCTGCCGACCGTGGCCGGGGTGGACCTGTCGATCACCAATTCGGTGCTGGCGATGCTGATCGCCGCCGTCGCCGTTTGCGGATTCTTCGCCCTCGCCACAGCCAAGGGGGCGGTGGTGCCCGGCCGGCTGCAGTCAGTGGGCGAGAGCCTCTACTTGCTGGTCAACGACCTCGCTGACTCCATCATCGGCCACGACGGCAAGAAGTACTTTCCCTTCGTCTTCACCCTGTTCGCCTTCATCATGACCATGAACCTGCTCGGCATGTTCATCGTCGTCTTCACCCCCACCTCGCAGTTGGCGGTGACCCTGACGCTGGCGCTCCTGACCATCGCCATCGTGCTGATCGTCGGCTTCGCCAAGAACGGGCTCGGCTTCTTCAAGCTGTTCGTGCCGTCGGGCGTGCCCTGGTACCTCTTGATCCTGATGATCCCCATCGAGATCATCTCCTTCCTGGTCCGCCCCCTGACCCTGGCGCTGCGGCTGTTTGGGAACATGATCGGCGGCCACGTGGTGCTGAACATCTTCGGCAGTTTCGTGGTCAGCCTGGGCCTCCTGGGCCTGGCGGGCGGTATCGCCACTCTGGGTCTGGGCGGCGCGGGCCTTGCGCTCGGCAGCGTCGTGGCGCTGCTCGCCCTCGAGTTCATCGTCGCCTTCCTGCAGGCATTCGTCTTCGCCGCCTTGGCCTGCGTCTATCTCAACGACGTCGTGAATCTTCACAGCCACTAATCACGACACATCCATCCAACTGATCTGAAAGGGGATTTTCCAATGGACGCACAAGCCGCCAAATACATCGGGGCCGGCCTGGCCATGCTGGGCATGATCGGCGCCGGTATCGGCCTCGGCATCCTGTTCGGCAACTATCTGAACGGCGCCCTGCGCAATCCGTCGGCCGCGGCCGGCGAGCGCCCGATGCTGTTCCTCGGCATGGCCCTGACCGAAGCGCTGGGCATCTTCGCCCTCGTCGTGGCCTTCCTGATCCTGTTTTCGTAAGTCCAGCTCATGGCAGAGACCGCCGCGCCCGCCGGGTCGGCCGGCCAGACCACGGAAACGACGCAGGCCCCCGAACATCAGGGCGGCCTGCCGCAGCTCCGTTACGAGTACTGGCCGGGCCAGATCGTCTGGCTGCTGTTCATCTTCCTGGTGCTCTACTTAGTGCTCGCCAAGGTGTTCCTGCCCAAGGTGGGCGGGACCATGGAGGCGCGCGACCAGCGCATCGCCGGCGACATGGCCGAGGCCCGCGCCCTGCGCGACCAGGCCGAAGCCGAGACTGCCGCGGCGGACGCCGAGATGACCGAGGCCCGCAACCGGGCGGCGCGGACCGCGGCGGAAGCCAAGGCCCGTTCGGCGGCGGAAGCGGCCGAGCGTCAAGGCGCGCTGGAAGCCCAGCTGGGTGAAAAGCTCGCCGCCGCCGAGGCCTCGATCCGGGCCTCGCGCGACCAGGCCATGGCCCATGTGCAGGCGATCGCGGCCGAAACCGCGGCCGTCATCGCCGAGAAACTGACGGGAACGGCGGCCTCGTCCGCCGAACTCGAACAGGCGCTGGCCGCCGGCCGCGCCTAAGCTAGGGATAGACGAAGCCGATGGAACTGTTGCGGGAAGCCGAAGTCTGGGTCGCCGTCGGCCTCGTGCTGTTCTTTGGCCTGTTGGTGTTCCTGAAGGTGCCCAACGCGGCGGCCAAGGCGCTCGATGCCCGCGCCGGCAAGATCCAGGCCGCCCTCGACGAGGCGACGCGCCTGCGCGACGAGGCCCGGGCCCTGCTGGCTTCGCTCAAGGCCCGCCGCGAAGAGGTCGAGGTCCAGGCCCGCCAGATGTTGGCCGACGCCGAGGCGGAGGCCCGCCGGATGGAGGCCGAGGCCAAGGTCCGGCTGGAAGAGCAGATCGTGCGCCGCACCGAACTGGCCGACCGCCGTATCGCCACCGCCGAGGCCCAGGCCGCCGCGGACGTGAAGGCTGCCGCTGGCGAAATGGCCGCCAATATCGCCGAAACGGTTCTGGCGGCCCGCATCGCCGGGGCCAAGAAGGACCCGCTGATCGACCAGGCGATCGGGCAACTGGCCGAACGGCTGCAGTAGGCAAGCCCTAGTCTATTCGCTGGCTCCGCCAGCCCCGCCGCCACCGCCTCAACCGCCGGAAGCGGGGCGGCAGCAGCCGTTCGGCCCTCAGCGTCTCATGCCAGAGTACTGGCCAGACCTCCGGCTTTCGGCGCAGCAGCCGTCGCAGGGGGTGGACCCAGCGGGGATGGCGGCGATGCATCTTCACGAACCGCCGTCGCGCGCTGGCCGAGTTCCTGAGCACCAGCGTCAGGCCCAGGACCAGGAACACGCCCAACAGATGCGTCGGCAGGAATACGCCGATGAGGCCCACGCCCATCAGCACGAGGCCTAGGGCGATCCATAGCCTTCGCATCGCCTCTTTGAGGGCTTCCGCCACCGTGTCCCCTGAATTCCGAAAGATTCGCGCAGGGCCACAGGGCCGTCGCCGCGATCACGCGTTCGTGTAGAGGACGAATATGGCGTCTCCGGGTCGGTTCGGAAGGCTCGGCCGCAGATTTTCGCGCCCAGGCCCGACCAAATCGCACCGAGACCGCTTCGCGCATGCCGCGCCCTTTGCACCGGGGCCCGCGCGCGCTTAGTTAGCCCATCATGCGCCAGACCTTCGACGAGCACGCCGACCCCTCCTTCGGGCCCAAGCACCTCCCGCTGATCCGCGCCGAGATGGCGCGGCAGGGTCTGGACGGCTTCCTGATCCCCCACGAGGACGAACACCAGAACGAATACCTGCCCGACGCCAACGAGCGCCTGGCCTGGGCCACCGGCTTCACCGGTTCGGCCGGGGCGGCCGTGGTCATGGCCGACCGGGCCGCCGTGTTCGTGGACGGCCGCTACACCCTTCAGGTCAGGGACCAGGTGGACGCCGCCCTGTTCGAAACCCGCGACC
This sequence comes from Caulobacteraceae bacterium, assembly GCA_035493955.1. Classification (GTDB taxonomy): domain Bacteria; phylum Pseudomonadota; class Alphaproteobacteria; order Caulobacterales; family Caulobacteraceae; genus NCED01. The sequence goes on along the minus strand of DATJHI010000004.1, from coordinate 82,947 downwards.
TGGTCGACGGCGGGGTCGGGGCCTGGCTGGAGGACGCGGCCAAGCCCGGCCAGGTGATCGGCTACGACCCCAAGCTGCACAGCCCCGACACCCTGGCCCGTCTGGAGCAGGCCGCCGCCCGCGCCGGCGCGCGTCTGAAGGCGGTGGACGCCAACCCCCTGGACGCGGCCTGGGACGCCCGCCCCCGCCAACCCGCCGCGCCGGTAGTCCCGCACCCGCTCGACTTCGCCGGCGAAGATTCGGCGGCCAAGCGCGCACGGATCGGCGCGAGCCTTGCGGCGGCCGGAACGGACGCGGCGGTGATCACCGCGCCGGCCTCCATCGCCTGGCTGTTCAATATCCGCGGGGGGGACGTGATCCGGTCCCCCCTGCCTCTCGGCCAGGCGATCCTGAACGCCGACGGATCGGCCCGGCTGTTCCTCGATCCGGTCAAGGTGACGGCGGAGCTGCCCGCCTGGCTGGGAAACCAGGTGCAGCTCCAGTCCCCCGACGTCCTGCCGACCGCCCTGGCCGAACTCGGCGGCCGCCGGGTGCTGGTCGATCCGGCCCAGTCCTCGTCCTGGTACTTCGACATCCTGAAGGCGGCCGGAGCCGAGGTGACGCCCGGCCCCGATCCCACCGCCCTGCCCCGCGCCTGCAAGAACGCCGTGGAGGTCGAGGGCGCGCGGCGCGCCCACGCCCGCGACGGAGCGGCGCTCAGCCGGTTCCTGCACTGGCTTTCCACCGACGCGCAAGCCAGCCTGCCGGACGAGGTCGAGCTGGTCACTCGGCTGGAGGCTTTCCGCGAGGCCACCGGGGCGCTGAAGGACCTGTCCTTCGACACCATCGCCGGCGCCGGCGCCAATGGCGCGATCGTCCATTACCGCCCGACCCGCCGCACCAACCGGCGGCTGGAGCCCGGCCAACTGGTGCTGGTGGACTCCGGGGCCCAGTACCTGGACGGGACCACGGACGTGACCCGGACCGTGGCCGTGGGCGAGCCGACCGCGGAGATGCGCCAGCGTTTCACCCTGGTGCTGAAGGGTCATATCGCCCTGGCCCGGGTGCGCTTCCCTGCCGGGACCACCGGCTCGGCCCTCGACGTCTTGGCGCGAGGGCCGCTGTGGCAGGCGGGGTTTGACTTCGACCACGGCACCGGCCACGGGGTGGGGTCCTACCTCGGCGTCCACGAGGGGCCGCAGCGGATCGCCAAGCGGCCCGACAACACGCCGCTGCAGCCGGGGATGATCGTCTCCAACGAGCCCGGCTATTACAAGACGGGCGCCTACGGCATCCGCATCGAGAACCTGCAGGTGGTCTCACCCGCGAGCGAGATCGCCGGCGGAGAGCGGCCGATGCTGGGGTTCGAGACCCTGACGCTGGCCCCGATCGACCGGCGGCTGATCGACCTCGATCTGCTCGACGCCGGCGAGCGCGGGTGGATGGACGCCTACCACGCTCGGGTGCTGGCCGCGGTCGGGCCGCAGGTGGAGCCCGACGTGCGGGGATGGCTGGAAAAGGTCTGCGCCCCGCTATAGCCGCCCAGCTCCGCCCAAAGTAGCGGGAGCGGAAGCGTTGCTCACTTGATCCGATGCCATTCCTGGGTCTTGCACAGCGGAAAGACGATGCAGCCGGTCAGCTTCAGGGTGTCGGCGTCGACCAGCTTGATCGACCCCTTATAGGTTCCGCCGTCCTCGGGATTGTAGACGCTGCCGCCTTTCCATTCCGCCGGTCCACCGGTGAAGCCCTTCAGGATCGGCAGGTCCTTCAGCGGGCGCGACCTCAGGCCCGCGTCCTTGTTCTTGGTGTCGGTCAGGGTCGGGTCCGATTTGATGCGGTCGGAGGTGACGATCTTTCCGCACAGGGCGCCCTGGTCGCAGGCCGAGACCAGCACCTCGCCGTTGAAGCTCGGGGTGCGCCACAGGCCCTCGGCGGGCGAGGCCGCGTAGGCGGGAGCGGCGGCGAGCGCGGTCAGGGCGGCGAAGACCGGCAGGATTCTCATGGCGTTTCTCTCCTTTTGACGAGAGTGGGCGGCTTCAGCGCACCCGCGTCAAGGTCTTGGACTTGCACAGCGGCTTCACCACACAACCCTTGAGGTCCAGGGTATCGGGATCGGTCAGGGTCAGCTCGCTCTTATAGGTGCGGCCGTCGTCCGGGTTGTAGACCTTTCCGTCCTTCCATTTCGACGGGCCGCCGGTGAAGCCGGTCAGCAGCGGCAGCCCCTTCAGGGGCCGGCCCCGCAGGGCGGCGTTCTTGTTCATCTTGTCCTTGAGGTGCGGATTGGCCTTCAGCTTGTCGGCCGAGACCAGGGTTCCGCAAAGCGAACGGCCGCAGGGCGCGATCCGGACCACCACATTGTCGTCCGGCAGCTTCCACAGTCCCGCAATGGGAGAGGCGACGGGCTGACGGACCGCCGGCTTGGCGGACGCGACCGCGCCGATCAGGGCGGCGGCCAAGGTGCAGAACAGAAGCGGGCGTCGCATGGGCGTCCCTCGATGGCGGGAAACCGCCGGGAACGCTTCGATCGGGGAAGGGTTCAGCCCGCGCCGATCAAACCCAACCACTCATCCTCGGTGAGGACCTGAAGGCCCAGTTCGGCGGCGGTCTTCAGCTTGGAGCCCGCGCCCGGTCCCGCCACCACGATGTCGGTCTTCTTCGACACGGAGGACGCCACCTTGGCCCCCAGGCGCTCGGCCTGGGCCTTGGCCTCGTCGCGGGTCATCCGTTCGAGGGCGCCGGTGAAGACCACGGTCTTGCCGGCCACCGCCGTGTCGCGCCGCACCGCCTCCGCGTCCTGGACAGATAGCTGTTCGGCCAGACGTTCGACCATGCCGCGGTTGTGATCCTCGGCGAAGAATTCGGCCAGGCTGCGCGCCGCCACTGGGCCGACGCCGCCGATGCCGGCCAGTTCCTGAAAATGCGGACCGGGCGCGGCCGTCGCCGCGTCGCGCACCGCCGCGGCGAAGGCCGCCCACGTGCCGAACCGCTCGGCCAGGAGGTCGCGCACCGCCTTGCCGAGGCGCGGCGCGGCGCGGCCGATCTTCTCCGCCAGCGGCGCTTCCGGCCACGGATCCTCCAGGGCGCCGGCGCGGCCATAGTCGACCAGGGCGGCCAGGTTGACCGGTCCCAGCTTCTCGATGGCTTCCAGCGCGAAATGGCCGGCGCCGGGCCGCTCGGACGAGGCCTGCAAGGCCAGGTCCAGGAACCGGTCCTTGGACCCGACCGCGCGAGCCAGGAGGGTCGCGGTCTGCTCGCCGACATGACGGACGCCGAGCGCATAGATGAAGCGCTCCAGCGTGATGGTCCGCCGCGCCTCGATGGCGGCGGCCAGGTTGCGGATCGAGGTCTCCCCGTAGCCTTCGCGCTCGCGCAGGGCCGCCAGGGCTTCCTCGCTGCGAGCCAGGCGGAAGATGTCGGCCGGCTCCTTGACCAGGCCCTCGTCGAAGAAGGCGCTCAGTTGTTTCTCGCCCAACCCCTCGATGTCGAAGGCTCTGCGGGAGACGAAATGCTTCAGGTGCTCGATGCGCTGGAACGGGCAGGCGAATTCGCCGCTGCAGCGGCGCACCACCGTCTCCATCCCGCCCGCCGTGGTCTCCCTGGCGACCTCGGTGTGCAACGGGCACGGGCAATGGGTGGGGAAGACGTAAGGGACGGCGCCCTCTGGCCTGTCGGCCAGGACCGGGCCCACCACTTGCGGGATCACGTCGCCCGCGCGCTGGATGATCACCGTGTCGCCGATGCGGACGTCCTTGCGGGCGATCTCGTCGCCATTGTGCAAGGTCGCGTTGCGCACGGTGGCGCCGCCGACGAACACGGGGACGAGCTTGGCGACGGGAGTCAGGGCGCCGGTGCGGCCGACCTGGATCTCGATGTCCTCCAGCCGCGTGGTCGCCTGCTCGGCCGGAAACTTGTGGGCGATGGCCCAACGGGGTTCGCGGCTGACGAAGCCCAGCCGCTCCTGCCAGTCCAGCCGATCGACCTTGTAGACCACCCCGTCGATGTCGTAGCCGAGGCCGGCCCGGTCGTTCATCAGTGTACGGTAGATCGCCAGTAGGCCGTCGACGTCCTCCACCCGCCGGGTCAGGGGATTGGTGCGCATCCCCCACTCGGCGAGACGCCGCAGCGCTTCGCTCTGGGTCGTGGCGAAGGGGGCGCTGGCGTCCCCCCAGGCGTAGGCGAAAAACCGCAACGGACGCGACGCGGTCACCGTCGGATCGATCTGGCGCAGCGATCCGGAGGCGGCGTTGCGCGGATTGACGTAGGTCTTCTCCCCCCGGGCCGCACAGGCGGCGTTCATCGCCTCGAACTCGGCATGGCCCAGGTAGACCTCGCCGCGCAGCTCGATCAGCTCGGGCCAGCCGCTCCCCTGCAGCCGGTGCGGAATGTCGGCGATGGTGCGCAGGTTGGCGGTGATGTCCTCCCCGACCGCCCCGTCGCCGCGGGTCGCGCCCTGGACCAGCACGCCCCGTTCGTAGCGCAGATTGGCGGACAGGCCGTCGATCTTGGCCTCGGCCGTGAAGGCCAGGGACTCTTCAGCGGGCAAGCGCAGGAAGCGGCGGATGCGGGCGACGAACTCGACCACGTCGGCTTCGGCGAAGGCGTTGCCCAGCGACAGCATCGGCGCCCGGTGGCGGACCGGGGCGAACTGGGTCGAGGGCGCCGCGCCGACCCGCAAGGAAGGCGAATCCGGCCGCAGCAGATTGGGGAAACGCGCCTCGATGGCGGCGTTGCGGCGCTTGAGCAGGTCGTATTCGGCGTCGCCGACCGTCGGCGCCTCTTCGCGATAATAAAGGGCGTCGTGAGCGGCGATCTCCCGCGCCAGCCGCTCCAGCTCGGCGGCGGCCTCGGTTTCGCTCAGGGTGTCGACATCCGCCTCACGCATCCATCAGGGCCCTGGCGGCGGCGCGGGCGGCGGCGGTGACCACGGCGCCGGCGAGCATGCGGGCGATCTCTTCCTCGCGCGCCTCGGCGCCCAAGGTTTCGACCCGGGTGGCGACGTGGTCGCCGCCGGTCTTGGAGACCCGCCAGTGGGTGTCGGCGCGGGCCGCGACCTGGGGGCTGTGGGTGACCACCAGGACCTGGCCCTGCCGCGCAAGGCGTCGCAGCCTCAGGCCGACCGCGTCGGCCACGGCGCCGCCGACGCCTTGGTCCACCTCGTCGAAGATCATCACCGGCGGCGCGGCCTCGGTTCCGCCGCGGCCCGCCAGGGAGGCCTTCAGCGCCAGGGCGAAGCGGGCGAGCTCGCCCCCCGAGGCGATGGCGTCCAAGGGTCCGAACGGCGCGCCCGGATTGGTGGCGATCTCGAACGCCACCCGATCCTTGCCGGCGGGTCCGCCGCGGTCGTCGGCCAGGGGCTCCACCACCACGCGGAAGCGGGCTTTCTCGAGCCGGAGCGGCGGCAATTCGGCCTCCACGGCCCGCGCCAGGCGCTCGCCCGCAGTGCGCCGAGCCGCCGTCAGACCGGCGGCGGCGGCGCCATAGAGACGCGCGGCGGCGTCGGCGGCCTTGCGGGCGTCGGCGAGGTCGACCTCGACCGTCTCGATTCCGCGCAGGACCTGGGCGAAGCGCACACGCAGGCCCGGAAGCTCGTCGGCGGCCACGCCCAGCTTGCGGGCGGCGGCCCTCAGGGCGAACAGGCGTTCCTCCGCCTTGTCCAGCCGGTCCGGTTCGAAATCGAAGGCGTCGGCCGCGGCGTCCACGGCGGAGATCGCCTCATGGTTCTCCACCAGGGCGCGCTCAACGGCGGCGATGGCCTCGGCGAGGCGGCGGACGGCGGCGGCCTCGGGACTGGCGCCAGCCTGCACCGCCCGGTCGCGAGCCCGCTCCAGCGACCGCAACGCCTGGGACAGGCGGGCGGTCTGGGCGTCGCCGCCCAGGGCCTCCCGGGCGGCCGCCACCTCGGCGACGGTCTTTTCTCCGGCCGACAACAGGGCGCGCTCCTCGGCGAGGGCGGATTCTTCGCCTTCGCGCGGATCGAGCCGGTCCAGTTCGGCCAAGCGGGCGGTCAGCTCCTCGGTCTCCGCCGCCGAACGGGCGGCCTGCTCGGCCAGGGCCTCGACCTGGGCGCGGGCGATCCGCAGGCCGTTCCAAGCGGCTTCGGTAGCGCTGAGCGCCTCCCCGCAGTCGCCGAAACCGTCGAGCAGGGCGCGGTGGGTCTTGGGGTCGAGCAGGCCGACGGTTTCGTGCTGGCCGTGCACCTCGAGCAGCATGGTTCCGATTTCGCGCAGCACCGCCACCCCGGCGGCTTGGTCGTTGACGAAAGCGCGGGAGCGGCCGTCGGCGGAAAGCTGCCGGCGCAGGACCAGATCCTCCGTCGGATCGGCCGGCAGGCCCTTTTCCTCCAGGTAGGTCCACACGGGATGGTCGGGCGGCAGGGCGAAGACCGCGGCGGCGCTGGCCTGGTTCGCGCCGCGGCGCACCAGCCCCGCCTCGGCCCTGGCGCCGGTGGCCAGACCCAAGGCGTCCAGCACGATCGACTTGCCCGCCCCGGTCTCGCCGGTGAGCGCCGTCAGGCCCTCGCCCAGGGCCAGGTCGAGGGCTTCGATCAGCACCACGTCGCGGATCGTCAGGCCGATCAGCATGGGCCCCGCCCCCGCCCCGTCCGGGATCAGCCCCGCCGTTTGGCGAGGACTTTGTTGGCGCTGGTGGTCGGCTCTTCCTGCGGTTTCAGGCCCTTGTTCTTCAACAGGCCATAGGCCGCCTGGTACCAGCGGTCGCCCGGATAGTTGGCGCCGAGGACGGCGCCGTCGCGGGTCGCCTCGTCCACCAGTCCCAGGGTCAGATAGGCCTCGACCAGACGGTAGAGGGCCTCGGGCGTGTGGCTGGTGGTCTGATAGCGGTCGATCACGGTCTTGAACCGGCCCACCGCCGATAGGGGCTGGCCGTTGCGCAGGTACCAGCGGCCTACGGTCATCTCCTTGCCGGCCAGCTGGTCATTGACCATGTCGAGCTTCAGCCGGGCGTCGGTGGCGTAGGGGGTGCCGGGGAACCGGCGCATCACCTCGGTCAGGGCGGCGCGGGCCTGTTCGGTGGCGGCCTGGTCACGGCCGACATCGGTGACCTGTTCGAAATAGCACAGCGCCTTAAGATAATAGGCGTACGGCGCGCTCGGATTGCCCGGATAGAGCGAAATGAACCGATCGGCGTCGGCGATCGCGTCTTCATAGGCGTTGGACTGATAATGGGCGAAAGCCTGCATCAGGATCGAGCGGCGGGCCCATTCCGAATAGGGATGCTGACGCTCCACCTCGTCGAAGTATTGGGCGGCCTCGCTCCAATGGCGCCCGTCCATGCGGTCGGCACCGGTCGAATAGAGCAGCTCGACCGGCCGCTCCTCGTAGGCGATCTGGGCCTTCTTGGCCTTGCTGGCGCACGCGGACACCGAAAGGGCGGAGAGCGCGGCGACGGCGATCACGGTGAGCGTGCGGCCGCGGACTTGTCGAAGCACGGAACGGGTATCCTCTCGAGGTCGGGCGGCGCAAAAACCGGCCCGGTGGGCCCCCGCCGGTTCTACACCACCGTTTCGCCCGCGCCAACGGCGGGCCTTGGTATTGGATATCCACAGCGGGGAAGCAGACGATGAGGTCGCCGGGACCTCATCTGGATGGCGCGCGGCGCTAGACGGCCTCGGCCATGTCCTCGACGAAGGTGCGGACCCGCCAGGCATGGGGGCTGGCCATCACCGCCCGGATCAAGGCGTTGTTGAGGGCGTGGCCGGCGAATCGGCCCTCGAACCGGCCGAGCACCGGCGCGCCGAGCACATAGAGGTCGCCCACCGCGTCCAGCGCCTTGTGGCGCACGAACTCGTTGGTGAACCGCAGGCCTTCCGGGTTCAGGATACGGTCGCCGTCGACGACGATGGCGTTCTCCAGCCCGCCCGCCTGGGCCAGGCCGCGCGCACGCAGCGCCTCGACCTCATGCACGAAGCCGAAGGTGCGGGCGCTGGCCAGTTCGCGCCGGAACGACGCCTCGTCGATCCGCAGCTGGATCAGTTGGGAGCCGATGGCGGTGCTGGCGAAGGCGATCTCGAATTCGACCTCAAGGCCCGGATGGGCAGCCAGGCAAGGGCCCAGGGCAGCGCGCTTGTCGCCGGCGAAGACCTCGATGGGGCGAAGGATTTCGATGTAGCGGCGCGGCTGGTCCTGCGTGCGCCGCCCGGCCTGGTCGATCAGCTTCACGAACGGCGCCGCCGAGCCGTCCATGATCGGCAACTCGGGTCCGTCGAGTTCGACCACGGCGTTGTCCACCGACAGGGCGGCGAAGGCGGCGAGCAGATGCTCCACGGTGGAGACGGTGACCCCCGGACCCGCGCCGACCTCAGTGTTCAGCTGGGTGCGGACCACGGCGTCCGGCGAAACCCGGATTCGGTTGCCCGGCCCCGGAAGATCGCCGCGGACGAAAACGATGCCGCTGTCGGCTGGGCCCGGTCGGATGACGACCCGAACGTGTTGGCCCGAATGGACGCCGACGCCGGCGAAAAAGGCCGTTCCGCCGAGCGTGTGCTGTAGGATCTCGAAGCCGGCCACGCGATCCCTTTATCTAGACGGCGCCGCGAACGCACCTTCTCGCACATTCGACCTAAGGAGCTTTGCTGCAATGCCGCAAGACAACTCCTGTTTCCGAATGTTTCGCGCCTCAGGCGCACATTCCGGACCCACTCGCCTAGTTGGCGAGCCGACGCAGGAATGACGGGATATCAAGGTCTTCGTTGGTCTCGAGCGCCTCGGATGGCGCATGAGCCACCGCCTGGGCGGCGCCGCCATGCGACGCGACCCGGGCCCCGCCGGAGGGCGGCGGACCGGCCAGCCGGCTGGCGGAAGCCGGCGCATCGTAACGGGGACGGCCGCCGAACAGGCTGAGCCAGGCGCCCTTCTTGGGCTCGGGCCGGTGGATGTCCTCATAGGTCTCATCCGGGGCCGCTTCGGCGGCGGTGCGCTCCTGGGCGTAACGCGGCGGCTGGATGGCGGGCTCCCGCGTGGCCGGCGCTGCCTCTAGATAGAGATCGTCGTCCTCCTCAGCCACGGAGGGGTCGATGATGCGGATGGTCGGACGCTGAGACTCGGACGGGGTCTCGGCGGCGGCGGCCACGGCGGCCTCCGGCCAGAGCGAGCCGATTTCGACAAGGTCTTCGCTCTCGACCAGCGGCTCCATGGCGACGACCGGTTCGGGCGTCATGGCCGCGGCGAGCGGCGCGGGTTCGGAAGCGACCTGGCCGATTACCGGGCGGACGGCGGACTGGCCGGCGCGAGGGGCGATCAGCGGAGCGGCGGTCGCCGCAGGGCGGGCGACAGGGGCGAGCCCGGCCATGCTGGCCGACTCCATGCCGGTGGCCACCACCGACACGCGGATCTTGCCTTCCAGCGACGGGTCGAAGGCCGCGCCGAAGATGATGTTGGCGTCGGCGTCGACCTCGGAGGAGATGGCGTTCGCCGCCTCGTCGACCTCGAGAAGGGTCATGTCCAGGCCCCCGGTGACGTTGACCAGCACGGCCTTGGCCCCCTTCAGGGAGACCTCGTCGAGCAGGGGGTTCTGGATGGCGTTGTGCGCCGCGTTCAGGGCGCGGTCTTCGCCGCCCGCCTCGCCGGTGCCCATCATCGCCTTGCCCATCTCGGTCATCACCGACCGCACGTCGGCGAAGTCGAGGTTGATGAGGCCCGGCAGCACCATCAGGTCGGTGATCGAACGCACGCCCGAGTGTAGAACCTGGTCGGCCATGCCGAAGGCTTCGGCGAAGGTGGTCTTCTCGTTGGCGATCCGGAACAGGTTCTGGTTCGGAATGACGATCAGGGTGTCGACGTAGCGCTGCAGCTCCAGCACGCCGGAATCGGCCAGGCGCATGCGATGGCGGCCTTCGAACATGAAGGGCTTGGTGACCACGCCGACCGTGAGGATGCCCCGCTCGCGAGCGGCCTTAGCGATGATCGGGGCGGCGCCGGTGCCGGTGCCCCCGCCCATGCCGGCGGTGATGAAGACCATGTGGGCGCCGTCGAGGTGCTCGTCGATCTCGGGGATCGACTCCTCGGCCGCGCTTTGCCCGACCTCAGGGTGGGCGCCGGCGCCCAGCCCCTGGGTGATCGACACCCCGAGCTGGATGCGGCGGTCGGTCTTGGAAAAGGCGAGCTGCTGGGCGTCGGTGTTGGCGACCACGAACTCGACGCCTTCGAGACCGGCGTCGATCATGTTGTTGACCGCGTTGCCGCCGGCGCCGCCGACCCCGAACACCACAATGCGGGGCTTCAGTTCAGTGGCGCGAGGCGCCGACAGGTGAATCGCCATGGGCTTCATTCCTAGACACCGGCCTACTAGTGGTTTGCGCCGCTCCCCGCCGCCGAGGCACGCGCCGCCCGAATGGCCGATAAGAGACTGTTCATCCTTAAGCCGTGGTTAACCGTCATAAGCCGAGTCGGACTCCCGTCACCGGCCGCCGAGTGGGAATTTTCTGATTCGTTTGAACAATTTCAGCTTGCCAGCGACAAAGTGATTCGCCGCCGATCGAAATAAAGCCGGGCGCCTTCGCTGGACCTAGAGGTTCTCCCTCAGCCAGCCGGCCGCCCGGGTCAACATGCCGGCGCGCGGGTCGGCCGGATCACGCGGAGCCGTGCGGATGCTGGCCATGGCGCGGCCGGCGCCGGCCTCGCGCGGACCGAAGGCGGCCCGATGCAACACCCCCGCCGCCGCGCAGAAGGCCGGACCCGAAGCGGCCTCGGCCAGATGTGGAGCCCGGCGCGGCTTGCCCAGGCGGACAGGGCGGTCGAACACCCGCACCGCCAGCTCCCGCACGCCGGTCAGCTGGCTGGCGCCGCCGGTCAGCACGATGCCGGCGCCGGGGTCGATCGGCGCCCCGGAGGCTTTCAGCCGTTCACGCAGCAGTTCGAGGGTCTCTTCGACCCGGGGGGCGATCACGCCCTTGAGCAGGGAGCGAGGGGCGATCACCGGGCCGGCGCCCGGATCGTCCCCGCGGGGCGGGGCCTCGATGGTCTCGCGGTCCTCGTTGGCCGAGGCGATGGCCGAACCGTGCAGGGTCTTGATCCGCTCGGCCCCGACCAGGGTGGTGGAAAGGCCCCGCGCCACGTCGGCGGTGACATGGGCGCCGCCGACGGCCAGGGAATCGACGTGGACCAGCGACCCGCCGGCGAACACCGCCGTGGAGGTCGAGCCGCCGCCCATGTCGATGCAGATGCAGCCCAGGTCCATTTCGTCGTCTTCGAGGGCGGCGAGGGCGGAGGCGAAGGGCGCGGCGACCACGCCCTCCAATTTCAGATGGGCGCGCTCCAGGCATTGGCTGAGATTGGCGACGCCGCTCTCGTTCATGGTCACCACCAGGAGCTCGAGCCCGAGCTGGCGGCCGAACATGTCGCGGGGGTCGCGCACGCCGCGGGCGTTGTCCACCGACCAGGCGATGGGCAGGAGGTGGATGGCGCGGCGGCCGGCGAAGCGCGCCTGGGCCAGGGCCATCTGCAGACCGCGCTGCAGGTCCTGGTCGCTGATCGGCCGGGCGCCCAGAGACACGGCGGCGCTGACCCGGTGGCTGGCCAGCTGTCCGCCCGCCGTGGTGACGGTGACGCCGGATACGGACACTCCGGCCATGGTCTCGGCCCGCTCGACCGCCTGGGCGATGGCCTGAGCCGCCTCTTCCATATTGACGATGGTCCCGCCGCGGATCCCACGCGAGCGGACATGGGCGACGCCGGCGACCTGGATCGTGCGCTGGTCGCCGTCCGGACCGCCCATCTGGACCCCGTCCGGCTTCATGATGAAACAGCCGATCTTGGACGCCCCGAGGTCGACCGTCGCCACCAGCGACGGGCGCGACGAGCCCCGAACCTTCAGTCCATCCCGCGCTTGGCGCCGGTCCTGCAGCCGCGACATCCTTGAGAAGCCCCACTCATCCCCTCGCCCCTTGCGGGGCCCGTCCGGCCGCTTGAGCGGCCGGATGACTCACACGCCCGCTTCGGCCTCATGCGTCCGCGGACGCACCGCCACCATCTGCGGATCGCGCAGATCGATGCGGGCGAAACCCAATTCCAAGAGACGCGACTTCTGGTCCAGTTGATCGAGCTGGATCAGGGCGGCGTCCTCCCCGGTGGCGGGCAGCTGGATCAACCCCCCGTCCTTGAGGCGGACGTCCCATCGGCGGCCGTCCACGCGCACCAGGGCTTCCATCCGGGAAGCCAGGCGGGGGCGGGTCTGGATCAGCGGCAGGATCGAGGCGGCGGCCTCGCCGGCCCCCTGCCCCACCACCAGCGGCAGGTCGGAGAAGCGGCCGGGATCGGCCTCCGGGATGACGTGACCTTCAGGGTCGACGACGCTGGCCGTCCCGCCGGACTGCCAGACCGCGAGACGCTGCCGTTCGGATACGGTCACCACCAGGGTGTCGGGCAATTGGCGCGCGATCGTGGCCGACCGGACCCAGCCCACGGACTCTACGCGGCCCAGCAGGACGGGCAGGTTGAGGCCAAGGATGGAGGCGTCCGGCTCGATCTGCAGGGCCCGCCGGATGTCCGGCTCGGCGAAGCGGGAGGCGCCCTTGACCTGAACGGCGGCGACGCGGAAACCGATGGCGCCCAGACGATGGTCGATGCCGTGGCCGACGGCGGCGGCCAGGGCCTGGGCGCGCCCGCCGGTCGCCAGCATGAGGATGAGGCCCGCGCCGAGCACCGCTCCCGCGGCGGCCACGGCCGCCTGGGGCTTCAGGCCCACGCCCGCGGCGCTGCGCAGCTTGGCAGGCGCGTAGGTCGCCGGTCCCTTGCGGGTCCCGCGTCCGCCGCTGCGCGACGTCTTGCCAGCTGATCCGCCCCGCATCACCGCGGGCATGAGGCGTCTTCCACGATCCAGGCCACCAGTCGGTCGAAGTCCATGCCGAGATATCCGGCCTGCTCTGGAGCGAGCGAGGTCGGCGTCATCCCGGGCTGGGTGTTGACTTCCAACAGGACCAGATCGTCCTTAACGTCGTCATAACGAAGGTCGGATCGGGTAAGGCCGCGGCAACCTAGCGCGGCGTGAGCGGCCTCGGCCATGGCCTTGGCGGCCAGGGCGACGCGCTCCGGCAGGTCGGCGGGAACCACGTGGATCGACCCGCCTTCGCCGTACTTGGCCTCATAGTCGTAGAAGCCGGTGCTGGGCACGATGTCGGTGACGGTGAGGGCGCGGGGTCCGGCCGCCTCGCCCAGCACGGCCACCGCCAGCTCGCGCCCGGCGATATAGGGCTCGACCATGACCAGATCGCCGAGGGTCCAGTCGGCGGCCCCGACGGCCTGGGGCGGCGTATTGGCCCCCTCGAACACCAGGAACACCCCGACCGAGGAGCCCTGGGCGTTCGGCTTCACCACATAGGGCGGCGCCAGCACGTGGCGGGCCGCCACCTCGTGACGGTCGTACAGTCCGCCGCCGGGGACCCTGACGCCCGCCGCGGCCAGCACCGCCTTGGCCTTGGCCTTGTCCATGGCCAGGGCCGAGGCGAGCACCCCGGAATGGGTGTAGGGAATGGCCAGGGTCTCCAGCACCCCCTGGACACAGCCGTCCTCGCCCCACTCTCCGTGCAGGGCGTTGAAGGCCGCGTCCGGCTTCACCGCCGCCAGCCGCTGCGCCAGGTCGCGGCCGGCGTCGATGGCACTCACCCGTGCGCCCAGCCGCTCCAGCGCCTCGATGCAGGCCCGTCCGGAAACCAGGCTGACGTCGCGTTCGGGCGACAGGCCGCCCATCAGGACGGCGACGTGACGACCAGCGAGGGACTTGGACATGGGGCGCGACTCCTTGGGCCTTCGGCGTCAGGTGATTTCACCGATCCGTTAAAGGCCCTGTTTTTGCAGATTATGAGGACGGCGCCGTCAGGCCGCTAGCCGGCCCCGACCGGAACCTCGTCCGTGCGATCAGGCCGCGGCGACCTTGTCGGTCCAGACCGGCAGCTCCAGCCAGAACAATCCGCCGCCACACTCGCTGTCGCCGACGCCCAGGACGCCGTTCTGCAGGCGGGCGATCTCATTGGACAGGGCAAGGCCCAGGCCCGCGCCTTCGAGGCCCGAGGTTTCGGCGCCCAGACGCTCGAAGTCCTTGAACAGGTTCGCCCGGCGCTCGGGGGCCACGCCAGCACCGTTGTCTGAAACCTCGAACCGGACCTTGCACGCGCCGGCGAGGGCGGCGCCGATCCTGACCCGGGCGGGACGTCCGCCGTACTTGGCGCCATTGACCAACAGGTTGACCAGAATCTGGCGCAGACGCAGGGGGTCGGCAGCGACCTGCAGGTCTTCCGCGACGTCGCCGACGATCTCGATCGCCGCCGAAGGGTCCGCCAGCCGGAACCGCGCCGCGTTGACCGCCGACCGCATCGCCTCCCTGATCGGGACGCCGCTGATCGCCACCCGGGCCCTGCCCGCCTGGATCGCCGCGGTATCGGTCAGATCGCGCGCCAACTGGTCGACCTCGGCCCCCGTGGTGGCGATCCGATCCAGGCTGTCCCGCTGTTCGATGGTCAGCTCGCCCAAGGCGCCGTCGCGCATCAGCTCCGCCAGGGTCGTGACCCCCGACAGGGGCGAGCGGATCTCATGGCTTACATAGGCCAGAAGGCGGGTCTTGAGCGTGTTGAGTTCTTCGGCCCGCTCCTGGCGGTCCCGAAGCTCCGCGGCGACGACGTCCAGTCGCCGCAGCAGGGCGGAGATCGGCAGCACGGTGAAGACCATAGACGCCAGGAGAATCTGCATCAGCAGGATGCGGTCGATCGAGGTCAGATCGGCCACGGCCGCAGGGCCGCGCCCCAGATAGGTCGCCAGCCAGACCATTATGGAAGTGATCGCGATGGCGCAGATTCCCCCAAGCTCCCTATGGCTGAGCGCGCCGGCGATCAGGAAGGGGTAGAGCATGAAAAGGCCTGGCGTGCCCGGACGCAGGAGAATGACGCTGACGCCAAGCAGCATGACGCCCTGCCCCCCCAGGAACTGCAGCCAGATTCCGCGCCCCTCGCCGCGGCGCGGCCTGCGCACGCTCAAGGCGAAGGCGCCGACGATCATCATCCCCAGGCCGCAGGCGAAGAACCAGCTCCAGGCGACATGGACCGGGTCGGCGCTGGGGTCTGTCAGCGCGAACAGCGCTCCGGCGGCCACACCGGTGAGCGCCGGCGCCGCCAGAACCGACCCGGCCACAAAGCTGGCGAAGGCCTGCAGACTGTCGATGGGGTGGCCCACTTTGCGCACCAGCCAGGTGGCGAAGGCGATGTCGCAGAGGTTGAGGCCGGTCATGCCGAAGGCCTGGACGGGGCTTGAGCCTTGGAGCAGATCGGCGGCGATCAGGGCGGGAGCGGCCAGGGCCAGGATCAGCCTGCGCTCCTTCGCGTCCGCCGCCCAGCGCACCATGAAGGCGGTGGCCAGCGCGTCCACCGGCCAGGCGACGGCGACCGTATGCATGCCGCGCGTGACCTCGATCACCCCCCACGCCACTGCGAAGAGGGCGAGGGCGAAGGCCAGGGGAGGCCAGAGGCGAGTGAGTCGGATCGCTGCCATGGTCGATGCCCGGTTGACGCCGATTCCGGGTTCGCCTCAAGCGGCCGGACGTCCGATTCGCTTGATCTCCCACTCGAGCTCAATACGCAAGCGGGCGCGCACATCCGCGCGCACCGCCTCGCCCAACCCTTCCAGGTCGGCGGCCGTGGCTTCGCCGGTATTGATCAGGAAGTTCGAATGCTGGGGCGAGAACATCGCCCCGCCCCACATGCGGCCGCGCCAGCCGGCCTGGTCGACCAGCTTCCAGGCCGACAGTCCGGGGGGGTTCTTGAAAGTCGAGCCGCCGGTCTTTTCCCGGATCGGCTGGGCCGCCTCGCGCCGGGCGTTGACCGAGGTCATGCGGGCGAGGATCGCCGCCGGATCATCGGCATAGCCCTCGAAGAGCCCGCCCGTGAAGATCAGTTGCTGCTCGGCCACGGCGGCCGATTTGCGGTAGCTGAAACGCATGTCGGCGTTGGACAGGACCACCGGCTCGCCGGCGCGGGTCAGGGCGTAGGCCTCGACCAGGACATCTTTGGTCTCCAGGCCGTAGCAGCCGGCGTTCATCGCCAAGGCGCCGCCGACCGTGCCCGGAACGCCGATGTAGAATTCCAGCTTGCCGATCCCCGCCTCCGCCGCCGCCTTGGCCAAATGGGCGTCTAGGGCCGCGGCGCCGGCCCGGATACGGGAGTCCGGCAAGGGCTCCAAAGTCGCGAAGGCGCGGCCCAGCCGGATCACCACCCCCTCCACCCCGCCGTCGCGGACCAAGGTATTGGAGCCGACCCCGAGCATGGTCACCGGAACCCCCGGGTCGAGGGCCTTGAGGAATTCGGCGAGGTCGGCGGCGTCCTGCGGCAGGAACAGCACGTCGGCCGGGCCGCCCACCCGCAGCCAGGTGAACGGCGCGAGCGGCTCGTCGCGTACGAGCCTGCCCCGGACCGAGGGGAGTTTGTCGCGCCAATCGCTCATGGCTGCGGCGCCCATGCCGGTCTCACCCCATCGCCTCCAGCTGACCCGGCAGGGCGTAGGCCCAGGTGGTGATGTCCCCCGCGCCGAGGCAGACCACGAGGTCGCCCGCCTTGGCCTCCTGCGCCACCAGGCCGGGCAGGGCGGCGGGGTTGTCGAGAGCCAGGACACGGCGGTGGCCGGCGCGGCGCAGGCCCTCGATCAGGGTGTCGCGGCTCACCCCCTCGATGGGCGCTTCCCCGGCGGCGTAGACCTCGGCGACGACGACCGCGTCGGCGTCGTTGAAGCAGCTCGAGAACTCCGCGAACAGGTCCTGCAGGCGCGAATAGCGGTGCGGCTGGACCACGGCGACGACCTTGCCGTCCGGTCCCTGCAGGTCTCGGGCGGCGCGCAGGACCGCGGCGATCTCCACGGGGTGGTGGCCGTAGTCGTCCACCACCCGCACGCCCCCGCCCATGCCGGTGACGGTGAAGCGGCGCTTGACCCCCTCGAACCCAGCCAACCCTTCGCGGATCGCGTCGCCCGGGACGCCCAGCTCGTGGGCGACGGCGATGGCCGCCAGGGCGTTCAGGACGTTGTGCCGGCCGGTCATCGGCAGGTGCAGGCGCTCCAGCCGGATCGGCTCGGCGTTGCGGGCGCTGATGATCACGTCGAAACGGGCGCCGTCCGGCCCCATGGCCACGGTCAGGCCCCGGACCTCGGCCTGAGGGTTGGTCCCATAGGTGACGAGCCGCCGGTTGGTGACCCGCGCGGTCAGGGCCTGGACCTCCGGATGGTCGAGGCAGACCGCGGCGAAGCCGTAGAAGGGGATGTTCTCGACGAAGTCGCAGAAGGCCTTCTTGACCGCTTCGAAGTCGCCGTAGTGGTCCAGGTGCTCGGGGTCGATGTTGGTGACCACGGCCACCGTGGACTTCAGCCGCAGGAACGAGCCGTCGGACTCGTCGGCCTCCACCACCATCCACTCGCCGCCGCCGACCTTGGCGTTGGTGCCGTAGGCGTTGATGATGCCGCCGTTGACCACCGTGGGGTCGAGGCCGCCGGCGTCCAGCAGGGCGGCGATCATCGAGGTGGTGGTGGTCTTGCCGTGGGTGCCCCCCACCGCCACCGAATTTTGCAGCCGCATCAGCTCGGCCAGCATTTCGGCCCGGCGGACCAGGGGGATGCGGCGCTCGCGGGCGGCGGCGTATTCCAGGTTGTCCGGCTTGACCGCCGTGGAGAACACCACGGCGCTGGCGCCGTCGACGTTGGCCGGGTCGTGGCCGATGAAGATGCGCGCGCCGAGCCGTTCCAGCCGCTCGGTGTTGGCGCTCGCCTTGGCGTCCGAGCCGGAGATCGCATAGCCGATCTTCAACATGATCTCGGCGATGCCGCTCATGCCGATGCCGCCGATCCCGATGAAGTGTATGGGGCCGATGGGGAAGGGCGTGGGGCGCAGGTTCATGTCGCTTGGTTAGACGATTTGCGGCGAATGCAAAACCGGCAGGCGACCGAGGAGACCCCTACCCCGCCGTCGCTTCCACCAGGTCGGCCAGACGCTCCGCGGCCTGGGGCTGGGCGACGCTTCGGGCGGCGGCGGCCCTACGGGCCAGGCCCTGGTCGTCCCCGATCAGCCGGGCCAGCACGTCGGCCAGGTGCTCGGCGGTCATGTGGTGCTCGGCCACCACTTCGGCGGCGCCCACGTCGGTCAGCAGCTTGGCGTTGAACCGCTGGTGGTCGTCGGCGGCGATGGCCAGCGGGACCAGCACCGAAGGCAGGCCCGCCACCGCCAGTTCGCAGACCGTCGAGGCGCCGGCGCGGCCGACCACCAGGTGAGCCGCCGCCAGCCGGCCGGCCATGTTGCGGAAGAAGGGGGCGATCTCGGCCTCGACGCCAGCCTCGGCATAGGCGTGGCGGGCGAATTCCAGCGACTCCATCCGGGTCTGCTGTTCGATCCTCAGGCGCAGGCGCAGGGCCTCGGGCAGCAGGGCCACCGCGTCGGGAACCATCTCCGACAGCAGGCGCGCGCCCTGGCTGCCGCCGGTGACCAGCACCCGCACGGTGTCGCCGGGCGGCGCATAGGGCCGGTCATAGAGGGCGCGGATCTCGGCCCGGACCGGATTGCCGACCACATGGGCCCGGGCCTTGACCGCCGGCGAGGCCTTCTCCAGCGTGGGGAAGGCGCAGGCGACGGCGTCGACGCGGGGCGCGACCAGCCGGTTGACCCGGCCCAGCACCGCATTCTGCTCGTGGATCAGGGTGCGCCCCCCGGCCGCACGGGCCGCCAGCAGCGACGGCAGCGACGGATAGCCCCCGAACCCCACCACGATGGCGGGCTTGAGCCGCCTGAAGGCCGCGCGCGCCTGGATCACTCCGGCGGCGATCCGCCAGGCGCCCCGGACCACGCCGATGGGGTCGCCGGCCTTGAAGGTGGCGGCCTCCAGGGCGAGGCGCTCCTCGGCCGGGAAATCCTGGGCGTACTGGGCGCCGCGGGCGTCGGTGGCCAGCACCACGCGCCAGCCGCGGTCGGTCAAGGTCCGGGCCAGGGCCTCGGCCGGAAACAGATGGCCGCCGGTGCCTCCGGCGGCGACGATGGCGAGGCGGCTCGCGGTCACGCAATACTCCCGTCCGACAAGGTCCGCAGTCCGTACAGTTTACACGTCTTCGCGCAGGCGCCGATCAGCCGAGCGCCGACCCCGCCATCGCCAGGCCCTCGGGAGCCTTGTAGGCGCCCGGGCGGCGACGGGTCAGGGCCAGGGCCATGCCCAGGGTCAGGCCCATGGCCAGCATCGACGAGCCGCCGTAGGAGATGAACGGAAGGGTCATGCCCTTGGTCGGGATCATGTTCAGGTTCACCGCCACATTGATGATCGCCTGCTGGCCCAGGAGCACGAACAGGCCGGCCGCGGCCACCTGCTCGAAGGCGTCCGACAGCTTCATCGCCTTGTAGAGGCCGCGCACCACCACGAAGGCGAAGAGGGCGATCAGGCTGAGGGAGAACACCAGGCCGAACTCCTCGGCGGCCACCGAATAGATGAAGTCGGTGTGCAGGTCGGGCACGTGGCGTTTCATCACCCCTTCGCCCGGGCCTCGCCCGAACAGGCCTCCCGCGGCGATGGCCTCGGCCGCGCGGTCGATCTGGTGGGTGTCGGCGCTTTCGGGCGACAGGAACTTGTGGAAGCGCGCGGCCACGTGGCCGAACGTGAAATAGATCATGACGAAGCCGCCGACGGCCACCGCCCCCAGGCGCAGCATCCAGCCGAACGGCACCCCGGCCATGAAGAAGGCGGCCCCGAAAGCGATGGTGATCAGCACGGTCTGGCCGACGTCGGGCTCCAGCAGCAGCAGCACCACGGCCAGGCCGTAGAGTCCGAAGGCGATGGAGACTCCCGGAACGCCCTCCCCCTTCTGGGCCTCGGCGAACATCCAGGACGCCAGGACGATCAGGGCCGGCTTCATGAACTCGGAGGGCTGAAGCGAAAAGCCGCCGAGCTGCAGCCAGCGGGCCGCGCCCTTGGCGCTGTGGCCGACCACGGGCAGCGTGGCCATGACGACGATGGCGATGACGTAGACGAACAAGGCCAGGCGCCGCACGCCCTTGGGCGACAGGGCCGAGACCGTCACCAGGATGGCCGCGCCGATGCCGCCATAAAGACACTGGCGGACCGCGAAATGGAACGGGTCGGACAGGCCGATGCGTGCGGCCGCCGCGGGGCTGGACCCGAACGACAGCATCACCCCGAGGCCGATCAGCGCCGCGGTGGCGCCGAGAAGCAGGCGATCTGTCGTCCACCACCAGAGTCCCAGCCACGAGCGGTCCGTTCGGGCGAAAGCGTGAGGCTGGTAGGCGACGGTCATGAGGTCTCGCTGTTTCCCGAGAGCCTTTGAGGCAATGGCCGACGCATTCGACGCCCGCTCGCAAACCGTTGTGAAGGGTTAGGGTTAAGCGTTTCTTTTCCGGCGCGAAATCTCGACTCGAAGAGGGTTGCGGCCCCGGCCGCGCTTGCGGGGCGCTCTCGCCGGTGCGAAGACTTGGGGCGCGGTCCGACCGGACCGGATGGGCGTGAAGGAGCGTTCGATTGGGCGCGAAGATCACCAACGCCGTGGTTCAGAACGGAAACGTCACCATCACCTCCGCCCAGTTCGTGGTGGCGGGCGGCCTGAGCTATGACGACAAGCTGAAGGCCCTGTCGACGCTGGTCGAGCACGCCGCTGCTTCGCTCGACCTGCCGCACCAGGGACCGATCGCCGCCGAGATCCTGTATCGCATCGCCGACGAACGGGCCGGGGTCGCGATGCCCGCGCCGACGGCCTCCGTCCCCGCCCTGCAGCCCCAGCGCAAGCCGCGGGACTGGCGTTCGCTGGCCTTGGGCGCGGCTTTCTGGGTGGTGTTCTGCGGCCTGCTGCTGGCGGCGGCCCTGTTCAGGGCCAAACTGATCTAAGGCCCTGGATCAGCTCGACTTGGCGGGCTCGAAACGGCGCACGCATTGTTCGCCGCGCCATAGCTCGACGGCATGGGCGTGATGCAGGGCGGCGACCCGCTCGAGGGCCTCGTCGTCGCCGGCGCTGTCCATCCGGCCGCTGTAGAGGAGCGCGCCGTCGGCGTCGAAATAGAGGATCTTGTACTGGAGCAATGCCGTTCCCTGAGGGCGGAGGCCCCGAACGGCCACGCAAGGGGCTACGGCGGGGGGGTGTGGGGGCCGTTAGTTTCAGCTATCGCCGAACAGGTCAATCTCCGTCGAGGGCGGTCCAGGCCCCGCCGGCGGCGCTCGACGCCTTGGCAGCGTCCATGACGCGGGCGCAAAGCACCGCCTCCTCCAGATTCGAAGCCGCCTCGCCCCGGGCCGCGGCGATGAAATCGTCCGCCACCGCGGCGAACCAGTCTGGGTGGTGCGACCCCTCCGACAAGGCGGGCGGGCAGGACCAGCGCTCTCCGCCGCCCGGGCCGTGCAGCACCACCTCGTCGCCGACGATCTCTATGCGGCCGCGGTCGCCCTCGACCGAAACCGTGTTGGCCCGCTCCTCGGCCGCCCAGGTCAGGAAGATCTGGCCGGAAGCCTCGCCGAAATCGAGATCGACCGTGGCGGTGTCCTCGACGGCGAGGTCCAGGAAGCGGCGGGATTCCAGGCGGGCGGACAGGCGGCGCAGAGGCGAGCCGGCCCAGCGGGCCACGCAATAGGCGGCGTGCCAGCCGTGGTCGAGCAGGATGCCGCCGCCGGCGATGGCCGGATCCAGCCGCCAGTTGACCTCCGAATTGTCGCCGACCGCCACCGAAGGCTTGGTGCGCAGGGTGCGCCAGGTCACCCGTCGCACGGTCCCCACCCGGCCGGCGTCGACCAGGGCCGAGACCTGTCGGCACAGGGCCGCGGCCAGCCAGTTGTGCACTGCATGGACCACGCGGCCGTTGCGGCCCGCAGCGTCGGCGATGGCCAGGGCGTCGGCGACCGAGGTGGTCAGGGGCTTTTCGCACAGGACGTGCAGGCCGGCGCCCAGAGCCGCCATCACCACCGCGGCATGGCTGCTGGGCGGGGTGCAGACGTCGACGAAGTCCAGGGTCTCCTCGGCGAGCAGAGTCTCGACCGCGGCGTGGGCGCGCCCGCCGGGATGGGCGCGGCGGAAGCGCTCGCGCCGGTCCGGCGAGGCGTCGACCGCCGCGACGATCGTCGCGCCCTTGCGGTCGGCCCATACCGGGGCATGTCCTTCGGCCGCGACGTGGCCGTAACCGATGATCGCGCCGCGCAACACTCGCGCAGCCGTCATTGCAGGGAGAACCGCTCCACGATCTCGGCCATCGCCTCGTCGAGGATGGCCACGCCTTGCAGGGCCTCGGCCTCGGTGATCACCAGGGGCGGATTGATCCGGATGACGTTGGAATAGGACATGGTGATCAGGCCGCGCTTCAGACAGGCCTCGAAGAGGGCCCGCGTGATGGTCTTGTCCAGGGGCTCCTTGGTCTTGCGGTCGGCGACCATCTCGACCCCGATCATCAGGCCGCGCCCGCGCACGTCGCCGATGAAGCGATACTTCTCCATCAGCCCCTGGCAGGCCTTCAGCAGCACCGCGCCGACGCGGGCGGAATTGCCGACCAGGTCCTCCTCCAGGATGACCTCCACCGCCCCACGGCCGGCGGCGGCGGCGAGGGGATTGCCTCCATAGCTCGACGACGAACCGCTGGGTTCCCCGAAGGGCAGCACCGACATCAGTTCGAGCGAGGCGGCGACCCCGCTCATCGGGAAGCCGCCGCCGATGCCCTTGCCGACGGTCATGACGTCGCCGACCACGCCCGAGTGGTTGGAGGCGAACATCTTGCCGGTGCGGCCGAAGCCCGTGAGCACCTCGTCGACGATCAGGAGAGCGTCGAATTCGTGCGCCACCGCCTTCACCGCCGGCAGGAAGTCGTCGGGGGGGATGACGTTGCCGGCCGTCCCCTGCATCGGCTCGATGAGGATGGCGGCGATCTCCTTGCGGGTGCCGTGCTTGATCGAATTGCGCAGGTGGTCGACGCAGGCCAGTCCGCAGGAGGGATGCTCCAGCTTGAACGGGCAGCGGTAGCAGTTGGCGTAGGGACTCATCGACAGCCCCGGCGGGTTCGGCCCCAGGTTCTGCTTCGAGGTCGCGGCCAGGAAGCCGGCGACGCCGCCGGTCTTGCCGTGGAAGCCGCCCCAGAAGCCGATGAATTCGTATTTCCCCGTGGCCGACTTGGCCAGGCGCAGGGCCGCCTCGACCGCTTCCGCCCCGCCCGAGAACATCTGCAGGTGGGTCAGGCCCTCGGGCAGGATCGACTTCACCAGCTCCAGGAACTTCAGGCGGTTCTCGGTGGTGAAGCTGCCGAAGGTGGCGCGGCTCAGCTGGTCGGCGACGCGGGCGGTGTATTTGGGGTGGGCGTGGCCTAGGCTGCCGACGCAGATCCCGGCGACGAAATCGAGATACTCGGCCCCGTCGGCGTCGACGATGGTGCAGCCGTGCGCATGGTCGACAGCCATCTGGGAAAACAGGGCGATGGACTGCAGTCCCGGGGCCATGATCTGCGCCTCGCGGGCGAAGATCTCCTTCGACCGGGGACCTGGAACGGCACGCGGCTCACCGATCTTGTGGTGGGCGATGGTGAAGGGCTGGGGCAGATCGTCGGCCATGGGCGTCGCAAAATCCGTTGTCGGTAAAATTAGGGGCGCGCTCAGGAATAGACGCTGAGCTCGGGTTCGAAGGCGTGGGTCAAACGGGCGGCGATGGCCGCCGCGGCGGAGGCCCGCTTGCGGGCGAAACTCGGCCAGGCGTTGAGATCGATGATGGTGACGGAGCCGTCGGCCCCGATGATGGCGTCGCCGCCGAACACGTCGACGCCCAGGGCCTCGGCCGCGTGGAAGGCCGTTCCGGCCAGGGCGGACTGCTCGAAGGCGTGGCCCATGAGGGTCTGGTCCTGATGGTAGAACCATTCGAACCAGGACGTGGCCGCGCCCGGATCGCGCACGCCGTAGAACTTGATCAAGTCGCCGGGAGCGTGGACCTGCACCACGGCCGAACCCATGCCGCGCCGGGCGAAAAGCTCGATGGCGCTGGCCCATTCGCCGTCGTCCGCGGCGAAGATCACGTCGTCGGCCTGGGTGGCGTGGAAGTCGGCGCGCTTGATCCAGACCTGGTCGGCGGGCCTGCGGCCGGGATCGGCGGTCGAGACCAGCCAGCTTTGCGGCGCGGAGACTCCCGCCGCGATGAACCTGGCGCGGGTCAGGGAGCGGTAGGTGTTGCGGATGGCCGCAGGCGTGTTGATCACCACCGCCCCCCCCTCGACCGCCTTGTCCAGGCGGGCCAGGATCGCCTCCTGCTCGCACATGCAGAAGATGCGCGCGCCCGGGGTCTGCAGGGCCACGTCGGCGGCGTCGGCGTGGACCACGGCGACCGTAAACCCGGTTTCCGACAGGACCTTGCCCACCGCATCCAGTATGGCGGCGTCGTCGTCGACCCGGCCGGGCGAGTGGGAACTCTCGCGATAGATCCCCCAACACAGCCGCTCGGACTTCATGGCGCACTCCTGATGCCGGCATGGTGGGCAAGCGCCTGTTCGGCTTGCGCGATATCCCAGGGCCGGTCGACGTCGAAGACTATGGGCAGGACAAGTCCGTATACGGGATGACCCTGGCCCACGAGCCAGGACAGGTAGTCGCGCAGCCGCTCGAACCTTTGCGTTCCCAGGGGCGGCGTGTGCGCCGGAAGGCTGTAGAGGCCGGCAGTGACATGGGCCGCCGGATCGCCGCCCAGGCGCCGGATACGCCCGTCCGAAGGCGCCAGGTCCGCCCACAGGGGGTTCTCGTCGTCCACATGGCCGGTGACGCCCAGGCCCACCGCATCCTCCGGCAGGGCCGCCGCAGCCTCGACGAAGCCGGCGAAGTCCTCGGCCGGCATGACGCCGTCGACGGTGGTGATCACGGACCGGGTTCCCCTCAGACGCTCGGCCATCAGACTGAAACTCGCGTAGGAGGACGGCGTCGTCTTCACAATAAGATCGACGTCGCCGCGGCCATGGAGCCACCGCAGGGCGTCCGGACTTTCCGCATTGATCAGCACCGAGGTCCGATCGAGACCTGCGGCGCGGAAACGATCCAGGGCATGGTCGATCAGGGGTCGCCCGCCCACCGGGGCCATCGCCTTGCTGCCGGTCCAGCCGCCCTGACGCAGGCGCTCCCCGTGTCCAGCGGCGATGATCCCGCCGCGCCAGGCCGGCGAGGCGCTCACAGCAGCATCCCCATCAGGCCGTCTAGGCTGGCGATCGCCCGCTGACCAGCGCCGCCCGCCCCGGCCGCCGGGCGGGCCTCCGCCGGGGCGATCCAGATGAAGTCGAGGCCGGATAGGATCGCCCCCTCCCGATCCCGGTGCAGGGAATCGCCGACCATCAGGGTTGCGGCCGGCGCGGCGTCCAGGGGTCCCATGGCCGCCTTGAAGATGGCCGGCTCGGGCTTCCTGGCGCCCACGACCTCGCTGTCGACCATGGCTCCGAAGAACCGGCTCAGCCCCAGGCCGTCGCAAACGCCGTGCAGATTGCCGTAGAAATTGGAGACGATGCCCAACCGGTAACGCCGCCCCAGCGCCTGCAGCACCATCCGGTTGCGCGCCACCACGGTTTCGGTCTCGTCCAGCAGGCGGGCGACCACCCTGGCCCCCCGCGCACCCCCGTCGCCGAGGCCCGCGCCCGCCAGGCCCGCCTCGATATTGGCGACCAGCCTGCGCGCCGTCTCAGCCAGGTCGACCTCGGCGGCGAGGGCGCCGACCAGGGGATCGTCGGCGTCGTAGAAGATCCGCGCCCAGGCCGGGTCCGCCAGCTCCACCCCTTCGCCCCGGTACAGGCCCTGGAACCGCTCCTTCCAGGCCACCCCGTCGCAATCGAGGGTGCCGCCGAAATCGAACAGCAGGCACTCCAGGGCCGCGTCGTCCGCGCGGCGCGGAGCCCGCACGGCGGTCTGGGCTGTCAGGGTCCCGGTCATCGCGCCGCTTGCAGGTTGAAGGCCTGCAGATCGCCCGTCCCGCGCTCGTCCAGGGCGGCGATGGCCTCGGCCATTTGCCGATCGATGTGCGCCTGGGCCGTCAGCAGAAAGGGCACGGTGAAGTTGAGGCCGATGTCGAACAGGAAGACCAGGGTCAGGCCCATGCGCGCGATCCCGGTTCCGGCCAGCACGAACGGGATGAAGCCGCAGACCAGTATGCCCAGGGTATGGCTGTTGGGCGCTAGGATGGTCCACCAGCGCATCAGCGGTCTGACCTCGTCCCGATAGCGGTCGGCGAACCAGGCGGCGCGGTCCGGGAACGGCGCGATGTGGCTTTGGTGCAGCTCCAGAAGATCGACGCTTCCACGCAGCCACCGGCGCTGGCGGCCGCAATAGTCCATGCGGACTCGACGCAAGAGCTGCGGCCACCAGCCCTCCCCACGGGCGCGTCCCTCGACCAGATCGCGCTTCAGGGTCTCCCCGTCCTCGCGCAGCACCCGGCCGCGGCCGGTCAGGTAGTGGATCAGCAGCTGCCGCTCGAAGTCGACCAGGGACGACTGCAGCGAATGGGAGAAGGCGGCGGTCAGGGCCAGGATGGCGATCAGCGGAACGGAGCCCCGCTCATGGATCACGAAGGACAGCGCGGCGGCGGCGTAGATCAGGCCGAAGGAGAGGCTGTCGCAGAATCCGTCCAGGGTCTCGCCGAGTTCGGAGGTGCGCCCGGTGGCGCGGGCCAGTTGGCCGTCGGCGCTGTCGAGCACGCCGCTGAACAGCAGCAGCGCCGAGCCGATCAAGGCGCCCTGCAAGGTGGGCTGGAAATAGGCCAGGGCGGCGGCGAGGGCGGCGGCCACCGACAGCCAGGAGACGTCGTTCGGCGTCAGGGGCGTCAGGGCCAGGACACGGGTCAGCACGCCCCCGAGAGGGGTGTAGAAATGAGTGTCGAAAAAGCCTTCGACCTCAGCCGGTTTGGCTGCGGTCGACGCCGCGCTGATGTTCATCTCTCAGATTCGCCCGATGGTGCGAGGGGGCAAACACCTTTCCGCCAACCGGAGCCGCGGCGCTAGGGGGTGCACCGAATTGACGCAACCCGGCGCAGTCCGCGGAGCGCGGCCCGGGCTCAAGGCTAGGCGATCGAATCTGTCGTCGTCCGGTCGGGATGCTGACATTCGTGTAGGCGAACGCGGCGCCTCCACGCCCCTAATTCCCGGCGGGACGGGCGCGCCTATCCGGGATTAGGATGGTTTGAAGCGAGGCTCCTCTGGGCGCGGCGACCATGTTTCACGACTGGGACAGCTTCTACCTTCTGATCGGCTCGGCGGCGGCGGCCCTGATCGGCCTGTTGTTCGTGGTCGCCACCCTCACCTCCAGTTTGGAGACTGAGAGCGCCGCCACGGGCGCCAGCGTGTTCATGACCCCGACGGTTTTCCACTTCGCCGTGGTGCTGGTGCTCTCGGCCATGGCCCTGACCCCCGGCATGACGCCGACGCTGGCGTGCGCGGCGGTGGGCGCAGCCGCTCTGATAGGGCTGATCTATTCGGCCGTGGTCTCCTGGACGATCCATCGAGGCAAGGTCCCGACCACGCCGCACTGGAGCGATCTGTGGTGCTATGGCGTGACCCCGGCGGCGATCTATCTGGCCCTGGGCGCCGCCGCCGCCGGATTGTGTGCGCGCACGGCCGACGCACCGCTGGCGCTCGGCGCCCTTCTGACGGCGCTGTTGCTGGTGGGCGTTCGCAACGCCTGGGACCTGGTCACCTATCTGGCGCCGCGCCGGAAAACCGACGGCTAGGGGTCACGCCGCAACGATGGTCTGTTCGATGTCTGCGACCGAACGGCCGGCTAGCTCCTTGCCGATCTCGCCCATCAGCACCGCGGACAGCCTGCGGTGATAGTGCTTGCGCAGCTCGCCGAGGGTCCGGGGCGGCGCGATGACCACCAGTTCGGCGATGTTGCCGTCCAGCACTTCCCGGTTGAGCAGGTCGGCGACGCCGACGGCGAACCCATCCTCCTGGACTGTGCGGTCGTCCGGATTGGCGAAGCTGCTCCGATGGCCGACGTCGGCTCCGCTGTGGTCGCCATCCACGGCGCCGGGGCTCAGCAGGTGCAGTTTGGGGGCCCCTTCCTTGCCGGTGTTGCGGAAGAGGCTGAGCGTCTTGCCGTCGGCGACAGCCACCGTCGCGCCTGTAGGCAGCAGCATCGTTAAATCTCCCAATAGCCGCCGGCCGCCGCCGGCGCGATCAGACGGGAGGTGCGCCGCAGCGCCCGTCCCATCCGCCATTGCAGGGAAACGCCCGGCGGCCGGTTTGGTTACGCCCGCGCCTCGGCCGGCGCCTGTGCGCCGAGCGCCTGCACCGCCGCCTTGAAGGCGTCGCCGCGCACTTCGAAATCGGGGAACTGGTCGAACGAAGCGCAGGCGGGCGACAACAGCACCACCGCCTCCCGGCCCGTGGCGGCCGCGTCGCGATAGGCGCTGGCCACCGCCTGTTCCAGGTCGCCGCATTGGGTATAGGGCGCGCGCCCTTCCAGCACCTTGGCGAAATCGGGGGCGGCCTCGCCGATCAGATAGGCCTTTTCGACACGGCCGAACAGGTCCTCCAGCGGCGCGATGCCGCCGGCCTTCGGCACCCCGCCGGCGATCCAGTAGAAGCGCGGGATGGTGCTCATGGCCTGGCGCGCCGCGTCGGCGTTGGTGGCCTTGCTGTCGTTGACGAAGCGGACCTTGCCGATGGCGCCGGCGTCCTCCATCCGGTGGGCCAGGCCCGGAAAGCTCATCAAGGCCTCGGCGGCCACGTCCGGCCGGATGCCCAAGGCCAGGGCGGCGGCATAGGCGGCGGCGGCGTTCTGCCAGTTGTGCCGGCCCGGCAGGGCGCGCGCGCGGGTCAGGTCGGCAACCTCGCCGACCCGGTCGCCGGTGGCGTCATAGAGGATGCCCTGCAGGACATAGACGCCCCGGCCCATCGACTTGGCGGCCGAGATCGGGCGGATGGTGCGCCGGTTGGCCACCACCAGGTCGGTGCAGATGCGCTGGCACCAGGGGTCGTCGACGCCGATCACGGCGGTGTCGCCCTTGACTTGGTTCAGGAACACCCGGCGCTTGGCCTCGACATAGCCGTCCATGCCGCCATGGCGCTCGAGATGGTCGGGGGAGATGTTGAGCAGGACGGCCGCGTCGGGCTTCAGGCTCGAGGTGAGGTCGAGCTGATAGGACGAGAGCTCCAGCACGTACACGGCGCCGCCGTGCATGTCGTCCAGGCCCAGGACGCCGACGCCGATATTGCCGCCGATCCGGGTGTCCTTGCCGGCGGCCATGGAGATATGGCCCAGGAGCGCGGTGGTGGTGGACTTGCCGTTGGTGCCGGTGATGGCCGCGACCTTGGGGCGGCGCCAGTCGGGGGCGGCGTTGACGGTGCGGGCGAACAGCTCGACGTCGCCGATGATCTCCACCCCCGCGGCCTTGGCGGCCCGGACGGTCCAGTGCGGCTCGGGGTGGGTGAGCGGGACCCCCGGCGACAACATCAGCGCGTCGAACCGGGACCAATCGGCGGCGGCGAGATCCTCGACGGGCAGACCTTCGCCTGCAGCCTCCGCGCGGGCGGCGGGCTTTTCGTCCCAGAGCACGACCTCGGCTCCGCCGGCGATCAGCGCGCGCGCGGCCGTCAGCCCGGTGCGGGCGAGGCCGAACACGGCGACACGCTTGCCTTCGAAGCCGCGGACCGGGATCACCTGCGCGCGCCCTCCCTATCTCAGCTTCAAGGTGGCGAGGCCGATCAGGGCGAGCATGACCGCGATGATCCAAAACCGGATCACCACGGTGGACTCGCGCCAACCGAGCTTTTCGAAGTGGTGGTGGATCGGCGCCATCAGGAAGACACGCTTGCCGGTGGCCTTGAAGTAGCCGACCTGGATCATCACCGACAGGGTCTCGACCACGAACAGGCCGCCAATGACGGCCAGGACGATCTCGTGCTTGGTGGCGACCGCCATGGTCCCGAGCGCCCCGCCCAAGGCCAGGGACCCGGTGTCGCCCATGAAGATCCGGGCCGGGGGCGCGTTGTACCAGAGGAAGCCCAGGCCGGCGCCGATCAGGGTCCCGCAGATGATGGCCAGCTCGCCGGTGCCGGCGACGTAGTGGACCTGCAGATAGTCGGCGAAGCGGACGTTGCCGATCAGATAGGCGATGAAGCCGAAGGCGGCCGCGGCGATCATCACCGGCACGATGGCCAGGCCGTCCAGGCCATCGGTCAGGTTCACCGCGTTGGAGAACCCGCCGATCACCACCATGCCGAAGATCACGTAGAACCAGCCGACGTTCCAGACCAGCTCCTTGAAGGCCGGAAAGGCGATCGAGGTCTCCAGCCCGCGGCTGTGCGGCATGACCGCGCCGACCCGGATCATGACGTAGGTGGCGACGCCGGCGACCAGGAACTGGGCCGCAAGCTTCATGCCCGAAGAGACGCCGGCGGTGGTCTGCTTGGCCACCTTGGCGTAGTCGTCGAGGAAGCCCAGCAGTCCGAAACTGGCCGTCACCAGCAGCACGGTCCAGACATAGGGGTTGGACAGGTCCGCCCACAGCAGGGTCCCTACCACCACCCCGGCCAGGATCATGAAGCCGCCCATGGTGGGCGTGCCGCCCTTTTCGATGACGTGGCGTTCGATGCCCTCGGCGCGGATCGGCTGGCCGCGGCCCTGCTTGGTCCGCATCCAGTTGATGAAGCGGCTCCCCATCATCACGCAGACGAGCTGGGCCGTGAACAGGGCCATGCCGGTGCGGAAGGTCAGGTACCGCATCAGGTTCAGGAGCGGGATGTAGTGCTCGTGCGGATCGAGCTGCTGGTAGAGCAGGAAGAACATCAGCGGCCCTCCCCGGCCGAGGCGGATTGGGCAGAGTGGATCAGCGCCTTGACGACGGTCGAGGCCTGGGAGCCGTTCGAACCCTTGACCATGACCACGTCGCCGGCCCGGACCACGGCGTGGACCAGGGGCGCAAGCTCGGCCGCCGTCTCGGTCCAGGCCCCCCGGCGGGCGGGCGGCAAGACGCTCCAGAGGCTGTGCATCAACGGCCCGGCGCAGAACACCATGTCGACGCCGGCGGCCTCGATAGGGCCGAGCAGTTCGGCGTGGCGGAGCGGGGCCTCGGGGCCGAGCTCCAGCATGTCGGTCAGGACCGCGATACGCCGGCCGCGGGTCGGCCGGGCGGCCAGGGCCGCCAGGGCCGCCTGCATCGACAGCGGATTGGCGTTGTAGCTCTCGTCGATGAGGGTGAAAGGGCCATGGTCGGTCTCGACGCTGCGCAGCGCCCCGCGGCCTTCCAGCGGCGCGAACTCCTTCAGCCCTTCGAGGGCCGTTTCGAGCGGGACGTCCAGCGCCTCCAGCATCAGCAGCGCGGCCAGGCTGTTCGGTCCCCAGTGGGCGCCGGTCTGGCCGATGCGGAAGCTCAATTCGCGGCCATGCAGCCGGGCGCCGACCACCGCGCCGTCGCCGGATGGGGCGAAGCCCTCCAGCCCGGCGTCGCATCCGGCCTTGGCGCCGAAAGTGACGATCCGCGCGCCGCTGGCCCTGGCCGCGGCGGCGAGGAGGTCGAACCATTTGTCGTCGGCATTGAGCACGGCCACGCCGCCGGGGGCGAGGCCCTCGAAGATCTCGGCCTTGGCCTTGGCGACGCCCGTCTCGCCGTCGGGGAAGTTCTCCACGTGCACGGGGCCGACCACGGTGACCAGGGCGGCGTGCGGCCGGACCTGTCGCGAGAGGGGCCCGATTTCGCCGGCGTGGTTCATGCCGATCTCGAACACCGCGCGTTCCGTGTCCCTGGGCATGCGGGCCAGGGTCAGGGGCACGCCGATGTGGTTGTTGTAGGACTTGACCGAGCTGTGGGCGCGCCCGGCCAGGCGCAGACCGGCGGCGATCGCCTGGGTGACGCTAGTCTTGCCGACCGAACCGGTGACGGCGGCGCGGCGGGTCTGGGGCGCGCGGTCGCGGGCGGCCCGGCCCAAGGCCTCCAGCGCGGCGAAGGTGTCGTCCACACGGACGCAGGGGCGGCTCGACGGACGGCTGACCAGGGCCCCGGTCGCCCCGCTTCCGAACGCCGCCTCCAGGAACTCATGGCCGTCGCGGGCTCCGGCGAGGGCCACGAACAGGTCGCCCGGCTCCAGGCTGCGGGTGTCGATGGAGACGCCGTTCGCGGCGAAGAA
Source organism: Caulobacteraceae bacterium (assembly GCA_035493955.1). Taxonomy (GTDB): domain Bacteria; phylum Pseudomonadota; class Alphaproteobacteria; order Caulobacterales; family Caulobacteraceae; genus NCED01. Next base: position 50,895 of record DATJHI010000004.1, on the reverse strand, counting down.
GCCGCCCTCGACCTGGCCGTCGACGGCGCGCGCGATCTCGTCGGCTGTCCACAGGGCCTCAGGCATGCACGCCTCCGAGCGCCAGGGCCGTCTCTTCCACGTCGTCGAAGGGGTGGGCTTGGTCGCCGACGATCTGGCCCCGTTCGTGGCCCTTGCCGGCGACCACCAGGATGTCGCCGTCGCGAAGCTGCTCGGCGGCGGCCCGGATGGCGGCGCGGCGGTCGCCCACTTCCAGGGCGGCGGGGGCGGCGGCCAGGATCGCCCTGCGGATCGCCGCCGGGTCCTCGCTGCGGGGATTGTCGTCGGTGACGATGACGAGGTCGGCCAGTTCGGCGGCCGCGCCGCCCATCAGGGGGCGCTTGGCCCGGTCGCGGTCGCCGCCGGCGCCGAACACCACGATCAGCCGGCCGCGGACGTGGGGGCGCAGGGCCGAAAGCACGGTGCGCAGGCCGTCGGGGGTGTGGGCGTAGTCCACATAGGCCTCTCCGCCCCGGACGCCGGCCCCGACCCGCTGAAGCCGTCCGGGGGCGCCGATCAGGTGTTCGAGGGCGCCCAGCGCGGCGGCCGCATCTTCGCCCGCGGCGATGCACAGGCCCGCCGCGACCAGGGCGTTGGAGGCCTGGAAGGCGCCGGCGAGGGGCAGACGGACCTCCACGTCCAACCCTTCGGCATGGACGACGAGGCGTTGGCCCTCCGGCGTCGGGGTCCGGGAGACCAGGCGCAGGCCTTGGCCGGCCTCGCCTACGGACAGGACGGTCTGGCCATGCACTACCGCCGCGGCGGCGAAGGCGGGGAAATCGGCAGCGTCGGCATTGAGCACCGCGGCGGCGCCGCGGGGCAGCAGGGCCTCGAACAGCCGAAGCTTGGCCGCCCGGTAGGCGTTCATGTCGGGATGATAGTCCAGGTGGTCCTGGGTGAGGTTGGTGAAGCCCGCCGCGGTCAGGGTCAGGCCGTCGAGACGGCGCTGGTCGAGGCCGTGGGACGAAGCCTCCAGGGCCAGATGGGTGACGCCGTGGGCGCAAAGCTCGGCGGCCAGGCGGGCGATCTCGGCGGCGTCCGGGGTGGTCAGGCCGGGTGGGGTGGACAGGGACTGGTCGGCGGTCTGCAGCCCCAGGGTGCCGAGGCTGGCGGCCTGGCGGCCGAGCCGGGTGAAGATCTGGCGGCAGAAGGTCGCCGCCGATGTCTTTCCGTTGGTCCCGGTGACGGCCACGACCACCGGGGGCTGCGCGCCATAGAAGCGGGCGGCGGCCAGGGCGTAAGCGCGGCGCACGTCGCCGGCGCGCACGGTGGGCACGGCCTGGTCCGGGGTGTCTTCGGGGCCGAGGATGGCGGCGGCGCCGGCGGCGATGGCGGCGGGGATGAAGCTGCGGCCGTCGACCTTGGCCCCGGGCAGGGCGGCGAACAGGACGCCGGGAGCCACCTTGCGGCTGTCGGCGGTGACGCCGGCGATGACCGGATCGGCGTCGAGGGCGCGTTCCACGATTTCGGACAGCCGCCGCGGCGCGCTCATCATTCGGCTCCCGAGACGACGGGCGGGGCCTGGGAGAGCGCCGCCCCAGGCACGCGCTTGACGCCGAGGAACGGCGCGATGCGGTTGATGACGAGCCCCGCCGTCGGCGCCGCGTTGAAGCCTGCGGTGATGAAGCCGAAGGTGTCGGGCGTGGCGTGCGGAGAATCGAGGGTGATCTGCACCATGTAGCGGTTGGCGTCGATCGGGCCGACGGAGGGGAAGACGGCCACGAACGAGGAGACGTTGTTGCGCCCGTAGCGCCCGTTCTCCGGCTTCTGGGCCGAGCCGGTCTTGCCGCCGACGAATAGGCCGGGCGATTCCGCGCGGCGTCCGGAACCCTTGGGGTCGGTGACGTTCAGGCGCATGAGCTGCAGCAGCGCCGAGGAGGTGGCCTCCGAGATGACGCGCTTGCCCTGGGGCTTGGTCGTCGGCGGCAGCTTCCTGATGGTGAGAGGGCCATAGATCCCGCCGTCGAGCAGGGCGCGATAGCCCGTGGCCAGGGCCAGCGGACTGACCGACAGGCCCTGGCCGAAGGCGATATGGGCCAGGGTGTTGTCGTCGAACCGGGCGGGCAGGATCGGCCGGGCGGATTCGATCAGTTCGCTCGGGGCGGCTGAGAGCAGGCCGAAGCGGCGGAAATAGTCCTTCATCCGCTCCGGCCCCGCCCGCACCGCCAGCTTGGCGGCGGCGATGTTCGAGGAGTGAGTGAACACCTCCCACAACTTCAGGGTTTTATCGCCCTTGTCGAAGTCGTGGATATGGCCCCCGCCCATCTCCAGCGGCTGGCTGACATCGAACGCGGTGTCGAGCGTCGCCATGCCGGAGTCGAGCGCCATGGCCAGGGTGAAGGCCTTGAACACCGAGCCGAGTTCGTAGACCGAAGCGGCCCCGCCGTTGACCAGGGCCCTGGGCGGGGCGGCCCCGGGCTCGTTGGGATCGAAGTCGGGCTGGCTGGAATAGCCCAGAATCTCGCCGGTCTTGACGTCGACCACCATGCCGACGCCGCCGATGGCGGAGTATTTCGCCACCGCCTTCCTGAGTTCGTCTTCGAGCGCGGTCTGGACCCGCAGGTCGAGCGAGAGCTGCACGGGCGCCTCGGCGCCCGCCGCGCCGCGGATCGTGGCGTCCAGCGCCCGCTCGGATCCGGCGAGCCCATGGCCGGCGGAATCGGCGAACCCGATCAGATGGGCGGCGGACCGGCCCAGGGGATAGACCCGCCGGTCCTCCTCCTCGAAGGCGATCCCCGGCAGGCCCAGGTCGTGGATGCGGTTGCGTTCCTGAGGGGTCAGGCCGCCGATCAGATATTCGCGGCGATTGGAGGCCAGGGCCTTTTCCAGCCGGTCCCTGGCCAGCTTGGGCAGGGTCGCGGCCAGGTCGCGGCGGACCTCGTCCTTGTCCCAGACCTCGCGCGGATCGAGGTAGAGACCGAAGTGGGTCAGGTCCAGGGCCAAGAGGCGGCCGTTGCGGTCGAGGATGTCGGCCCGCGCCTCGGCCGGGACCGGAGCCGTCAGGCCGGAACCGCCGACCTTGGAGAACAGGGCCGATTTGCCGGCCTCGACGCCCAGGGTGACGAAGGCCAGGGCGAAGATCGCCAGCACGAAGAAAATACGCAGGCGGGTGTCGTCGGCGGCCCGCCCTTCCGCCTTGGAACGCTCGAAGGCGTGCTCGACCCGCCAGACGCTTTCGGCCAGCCAGCGCCAGGCGTGGCCTGCCGAGGGCGTGGGGCGCGGAGCGGGCAGGTCGGCCTGGGTCATCGCGGATCCGCTCCGGCCTGCCTGGCGACTTCGGTCAGGCCGTCGGGGACGGTCTCGCGCTTGGGAGCGACCGGGCCCAGAGCCAGATAACGGGTGGATAGGGCCTCCAGCCGCTCCGGCTGTTCCAGATGGGCGAGTTCGGCCTTGAGCAGGCGTACGCGGCGCTGCTCGTCCGAAATGTCCTTGTTGATGGAGGCGATGGCGGCGCCTTCGCGTCCGGCCGCAGCCTTGCTCAGGTAGACGCTGAGCACCAGGGTCACCAGGCAGGCGCCCGCGAGGACCTCGACCAGGCGGAAGCCGCGGACGCGCCGGTTGAACAGGCTCCTGAACAGGTTCATGCGGCCAGCCTCCAGGCGGGGGCGGTGGTGCGCACGCCCGCCCGCAGCTTGGCGGAGCGGGCGCGGGGATTGGCCGCCACCTCGGCTTCGGTCGGCGCGCGGGCGCCGTTGAACAGCAGCTCGAAGCTCGGCTCCGGCCCGCGGGCGGCGGGGGGGCGATGGCGGGAGCCGGCCGGGGTCTTGCCGGCGCGCTCGGCGAAATAGCCCTTCACGATCCGGTCCTCGAGGGAGTGGAAGGTCACCACCACCAACCGTCCGCCGGGCGCCAGCACCCGCTCGGCCGCATCCAGTCCGGCCTGGAGCTCGGCCAGCTCCTCGTTGACGGCGATGCGCAGGGCCTGGAACACCCGGGTGGCGGGATGGGTCGGGGCGCCCTTGCGTCCGCCCACGGCGGCCTCGACCACCTCGGCCAGGTCGAGGGTGCGCTCGAAGGGACGCTCCTGGCGGCGCAGGACGATGCGCTTGGCGATGCGGCCGGCGGCGCGCTCCTCGCCCAGGGTCCAGAACAGGCGGGACAGCTCCATCTGCTCGACGGTGTTGACGAGATCGGCGGCCGATGGACCGTCCCCACCCATCCGCATGTCGAGCGGTCCGTCGCGCATGAAGGAGAAACCGCGCTCGGCCTCGTCCAGCTGCATGGAGGAGACGCCCAGGTCGAAGGCGATCCCGTCGCAGGCGTCCGCGCCCGCCTCCGCCAACCCCGCCTCGAGTTCGGAGAAGCGGCGTTGGGTAAGGCTGAAGGTCTTGGGAAAGGTGCGCGCCAGGGGTTCGGCGAACCGGGCGGCGCCCGGATCCCGGTCGAAGGCGCGCACGGCGGCGCCGGTCTCAAGGAAGGCGCGGCTATAACCGCCGGCGCCGAAGGTGGCGTCGACCAGCAGCCGGCCTGGAGCCGGGGCCACGGCCTCGACCACCTCGTTCAGCAGGACGGGAAGATGGGGCGCGCTCATCCCGCCGTTCCCGTCTTCTGCAGCCGTTGGGCGTCGCGCAGCTTGGCCAGCCCCTCGCGGGCGACCAGGCGCTGTTCGGACCGCCGCGCCTGGAAGGCGTCGCGGGCCCAAATCTGGAACCGGTCGCCAAGGCCCACCACCGTGACCCAGTCGGTCAGGCCGAACTGCTCGCAGAAGGTCTCCGGCAGGGTGATCCGGCCGGCGGAATCAAAACCGAGCTGATGGGCGCCGCCATAGACCGTGGCCTCGAGCGCGGACCGGAGCGGGTCGCCGAAGGCCAGCTCCTCTATCAAGGACCGGTATTGCTGGAACAGGGGCTGGCCGCCGCCCTCGATGCAGTCGGCCTCGATCGAGGGGAAACAGAAGACCCCGTCGAAGGGCCCGGCCGTAAGGGCGCGAAAATCCTGCGGCACCACAATGCGGCGCTTGGCGTCCAGTTGTTTCTCGAAGGTCGAGAGAAACACGCCCCACATCCCCCACAACGCTCGTCGCGCAACCCCATCACGCGGCCCAAGCGCAGACAGGCGTTGGGCAATAATGGGTTAACATGGGTTGAATTGGGATACAATGACACTGGAGCCAAATCCGAGCCCTGTTTACTGCGGCGAAAGGACTTAGATAGTTGTCCGGCGCTCCAAGCTCGCAGCCGGACCAGTCATCAACAGAACATACATAGAACAACGGACGGGCGCGAGCATTGGGCCGCACGCGCCGGCGGCGCCGGCGCCACGGGGCGGGAAGGTCTATTGGGCCAGACGGCCTATAAGCCGGGTTCTGTACCGCGCCTTTGAAGGCGCGGCGGCGACCATTCCTCTGGACCGCATCTCGCGACGCGGTTCTCGCGACCCACCCGGACGGCTCGGGCCGGCGACGGCCCTACCTTTGGCGCGAACGCTGTCAGGCGCGCCGTCCCTATTCGGTCTTGCTCCAGGCGGGGCTTGCCATGCCGTCCCCGTTGCCGGGTCCGCGGTGCGCTCTTACCGCACCCTTTCACCCTTACCGTCCGTGCGACACGGAAGGCGGTTTGCTTTCTGTGGCGCTGTCCCTGGGATCGCTCCCGGCGGGTGTTGCCCGCCGCCTTGTCGCCGTGGAGCCCGGACTTTCCTCGTTTTCGATCGCTCGAAAGCGCGGCCGCCCAGCCGTCTGGCCCGTCGCCAAAGTGGGCTCGGCGGCCCAAAGGGTCAAGCCGCACGCCGAGACCCGCCGCCGCGACGTCATGATTAACTACCCGGAAAGCATGACTGAGGCCTTCTGGGAGGAAGCGCCAGCCGCGGGGGAACCATGAATCGGGCCTTCTTCTTCGCCCTGTCCACGTCGACGGCCCTGGCCGCGGGCGCGGCCCAGGCCCAGCAGATCTGCTGTGTGGCCCAGCCGCCGCCTCCGCCGCCGCCCCAGGTCTGCTGTGTCGGCGCCCCGGCCCAGCCGGCCGGCCTGCGCGGCTACGCCGACCCCCAATACGCGCCCCCGCCCTATTCGACAGCCCAATACGGCGGGCCGCCCCCGCCCTATGCGACCTCCCCGTACGGCGGCCCGCCGCCGGCCTACGCCCAACCCCAATATGCGCCGCGCCCCGCAGGATCCGGACCGGGCCTGCGCGGCTATGTCGGCGTCGAATACGGCAAGTCCCGGCTCGACCCCGGCACCCCCAGCCCCCGGACCGAGACCTGGACCGGCGAAGCCGCCGCGTCTGGCCAGTTGGGCGGGATTGGGATCCAGGGCGACATCAAGGTCGCCAACTACAATACGCTCGGCTCGGACGCGGGCGGCACCTCGTGGTCTCCGACGCTGCACGCCTATCAGCGCAACGCCTACGGCCTGATCGGCGGTTGGGCGGGCTGGTCGCACACCGACGGGGCCGACCTGTTCGGCCTCGGCCTCGAAGGCCAGGCCTATATGGGCGGGGCGACGATCTACGGCTCGGTGGGCTACGGCCACGTCGATTCAAGCGCGGACCAGAACCTGTGGACCGCGCGGCTGGAAGGCCGCTACTTCGTGACCGAGAACTTCTCGCTCAACGTCAACGGAGGCCTGGTGCGGGCCGGCGTCCCCGGCGCGCGCGAGACGGTGCGCACCATCGGCTTCGGCGGGGAATACCAGCCCAGCGTGCTGCCGTTCTCGATCCAGGGGGGATACAGCCACGCCGACGCCTCGGGATCGAGCGCGGAGAGCAACACCTTCCGCGTGGGCCTGCGCTGGAACTTCGACGGCAGCACGCTGGTCGAACGCGACCACTCCGGTCCGTCCCTGGTCAACATCACCGATCAGTTCCAGTCGAACTAGCGGTCCGAACGCACAGCCTGATCCGATCCGGCTCGGGCGACGGCCAGCAGCCGGCGGGCGCGGATCGCCATCTCGAGCCGCTGCATCCCCAACAGGCCGACGGCGAACATCAGAAAGACGTCGGTGACCAGCGCCGTGCTCAGGTGCAGGACGGAGCCGTTGCCGACCAGGGCGCCGCGCAGGCCGGTCCGGATCACCACCAGTCCGACCAGGAACAGGATCGCCACCGGCGATGCGCGGACGTTGAGGGCGTGGGTCTTTTCGTCGACGGCGATGGCCATGGTTCCGCCCCGCACCCAGCCCAGCCCGCCGCCAATCGCCAGGGCCAGGGCCAGCCACGGCCAGTCCGACGACCGAGGCGGCGCCTGGACCAGCAGGAGCGCCATGGCGACGATCAGCAACGCCGGCGCGATCCACAGCCGCTCCAGCCGCAACGGCCGGGCCCGGCTGAGCCGCCGCATGCGCAGGGCCAGCACCCCGGCCGCCGCCAACGCCATGACCAGATAGCTCAAGAGCCGCGCGTCGGGATGCATCGATCCGCCCCGCCTAGTTTGGAAGCCTGAGCAGCCCCACCAGTCGCGCGCGGGTCTCGCCGTCGGCCAGGCCGTCGACCTTGGACGGCCGCCAGTGGCGCTGGAAGGCCGTGACGATGGACGTGGTGTGGGCGTCGAACCGGCCCGAGGGCGCGCAGTCGTAGCCGAGGCGCGTCAGGCCGGCCTGCAGGGCGAACACCCCCGTCCCCTCCTCGCCTTCGCCGAGCGGCGCGCCCGGCGAGGCCGGCGGTTCGACCCACAGACCATGACCGGCTGCGGCCAGCGCCGCCCAGGGGAACAGTTCGCCGGGATCGGTCTTGCGGTCGGGGGCTATGTCCGAATGGCCGAGGATGCGCTCGTCCGGCACGTCCCAGCGCTCGCGGATGTCGCCAAGCAGATCGGCCAGGACGGCGATCTGGGCCGGCGGAAAGGGACGGTAGCCGAACTCGTGGCCCGGATTGACCAGCTCGATGCCGATCGAGACCTGGTTCAGGTTGGTCCGGCCCTTCCAGAAGGAAACGCCCGCGTGCCAGGCCCGGCGCTCCTCCGGGACCAGCCGGAACAGCCGCCCGTCCTCCTCGATCATATAGTGGGCCGAGACCTCGGCGTCCGGATCGCGCAGGCGCGCCAGGGCGGCCTCGCCGGTCTGCATGCCGGTGTAGTGCAGCACCACCATGTCGGGGGGACTGAGCCGCTCGTCGAAATTGGGCGAGGCTGCGTCGATGATGTCAATCGGCACGGGCCTTCAGCGCGGGCGCTGATCCCAGCCGTAGGCCACCCAGGAGTGACCCACCCGCCGCGCCTCGATCAGCACGCCTCGGGGGCGGCGGCGATGGGTGACGGCGTAGACGGAGATGAGGGCGGCGCTGAGGACCACCGCCACCGCGAGGGTGGCGGCGAAGATAAGCGTCAGGACCGCGGCCAGCGCCACCGCGGCGGCGGCGCCAAGGCCGGCGACGATTCGGCCCAGACCTCGGGCCGCGCCATTGCCGCGCTGATCGATACGAACTTCGCCGGCCTCGGCCGGCAAGCTCATCCATCCCTCAGATGCGGCTTGACCCATGGTCTGATCCTTCCGACGCGGACAGGTTCAACGGTCCACGGCCGTCTAACGTCCGACCAACAATGTTGTGCGGGCCGGGCCGGAGTCAATGGACAGTTGTTAAGACGATCAGGCTGCGTTGGCGAAGGCGCGTCTTTCCCGCATCACCGCCTCGAAGGCGGCGTTGATGGCAGTGGTGCGCGCCTTGGCCTGGTCGACCAGATCCTGGGGCAGGCCGCGGCCCACCGCCTTGTCCGGGTGATGCTGGACCAGGGCCCTCCGCCAGGCCGCGCGCACCGCCTCGTCCGAGACGTCCGGGGCCACGTCGAGCAGGCGGTAAGGATCGTCGGCCGGAGCGCCCAAGTGGTCGGTCCGCAGCCGCCGGAAACTGAGCGGCGACAGACCCACGAGTTCGGCCACCCGTTCGAGATAGGCCAGTTCGTCGTCGGTGACGGCGCCGTCGGCCTCGGCGACATGGAACAGGCCGTCGATCAGCTTCTCGAGCAACCGGGGGCAGTCGCCGTAGCGCTTGCCGATACGGCGGGCGTAGGCCTCGTAGCCGTGGATCGTCTCTCCGGCCAAGGCATAGAGCCGGCGGATATCGCGCTCCGAGCGCTGGCCGGGGGGGAAAGCCTCGACGAAGCTGTCGAACTCGGCCGGATCGGTCCGGCCGTCGGCGCGGGCCAGCTTGGCGCCCAGCGCGGTGACCGCCGCCGACAGGGAAGGGTCGCCTCCAGGATTGTCGGGGCAGCCGCAATCGCGTGCGGGCGCCCGCCAGAAGGCCAGGCCGGAAAGGGTGCGAAGCGCATTCATAAGATCAATGATAATAAAGCCCCCTCCAGGGGCGAGGCAACCCAATTCGCCACAAACACTGCGACAAATCTAAGACGCGGGGGCGCGATTTCCTTCCGCCGGCGGAAAGGGTAGAACCGGCGGCCAAGCGCCTTCTAAACTTTTGAAGACAGGGCTTTTTGACGGTCAGGCCGACCCGCCGGACCCCAGGGGCCCCAACCTCCGAGGAACGGCCTTTCGATGGTGATTGCGTCCCTTTTCGCTTTTGCGCTCGCCGCAGCCGACGGGCCGATCGCCACCTCGCCTGAATTGCGTCCGGCCGCGCCCGCCGCTTCCCCGGCGCCTTCGGCCCCCCTGGGGCCTGTTCGGGACGCCGACATCCCGGCCAGCGCGCCGACGGACGACTATGGGTTCGTCGCCTGGTGCCATGGCGCCCTGACCGGCCACATGGAGTTGCACGATCGGGTCAGGCCCGAACTGCAGAAGGTGTCTCCCGGCAGCGACGACAGCAAGCTGATGGCGGCGGGCGAGGAATACCTGGCCCTCTACGCCCGCGCCCTAAAGGCGGCCGAAAAGGCCAGTCCGAGCAACATCCACAACCGCGGGGCCGAGGCCGACGCCGCCGGCTATCGTATTTGGTCCGCCGCCCGCGCCGCCGAGCCGCGCACCCAGATGTGGTCCTATCTGATGTGGGAGTTGCCCCCGCGCTGCGAGATCGTCGCCAAGCAATTGGAAGAACGCTCCACCCTGTTCGCCGAGGCCCTTCGTCCCGACCCGAACGCGCCGCCCGGCCCAGGCCCGGCGGCGACAGAGCGCGCCCCGGCGGACAAACCGGCCCTCGCCGAAGCCCAAGGGCTGCGCGGACCGAAATAGGCCGTCTTCCGGTTATGCTGACGTCACGCCATTTTCTGCGCCCGACCGCCCTCCTCTTCGGTGGAAAATAGTCTAGGTTCGCGCGCCCTTAATCGAGACCCTCGAGGCCAATCCCGTCATGTCTTTCGAATCCGCCGCTCTTCAGCGTGTAAAGCCGTCCGCCACCCTGGCGATCAGCGCCAAGGCCCGCGCCCTGTCGCGGGAAGGCCGCGACGTCATTGGCCTGGCCGCGGGGGAGCCCGATTTCGATACGCCCGACAACATCAAGGAGGCGGCGATCCGCGCCATCCGCGACGGGAAGACAAAGTATACCGACCCGGACGGCATGCCCGAGCTGAAGGAGGCGATCTGCGCCAAGTTCGCGCGGGAAAACGGGCTCGCCTACAAGCCCAGCCAAGTCCACGTCTCCACCGGCGGCAAGCCGGTGATCTACAACGCGCTGGTGGCCACCCTGTCGGCAGGGGACGAGGTGATCATCCCCGCCCCCTATTGGGTGTCCTATCCGGACATGACCCTGCTGGCCGGCGGCGAGCCGGTGGCGGTTGAGACCAGCATCGAGGACGGCTTCAAGATGCGTCCCGAGGCGCTGGAGGCCGCGATCACGCCCAGGACCAAATGGCTGATCCTGAACTCACCTTCGAACCCCACGGGCGCGGCCTACACCAAGGATGAGCTGCTGGCCCTGGCGGCGGTGCTGAAGCGCCATCCCCAGGTGTGGATCCTGTCCGACGACATCTACGAACACCTGGTGTTCGGCGACTTCAAGTTCCACACCATCGCCCAGGTCGCGCCGGAGCTCTACGACCGCACCTTGACCATGAACGGGGTGTCAAAGGCCTACGCCATGACCGGCTGGCGGATCGGCTACGCCGCGGGGCCCGAGGCCCTGATCAAGCTGATGGGCAAGGTGGCCAGCCAGACCACCTCCAACCCGTCGTCGATCTCGCAGTGGGCCTCGGTCGAGGCCCTGAACGGGACCCAGGACTTCCTGCCCGTTCGCGCCAAGGCCTTCGAGGAGCGACGCGACCTAGTGGTCTCCATGCTCAACCAGGCCAAGGGCATCGAGTGTCCGACGCCCGAAGGCGCCTTCTACGTCTATCCGTCGTGCCGCGGCCTGATCGGCAAGAAGACCCCCGCCGGCAAGGTGATCGAGACCGACGAGGACTTCGCGGTCGAGCTCCTGGGCGCCGAGGGCGTCGCGGTGGTGCATGGGACGGCGTTCGGCCTGGCGCCGTTCTTCCGCATCTCCTACGCCACGGCCCCCGAGGTCCTGGAGGACGCCTGCTCGCGCATCCAGCGCTTCTGCGCCAGCCTGGCCTGAGCGGGTGAGCCTGGGCTGGGCCGTCGTCGCCGGAGCCGGAACCAGCCTGGCCCTGGCCTCGGCGTTCTGCGCCCTGGTGGGCTGGGCCGGGCCGCTGGACGCGCCCGGCGCCCGCAGTTCCCATACCCGCCCCACCGTCACCAGCGCCGGCCTCGCCATCATGGCGGGCTCGGCCATGGGCCTTTTGGTCTTCGCCCGCTTGGCCGGCAGCCCGATCCCCGGGCTGGGGATGGCCGCGCTGGCGCTGGGATTCGCCGGGGCCCTGGGGCTTTTGGGGACCTTCGACGACCTCGTTGACGTCGGCGCCAAGGGCAAGCTGCTCGCCCAGGCCGCGGTGGGGCTTGTCTTCGCGGCGATGATCGCCCGGATCGAAGCCTTGCCGCTCGGCGGCGGCGTCAGCCTGCCCCTCGGGCCGGTGATCGGCGTCCTCGGCACCACCCTGTGGCTGGTGGTGGCGACCAACGCCGTCAACTTCATGGACGGCGTCGACGGCCTGGCCTCGGGCAGCCTCGTCATCGTGCTGGCGGCGATCGCCATCGCCGGCTTGGTCGAAGGCGAGCCGGCCGTGGCCGGCGCGGCCCTGGTCGGCGCCGCAGCCATTGCCGGTTTCCTGCCTTGGAACATTCCGTCCAAGCGCCTGTTCCAGGGCGACGCGGGCTCTTTGTTCTCAGGGTTCCTGGCCGCGAGCCTGGCGGTGGCGGCGTCCGGCCGCCTGTCGCTCTACCTCGTCCCCACGGCGCTGACCCCGTTTCTCACCGACGTGCTGTTGACCCTCCTGGTGCGGGCCCGACGGGGACAGAGCCTGTTCGAGGCGCACCGCGACCACCTCTACCAACTGTGGTTGCGAAGCACCGGCAAGCCCCACGCCGCCCTTTCCTTGCGGGTATGGGCCATCGTCGCGGCCTATGCCGCCTACGGCCTGGCCTGCGAGGCGGCGCCGGAGGGGGTGCGGCCGCCCCTGTTCGCCCTGGGCGTCGCCGTCGCCGCTATGGCGTGGCGACGGATGCGGCGACAGCTGGAACTTCCCCAGCCGGCTTAGGCCTTCCGGCTGACGGTGAAGTCGGCGAGGTCCTCAAGCGCCCCGCGCCAGTCGCTGACCGGGAAGCGCGCCAGGGCCGCCTTGGCGGCGTCGGCATAGTCGTAGGCCAGGTCCAGGGTGGCCTGCAGGGCGCCGGTGCCCACGATCAGTTCCCGGGCGCGGCGGAAGTCGGCCTCGGTCTGCTCGCGCCGGCCGATCACCCGATCCCAGAACCCGGTCTCCTGCGGCCCGGAGCGCGCGATGGCGAACAGCAGCGGCAGGGTGGCCTTGCCCTCGCGGAAATCATCGCCCGCGTTCTTGCCCAGCACGTCCGACGCCCCGCCATAGTCCAGGGCGTCGTCGGTGAGCTGGAAGGCCAGTCCCAGGTTCATGCCGTAGGCGCGAAGGGCTGCAGCCTCCTCCGGCCCGGCGCCGGCGACCAGGGCCCCGGCTTCCCCGGCGGCGGCGAACAGCTCGGCGGTCTTGCTCTCGATGATGCGCAGATAGACGTCCTGCGACAGATTGAGGTCGTGGGACGAGGTGAGCTGCAGCACCTCGCCTTCCGCGATCACTCGCGACGCGTGGGCCAGGACATTGAGGGCCTGCATCGAGCCCGCCTCGACCATCAGTTCGAAGGCGCCCGCGAACAGGAAGTCGCCGACGAGCACGCTGGAGGCGCCGCCCCAGATCAGGTGCGCCGCCACCTTGCCTCTCCGCAGCGAGGAGCCGTCCACCACGTCGTCGTGCAGAAGGGTGGCGGTATGGATGAACTCGACCGCGGCAGCGAGCCTCAACGCCCCCTGCCCGCCGCCGCCCACGAGCCGGGCAGCCGCCACGGTGATCAGGGGACGGACGCGCTTGCCGCCGGCGCCGATCAGATGCTCGGCCAGGGCCGGGATCAGGGCGACGGGGCTGTCCATGCGTGCGCGCACCAGGGCGTCGACCGCGGCCATGTCCGCCGCCGCCAGACGCGCCAGCCGATCCGCCGAGCCGGCGGGCCGAGGGGTGCTTGGCTGCACTGCCTCCAACAACTTCCTCCTGTCTGGGCGATGGACGAGCGGGGTGTACAGCCCTTAAGCCTGGGCCGCCCCACCAGCCGGGCGCACAATGGTTCCAGCAACTTTGCCGGTCAAGACAACGGCCTGAGCCCATAATGCAAGAGACTTCCGCATCCGAACCCGCCTTTTCCGTCACCGAGGACCGGCTGATGGCGGGACGGGTGCGCCTGCGCCAGCCCCGACCCGGCTATCGGGCGGGCGCGGACGCGGCCTTGCTGGCCGCCGCTGGAGAGGCGGGCCCCGGCGAGCGGGTGATCGAGGCCGGCTGCGGCGCGGGGGCGGCCCTGCTCCAGGGGGCCGCGCGCTGGACGGGCGCACGCTTCGTCGGGCTGGAGCGCGACCCGTCCGCCCTGGGCCTGGCGATGGAGAATATCGCCCTCAACGACATGACCGGGCGGGTCGACGCCCTGGGGGGCGACGTGGCGGCGGGGTTCGCCGTCCTGGGCCTCGCGCGCTTCGACGCGGCCATGGCCAATCCCCCGTTCTTCGACGATCCGGCCAGCCTTCGTGCGCCCCATCCGGCGCGGGCCGGGGCCTACATGGCCGACGACGGGCTGGAGGCGTGGACCCGGTTCCTGCTGGCCTCGGTGCGGGACGGCGGGCGGATCACCTTGGTCCACAGGGCCGACCGACTGGGCGACATCCTCGGCCTGCTCAGCGGCGGCGGGGGCGGATCGCTCAGGATCAGGCCGGTGCAGCCGTTTGCCGACACCCCCGCCAAGCGGGTGCTGGTGCGGGCGGTTCGCGGCGGCCGGGCGCCCCTGGCCCTACTGCCGCCCCTGGTGCTGCACAACCGTCGGAGCGCGGCCAAACACACGCCCGAGGCGGAGGCGATCCTGCGGGGCGAAGCCGCCCTCGGCTGGGATTAGGCCGCCCTAGTCCGCGTAGATCCGCACCGCGTCCAAACAGAGCTCCAGGCCGGTGAGGTCGCCATAGAGGTCGGGGGTGACGATGACGAAGAACCGCCGCGCCTCCGCCCACAACATCAAGGTCTCGGGCAGGGCGAAGTCCTCGATCTCGCAGCCTTCGTCGTCCCGCCAGCGGCCGTCCTCCCCCGGCGTCCCGCCCAGGGCGCGCTCCACCCGGGCGCGGTATTCGGCCTCGTCCTCGCTGCCGACGTTGATGTAGGCGAACACCGGCTTGCCCAGGGCGGCGGCGAAGCCGGCCTCGAACGCCACGCTACTGTCGGCGCCGGGGCCGCGCCAGGGGGTGAGGTTGGCGATCACCGCGTCGGCCCCGCGCAGGCGCTCCAGCACCGCGGCGTAGATTTCCCGGGCCATGGCTTCGGAGGATTCGGTTTCGACCAGGGGATTGTCGCGGCCGGAGACAGCGCGGAAGCCGGCGGCCTCGCAGGCCTGGCGCCGACGGGCCATCCATTCCGGCGCGTCGGGGAACCACAGGTCGGGGCCGGACAGGAACAGGGTCTCGATTTGGCGCATGGACGATGCGAAGCCGCGCCGGGGCCCCAGGTCAAGCCCCGACGCTCAGGCGCTCAGCGATTGGTTCGATGAAGACGCCCGGGCGCGGGCCATGGCGAGCGCGTCGAAAACGCGATCGGGGCCGAACGGCTTCATCAATACCGCCTCGCCCCAGGCTTCGCCCGCGCCGTCCAGATGGCCAGTCATCAGCACCACCGCCAGGTCGGGCCGCGCCCGCCGCAGGGCCGCCGCAAGCTCGCGTCCCGAGCGGTCCGTCAGCATGTCGCTCAACACCACATCGAAGGGCGCGTCGCTTTCGATCCGGGCCAGGGCCGTCGGCCCGTCCGGAGCCCAGGTGACGTGGTAGCCTCCGCTCTCCAGCATCGCCATGAGGGCGTGGGCGACGTCGGCGTCGTCCTCGACCAGCAACAGGCGGCCGGGCTCTTGCGCGGCGGCGACGACCGGCGCGGGGGACGCCGCAACGGGCTCCTGCAGGGCCCGGGGAAGATAGAGGGTGAAGACCGCCCCTTCGCCCGCACGGTTGGCGACGCTGATCAGGCCTCCGGATTGCCGGGCGAAACCATAGACCTGCGACAGGCCCAGTCCGGTGCCGCGTCCCGAAGGCTTGGTGGTGTAGAAGGGCTCGAAGATGTGGCGGATGTGTTCCTCGGGCACGCCACCGCCGGTGTCGCTGACCGCGATGGAGACGAAATCCCCCTCCAGCCCGACGCTGGACCCGCGCTCCCGGCGACAGGTGCGGTTGGCCGCGACGATCGAGAGCATGCCGCCGTCCGGCATGGCGTCTCGCGCATTCACCGCCAGATTGATTAAGGCGATCTCCAGGGCGTCGGGATCGGCGTGCAGGGGCCAAGTGTCGGGCGGTATGGTCAAGGTCAGGAGAACCTGCTCCCCCACCGATTGACGGATCAGTTCGGCCAGGGTCGCGGCGCGATCCTGCAATCGGAAATCGGCCGGCTCCTGGGCGCTGCGGCGAGCGAAAGCGAGGAGTTGGCGGGTAAGGGTCTGGCCCCGCTGAGCCGCCGACAGGATGGCGTCGACGAAGACGCCGGCGCGTTCCGGATCGGCGCGCCGCCGTTTCAACATCTCCGCACTGCCCTGGACGATGGTGAGCAGGTTGTTGAAGTCGTGGGCGACACCGCCGGTCATACGGCCCAGCGCCTCCATGCGCCGCCCCTCCTCGAAGGCGTCCGCGGCCCGCTGGCGCAACCCCAGCTCGCGGCTGAGAAGCCACAGGAACAGCCCGGCCAGCAACAGGGCCGCCACCGCTGCGGTTCCGGCCAACCAGAGCGAGCGCACCAGCGGCGCCTGATAGACCCGCAGGGGCATGGCGGCGTGGACGGACCAGTGGAACCTGGGAAGCACCTGGAAGGCGTTGATCATCGGCTCGCCTTCGAGGCTCATCGCCTTGGCGAAACCTCTGGTGACTCCTTCGCGCATCCGCAGGGCGTCGGGCGCCGCGAAGCCGCCCAGCGCCTCCTGGGGAGCGTTGATCCGCACCACAACCCGTCCGGAGGCGTCGACGACGCCGCCCCGCCATTCCGGCGGCAGGGGCGCGGCGAAGAACAGCCGGCGCAGTTCCTCCGGCTCGATCATGGCGGAAATGACATAGGCGACCTTGCCGCGGCGGATCACCGGCGCCCGGATCGCGAAGAGGAGAACCCCGCTCGGACGGCGCATGACCCGCCCGACCACGGGGCGAGCCGTGGCGACGGCGGCGCGGTGGCTGTCGGTCTCCACCACCCGTTCCGGGTAGCCGATCGGAGCGCCGGGATAGGCGGCCAACCGCCGCCCTTCGGGATCGGTGATCACGACAGCCCGCCATTGCGGCTGGGATCTGCTGAGGCGGCCGAGGTAGCTCTTCGCCGCGACCGGGTCGAGTGGACCGTCGAACAGGACCGCCTGGGACGCGGCCGTCAGGATGGCGATATGGCGATCAAGATCCTGCTCGATCAAGGCCGAGGCCAGGGCCACGTGCGCCTCGGCCGTGGCCTGCATCGCCTGCTGTTCCTGACGCAGGCCCGAACCGCCCAGGACCGCCGCCAGAACGGTCAGCGGCAGCACGGCGGCGAGCGCCAACAGGATCAACGGGCGGCTGAGCTTCAACGACCGATTCCATGCGGCGTAACGGAAGCGACCTTAGTGGAAGCCCCCGCCGTCCGCCATGTGAACCGGCGAGCCCAATCGCCGCAAGCAACGCGTTCCGCCACGTCCCCAGGTGGCGAACGAGACCGTTTCGCCGCAAGGCGCCCTTAGTTTTTCGCCGTGTCGACCAGCTTGTTCTTGGTGATCCAGGGCATCATGGCGCGCAGACGCTGGCCGACTTCCTCGATCTGATGCTCGGAGGCGCGGTTGCGGGTGGCCTTCAGCGAAGGGGCGCCCACCGCGTTCTCCAGCATGAAGTCGCGCACGAAGCGGCCGGACTGGATGTCCTCGAGCACCCGCTTCATCTCCGCCTTGGTCTCAGGCGTCACGATGCGCGGGCCGGTGACATATTCGCCGTACTCGGCCGTGTTGGAGATCGAGTAGTTCATGTTGGCGATGCCGCCCTCGTAGATCAGGTCCACGATCAGCTTCACCTCGTGCAGGCACTCGAAATAGGCCATCTCCGGCGCGTAGCCGGCCTCGACCAGGGTTTCGAACCCGGCGCGGATCAGTTCGACCAGGCCGCCGCACAGGACCGCCTGTTCGCCGAACAGGTCGGTCTCGCATTCTTCGCGGAAACTGGTCTCGATCACGCCGGACCGGCCGCCGCCGATGGCGGAGGCGTAGGCCAGGCCGAGGTCGAGGGCGCCGCCCGAAGCGTCCTGGTGGACGGCGATCAGGCAGGGCACGCCGCCGCCCTTCTGGTACTCGCCGCGCACGGTGTGGCCCGGGCCCTTGGGCGCGACCATCAGCACGTCGAGGGTCGCCTTGGGCTCGATCAGCTTGAAATGGATGCTCAGTCCGTGGGCGAACATGATCGCCGCGCCGTCGCGGATGTTGGGGGCGATCTCGTTCTCGTAGATGGCGCGCTGGTGCTCGTCGGGGGCGAGGATCATCAGCACGTCGGCCCAGGCCGCGGCCTCAGCCACGGTCATCACCTTCAGTCCCTCGGCTTCGGCCTTCTTGGCCGAGGCCGAGCCGGGCCGCAGGGCCACGGCCACGTTCTTGGCGCCGGAGTCGCGCAGGTTCAGCGCATGAGCGTGGCCTTGGCTGCCGTAGCCGACGATTGCGATCTTCTTGCCGAGGATGCGGGCAAGGTCGGCGTCACGGTCGTAGTAGACGCGCATGGGGACGTCTCCGGGAGAAATGGCGAGGGTCCGCGGCGTCTTTTGGCGCCGGCGGCGGTTCGGCGGGCTTTCCAGCGGTTTTTCGGTCATGCGTCAAGGCGGACGATCCCCGAAGCGCTGTGCTAGCTGTGGCGGAAGCCTGCCCGGAGCCCTTCGATGTCGATCGAACCGCCGCTTTATGTCGAAATCCTGGAGTTCTGGCGGACGGCCGGACCCAAGGCCTGGTTCAAGGCGGACCCCGCCTTCGACGCTGACATTCGCGCCCGTTACGAGCCCGCCCACTTCGCCGCCGCCCGGGGCGAATTGGCGGACTGGGCCGATATGGCCGAGGGGGCGTTGGCCCTGCTGCTGCTCACCGACCAGTTCGCACGCAATCTGTTCCGCGGCTCGGCCCACGCCTTCGCCACCGACCCGATGGCGCGGGCCGTGGCCGACCGGGCTGTCCGCGCCGACTTCCATCTCGAGTTCGAGCCGGGCTTGCGGCCGTTCTTCTTCCTGCCCTTCGAGCATTCGGAATCCCTCGCCGACCAAGACCGCTCGGTGGCGCTGCACCTGGCCCACGAGCAGGCGACCGGCGACGCGAACAGCTTGAAATGGGCCAGGCTGCATCGCGACATCATCAAGAGGTTCGGGCGCTTCCCGCACCGCAACGCGGCCCTTGGACGCCAGACAACCCCGCAGGAGGCCGAGTTCCTGGCGAACGGCGGTTTCGCGGGATAGCGCCTGCATCGCTGCGCTCTATGGCCTGGCTTCGGGGCAACCGACGGCGGCGGGCAGGCCGGCCCAGCGGTCCAGCTGGTCGCGCCGCTCCCCCAGCCCGCTCTCCTCGCGCAGCAGCTTGGTGATCAACACGCCGGCGGCCCCGTCGGGCACGCGGCCCTGGCTTTCGATGATCGGGCGTCGCCGAAGCGGAGCGCCGCCGCAGAGGACCAAGGTCCAGCCCGTCGGCCCGCGCCGCAGCAGGGTTCGCCCGCCGCTGAGGCCGCCGCGCGTCCAGTCGACGATGGCGAAGTCGGACGCGACCACCGCGGGGCCGACGACCACCGGCTGGTCGGGCAGGCTGAGCTTCTGGAACACCAGGGTCCGCGCCTGGTGCTCCTGTTCGTGGATATCCGGCCCGCACCCTGACAGCATCCCCGCCAGGGCGAGGGCGGCGAGGCCGCGGTTCACGACCCTACATCCGCTCGGCGCCGCGGGTGATCGACAGCACCCCCGTGCGCGACAGCTCGACCAGCCCCAGCGGCCGCATCAGGGCGGCGAACTGCTCGATCTTGGACGGAGCGCCGGTGATCTCGAAGATGAAGCTCTCGTGGGTGGTGTCGATGACGTGGGCGCGGAAGATGTCGGCGATGCGCAGGGCCTCCACCCGGTCGCTGCCGCTTCCGCGGACCTTGACCAGGGCGAGTTCGCGCTCCACCCCGCCGGGGTCGCGGCCCACGTCCGCCACATCGCGCACTTGGACGATCTTCTCCAGCTGGGCGCGGATCTGCGACAGCACCTGGGCGGTGCCGCGGGTGACGATGGTGATCCGCGACACGTGGGCGGCGTGGTCGGTCTCGGCCACCGTCAGGCTCTCGATATTGTAGCCGCGGGCCGAGAACAGCCCGACCACCCGGTGCAGGACGCCCGGTTCGTTGTCGACGATCACGGCGAAGGTGGCGCGCGCCTCGACCTCCTCGGCGTGATCGAGGAAGTAGGCGGAGGAGCCGACGCCGGCGGGAGCTGTGGTCATGGTCAGACGAGCCTCTTGCCGGCGTCGTCGATGACGGAGCCGATGTCGGCCGCCGCCTCGCTGTCGCCCAGGATCATTTCGTTGTGCGCCTTGCCAGAGGGGATCATCGGCAGGCAGTTCTCCGCCCGCTCCACCCGGCAGTCGAACAGGACGGGGCGCCGGACGTCGATCATCTGGCGGATCTTGTCGTCCAGCTCGTCCGGCGTCTCGGCGCGGATGCCGACCCCGCCGAAGGCCTCGGCCAGCTTCACGAAGTCGGGCAGGCTGTCGGAATAGGAGTGGCTGTAGCGCTCGCCGTGCAGCAGCTGCTGCCACTGCCGCACCATCCCCATCCACTCGTTGTTGAGGATGAAGATCTTGATCGGCAGGCCGTATTGAACCGCGGTCGAAAATTCCTGCATGGTCATCTGCACCGAGGCCTCGCCGGCGATGTCGATGACCAGAGCCTCGGGGTGGGCGACCTGGACCCCGACGGCGGCGGGCAGGCCGTAGCCCATGGTACCCAGCCCCCCGGAGGTCATCCAGCGGTTGGGCTCCTCGAAGCGGAAGAACTGGGCCGCCCACATCTGGTGCTGGCCGACCTCGGTGGTGATGTAGACGTCCTTGCCGCGGGTCAGGGCGTACAGGCGCTCGATGGCGTACTGCGGCTTGATCACGGTGGCGGACGGGGCATAGGCGAAGCCCTTGCGGGCCCGCCACTGGTCCAGCTGCTCCCACCAGCTCTTCAGCGCCGCCTTGTCGGCCTTGAGCCGGCGCTCCTTCCACAGGGCCAGCATCTCGGCCAAGACATGGGCGACGTCGCCGACGATGCCGACGTCGACCCGGACCACCTTGTTGATCGAGGAGGGGTCGATATCGATGTGGATCTTCTTCGAATTGGGGGCGAAGGCGTCCAGGCGCCCGGTGACCCGGTCGTCGAAGCGGGCGCCGACGTTCACCATCACGTCGCAGTCGTGCATGGCGTGGTTGGCCTCATAGGCCCCGTGCATGCCGACCATGCCCAGCCATTGCGGATCGGCGGCCGGATAGGCGCCCAGGCCCATCAGGGTCGAGGTCACCGGCGCGCCCACGGCACGGGCGAATTCGCGCAACAGGGCGCTGGCCTCGGGACCGGAGTTGATCACCCCGCCGCCGGTGTAGAACAGAGGCCGCCGCGCAGAGGCGATCAGCTCGACCGCTTCGGCGATCTTGCCCCGGTCGCCCTCGAGCCTTGGCCGATAGGCGTGGGTGAAGCGCATGTCCCGCGGACCCTGGTACGGGCCGGCGGCGAACTGGACGTCCTTGGGGATGTCGATCAGCACGGGCCCAGGACGCCCCGTGGTGGCGATGACGAAGGCCTCGTGGATCGCCCGCGCCAGGTCCTTCACGTCCTTCACCAGGATGTTGTGCTTGGTGCAGGAGCGGGTGATGCCGACGGTGTCGCACTCCTGGAAGGCGTCCGAGCCGATCAGGTGGGTGGGGACCTGGCCGGTCAGCACCACCATGGGGATCGAGTCCATCAGGGCGTCGGTGATGCCGGTGACCGCGTTGGTCGCCCCGGGGCCGGAGGTGACCAGGACCACGCCGGGCTTGCCGGTGGAGCGGGCGTAGCCCTCGGCGGCGTGGGTGGCCCCCTGCTCGTGGCGGACCAGGATGTGGCGCAGCCGCTCGCCGTTCGCCTCGGCGTCCTGGAACAGGGCGTCGTAGATCGGCAGCACCGCCCCGCCCGGATAGCCGAAGAGCGTGTCGACTCCGTTTTCGACCAGCGCCCGCACCACGATCTCCGCGCCCGTGAGGGTGACGGGCGCTTCCGCGGGGGCGGCGTCGCTTTCGATCGGCTGGTGCAGGGTCATGACAGGCTCCTAGCGGGTAGATTGATCTTCTTCGGCTTCGTCAGATTTTGGGCATGAAAAAAGGCCCCGTGGGGCCTTTGCGCATGCGACCGCTCGCCCGGGTGTCATTCGACTACCCGAGGTCGGCCGCTCCTGGAAGTACGGACTGCGCGCGCAAGGCTTTTGCTCCAATTAAGCGTTGGAAGCTGTCGCATAGGGGCGAGGGCCGGTCAAGACAGCGCATGGCGCAAGATTTGGCCTTAGGGACCCGGGTGTTGTGAGCGGGTCGATGCGCTTGATCGCCGCCCTGGATCTCGTTGAGGATGAAGCTGCGATCCGAGTCCCGTAGTGGGCTTTTCAACGGGTTCCTCTCAGATAAGCTGACGGCAAGATCAAACGGAGCTGGGATGACCGAGGCGGCGCGGGCCGCCGCGGCCGAGCCGGCAGACGATCGAGGGGAGAAAGAACATGAGGACCCTGTGCAGGGCGATGCGGATCGCCATCGGCGCCCGGGCGCTGCCGAAGCGGAAGACGGGCGGGGGGCGCGCGGGCGCGTTGCTGGCGCTGGCGGTGATCGCCCTGGCCGGAGCGATCGCCGCGCACCCGGCGCAGGCCCAAGAGCTGCGCCGGGTGCAATTCTCCGTCGGCGGCGGGATGCACGCCGCCAACCGCTCTTTCGCCTACTACGTCTCGTCCAAGGCGAACCACGATGGTTACAATCAGCTGGTCTACGCCCTGCACGACGACGGCCAGACCCCCGAGCAGTTCGCCCAGTCCTCCGGCTGGATCAAACTGGCCGAGGACAACGGCTTCGTGGTGATCTTCCCCGAGCCCGCGAACAAGGCCTGGTCGCCGTTCAGCCATGACGAAGACGAGTACCTTCATCTGGTGCAACAGGTCACGCTGAACCGCCTCACGGCCGACCCGGGGCCGGGCGAGACGGCTCCGCCGCGGCGTGGCGAAGGCGGCGCGGCCGGCGCCGGCGCGCGTCCCATTCCCATCGGCTCCTGGCAGCCCTGGCAGTATTTCACCGGCGTCGGCTCTGGCGCCCGAGTGGCCCAGGAATACGCCATGAACCATCCGGGCCTGGTCGCCGCCGTGGCGACCTTGGATGCGGTCGTCTATCCCGCCTCTTTCGCCCGCGGCGACCAGGTTTCGCAGGGTGAGCTCCAGAACCAGCTTGGCCTGAAGACCAACCTTCCGCGGTACCGGCCGCTGAAGAAGGACGTGCCGGTGCCGGCGTGGCTGTTCACCGCCGGCGCGCCCAATCCGGCCCAGGCCAAGCTCGTCGACTACTGGAAGCATGCCGACGCAGTGGCGGCCGCGCCGCGGCCCGAAACCATCGGCGGCTTCCAGACCGCGATCTACACGAGCCCGCAGAACACGGCCCAGCAGGTGCGGGTGACGGTCGCGCCCGCGGGCGCCCGGTATGATCCGGCCATGACCGCGGCTATCTGGGGCTACTTCGGCCATCTGGCCCGCTATACGTCGTCGCCGGAGGGCGAGGTCGGGACCATGCTGACCCTGCCGGAAGTGCGCCAACAGTTCGAGGAGCGCCACGTCAAGGTCGGCGACCGCGACTATCTCTATTGGGTGAAGACGCCCTCGAGCTACGCCAAGGGCAAGTCGATGCCCCTGGTGATCGGCCTGCACGGACATGGCTTTCCAGCCTGGATGTATCTCAGCCAGATCAAGATGCACGAGGTAGGCGAGAAGGAAGGTTTCATCACCGTCTACCTCAACGCCCCGCAAAACGCCTGGCGCCTCGACAGGCCGGACAACGAAGACAGCCAGGCCGTCGCCCAATTGATCGACGACATGGCGGCCAACTACGGCGTCGATCGGACGCGGGTGTATCTGCAGGGCTTCTCCAACGGGAGCGGCCGCACCTTCATCAACGGCGTCGCCCATCCGCAGCTGTTCGCCGCCGTGTCGCCCAACAGCGGCCTCGGCGACTGGGACCCGACGATATTGCAGCGGATCGATCAATTGAAGGCCCAGGGCCTGCACATCCCGATGATCGTGTTCTACGGCTCGCAGGACCGTCAAACGACCACCGACGGGCTGATCCCGGCCAAGGGCGTGCTGCGCAACGTCATCGATATCGTCAAGTCCTACGACGGCATCACCACGCCCGACCGGACCCAGCCCTACCTCAGCGCCAACGCGCCGCCCTACGACATCCTCGTCCCGGGCGGCAAGCTCACCTCGTCCGGCGTGGCCGCGGGCTACCCAAAGGGACGGTTCCAGCGCTACGACTACGCGACACCGGACGGCAAGCCGATGTTCAGCTTCGTCTGGGTCCTCGACCTGCCCCATGGCCAGACCCGGGGCGAAGCCCAGATGGAGTGGGACTTCTTCAAGCACTGGAAACGCAACCCCGACGGGTCCGTCACCTATACCGCGGCTGAGACCGCCGCCGTCCAAGGCCCAGCCTGATCGGCGCCTTGAATCAGCCGATATCGCCGCGCCGCCGAAGGAACGCCAGCACGGCAGCCTCGGCGGTCTTCGATCCCGCATGGTCGGCGGCGAGGTGCTCGTACAGCTGCGCGGCGCCGTCATAGATCTGCTCGGCTGGTCCGCCCAGGAAACGACCCACCTCCTGCATCTCCGCACCCCAGCGGTACGTCTTGGAGAAGACGCCGGGGGTGCGGGCGACGAGATAAGCCAGGACGTGGGGCTGGCTGGAGGCGATTTCGGCGAGGAAGGCCTCTTCAACGCCCGCCTCAATGGCGCCGAGGATGGCCGAAACGCCAATGGCGTAGAGGCCCTTGTTCATGGCCGAATAGGACATCTTCAGGGCCGACGCCCGACCGATCGGGCCGGACAGCACGCGGATGTCCAGGCCCCGCGAGGCCAGCGCCGCAAACTGGGTCGCGTGCGGGCCGGACGCATAGATCGCCGGCGAATAGCCGGGCTTGGGCGGCGGGCCGACGATCCCGGCGTCCACGAAAGGCGCGCCTGTGGGCTCGATAAGCGCGGCGATGTCCTGCACGGTCTGGGGGCTGACGGCGTTGCAGTCGACATACACGGGCTTGCGGATCGCTGAGCTGAGCGCCGGCGCCAATCTTTCCGCGAAGGCCAGGGCCTGGCTGGGGGGAACCACCGACAGCACCATGTCGGCCGAAGCCAGCGCTTCGTCGGACGCGTCCGCCATGCCGGCTTCGGCGGCTCGGCGCCGGCTATCGTCTCCGCGACCGGCCAGCGAGGTCAGGACCCTGCAACCACCCTCGGTGAGGCGTTGGCCCAGCCCTGCGCCCATGTCTCCGGCGGCGACTAGGGCGATCACGGGAGACTGGGTCATGGCGAGGCTCCGCAATTGCAATGGCCGTGACCAGTCGAGCCGACAAGTCAGTGCGGCGGCCAGGTCCCCTGCATACCGCCGTAGGGAGGGTCTGGAAACTGGAGGGGGTGCAGACCTCGGGTATCGGCGCGGCGCCGTCCCGGAAAGGGATCGCAGCCCACTCCGACTGGCTCGCCTCTCAAGTCCCCGCTAACCTGACGCGATGGTTCAAGGCGCTGGGCCGACGTGGTTGGAGACGGCGGGCCGGGTAGCGCGCACTTACAAGGCTACGACGCGGGGCGCGCGCGGTGCGGGTCAGCGTGTCTATGTGATCCTGCTGTATGACCTCCGCCGCCCGGAGCCCTGGGGCCTCTACGTCGGCCAGACCTCCCGGGATCCGGATCTCCGGTTCGACCAACATAAATCCGGTTACAAGGCGAGCGGGGCCGTCCGCCGCTTCGGTGTGCGCCTGCTGCCGGACCTGGTGGAGCATCTCAATCCGATGCGTCCCTGGGAGGCCCTGGAGTTGGAGGCGGCGCTGGCCGAAGGCTTCGTCGCAGCAGGGATCGGCTGGGTGGAGGGAGGCCACTGACCTCATAAAGGCGCATGGTTCACCGGCCCGCACGTCTTCACGCCGCTAAATCCCCCGCCTCCACCGCCTCCCCGAAGGTCTCCACCCGCGGCCAGTCCGGGGTCTGGTTCCTGAACCACGTCGACTGGCGCTTGGCGTAGCGGCGGGTCTCCTGGCGGCCCAGGGCCATGGCCGCCTCCAGGTCCAGCTCTCCGGCGAGATGGCGGCCGAGTTCGCGCAGGCCCACCGCCTTCATCAGCGGCAGGGCCGGGTCCAGGCCCCGCGCCAGCAAGGCCCGGACCTCTTCAAGGACGCCGGCCTCGACCATGGCCGTGAACCGGGCGTCGCAGCGGGCGTAGAGCGCCTCCCGCGGCGGGTCCAGCACCAGGGCCCGGTAGTCGCCCGGCGACAGCAAACCCTTGGTCTGCGCCTGCCATTGGCTGAGCGGGCGCCCCGTCGCCTCGGCGACCGCCATGGCCCGGACCAGGCGCTGGCGGTCGCCGGGAAAGATGCGGCCTTCGGCAGCGGGGTCTAGGGCGGCGAGGGCCGCGCGGAAGGCCGCCTCCCCCTGCCCGTCGAACCGATCCTGGACCGCCCGGCGCAGGCCATCCGGAACCGGCGGGATCTCCGCCAGCCCTCGGGTAAGCGCATGGAAATAGAGTCCCGTACCGCCGACCACCACCGCGGGCCGTCCGCGCGCGACGATCCCGTCCAGCGCCGTCCGGGCGGCGGCGAGCCAGCGCCCCACCGACCAGCCGTCGGCGGCGTCGGCCACGCCATAGAGGTGGTGCGGCGCGCGCGCCTCCTCCTCCGGCAAAGGGCGGGCTGTCAGCAGGCGCAGGTCGCGGTAAAGCTGCATGGAATCGGCATTGACGATCTCGCCCCCGAGCGCGTCGGCCAGCGACAGCGCCAGGTGCGACTTGCCGCTTGCGGTCGGCCCGGCGATCAGCCAGAGGCTCACCATGCACTTCGCCCTTACCCTGGTCAGTCCCGATCCCGAGGCCGTCGACGCCGCCCGCTCCCTGGTCGAGCAAGCGGTGGCGGGCCTAGGCGCCCACGTCAAGGAAACCCGCTACCTGGGGCTGAACTGCCTCGACAAGCATATTGAAGGTTCCGACGCCATCAGCCTGCGCAAGGCCGCCGAGGCCGCCATCGCCGACCTGCCCGTGGACGTCTGCGTCCAACCGCAGGCGGGCCGGCGCAAGCGGCTGCTGGTCGCCGACATGGATTCCACCATCATCGGCTGCGAGTGCCTGGACGAACTGGCCGACTTCGCCGGCAAGAAGGCGGAGATCGCCGCCATCACCGAGCGCGCCATGCGAGGCGAACTGGCCTTCGAGGGCGCCCTGCGCGAGCGGGTCGGCATGTTGAAGGGGCTGGAGACCGGCGCCCTGCAGCGCTGCTACGACGAACGGGTGCGGCTGAACCCCGGCGCCCGGACCCTGGTGGAGACCATGACCGCGGGCGGCGCGCGCTGCGTGCTGGTTTCGGGGGGCTTCGAGTTCTTCACCGGCCGGGTGGCCCGGGCCGCGGGTTTCGGGCGCCACCGCGCCAATCGCCTGCTGGAGGACCACGGGCGGCTGACCGGCATGGTGGCCGAGCCGATCCTCGGCCGCGAAGCCAAGCTGGAGGCCTTGAACGCCGAGGCGCAATCGCTGGGCCTCGCCCTGGCGGACACCCTGGCGATCGGCGACGGGGCCAACGACCTGGCCATGATCGAGGCGGCCGGTCTGGGCGTGGCCTATCGGGCCAAACCGATCGTGGCGCAGCAGGCCGATGCGCGGATCGATCACTCGGACCTGACCGCCCTGCTCTATTTCCAGGGCTACGCGGCCGAAGAGTTCATCGCAGCGGCCGGATGAGCTTTCCCCGTCCAATCTCGGCCGTCGTCTTCGACATGGACGGCCTGTTGATCGACTCCGAGGTCTTGGTCCGCGCCGGCATCCGCCGCGCGGCGCAAAGGTTGGGACACGACTTCCCCGACGCCCTGTTCGCCAAGACCATCGGCCAGTCGGACGGGCCCTATTTCGCTTCGGTGCGCGACCATTTCGGCCCGGACTTCCCGATGGAGCGGTTTCGCGCGCTGGAGGCCGAGGAGATCGAGCGCGAACTGGCCGGGGGCATCTGCCTGAAGGCCGGGGTGGTCGAACTGCTCGACCATATCGACCGCCTGGGACTGCCGTGCGCGGTGGCGACCTCATCGAGCCGGGCCTCGGCCGGGCGGCATCTGGGCGAACACGGCCTGTTCGAGCGCTTCGGCGCCATCGTGGCGCGCGAGGACGTGACCCGCCATAAGCCGCACCCCGCGCCCTATCTCGAAGCCGCCCGCCGGCTGGGCGTCGACCCCGCCGCCTGCCTGGCGCTCGAGGACAGCCACAACGGGGTTCGCGCCGCCCACGCGGCCGGGATGATGACGGTGATGGTCCCCGACCTGCTGGATCCCACCGAGGAGATGCAGGGCCTCTGCCTCCACATCGCCGAGAGCCTGCACGCGGTCCGCGGGCTGCTGGAGGCCTACTTCCCGGGACCGACGTTGTAGAAGTGGAAGAAGTCGCTGTTGGGCGAGATCACCATGGTGGTGTCGCCCTGGGCCAGCGCCCCGTCGTAGGCCTGCATGGTGCGGAAGAAGGCCGCGAAGCTGGGGTCCCTGCCATAGGAGTTGGCGAAGATCGCGGTCCGCTTGGCGTCGCCCTCGCCGCGGGTCTGCGACGACTGCTCGGTGGCGGTGGCCAGGGTCACCGTGACCTCGCGGTCGGCCCCGGCCATGATCTCGCGCTTCTGCTGCTCGCCGACCGCTCGGATCTGGGCGGCTTCCTGCTGCCGCGAGGTCTGCATCCGCCGGTAGACCGCCTGCTGGTTGGCCGTGGGCAGGTCGGCCCGCTTGATCCGCACGTCGATCACCTCGATGCCGAGCTGGGACTGGCGGGCCCGGGCGGTGACGTCGGCGCGGGTGGCCCGCATCAGGGCGTCGCGGCGGCCGGCGATGATGTCGTTGGAGGTCGCATTGCCCAGGATCTGGCGCAGGGACGAGTTCATCAGCCGCTCCAGCCGGTCGGCCGCGGTGCGCTCGTCGCGCAAGGACCGGTAGAACTGCAGCGGGTCGGAGATGCGGTAGCGAAGGAAGGCGTCGACCACCAGGCGCTCCTGGTCGGAGGCGATGATCTCCTCCTGGTCGGCTTCCAGCGGCTGGTTGCGCTTGTCGAGCAGGATGACGTTCTCGAGGAACGGCACCTTGGCCTTCAGGCCCGGGGCGTTGTCGCGGAAGGCGTTGACCACCCGCACCGGCTCGCCGAAGCGCAGCACCACCGCCTGTTTGCGCTGATCGACCTCGTAGAGGGTGTTGAACAGCACGACGACGACGACGACCGCAGCGGCCCCCCAGAGGATCAGACGGGACTGGTTCACTTGGAGCCTTCCTGGGTCTGATTCTGGGTCTGGGTCTGGACCGCGGCAGGCGGCGCGGCGGCGGGCGGCGCAGCGGGCGGCGTGCGCCGGTCGCGCAGCAGGTCCGGCGGCAGCACGATGGGGGCGGTGCCGCCCTTGGGCGTGTCCACCACCACCTTGTTGGAGTTGCGCAGGATGCGCTCCATGGTCTCGGTATAGAGGCGCTGGCGGGTCACGGCCGGCGCGCGCTTGTACTCGGCGTCGATGGCGGCGAAGCGGTCGGCTTCCCCTTGCGCCTCGCGCACCACCTGTTCGCGATAGGCCTGGGCGGCCTGGGTGATGCGCGCGGCGTCGCCCTTGGCCTCGTTGATCACCCGGTTGCGGTAGGTGTTAGCCTCGTTGATGGCGGCTTCGGCGTCCTGGCCGGCGTTGGCGACCTCGCGGAACGCCGCGATCACCTCCTGCGGCGGGTTGGCGGTGCGGATCTGCACCTCGACGATGGTGACCCCGGCGCCCCAGGAATCCAGGGTCTTCTGCATCAGCTCGGCGGCGTCGTTCTGCACCTGGCCGCGGCCGGTGGTGAGGATCGCCTGCAGCCGCGCCTTGCCGATCACTTCGCGCATGGCGCTTTCGGCGGTCATCTTCACGGCGGCTTCCGGGTCGGTGAGCCGGAACAGGTAGCGGGCGGCGTCGGAGACGCGCCACTGCACGGAGAAGTTCAGGTCGACGATGTTCTCGTCGCCGGTGAGCATCAGGCTCTCGGCCGGGATGTCCGACCCCGCGGAGCCGCCCACGTCCAGGCGGTTCAGGGCGGTGACCGAGACCTTCTCCACCGCCTCGATCGGGGTGGGCAGGTGATAGCGCAGGCCCGGGCCCTCCGAACGGGCGTAGGCCCCGAAGCGGGTGATCACGGCCTCCTGGTCGGGCTGGACGATATAGAGGCCGGACAGGGCCCAGGCCGCGAAGGCCGCCCCGGCGATGGCCGCGAAGACCCCGGGCTTGGGCAGGCCGCCGGGGCCGGCGCCACCGGTGAAGCGGCGGACGTGCTCGCGCAACTGGCCGATCAGTTCATCGATGTCGGGCCCCTTCAACTGGGGCGGGCCCGAGCCGTTGCGGTTCGGGGTGGGACGCGGCTTGCGCGGCGCGTCGCCGGAGGGGCGTCCGCCGCCGGCCGGTCCCCAGGGACTGCCTTTGCGCCCGCCGCCGTCGCCGGCCTTGTCTTCGGGCTTGTCCCCGTCGCCGCCTTTGGGCGCGCCGCCGCCCGGCGCTCCCCAGGGTCCCGGATTGGAATTGTCGTTCCAAGGCATGGGTAAGAATATCCTCGCGCCGCAAGGCGGTCAGGGCGGGCGGTCGCCCGGGCGGAGATGCAGCCGTCCTCCGGTCTTCCAACCGGCGCTTCGAAGGGGATATGAAGCGCTACCCAAGCTTGTGCAAGGCGTCAGGCCTCCCCGTGACCAACGAACCGTCGTCAGCCCCTCCCCCCGTCCCCGGCCGCGCCGCCGTCCTGGACGCCATCGACGGGGTGATCGATCCCCGATCCGGCAAGGGGCTGGTGGCCGCGGGCCTGGTCCAGGGCCTGGCCCTGGGACCCGGACGGGCGGGCTTCATCATGGAGGTGGCGGCAGGCGACGCCCGCCTCTACGCCCCGGTGCGCGACGCGGCCGAGGCGGCGCTGAGACGCGTCGAGGGCGTCGCCCAGGCCCAGGTGGTGCTGACCGCCGAGGGCGGCGGGCTCCAGCCCTATCAGCCCCCGGCGGGGACGGTGCGGGTGCGCAAGGGCGCGCAACTGTCGAACGAGGCCCGGGCCCAGACCGCTCCCCCGGTCCGGCCCTCGGGGGCGCTCAAACCCGACCACGTGGGTCTGGTGATCGCGGTGGCCTCCGGCAAGGGCGGGGTCGGCAAGTCCACCGTGGCGGTGAACCTGGCCTGCGCCTTCGCCCGGCTGGGCTACCGCACCGGCCTGATGGACGCCGACGTCTATGGGCCCAGCGCCCCGCAGATGCTGGGGATCGACGAGGAGCCCCAGACCGGGGGCGACAAGAAGCTGAAGCCCCTTGAGGCCTGGGGGATCAAGGTGATGTCGATCGGCTTCCTGGTCGATGCGGCCGCGCCGATGATCTGGCGCGGGCCGATGGCGTCTTCGGCGGTGAACCAGTTCCTGAACGACGTGTCCTGGGGCTCGGCGACCGAGCCGCTGGACATCCTGGTCGTCGACATGCCGCCGGGCACCGGCGACATCCAGCTGACCCTGGTGCAGCGGGTGGCCCTGGCCGGGGCCGTCCTGGTCTCGACGCCGCAGGAGGTGGCCCTGATCGACGTGCGCCGGGGCGCGGCCATGTTCGAGAAGACCGCGACCCCGATCCTGGGGATCGTGGAGAACATGGCCTATTTCTCCGATCCCTCCACCGGGGCGCCGATCCCGATCTTCGGCCGCGGCGGGGCGCAGAAGACGGCGCAGCAGTTGGGCGTCCCGTTCCTGGGCGAGATTCCCATCGACATGGCCCTGCGCGAGGCCTGCGACGAGGGACGCCCGATCGTGGTCGCCACCCCCGACGGTCCCAGCGCCCGCGCCTTCATGGCCATCGCCGGCGAACTGGCCACGCGGCTGGAGAGCGAGACGGCCAGGCCCGCCCCGCGGATCGTGTTCGAGGACTAGGGGACTGGCTTAGGGCCGGACCGGGACGATGGCCTCGAAACCGTAATAGCCGTTCTCCAGCACCCGCCCGGCGGCGTCCACATGGACCAGGACGCGCTTCTGCGCGCGCAGGGCCTGGATGGTGGGAACCGCCGGCGCGGGCGTATAGGCGGCCGGTGTGAAGCCGCTGGCGCGGCAGGAGACGGAAAGGGCGATGGCGTCGCCCCGCCGGAAGGCGCGGCCGTGGACCACCTGCTCGACCTTGCCCTGGACGAAGCACTGTCCCTGGGTCTGGTCGGGCGCGATGACCCGCTGAACCGCCACCACCACCCAGTTGCCGGTGTTCATGGCGGGGGCAGCCTGCTGGGCCAGCGCCGCCGCCAGGGCCAGAGCGATCATGGAGCGTCTCCTCCGGGAGCCGGCCGACCATACGCCCGCGCGGACAGGCCGCCAAATTCCTCCTCAGCCCGCCTTTAGGGGAGAGGCTATCGTTCCAGAACCCTGAAGGTGGACGGATGGTCGTCGCCTTCGCCCGCGGGGTGGTGTTCGCGTCGTACCTCGCGCCAGCCGGCTTCGTCCAGAGGCGGGAACACGGTGTCGCCCTCGACCTCGGCCTCGACTTCGGTGAGGTAGAGCCGCCGCGCCTTGGGCAGGGCATGTTCGAACACCGTCACCCCGCCGATGACGCAGATCTCGTCCACCCCGTCGTCGGCCGCCTGTTCGCGGGCGAGGTTCAACGCCTCCGACAGGGTTTCGCACAGCAAGGCGCCCTCGACCTCGAAGGTCAGGTCGCGGGATAGCACCAGGTTGGTGCGGCCGGGCAGCGGCTTCCGAGGCAGGGATTCCCAGGTCTTGCGGCCCATGATCACCGGCTTGCCCACGGTCAGGGCCTTGAACCGGACCAGGTCCGACTTCAGCCGCCAGGGCAGGGCGCCGTCCCGCCCGATCACCCCGTTGCGGGCGCGGGCGACGACCAGGGCGACGAGGGGGGCGCTCATTCGGCGGTTTCCAGATGCGACAGCCATTTTCGCGAGACCGCCGCGTCGAGGTCGATCCCGTACCGGCGGCAGTAAAGCAGCAGCATGCACAGGAGGTCGGCAGCCTCGTCCCCCCGCTGCGTCTCGCTGGAATCGCCCCGGCCCCGCTCGCTCAGCCGCAGATGCGCCTGGGTCAGCTCGCCCAGCTCCTCCTGCAGCTTGAGCAGGAACCAGTCGTCGTCGCGGCGGACCCCGAACCGGGCGGCGTAGAGGTCGCCGACCTGGGCCACGCGAGCCGTCAGGGCCTCCAGCGGCCCGCTCACACCGCGACCTTGGCCTTGATGTGCGGGTGCGGGTCGTAGCCTTCGAGCACGAAGTCCCCCGGCTCGAAGGCGAAGAGGTCGGTCTTGGGCGCCAGGACCAGACGCGGGAAATCCCGCGGCGTCCGGGTGAGCTGCAGCTCGGCCTGTTCGACGTGGTTCAGGTAAAGGTGCGCGTCGCCGAAGGTGTGGACGAACTCGCCCGCCTCCAGTCCCACCGCCTGAGCCACCATCCGGGTCAGGAGCGCATAGGAGGCGATGTTGAACGGCACGCCCAGGAACACGTCGGCCGAGCGCTGATAGAGTTGGCACGACAGCTTGCCCTCGGCCACGAAGAACTGGAACAGGCAGTGGCACGGCGGCAGGGCCATGTCGTCGACGTCCGCCGGGTTCCAGGCCGAGACGATGTGGCGGCGGCTGTTGGGATTGGTGCGAAGGCCTTCCAGCAGCCGGGCGATCTGGTCGATCGAGCGGCCGTCGGGGGCGGCCCATGAGCGCCACTGCTTGCCGTAGACCGGCCCAAGGTCGCCGGTGGCCGGATCGGCCCATTCGTTCCAGATGCTGACGCCGCGCTCCTGCAGCCAGCGCACATTGGTGTCGCCGCGCAGGAACCACAGAAGCTCCACCACGATGGAGGTCCAGTGCAGCTTCTTGGTGGTCAGGAGCGGAAAGCCACCGGCCAGGTCGAACCGGAGCTGCCGGCCGAACACGCCCAGGGTGCCCGTGCCGGTGCGGTCGTCGCGACGCACCCCGTTGGCCAGGATGTCGGCCAGGAGGTCGAGATAGGGCCGCTCGGGGTGGGCGGCCGGAACGACGGCGAGGGGCGAGGGCGCGTGGGCGTTCATGATCGGGGCCTTGGACAGGACCAGCATTAACGCCTGATTCGCCGCGGTCCAGCGCCGCCGTCGCGCTCCGGGGCTCGTTCGAGCGCCTCATCGATCTTGTGAAGTTACATAATATGTATTTGCACGCTTTTTCTTGACGATTTCGCTGAACAAGCTTAGCCGGACGCCGGTACCACCGCTCCAGCCTGCGGCTGGAGCACCTTTCGGATGCGCAGAGCTTTTCCCCGGGCGTTCCGGTTTTCACGGGAATATTCCAGTGTCAGTAAAGATTGAGTCTTCCGAACAAGCCGGCCTGATGACGGCGGTCGGCATAGACGTGCGCTCCTCCCTGGCCTTCGGCCGGGTGGCGCTGAGGGTGCTGTGCAGCCTGGCGCCCGACATCAAGGCGGCGGTGCTGGCCGCCCTGGACGAAGAGGCCGCGTCGGTGGCGATCGATGACGTCGCCGGCGCCGACGCGGTGGCCGCGGTGCTGGTCGAGACCCGCCGCGAACTGTCGGCGATCTAGACGAAAGACGCATCGGCGGCGCATGACTCGCCGCCATGATTTCGAGCCCCGCTGAAACCGCCATCCGCGCCCGCCGCAAACTGACC
This sequence comes from Caulobacteraceae bacterium, assembly GCA_035493955.1. Classification (GTDB taxonomy): domain Bacteria; phylum Pseudomonadota; class Alphaproteobacteria; order Caulobacterales; family Caulobacteraceae; genus NCED01. Next base: position 16,572 of record DATJHI010000004.1, on the reverse strand, counting down.
AACCGGCTCATCGCCGAGCATCAGGCCGGGCGCCTGCGCCCGTTCTTCAGCGAGGATGCCCACGTCATCGTGGGCGACGGCGGCCTGATCATGGGCGCGGACAATGTGGTCGCCGCCTTCGCCGCCCAATTCGGCGATCCGGCCTTCGTCGCCTATGTCCGCACCCCCGAAACGGTGGAGATCGCGGGCGGCGGCGAGCGGGCGGCGGAACGCGGGCGCTGGGTCGGAACCTGGACGGGCGGGGCCCAGATGAGCGGCGCCTACCTCGCCGCCTGGCGCACCGTCCGGGGACAGTGGCTCATAGAGCGCGAACTCTACGTGACCCTGGCGGGGTGAGCGGACCGCCCTTCTCCCGCAAGGGGCGGGCGCTGGGCATTTGTCGTTGCAACAGCTACGCTCGAGAAAACACAACGCTCGGGGGGGGCGCGCGTGAAAATCCAGATCCAATACGATGCGTCCGCGGCGACCGCGCCCGCGGGGTTCTCCACTGCGGTGAACGCCGCGGTCGCCCAGCTCGAAATCTTGATCACCGACGATGTGACTGTGTCGATAAACGTCGGTTGGGGCGAGGTGGGCGGCCAGGCGCTCCCCGCCGGCGCCCTCGGCGCATCCCTCGCCCTCGGTCGCACATTCTCCTATTCGACCCTCACGGCCGCGCTGCAGAGCCACGTCTTCAGCGCCGACGACGCGGCCGCCGTGGCCACCCTGCCGGGGTCGGACCCGAGCCAGGGGGCGGGGTTCTTCGTCAAAGTCCCTCAACAGCTGGCGCTCGGCCTGACATCGCAGGGCAGCGGCGCCCTGTTCGCCGGATACGTGGGGCTGAACTCCACCTCCACCTACAGCTTCGACCCCAGCCACGGTGCCGTGGCCGGCGCTTACGACGCGGTCGGGATATTGCTTCACGAGATCTCGGAAGTGCTCGGGCGCAGCTCCAGGGTGGACATCGGCGCCGGAACGCTGAGCGTGCTCGACCTGTTTCGCTACGCCTCGGCGGGGGTGCACACCACCGCCGACGCAGGCGGCTGGTTTTCCGTCGACGGGACCCACCTGCTTTTGCCCTTCAACGATCCGAACACCGGCGGCGACGCCGGAGATTGGGCGATTTCGGTTGGCGGCGACGCCTTCACCGAGGCCCTGACCACCGGGCGCAAGGAGCTGCTCTCGATGGTTGACCTGCGCGCCCTGGACCTCATCGGCTACCACCTGGGCAGCTCGGCGCTCGACGGGGCGGCCCTGCCGGTCGTCTACGAACTGGACGGCACAACCGCCGGGGACAACCTGACCGGCAGTACGAGCGCCGACTTCATCCGCGGTCTGGACAGCAATGACACCATCGACGGCGGGGCCGGCTCCGACGACGTCAACGGCAACAAGGGCGACGACATCGTCCACGGCGGCGACGGGAATGACTTCGTCCGCGGCGGCCAGGGCAACGACACCGTCTATGGCGACGTCGGCGACGACCCGCACGTCAACGGCAATCTCGGCGACGACCTCGTCCGCGGCGGCGCCGGAAACGACACCCTCTACGGCGGTCAGGGACAGGACACCCTCTACGGCGACGACGGGAACGACCTGCTTTCCGGCGACATCGGGGTCGATGCTCTCTTCGGCGGAGCCGGCGCCGACCGCTTCGTCATCGCCCGCGGAGGCGGCTTCGACTGGGTGGGCGATTTCAATCCGGCCGAGGGCGACCGCATCCAGCTCGCGCCCGGGACGACCTACACGGTTACAAGCTTTCAGGGCCAAGTGGTGATCGACCTCGGCGGCGGCGACGAGTTGGGCCTGGCCGGAGTGGCCGCCGGTTCCTTCAACGCGAGCTGGCTGGTGTTCGGATAGGCGCGGCCCCTCCCGCCGGCCCGTCCACCCTCGCGCCGTGGGCCCGCAGCTCGGACCGACATCGCTCGCGCAGAGTCGCCGCGGCGAGGCGGGTGCGGGCCACCAGCGTCCGGTCCGTCTCGCGCCAGGTCGCCCCGGCGGTCCACGAGGCGAACCCCGTCTCGCCGAGACCGGCCCTCAGCGCCGCGACCAGACCGGCCGGTCCCTCGAACCTCTCCCGGACCGGCGCCTGCACCGAAGCGGCCTCAGCACAATCGACCCATCGGCCGGTGACGTAGAAGTTGTGGAACGACAGCGGCGCGCCGGAGAGGCCCCAGCGGGTGCGGTCGGCGGCGTACAGGCGGGGCCGCCCCCGCCCTTCAGCTCCGCCGTCCAGGCCGCCCGCCCCTGCCGCCGCGAGGAGGTCCGCCGCCCCGCCTCCGGATAGGCGCTCCAGGCCTCCTCGAAGGGGTCGCGCGCCTTGGGGAGGATCTTCAGATCCTCCCTTCGGTTCGGTGACCGGTCCATCTCCGGCGCCGGGTACCGCATCCCCCGGCAGGGCGCGCCGCGAGGTATGGGCAGGCTCCGCCGCGGGGATGGGGAAGGTCAGGCGCACGAGGTCGGTGGTGCGCGAGCCGTCGGGCCGACTGTGCGGCGTGGTCTGGATCAGGCCCGCCGTCTCCAGCGCGCGGATGGAGTCGCGCACGGCGCGCAAGGAAAGCTGGGCGTCGGCCGCCACCCGCCCCTGGCTCGGAAAACAGGTGGCGTCCTCGCCCGCAAAGGACGCTAGCACCACCAGCACCAGCTTGGCCGAAGCGGACGGCGCCGCGACCTTCAAGGCGGCGGCGGAGGCGCGGAAACTCATGGGCGGCTCTCGGGGAAAGGGCAGGCACGGCAAAGAGCCCGCTGCGGCGCGGGGCCGAGCGGTTGTGGCGTGAAGGGATGGGTTGGCTGATCGCCGGTGAGGCTAGCGGTATCGAGTCAGGATGCGGCAGACCTTCGGAAGGTCCGCTCTCACACCCCTGCGCCAAGGTCGGCTACGGTCCTCACTGCTGGTGCGGCGTTTGAATAAATGGAGGGTTCAGTGGGTAAGCCACCGTTTCGCGTCCGGTTCCGCGTCCGTACGGGGAAAGCGCTGACCACGAACGACACCGCACTAACCCTAAAGTTCTTCGACCGAGAGGTGTCAGGCGTGGTCACACATTCCGAAGTTTGATCTAAATGGCCAATCTTTGTGAAGTTGCCCAAAGGTACGCGGATTTCGCCGCCGTCAGAGCGTACTCGCCGCCGCTCAATTGCGAGCCTAGCGGACGTCGGGTCTAGCCAGGGGAGGATCAACGTCTGGTTTCCCCCATAACGGACGCCACCTACACCACCCAAACGCAAAAGGGCGGCCCCTTCGAGCCGCCCTTCGCATATTCGTGCAGATGTTCGCGTCGGAGCGCTAGCTGTCGAGGAAGCTCCGCAGTTTGCGCGACCGCGACGGGTGCTTCAGCTTGCGCAGCGCCTTGGCCTCGATCTGGCGGATGCGTTCGCGGGTGACCGAGAACTGCTGGCCGACCTCTTCCAGGGTGTGGTCGGTGTTCATGCCAATGCCGAAGCGCATGCGCAGCACTCTTTCCTCGCGCGGGGTCAACGACGCGAGAACTCGCGTCGTTGTTTCGCGAAGATTGCTCTGGATCGCCGCGTCGATGGGCAGGACCGCGTTCTTGTCCTCGATGAAGTCGCCCAGATGGCTGTCCTCCTCGTCCCCAATGGGGGTCTCGAGGCTGATCGGCTCCTTGGCGATCTTCAGCACCTTGCGCACCTTCTCCAGCGGCATGGCCAGCTTCTCGGCCAGCTCCTCCGGGGTGGGCTCGCGGCCGATCTCGTGCAGCATCTGGCGGCTGGTGCGGACGATCTTGTTGATCGTCTCGATCATGTGGACCGGGATGCGGATGGTCCGCGCCTGGTCGGCGATGGAGCGGGTGATGGCCTGGCGGATCCACCAGGTGGCGTAGGTCGAGAACTTGTAGCCGCGGCGGTACTCGAACTTGTCCACCGCCTTCATCAAGCCGATGTTGCCCTCCTGGATCAGGTCCAGGAACTGCAGGCCGCGGTTGGTGTATTTCTTGGCGATGGAGATGACGAGGCGCAGGTTGGCCTCGACCATTTCCTTCTTCGCCTGACGGGCCTCGCGTTCGCCCTTCTGCACGGTCTGGACGATGCGGCGGTAGTCGTCGATCGGAACCCCGGTCTCGGTGGCCAGGGCCGCCACGTCGGAGCGGATGTCCTGCACCTGGATGGAATCGTTCTCGACGAACTTGGTCCAGCGGACCCCCTGCTCCTTCATCCGGTCCGACCAGGTCGGATCCAGTTCGGCCCCGAAATAGGCCTTCAGGAACTCGGGGCGCGAGATGCCGTAGCTGTCGGCCAGGCGCAGCAGGCGCCCTTCCAGCCCCATCAGCCGCTTGTTGATGGCGTAGAGCTGCTCGACCAGCGCCTCGATGCGGTTGTTGTTGAGCTTCAGGGTCTTCAGGTGCTGGGTGATGGTGGCCGCGGTGGCGTCGTAGGCCTTGCGGTCGGCTTGGGCCAGGTCGCGCCCCGACAGGCGGGCCTCGACCAGCTTTTCCTGCAGCTTGCGGAAGCTTTCGAACTCGCCGGCGATGGCGTCCAGGATGGCCATCACGCCTTCGCGCAGCTCGGCCTCCATGGCCGAGACGCTGGGGCCCGCGCCATCGTCGAAATCGTCCTCGTTCTCGCCCTCCCCTTCCGGGGCTTCGGCGGCCGCGCCTTCGGCGGCGGCCTCCGGATCGGCGGGCGCCGCGCCCTCCTCGCCCTCGGCGGGGACCAGGGCGGCGGGAACGCCGTCGGCGGTCACCTGGCCGCCATAGGTCTGTTCGAGGTCGATGATCTCGCGCAGCAGGATGCGGCCCGAACGCAGTTCGTCGCGCCAGACCATGATGGCTTCGAAGGTGAGCGCGCTTTCGCACAACCCGCGGATCATGGTGTCGCGGCCGGCCTCGATGCGCTTGGCGATGGCGATTTCGCCCTCGCGCGACAACAGCTCCACCGATCCCATTTCGCGCAGGTACATGCGCACGGGGTCGTCGGTACGGTCGTAGGCGGCTTCCTTGGCGGTCTCGACGACGGCGGTCTCCTCGCGGACCGCCACCTCGCCGCCGGCCTCGCCCTCGGCCGCGTCCTCCTCGGCCTCGACCACATTGACGCCCATCTCCGAGAGCATGGCGAGGGTGTCCTCGATCTGCTCGGAGGTGACCTCTTCGGAGGGCAGGACCTTGTTCAGCTCGTCCATGGTGACGTAGCCGCGGGCCTTGGCCTGCTTGATGAACTTCTTGACCCCGGCATCGGTCAGGTCGAGAAGCGGACCGTCGTGGGTCGTCTCCGGGGCGTCCGCTTCAGCCGTGTTCGTCGTCATACCCGTCTCCGTCCGGCAGCGCGGCACTGTTGCGCGCACATCCGGCAAAACAACCTTAACGAGGCGTGTTGTGGCCTCTTAAAAGATAGGCGCGCCCTTTACGACGCGCCATCGGTCCAAACTGTTCCTGACTTGATCGCGCGTCTCAGCGCGTCCCGTTCAGCTTTCATCCGACTGAAGGCGCCCGTATCCAGGCCCTGGCTGGCGTCCGCCTTCGCCGTCGACAGGGCGTTCTCCAAAGCCGCCATCCGGGTCAACACCTCGAACGCCTGCGACCACTGGTCCTTTGCTGAGGCGGACGGCTGATCTGCGGACAGGAAAGGGGCCGCCGATTTCGCCGCTGCCCGAGCTATTTCCGTCATCAGGGGACCGTAGCCCTGCTCCGCCAAATGGCGAACGAGCCCCGCAGAGTCAAGGGCGGGGTCGGTCCCTTCGTGGCGGTGATCGCGGTCGAGGCGCAATCGGATGATTTCATTGGCAAGTCCGCTCAGGCCCGGATCGGCGAATCCGTGGGCCTCCAGAGCCTCCAGATGGTCGTCCAGCCAGGCCGGATGGTCGAGGGCCGCCTGCACCACCGCGGCCACGCCGAACGGCAGGGAGCTGTGGAGGGTCTTGACCCCTGCCCGCCCCTGCGGCGTGGGCGGGACCGGGATCAGTTCCGGCCGGCGCATGTCCTTGCCGCGCCGACCCGCAAAGCCGCCGCCGCGAGCGTAGGGGGCCGAAAAGGCCCGCCCTTCGGCCTGGGGCCGATTCGTGGCCAGCAGCTGGTCGAGGCGATTCAGCAGGTCGTCGCGATAGGCCTGGGACAGGTCCTTGTCCTGGATGGAGGCGGCTGCGGCGCGTAGCCGCGCCTTCAGGCCGGCCCGGTGTTCGGGGGTGTCCAGGGGCTCCAGATCGCGCTCGCGCTCGAACAGGGCCTCGACGAAGGGCTTGGCCGCGCCCACCTGCGCCCGCAGCGCCGCCGCCCCCTGTTCGCGCAGCACGTCGTCGGGGTCCTTGCCGCCGGTGATCAGGGCGAACCCCAGCGAGCGCTCGGGCTTCAGGAACGGCAGGGCCCGGTCGATGGCCCGCGATGCGGCCCTCAGGCCCGCCTTGTCCGCGTCGAAACAGAGGGTGGGCTGGGGATGGAGCCGCCACAGCCGCTCCATCTGCTCCTCGGTCAGGGCGGTGCCCAGGGGGGCGACGGCGGCGATCTCGGCCCTCTGGCAGGCGATCACGTCCATATAGCCCTCGACCACCACCAGGGCGGCCCCGTCGCCGCCGACGTGCAGCAGCCGCCGCGCCTCGGGCAGGCCATAAAGGGTCTGGCCCTTGTGGAAGAGCTCGGTCTCCGGCCCGTTCAGGTACTTGGCCCGGGCCTCCGCATCCATGGCCCGGCCGCCGAAGGAGATCACCCGCCCGCGCGGATCGACGATGGGGAAGATGATGCGGTCGCGGAAACGGTCGTAGGGCGCGCCGCCGTCCTCGGGCGCGATCAGCAGCCCCGCCTCGACCAGCTCGCCCGGCTTGGCCCCCTTGGCGACCAGATGGTCCTTCAGGCCGGTGCGCCCCGCCGGCGCGAAGCCGAGACGGAAGCGGGCCCACTGGTCTTCGGGCAGATCGCGCCTGGCCAGGTAGGCGCGGGCGGCCTCGCCCGCTGGGCGGCGCAGCTGGGCCTCGTACCACTTGGCGGCCATGTCCAGCCATTCGGCCAGGCCCGCGCGCTCGGCCTCGACCTGGGCCGCGCGGGGATCGACCGTGGGCATGGGCACCCCGGCCTCGCCGGCCAGCCGCTCGACGGCCTCGGGGAACGACAGTCGCTCGGTCTCCTGCAGGAAGGAGATCAGATCGCCGTGCTTGCCGGAGGAGAAGTCGTGGAAAAACCCCTTCTCATCGTTGACGTAGAACGACGGGGTCTTCTCCTTGGCGAAGGGGGACAGGCCGACATATTCGCGGCCCTGGCGGCGCAGCTTGACCGTCCGCCCGATCACGTCGGACAGGCGCAGGCGCGACTTGATCTCGTCCAGGAACCGCTCGTCGAAACGCATGGGGCTTTGTAGCCGAAATGGCGCCCGAGTCGCCGGGGTAAGTCGCCACAATCGGACGGCTAGTCGGCGTCGTCTTCGAACGCGCCCCAGCGCTTCAGCCCTTCGATCTCCGTCGCGCCGCCCCGTTTGACCACGCTTCGGACCTTGCCGGCGCCCGTGGCGGTCACGGCGTCGGCCAGCCGGGTCGAATGGGTCACGAGCCAGACCTGGGTCCGTTTGGCCGCCTGGGCGATCAGCGTCGCCAGGGGCTCCATCAGGTCGGGATGCAGGCTCGCTTCCGGCTCGTTCAGGGCGATGAACGGCGGCAGGCGATAGGCCAGCAGGGCGCCGGCGAGCGCGAGATAGCGCAATGTTCCGTCAGAGAGTTCGCGCGCGTCGAATACCCTTTGCGGAAATTCGGGAAAGGTCATCCCGAAGCTTGCCATCCGCCCGGGCCGCTGAATGACCAGGCCGGCGCCAGGGAAGGCGCCTTCGACCGCGTCATCCAAGTCCTGCTTGTCCTGGCGGATGTGGGCCAGCGTCGCGAAGACCGCGGCCAGGTTCGCCCCGTCCGAGGCCAGGGAGGGTGTCGCCACGGCGGCGCAGGGCTGGCGCAGAGGCGAGGCTGCGTCGGTCCGCAGGCCGTGATAGAACCGCCATTGCAGCAGCGTGCGTCTAACGGCGTCGAGTTCGGGGTGGCGCGAGGGGTCCTCGAGCCGGCCGAGCACAGTCTCCGAAGGAAGCAGATCCAGATCGATCGTCTCGGGTCGGCCGTCCTCGCCCCGCGCCATGATCGAGGGGCCGTCCCGGTCGACCAGCCGCACCGGTCTGGCTCCGCCCAGATAGGTGAGAGATTCCGCCTTGATCTGCGGCTCGGCGTCGAACGCCGCCGAGGTTCCCCTGACCGGGAACCCGACCTCGACCTCATAGCGATAGGTGGTCGCGCCGGAGCGCGTCGCCGTCTGGGCGGCGAGACCGATCGCCAGGCGAAGACGTCTCGGTTCAGACCCGCGCTGGACACCGGCCCACAGCACCGAGTCCAGGCCGCCCTCGTCCACGAGATCGCGCGCCAGGGTGTTCGCGGCCGCCGACTGCAGCAGCTCGAGCGCGCGGTACAGATTGGTCTTCCCAACGCCGTTCGCGCCGACGAACACATCGAACGCCGACATCGGGTAGGCGATGGCCTTGAGCGACCGGAAGCCATGCGCCTCGAACTCGCAGGCCGACAGGGTCATGGGCGTAGCACGAATAATGCGCTCAAGGCGGGGGCGCCAGCTTTAGCCGCCTCATCAGCCGCAGGAACGGGCTGGCGATTCTTGGGTTGGTCGCCGATGTTGGCGGGGGCCCCCAAAAGCTCGGCGAGTCAAAGTCACCCGGCTCGAACCAGTAGAGGTGATAGCCCTGCCGCCGCCAGGAGGAGAGATAGGCTTGGGCCATGAACGGCATATTCATGAGAGCGCCCATGCTGTCGACACCCTGCACGCGGAGGATTTTTTCGAAATGAGCACACTTGATCGAGAGTAGGCCGGCATGAAGCCAGTCCTCCCCCTCGACCAGTTCGGGAGTGTGAAAGCTGATACGCAACGGCGAAGGTTCGTCCTCGCCCGGTGCGATGATCCAAAGCTCCCGCGATGCGCATTCGGACATGTCGGCCCTGGTTGTTAGCCCAGTTGGTCGCGTGCATTGACCTTACCTGCAGTTCCGTATTTGTTCCAAGCGGATTCACAGCTAGCGACAAAATGTTGTGCCCTTCCGCCGTCGCCGATCAAAGGGCATATCCATTCTCATGCCCGTCCTACCTCCCGTCGCCCCCAAGCATCCCCGCCGCATCGAACAACTGGGGCGCGTCCGGGTCGACGACTACGCCTGGATGAAGGACGACAACTGGCAGGCGGTGATGCGCGATCCGGCGCTGCTGCGCGCCGACATCCGCGCCCATCTGGAGGCCGAGAACGCCTATACCGAGGCGCTGCTGGCCTCGACCAAGCCGTTGCAGGCGGCGCTGTTCGCGGAGATGCGCGGGCGGATCAAGGAGGACGACGCCTCGGTTCCCGACCCCGACGGCCCCTTCGCCTATGGCCTGCGCTTCGAGACCGGCGGCCAGCATCCGATCTACGTCCGCGCGCCGCGGGAGGGCGGGCCCGAACAGGTGCTGCTGGACGTCGACGCCCTGGCCAAGGGCCGCGCCTTCTTCCAGGTCTCGGCCGCCGAGCACAGCCCCGACCACGCCCTGTTCGCCTACGCCGCCGACGATCAGGGTTCGGAGTACTACCGCATCCACATCAAGGACCTGGCCACGGGCGAGACCCTGGCCGACCCGGTCGAGAGCGCCACCGGCGGGTTCGCCTTCAGCCCGGATTCGGCCTGGCTGTTCTGGGTCTGGCGCGACGAGAACGGCCGCTCGGCCAAGGTCTTCCGCCGTCCCGTCCGCGGCGGCGCGGGCTCGGACGTCCTGGTCTATGAGGAGGAGGACGAGGGGATGTTCGTCAACGTCGGCGTCACCGCCGCCCGCGGCTACATCGCCATCTCGTCCGGCGACCACGAGACCAGCGAAACGCGGCTGATCCCGGCCGCCGACCCCACGGCCGCGCCCCGGGTGGTGGAGCCCCGCCAAGTCGGGTTGCGCTATTCGGTGGAGGAGTGGGACGGCCGCTTCGTGGTCCTGACCAACGCCGACGGCGCGGTGGACTACAAGCTGGCATGGGCGGACCCGGCCTCGCCGGGGCGCGCCGGCTGGCGGGATCTCGTCCCGCACCAGCCGGGCCGGTTCATCACCGGCCTTGTGGCGACCAAGGGCCACCTCGCCCGCTTGGAGCGGGTGGACGCCCTGAACCGCATTGTCGTGTCCGAACGGGGGAGCCTCGTCGAACACGTCATCGGCTTCGACGAGGAGGCCTACGACCTCAGCCTGGAGGGAGGCCACGAGTACGACGCCACCCGCATGCGCTTCGTCTACCAGTCGCCGACCACGCCGCGGCAATGGTTCGACTATGACATGGTCACGCGAGAGCGGGCCCTTCGCAAGACCCAGACCATTCCATCTGGCCACGACCCGTCGGCCTATGTGGCGCGCCGCCTGCACGCCGCCGCGGCGGACGGAGCCGAGGCGCCGATCACCGTGCTGATGCGCAAGGACACGCCCCTCGACGGTTCGGCGCCCATGCTGCTCTACGGCTACGGCGCCTATGGCATGGCGATGGAGCCGACCTTCTCGATCCGCACCCTGAGCCTGGTCGACCGCGGCTGGATCTACGCCGTCGCCCACGTCCGCGGCGGCAGCGAGAAGGGCTGGGGCTGGTTCCTGGACGGGCGCAAGGACAAGAAGCCCAACAGCTTCACCGATTTCGTCGCCTGTGCCGACGCGCTGATCGCGGCCGGCTACGCCAGGGCGGGTCGCATCGTGGCCGAGGGCCGCTCGGCGGGGGGAATGCTGATGGGGGCGGTGGCCAACCTGCGCCCCGACCTGTGGGCCGGGGTGATCGGCGGGGTGCCCTTCGTCGACGTGCTCAACACCATGAGCGACGCCTCGCTACCGCTGACCCCGCCCGAATGGCCGGAGTGGGGCGATCCCCTGACCGACCCCGCCGCCTACGACCTGATCGCCGGCTACAGCCCCTACGACAACGTCACGGCCAAACCGTACCCGGCGGTCCTGGCGACGGGGGGCCTCTCCGACGCCCGCGTCACCTATTGGGAGCCGGCCAAGTGGGTCGCGCGCCTGCGCGCCGCCACCACCGGCGACGCGCCAATCCTGCTCAAGATGAACATGGAGGCCGGCCACGGCGGCGCCGCTGGCCGCTTCGACTTCCTGGAGGAGATCGCCCTCGACTACGCCTTCGCCATCTGGGCGATCGAACGGGGCTGGGAGAAGACGCCGGCGGCATGATCATCCGCCCCGCCACACACGCCGATCTCGCTGCGATCACGGAGATTTACGCCCATCATGTGCTGACCGGAACGGGGACCTTCGAGGAAGTCCCGCCGGACGGGGCGGAGACGACCGGGCGCATGGCCGAGGTCCAGGGCCGCGGCCTTCCCTGGCTCGTCGCCGAAGACGCGGCTGGCCAGGCGCAGGGCTACGCCTACGCGGGCCCGTTCCGCACACGGACGGCCTCCAGATTTTCGGTCGAAGATTCGGTCTATGTCGCGCCCGAGGCGCAGGGCCGAGGCGTGGGGCGCGACCTGCTGACCGCGGTGATCGAGACCTGCGCGGCGGTCGGCTACCGCCAGATGCCGTGATCGGCGATTCCGAGAACGCCGCCTCGATCGCCCTGCACCGAAAGCTGGGTTTCACCCCTGTCGGCGTATTCCGCGACGTCGGCTTCAAGATGGATCGCTGGCTCGACGTGGTGATGATGCAGAAGACGCTGGCTGAAAATCAGCGGTGATGGGCGACGTTTACGTCGACAGACATAGACTTACGAAAGCCACCCACGACGGATCGCGCCCGCAAAACATGGGCCTTATCCGTTTCTATTTTCAATCGGTGGTCCGAAAGCCACTCCAGATGTAGGCCTTCGACCCCGGTTGCTTCGAACACGACGGGGCCGGAAGACGCTATTCCCCCCGGCTCGACGAGCATCACCCGCCAGGCTTGGTCCGCCTTCAGCGAAGGCCCCACACGAGTAAAGGCCTCCAGGTTTCGGGACGGGTTGGCGAGGCGTTGATCCGGTTGATAGCCGGCGGCGCCAAGCGCATCGGCATGTCGCGCCGTAAGGGCCTCGTCTGGACCCGTGGACAGCAGCGAGATCGGCTCAATGACGATCACGTTCTCCTGGTCCGGTCCGTCCGTGGAGCGCGAGCCATAACCTCCGGAACTGTAGGGACCGGGGCTTTCGAACGTGCGGCCTGAGGCCAATCGACCCACCACCCGGTAGCTATCGCCATCCCTGGGATGGAAAGTGAATCGACGCCGTTCACCCGATTTCAATCCGTCAAATCGGTAGTCCTTGTCGGCATGCAGAACGCCTTCGACAACGGTCGAACCAGATTGATTGACCACCGTCGCCAACCCGTCATTCGTGACATGATCCCACCAAGTGAGAGCAAGCAGGACCGTCAATAGACCGACCAGAAGGCCGCCCGTCGCCAGCACGAATACGGTCAGGATTCGTAACCGCTTTCGGAAAATCCGCCCCTCCTTCGCTGAAGTGATCAGCCATCACCTTCAATCACCCATCACCAGAACAAAACCAGAATATAAAGCCCGGCGGATTTGGCAAGCCCCTAGTGCGGCTAGCGGTAACGGTAGTTCGGAAAGCGGCGTGGGTCGTAATCGTCGGTCCGCTGTAATCCGTTGGTATCAATGGGCCGACCCTTACGATAGGCGTCGACGCCCTCCGCATTGTTGTGCAGGTCCATGATCATTTCCCCGCGCGGCTCACCGTTGAATCGCTCCCAATATTCGCGGGCGGCGTCCAGGCCTTCGGTAAGAGTCGGTCCAAGTAAACCAGACAACGCCTTAGCCGTCTGCGCGTGGCGTTCTGCGTCGCCCAGGTCGTTGTGGCCTGGAATATTAAAACCATTTTTGTAGACGTCGTAGGCTTTGAAAACATCGGGCCAGCGCCATTCTGGAGGCGGCTGGCTCGGACCATTGCCCGAAGGCTTCAAGGAAAGACCGACTTGGAGAAACTGGGGACCGGACCGGTTGGCATCCGCGAAGCCCCGGTTCGGATTGGATTGATCTGATTGTTCCGCCTGATTGAAAAGCTGCGCCATCCGATCCCAGAAGGCTTGCCGGGCGTCCGGCTGGTTCGGCGGCGGAATAGTCCAGGGCGATTGAGGCATGTCCTGCTCCGATAAGGTTCAGGTTTCCGGCTCGCGCCGCGACGCCGGCCGTATCCGCCCCGTGAGCAGGTTTTTCACGTCCTGGCGGATCTCGGTAATCTGCAGCTTCATCTCGGCCAGGGCCGCGTTCAGCACCGCCAGCGTGCCAATGTCCTTGGTCTTCTCTTCCAGCGCAGCGAGGCGCTGGGCGTGACGGCCGAGGTGGAACAGGCCCGACCCGAACTGCACCAGGACGGCCAGCGCCAGGGCGGAGACGGCGACCCAGACGGACTCGTTCACAGCGACCTCCCGAACAGTCGCCAGCGGCGGGGCTGGGCTTGCGTCGCCGTGCGGGCCGCCAGCGCGTTGTGTGCATCGATCGTCTGGGCGAGGGCGGCGCGGCGCGCCTCGCACGCCGACAGCGCCGCCTCCTGGCGCACCGAGAAGGCGGCGAGGTCGCCGACGGTGCGCACGGCCTCGGCCCCGTCCGCGCGAGGGCAGGGTTGGCGCAGGGTCTCAGCCACCGGGATGGTCAAGGACGGCGGGAGCGACGCCGGTCGGCTGGCGCACCCCCACGATCCCAGCAAGCCAGGCAGCACGAACAGCGTCAGGCAGGCGCGCGTCCGCGCCCGAAGTGGAAAGGATCGCATGGGCGGCTTCCTGGCCTTTGGTGGTGACGGTGACGGCGCGGGCGTCGGCCTGCACGGCGGCGGCGCCCGCGGTCTGGTTGAGCGCCGCTTGGGCCGCGGCCGCGGCGGCCTGGGCGACGGCCTGGGCGCGCCGGCGTTCGGCCTCTGCGCGCGCCGCATGTTCATGTTGCAAGGCCACGAGCAGGGCGACGACGGCCAGGACCGCCGCGCCCGCAGCGACCAGACGCCAGCGGGTCAGAAGCAAGGCGATCATCGCTTCGCCTCCCGCCCTTCCAGCCATTTGATGGCCAGCAGCAGCACTCCGCAGGCGGCCATGAACATGGCGAGGCCGCCGGTCAGCTTGCCCAGCACCGCCACCTGTTCGGCATAAGGGGCCACGGTCTGCTGTACCGCCAGCGCCCCGGCCGATGCGCCGCCCACCAGCTGCGCTGCGCCGGTGATGGCGGTGCGGGACTGGAACATCGGCTTTATTGGATGCACCGCCGGAGGCGTGGCCTCGGCCCGGGTGTAGGAAGACGGCAGGGCGCTCGCCCTCTCCGCGTCGCCGGAGGACCACAGCGCCACCTCTGCCGCGCGCCGGGCCGCCAGCCCCGCCACCCGTTTGCGGCCGACATAGACGAAGCGCATCATCTCGCCCGGCACGAGATCAAGACGCTCCCCGTTGAGCCGCTTCCAGATCGCCCAACCCCGCTCGGCGCCGAGATTGAAGACGAAACTCAAAAGCGCCGCATACTGAGCATCGTCGAGGGCGTCGATCGCCTCGGACCGGACCACCGCGTCCAGTCTCCCTGCCGCGGTTTTCAGATCCTCGGCCAGCCAAGCCTGCGCCTGCTCGACCGTGATACGCAGGCCGGCGTGGACCTCGGTCCCGGTGTGGCCATAGCCGATGGTCCACGCCCCGCCCGGGTCCGCGTAGGACTCAAGGCGCAGGCCCTCGTGCGCCGCGACGAAATCCGTCGCAGCCTGGGGTGTAGGTCGCATGATCTCTCCTCTGCGTCCGCTGGGTCGCTGGCGGTCAGTGAATCCGCGTTCAACTCAAGCTCGGCATAGCCTCAAGCGCCGCCCTATGAGGGGAACAGACCCTTGAAGTCGCTGAGCCCAGCCGCAGCCAGCGATGCTCCGCCTGTAAACGGCGCGGCGGCGACGGAGGCGATCCGCACCGCGGTCTGGAACGGATCTGAGCTTGTCTCCTTCTGAGTGCCGTTGGTCGTCGCCGTGCTGCCGTGAAACAAGCTTAGCGGCAGTGAGCCATAGCTTCCGGCAAGTTGCTGAAGCACGCTCAGCGGCGCGCTCGCCAGCGCCTGGTTGAGAGCCTGCTGGGTGCCGCCGGAACTCGACAGATAGTTCAGCCCGGTCGAGCCCAGCCCGCCCAGGATCTGGCCTCCCTGTAGCTGGCGGTTCGCCGCGTTGTCCGCCTGGCTGGCGTTGAACTGGTTGCCGGCGTTGTAGACGCCGGCGTTGTACTGCCAGGCGTTGTTGTTCGCAGCCTGGTTGCTGGCCGCCGCCTGCTGGATCATCTGCGCCTGGTTCAAGGCGTTGCTGTTCTGCGACGATGCGTTGAACTGCGAGGCGGCGTTGGCCGCGGCGGCGTTGGCAAGGCTGACCTGCTGGGCGCGCTCGGCGTCGTTGTTCGAAGCGCCCAGCGCCGTGTTGAACCCCTGCAGGTTGAGATTGGCCAGGGCGTTCGCCGCATTCTGCTGGAACTGGCTATTGGTCAGGCCCTGCGCCACGCCCTGGCGCGAGCCGCCATATTGACCGGCCAGGATCGCGCCGGAGCCCACGTCGTTCAGGGCCATCTGGTTGGCCTGGTTGAGCTGCTGAAGCGTGGTGTTGGCGACCTGGCTCTGGAACGGATTGAAATAATTGCCGATCCCGCCATAGGCAGTCTGGGCCTGGGCGTCCGTCGTGGACGCCAGCGAAGGCCCGCCGATCGTCGCGGCCGACATCATCGCCGGATTGTAGCCCCCATAGAGCGCCGTATTGGCTCCGCCGGCGCCGTTGGCCAGGTTTGCCGCCTGCGTCAGCCAGCCAGCCCCTTGCTGGCCGAGGCCTCCGGCCAAGTCGAACTGCGTAGTCTGCAGCGGACTGGGACCGGCGACGAAGCTGCTGGGCGACTGCGACAGCAGGTTCATGATCTGGTTAGTCAACCCCTGCGAAGAATCGGTGACCCACTGCGGGTTGGTCGGCGTAGTGGTCGTGGTGGAGTTGTTGGTCGTCGTCTTCGATGAGCTCATAGGGTTTTCCTCAGTTCGTTTCCGACGCGCCGATAGCCGAGGGGCCGGCACATCCGGTCCCAGCCCTTGCGTCCGTCGATCGATGCTTGTTCGCAGCCCATGGCCCGACCCCAGGCCTCGACGCCAGGCCGAAGCGCCAGCAGCGTTCGCAGCGAGCCGCCCCCCAGCCAGCAATGCAGGAACTGTCCCTCCGGGGTGATCAGGCACTGGGTGACGAGCGCCCCGTCCTCGCCCGGCCACAGCATGGCCCGGCCAGCGAGCAGCAGCGCGCCCAGTTCCACCTTGGTCAGCCCCCGCTCACGCCCACGCGCCGCCGCCGCCGCCAGCCAGGGCCAGCAGCGTTCGAGTTCGTTAGTGATGCACACGAAGAGGTCCGCGCTTTACGGTGTTGGAAAGGCGACTCGGCTTAATTCGCCGTCCGACGACGCCCTATTGTTGCTCGGCAACGCCATTCGCCGTGACGACCCAGCTGTGGTCATCGAGCCATGGCACATACACAAAGCCCATTCCCCGCAGGGTTTTTCCAGAAGCCAGGTGTGCGACCATGAATAGATCGCTTCGGTCGGTCGGCGCCCGGAATCCGATGCGGACCGAGCCTCCCGACTCAATGGGACCGAAAGGATAGGAGCGGCCGTACGCCTTGAACTCACCGCCGACCAGCCGTTCGCCGGAAGAATTCA
>DATJHI010000003.1:0-67557 GCA_035493955.1 Caulobacteraceae bacterium | reverse complement strand
GCAGTCACGACCTTGATGATGCCGCGCACCTGCTTCGTGAGATTCGAAGCCATCGAGTTGACGCTGTCGGTGAGGTCCTTCCACGTGCCCGCGACGCCCGGAACGAGCGCATGACCACCGAGCTTGCCCTCCGTGCCCACTTCGCGCGCCACGCGGGTCACTTCGGACGCGAAGCCGTTGAGCTGGTCTACCATGGTGTTGATGGTGTTCTTGAGCTCGAGGATTTCGCCTTTCACTTCGACGGTGATCTTCTTCGAAAGGTCGCCGCGGGCGACGGCGGTGGTCACTTCGGCGATGTTGCGGACCTGGCCGGTGAGGTTGGTGGCCATCGCGTTGACGTTGTCGGTGAGGTCCTTCCAGGTGCCGGCCACGCCCTTCACGGTCGCCTGGCCCCCGAGCTTGCCCTCGGTCCCGACCTCGCGCGCCACGCGGGTCACCTCGGAAGCGAACGAGGCGAGCTGCGCCACCATCGTGTTCACCACCTTGCCGATGCGCAGGAATTCGCCGCGCGGGGGGCGATCCTCGCTTTCGAGGTTCATGGTCTGGGACAGGTCGCCCTTGGCCACCGCGCCGATCACCCGGGCCATTTCCGCCGTCGGATGCACCATGTCGGTGATCAGGGTGTTGACCGCATCGACGCTGGCGGCCCAGGAGCCCGTGGCCGCCGGCAGGCGGGCCCGGTGGGTGATCTTGCCCTGCTTGCCGACCACGTCGCCCAGCCGTTCGAACTCCTTGGTCATGCGGTCGTTGAGTTCGACCACGTCGTTGAACGCTTCGGCGATCTCACCTTCGGTCCCCGTCAGGTCCCGCGGGAGACGAACGGAGAAGTCGCCGCGCCGGAACGCCCGCAAGGCGGTGAGGAGCTGGCGGCTGTTGAATTGGGGCTCGGCGGCGGCTTTGGCAGCGGTTGCTGACGGCACGTTTCTTCTCTCCCGGGCATGGCGACAGGCACTGTGCCGGCGAAGAGATCGATCGCGTCAGACTGGAATCAGCGCTCGCGTCACGCCGCGCCGCGGCAAAGCTCGCGCTGTCCAGAATCCCTCTCCCACCCGACAAATCGCCAAACAGCGCAGGCGCCCATCGGTTCCCTGGTCAGAAAAATTTTTAGGTCGGCGGCGGGAGGGCGGTCCTGGCCTGCAGGATCCCGAAATCATGGTCCTCCAAACGCAACGCCGTCAGCACGCCGGTCGCATAGGCGCCGGTGTCGACGCCGATACGCTGCGGAAGCAGCACGGGCTGATCGCTTGTCCATGTGTGGCCATGGACGATGATCTTCTCGAACGGCCCCTGCGCATCCAGGAAGCCCTGCCGGATCCACAGCAGGTCGTCCTCCGCCTGCCGGTCGAGGGACGCGCCCGGCCTGACGCCCGCGTGGACGAAGGCGTAGTCCCCGGCCAGGACCATCAGCTCCAGTCCCTGCAAAAGTCTCAGGTGGGACGCCGGCATCTTGTCCAGAAGATCGTCCCGGGCCAGTCCATAGGCGGCGGGATCGGCCCCGGGCGAAGGAGCGGCTATTCCATAGGACTCCAGGGTCTGTGCGCCGCCATAGCCGATCCAGGGCCCGCCCTGGTCGGGAGCGTCGATGAATTCCAGCAGCGCCTGCTCATGGTTGCCCTTCAGCAATCGGACTTCCAAGTCGCCACGGCGCTGCAGCCAGACGAGCGCGTCTAGAACCTTCGACGAGTGCGGCCCCCGGTCGACATAGTCGCCCAGGAAGATGAGTTCAGGACGGCGCCCGCCCGCCCGCCCCTCGATGTCGGCGGCGACCCTGGCGAGCAGATCCTTCAGCAGTTCATAGCATCCGTGGACGTCGCCGATGACATAGATCAGCCGCCCGTCGACACCGCCCGGCTCCCCCGAGGCGGCGTCCTTGCCGACGCGCAAAGGGCCGATCTTCATGGCCGGTCAGGGCTCTTGCGGGCGCACATACCGTATGGCCCTCCAGCGGCCGACCCGGGCGTCGTGCGCCGATTCAGCCAGGCCCGTGGCCAGGACCCCATAGCCGCTGACCATACGTTCCGGTTCCGACTTGGCGCGCCGCCTCAGGTCCGCCCAGCGATCACGATAAGCCACGAGGGTGGCGTGCGAAACGCCGGCCAGGATCGCCTGCTGATAGCTTTGCCGCAGACGCCGGTCGGCTGCGCGCAGGGCCTCATAGGTGCAACAACCACGCGTGCGGGCCGCGCCCGCTCTAGCCGCCGGCCGGGAGAGCCGTGGGGCGGCGCCCGGACGACGATACGACCGCGCCGAGATCGGCTGTTGCTCGGCCGGGACGCGCATCGCAGGCGGCGAAGTGGGGCCGACGACGAGCGTCTCCGGACCGAACGGATCGGTCGCAGGGGCCGCCGAGGAAGGCTCGGGGGGGCGGCCGACGGAAGCGGCGCTTCCGGGCGGCTTTACGATCATCGCCCCGACGACGACGCCCGCCAAGGCGGCCGCCAGAAGTCCCCCTACGGCGCTGGGCGACATGCGGCCGGCCGGGCGCGACCGGGCTCCTCCAACCCCAACGGGGACCATGCGGACCGGACTTGGCGCCTGCGCCGCCGGCCGCACTGGAAAAATCGCCTCCAGGTCAGCGGACACCGAGCGACCGCCCGCGCCATGGAGGGAGCGGGAAAGAGCCGATCGCGCCGCTGTCGCCTGTTCTGCTTCCACCGCCGTGATCCTGTGTCAGGCCCCGATGTCCGCCTCCTAAAAAAAACCCCGTCTCGCGGTGAGGTTCCACGTTCGGGACCCGACGATCATGGATCGCGGCGGCGACCGAAGGGCTCAGTTTCTGTAATAGCTGCTGCGTTCGACGCTTTCGCCGCCCAGGCGACGGTACACGCGGATCATGCGCGCGCGCGTCAGTATCCAAACTGCATAGGCGGCGGTGCTGGCGCCCGTCGGCAACCAGCTGCCAAACAGCTGGAATGCGGCGGCCATGACCAAGGCGATGGTGGCGATGCAAAACGCTATCGCCCGCATATCCCGGGCCTTGATGCGCGCCATCCTGGTCTCCAAGCCTGCCTAGGCGTTCTTGAGACGTCCAGAATAGAGGCGCCAGAAGGTTTGGAAATCTTGAGCGGCCGCGTCGCTCCATAGAGTGACGCGCTTCCGCTCCTTTGGCCCGAGGGGTTCGGTCACAAGCGCAAGTAGGGAATCGTCGAGGGAGCTTCGTTTCAACTCCACGAATCTGTAAAGCGCCGTGTTGAAGGATTCAGCCTCGTGACCGCGCTCCACAGTGACCTCGAATGTGGCCATCCCGATCCTCTCACAGACTCAAACATCGATATTCCAGCAGTCGATAGGGCCCACGCGATCCGCGCCTGACGTCAGTGCAGGCCCCGAACCGCACTAATCCTGCAGCGCCCGATGGGTTCCCGAGTTTGACGGGGAACGGGCCCATAAGATGCGGACGGCTTCGGCGACGATCACCAAACGCTTCGTCGCACGTTGTCTTCCCACGAGGAGACGGACGATGCGGATCGGCACGGTCAGGGAGATCAAGGCGCGGGAGTTCCGGGTCGGGCTGACCCCCGCCGGCGTCGGCGAGCTGGTCGCCCACGGCCATCAGGTCTGCGTCGAACAGAGGGCCGGCGCAGGCGTCGGCCTCTCCGATGCGGACTACCGCGTGGCGGGGGCGAACATTCTGGCCGACGGGGCCGCGGTGTTCGAGGCCAGCGAACTGATCGTCAAGGTCAAGGAGCCGCAGGCCGAAGAGATCGCCCGCCTGCGGCCGGACCAGACCCTGTTCGCCTATCTGCACCTCGCGGCCGACCCGAAGCAGACCCAGGGCCTGATCAAGTCGGGCTGCACGGCGATCGCCTACGAGACGGTCACCGACGAACAGGGTCGGCTGCCCCTGCTCGCCCCGATGAGCCAGGTGGCCGGACGCATGGCGGCCATGGCCGGCGCCGCCTACCTCCTGAAGCCGGCCGGGCGCGGGCTGCTGATGTCGGGGGTCCCCGGCGTCGCCCCGGCCCGGGTCGGTATTCTGGGCGCGGGGGTTTCAGGGATGCACGCCGCGGAGATCGCCGTGGGCCTGCGCGCCGAGGTCACGGTTTTCGATATCGCCGCGGACAGGCTGGCGGCGGTCGACATCCAGTTCGGCGGGCGCGTGCGCACGCTCTATTCGTCGCGACAGGCGCTGCTCGATTTCCTGCCCACGGCGGACCTGGTCATCGGCTGCGTGCTTCGCCCCGGCGCCGCGGCCCCCAAGCTGATCCGGCGGGAGGACCTTAAATTGATGAAACCGAGGGCGGTGCTCGTGGACGTGGCCATCGACCAGGGTGGCTGCTTTGAGACCAGCCACCCGACCAGCCACGACGACCCCGTCTTCGTCGTCGACGACATCATCCACTACTGCGTGGCCAACATGCCGGGGGCGGCCCCTCTGACCTCGACCCTGGCGCTCACGGCGGCGACCCTGCCCTACGTCCTGCGCATGGCCGACGCCGGGGTCCAGACGATGCTGGCCGACCCGCATTTCGCCGACGGGCTCAACGTCGCCGCCGGCCAGATCATCCATCCCGCGGTCCGCGCGGCCCTGGCCGGCTCCAGGCGCTAGAGCTGATCATCTAGGGCGGGATTTACGCTCTAGCCGGGGGCGAACGGATAGGGCGAGACCGACTTGGACAATTCATCGACGATCAGGGTGCGGCTGATCGGCTCGGCCGCCCGCTGGGGACAGGCCTGCCGTTCGCAGATCCGGCAGGCCGGGCCGATGGGGGTCGCCCGCGGCGCGGCCAGGTCCAGACCCCGGGCATAGACCAGCTTGGGCGCATATTTGAGCTCGCAACCCAGGCCTATGGCCAGGTCGGTATCCTCGTCGGCGTAGGGCGTCGCGGGGCGCTCGACGGTGCGGGCCAGGGTGAAGTAGCGCTGGCCGTCCGGCGTCTCCACCACCTGGGTCAGGATCCGCCGCGGCGTCCGGAAGGCGCTGTGGATGTTCCATCTCGGACAGGTCCCGCCGAAGCGCGAGAACGGAAAGACCGCGCTGGCGAAGCGCTTGGAGATGTTTCCGGCCGCATCCAGCCGCAGCATGAAGAAGGGCACGCCCCGTGCGCCCGGGCGGGCCAGAGTGGTCAGCCGGTGGCAGGCCTGTTCGAAGCTCACGCCGAACCGGGCGCGCACGAGGTCGATGTCGTAGCCGCTCTCCTCGACCGCGGAACGGAACGCCTCGTAGGGCATCAGCAGGGCCGCGGCGACATAGTTGGCGAGCGACACCTTGAGCAGGCTTCGGGTCGGCCGGTCCGGGGCCCCCGCCCGGCCGACCACCTTGTTGAGGACCTCGCCGCATTCCAGCAGAGCCAGATGATAGGCCAGGGCGAAGGTCCGCCCCGGTCCGTTCAGCAGTTCCGACAGATAGAGGCGCTTGCGATGGTGGTCGAAGCGGCGGGTGAGGTCCGGCAGCACGTCGCGCGGGACCACCTGCACCCTGATCTGGAACCTGGCGGAGAGCCGTTCGCCCAGGGCCCGATCCAGGTCCAGCCCGGTCGCCGAAAGCTCGGCGGCGATGGCTTCGGCCCGCTCCTCCAGCTCGGGAAAGTGGTTCTTATGGCTCTGGATGAAGTCCCGGACGCTGTTCGAAGGCGTGGACTCCGAACCGGCCACCGGGCCCTCCACCCCGGTGGGATCGACCAGCTCGGCCAGCCGGCGCCGGTCGGCGAAGGCCTGGTAGAGCCTGACCACCGCCTCGGCGACCCCCGGCGAATTTTCCGCGACCTCCGCCACCTCATGGCGCGAGACGCCAAGGTCCTGGAACAGCGGATCGGCGAACACCTCGCTCAGGCCGGCGCCCCCGCCCTCCCCGTCCGCCGTCAGGCTGCGCAAATCCAGGTCATAGGCGTCGGCCAGCCGCAGCAGCACCTGGGCGGTCACCGGCCGCTGGTTGCGCTCCAACAGGTTCAGATAGCTCGGCGACACGCCGAGGTCGTCGGCCATGCGGCTCTGGGTCAGCCCCAGGTCGCGGCGCAGCCGCCGCAGCCGGGCGCCGAGGAACAGCTTTCGGTCAGCAGGAACCGCCATCCGGTCACATTGTCACAAGTTTACATGATTGACTAGATGCACTTATGACAACGCCGCCTTCAGGCGCCTGTCCGAAGGGGCCGCGTCGGCGTTACGCTCCTGCACAATCCAAGCGCTGCACTGCGGCGCCTCAGCAGGAGAACCAAGGATGAGCAGCTTCGAGGATCTTGTTCCCAATGCCCCGGCCGGGCGTTTCGACGGCGTCGCGCGCCCCTACGGCGTCGAGGACGTGAAGCGGCTGCGCGGCTCCTTCCCCATCCAGCAGACCCTGGCCGAGCGCGGGGCCAACAAGCTCTGGGCCCTGCTTCAGCAGGAACCCTATGTCCACGCCCTGGGAGCCATGACCGGCGGCCAGGCGATGCAGATGGTCCGCGCCGGCTTGCAGGCGATCTATCTGTCCGGCTGGCAGGTGGCCGCGGACGCCAACACGGCGGGGGCCATGTACCCCGACCAGAGCCTCTATCCGGCCAACGCGGCGCCGGACCTGTGTCGCCGCATCAACCGGACCCTGCAGCGCGCCGACCAGATCGAGCACGCCGAGGGCGGGGCCAAGCGGGACTGGTTCGCCCCGATCGTCGCCGACGCCGAGGCCGGCTTCGGCGGCCCCCTCAACGCCTTCGAGATCATGAAGGCCTTCATCGAGGCGGGCGCGGCGGGGGTCCATTTCGAAGACCAACTGGCGTCGGAAAAGAAATGCGGCCACATGGGCGGCAAGGTCCTGATCCCGACCGCGGCCCACATCCGCAACCTGACCGCCGCCCGCCTCGCCGCCGACGTCATGGGCGTGCCGACCCTGGTGGTCGCCCGCACCGACGCGGAATCGGCCCGGCTGATCACTTCGGACGTCGATGAGCGCGACCGCCGCTTCATCGAGCCCGGCAGCCGCACGCCGGAAGGCTTCCATCGTCTGCGCGAGGGGACCGGGCTCGACCATTGCATCGCCCGCGGCCTCGCCTACGCGCCGTACGCCGACCTGCTGTGGTGGGAGACCTCCTATCCGGACCTCGAAGACGCCCGGCGCTTCGCCGAAGCGGTGCACGCGGTCCATCCGGGCAAGCTGCTGGCCTACAACTGCTCGCCCTCGTTCAACTGGGCGGCCAAGCTGGATGGGGAAACCATCGCCCGCTTCCAGCGCGAACTGGGCGCCATGGGCTACCGGTTCCAGTTCGTCACCCTGGCGGGCTTCCACGCCCTGAACCACGGCATGTTCGAACTGGCCAACGGTTACCGCGACCGCGGCATGGCCGCCTATTCCGAGCTGCAGCAGGCCGAGTTCGGCTCGGAGGCCGAGGGCTACACCGCCACGCGCCACCAGCGCGAGGTCGGCACCGGCTACTTCGACCAGGTGAGCCTGGCCATCACCGCGGGCGCGGCCTCCACCACCGCCCTCGCGGAGTCCACCGAGACGGCCCAGTTCCAGACGGCGTCCGCCAAGACCGAACCCGTCGCCGCCTGACCCCAGGTTCAACCCCGAAACCATAGGAGACGAAGATGTATCACCGCAGCGTCGACAGCTTCATCCACCAGCTCCGCGCCGGCCGGGACCAGACGCCCGGCCACGAGGAGCTGCGCAAGCTCTATGACGAGGCCATCGAGAAGATGAACCGGCTGGCGGACGGGCTCTACAAGAAGGCCCGCGCCCAGACGGACGACAACCTCGTCTGACCACCGCCGTGGTCCTGGACGGTCCACTCGGACCGTCCAGGACAACTTTCCAGGCAAGGATCAATGACGGTGGGCACGGCCGCCGCGCCCATGCGGGCTGACCCCGCGGGCAGCGGCCCGGCGAATTTGGGGAGGGAGGTCCTCCCCGACTTTCCATGAGGGCTCCAATCGTTTAGCTCGCCTCTCAGGCGGGGCTTTCAAACCTCATCGGCTAGGCGCGTCGCGCGGGGACCTGCGCCTCGGCTAAGCTGGGCGACTCAAAGGAACTTTTCATGAGCAATGCCGCTCGTCTGACTCTCGACGAAGCCAACCGGATCATCGTCGGCGCCTTCGCCGAAGGCCAAAAGCGGGGGCTGAAGCCGCTGACCGTTGCGGTGCTTGACGCCGGCGGTCACATCCTGGCGCTGCAGAGGCCTGAGAACGCTTCGAACCTGCGTCCGCAGATCGCCATCGCCAAGGCCTCCGGAGCCCTGGACCTGGGGATTTCCTCCCGCAAGATCGGCGAGATGGCGGCGGACCGGCCGAGCTTCGTCGCTTCGCTGGGCGGGATCGCTTCCAACGGCCTGGTGCCGGTGGCGGGCGGCGTGCTGGTCGCCCGCGGCGACACGGTGATCGGCGCGATCGGCATCACCGGCGACACCTCCGACAACGACGAGCTGTGCGCCCTGGCCGGTGCGGCCGCCGCCGGCCTCGAAGGCCGGGGCTGATCGGGATGACCGCCTTTGTCGATCGCGCGGGGCTGAAGGTCGCCGCGGTTCTGGCCGCCTTTGTCGAGACCGAGGTCCTGCCCGGGCTGGACTTCGATTCCGGACAGTTCTGGTCCGGGGCGGCGAGCCTGTTCACCGCCCTGGCGCCGGAGAACCGCGCCTTGCTGCAGAAACGCGACCGGCTGCAAAGCCAGATCGACGCCTGGCACGACGCCCGCCGCGGCCAGCCGCACGACGGGGTCGCCTACGCGGCCTTCCTGCGCGAGATCGGCTATCTGCTCGACGAGCCCGAACCGTTCCAGATCGACACCCCCAACGTCGACGACGAGCTCGCCCGCCTCGCCGGCCCTCAGCTGGTGGTTCCGGGGCTGAACGCCCGTTTCCTTCTGAACGCCGCCAACGCCCGCTGGGGCAGCCTCTACGACGCCCTCTACGGAACCGACGCCATTCCGCAGGACCGGCCCATGGCCAAGGGCTATGACGCCGAACGCGGCGCCGCGGTGGTGGCGCGGGCCAAGGCCCTGCTCGATCAGGTCGTCCCCCTGGCCTCCGGCTCCCACGCCGACGTGACCGGCTGGTCCGTTCAGGACGGGCGGCTTTTTCCCGCCCTGAGGGATGCGGACGCCTTCGCGGGCTACGAGGGCGATCCCGCCGCTCCCGCCGCGCTGCTGTTCAGGCATCACGGCCTGCATATCCGGCTGGTGATCGACCGGACCCATCCCATCGGCCGTGCCGATCCCGCCGGCCTGGCCGACGTCCAGCTGGAGGCGGCCCTAACCACCATCGTCGACCTCGAGGACTCCGTCGCCGCGGTCGATGCGGCCGACAAGGTGGAGGCCTACCGCAACTGGCTGGGTCTGCTGAAGGGCGACCTGGAGGCCGATTTCGAAAAGGGCGGCCGGGTTATGCGTCGGCGGCTCGAGCCCGACCGCAGCTACACGGCCCCGAACGGCGCGCCGGCCTCCTTGCGGGGACGCGCCCTGCTGATGGTCCGCAACGTCGGCATGCTGATGGGCACGCCCGCGGTGCTGCTGCCCGATGGCGACGAACTGCCGGAGGGTTTCCTCGACGGGGTGATCACCAGCCTGATCGGGCTTTACGACCTTCGGCGGCAGGGTCGCTACGTCAACAGTCCCGCCGGATCGATCTACATCGTCAAGCCGAAGATGCACGGCCCCGAGGAAGCGGCCTTCAACGACCGGCTGTTCGGGGCGATCGAGACCCTGCTGGGCCTGGAGCCCTACACCCTGAAGATCGGGGTCATGGACGAGGAGCGGCGCACCTCGGCCAATCTGGCCGCCTGCATCGCGGCGGTGCGCCACCGGCTGGTGTTCATCAACACCGGTTTCCTCGACCGGACCGGCGACGAGATCCACACCTCGATGCGCGCGGGGCCGGTCGTGCCCAAGGCCGAGATGAAGTCGGCCGCCTGGATCGGCGCCTACGAACAGCGCAACGTGGCCATCGGCTTGGCCTGCGGCTTGGCGGGCAAGGCCCAGATCGGCAAGGGCATGTGGGCCGCCCCGGACCGCATGGCCGACATGCTGGAGCAGAAGATCGCCCACCCGCGCTCGGGCGCGAACACGGCCTGGGTGCCCAGCCCCACCGCCGCCACCCTGCACGCCCTGCACTACCACATGGTCGACGTGTTCGCCCGCCAGGCCGAGATCAGGGGCGCGCCCGTCCCCGGCCTCGAGGCCCTGTTGGCCCTGCCCCTGGCCGAAGGTCGCAACTGGCCCAACGACCTGGTGGGCGACGAGCTGGACAACAACGCCCAGGGCATCCTGGGTTACGTGGTCCGGTGGATCGACCAGGGCGTCGGCTGCTCCAAGGTCCCGGACATCCACGACATCGGCCTGATGGAGGATCGCGCCACCTTGCGGATCTCGTCCCAGCACTTGGCCAATTGGCTGGCGCACGGGGTCTGCACGGCCGAGCAGGTCGAGGCGGCGATGCGCCGGATGGCGGCCAAGGTCGACGCCCAGAACGCCGGCGATCCGCTCTATCGGCCCATGTCGGGCGACCTGGCCGGCAATACCGCGTTCCAGGCGGCCCGCGCGCTGGTGTTCGAAGGGTCGACCCAGCCAAATGGCTACACCGAGCCGCTGCTCCATGCCGCCCGCACCCGGGTGAAAGAGGCTCAGACCCGCCGGTAGGGCCGGTATTCCGGCTTCCAGATGTGGGCGGCGATGCGGGCGTCGAGGACCTCGGGGGCCATCGGTTCGGCCACTCCGTCTTTCTGGGCCTGGCGACCGACGGCGGCGGCGACCGCCACGGCCACGGCGCGCAGGTCGCACACGGGCGGGAGCAGCTTGCCGGTCTTGTCGGTCCTGGTCGGCGACAGGGCGGCCAGCGCCAGGCCGGCGGCCATGAACATGGCGTCGGTGATCCGCCTGGCCCCCGAAGCGATCACCCCGAGGCCCACGCCGGGGAAGATGTAGGAGTTGTTGGTCTGGTCGATGGTCACGGTCCTGCCGCCCACCTCGACAGGGGGGAACGGACTTCCGGTTCCGATCAGGGCCCGCCCCTCGGTCCAGGCCATCAGATCGGCCGGCGTCGCCTCGCTGCGCGAGGTGGGGTTGGACAGGGGGAAGATGATCGGGCGATCGACGTGCCGGGCCATTTCCCGCACCACCGCTTCGGAGAAGGCCCCGGCCTGGGCCGAGGCGCCGATCAGCACCGTGGGCCGGGCGTTGGCCGCCACGTCGAACAGGTCAATCCGGCTGGGGTCCCGCAGGGTCCAGCCGGCGACCGACTCCCGCGTGCGCACGAACGGGCGCTGAGCCGGGCTGATGTCGTTCGCCCCTTCCACCAGCAGGCCCTGGTGGCCGACCCCGAAGAAGCGCAGCCGCGCCTCGGCCTCGCTCAAGCCGGCGTCGACCATAGCCCGCACCAGCAGGCCGGCGATGCCGCTGCCCGCCGAGCCCATGCCCACCATGGCGATGCGCTGCTCGGCGATGGGCAGGCCGGTGACATTGATCGCCGCCATCAAGGTTCCGGCCGCGACGGCGGC
Organism: Caulobacteraceae bacterium; assembly: GCA_035493955.1. Lineage (GTDB taxonomy): Bacteria > Pseudomonadota > Alphaproteobacteria > Caulobacterales > Caulobacteraceae > NCED01. The sequence continues at coordinate 56,163 of DATJHI010000003.1, read as the reverse complement.
GGTGCCCTGGATGTCGTCGTTGAAGGTGCACAGCCGGTCGCGATAGCGCTCCAGCAACCGGCTTGCGTTGGCCCCGGCGAAATCCTCCCACTGGAGCAGCACGTCGGGCCAGCGCTCGATCACCGCGCTGATGAAGTCCTCGATGAAGGCGTCGTACTCGGCGCCCCGGATCCGTTCGTGCCGCCAGCCGATGTAGAGGGGGTCGGCCAGCCGCTCCTCGTTGGTGGTGCCGAGGTCGAGCAGGACCGGCAAGGTCTCGTCCGGGTGGATGCCGGCGCAGGCGGTGTAGAGCGACAGCTTGCCGATCGGGATGCCCATGCCGCCGGCGCCCTGGTCGCCGAGCCCGAGGATGCGCTCCCCGTCGCTGACCACGATCACCCGCACCCGGTCGAAGCGCTGATCCGACAGGATCTCGCGGATCCGGCCCCGGTTCGGATAGCTGAGGAAGACGCCGCGGGGCTTGCGCCAGATTTCGCTGAACCGCTGGCAGCCCTCGCCGACCGTGGGCGTGTAGACGAGGGGCAGCATCTCATCGAGGTTGCGGGTCAAAAGCGCGTAGAACAGGGTCTCGTTGGTGTCCTGCAGGTCGCGAAGGAAGGCGTAGCGTTCGAAATCGGTGCCGAAGGCGCGCAGCACCTTCAGCCGGCGACGGACCTGATCGTCGAGGGCGCCGACCTGGGGCGGCAACAGGCCGTGAAGGTTGAAGGCGTCCCGCTCCGCATCGGTGAACGCGGTGCCCTTGTTGAGCATGGGATTGTTGATCAGATCGTATCCGGTCAGCTTGGTTTCCACCGTCACATCGCTTCCAAGCGACCCCGTCATTCTTCACTCCTCCCGGCGCATTCGCGGTCATTGTCGCAGAAGCATGCGAACCTTGGCCAGCGGAGGATCGCCGCATTTCCACAACTGAAGACTTTGTGCCAGCTTAGCCAATGCTACTGCGACTCCCGTCGTTAGCGAGGTTTGCGGCGCGTGCCCATCAGGCGGACGGACAGACGGATAGGTGTCGGGATCGTGACTGCGCTCCTGGTCCTGGGCGGGGCGCTGGGGGCGGGCTTGCTGCACCGACAGGAGATGGACGCCCGCTTGGTCCGGGCCTTCCCCGACCGCGCGGAGGAGGACCCGCAATTGGTCCGCTTCGCCATGGCCCGCGCCAAGCCGATCTATCTCGCCCGCTGCGCCGCCTGCCATGGCGCCGACATGCGCGGGGACCCGCGGACCGGCGCCGCCAATCTGATCGACGCCGACTGGCTATTCGGCAGCGGCCGCACCTCCGACATCGAGCAGACCATCCTCTATGGCGTCCGCGCCGGCTCGCCGCGGGGGCGCAACCAGGCCGACATGCCGGCCTTCGGTCGCGCCAAGCCCTATGCCCGCTACGCCATCCCTTCGCTTTCTCCGCATGAGCTGGATGCGGTCACGGACTATGTGCTGGCCCTGGGCCATCGCCCGAGGTTCGGCGCGGACATCGAGCTCGGGCGGGCGCTTTTCCGCAACAAGGCCCAATGCTTCGACTGTCACGAAAGCGACGGACGCGGCGACAGCTTCATCGGCGCGCCCAATCTGACCGACGGCTTCTGGCTCTATGGCGACGGCAGCCGCGACAGCATCCGCACCAGCATCGCCAAGGGCCGGGCGGGGGTATGTCCGGCATGGCTCCAGCGACTCGATCCCGCGGTTGTGCGGGCCCTGGCGATCCTTGTCCATCAACGGGCGGAGCCCGCGAAGACCGGAGCCCGGGCGTCATGATGTCGGCGAAGACCGTGCTCGAGAGGTCCCGCGTCTCGCTGCTGATGGCCGCCGGCGGGGCCGTGCTGGGTCTGGTGCTGGCGGGGGCTTCCCTGTTCAGCACGCGGGCGCCCAGCACCTGGACGGTCCCGCCCGAAGACGCCGCCACCGTCAACGGCCGTCCGATCCTGCAGAGCGACTTCACCGCCCAGACCGAGATGGAACTGGGCGTCCCCTTCAACAAGGCGACGCCCGAGCAGCGGCGCCAGATCCTGGACGAGATGATCCGTGAGGAGCTCTTCGTCCAGCGCGGGCTCGAGCTGAACGAACAGGCGGTCGATCCGGCCATCCGCAACGCCATCGTGCTGTCGGTGCAGCAGCAGGTCGCCGTCGACGCCACCGCCGAAACCCCGACCGAGGCGCGCCTGCGCGCCTTCTACGACAGCCACAAGGCCAAGTATGAGTCGGTCGGGGAAATGACCCTGCACGACCTGGTCCCGGCGCCGGGCGCCCCGGCGCGGATGGCCGAAGCCGCCGAGGCCCTGAAGGCCGGGACGCCTCTGGCCCTCGTGAAACCGGCCTACGGCCTGACGGACTCCGGCAAGCTGGACGGGACCGAACTCTATTTCGCGGCCGAGTTGCATATCGGCAGGCCGCTGTTCCAGATCGCGGCCCGCCTGTCCGACGGACAGGTCGCCGGCCCGGTGACGGTCGCCGGCGCGCCGCACCTGCTGGTGATGGAGCACAACAAGCGGCCGGTGGCGGAACGCTACGAGGACGCCCGCGACGAGGTCTACCACGACTACAAGGAGGCCTTGGAGACGCGGCTTCGCGACGGCGAATACAGGTTCCTGCGCTCGCGTTCGACGGTGATGATCGCACCTCAGAACCGCTGAAGGGTCGACGTTCGCGCGAGGCCGTGGTGAAAGCGGCGCCGTCGCCTCGATTGAAGGGAAGTCGACCTGACCGCCGCCGTTCCCCTGAAACAAAGCCTGCACCGCCTCGGCGTGCTGCTCATCACCGTGTCGGGGGTGACCCCGGCGGCCTCGGTCTTCGTCATGGGCCAGGACGTGATCCGCCAGGCCGGCACGGGCGCCCTCATCTGTTTCCTCGCCGCGGCGCTGGTGGGTCTGGCCACGGCCTATGTCTATGCCGAACTGTCCTCGGCCTTCCCGCTGACCGGAGGCGAATATTCGATCATCGGCAGGACCATGGGACCGGCCTGGGGCTTCATGGCCCTGGGCCTCAACCTCGTGGGCGGAGGGCTTGGCCAAGCGGTGACGGCCCTGGGCCTGGCCGAATATCTGGACGTGGTGATCCCGGGCGACCCGGCGCTGCCGACGGCCCTCGCGGCCACCGCCGCAGTCACCCTGTTTTCCGCCCTGCACATAAGGACCAACGCCTGGGTCACCGGCGCTTTCCTGGCGGTGGAGCTGGCGGCGCTGGGCCTGCTGTCGTGGCTAGGCGTCCTGCACGCCCATCGGGATCTCGCCGGAGCCCTCATGCACCCCTTGGCCCTGGGGGCGGACGGGACCCTCTCCCCCACGCCGCTGGCCGTGATCGGCACGGCCACGGCCGGCGCGGTCTACGCCTTCAACGGCTACGGCGGAGCCATCTTCTTCGGCGAGGAGATGTTCGAGGCCCGGACCCGCATCGCCTGGGTGGTGTTCTGGGCCCTGGCCATCGCGGTCGTGGCGGAGCTCGGTCCCCTCTGTGCGGTGACGACCGGCGCGGGGGACCTGCGCGCCTTCCTGGCCGCGCCGGCCCCGATCCCGGCCTTCATCCTGGCGACCGGAGGCGACTGGCTGAACAAGGCGATCAGCGTCGGCGTCGCCTTCGCCATCGTCAACGCCATGATCGCGGTGGCCCTGATCAACGCCCGCCAGCTCTACGCCAGCGCCCGCGACGGGGTGTGGCCGCAGGCCTGGAACCGGATCATCGGCCAGGTGCACCCGAAGCTGCAGTCGCCCTGGGTCGCCGCCCTGATCATGGGCGCGGCGACCGCGGCCAGCTGCCTGCTCGATTTCAGGGCCCTGGTGATGCTGACCGCCAACGGCCTGGTGATCGTCTATGCCGGGGTCTGTGTCGCGGCCCTCGCCGGCCGGGCCAACGGATCGACGGCGGGGGCCGGCTACCGGATGCCCTGGTTCCCCCTGGCGCCGGCAGGCGCCCTGGCGGCGCTCGCCGCCGTGGCCTGGGCCGACCTGGCCGATCCGGAGATCGGACGGCCGAGCCTTTTGGCCAATATCGCGGTCATGGCGCTGTTCGCGGCCTATTACGTCGTCTACCTGCGCAAGCGCGGGGGCTGGGCCCTGCGGGGCGCCGACAGCGAGACCCTCCCCTGAACGGGTCGGGGCGCCGTCCGACCACAGCAGCAGTTGGCGGCGCGCAAATCCGCCGCCCACGGCCGGCTTTCAATCCTTCGTGTGACTCGCGCCGGCTTGGCCGCCCCCGTCCATGCCGACCTTGAAACCAGGGCCCAGTTATGGTGGTTAGGCGGGCTGGGGGCTGGCTGGAGACTGAATCCATGCAGAAACTGAGACCCGCCATCCTCGCCGTCGCCGCCGGCGCCCTCACCCTTGGAGGGTGCGCCACCAAAGGCTTCGTTCGTGAGCAGGTCGGTGTCGTCGACACCAAGCTGCAAAGCACCCAGGGCCAGGTCGCCGATCAGCAGGCCGCCCTGCAGACCCACGACACCCGCCTCGCTCAACTGGACAAGAACACCCAGGAGGCGCTGCAGCGCGCCACGGCGGCGGGCAAGCTGGCGGAAGGCAAGTTCCTCTATTCGATGGTGCTGTCGGACGACTCGGTGAAGTTCCCGTTCGATCGCGCCAGCCTGTCGCCGGAGGCCCAGACCCGGCTGATGGACTTCGTGCAGAAGCTGAAGGCCGACAACCGCAACGTCTATGTCGAGATCCAGGGCCACACGGACGCCGTGGGCACGCCCAGCTATAATCAGAAACTGGGCGAGGACCGCGCCGAAGCCGTGCGCCTGTTCATGAACAAGCAGGGCGTGGCCCTGAACCGGATGGCGACCATCTCCTACGGGCAGGAGGATCCGGTCGCTCCCAACAACACCAAGGTCGGCCGGGCGCAGAACCGGCGCGTGGTCGTGGTCGTCCTGGCCTGACCGCTGCGAGGGGCGCGCCCCCGGGCGGCCCCTCGATCTTGCCGGAGAATCCTATTCCCTCACCGTCTCGTCGGACGAGAAGCTTCGGCGCGGGGTGAGCAGGTCCGACCACCGCCATTGACCGGCCCCGACCGCCAGGCGGACGGCGCCTGGCGCATCGCTCAATGAGATCAACACCAGGCCGTGCACGGTCTGGGTCCGGCACGCCGCCGGCGCGAACCCGACCTCCCACAGGATCGCCTCGCGGACCGCGGCGAGACCCCTGCCCTCCTGGCCCGAGTGCCTGACCCAGTCGCCGTCCCAGACCATGAAGGCCTTGCCGGCGCGCTGAGGGTCGGCCACGGCCGCCCGGACCAGCGGATCCTTGCGCAGCGCCGTCTGCAGCGCCCGCACCATGTCGCAGCCTCCGCCTCCGGCGCCGGAGCCGGCGGTCGCCGCGCCGACCAACTGACCCTCGGACAGCCCGGGCTCCACCACCGCCGTGGGCTCCACATCCGCCGCCAGGGCGGGCCGGTCGGGACGCCTGGGCGTAGGCCTGACGATGTTCCGCGGCGGGGGTGGTTTGGCGGCGGGCGCCTGGGCCGGGGCTGGCGGCGACGGCGGGGCCTGGGGTGCAGGCGCAACCAGGCTGACGGCCATGGGCTCGGACTGGGCCATGGGCGGGTCCCGCCGCGCCGGGAACAGCACCAGCAGGATCAACAGGTGCGCGGCGACACTTAAAACCACGACCGGAGCCAGACGCTTCCGCTTGGCCGAGAGACCGTCGGGCGGGGTGGCCAAGCTTGAAAGGCCGCGCGGCGCCGGGGCGGGACGGGAAGCGGAAGGCCCCGCTCGAGGATCGCCGTCCCGGTTGCGTCGTCGACTGTTCATTGGACTTCCCAACAACGCGTCTGCCGCTTCCGATCCCCCTGAAGATCATGCATCCGCGTCAGGAACGTGGCGCCGACCCTCTATCCGTCAAGCCCCGTCGGACCGACGACACCATGCCTCTTTCTCGTTAGCGATGGGTTCTCTGCAGTCAAAAGAGGCCGGCGCCGCTCTTTGCGACGCCGGCCTCCATGACGTTGGCCACGGCCGGCCGTTTGACCGGCCGTGGCGGGTTCTAAGCTTCGGCGGGTCAGCCGAAGGGAACAACGACGTCGAAACCGAGGGTGACTTGACCCTTCTTGGTTCCGTCGGCGTAGGGCTTCGTCCCATTGAGCGAGGAGTCGAAGCGCAGTTCGGGACGCAGCATCACGCCGGTCAGCGGACCGGTGGTGACCGGCTTGTAGGTCGCGCCGAAGGTCAGCTCGCCATAGGTGGTGCTGCCGCCGCAGAAGGAGCTGTTGGGCAGACCCTTCTGCAGGTTGGCGAAGTCCTGGTTGCCCGGGAACCCGCAGACGAAGAAGCCGTCCGGGTCAGCCCAGACCTCGGCCCGGCCCGACAGCGACAGTTGCGGGTTGACGGCATAGATCAGGTACTGGGCGACGCCGCCGCCCGAGGCCTTGAAGGCGTCGTCCTTGATGTAGTTGGCGTCGGTGACGGCGGTCAGCTTGTCGCTGACCTTCCAGGTGATGACCACGTCGTTCAGGTAGCGCAGGTCGTGGTTCGGGCGGATGCCGGGGGTGCCGCGGGGGTTTTCGGGACCGATATGGGTGGTCGCCAGGATGGTGACCTTGTCGGTGTTGATCCCGAAGCCGCCGTGGAAGCCGGCTGCGCCGTTGTTGTCCTTGTGACCGGGCAAGGTGTTCACGCCCGCGTCGACGCCGAGATAGAGGTCGAACATCGGGTTGACGTGGGTGACGGTCATCACCCCGGTGTGCTTCAGCGGAATGCCGAAGTTGAACACATAGCTCTTCGAATAGAAGGTGTTGCCGGTCCCGGGGATGACTTCGAAGCCCTCCAGGGTGACGTAGGAGCCCGCCTTCACGTCCACGCCGCCGGGGGTCAGGACGGGCAGGTGGGCCTGCACGTTGGCCTCGACGATGTCGAACTGGCCGGTTTCCTTGGACTTGTCGAACAGGTTGAGGAAGTGGGTGTAGCGGGCGTCGGACCCGTACATGCCCTGGAACCTGAAGCCGAAATCGACATCCGTCGCCTTGGAGTCGATCGGCCGCTCGATGGTCACACCGAGCTGGTTCAACAGCAGCTTGTTGGTCTTGTCGGTGAACAGGTGTCCGAAGTTCACCCCCGACGGGGCGTCCTTGGTGTTGAAGGTCACGCCGGCATCGATCCAGCCGCTCGCCTTGATGGTATCGGCCCAGGCCTTCGGAGCCTCGGGCGCCTTCGCATCTTCCGCCAGAGCTGCGGTCGCGCTTCCGAGCGTAACTGCAGCCACCGCTACGGCGAACGCCGTTGCGCGATTTTTCATTCCAATCCCCTTGCTTTGCTATTGCCGGCTGAATGAGAACCGGCTGGCAGACACTTCGCCGGGGAGAGGCGACGAACCCAGGCCAAAGCTCCCGCCTTGCAGCGAACCGCGCCATGGCGCCGAAAATTTAGGCTGGAAATGGACGGATGGCACACAAACCAGGCAACTTTCGCCCAGATGTCGTCCAGGCCGGGCCGACTCAGCGGCGGCGCCGAACGGTTGGGCGCCGGCGCCTGCAATAACGCCGTTGCTGGCGTCAGATCAGCGGGTTTTCGACTCCGTGCAGTCTGCAGGCCGCGACCACCGTATTGCGAAGCAGGCAGGCGATGGTCATGGGCCCCACGCCGCCGGGAACGGGGGTGATCCAGCCGGCCACGGCCTTGACCTCTTCGAAGGCGACGTCGCCCACCACGCGGGTCTTGCCGGCCGCAGCCGCTTCCGGATCGCGCGACGGAACCCGGTTGATGCCGACGTCGATCACCGCGGCTCCGGGCTTGATCCAGTCGGCCTTGACCATCTCGGCCCGGCCCACCGCGGCGACCAGGATGTCCGCCTCGCGGCAGACGCCGGGCAGATCGGCGGTGCGCGAATGGGCGATCGTCACCGTGCAATCGGCCTGCAGCAGCAACTGGGCCATGGGCTTGCCCATCAGGTTCGACCGGCCGACGACCACCGCGCGCTTGCCGCGCAGATTGCCCACCGAGCGTTGCAACAGCAGCAGGCAGCCGTAAGGGGTGCAGGCGACCAGGCCCGGAAGACCGGACGCCAGCCGTCCGGCGTTGATCACCGTCAGGCCGTCGACGTCCTTGTCCGGGCTGATCGTCGCCAGGATGGCGGCCTGGCTGATGTGATCGGGGACGGGGAACTGCACCAGAATCCCATGGATCGCAGCATCGGCGTTCAGCTCGGCGACCAGGGCCAGCACCTGCGCCTGCGTCGCGTCGGCCGGCAGGCGGTGGGTGACCGAGTGCATCCCCGCCGCCTTGGTCTGCTCGCCCTTGTTGCGGACATAGATGGCGCTGGCGGGATCGTCCCCGACCAGCACCACGGCCAGACCCGGCGTCAGTCCATGCCCGCGCTTCAAACCTTCGACCGCGACGGCGATTTCGCCGCGCAGCCGCTCGGCCTCGGCCTTGCCGTCGATGATCTGCGCGCTCATGCGATGTCCCAAGCTCGAAAGTGGTGCGATAGGCCGGTCCCGGCGTTAGCGCAGTCGCGCCACGGCCGTCCAGCGTCCTGTCGCGCCCTAGAGGCGAAAGACGACCGTCTTGGAGCCGTTCTTCAACACCCGCCCGTCGAGATGGAAGGACAGCGCCCGCGTCAGCACCCGGCGCTCGATGTCCCGGCCCTTCCGCACTAGGTCCTCGGCGGAATCGTGGTGGCTGATCCGTTCCACGTCCTGCTCGATGATCGGACCTTCATCCAGGTCGGCGGTCACGTAGTGGGCGGTGGCCCCGATCAACTTGACCCCGCGCTGATGCGCCTGGTGGTACGGCTTGGCGCCCTTGAACCCCGGCAGAAAGGAATGGTGGATGTTGATGCAGCGACCCGAAAGCTTGGCGGAAAGGTCGTCCGACAGGATCTGCATGTAGCGGGCGAGCACCACCGTCTCGGACCCGGTTTCCTGGAAGATCCTCCAGACCTGCGCTTCCTGTTCGGCCTTGGTGTCTTTGGTGATCGGCAGGTAATGAAAGGGAATATCGCCGAAATCCAGGTGGGCGTAGGTGCTGCGCGGATGGTTCGAGACGATGCCGGTGATGTCCATCGGCAGCTCGCCCGTGTGCCAGTTGTAGAGGATGTCGGCCAGGCAATGGTCGAACTTCGACACCATAAGCAACACCTTCTGGCGTTGGTCGGCGCCGCGGATCTCCCAATCCATCGAGAACCGCTCGGCGATCGGGGCGAAGCCGGCGCGGACGGCCTCGATCGAACCGGTCTCGTTCGTGAAGTTGAAGACGATCCGCATGAAGAAGCGGGTGGTTTCGGTGTCGTCGAACTGGTGCGCTTCCAGGATGTTGCCACCGCATTCGAACAACAGGACCGAGACCGCCGCGACGATGCCGGGACGGTTGGGGCAGATCATCTTGAGGATATAACGGTCGCTCGACATTCCCGGGATCCTGGAAGGTGGGTTTCGCGGCCCGCCCCGCGGGCCTCCACCGTCTTGGCCGGCAAAACCGCCGAACGGACCTCGCCGCAGCCTTAGAGCGGGATGCGAAAGGTGGATACCGGTTTTCGCGCAAATCCCGCCCCGAAAGGCTTTTAAACGATCGCCTTCGGCTTAGACGCCGATCACCCAGTCCGCGCTGAAAGTACCCGCCGCAATGCCGGTCAAGACGATCTCCGTGCCTGCGCCGAGATCGAGCACAACCTGCCCCGAGACGCTGGTGACCGTGTAGTGGGTTCCCGCCGGCATGGCGATCCGGTCGCCTTCGCCGGGGTGGAAATCGCCAATGGCGTCGATTCCACCGCCCGGAGCGATGTAAAATCGGTCCGCCCCGGCGCCGCCGAGCATGATGTCGTTGCCGAGATCGCCGGACAGCGAGTCGTTGCCCGCGTCGCCAAGGATGGTGTCGTTGCCCTGGCCGCCATAGACCGTGTCGTTGCCGTTGCCGCCGGAGACGCTGTCGTTGCCGATGTTGCCGTTGACGTGGGGGTCGTTTCCGTCGCCCCCAAAGATGGTGTCGTCGCCCTGGCCGCCGCGGACCGTGTCGTCGCCGGCGCCCCCTAGAACGGCGTCCTCGCCTTTGTTGCCGTTGACGTCGTCGTTGCCGTCCCCACCGTCGATAGTGTCATTGCCGTCAAGCGCGATGACCGTGTCGTTCCCGCCCCCGCCGTAGACGCCATCGCCATAGATCGACCCTTGAATGGAATCGCTTCCGGCCGTGAGCAGGTTGAGGGCGGTGTTCGTATCTCCGGCCAGGACCGCCGTTGCATAGGGTGCGGCCGCAATAGAAAGATTGGTCACCGTCAACACGGGAAGACTTCCGTTGGTCTCATCGACTTCCGTAAGCACGCCTCCGGTGACGGAACCGTTCAAGCCGTAGGTGAACGACCCATAAAAGGTGTCGGACCACGCGCCGGGCGAGGAGACGACGATGTGGGTCGTGTCTGCAACGGTGACAAAGCCCAAGGCCGATCCCGCGTAGGCGGGATTATAATAGGTCCAAAGCGCCACAGTTCTCCCCCCAAGAGAAAAGCGCCGCAGCATTCGGCCGCGACCCCTAGATTGCGCCAGCTCCCTTCTGAATAGTTGCCGACAAATTTCCTGGGAGTCACGTAAGAATCCGTCTCGGAAAACTAGTTTTCCGATCGCTGTACCTCCCTATAGGGAAAACCAAATTTATTTGGGTTCGAAACCGGTTTTCAGCGCCCCGTTCTAGAACCGGTACTGCAGGCTGGCCCCGGCCATGCGCGGGGCCAGCGGCAGGCACTGCAGCAAACCGCTGGTTCCGGCCACGCCGAAGGTGCCGTTGGGCGCCGAGTTCAGCACGCCCTGAGATTCGGGCAGGCAGACCTTCCGGTTGAACAGGTTGTCGGCGAAGACGCTGAAGTCGATCTGGCGGCCGGCGACGCCGGTGAAGTCCAGGCGCAGGTTCACCAGGGTATAGGCGCGGGTATGCTGCACAGGATTATAAGGTCGCATGTCGGCCATGACGTGGCTCTGCCAATAGCCGCGGGCGCTCACCACCACCTCGTCGAAGGCGTCCGTCTTCAGGGCGTCGGCCTTGATGGCGTAGGCGGCGGTCGCCGTAGCCTGCCACTGGGGCAGGGGGAAGGGCGTCCCCGACAGGTCGGTCCGCCCGGTCGGCAACAGGTAACCGGCGGGCGGACTGAAGCTGTAGTCGGTGTAGACCGCATCCAGGTAGCTGCCGGACAGGCCCACAGTCAGGGCCGGAACCGGCTTGGCCGTCAGCTCCCATTCGACCCCCCGGACGCGGGCGGCCCGCGCGTTCAGGGTCACGTTGTCGTTGCTGGCGCCGACGCACTGGCCGGCGTCGAACACCGCCTGGGTGCAGGGGGCGCCTCCTGGCCCGGAGGCGATGGTGACGTTGGGCAGGGAGGTCTGGATCTGGATGTTGCGGTAGGCCATCCAATAGGCGGCCAGATTGCTGCGCAGCAAAACGCCGCCCAGGGCCCAGTCCGACTTGAGGCCCACCTCGTAGTCGTTGACGTCTTCCGGCTTGGCCACGACCACATTGGGATTGATCGCGGCGCTGTTGATCGCCCCCGACCGATAGCCGGACCGGGCGGTGGCGTAGACCAGGGTGTGGGCGGCCAGATCGTGGTCGACGGCCAGGGTCCAGGTGGGCTTGGCGAAGGTGCGGTTGATCTCGACCGAACACCGGGCCAGCGGCAGCAGCACGCCGCCGCTGTCGGTCAGGGCGCAGGCCCGCGTCTGGCCGGCGTAGGAAATCCCCAGGATGGTGAAGCTGGAGGGGTCGAACACGCCGTTGGCCACGGTGGCGGTGGTGGCCGCGGTCGCCGGGGTCCGCACCGTCTGGGTGGCCAGGTGGGCGAAGCGCTGATCCCTGGTGTAGCGCAGGCCCGCCGTCAGCCGGGTCCCGCCCCCCAGGTCATAGGTCCCCTGGGCGTAGGCGGCGTAGCTGGTGTTGCGCTCGTCGTTGTCGGTCGGGTCGGTGTAGGTGATCTGCTTGCCGGCCGCCGCCGCCGGCGCGACCCCGGCCGGCAGGAACAGATAGAGCTGGTCGCCGTCGTCGGGGCTGGCCTCGCGGAAATAGAACAGACCCCCGGTCCATTTCAGCCGGCCGCCGAACGCGGTCCCGTTCACCGTCAGCTCCGACTGGTAGGATGTGTAGTCGGGGGTGGCGTAGGTGAAGAGGTTGGTCACGTACGGCAGGCCGCGGCTGGACGAGACGCCCTTGGTGTTCCAGGCCCGATAGGCCCCGGCCAGCTTCACCTCGACGGAGCCCAAGACCTTGTCGGCCGCCGCCGACAAGGTGGTGTAATGGCCGACGTTGTAGTTGCTGACCGCCTGTTCGGCGCTCCAAAAGCCGGCCGCCTGTTCCCGCCGCAGCGAATTGAGCGGGGCGTTGTAGGCCGCCGCCGCGGTGTTGACCGTGCGGGACGCCACGTCCGCGTAATAGGGCGCGATCATCCGGCCCTTGAGGTCGGTGAAACCAGTGCAGGTCGCGGGGATGTTGCAGATCGACGGCCTCCCCCCCGTCGCCAGGGTCGTCCCCTCGAAATAGCCGAGGTCGTGATAGGTCGTGCCGGTGTCGTGCTCGGCGGCCGCCGTGCCGCGCAGCAACAGGCTGAAGCTCGGGTCTGGGGTCCATTTGATCGATATCCGCCCGGTGATCTGGCGGCTTCCCATGCCCGGCGTGGTGTTTGCCGCCCCCGTCGCCGGGTCGCGGAAATCGTTCCTGATGTAGCCGGCGAGCTGGTTGTCCGAGAGGGCGGCGCGGACGGCCAGGGTGGGGCTCAGCGGCAGGTTCACCGCCGTCTGCAACTCGCGGCGGCCATGGTCGCCGGCCGTGAGCTTCAGGAAACCGCCGAAATCGCCGGTCGGCTGGCGGGTCTGGTAGAGGATCGCTCCCCCGGTGGAATTTCGTCCGACCAGGGTTCCTTGCGGACCCTTCAGCACCTGGACGGAGTCGACGTCGAACAGCGCCCCGGTCAGGCCGACCGGCCGGGCGTAATAGACCCCGTCCACATAGACCGCCGCGGCGGTGTCGAACTGCAGCCCGGCGCTGTCGAAGTTGCGCTGACCGCGGATGGTGATGTTCAGGGTGTCCTGCCGGAAGGTCGACGGCGCGGTATAGACCGACGGGGCGCTGAAGCGCAGGTCCGCCAGGGTCCTGATGTCCAGGCGATCCAGCGCGACCTGGTCATAGGCGGTGATCGAGATCGGCACCGTCTGCGCCGCCTCCTCGCGCTTGCGGGCGGTGACGATCACGGTGTCGAAAGCCGCGACGGAGCCGCCCGCCGGCGCCTCCGCCGGGGCAGCCAGGGCGAGATCGTCCGCCCAGGCCGCCATCGGCGACAGCAGGCAAACCGCCGCCAGGCCCACCCCGGGGAGCGCCGCCCGACGCATGTCTCGGCAACCCATTTGCGTCCCCACCCCGTGACGTCTGCGGCGCCCAAGTTGGCGGTCGGCAGCACGGCTTTCCCAGGCCGCCGTCGTGCCCATGGCGCATGGATTTGTAAAGCGCCCCGGGGGTCCTTCAGAATCAGGAAGGCTCGCCCCTCGCGCTGTCGACGCGGAAGGCCCTCCATGCTCTAAAGCCCGCGCGGCGCTTGCCCAAAATCGTCGTGATCCAGGAGCCTTCGCCTTGAGTCTGTTCGGCGAGCTGTCCGGCGGGGCGTTCACCGCCTTCGTCCAGGTGATGATCATCGACGTGATGCTGGCCGGAGACAACGCGGTGGCCGTGGGCATGGTCGCCGCGGGCATGGAGCCCCGCCAGCGCCGGAGGGTGATCGTGCTGGGCCTGGCGGCGGCGGTTTTGCTGCGGATCGGCTTCGCCCTGATCGCCACCCAATTGCTGCGGGTCGTCGGTCTGCTGTTCGCAGGCGGGATCCTGTTGCTATGGGTATGCTGGAAGATGTGGCGCGAGCTGCGCCAGCAGGATCACGTTCGTCGCGACGGCGGCGAAACCGGCCTCAACGGCGAAGCGAACGCCGCCCCGAAGAGCTTCCGTGAAGGCTTCCTGCAGATCCTGGCCGCCGACCTGGCCATGTCGCTCGACAATGTCCTGGCGGTGGCGGGCGCGGCCCGGGACCATCCGGCGGTCCTGATCGGCGGCCTGCTGTTGTCGATCATCCTGATCGGCGTGGCCGCAAGCTGGATCGCGCGCCTGCTGCAGCGCCACCGATGGATCGGCTACCTCGGCCTCGCCATCGTGCTTTACGTGGCGCTGCACATGATGTGGGAAGGACACCGGGCCCTGGCCATCGGCCTGGGACAGGCCGACGCCTACAACGCCGCCGCGCCGATGATCCCGATCAGCCCGGCGGAGATCCAGCGCCATGGGGCCGACCGCAAATAGTTCGTGGCCAAGTCGCGAAATCTCAGGCGACGGATTCGGTCGAGACGGAAGGCCCTTCCAGGGCGGCTCCGATCGCCGCGAACAGGGTGGCCACGGTGATGGGCTTGGCGACCAGGCCGTCCATCCCCGACGCGAAATAGCCTTCCACCTCGTGGGACATGACGTTGGCGGTGACGGCGACGATCGGAGTGCGACGGCGCCCGGTGGCGACCTCGCGGGCGCGGATGGCCGTCGTGGCGGACAGACCGTCCATCACCGGCATCTGCACGTCCATCAGGATCAGGTCCCAGGCGGCCGCCTCCCAATGCTCGACCGCCGCCCGGCCGTCCTCGACCATGGTCACGGCAAGTCCAGCCTGATCGAGCAAAACCCTCAGCACCAGTTGATTGGTGAGATTGTCTTCCGCCGCCAGGATGCGCAGCGGTTCGGGGGCGGCAATGGTGGGGGATGCCGGGCTCGACCGCTCGTCCAGAACTTGGTGGTTTCGCACGCCCTCGCCCCGTATTCCCTAAGGCAGAGGTGGAGTTTGTTCCCCGAAGGATAAATAATTTATCGCGAAATCAGCGTTTTCCGCCAAGACGAGCTTGGCCCCCGCTCCATCGCCTTCGACGGCGCCTGTACGATGCTTGACGCCCCGGCGCAGCCGCGGTTCAAGACGCCATGCGCGACTTCCCCGACGACATTTTCACCGAGCCGGAGGATGTCGATCCCGACACCCTGGCCAACCTCGGACCGCTCCGTCGCATGGCCGGCGTGTGGGAAGGCCGGCGGGGCGTCGACCTCAACCCCAAGGCCGACGGGCCGGAACGGCGGGAGTACCTCGAACGGATCGAGTTGCAGCCGATCGACCCCCAGGCCAACGGGCCCCAACTGTTCTACGGCCTGCGCTACCACGTGCACGTCAATACCGAGGAAGAGGACGCCACCTTCCACGACCAGGTCGGCTATTGGCTGTGGGAGCCGGCGACCGGGCTGGTGCTGCAGACCTTGACCATTCCGCGCGGCCAGGTCGCCATCGCCTCGGGGCGCGCAGACGCAGAGGCGAAGACCCTGACGCTCGCCGCCGAGCGCGGCCAGACCGAGTACGGAATCTGCTCCACCACCTTCCTGGAATACGCCTTCCGCACCGACTCCTATCGCATCGAGATCAGCTTCAACCCCGACGGGACCTGGAGCTACATCTCCGACACCATGCTGACGGTGCGCGGCCGGACCGAACCGTTCCGCCACCGCGACCGCAACACCCTGACCCGGGTCGCCGAGCCGACCCTCAACCCGCTGGCCAGATCGTGGCCCGGCGCAAGGCGCAAGGCTGATCCATGAGGACGGCGTGGCTTGGGGCCTTGGCGGCGACGCTGGTCCTGACGCCAGCCGCCGGCGCCGCGCCCCCGTCATGGCCTGCAGGCGTCGACCTGAGCCAGGGCATGAATATCGACGAGGACTATCGCGCCCAGTTCGACGCCTGCGACACCGCCGGCCTCTTCCGCGGCGAAGACTTCACCAATCGATTTGGTTGCCGGGGCGACCCGAACCGGGTCACCGCCCTTCGCCGGATGCCCGGCGGGGCCGTCGCCTACGTCTCCAAGCTGTCCATCGATTTCGACGGCTCGCCCCTGGCCTGCGGCGGCAACCGTAACCGCTCAGACCAGTGCCCGACCTCGCTGATGCTGACGGATGCGTCGGGCGTTCGCACCCCGGTCAACGCCGACCGGGTCCCCTATGTGGTGATCCCCAACATGGGGCCGCCCGAGAACCGGGGCGAATTCTTCCGCCTGACCGGCGCACGCGTCGGCGACTTCGGCGTGGTGATCTGGAACGGGACCGTGGTCCCGGTGATCGTCGCCGACACCGGACCCTACAACAAGCTGGGCGAGGGCTCTGTGGCTCTGCACCGCGCCTTGGGACACGATCCTTGCGCCGCCCGCGACGAGGCCGACGTCTGCCGTGAAGCCGCCGAGCCGATGGAGAGCATCGGCGGCGACGTGGTCACCATCCTGTTCCCCGGCAGCGCCCGGACCGACCTCGCCCCCGAGACCCTTGAGCAGACCGTTCGGGCCGAGGGGATGCGGCTTTGGGACGGCTACCGGACCGTTGTCTTGAAGCCCGGCTTGCGAGGCGGCTGACGATCCTTCGCCTTGGGACGCTCGCTTAGGACCGTCCGGGAAACCGCGCCCTTGCAGTTAAGAGTCATTCGCATTATCAGCTGAGCCCTCATCAAGGGGCTTGACGATGAAGGCTTCGGCGCGCGGCCGTCTGCGGCGGTTCTGGTTCCAACTCCACCTGTGGATCGGCATCGGGCTGGCGTTGGCGATCATCCCCCTGTGCGTCTCGGGCAGCTATCTGGTCTGGAGGGGCGAGATCGATCGCGCCCTGCATCCGGCGCGGTTCGCCATCAGCTCGCCTCAGGCGGTGTTGCCGCCGTCGGCCTATCTCGACGCCGCTCAGGTCCGGTTCGGCGACAGGGCCAGGGTCCAGGGCCTGCGTCTGCCGTCCAAACCGGGCGAGCCGGCGACGGTCACCGGCGCGATGACCAGGCCTGCCGGAGAGAGCAAGGGCGGGGCGGCGGGGCGCGGCCCGCAAGCGCGGCCGCAGGTCCTGACCGCCTGGATCGACCCGGGAACGGCCCGGGTGCTCGATGTGGCCAATGTCCGCCAGAGCCTGTCCATGTGGATGCACGATCTGCACGGCCAGTTCTTCGTCTTCGGACCGGGGCGGCAGGCGGTCGGCTGGATAGGGGTGGCGCTGTTGGTCTCCTGTCTCAGCGGGATCTGGCTGTGGTGGCCCCGGCGCGAGGTCCTGGCGATGGCGTTCCGCTGGGGGCGGACCACGGACACCCTGTCGAACCTGCACCAACTCGTGGGGTTTTGGATCGCGCTGCCCTTGGCCGTCCTGTCCCTGTCCGGAGCCTTGATCTCCTTTCCCGCCTTCACCCGGGGGTTGGTCGGCGCCTTCGCCCTGGTGGCGCCGCCGGCGGGCGCCCAACGGGGCGGTCCCGAGGGGCCGGCGTCCCGGACCATGCTCAGCGCCGACCAGGCGGCCAGCCGGGCCCTCGACGGCCAGCCCGGCGCGCACCTGCTGACCCTCAACCTGCCGACCCGCGCGGCCGATACGCCCCGCTGGCGCGCGCAGGTGCGGACGGCCAAGGGCGCCACCCTTACGCTGGCGATCGACGACGCGCAGGCCGGCGACGTCCGCGTCGTGCCGGACCGGCCCCGCCCCGAGGGCGACCAGCTCATCCGGTTCAATCGCCAGCTCCACGGCGGCGGCGACGGCATGCCCTTGGCCTGGAAGCTGGTGATCACCGTCGCCGGACTGGCGCCCGCGATCCTGGCCGTCACCGGCGTCCTGGTGTGGGCTCGCCGGCAATGGCGCAAGGCCGCCCGGCGCCGGCCCCAAGCACGGCCGCTCGGCAGGCCTGCCGCGGCCGAATAATTATTGCGAACGATTCTCAAATTAATGCTTGGCCGCCACACGCACCAAAGATAATAACGACTCGCATTTGCATTTTAGGGGTAGCGTGATGACGCCTTCGAACGACAGCAGAGCCCGTTCGCTCGCCTGGCAGGTCCTGGGCACGATGGCGCTGGCGGCGGGCCTGACCTCGACCGCCCAGGCGGCGGACAAGGCCGATGCGCCCTTCCAGATGGCGGTGAACGACGTCACCGCGACCGCGGTAGGGGTCATCGACGTGGTAGGCCGCGGCGGCGGACTGAACAACGAGACCGGCCTCTCGGTCATGCCCACCACCTTGCAGGACACACCCCAGGCGGTGAACGTGATCCCGCAGATCCAGCTGCAGCAGCAGAAGATCACCAGCCTGGAGCAGGCGCTGCGCAACGTGCCCGGCATCACCGTCTCCATCGGCGAAGGCGGCGCCCTGAACGGCGATCAGTTCCGCATCCGCGGCCAGGAAGCCCAGAACGACGTCTACCTCGACGGGCTGCGCGACTTCGGCGTCTATACCCGCGACGCCTTCAACTTCCAGGAGATCCAGGTGCTGAAGGGCCCCTCGGGCGCCCTGTTCGGCCGCGGCACCACCGGCGGCGTCATCAACACCCTGTCCAAGACCGCCCACCTGGGCGACGAGAACCACGTCGAGGCTGCCTTCGGCAGCGCCGACTACTATCGCGCCAGCGCTGACCTGAACCACCAGATCGGCGACACCAGCGCCATCCGGCTCAACGTCCTGGGCTCGTCGAACCACGTGGCGGACCGCGACATCGTCAATTCAAAGCGCTGGGGCGCGGCCGCGTCACTGGCGTTGGGGATAGGGACGCCGACCCAGTTCACCCTGAACTTCCTGCACCAGCATGACGACCGCATCCCCGACTACGGCATCATCATCCTGCAACCGCCTGGCAGCCTGATCGCCATGCCGGCCAGCGAATACGGCGTGCCGCGCTCGAACTTCCTCGGCCTGTTCACCGACAAGGACGTCAGCAACGCCAACATCCTGACCGCCAAGTTCCTGCACAAGGCCTCGGACTATCTGACCGTCGCCAGCGACAGCCGCATCGGCATCTACGACCGGTTCTTCCAGTACTCGACCCTCGACAACTGCTCGGCGACGTGCCTCGCCGCCTTTTTTGACGGCAATCCGGCGACCGACGCCTTCGGCGGCTACGGCGGGTCCGGCCCCTACAGGCAGAACGCCTGGGGCGCGCAGAACATCTCCACCGCCCGCTACGAGGGGCCGCTGTTCGGCCTGAAGAGCCAGCTGATCGCCGGCGTCGACCTCTCCTACCAGTCCAACAAGCGCACCTTCCAGGCTTACAGCCTCCCGGCCGGATACACCGCCCGCAACACCATCCCGCGCTCGATCTGGTTCCCCGACCACGTCATGCCGGCCGGCTATGCCGTGATCACCCCGACCTTGGCCAATATCGCCAACAGCTCGGCCACCGCCACGACCGTCACCCGCAACCTCGGCGAATCCACCGACTACGGCGCCTTCCTGACCGAGCGGCTGTGGCTGCTGCCGTCCGTGTCGGTGATCGGCTCCGTCCGCGTCGACGCCTATCGCGCCGAATTCGACAGCGTCACCGTCGCCGGCCAGTTCACCCCGCTCAAGTCCAAATCGACCCTGACCAACCCTCGGGCCAACCTGGTGTGGGAGCCCAGCCAGACCCAGACCTATTATCTGTCGTGGGGCCGCTCGGCCACGCCGCAGGGCACCGGCATCGTCGCCAACGCCACCGGCATCGCCGTCACCTCAAAGGACCTGGAGCCCGAGAAGAACGAGAGTTTCGAGGCCGGGGCCAAGCTGGGCTTCTTGGGGGGCCGCCTGACCGCCACGGCGGCGGCCTTCTACGTCAAGAAGAACAACGCCACCCAGACCGACCCGTCGACCGGGTTCCTGCTGGCCCAGTCCGGCGAGCGCCAGACCGTGCAGGGGGTCGAGCTCGGCCTCTCCGGGCGCCTGGCCCGGGGCTGGACGGTCAACGCCGCCTACGCCTATGTCGATTCCAGGATCAAGGAATCCTACACCGCCTGCAGCGCCACCACGATCCCCTGCCCGGCCGGGGCCGCCGCCTCCACCCCGGTGCTGAACACCTTCGTCATCGGCCGCCAGGTGCTGCTGACGCCGAAGAACTCCGGCTCCGTCTTCACCAACTACGAGTTCGACGGCGGGCTGAGGGGCCTGTCCATCAACGGCGGCGTCAGTTTCCAGGACGGTTTCCCGACCGGCTACACGGTCTCGACCGCCGCCCCGGCCCCAGCCGCCCTGACCAAGATCGCCTATGTGCCCCATACCCTTTCGTTCGACGCCGGGGTGGCCTACGAGGTCGGGCGTTACCGGGTGGCCCTGAACGCCACCAACCTGACCGACCGGCTGAATTACACCCAGGTGTTCAGCAACCGCGCCGTGCCCGCCCCCGGGCGCACCGTCATCGGCACCGTGGGGGTGAAGTTCTAGGCATGCTGGTCCGGGTCCCCGCTCTCCTCGACAAGACGCAGGTGGCGCATTTTCGCTCGCGCCTGGAGGGCCTGGCCTGGGTCGACGGCAGGGCCACCGCCGGTGAACAGTCGGCGTTGGCCAAGCGCAACCTGCAGGTTCCCGAAGACGCCCCCGAGGCGCGCGAACTCGGCCAGGCCATCCTGACGGCGCTGGGGCAGAGCGAGACCTTCGTCTCCGCCGCCTTGCCGCTCAGGGTCTTCCCGCCCCTGTTCAACCGCTACGACGCGGGCATGACCTTCAAGGCCCATATCGACAACGCCATCCGCTTCACGCCGCAAGGCGTGCGGGTGCGGACGGACATCGCCTGCACCCTGTTCCTGTCCGACCCGGCCGACTACGACGGCGGCGAACTGGTGATCGAGGACACCTACGGGGAGCAGAAGATCAAGTTCGACGCCGGGGACCTCGTGGTCTACCCCGCCGCCAGCCTGCACCGGGTGGAGCCGGTCGCGCGCGGCAGCCGCTGGGCGTCCTTCTTCTGGGCCCAGTCTATGGTGCGCGACGAGGGCCAGCGCCGCCTGCTCTACGAACTCGACGGGGCGATCCGCCAGGTGCGCGGGTCCCTGTCCGACGAGGACCGTGCGGCCGTGACCCTGACCGGCGTCTATCACAACCTGCTGCGACGGTGGGCCGAAGCCTGAACGGCAAGCGGCTCGGTGCAGCATCCGCGTCTCCACGCCGGCCCCGCCTGTTCGCCCTGACGCAGCGGCTGACGCCGGCGGCGCCGAAGGCTATGGTGCGACATATTCCGGGGGGACTGATCCATGACCGAGGCTGCAAAAGGCCGCACGCCCCTGTGGCGGCAGCTATATGTCCAGGTGCTGGCGGCCATCGTCGTCGGCGCGGTGCTGGGCGCCGTCGCGCCTGATCTCGGCAAGGCGATGAAGCCGTTGGGCGACGCCTTCATCGCCCTGATCAAGATGATGATCAGCCCGGTGATCTTCTGCACCATCGTGCACGGCATCGGCTCGATGCGCGACATGGGCAAGGTCGGCCGCATCGGCGTCAAGGCCATCGTCTATTTCGAAGTGGTCTCCACCCTGGCCTTGGGCATGGGCCTGCTGGCGGCCCACCTGTTGCATCCGGGGCTTGGGTTCAGTTCCACGGCGGCGGCGAGCACGGCCCAGACGGTGGCGACCTACGTGGCCAAGGCCCACGACAACGGCGTGGCCGCCCATCTGCTGGCTATCATCCCCAAGACCTTCGTCGACGCCTTCGCCACCGGCGACCTGCTGCAGGTGCTGTTGCTGTCGATCCTGACCGGTTTCGCGGTGGGCCAGCTTGGCGAGGTGGGCCAGAAGGTGACCGACGCGATCGATGTCGCCGCCCACGTCCTGTTCAAGATCATCGGCATCCTGGTCTATCTGGCGCCCATCGGCGCCTTCGGCTCCATGGCCTACACCGTCGGCGCCTTCGGGGTGGGGTCGCTGGTCAATCTGGCCGCCCTGGTCGGGACCTTCTATCTGACGGCGGCCCTGTTCGTGGTGCTGGTGCTGGGCCTGATCGCCCGGCTGAGCGGCTTCTCGATCCTGCGGTTCATCGCCTACATCCGCGAAGAAGTGCTGATCGTGCTGGGGACCTCCTCCTCGGAGACGGCCCTGCCGGGCCTGATGCGCAAGCTGGAGAAGCTCGGCGCCACAGACTCCGTGGTCGGGCTGGTCGTGCCCACCGGCTACAGCTTCAATCTCGACGGCACGAACATCTACATGACCCTGTCGATCCTGTTCCTGGCCCAGGCGACCGGGACGCATCTCAGCGTCGGCGCCGAAGCCACCATCGTGCTAATCAGCATGCTGACCTCCAAGGGCGCCTCGGGGGTGACCGGCGCCGGCTTCGTGACCCTGGCCGCAACCTTGGCCATCGTCCCCGACATCCCGATCGCGTCCTTGGGCATGCTGCTGGGCGTCGACCGTTTCATGAGCCAATGTCGGGCGGTGACCAACCTGATCGGCAACGGGGTCGCCACCCTGGTGGTGAGCCGCTGGGAAAACGAGCTGGACCACGCGACCCTGGCGACGGAACTGGCCGGCGGGCCGCCGGGGGTGGTGATGGACGAACCGGACGTGCAGGAAGCCGAAAGCCCTTAAGCCGGGCGCTAATCCGCCGACAACATGCCGAGCAACTGGAGCCGGAACACCAGGACGCTGCCCGGCGGTATCGGCCCTGCGCCCTCGTCGCCATAGCCGAGTTCGGGAGGCGCATAGAGCACCCACTCGTCGCCGGTGTGCATCAGCGGCAGGGCCTCCATCCAGGCCGGCACCAAGTTGCGCAGCGCCATCAGCGCGGGCTTGCCGCGCTGGAAGGTGGAGTCGAACACCTGGCCCGTGGGCAGGGCGCCTTCGTAATTGACCTTGATCACGTCGCCGAGCTTGGGCGACGGACCGGTCGCGTCCCCACTCTTCACGACTTTGTACTGCAGGCCGGAGGGCAGGACCTTGACCCCCGCCTCGCGGGCGTTCCTGGCCAGGAACTCGGCGGCGGCGGCCGAGGCGGTGGGCGCCTGGGCCTGTGCGGCGCCGGCGCCGAGGACCAGGGCGAGGAAGGACGGGGAAGCGAGCTTTGCGATGCGCATGGGAGACCTAAACCGTCTCCTGCGCGCTTGTCGAGGCGCCGGCCTCGTCGGCCGGGCCGTCAGGCGCTCCTCCCGGCCAGGGGGAGAAGCGCCGAGCCGTTTAGGCGGGCAGGAACTCGGCGTCGAGGACGATCTCGATGTCCTGGCCCAGGGCCTGCATGGCGTTGAAGCCGAAGTCGCCGCGCTTGATCTTCATCACGCCGGTGAAGCCAATGCTCGGAATGCCGCGATTGCTCTTGCCCGCGCCGACCAGGCTGGCGTCGATGGTGACCGGCTTGGTCTGGCCCATCAGGGTCAGGTTGCCCATGATCTGGCCGGTGGTCGGGCCCGTGCGCTTGATGCCGGTGGAGACGAAGGTCGCCGTCGGGAAGGCCGCCGCATTCATCAAGTTCGGCGCGCCCGGATCGATCCCGTAGGTGATCGGCGCGTAATAGGCCTTGGTGCTGACCGTGACGTTGACCTTGGAGTTCTCGATGTGGGCCGGATCCCAGTTCAGCACGCCGTCGGTCACGCCGAACCGGACGGTCGACATGGAAAAGCCGCTGTGGGCGATCCGGGCCACCACGCTCTGGTGTTCCTTATCGATCTTGTAGACGCCGGCCGGCACCGACATCGGGTCCTTGGTGATCACCGGAGCGGCAGGCGCCCCCGGAGGCTGGGCCAGAACCGGAGCGCCAGCGATCGCCGCCAGGCCAAAAGCCAGGCCGAGCGTGGCCGAAATCATCAGTCGCGACATGTAAGAGGTCTCCCGGGGTTAATCCTCGGGGCGTACGATATACGGGCTTAGGCCGTTTCCACAAAGGGGCGCGGCAAAGGTTCGGAGGCCCGCACGCCTCAGGCGGATGGAGCGGCCTTGGGCGGTTCGAATTTGGGCAGAAAGGCCGCCAACAGGCCGATCGCCGGAAGGTAGGCGCAAAGCTGATAGACGGCTTCGATGCCGGTGCGGTCGGCCAGCCATCCCAGCACGGCCGCGCCGATCCCGCCCATGCCGAACGAGAGGCCGAAGAACATCCCGGAGATCATCCCCACCCTGCCCGGCGCCAGTTCCTGGCCGAACACCACGATGGCGGGAAAGGCCGAGGCGAGGATCAGACCGATCATCACCGTCAGCGGCCCCGTCCAGAACAGGCTGGCGTGGGGGAGCAACAGGGTGAACGGCAGGGCGCCCAGGATCGAGAACCAGATCACGTACTTCCGCCCGAACCGGTCGCCGATCGGACCGCCGGCCACGGTGCCCACGGCCACCGCCGCCAGGAAGGCGAACAGGTGGAGCTGGGCGCTCTGCACCGACAGGTGGAACTTCTCGATCAGGTAGAAGGTGTAGTAGCTCGACAGGCTGGCCAGGTAGACGAACTTCGAGAATACAAGCGCCATGAGCACGGCGATCCCGCGCACCGCGGCGCCTTTTGGCAAGGCGATGGCGATGGCCTTCTTCCGCCCCGCCGCCTGCCGCGCCAGGCCGTGGCGCCTGTACCACAGGCCGACGTTCCACAGGATCGCGCAGGAGACCAGGCAAAGGAGCGCGAAGAAGGCCAGGCTCGACTGGCCCCACCGCACCACCACCAGCGCCGCCGCCAGCGGCCCCAGCGCCTGGCCGATGTTGCCGCCGACCTGGAACAGGGACTGGGCCAGACCGAACCGCCCGCCCGAGGCCATGCGCGCGACCCGGGAGGACTCCGGGTGGAACACCGACGAGCCCATGCCCAGCAGGCAGGCTCCCATCAGTATGACCGGATAGGCGTGGGCGATCGACAGGATGCACAGGCCGGTCAGGGTGAAGAGGGTCCCCCCGGGCAGCGCCAAGGGCGTCGGGCGCTTGTCGGCGACCAGGCCGACCAGGGGCTGCAGGATCGAAGCGGTCAGCTGATAGCAGAGGGTGACGAGGCCGATCTGACCGAAACTCAAGCCGAAATCCACCTTCAGCTTCGGATAGATGGCCGGCAGCAGCGACTGCATCATGTCGTTGAGCAAGTGGCAGAAGCTGATCGCCAGCAGCACGGCGAACACCGTTTCGCCGCTCCTCCTCGGCTTTCCGCCGCCTTCCACGATGTCGGTCGCGATCGCCTGGTCGGTCATGGCCCCTCCGCCGTCCTGCGGCTGCAGATAGACCCTGAAGGGATCGCGCGCATCCCCCTACGGCTCGAACCTTGAGGGTGATCGCGCTCGCCCAAGGCCAAAAGCGGCGCTGAGACGCAGCTTGCCCGGTTTGTCCGGGCCCCCATCTGGCCTAGAACAGAGACCATGCGGCGCGGACCTGCGGACCGCGGTCGGAGCCGGATATGAGCGACACGCCCCGCAAACGCCTGCCGCTGCGCTGGTTGACCTTGGCGGAGGTCGTCGGCGTCCTGGCCCTGGCGCTCGCCGCCCTGGGCTATTGGGACAACCACCGGGCGCGCATCCAGGAGGATCGCGAACGCGCCGCCGCCGCCCGTGAGCGCCAGGCCGAGATCGGCGCCAGGCCGGCCTTCCTAATGACCGGGACGCTGGAAGCCGACGGCGAGCAGGTGCGGCTGGCCTCGGTCCATCCCGAGCAGGTGATCCAGACCCAGACCCTATGGTTTCCCAAGTCGATCCGGTCGGACAGCATCGAAACCACCGGCAACCCCCGCCTGGAAGCCGGCTGGATCGACGAGGGCCTGCGCAAGGCCGCGGGCAAGGCCAAGGCCGGCCGGGCGCCCGTCGGCGTGCTGACCGTGTTCATCGAGGACGGCCAGACCAAGACGGACCGGGCGCTGTACCAGATCGGCTACAGCCTGCACCCGCGCGTGCTGCGTGGGGACCGGGTGAAGCTGGAAGGGCTGTCGCTGGCGCGCCGCAACGTCGCCGGCGACCTGCAGGCCGCCGCCGGTTCGCTCTGGCCGGCGCAGTAGACGGCGCGCAGGAGCCGGCCGCCCGCAAACGAAAGCGCCCCCGCGACGTCGGCCGCAGGGGCGCAATCTGTTCGGCCCTGTGGGCGCGCCTTTAGTTGGCGGGCGGACGCGGAGCCTGCGGCGGCGCGGTCGGATCGAACTGGCCAAGGCCGATCAGTTCGCCGCTGGCCAGCACATGGTCCTTCATGGCGCCCGTGAGGGCCTCGTAGGTCATGGCCGGATCGGCCTTCAGGGTGGTGTCCAGGGCGAAGACCTGCAGATGATAACGGTGCTTCGGTCCGGCCGGCGGGCGCGGTCCGGCATAGGGGCTGTTCGGTCCACGGACGTTGGGGCCGTAGGAAGCCCCGGCCGGCGGCGCGGTCATGGCCGGATCCAGCTTCGTCACCGTCGCGGGAACATTGTACAGGGTCCAGTGCAGGATCGGCGCGCCGCGCATCATCGCGTCGGTGTCCTGCATGATCACCACGTAGGACTTGGTCGCGGCCGGGCCCTTGGTCCAGCTCAGGCCAGGAAAGACGTTGCCCCGGTACATGGTGTTCTCGAACGGGATGTCCCCGCCCGCCTTGAAGGCCGGGGAGGAGACGGTCAGCGTCGCACCCCCCTTGGCCGGGACGTTGACGAGGGCGCGCAGGCTGGCCCCGGCTTCGACGGCCGGCGGCGGCGGCGCCCCCTGGGCGAAGACCGCCGGGGCGACCCCCAGTTGCAGGCCGAGCGCAAGCGCGGCGGCGGACAGGTAAGCCTTCATGGATACTTTCTCCCTTGGGATTCTAAGACCCGACCGGCCATTTTGCCCATGGGCCCTGGACGAAGCCAAGCCCTCTAGTGGCGGGACCGGATGAACAGACCGACGGTCAGCAGCAGCCCGATGACGACCACCATGACGCGCAGCAGCTTCTCGTCCACCCGGTGCAGCATGCGGGCGCCGAAGAAGCTGCCGACCAGGGCGCCCGCGCAGGCCACGGCGGCGGCGATCCAGCGGACCTGACCGGAGAACAGGAAGATCAGCACGGCGGTGAAGTTCATCACTCCCGCCAAGAGGTTCTTGGTCGCCCCGGCCGCCCGCACGGGGACGTGGGCGAGGGTCAGGGCGGCCAGCATGAGGAAGCCGATGCCGCCGCCGAAATAACCTCCGTAGACGGCGATGCCGAACTGGATCAGTCCCGCGGCCCCCGGGCGCAGGCCCTTGGCCGCCGGGTCGGGCTTGCGGCCGAAACTGCCCCAGGCGAAGGCCCCGGTGGCGAACAGCACCAGCCACGGGACCATCCGTTCGAACAGGCTCGACGGCGTCAGCAGCAACAGCACCGCGCCCAGCGCCCCGCCGACCAGGCTGATGATCACCAGGGCCCTGAGCGAAAGGGCGCCCGCGCCGCTGGCCAGCTTGCGGCCCATCCATCCGCCGGCGGTCTGTCCGGGAAACAGGGCGACGGTGGAGGTGATGTTGGCGGCCCGGGCGTCCATGCCCGTGAGCATCAACGCCGGCAGGGTGATGAAGGAGCCGCCGCCGGCAAGCTGGTTCTGGGCCCCCGCCCACAGGGCGGCCACGAACAGCACCAGCAGGTGAAGGAGATAGCTCTGGCCGATCACTCTGTTCTCCGTTCCGCGTCAGGACGGCGCAGGCCGTCAGTAACGGGCGTTGATCCGCTTGGCGATATGTTCGCCTCGTCGCGACGGGCAGACCGCAGGCTGGACCTTCAGTGGATCCCGATCAGCGGCCAGTAGAACGGAACGGCGACCAGCAGCAGAAGAAACTCGAACACGGTGAGGAGGAACCCGAGCTTGATGAGGTCGACGGCTCGGAAATATCCGTAAGAGTAGCCGATGATGGAGACGGCCGACTGGTAGGCGAACAGCTTTCCGCCGGCGGCGAACACCCAGATCATCCCCAGGACAGCCGGACTGAACCCGTGCGCCTTGGCGAACGCCATCAGCGGCGGCACCGAGGTGATCATCATCGAGATCTCGCTGGCCACGAAGAAGTGGTAGGCGAAGGCCGACCAATAGAGGATGCCCGTGGACACGAAGGGATGCGTCATCAGAGGCTGCATCCAGGAAAACAGGAACACGGTCAGTAGGTTGAGCGCGCCCGTGGCCGACAGCACCGCCCCCATGCCGATGGCCGCCCCGACGAAGAGGAACGGCAGGTAGTTGGTCCGCTTCATGTCCTCGATGCTGAGGATGTTGACCCGCGGCAGGAGCGCGATCAGCCCGACCGCCAGCGCGATCAGGCTGGGCGGCAGATGGTGGACGAAGTCGGTCAGCCACAGCAGCACCGCCCCGCCCAGCAGCACCGCCGCGCGGACGTCGATGGGGGTCCAGGGTCCGATCTCGGCGGCTTCGCGCCGGATGTAGTCGACCCCGCCCTCGGCCTTCACCGTCTCAGGCGGAAACAGCCACAGGGTCAGCCGCCAGCACACGACGATGGTGGCCACGGACAGGGGCAGGAAGGCCAGGAACCACTGGCTCCAGGATATGCTGACCCCGCCGAACTTCTCGATCAGGCCCCGGCCGGTGATCGAGGTAGCGCCGGCGACGATGAACTTGTCGAAGAAGACCGAGGCGTAGGTCAGGATCAGGAACATCCCCCGGCCGATGTTGCTGCCCTTGCCGACCCCGAAACTCTCCACCAGCCCGAGGGCGATGGTCGCCATCATCACCAGCCGCACCGTCCCCGAGGGGATGATGAAGGTGAGCAGGAAGTTGGTGACGATCAGGCCGAGCAGGACCCGCGAATAGGAGCCGCCGATCCGCAGCATCACCCAGCTGGCCAGCCGCCGCGCCACCGTGGTCCGGGAGGCGATCTGGCCCATCAGCAGGGCCGCGAACATGAACCAGGTGGTGGTGTCGACGAAGCCGCTGAAGGCCAGGTCGAACTTGGCCAACCCCAGGGCCCAGAACAACACGCAGCCCATCAGCCCGGCGACCGCGTAGTCGATGGACTCGGTGATCCAGGACAGCAGCATGAAGGCCAGTATGGCCAGGGAATGCTGGGTGCGGGGCGCCGCCCCCAGCGGCGCGAACCAGACTCCCAGGGGGACCAGGAGCGTCACGGCCTGAGCCAACAGGGTTCGGCGGGCGACGAACCACGCCCATGGCGCAGCCTGGACCCGTGCGGGCTCGCCCGCCGTTTCGACTTCCCCTGTGCTCATCCAAGCGCCCTCCCCGGCCGCCGGCTACGCTGTTGTCTTCGCCCTCCGTCGATCAGACGGTGACGTGGGCCGCCCCTTCCCGGGCGGTCATGGCTGTCTTGGCCGGTTCGTCAAAGGCCTGTCCGGCCGGCAGCAGCATGGCCGTGGAGCGGATCCGCTGGTGCGCCGGATCGACCCCCGGCGGCTTGATGCCGTCGTCGACCAGGGCCCGGACCGCGCGCAGCAGGCGCGACCGGGCCATGACGATGCCCCGGTCGGTGGAGACCAGATGCTCCTGGGTCCGGTCGCAGATCGGACCCATGCTCTCCTGCAGGGCGGCGTCCTGCATGCCGATGCCCTCGACCCCGCTGAACGACGCGCCGGACCTCTGGGCCGTGCGGTCGAGCAGATAGTCGTTGTCCTTGTTGGCGAGGGGCCGGAACGTGCCGGGTACGTATTTGACGTGGACGCCCTTGCCGTCCTCCATCGCCTGCCGTTCGGTCCGGCTGAGCGGCCGGGTCGGATGGTAGTCGAAGCTCCAGGCCCAGCAGTTCTCGTCGTCGATCGGAATCCAGAAATGGCCATGCAGGGGGTGGTCGGCCCGCGGCGGCACCATGGTGAACGAGGGCATGATCCAGGGGGTGACCCGCCAGTACCACTGGTCGTTCTCGGCCTGGCGGCGGGCGCCGATGGCCAGGCCGCCCTCGGTCTCGGCCACCTCGAACACCGGACGGGCGTCGTTGAGGTTGTACTGGTTGACCTTGGCGCCCTTGAACAGCGGATCGGTGTTGAGGTTGCCCCGGTGCAGCCACGACACGTGGCTGGAATCGATGCCGCCCTCCATCGCCTGCAGCCAGTTGCACTCCTGGCTACGCTTGGAGGTGAAGGTCTGGTCGGCCGGGACGGTGGCGAACTCCCATTCCGGCGGCGGCGGCTGGTCCTCGGCCGGGCCCATATAGGTCCACAGGACGTCGCCCAGCTTGATCAGGGGATAGGCCTTCAGCCGCACCCGGCGGCACAGCTCGCTGCCTTCCGGCTCGGAAGGGATGTCGGTGCAGACGCCGTCGAGACCGTATTTCCAGCCGTGATAGGCGCACCGCACGCCGTCGTCCTCGACCTTGCCGAACCACAGCGAGACGCGGCGGTGGGCGCACAATTCGTCGATCAGGCCGTAGCGGCCCTCGCCGTCGCGGACCGCCAGCAGCCGCTCGCCCAGCAGCTTGACCCGCACGGGCGCACAGCCGTCTTCGGGGAGTTCGCTCGCCAGCAGGGCCGGCAGCCAGTAGCAGCGGAACAGCCGGCCCATCGGGGCGCCGGGGTCGGTGCGGGTCAGGAGTTCGTTGTGCTCCCGCTTAAGCATGGGCCGACTCCGCGCGGGCGCGTTCCCCGCGGCGCACCGCCGCCGCGGCGAGGCGGGTCGACGCCTCCACCACAGCCTCGGGCGAAGCCAGGTCCTTTCCGGCGATATCGAGGGCGCTGCCGTGGGCGACGGAGGAGAACAGGATGGGAGTCCCGATGGTCAGGCCCGCGGTGCGGTTGGCGGCCAGCAGTTTGGCCGCCACATGGCCCTGATCGTGGATCATGACCACGAAGCCGTCATAACCTTTTTTCTGGAACATGATGTCGGCGCCGAAGGGGCCCTCCACCCGGATGCCGGCGGCGCGGGCCCGGTCCATGGCCGGGCCGATGATCTCGATCTCCTCACCGCCGAACAGGCCGTTTTCCCCCGCGTGGCAGTTGAGGCCGGAGACGGCGATGCGCGGCGCGGCCACGCCCAGTTGCTCCAGGGTCTCGTGGGTGGTCTTGATCACGTGCAGGACGCGGGCCTCGGTGACCAGCTCTATCGCCCGGCGCAGGCTGACGTGCAGGGTGGCGTGGGCGATGCGGAAGCCGTCGAAGCACAGCATCAGGAAGGCGTCCTCGACCGGCGTGCCGGTCCGCCGCGCCACGAAACTCGGGTAGCCGTCGAAGTCGATCCCCGCCTTATGGATGGCCATCTCCGTCTGGGGCGCGGCGACGACGGCGTCGACGGCCCCGCTCATGGCCAGGTCGATGGCCGCCCCGGCCGCCTCGACGGCGGCCCGGCCGTGCAGGGCGGTGATCTCGCCCATCCGCAGGGCCTCGTCTCCCAGAAGGTCGAGGTGGAGCAATTCGACCCGATCGGACCGGCCTATCCCCCGGGCGTCGACGATTTCCACGTCGAGGTCGAAGCCACAGGCGCGAGCATGGGCCTCCAGCGAACGCCGGTCGCCGACGAGCAGCGGCCGGCACGCGGCGCGCACCCGCGGATCTTGGGCCGCCTTGTAGGCGATCTCCGGACCGATCCCGGCTGGATCGCCAAGGCTGATGGCTATGGTCGGCCGCATCGTTGGTTTCCGAACGCCAAGGGTTCAGTCGGCTGCTTGAGCGTTATCGCTCATACCCGGGCGGTGGCAAGGGCGCCACGGCGAGGCGGGGTTTGCCAAGACGGCGATAAAATCGTTTGCTGCGCTGGCGATACCGCCAGGGCGCGCAATTCCCATCCGGCGGATGCGGAGGACGCATGCAGCAAACGCTGGCCGCATGGCAGGCCATGATCGGCCAGTGGCCGATCGCCGGCGCCGTACGCGACACGGTCTGGGTCAAGGCCGTGCTGGAGTCCGTGCATATCCTGGCCATGGGCCTGGTGCTGTTCGCGGTCGGCATGATCACCCTGAGGCTGGCGGGACTTGCCGGCCGTTCCGGATCCCTCGCCGAGATGATGCGCCGCTTCACGCCCTGGATCTGGGGCGCGCTGGCCATCGTCTTCATTTCCGGCCTGATCCTGGTCACCGGAGCCGGCGCGCGGCGGGGGCTGCCCACGCCGATGTTCCAGCTGAAGATGGCGCTGATGGCGGTCTCGATCCTGACCACCGCGGCGCTGCAGCTCACCCTTCAGTCCGACGCCGCGTTCTGGGAGATGACCGGGGGACGCCGCGCCGCCGCCAAGGTGATCGCGCCGGTCTGCCTGTTGTTGTGGATGGCCACCGTCTGCACCGGACGCTGGCTCGCCTACGGCTACGTCATCTTTCCGAACAGCTGAGGATCTACGGCGATGGACCTGCTCAAGACCCTCGGCTCCGTCGACAACACCAAGCTGGCCGAGTGGGTCCAGGCCGACCCGCTCGCCTTTCCGGGCCTGGAAGCGGCGCATGTGATCTCGGTGATGCTGGTGTTCGGCTCGATCGCCATGCTCGACCTCAGGCTGCTCGGCGTGTCGTCGCGCAACCACGCCGTGGTCAAGATCTCGAACGAGGTGCTGCCCTGGACCTGGGCGAGCTTCCTGGTGGCGGTGGTCACCGGCAGCCTGCTGTTCGTGGGTCAGGCCACCGCCTATCTCGGCAACCGCGAATTCAAGATCAAGATGATCCTGCTGGCGATCGCCGGCGTGAACCTGGCCGTCTTCCACCTCTTCACCTGGTCGAAGGTGCACAACTGGAACAGCGGGGTCCCAACGCCCTTGAGCGCCAAGGTCGCCGCCCTTTTGTCGCTGGCCCTGTGGACCGGCGTGGTCGTCGCGGGCCGTTGGATCGGCTGGACCCTGACGGCTTTCTAGACGCCTGCGGCCGACGGACGCCTGAAGGTGAGCAGCTCGGCCGACAGCGCCTCGTCCCCGACCACGTTGGACAGGACGGCCTGCAGCAGGCGCGCGGCGTCCCTTACGCGATGGGGCTCCAATCCCTCCAGCATCTGCTGATTGAACCCCAACAACGCGGCGAGGGCCCCGCTGTAGGCCTTCTGCCCCGTCTCGGTCAGGGCCAGGCATACCTGGCGACGATCCTCCTCGGGAACCCAGCGCACCACCAGGCCCTCCTCGACAAGCTGGTCGACCGATCGGGTCAGGGTCGTGCGCTCGACCGTGCTGAACCTGGAAAGGGTCGACATGGCGCATCCTTCGATGCGGCGGATTATCGACAAGATGCGCCAGCGGGCCATGGTCATGCCGGTGGGCGCCAAGGCCGCGTTGAGGCCCAGGTCCCGCTGTCGGGCGGTGAGAAACAGCAGATAGAAGAAATAATCCGACGCCCCTATGGGGAACTCGCCGTCCGGATCGATCGAATTGTCGAATGGCGGCAGACCGCCTTGGCTTTTGCTCACCGCATGAAGTGAAGACCAGTTCGACCGTTCGCACAACGCACGGAAGGAGCATTGCTGAACGAACTTTTTCCCGCCGCGGCGGCGCTGCAGCCCGGCTCGCTCGCCAGGGCGGCGGCCGGATCGGTTTGGTGGAAAGGTCGCCGGCCGCGCGACGGTTGACTTGCAAATGATACGGCCGCTCCTAGTATCAACACGTAGATTAATGAACGAATCAAGTTTCCGGCGGCGGATGAAAACACGCAGCTTTTGCTTACGTCTTGGGGCGGCCGAAGGGCTTGGCCCATGAGCACCGCTTTTTCCGACAAAGTGCGGATCAATCTGGAGCGCGCCGTCGTCCTGGTCGTGGACAACGCCCTGGGGCTGGACATCCTCTCGACGATCTTCCTCGGGTTCGGGGTCCGCAATCTTCATCGATGCCGGTCGCTGGCCGAGGCGCACCAGACCATAGTGGCCTATCAGGTCGACCTGATCGTGATGGAAAACCTGTTGCCCGGCGAGGACGTCTACGACTTCATCCAAAAGCTCCGGCGCTCCGAAGGCGACGACAACCGGTTCGTACCCACCATCCTGCTTTCCGCCCACACGGGGGCTTCGATCGTCAGCAAGGCGCGCGACAGCGGAGCGAACTTTCTGATCGGCAAACCCATCAGTCCCCAGGTCCTCCTGGAGCGGATCTTGTGGGTGGCGCGTGAGAAGCGGCAATTCCTGGAGACCGACAGCTTCGCAGGTCCCGATCGGCGGTTCCACGAGCTTGGTCCGCCGGAGGGGGTCGCGGGGCGCCGCCGGTCTGATACGGCCGGAACAAAGGAAATATCGGCGAACGCCCTCGCCTTAAACGACGGGGTCGATCCGTGAGCTTTGCGCGGTTTCTCACCTACGAGAACAGGCTCGCGAAAATAATCGTCGCGCCGGGCGGGAAAAGGGCATCGGCGGCCGTCAACGACGCCGAGGCGGGTCTGCTGGCGATGGCGGGGGCCTGCCTGGTCGAGATCGACCGGCTTATCGCCACCTTGACCGAAGGCGCCGGGACCCTTGGCCGGCCGGTCGGAAGGAATGATCCCCTCTACGTCGCCGCGCGGGAGATCGCGGGCCTCGGCGGGCTCTGCAAGCGCCCCCAACTGGGAGAGGCCGCCCATAGCCTGTGCGTCCTGATCGACCATTTCGAAGCCGCCGCCAATTGGCGCCCGGAGGCGATCAGCGTCCACGTTTCCACCATCCAGCTTCTGCGCGGAATGCCGGTGTCGGAAGACAATGCGGTTCAGCAACAGTTGGTGGAAAGCCTGCGGGACATGGTGAAAAGATTGTCGGACGAAGACTGCGCTTCGAACCGGCCCTGATCGGCGCCTATCTCGCCCGGTCGGGGTGCAGGATCAGCTTCTGCATCCGCCAGTTCAGGATCTCGCCGACGTAAAGCTCGTTCTCCGATGGGCAGGCGATCTCGTGGACCCAGCCGAACTGCTTGAGCTGCTTGCCCGCGCTGCCGAGCCATCCGAGCACATGGCCATCGAGGTCGAGCTTGTAGATCCGCCCGGGAAAGGCGTCCGACACATAGAGGAACTGGCCCTTGGGCCCGATGGGGGTGATGCACAGGGTCCAAGGCGAGCCCGGCATCTGGTTCTGGTTGCCGGTCCCCGTGAAGCCGTCGGGTCCGGGCTGGGGACGGGGGCCGATCGCCGGCGCCGCATCGGCGGGATAGGGAACGTCGATGGTGATGATCTTGAGCAGCTTGCCCTCGGTGTCGAACACCTGGATTCGCCGGTTGCCGCGGTCCGCGACATAGACGCGGTCGTGCGCATCGACGGCGATCGCGTGCAGGGTGTTGAACTGGCCGGGCTCCGAGCCGAAGGAGCCCCAGGACTTAAGCCACCTGCCGTCCTTGTCGATCTTGGCGACGCGCGAGTTGATGTAGCCGTCGGAAATATAGGTGGCGCCGTGGCTGTCCCAGGCCATGTCGGTGACCTGGCGGAACTGGCCGTCGACGGGGGGGCGCGGCGGCATGGGGTGCTCCAGCGGATGCGCGTTCTCATCACTGGCTTCGGGCTTGCGGCCGAACACCATGGTCACCTT
This sequence comes from Caulobacteraceae bacterium, assembly GCA_035493955.1. Classification (GTDB taxonomy): domain Bacteria; phylum Pseudomonadota; class Alphaproteobacteria; order Caulobacterales; family Caulobacteraceae; genus NCED01. Next base: position 21,236 of record DATJHI010000003.1, on the reverse strand, counting down.
GCCCGCCGGATTGAAGCGGATGACCATGTCCGAGCCCTTGTCGGCGGCCCAGATATTGCCCTGGGGGTCGATGCGGACCGTGTGGGCGAAGGACCAGGCGTAGAGGTGCTTGCCGATCTCGCGCAGGAACTTGCCGTCGGGCCCGAATTCCAGAAGCTGGGCGGCCGCGGCGCCATAGGCGGGACCGTCGGTGTTTCCGCGGTGGAACACGAAGATATGCTTCTGGGCGTTCACCGCCACGCCGGCGACTTCCCCCAGATGCATGTCGGGGGGCGGCTTGAGGACGTCGATCCCCTCGAAGGGGATCTGCGGCGGCGGGGTCTGGGCGGCGGAAGCGCAGGGGATCAGCAGCAGCAAGGCTGCGGCGAACAGGCGTTGCAACGGAGACCTCCCCAAAGGCTCGCTTGTGCGGCTCCAGCGCAACTTGGACCTGGCGGGGGGACAGGGCAACTCCACCGCGTCAGCCCTGCAGCAATCCATGCTGCAGGGCCGAGCGGACAGGGGATCAGTCGCGCCGATTGTTGGTCTGCAACCAGCGGATCTGCTGCGAGATGGCGTTCAGCCGATCGGACAGCCGGTCCTGGTCGCGCCGGGTCAGGCGGCCGCCCCGCTGGGCCAAGAGATCGGCGCGCATGCGGCGGAAGTCGCGCAGCATTGCGAAGGCGCGGTCGGCCTCGCCACGGGTGAGGGCGCCGCTCTCGGTCCCCCGGCGAACGCGGGTTTCCAGCCAGTCCACCCGCTGTTCCAGGGTCTGGGGCGCCCCGTTCCAGAAGTCGCGGCCATAACCATAGCGGAAGTCGGAAGCGCCCCGGTCGTCGCGGTTTGCGCCGACACGATCGTTGGTGCGCAGCCAACGGATGCTGCGCTCGAGTTGGTCGAGCCGCGCCGAGATCTGCTGGCGGTCGGCCTGGCTCAACGCCCCCCGGCCCCGGGCCAGCAGATCGGCCTGCAGGCGGCGCACGGCGGCAAGCTCGGCCTGCGCCCGGTCCGCTTCGCGGCGATCCAGCGAGCCGTCGGCGACGCCGCGCCGGATCCGCTGCTCCAACTGGTCCGCCCGTTGAGCCAGTTGAAGGCCACGTCCGCCGCCGGGCGGAACCGGAGCGGCGGGTCGAGGGGCGCCGTAGGGCTGGGCCGCAGCGGGCAACGCGACGCCGGCCATGCAGACGGCCACGAGGGCGGGCGCGATTAGTTTCTTCATCTAGCGGCTCCTGTTTGTCGTTTGCACAGATGCGCCTCCCTTTGAGGGAGGAACAGAGCTCTACAGTGTTGAAAATGCGGGAACGCGAACTGGGATGCACTGTTGCCGAGGCAACGACGGCATCTCGCCTACGGCCAAGCTTAAGGCGCCGGGTGGCGGATACAAGTCGGAGGGTCCTTATCCCCCGACCGCCGGACTGATCGGGCGGGGGCGGCGATCCTGGCCGATCGCCACATAGGTGAAGGCGCCCACCGTCACCCGATTAGAGGCCTCCCCGTCGCGGCGGCGACGCCAGGCCTCGACCATCACCTGCACCGAGGTGCGCCCGACCTTGATTGCCCGACCGTAGAGGCTGACCTCGTCGCCTACGGACACCGGGCGGAGGAAGGTCATGCCGTCGACGGCCACGGTGGCGCAGCGTCCCTTGGCCAGGCGGAAGGCGACCGTGGCGCCCGCCAGGTCCATCTGCGACACCAGCCAGCCGCCGAAGATGTCGCCCTCGGGATTGGTGTCGCTGGGCATGGCGATGGTCCGGATCACCGGCTCGCCCTGAGGCGGAAGGTCGGGATCGGCGCGGTCGTGGTCGTCCATGGTCTGCGAAATCCCCTGTCGGCGCAGACGTCATAGTGGCCCGGCGCCGTCGGCCGGGCCAGGGGCGGCGCGCGCAAACATTTGTACAATCCTGTCGGCGAAGTCGGACTACCGTGCCCTGGCGTCAAATCGAGCCGCCGGGACAAGTCGAATGCTGAACGCCGCCATCGTCGGGCTGGGCTGGTGGGGGGGAACCCTGGTGGACGCGGTCCAGGGCGGCGAGTTGATCCGCTTCACCGCCGCGGCCACCCGCACGCGCTCGGACAAGGACCGGCTGTTCGCCGAAGCTCACAACCTCAGGCTGGAAACCTACGCCGATCTGCTGGCCGACCCGGACATCCACGCCGTGGTCCTGGCCACCCCGCCCTCGGGGCATCGAGACCAGATCGTCGCCGCGGCCCGGGCCGGCAAGCACGTCTTCTGCGAAAAGCCCTTCACCATGAGCAAGGCCGAGGCGGAGGAAGCCGTGGGCGTCATGGAGAAGGCCGGCCTGACCCTGGCCCTGGGCTACAACCGCCGCTTCCATCCCTCATGGATCGACCTGAAGCGCCGGCTGCAGTCAGGGGAACTCGGAACCATCCTGCACATGGAATGCACCCTCGGCGGGCCCAACGCCCTGTCGATGACGCAAAAGGCCTGGCGCGCCCAGGCTGAGGAGGCGCCGTGCGGGGGCCTGTTCCCCATGGGCGTTCACGCCGTCGACGGCTTCATCGACCTGGCGGGCGAGATCGATCAGGTGTTTTGCCAGAGCCTGCACCGGGCCGCGCCGGTGCAGAACGACGACACCACGTCCATCCTGCTGCGCCTGAAGGCCGGCATGTCGGCCTACATTGGGACCATGACGGCCACCGCGGGAGCCTTCCGTTTCGCCGCATACGGATCAAAAGCCATGGCCCGGCTGGGCGGCGCAACCCACGTGGCCGGCCAATCCTCGCACCAGCGCCGGGCAGGCCTGTTCGGCAGCTATATGATTCAGCCGGTGAAGGGCGAGGCCGAGTGGATCGACGTGCCGGAGTTCGACGTCAACCGCGCCGAGCTCGACGCCTTCGCCGTCGCCGCGACCGACGGCGTTCCCTACCCCGTCCCCTACGACCAGATGATCCAGGGCGTGGCGGCGACGGACGCCATTATCGCCTCGGCGCGGTCGGGGAGGATGGAGACGGTGAAGTAGCTGGCCACGGCCGGCCTCATCGCTGGGCGATGAAAGGGCCCTGCGATCTCCCGCAAGGTCCTTTCGTTAGTCGCACCGCCCTAAGGAACGGGCGGTTTGCCGGGGAATTGCAGCTTTCCACCCATAGCCACAAAGAGCTGAAGCTCTTCGGCTCTGCCGCCGACGCCGGCGTTTCCGGTGCCGATTTCGATGAATTCGAGGGCGTGGCCGTCGCCCGGGAAGCCATAGAAATATCCCGTCTGGTGGCCGTGCCCCTTGAACACCCGGATCACGCGGCTGCCCTTGGCGATGACGTCGTCGGTTTCGACGAAGCGGTCCCGCACCGAGCGGGCCGCATTGTAGCCGTGGATGCCCGAGAGATAGTCGAGGTAATCAAAGCCGCGACGCCTGGTGCAGGTAATCCCGCAAAATGGAGCGACCGTGAAGTCCTGGGGGGTGTTGTAGTCCCCGGCCACGAACGTATTGGCGTGTAGGGCCTTCCACAGGTTCTGCTTTTCTTCTTCGGTCCAGTGGGCCTCGGCGAGCCATTTTTTCAGCTTGGGACTTATGACCCCCTCAGGCCAGGGAGTCGGCGGCCAGCTCGTCAAGGCCGGCAGCGGCGCCGGAGGCGTGCGCGGCGGCGTCGGCGCGCCCGGCTTGGGCGCTTCGGCGATCTGCGCGGCGATGCCGTCCTTGGGGAATTCCGCCTTGCCGCCAAGGGCGACATAGAGCTGCAATTCCTCGGTATGGAAGTAGTTCTCGATCGTCCGCCCCTGCGGGTCGAAAGTCCGGTAGAAGAAGGCGAGGATTTCGACCGGCTTGCCGTCGCCCTTCCAGCCCCACATCGTCCCCTGATGATGACCCGAGATGACATAGGCGCCGAACACGCGATTGTCCTTGGCCAGGATGTCGAGGATCCGGTCCTTGCGATCCGGGATCGAGGTCGCTTCGTCGTAGCCCTTGGCGCCGTAATACTTGTCGAGGCCGGGGAAGCCCTCGTGCGGCGCGCGTTTCGGATCCTTCAGCCACGCGGCGCGCGCTTCGTCACTTTCCTCGTTGAGGATGGTCAGGATGTTGCGCTTTTCTTCCGCGGTGTAGTCGGTCTTGACCAGCTCATCCTGCAACCGGGTGTTTTCGGCCACGGAGGACGGCCATTTCGTCGGCCACGCCGGGGCCGGGGTGGCGGCGTGGCCGCCAACGACGGACAAGAGCAGGGTCGCGACGACGGCGCCCTGTAGGAGATATTTGGTCCCGAGCTTCATGGCCCTCACCTAGTGGCGATTTTATATTGTTGTTTTTATGTGCAAACTCGCGGGCTCGGACTCGCCGGCCGGCCCGCGGCTTGCGGTTACGCCGCCTTCAAGGGACTGGCGGCTTGCCCGGGAATTGCAGTTTTCCTCCCATGGACACATAGAACTGAAGCTCTTCGGCTCTCAGACCCGCGCCGCTGTTGCCCGAGCCGATTTCCTTCCATTCAACGAAATGACCGTCGCCCGGAAAGCCGTACAGGTATCCGGTCTGATGGCCGTACCCGTGGAACACCTTGATGACGCGCTTGCCCTTGACGATGATGTCGTCGGTTTCGACAAAGCGGTCACGCACGGAACGGGCGCCGTTATAGGCGTGGGAGCCCGCCAGGTAGTCTATGTAATCAAAGCCCCGACGACCCTTCGGACAGGAAATCCCGCAGAACGGCGTGACCGTGAAATCCTGTGGACTGTTGTAGTCGGGAGCCACGAATTCGTTCGCCGCCAGCGCCCTCCACAGAACCGGCTTTTCTTCTTCGGTCCAGTGGGCCTCGCTCAGCCATTTGATCAGCTTGGGGCTCAAGGTCCCCGAGGGCCACTTCGTCGGGGGCCATGTCGTCGGCAATGGGGGCGGCGGCGCAGGCCGGGCCCGCTCCGTGACCGGCGTGCCCGGCTTGGGCGCTTCGGCGACCTGTGCTGCGAGGCCGTCCTTGGGGAATGCCGTCTTGCCGCCAAGGGCGACATAGAGCTGCAATTCCTCGGTGTGGAAGTAGTTCTCGATCGTCCGCCCCTGCGGGTCGAAGGTCCGGTAGAAGAAGGCGAGGATCTCGACCGGTTTGCCGTCGCCCTTCCAGCCCCACATCATGCCCTGGTGATGGCCCGAAATCGTGTAGACGCCGAATACGCGATTGTCCTTGGCCAGGATGTCGAGGATCCGGTCCTTGCGATCCGGGATCGAGGTGGCTTCGTCGTAGCCCTTGGCGCCGTAATACTTGTCGAGGCCGGGGAAGCCTTCGTGCGGGGCGCGCTTCGGATTCTTCAGCCACGCGGCGCGCGCTTCGTCACTCTCCTCGTTGAGGATGGTCAGGATGTTGCGCTTTTCTTCCGCGGTGTAGTCGGTCTTGACCAGCTCATCCTGCAACCGGGTGTTTTCGGCCACGGAGGACGGCCACTTCGTCGGCCACGCCGGGGCCGGGGTGGCGGCGTGGCCGCCAACGACGGGCACGAGGAGCGCCGCCATGGCCGCGCCCAGCAGGAGATAGTTCGTCCTGAACCTCATGGTCCCTCCCTGTATGTTGTTTTGCGCAAACCCGAGGACCTGAAGCCCCTATCCGCCCCCCGGCCAAGCCGCTTTTTAGCATTCTGTATCATTCTGTAGCAAAGAAAAGAGGCTCCGCGGCCCTAGGCGCCTTTGCCGCCATGTCCTTTGGCTCGACGACGAGGACCGACCGAGACTGGCGACTTGTCTACGATCGGACAAGGGGTCGGCTGCGACGCTCTCCGGGCCAGCCCTGGCGACGAGCAAAGGCCCATGGATCAGGCGCGGCGGTTCACAGTCTTCAGCCGAAGGAGCCGCCGACTGTTTCACCGGCGCCCCGGGATGCGGGCCTGCCCTATTTGGCGCGCTTGAGTTCGATCCGCAGGAAGTGGGGCGCCGCGCCGTTCTGGCCCGGAAAGCGGGCGACGATGGTCAGGCTGTCGCCCGCCGGCTCGAAGGTGGTGTTCTCCATATAGAGGTGACCGGCGTCGAGGCCGACCAGGGGCCGCACCTCGAACTTGTCCTTGTCTTCGCGTTCGGCCAGATCGGCCCCGAAGATCTTCTGGCGCAGGGTCACGGTCGGACCCTCCTGACGCAGAATCCACAGTTCCTCCACCTGGGCCAGCATCAGATAGCCGACGATCTGACCATTGGTCGGCGCGGAAAAGGCCGCCGCCCCGGCCGGTCCAACCCAGGAGCCGGCGAGGCCCCTGAAGGCGTCGATACTCGCCGCCGCCGGCGCCGCTCCGTCCAGGCTGCGCACCTCCTGCGCACTGGCCGAATTCGGCCCGAAGACGGCCAGCGCCGCAGACAGGACCAAAGCCGCCGGAAAAAGCCGAGTCATGGAAAAGCCCTCTGAACTTGTGGTCCGCGAGGCTTAACCCCAGGGTCGGAGCGGCGCTAGCCTTTCACCCCACCCTCGTCCTCCGCGCGCATCGCCAGCGCGGCGCGCAAGGCGCTGACCGCCTTCATGGCGGCAGGAAAGCCGGCGTAGGCGGACATCTGCAGGATCAGCTCCACCAGCTCTCCTTGGGTCCAGCCCAGACGCATGGCCGCGTTCATGTGCACTTCCAGCTGGGGCTGGCTGTCGCCCATGGCGATCAGTGCGGCGACGGTGGCGAACTGGCGGGTCTTCAGGTCCAGGCCCGGCCTGGCGTAGAGGTCGGCGAAGGCGTGCTCGGCCACCAGGCGGGCGAGGTCCGGAGCGAGGTCGGCCAAGGCCTCCATCGCCGCCTCGCCCCGGGCGCCGTGCATCCGGGACAGCAGGGCCTTGCCGCGCTCGAAGCGGTCGTCGCTCATCTGGTACTCCTCACATCAAGGAGCGGCCCCGAGCGGCGAACCGAAGGTCGGCGAAGCCGCTCGGGCTTTCTGACGCGCTCAGCGCGGCAGGTCGCTGCGCCCCATCAGGAACTCATCCACCGCGCGGGCGCACTGGCGGCCCTCCCGGATGGCCCAGACTACCAGGGACTGGCCGCGCCGCATGTCGCCGCAGGAAAAGATGCGGGTGGCGGTGGTGCGGTAGTCGATCTCGTTGGCCTTGACGTTGCTGCGGGCGTCCAGGGCCACGCCGGCCTGCTCGACCATGCCGGGATGGTGGGGGCCGAGGAAGCCCATGGCCAACAGGACGAGGTCGGCCTTCAGCTCGAAGTTGCTGCCCGCGACCTCCTGCATCTGCATGCGGCCGTCGTCGCCCTTGACCCACTCCACCCGAACGCATTCCAGCGCCCGGACCGCGCCGTCCTGGCCGACGGCGCGCTTGGTCAGGACGGCGAAATCGCGCTCGCAGCCCTCGGCCTGCGAGGACGAGGTGCGCAGCTTCAGCGGCCAGTCGGGCCAGGTCAGGGCCTTGTTCTCCCGGACCGGCGGCTGGGGCAGGATTTCCAGTTGGGTCACCGACAGGGCCCCCTGACGGTTGGAGGTGCCGATGCAGTCCGAACCGGTGTCGCCGCCGCCGATCACCACCACGTGCTTGCCCTTGGCGGAGATGGTCCCGTTCGGCGCCGCCCGCGCCTCGTCGTCGCCGGCCACGCGCCTGTTTTGCTGCGGCAGGAAGTCCATGGCGAAATGGATGCCGTCCAGATGGCGTTCGGGCAGGTCGAGGTCGCGGGGATGTTCGGCCCCGCCTGACATGACCAGGGCGTCGTAGTCGTCGAGCAGGCGTTGCACCGTCACCGTCGCGCCGACCTCGATGCCGGTGCGGAAGATCACCCCCTCCGCCTCCATCTGGCGGACGCGCCGGTCGATCAGGTGCTTTTCCATCTTGAAGTCGGGGATGCCATAGCGGAGCAGGCCGCCGGGGCGGTCGCTCTTCTCGAACACGGTGACCGAGTGGCCGACCCGCGCCAGTTGCTGGGCGCAGGCGAGACCGGCGGGGCCTGAGCCCACCACGGCCACGCGCCGGCCGGTGCCGCGGGGCGAAGGCTCGGGCCGGATCCAGCCCTCCTCCCATCCGCGATCGACGATGGCGCATTCGATGGTCTTGATGGTGACCGGCGCGTCCTGGATGTTGAGGGTGCAGGACGCCTCGCACGGCGCCGGACACACCCGCCCGGTGAACTCCGGGAAGTTGTTGGTCGAGTGCAGGCTCTCCGACGCGGTCTTCCACTGGCCGCGATAGACCAGGTTGTTCCAGTCGGGGATCAGGTTGTTGACCGGGCAGCCCTGGTGACAGAACGGGATGCCGCAATCCATGCAGCGCGCCGCCTGGTCCTTGGCGTCGGCCTGCGCCAAGGGGATGACGAACTCGTTCCAGGTCTTCAGCCGCGCTTCGGGTGGGTCATAGGCCCGGTCGCGGCGTTCGATTTCCAGGAAGCCAGTGGGCTTTCCCATCAGTGTTCCAGCCTTCCTAGATCAGCATGGTTTTGGATTCTATCGATCCAAAACCACAAGACGTGATCGATTCTAAGCATTAAGAGCGGAATCTACGCGAAAGAGGGGGATCTGCTTCTTCGCATCGCGCGCTCGTTGTTATTCGGCCGCCACAGCGCCGGCGGCGGCGCGTTCGGCTTCGATATCCATCAGGGCGCGCCGGTAGTCCTTCGGCATCACCTTGACGAAATGCTCCAGGGTCGTGTCCCAATCCTCCAGCAGGGCGCGGGCGCGGGCGCTGCCGGTATAGAGCCGGTGACGTTCCAGCAGGATGCGCAGCCGTTCGCGATCGAACCGCAGCATGTCGCCCAGTCCGGAATCGGCGACGCCCGGAGAACGTTGCTGCGGCCGGCGCGGATCGTCGGCGTCGGCCTCCGGGGTCGCGTCCAGCTTCATCAGATCGACCATGGCCAGGTTGCAGCGGCTGGCGAAGGAGCCGTCCGGGTCGTAGACATAGGCCACGCCCCCCGACATCCCGGCCGCGAAGTTGCGGCCCGTGGCGCCCAGGGCCACCACCACCCCGCCGGTCATGTACTCGCAGCCGTGGTCGCCCACGCCCTCGACGACGGCGACGGCGCCGGAGTTGCGCACGGCGAAGCGTTCGCCCGCCACCCCGCCGAAATAGGCCTCCCCGGCGATGGCGCCGTAGAGGACGGTGTTGCCGACGATGATGTTCTGCGTCGGCTCGCGGCTTGAGGACGGCGGCGGGGCGACAACGACGCGGCCCCCGGAAAGGCCCTTGCCGACATAGTCGTTGGCGTCGCCGCTCAGCTCGAGCGACACTCCGTGGGCGGCGAAGGCGCCGAAGCTCTGGCCGGCCGAACCGGTGAACTTCAGCCGGATGGTCCCGTCCGGCAGGCCGGCATGGCCGTGACGGCGGGCCACCTCCCCCGACAGCATGGCGCCGACGGTGCGGTTGACGTTGTGGATCGGCCGTTCGATCACCACAGGCGCGCCGCCGTCCAGGGCCGCGCCGGCGGCCTCGATCAGCTCGATATCCAAGGCCTTGGCCAGGCCATGGTCCTGCACATCGATGTTGCGCAGCGAAGCGCCTGCCTCGACCTGCACCTGGTGCAGCAATTTGGACAGGTCGACGCCCTTGGCCTTCCAATGGTCGATGGCGGTGCGGGCGTCGAGGCGGTCGACCCGGCCGATCATCTCGTCGAGAGTGCGGAAACCCAGGTCGGCCATGATCTGGCGCAGTTCTTCGGCGACGAAGAAGAAGTAGTTGATCACGTGTTCCGGCTGGCCGGTGAAGCGCGCGCGCAGCACCGGATCCTGGGTGGCGACGCCGACCGGACAGGTGTTCAGGTGGCACTTGCGCATCATGATGCAGCCGGCGGCGATCAGGGGCGCGGTGGCGAAGCCGAACTCGTCGGCGCCCAGGAGGGCGGCGACCGCCACGTCCCGGCCGGTGCGCAGACCACCGTCGGCCTGGACAGCGATCCGTCCACGGAGGTTGTTCAGCAGCAGGGTCTGCTGCGTCTCGGCCAGGCCGATCTCCCAGGGCGATCCGGCATGGGTCAGGGAGGTCAGGGGAGACGCGCCGGTGCCCCCTTCATAGCCCGAGATGGTCACATGGTCGGCCCGGGCCTTGGCGACCCCCGCCGCGACGGTGCCGACCCCGACCTCCGACACCAGCTTGACCGAGATGCGCGCCTCTGGATTGACGTTCTTCAGGTCGTGGATGAGCTGGGCCAGATCCTCGATCGAATAGATGTCGTGGTGCGGCGGCGGCGAGATCAGGCCCACGCCCGCCGTCGAATGGCGCACGCGGGCGATGTTCTTGTCGACCTTGTGGCCCGGCAGCTGGCCGCCCTCGCCGGGCTTGGCCCCCTGGGCCATCTTGATCTGAATGTCGCTGGCGTTAACCAGGTATTCGGCGGTGACTCCGAAGCGGCCGGAGGCGACCTGCTTGATCGCCGAACGCATGGAATCGCCGTTGGGCAGCGGCTTGAAGCGGTCCGCCTCCTCCCCGCCCTCGCCGGTGTTGGACCGGCCGCCGATGCGGTTCATGGCGATGGCCAGGGTGGTGTGGGCTTCGCGGCTGATCGAGCCGAAGCTCATCGCCCCGGTCGAGAACCGCTTGACGATCTCCGACGCCGGCTCGACCTCGTCCAAAGCCACCGGCCCGCCGTCCAGCCGAAAGTCCATCAGCCCACGGATGGTCAGCAGGCGGCGGGACTGTTCGTTGATGCTGGCGGCGAACTCGGCGTAGTCGCCGGGCAGCCCCCCGCGCACCGCATGCTGCAGCTTGGACACCGACAGCGGGGTCCAGGCGTGCTCCTCGCCGCGCAGGCGATAGGCGTAGCCGCCGCCGACGTCGAGCATGTCGCGGTAGATCGGATTATTGCCATAGGCGTCGCGATGGCGGCGCACCGCCTCCTCCGCCACCTCGGCCAGACCGACGCCTTCGATGGTGGTGCAGGTGCCGGTGAAGTACTTCTCGACGAAGGCGGTGGTCAGGCCGACGGCGTCGAAGATCTGGGCCCCGCAATAGGACTGGTAGGTGGAGATGCCCATCTTGGACATCACCTTCAGCACGCCCTTGCCGATGGCCTTGATGTAGTTCTTCTGCACCTCGTAAGGTTTCAGCGGCAGCGCCTCGCGCAGGCGGATCTGCTCCAGCGTCTCGAAGGCGAGGTAGGGGTTGATCGCCTCGGCGCCATAGCCGGCCAGGGCGCAGAAATGGTGCACCTCGCGGGCCTCGCCGGTCTCGATCACCAGGCCGGTCTGCATGCGCAGGCCCTGGCGGATCAGGTGGTGGTGCACCGCCGCGGTGGCCAGGAGGGCCGGGATCGGGATGCGGTCCTCAGCGACCGCCCGGTCGGACAGGATCAGGATGTTGTTGTCGGCCAGCACCGCGTCGGTGGCCTCGCGGCACAGCCGCTCCAGCGCCCGCTCGAGCCCGCCTGCGCCCTCCTCCGCCGGCCAGGTGGCGTCCAGGGTGGCGGTGCGGAAGGCCCGGTCGAGGAGGTCCGAGATCGAGCGGATCTTCTCGAGGTCGGTGTTGGTCAGCACCGGTTGCGACACCTCCAGGCGCTTGTGGGCGCCGGCGTGGTGGCCGAGCAGGTTCGGCCGCGGGCCGATCATCGACACCAGCGACATCACCAGCTCCTCGCGGATCGGGTCGATCGGCGGATTGGTGACCTGGGCGAAGTTCTGCTTGAAATAGTCGTAGAGCAGCTTGGGCCGGTCGGAGAGCACCGCCAGCGGGGTGTCGGTTCCCATCGACCCGATCGGGTCGTCGCCGGTCTGGGCCATCGGCTCCAGGAAGAAGTTCAGGTCCTCCTGGGTGTAGCCGAACGCCTGCTGACGATCGAGCAGGCCCGCGGGATCGTTGTCGTGCGCCGGCGGGCTCTGGCCCAGGAGGTCGGGCAGGTCCTCAAGCTTGAACTGGGTCTGGCTCAGCCAGTCGGCATAGGGGGCGGCGGCGGCGAGATCGCGCTTGATCTCCTCGTCCTCGATGATCCGGCCCTGCTCCAGGTCGATCAGCAGCATCTTGCCGGGCTGCAGCCGCCACTTGCGGACGATGTCCTCATCCGGGATCGGGAGCACCCCGACCTCCGAGGCCATCACCACCAGCTCGTCGGTGACCACGAAGCGGGCAGGACGCAGGCCGTTGCGGTCCAGGGTGGCGCCGATCTGGCGGCCGTCGGTGAAGGCGATGGCCGCCGGCCCGTCCCAGGGCTCCATCAGGGCGGCGTAGTATTCGTAGAAGGCCTTGCGCTTGGGCTCCATCAACGGATTGCCGGCCCAGGCCTCCGGGATCAGCATCATCACCGCATGCGCCAGGGGATAGCCCCCGGCCAGCAGCAGCTCGAGCGCGTTGTCCAGGCAGGCGGTGTCGGACTGGCCGTGCGGGATCAGCGGCCACATCTTGTCGAGGTCGGGACCCAGGAGGTCGGATTCCAGCGTCCGGCGGCGGGCGCTCATCCAGTTGACGTTGCCGCGCACCGTGTTGATCTCGCCGTTGTGGGCGATGAACCGATAGGGGTGGGCCAGGCGCCACGAGGGAAAGGTGTTGGTCGAAAACCGCTGGTGGACCATGGCCAGGGCCGACACCGCCAGCGGATCGCGCAGGTCCTTGTAGAACTCCCCGACCTGGTGGGCGAGGACCAGCCCCTTGTAGACCACCGTCCGCGACGAGAACGACGGCATGTAGAATTCGGTCAGGCCGGGCAGGCCGTGCTTTACCGCCAGTTCCGCCAGGGGGTTCTGCGTCTGCTTGCGGATGGCCAGGAGCTTGCGCTCGAAGGCGTCCTGGTCCGCCACATGGGCGCCCTTGCCCACGATGGCTTGGCGGATCACCGGCATCTCGTGCAACACCGCCTGGCCAAGCCCGCGCGGGTCGACCGGCACATCGCGCCAGCCGATCAACTGCTGCCGTTCGGCCCGGATGAAGTGCTCGAACTGGCCGACGGCCACGTCGCGGGTCTTCTCGTCCTGCGGCAGGAAGCACATGGCCACGGCGTAGTCGCCCGGCGCCGGCAGGGTCAGGTCGTTGTCCTCGGCCCATTTGCGCAGCAGGGCGTCGGGGATCTGGATCAGGCAGCCGGCCCCGTCGCCGAGCAGGGGGTCGGCCCCGACCGCGCCGCGGTGATCGAGGTTGACCAGGATCTGCAGACCCTGGGTGATGATGTCGTGGGACTTCGCGCCCTTGATGTTGGCGATGAAGCCGACGCCACAGGCGTCGTGTTCCTGCCGCGGGTCGTACAGGCCTTGTTTCGCGGGTGATCCCATACGGGCAGGTTCCTGAACTTCAGAGGCTTCGGCGAATGCAGGCCTGCGGGATCGGGGAAGTTTTCTGTCACCCGGCCGGACTTGGCAAGCACCCCCGCTGCGGGGGCGAGTGCGCATGCCATTCTTAGCCGTTTCGCGCCAGACCTAATCCAATCAACAAACAGCGACCGTGCAGGCCTTGGGCGGACCCCGCGCCTCTATTCCATCTCTCTATCAGCGACCCGCCATCGGAAACGACTTCAGGATGGTGTGGCAAGTGCTCGCATAGTGGGCCTCGATCAGCCGGGTGGCGTCCTCAGGACGGCGGTCGAGGCAGGCCTGGGTGATGGCGCGGTGCTCCTCCAGCTCGTTGCGTGGGGAAAGCGCGTCGGCGGCCAGCAGCCGGTAACGTTCGGCGCTGTCGAACAATTGCTCGCTGATCCGCGACAGCCAGCGCGAGCCGCATCCCGCGACCAGGGCGGAATGGAAGGCCCGGTGCAGCCGCTCCCATTCGGGATTGTCGGCGTTGGGCTCCTCGTCGGTCCGCCTGGCCACCCGCGACAGCCGGTGCAGGGCCAGCACCAGCCCTTCCTCCCAGCCGGTCTCGTAACGCTTGATGCCCTCGGCGACCGCGGCCCCGTCGATCAGGCAGCGCGCCCGCACCAGTTCCTCGAGCTCCTGGCCGCTCACCGGGGCGACACGAAAGCCCTTCTGCTCCTCCAGGGCGACGAAACCCTCGGCCAGGAGCCGGTTCAGCGCTTCGCGGATGGGACTGGAGCCGATGTTGAAGCGGCGACGCAGGTCCTCGGCCCGCAGCTTCTCGCCCGGGCGATAGTGACCGGACAGGAGGTCGGCGCGCAGCTGCTGATAGACCGAACCGGTCAAGGAGTTGGCCTTGTCGGGGGCGGTCTTCGTACCCGCGTCCGCCTCGCGGGCAGGCTCGGGCGACAGATCGTCCACGGGTTCGGCAGGGGTCAAGGCGTTGGTTCGGGGTCGTCCCATCCCCCCAATGTCGAAGAACCGCCGGGCGGGGTCAACCGCTCCGGCCGCACCCCGCCAAAACGACGAAATTTCTTGCGTATACCCCGAAATTGTCGATAACCGGCGCAACGGCGCAGCGAGCGGTTCGACATGGCCAAGGCCCATTTTTGATGCGCATCCCCCGCCTCGCCGACCCGGCGCCCTGCCCCGCACCCCGGCCGGCGGTCATGCCGCTTCCCCCGCCCGCCTGATCGGCTAAAACCCTCTCCCGCAATCAAGAGACCTTCGAGGTTCCAGTCATGGCGAGGAAACCCGCTCGCGCCCCAGGCGCCGCCGTCGCCCTGAAGGCGAACGACGACATCGGCGAAGCCAAGCGGCTGGAGATGTACCGGCTGCAGGTCACCATCCGCCAGGCCGAGCAGCGGGCCAACGACCTGTTCTTCGAGAACCTGATCAAGGGCACCAGCCACCTGTCCATCGGCCAGGAGGCCATCGCCGCCGGCGTCGCCGCCGCCATGAAGCCGGGGGACCTCAGTTTCTGCACCTACCGCGGCCACGCCCACACCCTGGCCCGCGGCGTGCCGGTGGAGAAGGTCCTGGGCGAACTGATGGGCCGCGACAACGGCCTGATGCGCGGCAAGGGCGGGTCGATGCACCTGACCTCGGTCGAGCACGGGGTGATGGGCTCCTACGCCATCATCGGGGCCCATCTTCCCATCGCCTGCGGGGCGGCCTGGCGGTCCCAGTACAAGCAGGCCGGCGACGTCACCGTCTGTTTCTTCGGCGACGGGACCACCAACATCGGGGCCTTCCACGAGGCGCTGAATTTCGCGGCGATCTGGAAGCTGCCGGTGGTCTTCGTCTGCGAGAACAATCTCTACATGGAGTACACCCCAATCTCGGAAGTGACCTCGGTGGAACATCCGGCGGCGGACCGGGCCTCGGCCAACGGCCTCGAGCGGATCGTCATCGACGGCAACGACGCCGACGTGGTGTTCCGCACCATGAGCAAGGCTTTCGAGAAGGCCCGCGCCGGCGACGGCCCCTCCCTGATCGAGGCCCTGACCTACCGCCATTCCGGCCACTCCCGCGCCGACCCGGCCAAGTATCGCCCCGAGGGCGAACTGGAACGCTGGAAGGAGAAGGACCCGCTGCTGATCTACCGGGAGCGCCTGCGCCAGTTCGGGGTCGCCGAGGCGCAGATGCAGGCGATCGACGCCGAGGTGGCGAAGATCGTCGACGACGCCACCGCGGCCTGCAAGGCGGCGCCGACCACCTCTGCGGATATTCTGTTCACCGACGTTTACGCCGACGGGGGCTGGGCATGGCGGAACTGACCTATCGCGAGGCCGTCGCCCGCGGCATCGCCCAGGAGATGGCGCGCGACGAGGACGTGGTCTTCCTCGGCGAGGACATCGCCAAAGCCGGCGGCGTGTTCAAGGCCACGCTTGGCCTGCTGGACCAGTTCGGCCCCCTGCGGGTGCGCGACACCCCGATCTCCGAACAGGCGATCCTGGGCGCGGCCATGGGCGCGGCGATGACCGGCCTGAAGCCCATCGCCGAGATCATGTTCGCCGACTTCCTGGCCGTCTGTTACGACTACGTCGCCAACGAGATGCCCAAGGCCCGCTACATGACCAATGGGCAGGTCGGCTGTCCGCTGGTGATCCGCTTCGGCGGCGGCGGCGGCCTTCGCTTCGGGGCCCAGCACAGCCAGTGCGTCGAGAACTGGTGCATGCAGTTCCCCGGCCTGAAGGTGGTCTCGCCCTCTTCGCCGGTGGACGTGATCGGGCTGATGGCGGCGGCGGTGCGCGATCCGGACCCGGTCATGTTCATGGAGCACAAGGGCCTCTACGCCATCAAGGGCGAGGTCCCCGACGGGGAGATCGTCGACACCCTGGGCACGGCCAAGATCCTAAGGCCCGGCACGGACTGCACCCTCATCGCGCTGGGCCTGATGGTCCACCGGGCGCTGGCCGCCGCCGAACGGCTGGCGGCCGAGTTCGGCATCTCCGCCGAGGTCATCGACGTGCGCTCCCTGGTCCCCCTCGACACCCAGACCCTGCTCGGGTCGGTAGCCCGCACCCATCGGGTGTTCACGGTGGAGGAGAACCCCCGCGTCCTCGGCTGGGGGGCCGAGATCGTCTCGATCGTCGCCGACGAAGCCTTCTACGATCTGGACGGCCCGCCGGTGCGCATCACCGCACCGCATATTCCCTTGCCCGCCGCCGATCTTCTGGAAGACATGGTCATCCCAAGCGTGGACCGGGTCGTGGAGACGGTGCGCAAATCCCTGTCAAGTTGAGGCTCGCCATGTACGAAAACCTGTTGGCCGGGGTTTCCACCGATCTTTGGATCGACGGCCAGTGGCGCCCCGCCTCCGACGGCGCCCGTTTCGAGGTCGAGGACCCGGCCATCGAACAGACCATCACCACGGTGGCCTCGGCTTCGGTCGAGGATTGCATCGGCGCGGTGGACGCCGCCCATAGGGCCGGCGCCGCGTGGGCGGCCAAAAGCCCGCGCGAGCGGGGCGAGATCCTGCGCAAGGCCTATGAGATCATGATCCGCGAGAAGGAGCGGATCGCCAAGATCATCACCCTGGAGAACGGCAAGGGCCTGGAGGACAGCAGAGCCGAGGCCGCTTACGCCGCCGAGTTCTTCCGCTGGAACGCCGAAGAAGCGGTGCGGGTGATCGGCCAGGTCTCGACCGCGCCGTCCACCGGCGCGCGCATCCTGACCTACTACAAGCCGGCCGGCGTCTCGGTGCTGGTGACGCCGTGGAACTTCCCCGCCGCCATGGCCACCCGCAAGATCGGCCCTGCCCTGGCCGCCGGCTGCACCGTGGTGGTCAAGCCGGCCTCGGCCACGCCCCTGACCATGCTGGCGCTGATGCCGATCCTGGAAGAGGCGGGAGTGCCCGCCGGCGTCGTCAATGTGGTCCCGTCGCAGCAGTCCGGCGCGGTGGTCTCGGCCATGCTGGCCGATCTGCGGGTGCGAGTGATCTCCTTCACCGGTTCGACCCAGGTCGGCCGGGTGCTGCTGAAGGAGGCCGCGCACAATGTGGTCAAGCCGTCGATGGAACTGGGCGGCAACGCGCCCTTCATCGTCTTCGAGGACGCCGACATCGACGCCGCCGTCGATGGGGCGATGATCGCCAAGATGCGCAACATGGGCGAGGCCTGCACGGCGGCGAACCGCTTCTATGTGCACGAGAAGGTGCACGACGAATTCGCCAAGAAGCTGACCGCCAAGATGTCCGGCCTGAAGATGGGCAACGGGCTTGATGATGGCGTCGCGCTCGGCCCGCTGGTAAATGCCGAAGGCCGCGACAAGGTGATCGAGCTGGTCGATGACGCTGTTTCAAAGGGCGCGAAGGTGCTCACCGGCGGCAAGCTGCCTACGGGTCCGGGCTTCTTCTATCCGGCCACCGTGCTCACCAACGTGCCTGACACAGCCAAGATGCTGAACGAGGAAATCTTTGGGCCGGTGGCCTCGATCCAGACTTTCAAGTCCGAGGACGAGGCGATCAAGCGCGCCAACGCCACCGAATATGGCCTCGTGGCGTATCTCTACACGAAAGATCTCACGCGCGGCCTGCGCGTCTCCGAGAAGCTCGACTTCGGCATGATCGGCCTCAATCGCGGTCTCGTGTCCGATCCGGCGGCGCCGTTCGGCGGCACCAAGCAGTCTGGCCTCGGCCGCGAAGGCGCGGCGGAAGGCATGAAAGAGTTTCTCGAGACGCAGTATGTCTCGGTGACGTGGTGATGTTCTGCCGCGGCCTTGTCATGGCCGGGCTTGTCCCGGCCATCCCGCTTAGGAAGACGAGGCTGTGCCAAGATAATCGGGATCACCGGGACTCGGCCCTGCGGGCCGGCCCGGTGATGACAACGAAGAGGTAGGCGCGTGGACGTTCTAATGCCGCAACTCGGCGAGACGGTCGCCGAAGGCAAGATCACGAAGTGGTTCAAGTCGGCCGGCGACGCCGTCAAGCCCGGCGACAATCTGTTCGAGATCGAGACCGACAAGACCTCGATGGAAGTGCCGGCCACGAGCGCCGGGACGCTCACCGACATCCGCTTTCAAGTCGGTGAGGTGGCCAAGGTTGGCGCGGTGGTGGCGATCATCGCCGGTGCCGGCGGCGCCTCGGCAGCACCGGCGCCTGCCGCTGCAGCGGCTGCACCGGCGCCAAAAGCAAGCATTCCCGTGTCGGCCACGCAAGTCTCGCCGCAACAAACCTGGAAGCCCGCGGGTCCGATGGACCCCTGGCGCGAGGTGCGCACACCCGAGCGCAATTACGGTGCGGCCAAGCTCCCCGGCGGCGCGACGGTGACGCCGCTGGCGCGCCGTCTCGCCGGCGAGCGCGGCATCGATCTCGCTCGCATTTCCGGCACCGGCCCGCGCGGCCGCATCGTCGCGCGCGACGTCGAAAATGCCGCCCCCGCGCGCGGCCTCGCGATTGCCACCGGCGCCAGCACCGCGCAGGTCAAGGCGCTGTTCGACGGCATTGCCTATGAGGAGGTCCCGCTCGACTCGATGCGGCGGACCATCGCCACGCGCCTGATCGAGGCCAAGCAGACCATCCCGCATTTCTATCTCACCGCCGATATCGACATCGGCCGGCTGATGGCGGTGCGCGAGGAGGCGAACGCGTCGGCCCCGAAAGGCGCCGACAAGCAGCCCGCCTTCAAGCTCTCGCTCAACGACTTCATCATCAAGGCCTGGGCGATCGCGCTCACGCGCGTCCCCGCGGCGAACGCCGTCTGGGCGGAAGACCGCATCCTGCGCTTCACGCACGCCGATATCGGCGTCGCCGTCGCGCTCGACGGCGGCCTGATCACGCCGGTGCTGCGCAACGCCGACGTGAAGTCGCTCACCGCGATCTCCGCTGACATGCGCGACCTCGCTGAACGCGCCCGCTCGAAAAAGCTGAAGCCGAACGAGTATCAGGGCGGCGCGTCCGCCATCTCCAATCTCGGCATGTATGGCGTGCGCGAATTCTCCGCCATCATCAATCCGCCGCATGCGACGATCCTTGCGGTCGGCGCGTCGCGCCGGGCGCCGGTCGAGACCGATGGCGGCGGTGTGAAGTTCGTCAGCCAGATGACGGTCACATTGTCCTGCGACCATCGCGTGGTGGACGGCGCGCTCGGCGCCGAACTCCTGGCGGCGTTCAAGTCACTGGTCGAAGCGCCGGTTACGTTCCTGGTCTAACGGAGTAATGGCATGGCTGGCGCAAAGCCGCACGTTCTCTTGGTCGGCAACAGGAAGCCGGTCATCGTCAAAGGCCTCGAAGGCACGGTCGACCTGCACGTCCTGTTCGATCATCCCGACCGCGACGCCTTCATCAAGTCCAATGCCGAGACGATCCGTGCGCTGGCCGTCGCCTACACCGCCGACAAGATCGACGCAGCCTTCATGCAACGCTTCCCCAAGCTCGAACAGATTTCGAGCTTCGGCGTCGGCTACGATCACATCGACGCAAAATGGGCCGGTGAGCACGGCATCGTCGTCACCAACACGCCCGACGTGCTGAACGAGGAGGTCGCCGACACCGCGCTCGGCCTCCTGCTCTGCACCGTGCGCGAGTTCCCGCAAGCCGATCGCCACGTCCGCGCAGGCAAATGGCCGGAAAAGTATTACCCGCTGAGCAAGGCGACGTTGCGCAACCGCACCGTCGGCATGGTCGGCATGGGCCGCATCGGCAAGGCGATCGCGCGTCGTCTCGAAGCCTTCGGCGTGCCCGTCGTCTATCACAGCCGTAACCGCCAAGACGGCGTGAATTACAAGTACTACCCCAAGCTCATCGACATGGCGCACGATGTCGACACGCTGATGATCATTGTCCCCGGCGGGGCCGCGACGCGGAACATGATCAATGCCGAGGTGCTCCAGGCGCTCGGCCCGAACGGCATCCTGATCAACATGGCGCGCGGCTCGGTGGTTGACGAGCAGGCTTTGATCAAGGCGCTGAAGGACCGCACGATCTTCTCCGCCGGCCTCGATGTGGTCGTGAACGAACCGCATGTGCCGAAAGAACTGATCGAGATGGACCACATCGTTCTGTTCCCGCATCTCGGCTCTGCCAGCGAAGCCACGCGTGCGGCCATGGACCAGCTCGTGGTCGACAACCTCCTGGCCTGGGCCTCCGGCAAGCCGCCGCTCACGCCGGTGCCGGAAACGCCCTATCCGCCGAAGCGGTAGGCGGGCGAGTCCGATGCCCCTATGCTATGATCTCGGTCATTCCGGGACGCCGCGAAGCGGCGGGCCCGGAATCCATACTCCGCCGCGCTGATGGTTATGGATTCCGGGTTCGCTCGCTGCGCTCGCGCCCCGGAATGACGGATGAGAGATCTCAGTCTATGATCCGCATTGTCGCCGCCTTCCTTGCCCTCTGCCTCGCCTCCCCGGCCATCGCGCAAACGCCTCCAGCCATCGGCGATTCCGCCAAGGCTGTGCTCGGGAGCTGGGAATTCTCCAACGCAGACCGCGACAAGATTTGCACGGCCAATTTCAAGACCGACCGCACGGCGGTCGGCTTCAAGGTCGACTTCGACGCCAATTGCGGCAACCTGTTTCCGCTGGTGAAGAACGTGGCCGGCTGGATTTATCCCGAAAACGATCTGCTGCGTCTGCTCGACCCGGACGGCAAATCGCTGGTCGAGTTCAGCGAAGTCGAAGACGGCATTTACGAAGCGCCGACGCCGGGGGTCGGCGTTCTGTTCCTGCAGAACGCCGCGGCCGCCGGTCCGCCGCCGCGTCCACCTGAGGACGTCGCGGGCAACTGGAAGCTCATGCGCGGCAACGGGACGACCCTGTGCGGATTGACGCTCTCGGCGATGCCCTCGCGCGATGCGCTGGCCTTGTCGGTCAAGCCCGGGTGCGATCCATCCATCGCGCGCCTCAACTTCAGCCAGTGGCGGCTGGATCGCGGCGAACTGATGCTGGTGCCGCCGCGCGGCAATCCTTGGCGCTTTGAAGAGGTCGACAATGTCACCTGGCGGCGCCTGCCGGAGAGTGACGACGAGATCACGCTGGTGCGGCAGTAGCTTTCTTATCCCTCCCCTGAAAGGAGAGGGATAAGAAACTGTTCTTTTTCGGCGAAGGCCATCGCGGTGCGGCAATAGTCGAGCACATTCGACCAGGATGAGAGCACCGGGCGTTTTTGCACCTGTCCGCGGGCGAGCCGTCCGGCCGCCGCGTGGATGATCTTGAGTTCCGTGA
>DATJHI010000002.1:0-22094 GCA_035493955.1 Caulobacteraceae bacterium | reverse complement strand
TGTGCTCGGTGTTCTCTACGAGAGCCTTGCACATCCGCTCACCATCATCTCGACCTTGCCCTCCGCCGGGCTCGGCGCGCTGCTGGCCTTGCAGATCACCAACACGCCGCTGACCATCATCGCCTTCGTCGGAATTATTCTTCTGATCGGCATCGTCAAGAAGAACGGCATCATGATCGTCGACGTGGCCCTGAGGCTCGAACGGGACGAGAATCTAGAAGCCAAGGAGGCGGTGGCCAGGGCCTGCCGCCAGCGCCTGCGCCCCATCCTGATGACCACGGCCGCGGCCCTGTTCAGCGCCATCCCGATGATCGTCGGCTCGGGCACCGGCTCGGAGTTCCGCCAGCCGCTGGGCTGGGCCATCGCCGGCGGCCTGGTCGTGTCGCAGGTGCTGACCCTGTTCACGACGCCGGTGATCTACGTCTACCTCGACCGTCTGCGCAAACACACCGCCAGCAAGGCGCAGCCGTCCGCCCTGGCCGCCCCCGACGTCCACGGGGGCCATCCCCCTCGGATCGCCCGGCCGGCGGCGTCGCCGCATTAGACCATGCGAACCGGGGTCCATTTCGGCGGAAAATCGGTCTAGCCTTGCCGCCATGCGGATCGCCACCTGGAACGTCAATTCGATCAACGCGCGGCTCGAAGCCGTGCTGGCCTGGATCAAGGAAGCGGAGCCCGACGTGGTCGGCTTCCAGGAACTCAAATGCATCGACGAGAAGTTCCCGCGGGAACCTTTTGAATCCCTTGGCTATAACGTCGAGATTCACGGCCAGAAGAGCTACAATGGCGTGGCCCTGTTGTCGAAATTTCCGCTGGAGGACGTCCGGCGCGGCCTGCCCGGCGGCGAAGGCGACGACCACGCCCGCTATATCGAGGCGGTGGTCGCCGCGCCCACCCCGTTCCGGTTCGGCTGCCTCTACCTGCCCAACGGCAATCCGATCGGCACGGAGAAGTTCGAGTTCAAGCTGAGATGGATGGACCGGCTGTACCGCCACGCCGCCGAGTTGCTGGCGCTGGAGGAGCCGCTGGCCCTATGCGGCGACTACAACGTGATCCCCGAGCCGGAGGACGCCGACAAGCCGGAGAGCTGGGCCGGCGACGCCCTGTTCCAGCCGGAGAGCCGGGCGGCGTGGCGCCGGCTGAAGTGGCTGGGCTTCACCGACGCGCAAGGCCAGGCGGGGGCCGAACCGCACGGCTACACCTATTGGGACTATTTCCGCGGCGCCTACGAGCGCGACCACGGCATCCGCATCGACCACATCATGCTCTCCCCCCAGGCCGCCGACCGCCTGCGGTCCTGCGAGGTCCACCGCAAGGTCCGCGGCGGGGACAAGCCGTCCGATCACGCCCCGGTGGTGGCGGAACTGGCGCTCTGACGCCACCCGGTCGAGGACGAACCGAGATCCAAGAGAATCCCCCTACCCTTCCCGTATGGACCAGGTCTTTCGCGTCCTCCTGCTGCTGATCTTCGGCGGCGGCGCCATGACGGCGCTGGCCGGGGCGGCAGTCTATTGGAGCGAGCCCTCACGCCGGATCGGTCGGGCGCTGCGGCGGGCCCTGGAAGGGCCGGCGGACGCCGTCATCACCAGCCCATCCCGCGGCCAGGGCGCGGCCCTGCGCCTGGACACCGCCAAGGTCGCCATCGTCCGCGGACCGACCGACCATGGCCTGGTGTTCGGCCTGGAGGAACTGGTCGGCGCCGAGCTGATCTTCGACGGCCACGTCGCCGCGCGGGCCTTCCGCAGCGAGCAGCGCCGCCCCCTCGACCGCATCGACCCCGAAGTGGGGCGCGTCACCTTGCGGCTGGTGTTCGACGACGTGCGCGACCCCGATTTCGAGTTCGAACTCTGGAACGCCGCCGACCCCGCCCGCCCGGGGTGGGACGGGCCAGACGCGGTCCAGGCGGCCCGGCGCTTCTTCGCCCGCATCGAGGCCGTGGTGCGCCATTAACCCGCCCGTGCTTCTATGAAGCGCCTCGAACTTGGCCTATGTGAAATTTAACCCGCACCCTGCGGACCGGAGACCGTCTTTTGCCGTCGTCTCCCGCCCTCGCCGCCCTTCTCCCGGAAGACCTGCCGCTCGACGCCCTGGGGCTCAGCCTGTTCAACGCCAGCGTCGACTGCGTCGAGGTGATGGACCTGGCCGGCGATCTTCTGGCCATGAACGTCAACGGCGCCGTCCTGATGGAGATCGAGGACTTCGACGTCCTGCGCAACCGTCCATGGTCCGATCTATGGCCCGCTTCCGCCCGGGGGGCGGTCGAGGCCGCCGTAGCCCTGGCCCGCACCGGAGAAGCGGCCCATTTCACTGCCGAGCGCCCCACCCGCAACGGGGTGGTCAAATGGTGCGAGGTGGTGGTCTCGCCCATGCTCGACGACCGGGGCCGGACCACCCGGCTGATCTCGATCTGCCGCGACGTCACCGACCGGCGCCGCGTGGAGGAGGACAATGGCCTGCTGATGCGCGAGCTCGCCCACCGCATCAAGAACATGTTCGCGGTGGTGGACGGACTGATCTCCCTGTCGGCCCGGGCGGCGCCGGAGAACAAACCCTTCGCCAACGCCTTGCGCGAACGCTTCAAGGGTCTCGGGCGCGCGGTCGCCTATGTGGCCCGGCCCGAGCTGATGGGTCGCGACGACGACGAGAGCTACAGCCTGCACGGCCTCCTGCACGTGCTCCTGGGCCCCTATGGCGACATGGAAGGCGCGGACCGGCGGGTGCTGATCGTCGGCGACGACATGCCGGTGGGACGCTCGGCCGTGACCTCGGTCGCCCTGTTCGCCAACGAACTGGCCACCAACGCCCTCAAGTACGGGGCGCTGAGCAGCCCGGAGGGGTGGGTCCAGGTCGCCACCAGCGTGACCGGCGAAGGTCTGGAACTGGTCTGGGAGGAGCATCTTCCCCAGGGCCTGCCGCCGCCTGCCCAGGCCTCGGACGGCTTCGGCGCCACCTTGCTTGACATCGCCGTCACCCGTCAGCTCAAAGGCCGCCTCGCCCGCGAATGGGGCCCGCAGGGGCTGGTGGTCCGCATCGACCTTCCACCGGACCGACTGGCGCGCTGAGGACCACCGAGCAGGTCAGGCCTTTTCGTCGTCCTCGCCCTTCAGCACGGTGAAGGCTTCGTGGAAACGCTTCAGCGCCGCGACCGAGGCCTGGACCCGGGCGCCGGCGGCCTGGGCGTCGCCCTGGGTCCCGTTGATCACCGCCAGATTGGTCGAGGCGATGGCGTCGGCCAGGGCCTGAAGGCAGTTCTTCAGGGCAGCCAGGTCCTCGGTCTCGCCGCCGTCTTCGACGGAGTCCCCTTCCAGGTCTTCGAGGTCGTCCTCCACAAGGGATTTCCAGGCGTCTTCGTCGGTCATGGTCAGATGTCCGCGTAGGGCTTCACTTCGCCCTTGAAGCCGGGCTGGGTCACCGCCCCTTCGTGGGCCGGGCCGACCTGCTGGGCGAACTTCCAGATCGCTCCCGAGCCGTATTGGGTCTCGCGCGGCTGCCAGCGCTTGGCGCGGTGCTCCAGCTCGATGGGGTCGACCTCCAGATCGATGGTGCCGGCGTCGGCGTCGATGGAGATGATGTCGCCGTCCTCGATCAGCGCGATGGGGCCGCCGACCTGGGCCTCCGGGCCGACGTGGCCGATGCAGAGCCCGCGGGTCGCCCCCGAAAACCGCCCGTCGGTGATCAGGGCCAGGGTGTGGCTGAGCCCCTGGCCGTAGAGGGCCGCGGTGGTCGACAGCATCTCGCGCATGCCAGGGCCGCCCTTTGGGCCCTCGTAGCGGATGACCAGGACGTCGTTCTCCTTGTAGTCGCGCTTCTCGACCGCGGCGAAACAGGCCTCCTCGCCGTCGAACACCCGGGCCGGGCCGCGGTGCTTGCGGTGCTCGAGCCCGGCCACCTTGACGATGGCCCCGTCGGGAGCGAGCGAGCCCCACAGGCCGACCACCCCGCCCGTCGGCGACAGGGGGTTGGAGACCGGGCGGATCACCTTCTGTTCGGGGTTGAAGGTCACGCCTTCCAGGTTCTCCCGCAGGGTCTTTCCGGTGACGGTCATGCAGTCGCCGTGAAGCAGGCCGGCGTCCAGCAGGGTCTTCAGCAGCATGGGCACGCCCCCGGCCTCGCCCATGTCCTTGGCCACATAGCGGCCGCCCGGCTTCAGGTCGGCCAGATAGGGGGTCTTGTGGAAGATCTGCGCCACGTCGCGCAGGGAGAACTTGATCCCACACTCGTTGGCCATGGCCGGCAGGTGCAAGCCGGCGTTGGTTGATCCCCCCGTCGCCGCCACCACAACGGCGGCGTTCTCGAACGCCTCGCGCGTGCAGATGTCGCGCGGACGGATATTGTGCTCGATCAGGTGCATCACCGCCTCGCCCGAGGCGACCGCGTATTCGTCGCGGCTTAGGTAGGTCGCCGGCAGGGCCGAGGACAACGGCAGGGCGAGGCCGATGGCCTCGGACACGCAGGCCATGGTGTTGGCGGTGAACTGGCCGCCGCAGGCCCCGTCGCCGGGACAGGCGTGCTGTTCCAGCTCGCACAGGTCCTCCAGGCTCATCTTGCCGGCGGAGTGGTTGCCG
This sequence comes from Caulobacteraceae bacterium, assembly GCA_035493955.1. Lineage (GTDB taxonomy): Bacteria > Pseudomonadota > Alphaproteobacteria > Caulobacterales > Caulobacteraceae > NCED01. The sequence continues at coordinate 17,529 of DATJHI010000002.1, read as the reverse complement.
ACGGCCTCGAACACGTCCTGGACGGTGACCTCCTTGCCGTGGAACGTGCCCGGCATGATCGAACCGCCGTAGAGGAAGACCGAAGGCACGTTCAGCCGCAGCATGGCCATCATCATGCCGGGCAGAGACTTGTCGCAACCGGCCACGCCGACGAGGGCGTCGTAGCTGTGGCCGCGCATGGTCAGCTCGACGGAGTCGGCGATGACCTCCCGGCTCGGCAGCGAAGCGTACATGCCGGCGTGGCCCATGGCGATGCCGTCGGTGACGGTGATGGTGCAGAACTCTCGGGGAGTGCCGCCGGCGTTCTTCACCCCGATAGAGGCCGCCTGGGCCTGGCGCATCAGGGCGGTGTTGCAGGGCGCGGCCTGGTTCCAGCACGACGCCACCCCGACGAGCGGCTGGTTGATCTCCCGCGTCCCCAGACCCATGGCGTAGAGATAGGAGCGGTGCGGCGCGCGCGCCGGTCCCTCGGTCACATGCCGGCTGGGCAGCCTCGACTTGTCCCAGGTCCGGTTGGGCTTGCTCATCACTGGTCCTCCGTGGAGCGGCGCTTTTAGCCGCAGGACGTGGCGGATCAAACCGCCTTTGCGGTTTTTGATGGGCTCGCCTTGTCCGCGTCGACGGGAAACCCGCCGTGGCAGGGATGAAGACCTAGGCGAAATCCCTGGCCAGTTCGGCCCGTGTCGCCGGGGTCAGGCCCGCCAGGTGGCCGTAGGATTCGTGGTTGCAGCCGACCAGGATGCTGACGGTCGGGTCGCGGAACCTGGCGATCTGTTCGGGCTGCAGCGGGAAGCGCAGGAAGTGGACCGAGGAGGTCTTGCCGTCCTCGCGGGTGCGTTCGACGTCGCCCTCGGGAACGCCGGCGATCCTGTCGGCGCCGACCTGCAGGAAGAAGTCGTCCTCCACCCCGCCCAGCCGGGCCAGGACGGCGGCGCGCCGCACCGGGTCCTCGATCTCGAACATGGCCGTGGCCACCAGTTCCGAGCCCTGGGGGATCAGCGGATTGTAGGCCTCCAGTTCGTCCGGGACCTGCGCCGCCCCCCCGCCCTCGGTCAGGAGCATCTCCTGGACCTGGAACAGCATGGTCTCGTAGCTCTCGAAATAGACGGTGCAGACGGGGCCGAGCTCGACCCGGCGCAGGCGCTTGATCGGCAGCAGCGCGGCCCGCCGCTCCTTGCGCACCTTGGCGAACTCGGCGTCCGGCATCAGGTCGGCGGGGGTTATGCGGCGCTCGGCGACAGGCATGGCGGCTTTCTCACATCATCCCGTAGGCGCGGGCGAAGATCTCGATGGGATGGGACTGGCGGGGCGGCGCGGCCCCGGTGGACAATTCGGCCGTGAGCAACTGGCCCAGGTGCTTGCAGGCCAAGGGACAGTCCGAGCACAGGTTCTCCTGGGCCTTCTGCGCGACCTGTCGGGCGGCGGCCCTGCCGACCTTCACCGCCGAGGGCCGGGTCTTCTTCATCACCCCGAAGGTGCCTCCGTGACCGGAGCAGCGTTCGATCAGCTCGACCTTGGTGTCGGGGATCAGCCGCAGCATCTCGGCCGACTTGGCCCCCATGTTCTGGGCGCGGGCGTGGCAGGCGTGGTGGATGGCGACACCGCCCTCGATCGGAGCGAGGCCGGGGGCGAGGCCGACGCTGCGCGACAGGCCGACCACATATTCGCAGATGTCCCGCGTCGCCGCCGACAGCCGCCTGACTGCCTCGTTCTCAGGCAACAGCAGCGGCCATTCGAACTTCATCATCAGGCCGCAGGAGGCGGTGAGCGCCACCACCTCGTAGCCCTCGTCGATGAAGGGGGCGAAGGCCTTGGCCACCCGTTCCGCCCGCCCGGCCACGTCGGCCAGGTTGGCGTCCTCGAGTTGGGGCATGCCGCAGCATTCGGGATAGACCAGCCGCGCCTCGACCCCCTGCCTGGCCAGCACCCGGGCGGCGGCGACGGCGGTGTCGGGTTCGTTGTAGTCGACGAAACAGGTGGCGTAGATCGCCACCTTCCTGTGCCCGAAGGCCGGGCCGTCCGGGGCCGGAGGGATGGACGCCGCCAGCCGGTCGGTCGCGGTCTTGGAATGGTACTTGGGCAGCTCGGCCTCGGCGTCGACGCCGGCCACCGCCTCCAGGAGCTTGCGCAGCGGGGTGTTGGACCGCGCCGTCGCCCAGTTGGCGAGGGGCGCGACCGGCTTGGCCAGCTTGCCGTTGCGGTCGGTCTTGCCCAGCTGCTCGCGGATCAGTTCGCGCTCGCCGGCCTTACGCTTGGCCGCCCGGTAGCGCAGGATCAGGTGGGGAAAATCCAGGTCGAACGGGTGCGGCGGCACATAGGGGCACTTGGTCAGGAAGCACATGTCGCAGAGGGTGCAGGCCTCAGCGACCTTGGCGTAGTCGGGCTTGGCCACCCCGTCGAGCTCGCCCGTCGGACCCTCGTCAATCATGTCGAACAGCTTGGGGAAGCTGTCGCACAGATTGAAGCAGCGCCGGCAACCGTGGCAGATGTCGAACACCCGCTCCATCTCGGCGTGGACCTTGTTCAGGTCGTAATAGTCGTCGCTGCGCCATTCGATCGGATGACGGAACGGCGCGTCGAGGCTACCCTCGCGCGAGGGGTCTTTGGGCGTGTCGGCCACAGGCGACCTTAAGGTTGGCGGCCGGCGGGAAGGTCCCCGCCGGCCTGGCGTGGGAGCTTAGCCGTCGAGGCCGTCGAGGGCGCGCTGGAAGCGGCCGGCGTGGGATTTCTCGGCCTTGGCCAGGGTCTCGAACCAATCGGCGATCTCGTCGAAGCCCTCGTTGCGCGCCGTGCGCGCCATGCCCGGGTACATGTCGGTGTACTCGTGGGTCTCGCCGGCGATGGCGGCCTTCAGGTTCAGCGAGGTGCCGCCGATCGGCAGACCGGTGGCGGGGTCGCCGACGGCTTCCATGAATTCCAGGTGGCCGTGGGCGTGGCCGGTCTCGCCTTCGGCGGTGGAGCGGAACACCGAAGCCACGTCGTTGTAGCCTTCCACGTCGGCCTTCTGCGCGAAGTACAGGTAGCGGCGGTTGGCCTGGCTTTCGCCGGCGAAGGCCTCCTTGAGGTTTTCCAGAGTCTTGCTGCTCGCCAAGGACATGGTCGTCTCTCCAGATGTGGTGGACGCGGCCGCCGCTGAGCGGGGCGCGATCAACCGCAACTATGGGCTCTTCGACCGATAGAGCCAATCGGTTTGGTTTATGGCTGCGATAGGAAACACCTATGCAAGCGAGGCGGGAACCCCGCCTCGCGAACGGGGTTGCTAAAGGCGAAACCTAAGGAGCACCGGCCATGGGCGACAAGATTCAGGGCGAAGGCAATTACGAAGCCACCCGCAAGTTCGACGCGGACGAACGGGCCTTCATCAAGAAGGGCGGGGTCGAGAAGAAGGCCCGCGAAGCCGCCGAGGCGCTGGACGGACCCGAGGGCGAGGCGCTCGAGAAGGCCCGCCGGGAAACCGCGGCCAAGGGCGCGGGCCCGGCTCCGCGCTAGGCGACCTGATCGAGATCAAAGGTGAGTGACCGCCGGCGCGGCAAGGCTTAGATATTCGCCGCGCTGGAGGCGCCGAGCATGGATTTCGACGCGTTCCTGCTGTCGCGACTGCAGTTCGCTTTCACCATCGCGTTCCACATCCTGTTCCCGAGCTTCACCATCGGCCTGGCCAGCTATCTGGCCGTGCTCGAGGGACTGTGGCTCGCCACCGGGCGGGAGCGGTTCAAGACCCTCTATCTGTTCTGGGTGCGCATCTTCGCCCTGTCCTTCGGCATGGGCGTGGTCACCGGCGTGGTGCTCAGCTACGAGATCGGCGCCAACTGGAGCGGCTTCGCCGCCAAGTCGGGTTCGGTGCTCGGCCCCCTGCTCGCCTTCGAGGTGCTGACCGCCTTTTTCCTGGAGGCGAGCTTCCTCGGGGTGATGCTGTTCGGCTGGAAGAAAGTCGGCCGCAAGCTGCACTTCGCCGCCAGCTGCGCGGTGGCGGTCGGGACCCTGTTCTCGACGTTCTGGATCGTCTCCGCCAACAGCTGGATGCAGCACCCGACCGCCTTCGCCACCCTGCCCGACGGGCGCCTGGTCGCCACCGACTGGATGAGGGTGATCTTCTCCCCGTCCTTCCCCCTGCGGCTCCTCCACATGGTCCTGGCCGCCTATCTGACCACGGCCCTGGTGGTCGGAGCCGCCTCGGCGTGGCGGCTGCTGAAGACCCCGGACGAGACGGAGTCGCGCACGGCGCTCATCATGGCCATCGGCATGTTCGCCCTGGTCGCGCCCCTGCAACTGGCGGTCGGCGACCAGCAAGGCCTGAAGATGGGCGAACTTCAGCCGGCCAAGCTGGCCGCGGTGGAGGCCCTGTGGGAATCCCGGGCCGGCCAGCCGTTCCACATCCTGGCCTGGCCCGACCGGGCGTTGCAGGCCAACCGCTGGGAGCTGTCGATCCCCCGTCTCGGCAGCCTGATCCTCAAGCACGATCCGAACGCGACGGTGACCGGGCTGAAGGCTTTCTCCCGGGCGGACCAGCCGCCGCCCCTGCCGGTGTTCTACGCCTTTCGCCTGATGGTGGGGCTGGGGCTGGCGATGATCGGCTTGGGCGTCTGGGGCGCCCTGCTGATCTGGCGCGGCAGCCCGGAGCGCAGCCGCGTCTTCCTGTGGACCTGCGTGGCCATGGGGCCGGCGGGCTTCGTCTCGGTGGTGTCGGGATGGGTGGTCGCCGAGGTCGGGCGCCAGCCGTGGGTGGTCTACGGGGTGCAGAGGACCGCCGACGCGGTCGCCCCGCTGCAACGCGGCCAGGTCTCGGCGTCCCTGCTCGGCTTCCTGATGGTCTATGCGATCATCTTCAGCGCCGGCGTGATCTACATCCTGCGCCTGATCGATCGCGGCCCGGCGGCGGGCGCCGCGCCGCCGCCGCCGGACGAGGGGCGGGCGCCGGGCGTGTCCTTCAACGCCGCCCTCGATCCAGACACGACGGAGGACGGACGATGAGCCTCGACCTGCCGCTGATCTGGGCCGGGATCATCGCCGCCACGGTGCTGCTCTATGTAATGCTGGACGGCTTCGACCTCGGCATCGGCATCCTGTTTCCGTTCGCGCGCAGCCCGGCCGACCGGGACGCGATGATGAACGCCATCGCCCCGGTCTGGGACGGCAACGAGACCTGGCTGGTCCTGGGCGGGGGAGGTCTGCTGGCCGCCTTCCCGCTGGCCTACGCCTTGCTGCTGCCGGCGCTCTATCTGCCGATCATCCTGATGCTGCTGGGCCTGGCGCTCAGGGGCGTGGCCTTCGAATTCCGCCTGAACGGCCGGCGCAGCGGCAAACGGTTCTGGACCATGGCCTTCGCCGGCGGTTCGCTGGCGGCGACCTTCGCCCAAGGATTGGTGCTGGGGGGCTTCATCCAGGGGGTGAAGGCCGACGGCGTGGTGTTCGCCGGGGGGCCCTTTGACTGGCTGACCCCCTACTCGGCGCTGGTGGCCTGCGGCCTGGCCGCGGGCTACGTCCTGCTCGGGGCCGGATGGCTGATGTGGAAGACCGAGGACGCCCTGCACGGGGACGCCCGCCGCTGGACCGCGATCGCCGGGGTCCTGACCGCCCTGCTCCTTCTCGCCGTCAGCCTGGCCACCCTGTTCCTGCATCCGCGGGTGGCGGCGCGCTGGGGCGTGGTGGACGGCACGGTCGATTGGAGCCGGTTCCTGCCCAAGGCGCCGATCCCGCTGCTGGGCGTTGCCGGGCTTGGACTCCTGACCTTCGGGCTCAGGCGCGCGTCCCACGCCCTGCCCTTCGTCGGGGCCGTCCTGGTGTTCCTCTCCGGCTACCTGGGGCTGGCGGCGGGGTTCATGCCCTATGTGGCGCCCTATGTCCTGACCTTCCGCCAGGCCGCGGCGGCCGACAACGCCCTGGCCCTGATGCTGGGCGGCGCGGCGCTGCTGGCCCCCGCGATCGTGGGCTACACCGTCTGGGTCTACTGGGTGTTCCGCGGCAAGGTCGGCGCCGACGCGGGCTATCACTGATGCGCCCGGTCGGACCGCCGGAGGGCGAGACCGGCCCGCTATGGAAGCGCCTGGCGTGGTTCGTCGGCATAGCCGCCGCCGCGGGACTGACCACCGCGGTCGTGGCCTATGGGCTACGGGCGCTGTTGGTCCCGTAAGCGCGGGCCTACACCCCGGTCCAGGTCCTGACCCGGCCCACGTCGACATGGACGAAATTGGAGGTCGGATAGAAACCGACGCCGCCTCGGCCCAGGCTGAGGGCGGCCTTGTGCACGTTCGCCAGGGCCACGCCCTCGAGGCGGATGTCCATGGCCTTGCCGTCCATGTGCAGGCTGTGTTCGGCCACCCCGTCGCTCTTGGCGTGGAGCATGGCGTTGGTCTTGGGCGAGCGGTAGCCGGAGATGATCTGGAAGGGCGCCCGGTTCCCGACCTTGGCCGAGACGGCGTCGAGGATGTCGTACAGCCCCGGCTCCATGAAATGGACGTCGCCGGTGCGGTAGTCACGCAGCACCTTGTTCAGGGCGGCGACCGCGTCGGGGACATAGGCGCCGTTCTCCCAGTAGACCGCGTCGAGGGCCTCTCCGGTATGCAGGTTGTGCAGAGCCACGCGACGGGGCTCCAGGGTGGCGGCGAAGGCCTTGACGGGAAGGCCGGCCAGGCCGGCCGCGCCGAGGGCGCCAGCGCCCATGCCGAAACGGAGCAACTCACGACGAGTGGACATCAACACCTCGCGCCCTGCGGAACGGTCGCAAGATGTCATAGACCAGCCGCTTGCCCCAGGCGACCTATAGTCGCATGGCAAGCTTAGCTATTGGATTAATTTTAAATTAAGCCGCAATCTTGCCGGAATTTATCGATTTCGACAGATCATCGTCCCAATCATACTGATCGTCGCGGAAGTTGACCTGCCCGTCCGGCGCTACGAATACGGTCCAATAGAGCAGCAACACGGGAATCTTCTGGGCAAGGGGCTTGCGCACCGTCGTCGAGTCCGCCAGCAGTTCCGTCAGGCGTGCGGGCGACCAGGCCGGGTCGGCGCCCAAGACCAGATTGGCCAGTTCCTGCGGCTTCTCCACTCGGACGCATCCATGGCTGATCGAGCGGGCGTCGCGGCCGAAGGCGGTCTTGGCGTCGGTGTCGTGCAGATAGACGCCGTAGGGATTGTTGAAGTCGAACTTGATCCGGCCCAGGGAATTGCCCGGACCCGGCTTCTGCTGCAGCCGCTGCCCGCCGGCGCCGTTGGAGACCCAGGCGAAGCCCTTGCGCACCAGATAGGCTTCCCCCTTGGGGGCCAGCTCCTTGGCGACGATCGAGCTCGGCACGTTCCACGGCGGGTTGAACACCACCGAATGGATCTCGGACCTCAGCATCGGCGTCTTCTTGTCCCGGGCGCCGACGACGGTCTTCATCTGCAGGACCGGCTTGTTCTCGTCGTAGACGACCAGTTCGGCTCCGGCGATGTTGACCTCGATGCGGGTCGAAGGCCAGGCCCGGGGCATCCAGCGCCACCGCTCCATATTGGCGGCGATCTGGGCGATCCGCACCTCGACCGGGATGTTGAAGGCCTTCAGGGTCCCCGCCGCCACGACGCTGTCGGGGTTGAGGCCGTAGCGCGCCTGCGCCGCCGCGACCACCGCGGCGAACTGGGGATCGTAGACCGGGCTGGTCAGCTCGATCGAGCCGGGCCGGTTCTCCGCCGCCAGCCGGCGGCGAAGCTGCACCACCCGCGGATCGCTCATCCCCGGCTTAAGGGCCGGCCCGTCGGCGATCCGCCCCCATCCGCCACGGGCGGCGATGGCCTGGTACTGCACGAGGGCGGTGCGCAGGGCCCGGTAGCGCTCGAAGGGAGGCGGCAGGTCGGCCAGCCATTGGGCCAGCTTGTCCTGCTTCAGGGCGAAGTTGAAGTCCGCCGCCGCGTCGTAGGGCTCCGGCCTGATCCCCCAATCGTCGTGGAAATCCGCGGCCGGGAGGCGCGCGCCGTGCTGGGCGCGGGCATAGGCGACGATGGATTTGCGCAGCAGGGCTTCGCCCCGCTGGCGGGCCGCGGGATCCTGGCTGGCCAGCAGGGCCGAGATGTCGGCGGCCGCGAACTCTCCGGGACTGAAGCCGTGGGAGGCGGATTCATTGAGGGCCCTGGTCAGAAGCTGCGCCTGGTCCTCACGCAGGTTCGGGACCGGGGTCTCCGCGGGGGTCGTCGGAGACGCCGCCGCGGCCGGGTTCGTCAAGGAGGTTGCAGGCGCCGGCGCGGGCTGGGAGCGGACGAGCCCCCCGCTCGCCAGGGTCAGCGAAAGTCCGAGCGCGAGAACCGATCCCCCGAGAACGAGACGCGTCCGGCCGGATCCGGGACGCTGATACGCTAGAGCCATGCTCAACCTTTCGGCGCGCCCACCGCGGGCGCCTGTGATGGAACGCGCGAGGACGGGCCGGGTTACCGGCGAACCTGATACGAAGCCAATATAATGGCGGTCGGGGAACTCCGCGACCGCCTCCGCGCTTAGCCGCCAAGCTTCCCAGCCCATGGGTGACCCGTGGCCGACCCGAAACTCGCCGCCTATCGCGCCAAGCGCGATTTCAACCAGACCGCCGAGCCCAGCGGCGACCGGCCCGCACCCGGCTCGAAACGCCTTCGCTTCGTCATCCAGAAGCACGACGCCACCCGCCTGCACTACGATTTCCGTCTCGAATACGAAGGGGTGCTGCTGTCGTGGGCGGTGACCCGCGGCCCGTCGGTGGACCCCGCCGACAAGCGGCTGGCGGTGGAGGTGGAGCCCCACCCCATTCCCTACGGCGACTTCGAGGGGACCATCCCCAAGGGCCAATACGGCGGGGGCGCCGTGATGCTATGGGACCGCGGCTATTGGGGCCCCGAGGGCATGACCGTCGCCGAGGGCCTGAAGAAGGGCGACCTGAAGTTCACCCTCGACGGGGCGCGGTTGAAGGGCTCGTGGGTGCTGGTGCGGATGAAGCACGACCGCGACGGCGGGAAAAGCAAGCGCAACAACTGGCTCCTGATCAAGCACCGGGACGAGTGGGCCCGCGACGGCGAAGGCGAAGCCTTCCTGGAAGCCAACGCCGCCTCCGTGGCCTCGGGCCGGAGCCTGGAGGAGATCGCGGCCGGCGAGGGCAAGGGCCCCACCCCCTTCTTCACCGCCAAGCCCAAGACCAAGGCGGCCCGGAGCTCTCCCGCCAGGGTCTGGAATTCCAATCGCGGAGATCCGGAGGCCTCGGCCGAGGCCGTCGCCAGCAAAGATCGTCAGCCTCCACCGGCCAATGCGGCGAAGGGCAAGCGGGCGGCCGCTCTTCCCGACTTCATCCCGCCGCAGCTTACCCAGGCCGTCGACCGGCCGCCCTCCGGCGACGCCTGGGCGCACGAGATCAAGTTCGACGGCTACCGCATGCAGTTGCGGGTCGAGGACGGCCGGACCACCCTGAAGACCCGCAAGGGACTGGACTGGACGCACCGGTTCAAGGAGATCGCCGCCGACGCCGCCGGGCTCGGCGACGCCATCGTCGACGGCGAGATCGTGGCCCTGGACGACCACGGGGCGCCGGACTTCCCCGCCCTGCAGGCGGCGCTGTCATCGGGCAGGACCGGCGGCCTGGTGTTCTATGTGTTCGACCTCCTGTTCCAAGGCCGTGAGGACTTGCGTCCCCTGCCCCTGCGCGACCGCAAGGCCAGGCTGCAGGCCCTGACCTCTTCTGCGGGCGACGGTGGACGCATCCGCTTCGTCGACCACTTCGAGACCGGCGGGGAGGCGGTGCTGAAGTCGGCCTGCCGCATGCATCTGGAGGGGATCATCTCCAAGCGGCTGGACAGTCCCTACGTGTCCGGACGCTCGGACACCTGGACCAAGGCCAAGTGCCGGGGCGGCCAGGAGGTGGTGGTGGCCGGCTGGACCAGTGAAGGCGCCAGCCAGTTCCGCTCCCTGATCGCCGGCGTCCACCGGGACGGGCGCCTCGTCCACGTCGGCCGCATCGGCACCGGCTTCTCCCGCGACAAGGTGGCCGAGATCCTGCCCCGGCTCCGCGCCGTGGAGACCGGGACCTCGCCCTTCGAGGGTCCGGGCGCGCCGCGCAAGGCGGCGGGGGTCCACTGGGTCAAGCCGGTGCTGGTGGCCGAGATCGAGAGCGGCGGCTGGACCGGCGACGGCAACCTGCGCCAAGCCAGCTTCAAGGCCCTGCGCGAGGACAAGCCGGCCGAGGAGGTCGTGCAGGAAGTCCCCGCCCCGGTGGAGACGGTCGAACGGGCGGCGTCCGAGGAAAAGGCCAAACCCGCCAAGGTCGCACCCGCCAGACCGGCGCCGACCGGCAAGGTGGTGATGGGCGTCACCCTGTCCAACCCCGACAAGGTGTTGTGGCCCGCCGCCGACGGCGAGCCGGCCCACACCAAACGGGACCTGGCGCTCTATTACGAGGCCATGGCCGAAGCGCTTCTGCCCCACATCCGCGGTCGGCCCTGCTCGATCATCCGCTGCCCCGACGGGGTGGGCGGCCAGGGCTTCTTCCAGCGTCACATCGGTCAGGGCGCCTCGTCCCTGGTCACGGCGGTCACGGTGTTCGGCGACAAGAGCCCCTATCTGCAGATCGACCGGCCCGAGGCCCTGGTCGCCATGGCCCAGACCGGGGCGCTGGAGCTGCATCCCTGGAACTGCATGCCGGATCGGCCCGAGGTCCCCGGCCGCCTGGTGTTCGACCTCGACCCGGCGCCGGGCGTCGATTTCGCCCGGGTGATCGAAGGCGCGCTCGAGGTGAAGGCGCGCCTGGAAGCCCTGGGCCTGGCGGCGTTCTGCAAGACCACCGGCGGCAAAGGACTGCACGTGGTCGCCCCCCTCGCCGCCGAGAAGGGCGATCCCCTGACCTGGCCCGAAGCCAAGGGTTTCGCCCGCGACCTCTGCACCGCCATGGCCGCGGCGCAGCCGGAGCGCTATCTGGTCAATATGGCCAAGGCCAAACGGGAGGGGCGGATATTCCTCGACTACCTGCGCAACGACAGGATGGCCACGGCCGTGGCCCCCTATTCCCCTCGCGCCCGCTCCGGAGCGCCGGTCTCCTGGCCGCTGGAGTGGAAGGCGGTGAAATCCGGCCTCGATCCCAAGGCCTTCACCCTCAGGACCGCGCCGGCCCTGTGGCGGAAGAACCGCGCCTGGGCCGATTACGACGTCTCAGCCCGTCCGCTGCGCGCCGCCGCCGCCCGGTTGGCCAAGGCCGGAAAGGCCTGAACCCATGGGCTTGACCGACGGCGTCCTGGCCCGCGTGCGCGCCTACGTCAACGACCCCGGCCAAGCCGACGACGCCGAGGTGCTCGACACCGTCCTGCGGGGCGTGGCGCGCTGGCGCTCGCAGATCCTGGCCAACAGCCTGGGCGCCGTCTACGGCCGCAAGGTCCTCGGCGGTCCCTTCGCGGGCATGGACTACCCGGCCAACGCCTCCGAAGGCGCGCTGCTGCCGCGCCTGATCGGCTGTTACGAGTCCGAGCTGCATCCTCACCTTGCCGCCCTGGCGCAGGAGGGTCTGGACCGGATCGTCGATGTCGGCTGCGCCGAGGGCTACTATGCCGTCGGCCTCGCCAGGCTGATGCCAGGGGCGACGGTCCACGCCTTCGACATCGACCCGGTCGCCCGGCGGGACTGCGCCCTCATGGCCGCCGCCAACGGAGTGGCCGACCGGGTGCTGATCGGCGAAACCTTCACCGGGGAGGATTTCGCCCGTTTCGCCGGCGCCCGGACCCTGGTGTTCATGGACATCGAGGGCCATGAACGGATCCTGCTCGATCCCGACCGCTGGCCGGCCCTACGCAGCGTGAAGATCGTGGTCGAGACCCACCCGGGACCGACCTTCGCCCTGACGGAGGAGATCGCCGCCCGGTTCGCCGCCTCGCACACGGTGATCCGGGTGGACCAGGCCTCGAAGGCGCCGGACCTGCCGCCCTGGATGCGCAGCCGCAGCCACCTCGACCAGATCCTGGCGACCTGGGAGTGGCGGCGCTATCCCACCCCTTGGCTGGTGATGCGGCCAAAGCCTGCGGCCTGACGCCGCTCGGTGGCGGACCCTCCCGCGACCGGCTAACAAGGGGTGCGACGGGTGCGACCGGCGTCAGACCGGAACGGAGGGACCCCGGCATTGGCCAATCTGCATGAGTCCGCTGTCGGCATGATGCGGGACATCCTCGCCAAGACCGGGCCGGGCAAGGAAGAGGAGGCCATGGCTTCGGCCCTGCGCGTCGCCGCCAAATGGCGCTCGCAACTGCTCGCCCACACCGTGATCGGCCTGCATGGGACGACCATCCTGCATGGCCCGTTCGCCGGGATGCAGTATGTCGACCGGTCGGCCGAAGGCGCCCTGGCGGCGCGACTGATCGGCTCCTACGAGTCGGAATTGCATCCCCACCTGGCCGCCTTCGCCAGCCAGGGAATCCACCATGTCGTCGATATAGGCTGCGCCGAGGGCTACTACGCCGTCGGCCTGGCGCGCCTGTGGCCCAACGTCAACGTCTACGCCTTCGACACCGATCCGGAGGCGCTCAAGCTGTGCGCCGCCCTGGCCCGGTCCAACGGGGTCGCCGAGCGCGTGCACCTCGGCGGCGAGTTCCACGGCGACGACTTCGAGAAGTTCGTCGGCCGACGGACCCTGTTCATCGTCGATATCGAGGGGGGCGAGCGCTATCTTCTGGACCCGGAGCTCTATCCGGCCCTGAAGGAGCTCCAGTTCATCGTCGAGACCCACCCAGGCGCCAGCCCGGGGATCACCGATACCTTGATCGGCCGCTTCGCGCCGACCCACGATATCCAAGTGGTTATGCAGGGCCCGAAGACCACGCCCCTGCCCGAATGGCTGCACGGCCTTGGCCATCTCGACAGCCTGCTCTCGGTCTGGGAGTGGCGCAGTACCCCGACCCCATGGCTGGTGATGCGGCCCCGGGCGGCGCCGCAGGTCGATTCCACGCCCTGAAGCTCACGAAGCCTTGCGCCGCGCCGTTTTCCTGGCCGGGGTTTTCGGCTTGGCCGCCCTGGCCGGTTCGCGACGGGCCGGCGGGGCCGCGCCGCCCTGCAGGCTGCGACGCAGAGCGTCCATCAGGTCGGACGCCGGGGTATCCCTGGGCGCGGGCGCGACCTTGGGTTTCTCACCCTTGTCCTTGGCCTTGATCAGGGCCTTCAGCGCATCTTCGTAGTGGTCGACGAAGGTCGCGGGTTCGAACGGACCCTCGAGCTGCTCGATGATCTTGGCGGCGATCTCGATCATGCCAGCATCGGGCTTGGCCTCAGGGACGTCGCGGAAGAATTCGGCCGGGTCGCGCACCTCGCCGCGGGTGCGCAAGGAATAGGCGACGATGCCGTGTTCGCGCGGCTCCAGCGCCAGCAGCCGCTCGCGGGTGTGCAGCACCACCCGGCCGAGCGCGATCCGCCCCGACTGCGCCATGGCCTCGCGGATCACCGCATAGGCCTCCGCCGCCATCTTCCCGTCGGGGACCAGGAAATAGGGATCGTTCCAATAGAGGCGGTCGATGTCGTCGATATCGACGAAGCGTTCGATGTCGATGGTCCGGGTGCTCTCCAGGCGCACGGACCGGATCTCCTCGTCGGTGACGGTGATGTAGCGGCCCTTTTCGATCTCGTAGCCCTTGATCAGCGAGCTGCGCTCCACCGGCCCGGTCTCCGGGTCGGTGGTCACCATCTTGACCCGCGACCCGGTCTTGGGATTGAGCATGTGGAAATGCACGTCGCCGGAACTGGAGACGGCGGTGTAGAGCGCCACCGGACAGGTGACGAGCGAGAGCCTGAGGTGGCCTTGCCAGGTCGGCCGGGCGGGCATGGCGGGCGGCTCCAATCCTGTTCAACCCGCTTCGACAACGTCCCCGCGGGGGATTCGTTCTTCAAGGAGGCGCGCAAATGGAAGACCCGGCCGACGACCCCGCCGCCGCGGCGACCGTCGACGCGCGGGGCCACCGCTGCCCTACCCCCACCTTGCGCCTGCGCCGGGCGCTGGAGGCCGTCCGCCCTGGGGACCAGGTGCTGCTCCTGGCCGACGATCCGATGGCCCGGATCGACGTGCCCCATTTCGTCGCCGAGGTCGGGGTGGACCTGGTGGCGTCGAGCACGGACGGGACGGTGTTGCGGTTCCTGGTGGAGAAGCGGTGACCGCTTTGCCGACGCGGCCCGCTCCGGAACACCAGGCCCGATCCCGACAACCCTTCTCCCCGGACATCCGCGGCTGATATGGTCGCCCCGAGTCGGCGGACGGCGCCATGTGATGGGGGGAGAACGGCGGTGGACGCGCGCGTGTTGATCGTAGCGCCCGACGATCGGCTGTCCGGTCCTTTGTCCGAGGGGCTGGACCGGCTCGGTTGGCGCTCAGTGACTGCCCGGGGCGCCGCGGCGGCCCGGGCCGCCCTCCAGGACCTGGCCATCGAGGTCGTCATCGTCGAGACCGGCGAGTGCGAACCCGCCGCCCTGGAACTGGCCCGACAGCTCAAGGCCGAGCGCGCCCCGCGGCGGCTGCCGGTGATGGCCCTGGGCCGCCCCGACCCCTTGCTGCGCCAGTTCGGCTTCGACCTGGCGCTGAGCCCGCCCCTGCATCCGGTCCAGGCGGCCCTGCGGCTGGAAGCCCTGGTCCGCGCCGCCGTGGCCGAGGAGGAGTTCGAGCTGCGCGCCGAGACCTTCGCCGAACGTGGCCGCACCCTGGCCAGCCCCGCCGCCTCGCCCCAGCCGCTCAAGGTGCTGACCGTAGGCGAGCCGGCGCCCAAGTTCCTGGGCCTGGCCCACGCCCTCAAGGCGCTGGGAGCCGACACCACCGCCGCGCTCACCGCCTACACCGCCTTCGACTATCTGCACGAGGAGGCGTTCGACGCGGTGGTGCTGTGGGCCGGAGAGACCCACGCCGAGGCCCTGTCCATCGCCGGCGGCATGCGCCGCAACACCCGGCTCTACCATGTGCCCACGGTGCTTTACCTGCGCGACGGGGCCGAGGTCGCCCTCAACGAGGCCTACGCCAAGGGCCTGTCCGACGTCGCCACCGCCGACACCCCCGAGGCCGAAACCGCCCGGCGGGTGATGTCCCTGGCCGAGGGCTTCCGCCGCGAGACCGCCATCCGCCAGGCGCTCGAGGAGGCCAGGTCCTCGGGCATGATGGATGCGGCCACGGGACTGTTCACCCGCGACCTGTTCGCCGCCCACCTGGCCCGTCTGGCCGCCGCGTCCCGCTCGCGCGGGCGATCGCTGTCGGTGGCCGTGCTGAAGATCGCCGACCGGGCCGAGACCCTGGCGGTCCGGCGGGACGGATGGCTCGACCGCGCCATTCCCCAGATCGGCTCGATGATCGGCCGGCTGGTGCGGGCCGAGGACACCGCCGCGCGCCTGGCCCCTGAGGTGTTCGCCCTGGCCCTGCCCGCCGCGGGCGTGAGCGCCGGCCGGGTCGCCGCCGAACGCATCGCCGCCGTGATCGCCTGCACCGCCTTCGACGCCGGCGACGACAAGACCCCGTTCACCGTCCAATTCGACATGGGCGTGGCCGAGCTCGAACCGGACGAGACCGCCGCCCGCACCCTGGAGCGCGCCGCCGCCAAGGCCATGGCCAAACAGGCCGGGTAAGGCGGGCCCGCCGCGTCTAATCGTCGATGGGCACGCCGATGATAGCCTTCAGGATCCAGCGATCCGGATTGGCGCCATAGCCGCGGCCGACGCCGAGGTTCAGGTCCCATTTGCCTATCGAGGTGTCCGCCGTGGCGAACAGGGTCTGGTCGTTGTTTCCGAAATCGCCCAGATGGCGGCTGTCGCCGATGCCGTTATAGCTCTCCAACCCCAGGGAGACCGCTTTGCCGAACGCATAGCTGATCTTGGTGTCGACGTCGAAGCTGACGGGCCCAGGTTGGGGGCCGGAGACGGTGAAGTCGGTATTGCCGTTGAAGGCCACGGTCCAAGGTCCGCTGCGAAAGCCGAAGATCATCTTCAGTTCGGCGTTCCATGGATTCACGTCCAGCCGGTGCTGCACACGGCCGAGCTCGAAATTCGCCCCGGCGAACCAGGTCTGACCCTCCGCTTTCGGGAAGATATATTTGATCCGGACCTTTTCGCCCGACACGGTGAAGCGGCCGCGATTGTCGAGGGTGGTCAGAGGTAGATAGGCCCCCAGTTCCAGATCGGGGGTGAGGCCGTAGGAGAATTCCGGCGTCACCCTGAAACGATGCACATTGGACTGCTCGCCGGGATAGGAAGGCGTAAAGTCGCCGGAGGCGACATAGTTGGTATGCACGTCCAGGCCGAATTTCCCCCGGGCGTTCATCTCGTCCATATAGACCTGGATCTCTTCCGGGGCCGCGCGGGCCGCCGCCGGCAGGCAGGCCAAGGCGAGCGACACCGCCGGCGCCCAGGCGCGAAAATCGAAGCTCATCCCCCTGATCCCCCCGTTGTTTGTCCGCTCGTCCTTGCGGGCCGCTGATCCGGCGCCGAGGCGGTTGGGGCGCCCTGGCCTGCCCCCATGACTCATTTATGAGATTATCGAAAAATTCTATTGAGGCCTCGCAGGACAGACAAGCCGAATTTCAAGGAAATCATTGCCACACCTTGAAAATGACAATGATACATATTTGCAAATACACACCCGGACTCGACGGCAAATCGGATTTTCGCGTGCGAATGCAAACGACTCTTATTCGCGCGAATTCCCTTTGAATATTGGGGGAATCTATTGTCCCCTTTTTTCCGAAGCGGCCGCCGACGCCCGCCAGGAGAGATCACCCATGGCTTCCAGACACTTCAGGACCGCGACCGCCGTCCGGGCCGCCGCCATCGCCGCGGGGGTCCTGGGCCTCCTGGGCGCTGGGGCCGCCGCCGTCGCCCAGGCGCCGGCCGCGCCCAAGCCCCAGCCCAAGCCGTCCGTCTACGCCGACTACCACCCCAACCTCAGCGACATGATGACCATGCTGATCCAGCCGCGGCACACCAAGCTGGGGTTGGGCATCCGGGCGCGCAACTGGGTCTACGCCGGCTATGAGATCGGGGAACTGCGGGGGGCTTTCGGGCGCATCGTCGCCAGCATGCCGACCTACGAGGGCGCCAAGACCGCCGAGCTGATGGTGATGGTCGATGCGCCGATCGCCAAGGTGCAGGCGGCGATCCGGGCCAAGGACGCCCGGGCGGCGGACACCGCCTACGGCGAACTCACCGACACCTGCAACATGTGCCACGGGACCCAGGGACGCACCTATATCGACATCCGTGTCCCGACCACGCCGATGTATTCGGATCAGGACTTCAATCCGATGCGGTGATTGCGCTTCTCCCCGTCGGAGGGGTTACTGCGACCGAACGACGATTTTGCCCACTGGAGCGGCGGCGCACCCAGCTCTTAGGCGCTTCAGTCAGTTGGAGACCCACAGGTGAGCAATCGTTCCTTGTTTTTGAGATGCGGTGCTGCGGCCGTTTTCGCCCTGACGTCCGGATTGCTAGCAACCTTGGTCGCCAAGGCTGCCGATCAAGGGACATGGTCGATGAAAGCCCACCTTCCCGAACCGCGGGACGAGTTGGCGATGACCGTGTTGGGCGGAAAGCTCTATGCGTTCGGC
>DATJHI010000001.1:0-120411 GCA_035493955.1 Caulobacteraceae bacterium | reverse complement strand
CGACCCTTAGCGGACTCTTAGTCGTGGTCGCGTACCGTCCGCGTACATGGTGAGGCGGAAATGAGTTCGGGTCGTATAAGCGAGGGGCAGATAGTAGCCGCGGTTATCGTCGGCGCGTGCCTTACCGCGTATCTGGTCTGGCGACCGCTAGTGTTCGAGGTCCGTTACAGGACGGATGTGGATGTGCTCTCCGAAGGAGTCGTCCACCACGGCTCCAGCGTCATGGGGGTCCGCTACAGGACCAATTTGTTTCCGCTTCCGGGGATTTGGCAAGATTATGAAGGGCATACTATCGGCAGAGCGGCGATAGTGGATCTCGGGTCCCGAGGGACCCTCGCGGTGAGTGTGAACAGTCATCCCCCATTCAGAACCCCGTCGGATTGGAATTGGATGCACGCTTACAAAGCCGCAGGAGCCGATGCTCAGGGAGCGGCAAGGGACACTGCCTTATCCGGCCGCAATGGTTACAACTGGGATGAAGTCCTCCGCCTGGCGCGTTGGCGAGGTCAGCTCAACCTGAACGGCGTCGAGAAGCCCGCGTTCTGGTACGTGCCGGATAAGAAGGACGTTGGTTTATCGCGAGTCGTGGACCCAGATCACTTGAGTTCTGATATTGCGCCAGACGTCCGCCTTCTCAAAATGACTGTCACGACCACGGATGAACGCGCGCTCAATAGGTTTGAAGACCCGCCAATCTGGATGCGGCAGTTGCAAATAGATCCGAATGTCCCACTTGCCACTGGAGGCGAGCGGGGATCGTCTGCGGTGAAGACAAAGGCTGGCGACCGCTTTAGCCGGTGGGACATCGAAACACCCTGAGCAAGCGCTCCCGGGTTGCGTCAGTATGAAGCGCAGGCCGCCGAGCGGAATGAGGCGGCTCCATTGCTGGTAGGTGCGAGCGTCCGCTTTCCACCCATCTCAGCCCATCCGGACGTCCGCTTCCTGGCGACCCGCGCGAGACCGCCAGCGGCTCCTTGGTAAAGGGCTGCGCATCGCCACCCGCGGAGGAGACGCGAAACAGGCTCCAGTCCTTGCCGTCGTCCCTGCGCGCAAAGAGCACGGTTTTTCCGTCCGGCGAGAAGCAGGGCCAGTAGTTCACGCCCTCGTGGGTCAGGAGCCGCGGCGCCGACGTCGCCAGCATCGGCCAGGTACGCGGGACAGGCCCGGCTTCGATCGACTTGGCGAGGGCCTCATCGATCCGGCGCGCGGGTATGTCCCGCCCGTGCTGGTGCAGCACGGCTCCGGTGACTGCGCCCTCGCCGTCACCTACGAACGTGAAAGTCGCCCCGATTTGCGCGGCCGTCGTGAAGCCGCCCATGCCGTCCGGCGTGATCTCGAACACGGGCTGATGGGTCAATTGCGCGTGGAAGCGCCCGTCGTCCTGGGTGATCCGCAGCACCAACCGTGGCGTGAGCTGATAGGCCCCAACGGCGGCGGATGGCGCCGTTGGCGCCTGCCCCCAAGCGGCACCCACGGAAGCCAGCGCCAATCCGCCGAGCACAGCCGCCGCACGGATCAAGTTCATAATTTCTCCGCTCCGACCCGGAACACCCAACGGGATACATCCTGGATAGAACATTGGCCATGATCGGATGCCTTCGCGACATCCGCTTCCCTGAGCTGACATGGCGTTGACGCACCGGGTCCTCTACCGCCTTCTAGATGCTCCGGCCGGGGCGGGCGAAGATGGCGGCGATGGAGGCGGCTAAATGAGCATCACCGGAGGATGTCAGTGCGGGGCGGTGCGGTTCCGCATCCAGAGGGAGCTTGGGGAAGCGTCCATCTGCCACTGCCGCATGTGCCAGAAAGCGATGGGGGGCTTCTTCGGCCCCTTCGTGGGCGCTCCTTTCGATGCACTGGTCTGGACGCGCGGCCTGGCGATCGGCGCCCTCGATCGACCGGGCGACGTGCGGCTGAGCGAGCAGCTCGCCTCACCGGCGCGCGTGCCTTATTTCGAAGAGCTCGCAAAGCTGCCGGAGCACCGGACGGACGAGCCCCGGGCGGTGGCTCATCTCGCCAGCATCGTTTCGTATCAGCACCCCGACCATGACACCGCCGAGTGGCCGCCGAAGTTCTAAGACCACCAAGCCCGTGGGAGCAGACGAGGCCTCGATTTGGAAGATTAGCGAAACGATCCACGAGGACAGAGCCGGGACGCGCGCACTAAAGTGGCCCGTATTGGACACCGTCATCGCATAAGACGGTAAAGGGCCACGGGCTCGCCTTGATAAATGGCCTCCCTCTCGTGCGCGAACCCCGTCTTCTCCAGCACGCGCCGTGATGCGAAGTTCGCGACGGAGGCGATCCCCACCAGTGAGGGCGTGGCAAGCTCCGAACGCCACAGGTGGATCAGTGCTTCCGATACCTCTGTAGCCAGGCCCTGGCCCCACAACTCGCGCCTAATGGTGTAAGCGATTTCGACCTCTGGCGTTTCCTCCAGGACGGTATGCCGGATGCCGGCCCGACCAGCGAACTCACCATTACGGGCGCGAACGATCCAGAGCCCAAAGCCGTGATCAGCCCAGTGCGTGAGGTTCGCTTCTAGATAGGCAGCCGTCTGTTCAGGAGAGCGCACGCCGCCAAGGTAGCGGGAGACCTCCGGGTCCAGGTGCAATGTGGTCAATTCGCCGAGGTGTTTTTGGTCGAGCCGCTCCACAAAGAGCCGTTCTGTGGCGAAGTTCATTGACTGACGGTAGCGCGACCTTCGAAGGGCAGCAATCCGCCCATCCGGAAGTTGAGATGATCTGCTTAGAGATGTGCCGGTTCCCACGACTGGCCTTCCTCTTGCCGTATCTCGTTCGAACTGCTCATCTCCACTTCAAGAAATAAAACTGGCGGGAGGGGCGCTTGTTGAGGGTCAAAGTCGCGAGCGCGATCGTTATTGCCGCCATTTTCATGGTCGGGTGCGCTCGACAAGGCCCCGGCGCCTTACCGGACGATATGTCCTTAGGCTCGGCCGAAGCGAAGGTTGAGGTGGTCGAATACGCTTCGGTCGGGTGCCCGATCTGTGGCCGCTGGGCGCGCGAGGTTTATCCGGCGTTCAAGGCGAAGTACGTCGATACCGGCAAAGTCCACTACGTCTTCCGCGAAATGCTGGTTGGCGCCGGCAGCGAAGTATCGATTGCCGCGGCGGGCTTCCTGATGGCCCGCTGCGCTGGTCCGGATAAGTACTTCCCAGTCGTGGACGCTATTTTCACCAACCAAGATGCAATCTTCGCCTCTCCTCGCGGGGCCTTGGCCGGCGTCGCCAAGGAGGCTGGAGGCCTCGGCGAAGAGGCGTTCGCGAAGTGCGTCTCAGACGAGAAGGCGCTCGCCAGCCTGAACGAACGGACTAAACAAAACGCCGAAAAAGGCGGGGTAAACGCGACACCGACCTTCGTCATCAATGGCGTCTCTATGGCTCCCGGCTATCATACCTTGCCCGAGATCGACGCAGCTATTGCCGGCGCGCCGGTGCGCTGAAGCGTTGCAATACGACCCATCGGCCGCCGGAACCACCTCGGTCCCGCGGCTTCGGATGGTGACCGCTTTTGACCGTCGGCTATGGTCGGCTTTCGACCCATGGTGGACCAGGCGAAGAACTGTTCTCGGAGGATCGAGGCGTCCGCAACCGCCGCGCGCCCCGGCAACCAGGGCTTGTGCATTCTTGCGCACTTGTATTGAATTGAATTCAATTTAGTCGAGGTTGGCCCTGATGACAACGAAGATCGGCGCCCCGGACCGATTGATAAGCGCCGCCCAGGCGGAGCTTATCCAAACCCGTGGCTTGCTGGAGATGCAGGCCGTCGCGAAGAGAGCGAACGTCTCGGTCGGGTTGGCCTATCACCACTTCGGATCAAAGGCGGGGCTGATCGCGGCCGTCGTTGAACGGTTCTACAACCGGTTGGACGAGACCGCCTTCAGCCCCTCGAAGCTGATTTCGCCAGACTGGGCGGGCCGCGAGAAGGAGCGGCTCGCTGGCTACATCTCCTTCCATTACGATCATCCATTCGCACCACTGGTCGTCGGCACCTTGAGCCGCGCCCCCGAAGTTCTCGACGTCGAGCAAGCCTTCACCAAACGTCAGCTGACGGCGGGCGCCCACAACATACGCGCGGGCCAGCGGAATGGAGTTATTTCCGCCGACCTCGATCCGCGACTGACGATCGCTCTCATGATCGGCGGCATCCGTCAGGCGCTGATCGGCGCGTTGACCAGCAGCCATCGGCCAGATCGCTCCGAACTGACCGACAAGATTTGGTTCTTCGTCGCCGGCGCCTTGCGGCTGCCCATCACCGTTGCGGGGGACCGGCTCGCGCACGGCGAGCATGTCGCCTGAACGCAAGGCTAACCACAACTCAGAAAGGAAATCGGCGCCGTGGCCAATCCACACGAGTTTCACGATCCAAAGCCGAGCTACACAAAGGATGATCTGATCCTCTCCAGTGAGGGCGGATACTTTGGACCAGACAATGCGCAGCTGCCCGCGCCGCCCATGCTGATGATGGACCGGATCACCGAACTGACCCTCGATAGTGGTGAATTCGGCAAGGGCCACGCCGTCGCCGAGTTGGATATCACCCCCGACCTATGGTTCTTCGCTTGCCACTTCCGAG
This sequence comes from Caulobacteraceae bacterium, assembly GCA_035493955.1. Lineage (GTDB taxonomy): Bacteria > Pseudomonadota > Alphaproteobacteria > Caulobacterales > Caulobacteraceae > NCED01. The sequence goes on along the minus strand of DATJHI010000001.1, from coordinate 115,816 downwards.
GCGACCCGGTCATGCCTGGTTGTCTCGGGCTGGATGCTATGTGGCAGCTGCTGGGCTATTGGCTGGGCTGGTCGGGCTCGCCGGGCAAGGGGCGGGCAGCCGGTGGGGAGGTCAGGTTTCAGGGCGACATAACCCCGAAGACCAGGTTGATCCGATACGAGGTGAGCGTGCGGCAGGTTCGGCGGGGCCAGACCGCGATGGGCGTGGCCAACGGCCGTCTATTTGCGGACGGCGTATGCGTGTATGTCGCCTCAGACCTGCGTGTCGCGATGATTAGACCGGCGCCCTGATCGCGCCGACCTTCAGGCAGTCCGTTTCCCGGCAGAATGGCTGAGTCCGCTAGACCCCTAGCGCGCTCGTCGACTTCTATGGAACTTGGCGACAGAGCAATTGGAGATCGTGTCGTGATCAGCCACCTATCCATAGGGGTTTCCAATCTCCACAGGGCGGCCGCCTTCTATGACGCCGTTCTCGGTAGTCTGGGGTACATCCGGATATTCTCCGGGCCGACATCAGTCGGGTACGGTCCTCCAGGAGGTCCCGAAGGGCTTGCCCTCAAACAAAGGCCACCAAGCGCCATTGGCGTGGACGAAGGCTTTCACCTCGCCTTCATGACTGTAGATCAAGCCGCCGTGGATCGGTTTTACGCGCAGGCTGTCGCCCTTGGCGGAACCAACGATGGAGCACCGGGCCTTCGTCCAGCATATGGCCCCAGCTACTATGCGGCATTCGTTGTGGACTATGACGGTCACAGGCTGGAAGCGGTTTGCGAGCAAGCTTGACCAGCCCGATACGAAGATCAGCTCCTTACGCAACATAGAGGTTCAGTTGGTCCGCTTGCGGGCCTGACGTCGTGGTCGAACAGCACCGGAGATGAACGCCTGCACCTGCGCCTTCGCGAGCTGGTGGTGTGGCCCATGCCCAGCCTCCCAGGCAGAAATGGATCCAGCATCGACCTGTATGATGGCTGCGACCTGTTCCTGCGACAGTCCACGGCGGAGACGCTCGGCACGCAGTCGCTCACCGAGCGTCCTTGGCTCGGGCCAGGGTTCGCGACCCAGAAAGCGGATGATGGCCGGATAGAAGCGATCGGTGGGACGACGCTTTTCGGCCTCCCAGGAAAGCAGTGTCCACACATTGGCGCCGATCATCTGGGCAGCCGCAGTTTGGGATAGTCCAAGTGCCGTCCGGCGCTGCCGTATCAGATGCGCCACGCTCTCGACCGACTGCACGGGGCTAGCGATTTCCGGAGCGAGAGCAGGCAAGCCAAGGAACGCCTCGATCTTCCGCCGATCCTCAATGCGATGAGGCTTCCGACCCGCCTCCCACCACCATGCCGTGCTCGCATCGATACCAAGCTGAATGGCCGCGTCCTCAATCGTGAGGCCCTTGGCCATTCGCTCGCAGCGTAGCCGGTGCGCTAGTCCTCGCGGCTCCGACCAGGGTCGGCGTCCGATAAATTCGATGATCGCGGGATAACTCGCGACGTGGGGTTTCCGGCCGTTCTCCCACTTTCGCAGCGTATCCTCCGAAGTGGCCATCCGCATTGCGGCAGTTGCCCGGGAAAATCCCAGTTCGGCCCGTCTGCGACGGAGGCACGAGGCCAGAAATGAGCGCGAGGCCGGATCGGCAACTGGACGCTGCCCGGAAAGCCGCACAGGGACGGGCATTCGCCAGAAAGCCACGCAACTATGCCGATGCGGGGTCGGCGGTCCCGGTCGGGGCCATTGCGGCCGGGCGCCCCGCTGCCAGCGCGACTACCAGGGGCGCATCTCCGGCCCCCTGATCGACCGCATCGATCTGCAGGTGGAGGTTCCGCCGGTGACCGCCGCCGACCTGGCCCTGCCGCCGCCCGCGGAGGGCACGGCGGAGGCGGCCGCCCGGGTGCTGGCCGCGCGCGAACTGCAGGAGAGCCGCACCCTGGAAGGCGAGGCGGCGGGGACGGCGCTCAACGCTCGCATCGAAGGCGGGACCCTGGAGCGGATCGCCACGCCCGATCAGGCCGGGCGGGCCCTGTTGACCCGCGCCGCCGAGGCCGGCGGCTTGTCCGCGCGGGGATGGACCCGCACCTTGCGGCTCGCCCGCACCATCGCCGACCTTGAAGGGTCCGACCCCGTCCGGCGCATCCACATCGCCGAGGCGCTGATCTACCGGCGGACGGGTCCCGAGCCGGCGATGGCGGCCGCTTCGATGGCTAGTTTCGGCCCCTGAACGGATCGGCCGGATAGACGCCCAGCACTTCGAACCGCTCGGAGAAGAAGGCCAGTTCCTCGAAGGCCAGGGTCAGCGCGCGGTCTTCGGGCCGGCCATCGGCCTCGGCGTAAAACATGGTGGCGGTGAAGGCGCCGTCCTCCATGTAGCTCTCGATCTTGGTGATGTTGACGCCGTTGGTGGCGAAGCCGCCCATGGCCTTGTAGAGCGCGGCCGGCACGTTGCGCACCCGGAAGACGAAGCTGGTCACGCAGGTCTCGCCGGCCTCGGGCCGCGGCGGGTCGGGCTCGGCGGTCATCACCAGGAAGCGGGTGGTGTTGTGCTGGGCGTCCTCGACGTCGCGGACCAGGATCTCCAGGCCGTAGATCTCCGCCGCCAGGGCCGGGGCGAGGGCCGCTTTTGTCGGATCGGGATGTTCGGCCAGGGCCTTGGCCGCGCCGGCGGTGTCGCCGGTGATCTCGGTGGCCAGCTTCAACCGCCGGATCAGCTTGCGGCATTGGCCGAGCGCGATCGGCATGGAGGCGACGGTCCTCACCGCCTCCAGCTTGACCCCCGGATTGACCATCAGCTGGAAATGGATCGGCTTGAACCGTTCGCCGATGATCTTGAGCCCTGAGCCGGGCAGCAGATGGTGGACATCGGGCACCCGTCCGGCGAGGGAATTCTCCACCGGGATCAAGGCGAGGGCGCAGGCGCCGGACTTCACCGCCTCGAAGGCGTCCTCGAAGGTGGCGCAAGGGACCGGCTCGTACTCGGGGAAATAGGTCCGGCAGGCCTCGTCGGAATTGGCGCCGAGTTCGCCCTGGAAGGCCATTTTCGGCCGGCTCATGATCGGGTCTCCGCTAGGGTGCGCGCCAAGGCGAGGTCCTCGGGCGAATCGACCGACGCCGGGGCCTTGTCCACCACCGCCCCCCAGATCGACAGGCCGAGTTCCAGGGCGCGAAGCTGTTCCAGGTTTTCCCGCTGTTCCAGTGGCGACGGCGGCGCGGCGGTGAAGCGCGCCAGGGCGTCCCGCCGATAGCCGTAGATGCCCACGTGACGCCAGACCGGCCCTTCTCCATAGAGGGTGGAGCGGGTGAAATAGAGCGCCCGGCCCCCGGGTCGGCCGGGGGTCAGGCTGATGATGGCCTTGACCACGTCAGGGTTGGCGCGGTCGGCCGTACCGGCCTCCGGCGCGACCACGGTGGCGATGTCGCAGGACGCCTCGCCCCGGAGCAGATGTTCGCAGGCCTGGACCACCCCTGCGTTCACGAAGGGCATGTCCCCCTGCAGATTGATCACCGTGTCGTGCCGACCCGTCGGATCGACCATGCCCAGGGCGGCCATGATCCGGTCGGAACCCGACGGCAGGGCCGGGTCGGTCAGCACCGAATCGATATGGGCGGCGCGGCAGGCCTCGACGATTTCCGCGTCCCCGGCGGCCACCACCACCGGGCCGACGCCGGCCGCCAGCGCCTGACGGGCGACGCGCACCACCATCGGCACGCCGCCGATGTCGGCCAGCGGCTTGCCGGGCAATCGCCGGGCGCCCATGCGCGCGGGAATCAGGACGATGGGATCAATGGACACGAGAGCTTTGCGCACCTTTGGGACGGTTTGAAGCGGCGCGCCATCTGGCGGTTGCACGAGCCGCGGTAGCGTGTCAGAGACGCCCACGCAAGACCGGGCCCCCTTTCCCACGGCCCGGCCTAGGTTTGCGCGTGGAGGACTTTGGGGCGGTCATGAGCAGCGACTTGGGTATGAACAAGATCTTCGGCGCCGTTCTGGCGACGGGGCTGGTGATCCTGGGATTGCGTCAGGTCTCCGAAATGGCCTTCACCGTAAAGCCGCCGGCCAAGGCCGGCTATGCGGTCACGGTCGAGGAAGCCGCCACGGAGGGCGCCGCCCCCGCCGACACGCCCCCCGACTGGGGAACCGTGCTGCCGACCGCGGACGCGGCCGCGGGCCAGACCGTCTCGACCAAATGCGCCTCCTGCCACAACTTCGTGGCCGGCGGACCGGACATGACCGGTCCCAACCTCTACGGAGTCCTCGGCCGCAAGCCGGCGACTCATCCTGGCTTCGCCTATTCGAGCGGCATGACCGCCGAGCAGGCGAAAATGCCGGTGTGGGACTACGACCACCTCTACATGTTCCTGGCCAATCCCCAGGCCTACGTCGCCGGCACCAAGATGACCTTCGTCGGGCTGAAGAAGCCTGAGGACCGGATCAATCTGATCGCCTGGCTGCGTCAGCAGAGCGCCAGCCCGCTGCCGATTCCGGCGCCCAATCCGAAGGCGGCGGCCGCGCCTGCCGCAGCCACGACCGCGGCCCCGGCCCCCGCGGGAGCGGCCGTGCCTGCGCCTCCGGCCGCGAGCGTCGCGGCCGGGACGACAGGTTCGGCGCCCAGTCCTTCCGCCGCAGCCCCCGCGGCGCCGACACCCTCCGCCGCGACCGTCCAGGTTCCCGGCGGCAAGAAGAATTAGCCGATCCCCGGCACGACGATGACGGCGGCGCGAGGGCCTGGCTCTCGCGCCGTTTTTCGTTCGGGCTCTAGCTGAGTTTGGCGAGGCGGCGGTGCGCGCTCGGTAGGCCGACCACTTCTCGCCGCGTTGAAATGGCCTCAGCCAGAGGTTCGATCACCACCGCCATCTGCACGCCGCTGGCGTGCACGATCCGGTCGGGATCGATCATGATCCCGACGTGCCCCGGCCAGCAGACCAGGTCGTTGCGGCCCAGCCGGTCCGGCGGAATCCCGGTCCCCAACAGCGCCTGCTGGTCCGAATCGCGCGGACAACCTCGGCCGCAGGCGAACAGGGCCTGCTGGACGAGGCCCGAACAGTCGATCCCCCCGCAACCCCGTCCGCCCCATAGGTAGGGCGTCCCCAGCCAGCGTTCAGCCACGGCGGCCGGGTCGGCGTCGAACAGGCCCAGCGGCGCCAGATGAACGGCGGGAATCCAGCCCGCACCCTCCGCCAGGGCGAATTCCCCCTCCCAGGTCTCGACGCGGACAAGGGCGTTCATGGTCAAAGGCAGGCGCGCGGGGGCCCGGATCTGCGGAGCGGCCAGGGCGATGGTCCCTAAGGCGCTGACCCAGTGGGTGGGGTCGGGCGCGCCGGGCCGAAGATCGTGAACCGGCGCCCAGCCGACATAGCCGTCCCGGCGCGCCTGTCCGAAGGCCCAGCCCCCTTCGGTCGCCAGCACGTCAAACCCTTCGCCAAACAACAGCTGATCCTGCTGTTCGGACAAGAGGTCGGCCGCGCCCCGCAGCTGTGTCGCCGCGGCGCGGACGGTCATGGGCGCAGGATCGAGATAGCGCTCGGCCGCGACCACCCCCTCCAGGGCGCGGGCGGCGGCGCCCTCCCGAAGCAGGAGCCGCCGCGGATCGGTCACGCGGGGTAGCGCTCTTCAAGCAGGCGGAACAGGGCCCGGACCGCCTGGGCCTCGCCTCCGACCGGCCAACCCGGCCGGCCGCGGCCGTTCCAGCCGAACAGGTCGAGATGCAGCCAGGCGCCGCTTTCGGGAGCGAACCGCTGCAGGAACAGGGCGGCGGTGACCGCCCCCGCCTGGGCCCAGGCGGCCGGGTCGTTGGCCAGGTCGGCCACCTCGCTGGACAGGGCCTCGCCGTAGGCCGCCCAGAGCGGCAGCCGCCAGACCGGATCGGATTCTGACCTCGCCGCCTGCTCCAGCCCCGCGGCCAGGGCGTCGTCGTCAGTGAAATAGGCGGGCAGGTCCGGTCCTACCGCCACCCGCGCGGCGCCGGTCAGGGTGGCGAGATCGATGGTCAGGTCCGGACCGAGTTCGCCGGCGCGGGCCAGGGCGTCGGCCAGGATCAGCCGGCCCTCCGCGTCGGTGTTGCCGACCTCGATCGACAGGCCCTTGCGCGAGGCGATCACGTCGCCCGGACGCATGGCGTCGCCGGAGATGGCGTTCTCCACCACCGGCAGCAGCAGGGTGAGGCGCACGGGCAGGCCCGCGCCCATCACCATCCGGGCCAGGGCCAGGGCATGGGCGGCGCCGCCCATGTCCTTCTTCATCAGGCGCATGCCGGACGAGGGCTTGATGTCCAGGCCGCCGGTGTCGAACACCACGCCTTTGCCGATCAGCACCAGCTGCGGCGCGGCGGCGCCGCCCCCGGACCAGCTCAGCTCGATCATCCGGGGACCGCGGTGCGGGACGGCGGCCCGACCGACCGCGTGGACCGCGGGGTAGCCTGCCTCCAGGAGGGCGTCGCCCTCCACGCTGGCCACGGTCGCCCCGTGGGCCTGCGCCACCTCGCGGACGATGGTTTCGATCTGCAACGGCCCAAGATCGTTGGCCGGCGTGTTGATCATGTCGCGGGCCAAGGCGCAGGCGTGGGCGGTGCGCCGCACCACTTCCAGCGCGGCCCCCTCCTCCACCACCAGGCGCGGCCGGTCGCTCCGGCGCGCCTCGCCCCGGTAGCGGTCGAAGACGTAGCGCCCCAGGGCCCAGGCCAGGGCGAAGAGGCCAGGCTCACCCCCGTCGGGCGCGGCCCCGATCCGATAGTCGCCGGGGGGCAGCTTGCCGGGCAGGGCCCGCAGCAGCATCGGCCGGAGGGGAACGCCCTTGCCCAGGCCGAACAGCACCCGCGCCAGCTTGCCCTCGGCGTCGGCGATCATCAGCACCTGGCCTTCCCTGGCGTTGAACTCGTGTACCCCCGCCAAGGCCTTCAGGGCCTCGCCGCCGGCCTGGAGCACGGCCTCCAGTTCGGTCTCGCGGACGAGGTCGATCGGCGTGGCCGGCGCGGCCGCCTGGGCGGCCGATATCAGGCCGTCGGCGCCGTGGTGGGTGAGGTTCTCCGACAAGGCGGGCTCCTTTGGCCTGATCCTTAACGCTTCGTTGAGAGGGGCGGAGGATGCTCAAGGCTCCGGCCGCAAGGTAAGCCCGCCAGATGTGTCCCAAGCCTGCCCGCCTCGCAACCGCCCTCACGCTGGTCCTGGCCCTCGCCGGCCTGTCGTCGCCGGCGTTCGCCCTGTTCGGCAGCAAACCCAAGGCCGCGGACACCGCCAAGTCCGACGACGCCAAAACGGCCGCCGCTGCGACCGAGGCGGCCAAGCCGCACCGGGCCAGTCCGGAGGAGCGCGGCGCCGCCGACCGCCTGGAGCCTATCGCCCGCGCGGCGTTCTGGACCCGCGAAGCCCAGATCGACCCGGGGGACGCCGAGGCGGGGATCAAGCTGGCCAAGGCCCTGCGCGCCATGGGCCAATACGAACAGGCCGCCCAGGCGGCCGACGTGGTGCTGGTGACCCAGCCGAAGAACCTGGAGGCCCTGCTGGAAGACGGCCGGGCCAAGATCGGGGCCGGCCAGGGCTTCTACGCCATCGAGACCCTGCAACGGGCCAAGGCCGCGGCGCCGAAGGACTGGCGCCCGCTTTCCCTGCTCGGCGTCGCCCTGGAGCAGAGCGAACGTCCCGACGAGGCGAAACAGGCCTACGATCAGGCCCTTGTCCTCAGCCCCGAAAACCCGGCGGTGCTGTCCAACTTGGCGCTCTATTTCGCGGGCCGGGGCGATCGGGTCCAGGCCGAGGCGCTGCTGCGCCGCGCCGTCGCCCGCCCCGGCGCCGGAGCCCAGGAGCGGCAGAACCTGGCCCTGGTGCTAGGCCTGCAAGGCAAGGTCGCCGAGGCCGAAAAGCTGATCCGCCAGGACCTTCCGCCGGAAGTGGCCAACGCCAACCTCGCCTACCTGCGCAACGGTTCGGCCCTTCCCGTCGGCGCGGTCTCGCCCAGCGCGGCCAACGCCGCTCCGTCGCGGAACTGGAACGCCCTCGAAGGCGCGCAGATCAAGAAATAGACCGGTTTCCCTCTCCGGTGGACACCCCAGAAAGTCTAGGCGCCGCGCTTGAGGCAGGCGACCTGGGCCACGCGCAGGTCGCGACGCAGGGCGTCAGCGGCGCGGCCGTAGTTCTCAACCGTGATCGGCTCTCCCAGTTGCACCGGCGCCGGGGTCGCCATCCCGGCCCGCCGCAGGGCGGCGCTGAGCGCCTCCGGGGCTACGGTATAGATACGGCCCCGGCGGGCCGCCTCTGCGATGGTCACCCCCACCACCCGTCCCGAAGCATCCAACACCGGGGCGCCGGACAAGCCCGCCAGACCTCCTCTCAGGCCGTCGGTGCGGCCCGCCTCGGCCCAGGCCATCACCGGCTCCGGCCGGGCGGAATGGACAGGGCCGCCACGACGCATCACCAGGGTCTGGCGTCCCAGCAGGCGGCTGGTCGCTTCGCCCGGTTTCCCCTGCGGGAAGCCGGGGTGGAAGCCGCGGGCGCCCACCCTTAGCGGCAGGTTGAGGCCGGACGGGAGGGGCTCGGCTCCGCCGATGGTGGTCAGGACGGCCACGTCGCTGTTCGGGTCGAGCCGCACTTGGGCGACCACGCCGCGGCCCGGAGCGACGAGCAGGGCCGCCTGGGTGCAACCCTCCAGCACATGGGCGGCGCTGAGCCAGACGCCCTGGGCGCCGAGGGCGAAGGCGGTGCCGCGGGTGGCGGAAGGGGGCGGCGGAGCCTTGATGACGACGGAGGGGTCGAAGGGCGTGGCGGCCCGCAGAACCGCGCCCTCGCCGGGGGCGGGCGGCGGCGGGGCGGGCGGAGCGTCCGCCCGTTCGCCCCGGCTGAGGGCGGCGACCAGCAGGGCGAACACCACGGCCGCATAGACCCCCCAGTCCGGAAGCTTCGGGAAGTGCAGCGGCGCGTGCACGGCCCGACCCGGCGCCTATCCGGCCACGGCCGCGGCGAGGATCAGGGCGCTGGCCAGACGGGCCGCGGTGAGCAGGGCCGCGGCGGCGGTCTCGCCCTCCTCGATCCGGCCCGGCAGCCCTGCCAGGAACAGGTCGGTGATGCGGAACACCAGCAGTTGCACGGCGGTGGTGGCCAGCCCCCAGATCACGATCTCGATCACCGAGGGCGAGGCCGACAGGGACACCGCCAGGGGCGCCGCCAGGCCGATCACCACCCCGCCAAGGGAAATGGCGGCGGCGGCGTTGCCGTCGCGAACGAGCTGCACCTCCTTGTAGGGAGTGAGCAGCGAATAGACCACCGTCCCGAACACCAGCATGCCCAGCGTCACCCCCGCGTGCAGCAGGGTGACGGGGAAGCCGGTGGCGAAGGCCTGGACTTCGGGAATCATCGACGGGCGGCGGCGCGGTGCATCACGGCCCAACCCTTAGCATCGGCCTCGCCCCCCGCAAGCGGGCTGCGCGCCTTTTAGGTTTCCGCCGCCGCCGGTTGAGCGTCGAGACGACGACGCGCGCTGGCGCGCAGCTTTTCGCTCTCCGAGCGCAGTTGGCCGCAGGCGGCCAATATGTCGCGTCCCCGCGGAGTGCGGATCGGCGAGGCGTATCCCGCCCGGTTGAGGATGGCGGCGAAGGCCTCGATGGTTCCCCAGTCCGAGCATTCGTAGGGCGAGCCCGGCCAGGGATTGAACGGGATCAGGTTGATCTTGGCCGGCAGCCCCTGGACCAGCTTGACCAGGGCCTTGGCTTCGGCCGGGCTGTCGTTGACGCCCTTCAGCATCACATATTCGAAGGTCACCCGACGGGCGTTGGACAGGCCCGGATAGGCGCGGATGCCGGCGATCAGCTCCGCCAGGGGGTAGCGCTTGTTCAGCGGCACCAGCTCGTCGCGCAGGGGGTCGTTGGTGGCGTGCAGGGAGATCGCCAGCATGGCCTGGGTGCGATTGCCCAAGGCCTCGAGTTCCGGAACCACCCCCGAGGTCGAGACGGTGATCCGCCGCCGCGAGATGGCGATGCCCTCGCCGTCGGAGATGATGTCGATGGCGTCGGCGACGTTGTCCAGATTGTAGAGCGGCTCGCCCATGCCCATGAACACGATGTTGGAGAGCCGACGGTCCTCCTTGGGCGAGGGCCATTCCTCCAGGTCGTCGCGGGCCACCTGGACCTGAGCCACGATCTCGGCCGCGGTCAGGTTGCGCACCAGGGGCTGGGTGCCGGTGTGGCAGAAGGTGCAGTTCAGGGTGCAGCCGACCTGGCTGGAGACGCACAGGGCCCCGGCTCGGCCGACGTCGGGGATGTAGACGGTCTCGGCCTCGATGCCGGGGGCGAAGCGGATCAGCCACTTGCGCGTCCCGTCCTTGGACACCTGGCGCTCAACCACCTCTGGGCGCGCGACGACGAAACGCTCGGCCAGAACGCTACGCATCTCCTTGGAGACGTCGGACATGCGGTCGAAGTCGGTGGCGCCGTAGTGGTGGATCCAGCGCCATAGCTGGCCGGCCCGCATCCGCGCCTTGTCCACGGGAACGGCCCCGCTGGCGACCAGGGCCGCGCGCAGTTCGTCCCGCGTCAGCCCCGCCAGATTGGCGAGGCCGGCGGGCGTGTCAGCCGGCTTTCGGGCGAGGTCGAGGGTGATCATGGCCGCCCCAACATAGGGCCAGGGAGCCGCCAGCGCGACCCCCCGCCCCTTCTGCCGGTTCAGAACCCCAGCAGTCGGGCTTCCTTGACGTTCGGCAGCGCCCGCACGGCGGCCAGGACGGCGTCGGCGACGGGTTGGTCGACGCCGATCAGGGCGATGGCGTCGCCCCCGCTTTCGGTGCGGCCGAGGTTGAAGGTGGCGATGTTGACGTCCGCGGCCCCCAACATGGCCCCGATCGAGCCGATGAAGCCCGGCTTGTCGAGGTTGTTGATGTACAGCATGGCCTTGGCGAAGGGTGCGTCCAGCTCCATCCCCTTGACCTCGACGATGCGCGGCATGCCGCCGATCACCGTTCCGGCGAAGGCGCGCTGGCCAAGGTCGGAGACCACGGTGATGCGCACCAGGCTGTCATAGACCGGCGACAGCTCCTGGCGGTTCTCGGAGACGGTGACCCCCCGCTCGCGGGCGACGGACGGAGCCGAGACCATGTTCACTTCGGCCAGGGCCGGGCGCAGCACCCCGGCCAGGGCCGCCGCGGTCAGGGGCTTCACGTTCAGCTTGGCCACTTCGCCGACGTAGGCGATCTCGATGGACTTCAGGCCGGCGTCGACCATCTGGCCGGCGAAGGCGCCCAACTGCTCCACCAGGGACACGAAGGGCTTCAGCTTGGGGGCGTCCTCGGCCGAGACGGAGGGGCTGTTCAGCGCATTGGTCACCGCGCCGCTGAGCAGATAGTCGGCCATCTGCTCGGCCACCTGCAGGGCGACGTTCTCCTGCGCTTCCAGGGTGGAGGCGCCCAGGTGCGGGGTCGCGACGAAGTTGGGAGCGCCGAAGAGCACATTGGCCTTGGCCGGCTCTTCCACGAACACGTCGAAGCCGGCGCCGCCGACCTGGCCCGAGTCCAGGGCGTCGCGCAGGGCCTGCTCGTCCACCAGGCCGCCGCGGGCGCAATTGACGATCAGCACGCCCTTCTTCGTCTTGGCCAGGGCCTCACGGGACAGGATGTTGCGGGTCTTTTCGGTGAGCGGCGTGTGCAGGGTGATCAGGTCGGCCCGGGCCAGAAGCTCGTCCAGCTCCACCTTCTCCACGCCCAGTTCCACGGCGCGGTCGGCCGACAGGAAGGGGTCGAAGGCGATGACCTTCATCTTCAGCCCGTTGGCGCGGTCGGCGACGATGCCGCCGATGTTGCCGCAGCCGATCAGGCCCAGGGTCTTGCCGTAGAGCTCGACCCCCATGAAGCGGTTCTTCTCCCACTTGCCGGCCTGGGTGGAGGCGTCGGCGGCGGGAAGCTGGCGAGCCAGGGCGAACATCATGGCGATGGCGTGCTCGGCGGTGGTGATCGAATTGCCGAACGGGGTGTTCATGACGATGATGCCGGCTGCGGTGGCGGCCGGGATGTCGACGTTGTCGACGCCGATGCCGGCGCGGCCGATCACCTTCAGGTTCTTGGCGGCAGCCAGTACGTCCTTGTCGGCTTTGGTCGCCGAGCGGACGGCCAGGCCGTCGTAATCGCCGATGATCTTGAGCAGTTCTTCCTTGGACAGGCCGGTGTTGACGTCGGCCTGGACGCCCCGCTCTTCAAAGATCTTGACGGCGGCGGGGGACAATTTGTCGGCGATGAGGACGCGGGGAGCCATGGGGTTCTTCCCTTGCGATGAAATGGAATGCGCAGGATGCGCCCCCGCCGCGGACGAACGGGGGACGCAGAGTCGAAAAAAGGGCGCTTAGGCCGGCTGCAGCTCGGCGGCGGCGGCCTCGAAGGCCCAGTCAAGCCAGGGGGCGAGGGCCTCGATGTCCGAGGTCTCCACCGTGGCGCCGCACCAGATCCGAAGGCCCGGAGGGGCGTCGCGGTAGCCGCCGACGTCCAGGGCGACGCCTTCCTTCTCCAGCAGCGAGGCCAGCTTCTTGGCGAAGTCGGCCTGGGCGGCTTCCGGCAGGCCGGTGACGCGGGGGTCGACGACCATGAGGCACACCGAGGTGTTGGAGCGGATCGCCTTGTCCTGGGCCAGGAACTCGACCCAGGCGGTCTTGGCCACCCAGGCTTCCAGGGCCGCGAGGTTGTTGTACGAGCGCTGGCGCAGGCCCTCGAGCCCGCCGACGCTGGTCGCCCACTTCAGGGCGTCGATGTAGTCCTCGACGCACAGCATGGACGGGGTGTTGATGGTGGCGCCTTCGAACAGGTCAAGGCTGACCTTGCCGCCCTTGGTCATGCGGAAGATCTTCGGCAGGGGCCAGGGCGGGGAATAGCTTTCCAGGCGGGCCACAGCGCGGGGGCTGAGGATCAGCATGCCGTGGGCCGCTTCGCCGCCGAGCACCTTCTGCCAGGAGAAGGTGACCACATCGAGCTTGGCGAAATCCAGGTGCTGGGCGAAGGCGGCGCTGGTGGCGTCGCAGATGGTCAGGCCCTCGCGGTCGGCGGCAATGAAGTCGCCGTTGGGCACGCGCACACCCGAGGTGGTGCCGTTCCAGGTGAACACCACGTCGGCGTCCTTGCGGACCTTGGTCAGGTCCGGGAGCTGGCCGTACGGGGCGTCGAGCACCTCGACATTGGGCAGCTTCAACTGCTTCACCACGTCGGTGACCCAGTCCTTGCCGAAGCTCTCAAAGGCGACGACCTGGACAGGACGCGGGCCGAGCATCGACCAGAGGGTCATCTCCACGGCGCCGGTGTCGGAGGCGGGAACGATGCCGATCAGATAGTCGGCCGGGACCTCCAGCACCTCGCGGGTGCGGTCGATCGCCTCCTTCAGTCGGTTCTTGCCGATTTTGGAACGGTGGGAGCGGCCGAGGACCGCTCCTTGTAGCTGGTCGAGGCTCCATCCGGGGCGCTTGGCGCAGGGGCCGGAAGAGAACTCGGGACGCGCGGGGCGCATCGCCGGCTTGGCGAGGGTCGTCATATGGATTGTCTCCCATCCTTGCAGATGGACTGCGCCCCGTTGGGGGGGCGTGGCCCGGCGCGGAAAAACCCCGGTTCGGACTGAAATGCAAGAGGAAAGGCGATCACTTTTCTCGCTGGGGCCAGCGCCGGCGTCGGCTCCGGCCATCGATGGCCGGGCTCGCAGTCGACCTTATCGCCTCGTCGGCCAAGCGTGGTCGAGCGGGCCGTGACCGGCGCCGAAACCAGGGGCGCGGCGGATCGCCTCCAGCACATAGTCGCGGGCCCGCCCCACCGCGGCGTCCAGGGACAGCCCCTGGGCCAGGCCCGCGGCGCAGGCCGAGGCCAGGGTGCAGCCCGTGCCGTGGGTGTGGCGCGTGTCGATGCGTCCGGTCTCGTAGCGGGTGGTGGCGTATGGGGTCATCAGCAGATCCACCACCCGCGCGCCCGCCACATGGCCGCCCTTCATCAGCACCGCCGCCGCGCCGAGGGCCAGGAGGGCCTCCCCTGCCCGCTGCAGGTCGTCGGTGGTCTCGACCGCGAGGCCGGTCAGGGCGGCGGCCTCCGGCGCATTGGGTGTGAAAAGCGCCGCCCGGGGGACCAGCCATTCCTTCACCGCGCCCACGGCGTCCGCATCCAGCAGCGCCGCCCCGGCCTTGGCGACCATGACCGGATCGATCACCGCCGGCGCGTCGGCGGCCTCGATCAACCGGGCGGCAAGCTCCACCACCGCGGCCTCGCCCAGCATGCCGGTCTTGACCACGTCGGTCCCGATGTCGTCGAGCACCGCGCGGGCCTGGGCCTCGATCACCGACAAGGGGATGGGATAGACCCCGTGCACGCCCAGGGTGTTCTGCACGGTTACCGCCGTGATGGCGGTGGCGGCATGGCCGCCCAGGGCGGTGACGGTCTTGATGTCGGCCTGGATCCCCGCCCCGCCGCCGGAGTCCGAGCCGGCGATGACCAGAACCCGGCCCCGCGCCTCGCCGCGGCTCACTCGGGGTTCCTCATCTGGCCTTGCCGAGCGCGGCAAGGGCGGCGCCCTCCAGCCGGCAGCCCACCCAATCCTCGGTCAGGCGCGCGCCCAGGCCCTCGTAGAAATCGATCGCCGGCCGGTTCCAGGCCAGGACAGACCAGCATAGCCGGCCCAGCCCCTCGTCGACGCAGCGCCGGGCCAGATGCTGCAGCAGCGCCCCGCCCACCCCCGCCCGCCGCGCGGCAGGCCTGACGTAGAGGTCCTCGAGATAAAGCCCGGCCCGGCCCTGGAAGGTGGAGAAATTGTAGAACCACAGGGCGAAGCCCACCGGCGCACCGTCCTCCTCGGCGATCTCGCAGAACACCTTGGGCGGCGGATCGAACAGGGCGGCGGCGATGTCGACCCTTGTGGCCACCGCCTCGTGCGACAACTGCTCGTAGTCGGCCAGTTCCCGGATGAAGCCCAGGATCAGCTCGGCGTCGGCAGGAACGGCAGGTCGGACGGTGAGCGCCATGGCCCCGACCATGCGGATTTGCCGCGCCCTGGCAAGGGGTCAGGCGCGCCTAATCGCCGCCTCGACCGTCAGGGCCTGCACCGTCTCGCGCACGTCATGCACCCGCAGGGCGGCCACGCCCGCCCGGGCGCCGGCCAGGGCCGCCGCCAGCGAGCCCCCCAGCCGGTCGGCCGGATCGGCGGCGGTCTTGTCCAGCTTGTGAATGAAGGATTTGCGGCTGACGCCCAGGAGGACCGGAAACCCCAGGATGACGATACGGTCGAGGTGGGCCAGGATGGCCAGGTTGTGGACCAGGCTCTTGCCGAAGCCGACGCCTGGATCGAGCCAGATCTTCTCCCGCGCCACCCCGGCGGCCATGGCCGCCTCGGCCCGGGCGGCCAGGAACTCCGCCACCTCGGCGACCACGTCGTCATAGGCGGGACTGGCCTGCATGGTGCGCGGCTCGCCCTGCATGTGCATCAACACCACGTCGCAGCCGAGCTCGGCGGCGACGTCCGGGCTGTCCGGGGCGCCGCGCAGGGCGGTGACGTCGTTCCAGATCTGCGCCCCGGCCCCCACAGCCGCGCGGGCGACCCCGGGCTTGAAGGTGTCGATGGAAAGGGGGATCGCGCTTTCCGCCCGCACCGCCGCGATCAGCGGCAGGGTCCGGGCCAGCTCCTCGGTCTCCGCCACCGGCTCGGCGCCGGGACGAGTCGATTCCCCGCCGATGTCCAAGATGTCCGCCCCGGCGGCGATCAGGCCGCGCGCATGGGCCAGGCCCGAGGCCAAGTCGGGCAGACGGCCCCCGTCGGAGAAGCTGTCCGGGGTCAGGTTGACCACCCCCATGACCAGGGGGCGCAGGGCTGGTGCGTTCAATTCGCCCTCCGGTGGCGGCGGCCTCTTGGTGGACCATAGCCGGCGCCGGCGTCCCGCCGGGCGAAGGCCTGAGCCCTAGGCCGGTTCGGGACCGGCTTCGGGCAGGTGGGTCAGCGGCACAGCCGCGGACGGGTTCGACGGCCGCTTGTCGTCCGGGGTTTCCCGCAGCGGGGGCACGCCCTTCAGGGCGTTCTTGATCTCGTCGCCCGACAGGGTCTCGTACTCGAGCAGGGTCTTGGCCAGCATGTGCAGGTCCTCGATCCGCTCGGTGATGATCCGGCGGGCCTCGTCCCAGCCGGCCTGGACCAAGCGCTTGACCTCGGAGTCGATGACCCGGGCGGTCTCTTCCGAGACGTTCTGGGTGCGCGACACCGAATGGCCCAGGAACACCTCCTCCTGGTTGTCCCCATAGGAGACCACGCCGAGCTGGTCGGAATAGCCCCATTTGGTGACCATCATCCGGGCCAGCTTGGTGGCCTGGTCGATGTCCGAGGACGCGCCCGAGGTGACCTTCTCCTTGCCGAAGATGATTTCCTCCGACACCCGCCCGCCCATCAATATGGCCAGGCGCGAGGTCATCTGCTCGTAGCTCATGCTGAGCTTGTCCCGTTCGGGCAGCTGCATGACCATGCCGAGGGCCCGGCCGCGGGGGATGATGGTCGCCTTGTGGACCGGGTCGGTGTTGGGCACGCTCAGAGCCACCAGGGCGTGGCCGCCTTCGTGGTAGGCGGTCATGCGCTTCTCGTCCTCGGTCATGACCATGGACCGGCGCTCGGCCCCCATCATCACCTTGTCCTTGGCGTCCTCGAAGTCGGCCATGGTGACCATGCGCCGGTTGCGGCGGGCGGCCATCAGGGCGGCCTCGTTGACCAGGTTCGACAGATCGGCCCCGGAGAAGCCTGGGGTGCCGCGGGCGATGACCTTGACATCGACGTCGGCGGCCAGGGGCACGTTGCGCATGTGCACGCGCAGGATCCGCTCGCGACCGACGATGTCCGGGTTGGGCACCACCACCTGGCGGTCGAAGCGGCCAGGACGCAGTAGGGCCGGGTCCAGCACGTCGGGCCGGTTGGTGGCCGCGATCAGGATGATGCCTTCGTTGGCCTCGAAGCCGTCCATCTCCACCAGCAACTGGTTGAGGGTCTGCTCGCGCTCGTCGTTGCCGCCGCCCAGGCCCGCGCCGCGGTGGCGGCCGACGGCGTCGATTTCGTCGATGAAGATGATGCAGGGGGCGTTCTTCTTGGCCTGCTCGAACATGTCGCGCACGCGGCTGGCGCCGACGCCGACGAACATCTCGACGAAATCGGAACCCGAGATCGAGAAGAAGGGCACCCCCGCCTCTCCGGCGATGGCGCGGGCGAGCAGGGTCTTACCCGTACCCGGAGGGCCGACCAGCAGGGCGCCCTTGGGAATCTTGCCGCCCAGGCGCTGGAACTTGCCGGGGTCCTTGAGGAAATCGACGATCTCCTCCAGCTCCTCCTTGGCCTCGTCCACGCCGGCGACGTCGTCGAAGGTGACGCGGTTCTTGTTCTCGGTCAGCAATCGCGCCTTGGACTTGCCGAAACCCATGGCCCCGCGCCCCGCGCCCTGCATCTGGCGCATGAAGAACACCCAGACCCCGATCAACAGGATGATGGGCAACAGGCTGCCGAGCAGCTGGAACCAGCCCGACGGCTGGGCCGACTCCACCTTGATGTTGACGCCGTTGTTCTCCAGCCGTTTCAGCAGCTCGTCCTGGCTGTTCGGCGTGGTGGCCGTGAACGACCGCCCCTGGGAATCCCGGCCGGCGACGGTCTCGCCGCGAAGCCTGATTTCCTTCACCTGGCCGGAATCGACCTTGGACAGGAGTTGGGAATAGCTGATCTCGCCGGTCGGGCCGGCGCGGCTGCCGGGGTTCATCACGCTGTACAACGTGATCAGGACGGCGACGATCACGCCCCAGATGGCCAGATTCCGCAGATTCATCAGTGTCGTCCCTGGGCGCGCGAAATCCTGCGCCGCCTCGTTCCTAGTCCACAGGACCTGAACATAGGGTGAGGACGGCGTCTGCGCCATGTCGTGAATCGGCGATCCCCGATTCGTGGGCGATAAGGCCGCAGGCTGCGGCCAGGCGGGGGCCGGCCAAGCTTGTCGCCGTGACGGGGCCGTCGCCGAACGGGATGGGGAGGCGGACCGACCCGGCGCCGTCCGCCAGGGCCGGCGCCGCCCCCCGGGCCCAGGGCGGAATCCGCTTCAGCCTGCGGCGGTCGTGGGCGCCGAGCCGCGCGATCGCCCCGCCCAGGGCCAGGACCGTCCACCCCGGCTCGACGGCGACCAGCTCGAACCGGCCGTCCCACACCGTCGCCGTCCCGGGCTTGAGCGAAAGGGGGGCGAGACCGTCGTTCCGGAACCGTTCGCCGGCGTCGCGGCCGATCTGCACCGTCTCGCCATCGGCCACGATCCGCGCCCCGGCGAGGGTCGCCTGGACCGGGCCGCCCGCCTGCAAGCGAGTGAGCAGTCGCTCCAGCGGCTCGCCGCGGGGTGGACGGCTGGTCCCGGCCGCGCACAGCAGGGCGGCGGCGAGCAGACGGCCGGGCAAGGATTTCTGCGGAAGCGCGAGGCGGCCGTCGGAAAAGGCGGCGGCGTCGATGGAGGTCGGATGGGGCGGCCGCAGAACCCCCTCATCGGGCCGCTTCGCATCCCCCTTTTCCCCCGAGGGACGAAGGGAAACACGGGCGCGGGCCCGGGGATGGCGCAAATCCTCGTTGGCCGGATCGTCCAGCCAGGCTTGGCCGCGTTCGGCCAGCCAGGCCCTGAGCGCCGGGCGGCGTTGATCCAGCAGGGGGCGCAGCAGGAACAGGTCCCGGCCCTCCGGCCAGACCGGCGACGGGGTCCATTCCCCGAGGCGGCCCAGGCCCGGGACATCCGCCTCGCGCATCAGCTCGCCCTCGAGCGCGTCGTCGCGGGTGTGGCCGATCAGCAGGACGCGGGCGCCCGCCGCGCGGGCGGCCTCGGCCAACAATCGATGCCGCGCCATCCGGGCGGCGGCAGGCAGGCCCGAAGCGGGTTTGGGCCCGTCCCACGGGAGCGCCCGCCAGGCGGCGCCTGCGTGGGCCGCCGCCTCCCCCGCCGCCCGGGTCCAGGCGGCGCTGTCGGGATGCAGCCCGTGGTCGATGGTCAGGGCCAGGAGCGGACGACCCCTCGCCCTGCACCAGTGCGCGGCGAGTCCCAGCAGGGCCAGCGAATCGCCGCCGCCCGACAGGGCGAGGGCGACCGGGGCGGAAGAGTCGGCGTCGAGGCGGCGATCAAAGACGGCATTGGCCGCCGCCGCGATCATGTCCACCGGAGGTCGGGGATCAACTGCAGCGGGCGCGGCGGCGGACGGCCTCTGCATTGGTCTTCACCGCCGCGCTGGCGCGCGCCGCATAGCGCTGGTCGAATTCGGACAGGGCGGCGCAGGCCTGGGCCGTCTGGTTGGATTGCACCAAGGCCTGGGACAACCGCACCATGGCCGCCGGAGCCCAGGCGGTGGTCGGCCGGTTGCGCAGGGCCGAGGCGTAGGCCGCCGTGGCGTTCTGATAGCCCTTCTGGGCGTAGTAACTCTCCCCCAACCAGTAGTAGGCCTCGGGCGTGCGGGCGTTGGTCGGGTAGCGGCTGATGAAATCCTGGAAGGCGTCCGCCGCGCCGCCGTTCTGGCCGTCGGCGAACAGGGCGCGGGCCGCCGCGAACGTCTCGTTCGGGCCCTGGGGCGGCGGGGGCGGCGGGGGCGGCGGCGGACCTCGGCCCCCGAGCACGCCCGCATCCTGGGCCTGAGCCCGGCCGGTGGCGTCGGCGGCGCCGCCGAGGCGGCGGGGGTTGGAAGCCGTATCCGCAGAGGCGCCGGCGTCGGCCAGGCCGGGATCGGCGGCGGTGGCCGCCTGGGTCAGGGAGGAGAGCTGGGTCTCGATCCGGGTCAGCCGATCGGCCAGCAGCTTGTCCTGGACGCGCTGCTCGGCCTGAGCCGCCTGGTCGGCGCGCCGGGCCTGGTCGAGATCGTGGCCCAGGGTCTCCACCTGGCCGTTGATGCGTTGCAGGGTCTGCTCAAGGTCGTCCACCTTGGAGGCGAGAGCCGTCACCGCCGGGTCCGCGCCTTCGGGCCGGACCACCACGGGCTGGCCCGTCGCCTGGGCCTGCAGGACGATGGACTGAAGGGTCTTGAGGTCGCGCTCCACCCGGTCCAGCCGCCGGTCGGCCCCGGTCTGGGCCTGGACGGCGCCGCTGGCGAGAGCGGCCAGGAGGAGGCCGGCGGCGAAGGTCTGCAGACGTCGGTGCGCCATCATCAGCAATCCAGGCTCCGCGCCCGCCCGGCTCGGGCGGAGAGGTCGAGAACGAAAGCGTAAGACCGGGGCAGGGTTAAGGCGGCGGCCAGCCGGCCGCCGCCCCCTTCGGTTCCAGTCTAGCGCGCGCCGCTGGTCAAGGCGGTGTGGGCGTTGCGGTTGCGGGCCCAGGCGTCCTCGCCCGTGCCAGCGTCGATGGGCCGCTCCTTGCCGTAGGAAATGGTGCTGATCCGGCCGCCGGCGATGCCGCGGCTGGCCAGATAGGCCCGGACGCTCTCGGCGCGGCGGGCACCCAGGGCAAGGTTGTATTCGCGGGTGCCACGCTCGTCGGCGTTGCCCTCGATGCGGATCATCACCTGCGGATAGCGCTGCAGCCACTGGGCCTGGCGGTCGAGCACGCCCTTGGCGTCGTCGCGCAGGGTGAACTGGTCGAAATCGAAATAGACCCGGTCGCCGGCGTTGATGACGAAGTCCTGCGTCGAGCCGGGAATGGGTCCGGTCGGTCCGGAGGCGACCGGCGGCGGCGGGGTATAGGGCGGCGGCGCAGGCGCGGGGGCCGGCGGCGGGGTGTAGGGCGTCGGAGCCGGCGGCGGCGGCTTGCTGCTGGCGCAGGCCGCCAAGGTTGCAGCCGCGGCTGCCAGCAGGGCGGTGCGGACGATCAGACGCGGGGTCATCAGGTTCTCCTCAGAGGCTCAAAAAGGGCGCCGCGGCCAGGGACGCCGCGGTCGATCACGCGAACTCGACTCACTTCAACAAAGGCGACCAGGCGGGGTCGGAGGCCGCGCCGGCATAGGGCGCTGCCCGCAGGTTTCGGCCCGATATGTCAACAGACCATAACCGCGAGCCGCCGCCCCGCGTCTCGCGCGAGAACATCAGCACCCGGCCGTTGGGCGCCCAGGTGGGACCCTCGTCCAGGTAGCTGGTGGTCAAAATCCGCTCGTCCGAGCCGTCGGGGCGCATGACTCCGATGTGGAATTCGCCGCCCGTCTGTTTGGTGAAGGCGATGAAGTCGCCCTTCGGGCTCCAGACCGGAGTGGTGTAACGGCCGGCGGCGTAGGAGATGCGGTGCACGCCCGAGCCGTCCACGTTCATCACATAGAGCTGGGGCCCGCCGCCGCGATCGGAGTTGAACGCCAGCTTGGTCCCGTCGGGGGAAAAGGACGGGGAGGTGTCGATGGCCGGATCGCTGGTGATCCGGGTCGACGCCCGGGTCTTCAGGTCCATCACATAGATGTCGGTGTTGCCGTTCCTCTCCACCGAGAAGGCCACCTTGCCGCCGTCGGGGGAGAAGCGCGGGGCGAAGACGATGCCGGAAAACTGGCCCAGGGTCTCCTGGCGGGCGGTCTCGATGTTGAACAGATAGATGCGCGCGGAATCGGCGCGCAGGGCCATGTAGGTGATCTCCTGGTCGGTGGCGGAGAACCGGGGCGTCATGGCCTGGTAGGTGGTCGGGGTCAGGTAGCTGGGGTTGGCCCCGTCCTGGTCCATGATCTCGAGCTGCTTGATCCGGTTGGTCTTGGGCCCGCTCTCGGCCACGAACACGATCCGGGTGTCGAAATAGCCGTCCTCGCCGGTCAGCTGCTTGTAGACCGCGTCGGAGATCTTGTGGGCCACCCGGCGCCAGTTCTCCGGGGTGGACACGAACTGGAGGCCCAGGATCTGTTTTTCGTTGAACACGTCCCAGACCCGGAAATCGACTTGCAGACGGCCATCGGCGCCGATGGCGGCCGCGCCGTTGACCAGGGCTTGGGCGTTGACCACCCGCCAGTCCTGGAAGCGGGGCTGAACGGCCACGTCCAGGTTGCGCTCGATGAAGCCGTTGGGATCCAGCGGCCGGAAGAAGCCCGAGCGTTCCAGGTCCGCCGACACCACCTTGGCGATGTCGGCGCCGATGCCGGCCGATCGCGTCTCCGTCCCGCTGAAACCGGGCACCGCGATGGGCAGGGGAGTGACCACCCCCTTGTTGACGTCGACCTCGACCTGGGCGCGCGCGGGCGCGGAGGCCAAGCTCGCCACCATGACCAGGGCGAACATCGCAGCCAACAGTCGTCGCAGACGCATCCGAGCCACTCCGTCAAACCTTTCTATCGTCGTTCGCGCGGCAAGCGAACCCGCCGCAGCCCCCAAAGCAAACGCGCGGGGCCGTCAAACGCCCCCGCATGCCTGTCGCGCATTGAAGTTGAAGTTGATGTCTTTCCAGATCGCATAGCGGTCACGGGGCAGTTCGTCGTAGGGCGCGCCGCGGGCGACCGCGGTCAGGGCGCGCTGAGCGGCCGCCTGCCAGACCGGGTTGTTCGACTGCGGTCCGACCACCGCCGGGGGCGAGGCCAGGGCGCCGGTCGGGCCAAGGCGGATATTGACCTTGACCTGGACGTCGGCCGCCCCCTCCGCCCCGCAGTTGGGATTCCACAACCGGTTCAGCTTGGCGGCCAGAAGGCTCGCCTCGTCCGAGGTCAGGCCCTGGGCCGCGCCGGCGGCGGTGCGCGACTGCACGGCCAGTTCGGGACGCAATGTCCCCCGGGACGCGTTGGCGGGCCGCTGCGGTTTGGCCAGGGCGTTGAGGTCGAGTTTCGGCTGGGTCTTCTGCGGCAGCTTCGAGGCCAGGGCGGTCAGGTCCAGCTTGGACGGCGGCTTGGTCTTCAGCTTGGAGGCCAGGGCGTCCAGGTCCAGCGGCGTCGGCGCGGGCGCCGGCGGCGGGGGGACGGGCGCAGGCTTGGGCGGAGCCGGCGTCGGCGCCGGCGGGGGGGGAGCAGGCTCGGGCGGAGGGGCCGCCGGCGTGGGTTCCGGCGCGGCGGCCGGCGCCGGCTCCGGCGCCTCCAGCGCGGGACGCACGTCGGTCACCGGCGCCTGGGCCACCAGCTTGACCGAAACCGACGACATCGGGATCGGCTTGGCCAGTTTCGGCCAGGCGATCAGGCCGATCGCCGCCAGCGACAGGTGCAGGGCGACGGAGCCGACCAGGGCGGGTCTGAGATCGGTGGACATGGCGGCTCAGGGACTGACCGCCCCCGCCGGAGCAGGGGCGGGCGCCGCGGCGACCGGCGCGACCGGGGTGGAGGCGGCGCCGAGAGCCGGGGCGCCGGTGTCGGTGATCAGATTGATCGCGGTGAAGCCCGAGGCCGCCAGCCGCGCCATCACCTGGGCGACGATGGCGTAGGGCGCCGCCCCGTCCGCCCGCACGAAGATCGGTTTGTCGAAACCATTTCCGGCCAGGGCCGTCAGCCGCACACCGAGATCGCTGAACGGGGTCTCGGTCTCCTGCAGGTACAGCTTGCCGTCGCGCTGTATCGAGATGGTCAGGGGTTCGGTCTGCTCATTGACCGCCGCGGCCTCGGTCTTGGGCAGGTCGACCGGCACGCCCACGGTCAGGAGCGGGGCGGAGATCATGAAGATGATCAGCAGCACCAGCATGACGTCGACCAGCGGCGTCACATTGATCTCGGACAGGGTGGCCCGGCGGCCTCGCCGGCGCCGCCCGCGCCCGCCGACGGACATGGGATCGTGGGAGGAGAGCGCCACGGCCTCAACGCTCCTCGGTGCGCGCGCCGTTCAAGCGGTCGGCGAGACGGCGGGCGATGGCGGAAGCCAGTTCGTCGGCGAAGCTTTCCAGCCGGCCGGCGAACTTGGAGGCGTCGGTGGAGAACTTGTTGTAGCCGACATAGGCCGGAATGGCCGCGGCCAGACCGATGGCGGTGGCGAACAGAGCCTCGGCGATCGAGGGGGCCACCACGGTCAGGTTGGTGTTCTTCTGCAGGGCGATGGACTGGAAGGCGCTCATGATCCCCCACACCGTCCCGAACAGGCCGACGAAGGGCGAGGCGGTGGCGACGATGGCCAGGCTGCCCAGCCCCTCCTCCACCCGGCGGGTCTCCCGCGCGATGATGGAATCGAGGGCCCGGTCGATGCGTTGGATCAGAAGCGCGGTCTGGGTTTCGCTCAAAGCGCCGCGACCGCGCCCTTCGCGCCATTCGTGAAGGGCCGTCTGCAGCAGCCGCGGCAAGGGCTGTTTGGTCTTCTCGCCGGCTTCGGCGGCGACCTCTTCCAGGCTGCGCCCGGAACTGACCGCGTCCTCGAACCTGTCGGCCTCGCGATTGAGGGCGGTGAAACGGAAGGCCTTGTCGATGATGATCGCCCAGGACCATAGCGAGGCCATCGCCAGGACGACCATGATCCCCTTAACCACCCAGCTCGCGCGCAGGAAGATGGAGACCAGGCTGAAGCTGTCGGCGGTAAGGGCGGCGGGATCGATCATCGCGGGCTTGGCTCGTTAAGGTTGAAGGCGACCACAAAAGCTTGGGGTGACGAAACTAAGGCGTCGGCGTCACGCCGCCGGGGACAGATAGGGTTCCAGGCGCGCCATCACCTGGGCGGGCAGGCGGCGGGGACGCCCCGACAACTCGATGCAGGCGGCGTGGATCTCGGCCGAGGCGATGGGCTCGTCCCCACGCCACAGGCGCTGGTCGATGGTGAAACGCGCGCCGCGGGCGGCCCGGTAGACGGTGCGGACTTCCAGGGCGTCGTCGATCGCCGCCGGCCTGATGAAATCGATGGCCAGCCGGACCACCACGAAGGCGAGAGGCGGGTCGAGCCTGAACAGGTCCCCGTGGCCGATCCCGGCCAAGCGCAAAAAGTCGGTGCGGCCGCGCTCAAAGAAGCGCGCGTAGCTGGCATGATAGACCACCCCGGTGAAGTCGGTGTCCTCGTAATAGACCCGCACCGGCAGGCGATGCTCGCGTCCTTCGAAGCGGCCGGCGGAGGGGTCCGACTGCGTCATCGCTCCTCCTCGAACAGGGTCGGCTGCGGCGGCTTGGCGGGAGGTGTCAGGCCCAGATGCAGATAGGCCTTGCCCCCGGCCACCCGGCCGCGCGGGGTGCGCAGGACGAAGCCCTGTTGCAGCAGATAGGGCTCGATGACGTCCTCGATGGAATCGCGCGCCTCGGCCAGGGCCGCGGCCAGGGTCTCGGCGCCCACCGGCCCGCCGCCGTAGGTTTCGATCAGGGCGCGCAAGTAACGACGGTCGAGGCTGTCCAGCCCCGCCTCGTCCACCTCCAGCCGGGCCAGCGCCCGGGCGGCGACGGCGCGGTCGATGGCCTGGGCGCCCTCGGCCTCGGCGAAATCGCGCACCCGGCGCAGCAGCCGGCCGGCCACCCGCGGGGTGCCGCGGGCGCGGGCGGCGATCTCGGCCGCGCCGTCGGCGGCGAGCGCCACCCCCATCCGCCGGGCGGCGTGGGCCAGGACCAGCTGCAGCTCCGCGTGAGTGTAGAACTCCAGCCGCAGCGGAATGCCGAACCGGTCGCGCAGGGGCGTCGCCAGCAGACCCGCACGGGTGGTGGCGGCGACCAGGGTGAAGGGCGACAGGTCGATCCGCACCGACCGGGCCGAAGGCCCCTCGCCGATGATCAGGTCGAGGACGTGGTCCTCCATCGCCGGATAGAGCACCTCCTCCACCATCGGCGGCAGGCGGTGCACCTCGTCGATGAACAGCACGTCGTGGGGTTCGAGGTTGGTCAGGATCGCCGCCAGGTCCCCGGCCTTGGCCAGGATCGGACCCGAGGTGGCGCGAAAGTTCACCCCCAGCTCCCGGGCGATGATCTGGGCGAGGGTGGTCTTGCCCAGCCCCGGCGGCCCGAACAGCAGGACGTGGTCGAGCGCCTGGTTGCGGCCGCGGGCGGCCTCGATGAACACCTTCAGATTGGCCTTGCACGCCTCCTGCCCGACGAATTCGGACAGGGTCTGGGGCCGGAGCGCCCGGTCGGCCGCCTCGAAGGCGGCCGCGTCGCCGGAGACCAGGCGGGTCACCGCGCGCTCTCCTGCAAGGCCGCCTTGATCAGGACGGGCAGGTCAGGTTCGGGACCGAGCCGGGCCAGGGCCTGCTCCACCGCCCGGCGCGCCACCGGCTCGCTCAGCCCCAGGCCCATCAGGGCGGAGGTCGCCTCCCCGGCAGCCGAGGGCTGGGCAAGGACGGGAACAGCGGACGCGCCGCTGGAGGCGCCGACGGTCAATCCGGCGCCCAGGGGCTTGCCCTTCAGTTCGACGACGATGCGCAGGGCGAGCTTGGGTCCGACCCCCTGGGCGCGGGCGACGGCCGCCTTGTCCTCGCGGGCCACCGCGGCGGCGAGATCGGCGGGCGGCAGCACATCCAGCACCGACAGGGCCGCCTTGGGGCCCACCCCCTGGATGGCCTGCAACAGGACGAAGACCGACCGTTCCTCGCGGGTCAGGAAGCCGTACAGCCGGGTGCCGTCCTCGCGGGTCTGGCTGTCGATATGGAGCACCGTCTCGTCGCCGACCGGCGGCAGGCGCGACAGGGTGCGCGCCCCGCAGCGGACCAGATAGCCGACGC
This sequence comes from Caulobacteraceae bacterium, assembly GCA_035493955.1. Taxonomy (GTDB): domain Bacteria; phylum Pseudomonadota; class Alphaproteobacteria; order Caulobacterales; family Caulobacteraceae; genus NCED01. The sequence goes on along the minus strand of DATJHI010000001.1, from coordinate 89,384 downwards.
CCATGACGTCGATGAGGGCCTCTTCCTCGGCCACCTCCGCCAGCAGTCCGCGCAGGCGTCCGATCATCAGGCCGCTCCCCGCGCCAAGCGCTGGGCGGCGACCCGCAGGTGGGCATGGGTGATGGCGACGGCCAGGGCGTCGGCGGAATCGGCGCAGGTGTCGCCCGCCGCAGGCAGCAGGCGGCGGACCATGAAACCGATCTGGGCCTTGTCCGCGGCCCCGGTCCCGACCACGGCCTTCTTCACCGCCCGCGTGGCGTATTCGGCCACCGGCAGACCGGCTCGCGCCGGGGCAATCAGGGAGGCGGCGCGCGCATGGCCGAGCTTCAAGGTCGAGGAGGGATTCATGTTGACGAACACCTCTTCCACCGCGACCTCGTCAGGCCGGTGCGCCGCGATCACGTCGCAGATCTGCTCGAACAGGTGCAGCAGGCGTTCAGCGAAGGGTGCGCGGTCGGACGGGCTGACCACCCCATGCGCCACATGCACCAGGCGCGAGCCCTCGCAGGCGATCACCCCCCAGCCGGTGTGGCGAAGGCCTGGATCGAGCCCAAGAATCCGAATCGCGTTCGTCATGTGTTCCCGAGCATCGCGCGCCCCGCCTCTCAGGGAAAGCGATCTCGGGGTTAATCAATCCTTACCGTTGGCGATCGGAGCCCGTATTGACCCGCGGTCGGAACGGCACCACCTCGGCGCCGGGCCCGACGACGGCATGGACCCGTAGGCCTTCGGGAAGGCCCGGCGCAGGCTGGTTGGACAGGGCGACGGGGGCGAAGCTCACCCTCTGCAAGGCGCCGCAGGCCGGACACAGCAGGCGCAGGCCCTGCCATTCGGCCTCGAAGTCGAAGGTACGCTCCAGGTCGCCGGGCGCGACCACTTCATAGGCGTAGCAGTCGCCGCAGCTCGAACAGGTGCGCATCGAGGGATTCCTCTTCGATATCGTCGCTGCCGAGCTTCGCCATTGAATGGGGCGGCTTCGTGATGATCCCTGTCGCAGCCCCGACATAGAAGGGGCGAGGAGGTTCAGCCCGCCAGCCGCGCCATGTCCTCGTCGCTCATCTCGAAGTTGGCGTAGACGTTCTGCACGTCGTCGTCGTCGTCGAGGGCGTCCATCAGCTTCATCAGGCCCTGCGCCTGCTCGCCCGAGACGGGGGTGGTGGTCTTGGGCCGCCAGACCACGCCGGTGGACTTGGGAGGACCGAAGGCGGTCTCCAGGGCCTCGGCCACGGCCGAGAGGTCCTCGAAGGCGGTGTAGACGGTGTGGGCCTCGGCGTCGGATTCGACGTCCTCGGCGCCGGCTTCGATCGCCGCCTCCATCACCGCGTCTTCGCTGGCGGCCTTGGCCGGGTAGACGATCTCGCCCAGGCGGTCGAACATGAAGGCGACCGAACCGCTTTCGCCAAGGGCCCCGCCGTTCTTGCCGAAGATGGTGCGCAGGGACATGGCGGACCGGTTGCGGTTGTCGGTCAGGACCTCGACCAGAATGCCGACCCCGCCGGGGCCGAAGCCCTCGTACCGGATCTCCTCCATGTTGTCGGTTTCGCCCGACATGGCCTTCTTGATCGCCCGGTCGATATTGTCCTTGGGCATGCTCTCGGCCTTGGCGTTGGCCACGGCAAGCCGCAGGCGCGAGTTGGCCGAAAGGTCGGGCACGCCCTGTTTGGCGGCCAAGGTGATGTCGCGGGACAACTTGGAGAACAGCTTGGAGCGGATCTTGTCCTGGCGTCCCTTGCGGAACTGGATGTTCTTGAACTTCGAGTGGCCGGCCATGCTTGGTTCCGCTGGGCTTTGAGCGGCGGCTTTTAGCGGGCGCCCCGGACAAAGGCCAGCGTCGGGAACTTGCGGCGGCGCTACAGGTTCAAGCTGGCGGCGATACGAGGGCTCCGATGACCCGATCCGACACCGAATCCGAGATCGACGGCACAGCCCCGGAGATCGTGCACTGGTATCCCCCCGGGCCGTTGGTCGGCGGCCTGCCGCTGAACGCCAGGTCCCTGGCCCTGTCGGCGCTCGGCGCCGCGGCGGTGGGCGCCCTTGCCGTGGGAGCGCTCAGCATCGGCGTCCTGGCGATCGGGCGCATGGCGGTGGGGCGGGCGCGCGTGCGCGAGCTCAGGATCGATCGGCTGATCGTGGGCGAACTGATGTTCCGGGACGACTGAGGAAGCGGCTATTCCGCCGCGCTGGCCGCCACGTCCGGACTCGGCACATGCGAGGCCAGCCGGCCGCCGATACGGATCGGCTCGATCCGCCGCGCCAGACCGGTATGCGGATCGGTCTCCACATAGACGCCGCACAAGGTGGCCTGGCCGCCCGCGGGCTGGAGCCGGGCGCCGGGCAGCCGGCTGGTGAAGCGGCGCACCGCCTCCTCCTTGGCCATGCCGATGACGCTGTCGTAGTCGCAGCAGCCGCCGGCGTCGGTCTGGTAGCCGGTGCCGCCGGGAAGGATCTGGGCGTCGGCGGTAGGCACATGGGTATGGGTGCCGACCACCAGGCTGGCGCGGCCGTCGCAGAAATGGCCCATGGCCATCTTCTCGGAGGTGGCCTCGCAGTGCATGTCGACGATCAGGGCGTCGCAGGCCATGCCCAGGGGACAGGCCTCGAGCTCCCGCTCGATGGCGGAGAACGGATCGTCCAGGGCGTCCATGTGCACCCGTCCCAGCACATTGACCACCAGCACCCGGCGGCCGCCCACAGTCTCGAACATCCAGGCCCCGCGTCCGGGGGCCTGGGACAGCTTGGGATAATTCACCGGACGCAGCAGGCGCGGCTCCCGGTCGATATAGGTCAGGGCCTCGCGCTGGTCCCAGGAGTGGTTGCCCAGGGTCAGGCAGTCGGCCCCGGCGTCGAACAGTTCGCCTGCGGTCTTTTCGGTGATGCCGAAGCCCGAGGCCGCGTTCTCGGCGTTGACCACCACGAACTCCAGCGCCAGCCGCCGGCGCAGGCCCGGCAGATGGGTGGCGAGCGCCTCTCGTCCCGGCCGTCCGATGATGTCGCCGAAAAACGCCAGCCTCATGTCGCGTCAGTCTCCGCCGGGCGCCAGCCCGCCTCGGTCAGTACGCCGTCCAGCCGCTGATCGAAAGGACCAGTGGGAACCTCCGGCAGTTCCTGCCCTGCATAGGCCAGGCCGATGGCGACCACCGGCCCGGCGGCCCGCAGTTCCGCCAGGGTGCGATCGTAGAACCCGCCTCCCTGGCCGAGGCGTCGGCCCCGCCGGTCGAAGCCGAGCAGCGGGCAGATCACCAGATCGGGCCGAACCGCCGACGCGCCCGGCCCCGGGGCCGGGACGCCCAGGGCGTCCGGGGGCAACGGCCCCTCCTCGCTCCCCAGCCGGAACACCAGCGCCGCGTCGCGGGCGACCACCGCCGGCAGGGCGATGCGGCAACCTTGGCGAACCAGGACGGCCGCCAGGGGGAAGGGGTCGAATTCAGATCCCAGGGGGTGGTAGATGGCCGCGACGCCGAACAGGCCGAGCCCCGCGCGTTCGAAGGCCAGGGCCGCCTGGACGGGGGCGTCGGGATGGTCGTGCTTCAACGCCGTGCGCCGGACGCGAAGTTCGGTGCGGAGGGCGGCCTTCGGGTCGGACGACAAGGCGGTCATGCGCTAGCGGCTGATAGGATGGAACGTGTCGTCGGCCAAAGGCGGCGATGTCCCGCCGATCTCCCCGCGCCGCGGGACCTTCCCCCGCCGAAGGAGGGGAAGACAAGCGATGAAAAGGTGGCGGCGCCGCGAGAGCCGTGGAGGCGTTTCAATCCCCTCGGACCTGGATTACCAGGTGGGCGCCGTGTGTCCGGGTCCACGAACCCGACCAGGGACAGCTCCCAATGAGGATGATTAAGGTCCCCGGGATTTGAGCCTCCGACGTGAGCCGCAGCAAGACCCGCCGGATCCCAAGGTAGGCCTTCATGCCTCCGGTCTCAAGCACGCTGGCGATCACGGACGGTGCAGAAGCGCTTTGTTCAGCCTTTTCGCCGACATTGCACCAGTGGCAGATCAAACAGGAGCCGCCCTATGAGCGTCGGCCCAATGCGCCGCCCCAAACTCGACATCGCCCTCGACAGCGGTCCGTGTCCGATTCCCATCACCATGGCCTTCCAGCCGATCGTGGACGCCGGATCGCGGGAGGTGTTCGCCTATGAGGCCCTGGTCCGCGGCGTCGGCGGGGAAGGGGCGGGCCAGGTCCTGGCGGCCGTCGATCCGACCAGCCGCCACCGGTTCGACCAGCAGTGCCGGCTGCGCGCCCTCGAGCTGGCGGCCCAGCTCGGGCTCCAGGACGGCCGCGCCGCCTTGTCGATCAACTTCGTTCCCGATGCGGTGACCGATCCGGCCGCCTGGACGGCCGGCGCCAAGACATCGGCCGAGCGGCTTGGCCTGTCCCCGGACCGGATCATTTTCGAATTCACCGAGGACGACCCGGTCGAGGACCTGGACCACCTCGGCCGGATCATCCGGGCCTATCGCGAAGTCGGCTTCCGCACCGCCATCGACGACTTCGGGGCGGGCTATTCGGGCCTGACCCTGCTGGCCAGGTTCCAGCCCGACATCGTCAAGCTGGACATGGAGCTGGTGCGCGGGATCGAGGGCGATCGGGTTCGACGCGCCATCGTCAGCTCGATCCGCCGCATGTGCGACGATCTCGGCATCGTGCTGGTGGCCGAGGGGATCGAGACGGTGGACGAATACGCCGCCCTGCGCGATCTCGGGGTCTCGCTGCTCCAGGGCTACCTGTTCGCCCGGCCGCAGGTGGAAGCCCTGCCGGCGCCGGTCTGGCCCGGCGTCCGCTAGTGCGGAGGGCTTAAACCTCCGGTTCCGGCACGGTCGGCATGGGCTCGGCCGACGCGGCCGGTCCGCGGCCGCGATGCTCCAGCGGCAGGACCGGAATCCTTAGGATCAGCAGGAAGGCCGTCATCGCCACGCCGACGGCCAGGACGAACATGCCCGAGATCGCATGCACCACCACGGCCCGGACCTCCGGCGTAGTCGCCGTCGCGGCGGCGTGGGCGACGGAGGTCGACGGCCCGTCAGCCGCGGATCCAAGCGCCATCCGCTGAAGGTCGGACAGGTCGATCACGTGGACCTGGGCCCCTGGATGGGCGGGAAGCTTCGCCGCTTCCGTGGCCAGGTTATGGGTCATCACCGCCCCGAACAGGGCGATGCCCACCGTACCGCCGATCTGTCGGAAGAATTGGGAGGAACTGGTCGCCACCCCCATCTGGCCCCGCGGGACCGCGTTCTGCACCGCGATGTTGAAGATGCTCATCGAGGGGCCGAGGCCTATCCCCATGATCAGCACACGCCAGGCCATGTCGAGCCGGCCGGTGTGCGGCCCCGCGAGAGAGATCAGGAACAGGCCCAGGATCAGCATCACCGACCCTCCCAGCATGAATGGCTTGTAGGCGCCGGTGCGGGTGATGAGCTGGCCACAGACGGTGGATGAAGCGATCATCCCGACCATCATCGGCAGGATCGACAGGCCGCTGTCCGTCGCGTTCAACCCCAGGCCTAGCTGCATGTACAGGGGCAGGAAGGTGACGCTGCCCATGAAGGCCATGGACGTGACGAAGCTGGCGGCGTTGGCGGTGCTGAACACCCGGTTCTTGAACAGGCTGACCGACACGATCGGATTGGAGACCCGCGCTTCGACCGCCAGGAAGGCTATGAGGCCGACCGCCGAAACCGCCATCAGGCCCAGGATCTGCGGCGATCCCCATCCATAGTTGCGGCCGCCCCAACTCAGCCCCAGCAGCAGGGGCACGAAGGTGACCACGATCAGGGCCGCGCCGAGGAAGTCGATCTTGCCCGGATTGCGGTGGGTGAAATGGGGCATCCGGGCGATGATCATGAACAGGGCCAGCATCCCGACCGGGATGTTGACGTAGAATATCCAACGCCAGCCGGCGATCGTCGCCGAGCCCAGATGGGTCACGCCGAGGTCGGTGAAGAAGCCGCCCAGCACCGGTCCCACCACCGAGGCGAGCCCGAACACGGCCCCGAACAGGCCGGAGAATTTGGCCCGCTCCCGCGGCGGATACAGGTCGGCGATGATGGCGAAGGCCGAGGTGAACAGGCCGCCGCCGCCCACTCCCTGCAGCCCGCGGAACACGATCAGCTGGGTCATGCCCCCGCCCAGAACCGGCAGGGCCCCGAACTCCCCCGCGAGACCGCACAGCATCGAGCCCGCCAGGAAGATCATGATGCCGGTGATCAGCACCGCCTTGCGGCCGTAGATGTCGCCCAGCTTGCCGTAGATCGGCACCATCACCGTCGACGACAGCATGTAGGCCGTGGTCACCCAGGCGTAGAGGTTGAGGCCCTGCAGCTGGGCGACGATCCGGGGCATGGCGGTCGAGACGATGGTCTGGTCCAGCGCGCTCAGCAGGAAGACGATCAGTACACCGATGATGGTTATGCGCCGCTCGTCGGCGGAGAAGGTCTGACCGGTATGCTCAACGGTAGTCACGGGACCTCTTGGACGTTGTCTTGTCTACGGAAGCGGGCGGACGATGAGGGTGGAGCGATCAATCTTCCGGTTTTCTTCGCCGGCGCGCAGCCAAGTTGAGGATCTCGACGAAGGCGGAAAAGGCCATGGCGGCATAGATGTAGCCTTTGGGCACATGCACCCCGAACCCGTCGGCGATCAACACCATGCCGATCATCAGCAGGAACCCCAGGGCGAGCATCACCACGCTCGGGTTGCGGCCGATGAAGGCCGCGAGGGGCCCGGCGGCCAGCATCATCAACCCCACGGCCACGACGACGGCCACGACCATGATCGGCAGCTGGTCGGTCATGCCCACTGCAGTCAGGATCGAGTCGAAGGAGAACACTAGGTCCAGGGCCAGGATCTGGACGATCGCCGCGGCGAAGGTCGCGCCCGCCGCCTGTTTGGGCGAGAAGACGTCGGGGGCCGGATGGGGGTCGACGGTGTGGTGGATCTCCTTGGTCGCCTTCCAGACCAGGAACAGGCCGCCGGCGATCAGGATCAGGTCGCGCCAGGAGAAGTTCAGGTCGAAGGGGAGATGACCTTCGGCGTCCGGTCTCGGACCGAACGGCAGCGAGACCACCGGCGCGGTCAGGCCGACGATCCAGCTCAGGGTCGCCAGCAGCGCCAGCCGCAGCACCAGGGCCAGGCCTATGCCCAGCCGCCGCGCCGCCCCTCGGGTCGTCTCGGGAAGCTTGTTGGTGAGGATGGAGACGAAGACCAGGTTGTCGATCCCCAGCACCACCTCCATCACGATCAGGGTGGCCAGGGCCAGCCAGGCGGCGGGATCGGCGGCAAGGCGTATGAGGGGGTCCATCGATCGGTCCGGTGATGCTTCCCGCCTCAATAGCCGAAACAAACGGATGCGTGCGGTCAAAAAACTGCGGTGGGGCGCCGTTACGCTAGAGGCGCCGACCCAGGCGTGTTTAGGTGAAGTCGCGCCCGCCGCCATGGCGGGCCCCGATCAGACAGAGGAATCGACCGATGGGCTTGTTCGACGACCTCAAGGGCCAGGTGTTCCAAGCTGCCGAAGGCGCAGCGCAGTCGATGCTGTCGCAGGCCGTCGCCGGCGCCGCCCCCGGCGGCATGGGCGGGCTGCTGGCCACCCTGCAGAGCAGCGGCATGGGCGAGCATGTCGCCTCGTGGCTTTCCGCCAATGCGCAGAACCTGCCGATCAGCGCCGATCAGTTGAAGTCCGCCCTTGGCAATGAACAACTCGGCCAGATCGCAGCCTCGATGGGCCTGGACCCCGACAAGGTCGCCGAGACCCTCGCCGAGCACCTGCCCGCCCTGGCCGCCGCCCACCAGGACGAAGCGGCGGGCTGAACGAGAGGCCGGCGCAACCTTTGCCGTCGCGGCTGGCGTTCGCCCGAAACCGGCGGCAGACTGGGCCATCGTCACCCGGGAGACTCCCATGAAGACCGCCCTCGCCCTCGTCGCCGCCCTGGCCCTGTCCTTCGCCGCCGTCGGAACCGAAGCAACCGCCGCCGACAAGGCGCCGGCCGCCAAGGCCGCCCCCTGCAAGGACGCGGCCGGCAAGTTCACCAAATGCCCCGTGGCGGCGCCCGCCCCCAAGTCCGGCCCCTGCAAGGACGAAAAGGGCAAGTTCACCAAATGTGTGGCGGCCCCCGCGCCGAAGGCGGGTCCCTGCAAGGACGCCGCCGGCAAGTTCACCAAATGCCCCAGCGCCATGGCCGCAAAGCCGAGCGCGATGATGGCCAAGAAGCACTAGGCTTCGCGTCGATCCCGGATCTTCCCCCTTGGGGAAGGTCCGGTCACAGCGCGGCGATCACCGCGTCGCCCATACCCCGCGTCGACAGCGTGCCACCGAGGTCGCCGGTGCGCGCGCCGCCGTCGAGGGCGTTGCGCACCGCCGCGAACAGCCGGTCGGCCAGGTCCTCGCGGCCCAGGGACCAACGCAGCGCCATCTCGAAGGACAGGATGGCCGCGATCGGATTGGCCACGCCCTTGCCGGCGATGTCCGGCGCAGAACCGTGGATCGGCTCGTACAGCCCAGGCTTGCCCGGCGCGCCGAGGGCGGCCGAAGGCAGCAGCCCGATCCCTCCCGTCAGCATCGAGGCCTCGTCCGACAGGATGTCGCCGAACAGGTTGTCGGTGACGATGACGTCGAACTGCTTGGGGTTCTTGACCAGCTGCATGGCGCAGTTGTCGGCCAGCATGTGCTCGAGCTCGACATCGGCGTAGTCGCGCTTGTGCAGGGCCGTGACCACCTCGCGCCAGAACAGGCCGGTCTCCATCACGTTGGCCTTCTCGGCCGAGACCACCTTGTTGCGCCGGTTGCGGGCCAGTTCGAAGGCCACGCGGCAGACCCGGACGATCTCGTCTTCCGTATAGCTTTGAGTGTCGATGCAGCGGCGCGTCCCGTCGTCCAGGGTCTCCATCCCGCGCGGCTGGCCGAAATAGACCCCGCTGGTCAGCTCACGCACGATCATGATGTCGAGGCCCGCGACCACCTCGCGCTTCAGGCTCGAAGCCTCAGCCAGAGCGTCGAAACACAGGGCCGGACGCAGGTTGGCGAACACGTCCATGTCCTTGCGGAGGGTGAGGAGGCCCGCCTCGGGGCGCAGGTGGCGAGGGGCGCTCGCCCATTGCGGACCGCCCACCGCCCCCATCAGCACCGCGTCCGCGGCCAGGGCCGCAAGCCTGGTCTCCTCAGGCAGGGGCGTGCCGAAGGCGTCATAGGCGGCGCCGCCGTAGGGAAGCTCGCTCAACGCCAGGTCCAGGCCCGCCTTGGCGATCATCCAGTCGACGACGCGGCGCACTTCCGCGATCACCTCGGGGCCGATGCCGTCGCCGGGAAGAAGCAGGAGGGTCTTGGTCATCGGGTCTCTTCGACTTGATTGGCTTGGAAAACGCAGGCGCGACGCGCGCAGATCAGGCCGCCGCCCAGGGCTGCTGCAATCGGCGGGCCGCCTCATAGGCGTCGATCTCGCCAACGTGCTGGAGGCTCTCGCCGATGGGATCGAGGCCGTTCAGCAGCTTGTGCTTGCGGTCGGGATCGATCTCGAAACGGAAGACCGTGCCCGACGGCGCGGTGACGGTCTGGGCCTCCAGGTCGACGGAGAAAACGTGGTTGCCGCCGCGAGCCTCGGCGGACAAGGCCTCGACCTCGGCCTCGGGCATGACGATCAGCAACAGGCCGTTGTTGACGGCGTTGCCGAAGAAGATGTCGGCGAAGGACGGGGCGATCACACAGCGCACACCGAAATCCATCAGGGCCCAGGGCGCGTGCTCCCGCGACGAGCCGCAGCCGAAGTTGTCGCCCGTGATCAACAGGCTGGCGCCCTTGTAGGCCGGCTGGTTGAGCACGAACTCGGGACGTGGACGCCCTTCGCCGTCGAAACGCAGGCCGTAGAACAGGCCTTTGCCAAGGCCCTTGCGCTCCACCGTCTTCAGGAATTGGGCGGGAATGATCTGGTCGGTGTCGATATTGGCCAGGGGCAGCGGCGCAGCGCGGCCCTCCAGGCGGTCGAACGGTTCCATGGAGCCTCCGGGACGTTGCGCTGTTTGACGGCCCGCGCCCGCCCAGGTCAAGGGGGTCGGCCGGTCTCGAAACTGCAGAGATGGGGAGCTATGGTTTGGCGATGACCATGGTTTCGGATCTGCCCGCCCTGCTCGACAGGCTGGAAGCGCTCTACGAAGAGTCCTGCGCCAACCTGCGCGCCAGCCTCGCCGCCTACATCCGCCACGGCGAACGCCCGGATGCGGAGGCGCGCGCGAAAGGCCTGTTCGCCTATCCGCAGATCCGCCTGACCTACGCGCCGGACGGTCCGCCGCCCCGGGTCGCCCGCGCCTTCGCCCGGGTCACGGACGCCGGGGTCTACGCCGCCAGCATAGCCCGCCCCGCGCTGTTCCGCGGCTATCTGCACGGACAGCTGAGCCTTTTGGTGCAGGACTATGGGGTGAAGGTCGAGGTCGGGCGCTCGGACAAGGAGATCCCCTATCCCTATGTGCTCGACGGGGCCGACGACCTGGCTCTGGACCAGGCGGCCGCGGAGGGCCTGTCCCGCTGGTTCCCCACCCCCGTGCTGTCCGAGATCGGCGACGAGGTGGTCGACGGGGTCTGGTCGCCGGCGCTGGAATCGGCCCGGCCGCTGGCCCTGTTCGACGGCCCCAGGATCGATTTCAGCTTGGCCCGGCTGAAACACTACACCGGCACGCCGGCCGAGGACGTGCAGCCCTTCGTGCTGCTGACCAACTACCAGCGCTATGTGGACGAGTTCGTGCGCTGGGGGTTGGCCGAACTGGCGGCAGGGGGGCGGTACACGGGGTTGTCCGCCCCAGGCCTATCGGTCGCCGCCGACACCCCCGAAGCGGCGCGGCTGATCGCGACCTCGCCGTGGCAACGCTACCAGATGCCGGCCTATCACCTGATGACCGCCGACGGCCGGGGCGTCACCCTGGTCAACATCGGCGTCGGCCCCTCCAACGCCAAGACCATCTGCGACCACCTGGCGGTGCTGCGCCCCGAGGCCTGGCTGATGATCGGCCACTGCGGCGGCCTGCGCGAAAGCCAGAGCATCGGCGACTATGTGCTGGCCCACGCCTATTTGCGCGACGACCATGTGCTGAACGACGTGCTGCCGCCGGAAATCCCCATCCCGCCAATCGCCGAGGTCCAGGTGGCCCTGCAACGGGCGGCCGAACTCGTCACCGGCGACACCGGCGACGCGCTGAAGCGGCGGATGCGCACCGGCACGGTGGTCACCACCGACGACCGCAACTGGGAGCTCCGCTTCACCTCGTCGGCCCTGCGCTTCAACCAGTCCCGGGCGGTGGCCATCGACATGGAATCGGCCACCGTGGCCGGCCAGGGATACCGGTTCCGCACCCCTTACGGCACCTTGCTGTGCGTCTCCGACAAGCCCCTGCACGGGGAGATCAAGCTGCCGGGCCAGGCCAACCGGTTCTACGAACAGGCCATCTCCGAGCACCTGAAGATCGGCCTCACCGCGGTGGACCTGCTGCGCGAGGAAGGGGCGGAGCTGCATTCACGCAAGCTGCGCGCCTTCGACGAGCCGCCCTTCCGGTAGGCTTCCACGGCCCCTTTGGGGGACCCCCTCCCCACACGGATGACCTGCGGATCGCCTCGGACCTCATGGGAACGGAAGAGGATGGCGGGCCCCCAAAAAGGCCGCGTCCGCCGCCCGGTCCGGGCGGGCCCGGCAGGCGACGGACGCGAGGGACTTTGGACCTCCATCCAAGGCTGTAGTTTGCGACGCCCGAGGTCTAGGTTCTAATCACCATGGCGTGAGGATACGGGCAGTTGCACAGTTTCTATCCCCCTGAGCGGATTTTGATGGGCCCAGGGCCTTCCGAAGTGTCCGCCCGCGTGCGCGCCGCCGCCGCCCGCCCGACCCTGGGCCACCTCGACCCAGCCTTCCAGGCGCTGATGGAAGAGGTCAAGACCGGACTGGCTGCGGTGTTCCGCGCCCCGGACCACGCCTGCATCCCCCTGCCCGGCCCCGGCACCGCCGGGATGGAGGCGGCCATGCTCAACCTTTTGGAGCCAGGAGACGTGGCCGTGGTCGCCGTCAACGGCCTGTTCGGCGGACGGATGGCCGAGATGGCCGCACGCGCCGGGGCCGAGGTGGTCCGGGTCGAACACGAATGGGGCCGGCCCATCGAGCCGGAAAGGATCGAAGCGGCGCTCTGGGCCCGTCGGGCCAAGGTGCTGGCCCTGGTCCACGCCGAAACCTCCACCGGCGCCCTGTCCGATCCCGGCCCCCTGTGCGCACTCGCCCGGGAGCACGGGGCGCTGACCGTGGTCGATTGCGTCACCTCGCTGGGCGGCATAGCCGTCGACACCGCCGGCTGGGACGCCGACGTCGTCTATGCGGGGACCCAGAAATGCCTGTCGGCCCCGCCGGGCCTCGCCCCCTTCGCCTTCGGGCCCCGCGTCCGCGAGGCCGTCGCCGCGCGCAAGTCGCCGTGCCGGACCTGGCTGAACGACCTGTCCCTGCTGATGAGCTACTGGGGCGGCGAGGGCGGCCGCGCCTATCACCACACCGCCCCGGTCAACGCGATCTACGGCCTGCACGAAGCCCTGACCGTGCTGTCCGAAGAGGGTCTGGAGGCCTCGTTCAACCGTCACCGTCGCATGCACGAGGCCCTCGCCTCGGGGGTGGCGGCGCTGGGCCTCGATTTCCTGGTCGCCAAGGCCCACCGCCTACCGCAGCTGAACGCCGTGCGGGTCCCCGACGGGATCGACGAGGCGATGGTCCAAGCCCGCATGCTGGACCGCTTCGGCCTGGAGATTGGCGCCGGCGTCGGGGTTCTGAAGGGTCAGGTATGGCGGATCGGCCTGATGGGGGCTTCGGCCAGTCCCCGCCACGTGCGGATGTGCCTGATCGCCCTGGCCGACGCCCTGGCGGCCCAGGGGTGCAAGGTTTCGATCGCCGACGCCCTGGCGGCCGCGGACGCCCAGCTTTAGCAGAACGCTCGCTCCGCTCGCGCGAAGCGCTACTCCTCGATCTCGCCCATCGCCGATTGCAGATAGTTCTGCTCGCCCAGGGACTTCACCAGCGAAAGCTGGGTCTCCAGGTAGTCGATGTGATCTTCGGTGTCCGCGAGGATCTCCACCAGGAGTTCGCGGCTGACGTAGTCCTTGGCCTGCTCGCATTGGGCCACGCCGGGGATCAGGGTCGCCCGGCCGGCCAGCTCCAGTTTGAGGTCGGCGGCCATGGCTTCGAACACCGTCTCGCCGATCGACAGCTTGTGCAGGTCCTGGAGATTGGGCAGGCCGTCGAGGAACAGCACCCGCTTGATCAGCTTGTCGGCGTGCTTCATCTCCTCGATGGATTCCTCGTAGACCACCTTGCCCAGGGCGGCGAAGCCCCAGTTCTGGAACATGCGGGCGTGGAGGAAATACTGGTTCACCGAGGTCAGCTCATTGGTGAGCACGGTGTTCAACAGGCGGATGATCGCCGGATCGCCCTTCATGGGACTTGCGCCTCGTCTGGTCGCCCGGCGCCGCTCGCCAGAGCCTTAAGCCCGCTACTCGGCGGCGTGTCTCAGGGCCTCGTGGGTGTCCTGAATCATCCGCCGCATGTCGCAGACGCATTTCGCGCATTGAGGCTGAGTCTGGCAATGGCGGAAGACGTCGGCGGGCCGGGCCGCACCCGCATCGATGGCGGTGCGGACGTCGCGTTCACGGATGCCGTTGCAGTTGCAGACGTACATGGGGACCGATCGCCCTTGGAGACGGCCCACTAGATAATGGACTGCGAACGTGTTTGCAACTCATTCGCAACGACATGAATGGCCACGGTCAGGCCTCGTCGGCGAACCGGTCCAAAAGGGCGCGGGCGGCAAGGCGGTGGCTTTCGCGGATGGCGCGGCCGGCGATGGCGATGGCTGCGGCGATCACCGCCGCATCGTCGGTGAAGCCGAGCCCGACGAACCAGTCCGGGACGACGTCGGTGGGCAGGACGAAATAGGCCAGGGCCGCCGTCAGCATGGCCTTGGTGGCCATCGGCGTCTCGCGGTCGCGCGCGCAGAACCACAGGGCCACCACGTCTTCGGCGAAGGGCAGCTTGCGCGCCAGCTTGCGGATCTTGGGCCAGAAGCCCCGTCGGACCAGCCGGCTGTTGACCCGCTGCACCGCCGGGATCAGGGCCCGGTTGGGGTCAAGGATGGCGCTGGGGTCGAAACCTTTGGAATCGCTCATCGCTAGTCCCCTCTCCCGCGCTCAACCTTCGGACGTGGGAATCGGGCCGGCGCGGTGATGGCCCGCGCCGGCCGCCTTTTTTCGTATCAGGTCGGGCGGGCGATGGTCGGGCCCAGCCGCGTCTGCACGGCGCGGGCGTCGAACGCCTTGGGGTCGTTGGCCGGCTTGGCGCCCTTGCCCATGAAGATCTCCGCCGTGGCCTCGTACTGGGTCACCGACTGGTAGTCCGCAGGGCCCCAGGCCCAGGGCCGTCCGCCCCAGCCGCCCCAGTAGCCATAGCGGCTCCAGCCGCCGAAGCGGCCGCCGTAGACCCGCCAGGAGGGGCCCCAGAAGCCGCCGTAGCCCCAGGGATCGTAGAAGGCGTCGGGATAGACCCGGGTCTTGGCGTCGGTGTTGCGGTCGACGATCTCGAACCAATCGTAGCCCTGGGCCAGGGTCAATTCAGCCGAACGGTACAAAAGGTAGGTTTCCACCGTCCTTCGGTCGGTCAGCGAATTGCCGGAGAAGCTGACCTGCCAACGGTTGGGCTCGAGCGCACGCTCGCTATAGCCGCCGGAGGTGGCCGACCCCCTCGTCAGCGGCTGGTACGGCGTCGCGGTTTCGCAGGCGCTGAGCGCCAGCGCCGCCGTGGCCGCTGCTGCGATGATCAGGCGTTTCATGGTTCGGACTCCTACGAAGCCCCCAAGTTGATGAATGCCACGGTTGTCTGAACAGGTTCAGAAGTCCGCGGCCCTATTGTGATTAAAGCCTGGCCTGGGCGCCGGTTCACGACCCGAATGAAAATAGGCCATGCCTGAACAGCCCCTGAACGGAGTCACAATCCCCTGACAGCTCAGCGGCCAAGTCCCGAGAGCGCGACCAGAACCGCGGCGCCGGCGAGCAAGGCCGCGACCGCCAGCGAAAAGCTGCGCCGGAACCGGGGGCGCTCCATCCAGCCGGCGAAGGCCGCGCCGCCGAGGCCGAAGGCGGTCATCGCAGCCGCGTCGAGGCCGATCGTCGCCACAGCAAAGAGGACCAGCTGCGGCCGCAGAGCTCTGGCCAGGTCGACGAAGGGAGGCAAGACAGCCGTGAAGAAAAGCAGGACTTTCGGGTTGGCGATCTGGACCAGAAAGCCGCTGCGCAACGCAGCGCCCGGCGCCGGAGGACGCACCGCGGCGGGCGGGACCTGGCCGGCCAAGCCCTCTTTGACCGCACCGACGGCCATCCACATCAGGTAGGCCGCACTCAGGAGACGCAGCAGGCGAAAGGCGTCGGGAAAGGCCGAGATCAGAGCGTCGAGGCCCAGGCTCGCCGCCCCGTACCAGACCAGAGTGGCGCAGTTCATTCCGATCATAGCGGCCAGGGCCGCGCGCCGGCCCCTGGCCATGCCGGTGGCGACGCAGAACAGATTGGCCGGACCGGGAAAGAAAGCCATGGCCGCCATCACGCCGAGGAAGGCGGCATAGCGCGCGGGGTCGGCAGGCAGGTTCATTGGAACACGGTGGCTTTAAATGGAAGCCGGCTAAAGCGGCCATCGCGCTCTGGCACGGAAACCGCAAGGCGGCGGCAGGGGTTGATCCAGCGATGCCTTCGACCGCCATCCGCAGCCTGAGCTACGACGACCAGACGGCGACCCTGTTCGTCACCTTCGTCGACGGCGACCTCTACGCCTATTTCGAGACGCCCGCCTCGGTATACCGGGCCTTTCGTGCGGCGCGGTCCAAAGGCCGGTTCTTCGCCTCGGAAATCCGCAACCGCTACCGCTATCGCCGCCTGGACGGACCGGAAGAGGCCCCTAGCCCCGATCCCGGGTCCGCTGGTCCCGCTTCGCGGCCACGCGCAGGCGCAGGGCGTTCAGCTTGATGAAGCCCGCCGCGTCGCGGTGGTCGTAGGCGACCTTGCCCTCTTCGAAGGTGACCAGGTCCTGGTCGTAGAGCGAATAGGGGCTCTCGCGACCGATGACCGTGACGTTGCCCTTGTAGAGCTTGACGGTGACCCGCCCCGTGACGAGGGCCTGGCTCTTGTCGATCAAACCCTGCAGCAGTTCGCGCTCGGGAGAGAACCAGAAGCCGTTGTAGATCAGCTCCGCATAGCGGGGCATCAGCTCGTCCTTCAGGTGCATCGACCCGCGGTCGAGGGTGATGCTCTCGATCCCCCGGTGGGCGACCAGCAGGATGGAGCCGCCCGGAGTCTCGTAGACGCCGCGCGACTTCATGCCGACAAAGCGGTTCTCCACCAGGTCGAGCCGCCCCACCCCGTTGTCGTGGCCAAGCTGGTTGAGCCGGGTGAGCAGGGCGGCCGGCGACAGCCGCTCGCCGTCGATGGCGACGGGATCGCCCTGTTCGAAGTCCATGGTGAAGGTGGCGGCCTGATCGGGCGCGGCCTCGGGGGCGATGGTCCGCTGGTAGACGAACTCGGGCGCTTCGACCGCCGGGTCCTCCAGCACCTTGCCTTCGGAGGACGAGTGCAGAAGGTTGGCGTCGACGCTGAACGGGGCCTCGCCGCGCTTGTCCTTGGCGATCGGGATCTGGTTGTGCTCGGCGTATTCGATCATCGCCTCGCGGCTCTTGAAGTCCCATTCGCGCCAGGGCGCGATCACCCGGATGTCCGGGTCGAGCGCATAGTAGCCGAGCTCGAAACGGACCTGGTCGTTGCCCTTGCCGGTGGCGCCGTGACAGACCGCGTCGGCGCCGACCCGATGGGCGATGTCGATCTGCTGCTTGGCGATCAGCGGCCGGGCGATGGAAGTGCCGAGCAGGTATTGGCCCTCGTAGACCGTGTTGGCCCGGAACATGGGGAACACATAGTCGCGGACGAATTCCTCGCGCAGGTCCTCGATGAAGATGTTCTCGGGCTTGATCCCCAGCAGCAGCGCCTTTTGCCGCGCTGGCTCCAGCTCCTCGCCCTGGCCCAGGTCGGCGGTGAAGGTCACCACCTCGCAGCCATAGGTCTCCTGCAGCCACTTGAGGATGATCGAGGTGTCCAACCCCCCCGAATAGGCGAGCACGACTTTCTTGACGGGGGGCTGAGCGGCCAAGGCGGTGATCCTTCGGGGAAGTGGCGTCGGCGCTTTAGGGATACGGGAGCGCAGGGTCAACCCGCCGCATAAACCCCTTCCCCTCCAGGGGGCTACCGCCGGCTCCGCTCCTGCTCCAGCACCTTGATGGCCATGGTCACCTGGACCCAGTGGGCGGCGACAAACACCGCCGCCAGCAACACGTTGGTCGCCGGCGCCTCGCCGTGGCCATAGAGCAGGCTGACGCCGATGGTGACGAGGCCTACCGCGGTCGCCAGCGCCGGGGTGAACAGGGCGGCCACCCCCGGCTGCACCCGCCACGCCGGGGTCCCGTCGCCCTTGCGCCGCATCGGCACGGTCTCCCCCGGCCGCACCTGCTTGAGCAGGCTCATCGACAGCCACGCCAGGACGGTCCAAGCGACCAGCCAAGCCGCGACCGCCGCCCAGACGGAGATCACTAGACCGTCACCTGGGCGCCCAGCTCCACCACGCGGCCCGGCGGAATGCGGAAGAATTCCGTCGGGTTGGCGGCGTTCTTGAGCATGTAGATGTAGATCTTGTCCTGCCACAGCGGCATGCCGGCATTGGCCGAAGGCACCACCGACCGGCGGCCGAGGAAGAACGACGTCGACATGATGTCGAACTTCAGCCCGTGCTTGCGGCACAGCCCCAGGGCCTTGGGCACGTTGGGGCTCTCCATGAACCCATAGGACAGGTAGACCTTGTTGAAGTCGGCGTTGACCGGCTCGATACGCACCCGGTCCTCGTCCCGCACCCGCGGCGTCTCCGCCGTGAGCACGGTCAGGAGCACGTTCTTCTCGTGCAGCACCTTGTTGTGCTTGAGGTTGTGCATCAGCGCCACCGGAGCGGTGTCGACGTCCGAGGTCAGGAAGATGGCCGTCCCGGGCGCCCGGTGGGGCGGACGGGCGCGCAGCATCTCGATCAGGTCCGCCAGGGGCACCGAGTCCCGCTTGGTCTTGTCCGACAGGATCTGATTGCCCTGGGTCCAGGTCCACATCAGCGTCACCAGCCCGAGAGCCAGCAGCAGCGGCAGCCAGGCCCCGTCGGGGATCTTCAACAGGTTGGAGGAGATGAACACCATGTCGAGGAGACCCAGCGGTAGCAGAAGCGCCGCAGCCCCGAGCCAGCCCCATTTCCAGAACCGGCGCACGATCACCACCGCCAGCAGGGTGTCGACGAACATCGCCCCCGTCACCGCGATGCCGTAGGCCGAGGCCAGCCGGCTCGACGTCTGGAAAGTGAACAGCAGCAGCAGCACCCCGAGCATCAGGAAGTTGTTGATCGCCGGCACGAAGATCTGGCCCGACTGGGTCTCGGATGTCCGCTTGATCTCCATCCGCGGCACTAGGCCCAGCTGCACCGCCTGCTGGGTCATGGAGAAGGCGCCGGTGATCACCGCCTGGCTGGCGATGACCGTGGCGCAGGCCGCCAGGAGCAGCACGGGCCAGTAAACGGCCTGGGGCACCATCTCGTAGAACGGATTATGCCGCGCTATCGGCCGGTGCAGGATCAGGGCGCCCTGGCCGAGGTAGTTCAGGGCGAGGCATGGGAACACCAGCCCCAGCCAGGCCGCGCGGATCGGCCCTTTTCCGAAATGGCCCATGTCGGCGTAGAGCGCCTCCGCCCCGGTCACGGCCAGGAATACGCTGCCCAGGATGACGAAGCCGAGGAACCCGTTCTCGATCAGGAACTTGACCCCGAACCACGGGTTGAAGGCGCGGAAGATCGACCAGTCGTCCGACAAGTGGAACAGGCCCAGCCCTCCCAGCACCAGGAACCAGATCACGGTGATGGGGCCGAACAGGGAGGCGACCTTCTGGGTCCCCCGGGCCTGGACCATGAACAGCCCGATCAGGATCACGGCGGAAATCACCAGCACATAGGGCGAGAACAGTCGCCCTACCCCTGGAGCGTCCTTGACCCCTTCCACCGCCGACAACACCGAGATCGCCGGCGTGATGATTCCGTCGCCGTAGAACAGCGAAGCGCCGACGACGCCGAGAAGGAAGACGGGCAGAGCCCGACGGCCCAGCGCACGCTGGGCCAAGGCCATCAGGGCCAGCGTCCCGCCTTCGCCCTTGTTGTCCGCCTGCATCAGGAAGATCACGTATTTGACCGTGACGATAAGCGTCAGGGCCCAGAGCACCAGCGAGACCACGCCAAGCACCGCGATCTCGGTGCTGGCGCTGGAGCGGGAATGGGCGAGCGCCTCGCGCATGGCGTAGAGCGGGCTGGTGCCGATGTCCCCGAACACCACCCCCACCGAACCCAGCGCCAAGGTCCAGAAACCGGCGCGGCGATGGCCATGCCCCCCGTTCGCATCAGCGGCGGCCGACGCCTCCTGACCCGGAGGGCAAGCCGGCTCGGGCGCGGGTGAAGCGGGTGCTGCGTGGCTACTCGTATCGGCGGCCGCGTCCGCAGCGGCTGCATTCGATGCGCCCAAAGGCTTGGCAGCCATACGACTCCTCCGGGCGGGCGGAAGGTCCGCTGGCCCATGAAACGGCGCGCCGCGATACTCCCTTTCCCGCACGGGTTCAATCATGCTCGCCCCCGCGGGCCCTCGCTTGCCTATTGAACGCCCATCCGCGCCGCTTACGTTCCCCGGGTCATGTCCGACAGTCAGCGATTCCCCGTGGCCGCCCACGCCCTCGCCTATCTGGCCCACGCCCGGGCGTTCGGGCCGGAGGCGGCGGTGTCGAGCGCGGCCCTGGCTGCGTCGATGCCGACCAATCCGGTGGTGGTCCGGCGGGTCACCGCCATGCTGGCCCGGGCGGGACTGATCGGCGCCCGGCCGGGCGCCCGCGGCGGCGCATGGCTTCTGGTCCCCCCGGAGAGGATCGCCTTGGACACGGTGCTGCGCGCGGTCGGCGGCTGCGCCAGCCTGGGCTGTCCGCCCGCCGGCGCCAAGGGCTGTCCGGTCGGCGAGACGATCCCGCGGGCGGTCAGCCAGGCCATCCGGGCGGCCGAGGCGGCGGCGGCCGAACAGCTGTCGCGGATCACCGTCGCCGACCTGCTGGCGCGGGCCCAAGCCCTGCCGGCGGCATGAGCGCGCCCTCAGGCCGCCGGCTTTGCCTGGTCACCGGCGCCTCGGCCGGCATCGGCGCCGCCTTCGCCCGGACCTATGCGGCCCATGGTTATGACCTCGCCCTGACCGCCCGCCGGGCGGAGCGGCTGGAAATGCTGGCCGCATCCTTGCGCAATGACTTCGGGATCGAGGTCCTGGTCCTCCCCGGCGATCTGGCCCTGCCTGAAACGCCCGAACGGCTGACGACCGAGCTGGCGGCCCGGGGATGTACGGTGGACGCCCTGGTCAACAACGCCGGCTATGGCCTGCGCGGCGACCATGGGGTCCACCCCTGGACCGAACACCAGGCCTTCCTGCAGGTCATGGTCGCCGCCCCCGCCGCCCTGGCCCACCTGGTGCTGCCCGGAATGGTCGAGCGCGGCTTCGGACGGATCGTCAACGTCGCCTCGCTGATGGGGCTGATGCCCGCCCCGCCCAGCCAGGGGCTCTATTCGCCGGCCAAGGCGTTCCTGGTGAAATTTTCCGAGGGCCTGCACCTGGAGACCCGGGGGACCGGCGTCCACGTCACCGCCCTATGTCCTGGGCTGACCCGGTCGGAATTCCATCAGGTCGCGGCGATGACCAAGACGGTCGCCTCAGCCCCGCCCTGGATGTGGCTGGAGGCCAGGGACGTGGCCCAGGCGGGTTATGCGGCGGCCGAGGCCAACCGGCCGATCTGCGTTCCCGGCGGGGTCAACAAGGCCCTGGCGGTCCTGGCCCGGGCCTTGCCGGAACAGTTGGGCATGCGGCTGATGGCGCGCCAGGTCGGCCGTTGACCGCCCCGGCGCCCTCCCCCATCCTGGCGGCTTAGCCAGACAACCTCAAAGTCGCCGTCCAGTCCGCAAGGGCCGTTGCGGCCTGCGCCCGGAGACCATGGATGACCGCCGACCCCCGCTTGATCGTGGCCCTCGACCTGCCGAGCCGGGCCGAGGCCGAAGCGACGGTCGAGGGGCTGAGCGACGCGGTCTCGTTCTACAAGATCGGGCTGCAGTTGATGGCCGTCGGCGGGATGGAGATGGCCCGCGACCTCAAGGCCCGGGGCCGGCGGGTCTTCCTTGACTGGAAACTGCACGACATCGGGGCGACCGTGGAGAAGGCCGCGGCCGCGATCGCCGCCGCCGGAGCGGGAGACTTCCTGACCGTCCATGCCGAACCCCAGGTGCTGGCCGCCGCCGTGCGCGGGACCCGCGGGTCGGGGCTGAAGGTGCTGGGCGTCACCGTCCTGACCAGCCTGAACGGCCAGGACCTGGGCGAGATCGGCTACAGCCTGAGCGTGGAGGCCCTGGTGGAGCGCCGCATCCGCCAGGCCCTGGAGTCAGGCGCCGACGGGGTGATCGCCAGTCCGCACGAGGCGGCCCTGGCCCGGCGCATCGGCGGTCCCGACTTCCTGGTGGTCACGCCGGGGGTGCGCCCGGCCGGCGCCGGTCTCGACGACCAGGCGCGGGCGGCGACGCCGGCCGACGCCCTGGCCAACGGAGCCAGCCATCTGGTGGTCGGCCGGCCGATCGCCGCAGCCGCCGATCCGCGCGCCGCGGCATTGGCGATCGTGGCGGAGATGGCGGGGAATTAACCCGCCGACCTCAAGCCCGGACCGCCGCAAAGACCAGTCGGGGACTTAGTTCACCACTCGGCGGATCGCTGGCAGGTCCAAGGAGAAGGCCGGGATCTCGATCTCGAACTGGGCGCCCCCGTCGCCGACCATGGCGTAGCTTCCGGTCATGACCCCCGAGGGCGTCGCCAGGGGACAGCCCGAGGCGTAGGCATAGGTCTCGCCCGGCCGGATCGAAGGTTGTTCGCCGACCACCCCCAGGCCCTGGACCTCCTCCACCCGACCGGTGGCGTCGGTGATGATCCAATGGCGCGAGATCAGTTGGGCGGTCTCCTCGCCGCGATTCTCGATCTCGACCCGATAGGCCCAGACGAAACGGTGTTCGTCGGGGTCGGACTGCTCGGGCAAATAGCTTGGCCGCACCCGCACCTGGAACCCGTGGCTCTCGGCCATATAGGGGTTTTCGGAAGCCGGACGGCCGCGGCGCCGTCCCCGGGGACCGGGGTCGTTCACGCCGCCTCCAGCGCGCGGGCGATGTCGCGCCACAGATCGGTCAGGCCTTCCAGTCCCACCGACAGCCGGACGCACCCATCGGTCAGGCCGATGGCCAGGCGTTCCTCCTCGCTCACCGAGCGGTTGGTAGTGGTTGAGGGATGGGTGACCAAGGACTTGGAGTCGCCGAGGTTGTTGGAAATGTCGACGACCTGCAGGGCGTTGAGGAAGTTGAACGCCGCCGCCCGGTCGCCGAGATCGATGGCGATGATGTTGCTGCCGCCGCTCATCTGCCGGCGCGCCACCGCCGACTGGGGGTGGTCGGGACGGGTCGGATAGAACAGTCGTTTGGTCTTGCGGTGCTCGGCGATCCGGTCGGCCAGGGTCGCCGCGGTCTCGCTCTGGCGCCGCACGCGCAGCTCCAGCGTCTCCATCCCCTTCAGCAGCACCCAGGCGTTGAAGGGCGACAGGGCCGGGCCGGTGTGGCGCAGGAAGTCGCGGTAGGTCTCGTCGATCAACTTGAAGTCGCCGAGCAGGGCCCCGCCCAGCACCCGTCCGCCGCCGTCGATGTGCTTGGTGGCGGAATAGACCACCACGTCCGCTCCCAGCTGCAGGGGCCGCTGGAAGATCGGGGTGGCGAACACATTGTCGACCACCAAGCGGGCGCCGGCCTGTTTGGCCAGGGACGCCACCGCGGCGATGTCGATCACCTCGAGCATCGGATTGGCCGGGGTCTCCAGGAACATGGTCCGGGTGTTGGGCCGGATCGCCGCCGCCCAGGCCGCCATGTCGGGACCGTCGACCAGGGTGGTTTCGACGCCGTAGCGGGGCAGGAGCTGGGTGATGATCCAGCGGCAGGAGCCGAACAGGGCGCGGCTGGCCACCAGATGGTCGCCGGCCTTGCACAGGCCCAGCAAGGCGGTGGCCACGGCGGCCATGCCGGAGGCGGTCGAGCGGCAGGCTTCCGCACCTTCCAGCAGCGCCAGCTTGTCCTCGAACATCTTGGTGGTCGGGTTGGCGTAGCGCGAATAGACGAAACCCGGATCGTCGCCGGCGAAACGGGCGTCGGCCTGTTCGGCGGTGTCGTAGACGAAGCTCTGGGTGAGGAACAACGCCTCGGCGGTCTCGCCGTAGGGCGAGCGGGTCAGGCCGCCGCGGACGAGCTTGGTGGCGGTCTCCCACTGGTCGGGGGATTCGCGATTGGTCGATTCGGTCATGACTGCGGCCTCGGTTGGCGCAAAGCGCGCGCATCAACAGCAGGCGGGCGGCCGCGGTCAAGCGTCAGTCTTGTTCAGGAAGCGCATCCGTCCAAGGGGCGTCCCGCCAACGGAGCCGCGATCGGGCCGAACCGCCGTCTCAGGCCGCCGCCGGCCCGTTCCAAAGCTCGGCGTAGGCCGCCGAAAGCTGCAGTCCCTGCGGCGGCGGGCAGGTCGCCCGCCCGTTGACCATGCAGGCCTCGATAAAGCCCAGGGCCGCACGGACCTGATGTTCCGAATAGGGCTTGCTCATCACCCCGCAGGCCCCGGCCAGGTCGCTTGGCAGCCGCTTCAGATTGGCGGTGATGAACAGGACAACGGCCCCGCAGTGGTCGGTCATCCCCCGGGCGGCCTCGACGCCGGTGGGGCCGTCGCCGAGGTGGACGTCGACCAGGGCCAGGTCAGGGCGCAACCGCTCGGCCAGATCGAGGGCCTCCGGCGAGGTCATGGCGTGGCCGACCGGCTCTGCCCCGCTGGCCGTGACCAGATATTCCAACTCGGTCGCCAGCAGCACCTCGTCCTCGACGATCAGCACCCTGAGCGGCGGATTAGCCGTCATCGCCCAACTCCTACGCTTTCGGGCGGCAGGGCGATCACCGTGCGGACCCCGATGTCTGTGGTCTCGCGCCGGATGCACGCCCGCAATTGCCGGCCCAGCAAATCGACGATGGTCAGGCCAAAGCCCGCCGCCGCGTCCTGGGCTCCGCCGGGGGAGCCCGCCATACCAACACCGTCATCGGCGATTTCGATCCTCAACCCTTCGCCGCTCTTGCGAACGTCGATCAGGATCCTTCCCGGACGGCCGTCCGGAAAGGCGTGGCGCATGGCGTTGCTAACCAGTTCGTTGATCAGCAGGGCCAGGGACGCGGCCCGCGATGCGGGCACCTCCGCGGGCGCCAGGACGCACTGGAAGGTCAACAGGGGATGGCGGTTGGATCCCGCCAGATCGGCCACCAGGTCGCGGACGAACTCAGACAGGTCGAACCTTTCGACGTCTTCGGTTTGGAACAGACGGCGATGGACGGTGGCGATGGCGTGGAGCCGCTCCAGCATGCCGTCCAGCGCGGCGCGCACGGACGGATCGGCGGTCCGCCGGGCCTGCATCAACATCAGGGAGGAAATCAGTTGGAGGTTGTTCTTGACCCGATGGTCGAGCTCGTGAAGCAGGGCGGTGCGCTGGTCGAGCGCCGCCTTCAGGTCTCGGGTCCGCGCTTCCACTGCGGCTTCCAGTGCGGCGACCCGCTCGTCCATCGTCTGGCTGGTCAGCTCTCTGCGCTTCACCAGCGTGCTCCTCGAATCCCTCAAAAGAGGGGGAGTCGGAAAGCCGCGAGGTCAGCTTCGGGTTCCCTTGGGCCGGTGGCGGGCGAGGACCTTGGCCTCGCGGGCGCGCTGCTTCTCGCGTTCGTGCGCGCGGACCACGGCCTTGATATGGGCGACCTTCAGCGCGCGCCGGGTGGTCAAGGCCAGCCATAGAAAAGTCCCGCCCGCCGCCAGCAGACCGGCGGTGAGCTCAGGATTCATCTGGGCCCGGGTGTACCAGCTGGTCCGGCGGACAAAGGGGTAGGCGCCGGTGCGTTCGCTGAGGTCCCTGCCGGGCCGGCGCAGGTTTTCGGAGTCGCGGGCGTGGCCGGCCGCGCGGTCCCGCTGCAGCAGCGGCGCGGCCCAGGCGAACAGCGGCTCGGCCAGGGACGGGATCAACTGGCCGAACAGGGCGAAGGCGGCCCCGCCTCCGCCCACGGTGATCTCCCGCGTCCGGTGTTCGGCGGCATACAATATGGCCTCGGCGGCCAGGGCCGGGTCGTACACCGGCGGAGGACTGCTCGCCGGATGGCCGGTGTAGTTGCGCGCGTGCTCCTTGTAGGGGGTGTCCAGCACGCTGGGTTTGATCAGGGTCACGGAGATTTTCGGGTGGGACCGGATCAGCTCCATCCTCAGCGCGTTGGTGAATCCCTTCACCGCGTGCTTGGCGGCCGAATAGACGCCCTGGATCGGCAGGGCCTGATCCGACAGCACCGACCCCACGTTGATCAAGGCCCCCGGCGTGGAACGGGTCTTCAGTCCTTCGACCGCGGCCAGGGAGCCGTAGACCACCCCCCAATAGTTGGTTTCGAACAGCGCCCGCTGGTCCGCGACCGGGGTGTCCTCGATGCGCCCGTAGATGGCTGCGCCCGCATCGTTGATCCAAGTGTCGAAGCCGCCGAAGGTCGCCTCGGCGACGGCCGCCGCCGCCTGAATCTGGACCTGGTCCCCGACGTCGGCAGCCACGGCCTCCACCCGGGCGCCCTTGGCCAGCAGCTCCTCGCCCAGGACGGCCAGGGCGGTTTCGTTGCGGGCGACCAGCACCAGGGCGGCCCCGCGCTCGGCCGCCGCCCTGGCCGTGGCCAACCCGACCCCGGAGGTCGCTCCGGTGATGACGATCACCTGCTCGGCGAGGGGTTTCAGCGCACGGGTCATGGATCTGGTCCGGTCGGTCGAGGTGTGAAGGGAACCCCGACAGACCCACCCGGTTCCGGCGCGGACCTCGAGCGGCGCAGACCTACTGTCGGCGCGGGGAGATCATCGCCGAGGAGACCCAGCCGCGGTTGCCGTTCTCGTCGTCCACCTCCCACCACACGCCATTCTTCTGGCCCGTGGGGAAGACCTGGTCGCCGATCTTGAAATTGCGCACCGAAGCGCCGGTCGGCGAGGGCGAACTGCGCAGCGCGACGGCCTGGGTGGCCTGATAGGCCTGGATCGGGGCCGCTGCGGCGGCCTGGCCTGGGGCGGTCTGCTGCATGTGCCCGATCAGGTCGATGAAGGCGTTGAAATAGGCCGCGGTGATGACCTTGCCGATGTCGGTGTTGGCGTAGCCGCCGCCCGCGAGGGCGGCGAACCCGCCCGCGCCCAAGCCTCCGCCGCCGGCCCCGAAGGAGATGTCGGTCTTCTTGGCCACGCCCTCGGCGACATATTCCTGTTCGGTGGTGCGGGCGTTGACCAGGGTCAGGATGGTCTGGGCTTCGGAGGACTTGGTGCTGAGGCCGCCCAGCACCGCGCCGAAGCCGCGAGGGGCGAAGGCGCCCAGCACCCCCCCGATATTGGCCCCGCCGCTGTTGGAATTGGAGTTCACGATGTCGGGGATGATGAAGTAGTCCGCGCCCCGAACCTGGCCGCCGCCGATGTTGGAGCCCCGCTGCAGGTCGCCGGCGTTGGCTAGGCCGGCCTCGGTGTTGCGCATGGCCAGGCCGCCGTTGCGGTCGACGATCCTGAGGCAGTTGGAGCGAGCGGCCATCAGCTTGATCAGGGATTCAGGATTGCTGAGGCCAAGGGCGGTCCACCAGTCCCGCTGGGGCTCCTGGATCGCGGCCGTGCCCACGGGAGAGGCGCACCGGGGCAGTTCCGGGGTGGCCGCGTTCTTCGGCGGGGTCTTGTTCATGCCGAACTGAGCTTGGGCGGGAACCGCCGCCAACAGGATCGCGGCCGTGGCGGCCACGCCGGCGAATAGTTGTCGAGTCATGTTTTCACCCCCGTAGAAGCGCCTTCAAAGAGTTTAGTCCCTGCCGGGGCCCAGTATCAACCACGCTCAACGGCCGGTTTTGAGCCCCATCAGATTCAGCATGTGCACGGCCATCAGCAACAGGCCCATGACGCCCATCATCATCAGGAACCGGTAGGGCGCCAGACGCGGGCCTCGCCGCGGATCCGGCGGACGCGATCCGGCCCAGCCGCACAGCGCAGCGAAAACCGCCAGGGCGAGGGTGACGGCGAGGGTGACCGGCCATTCCATTGCGCCCGCATGGCCGAGGCCGGCCGCCCTGGCAAGGCCGTGGCGGCGTTAAGCTCCGTTAACGCGGCCTTAAGGCTGGAAGCGCAATTCAGGAAGACTTAACGAGTCATCCACAGGGAATGCCGCCAGCCACTACATCTAGCGTTAACGTCGCGTTTACACGCAAGAGGTGGAAGGCTAGCGTTCCTGTGATCGAGGCTTCGCACCTGTGATTCTCGGCGGGGCCTCCTGGGGAGCGTGATTAGCATGAGCTCGGCGGGACCCTGGAGCGTGAAGGGCATCGATCCCAAGGCGCGCGAAGTCGCCAAGGATCTGGCCCGTCGATCCGGCATGACGCTCGGCGAATGGCTCAATCAGATGATCATCGACGGCGGTGATCTCGAGCCGCCGCCGATGGAGCCCGAATACCGCCGCCGTTCCGCACTCCAGGCCGGCGCCGAGGCGCCCCTCGCTTATGAATCCGACCCATCCCGCCGCGGCTACGAGCCGCGCGCGGAAAGCGAGCTGATCCGCCTGACCCGCGCCCTGGACGCCTTCTCCTCCCGGCTGGAAGCGGCCGAGCATCGTTCCACCCTGGCCATCAGCGGCATCGACCAGTCGGTGATGGGCGTCCTGTCGCGCCTCGACGGGATGGAGCGCGAGCAGGGCACGGTGAGCGGCCGCTTCGATGGCGCCCTCGACGAGGTCCGGGGCGCCCAGGCCAAGCTCGCCGACCGCATGCGACAGATGGAGCAGGACGACGGCCCGCGCGTCGAGGCCATGAAGGCCCTGGAATCGGCCCTCGGCCGCGTCGCCGCCCAGATCTACGAGGGCGAAAGCCGCACCCGCGGCGCCCTGACCGAGGTGCGTCAGGACTTGTCGGGCATCGCCCGCCGGGTCGACCGGCTCGAGGCCGCGCCCAATACCGAAGTCATCGAGTCGGTGGTCAGCCGCATCGCCGAGCGGCTGGAGCAGGCCGAAGGTCGCACCGCCGCGGCCATGTCCGCCCTCGAAGCCAGTTTCGCAGGGCTGGACGACCGGCTGAAGACCGCAGAAACTCGTCTTGGTCCCGAGGGCGACGCCGACACGCCCGAACGCCGGTTCGAGCGGCTTGGGGCCGAGTTGGCGCAACGGGTGGAGGCGCAGCGGGCCGAACTCACCGAACAGATGCGAGCCGCCGCCGACGGCAAGCTCGATCGCATGGAGGCGGCGCTTCGCGACCTTTCAGGCCAAGTCGAATCCGCCGAACGGCAATCGGCTCAGGCGATCGATCGCATGGGACGCGAAGTGGTGAAGATCGCCCAAAGTCTCGGCCAGCGCGTCACCGTGGCTGAGACCCGCAGCGCCAAGGCGGTGGAGGAGGTGGGGGGGAAGATGGCTCGCATCGCCGAAGCCATGGAGAACCGCATGCGCACGGCCGACACGGCGCAGGCCGAAGCCCTGGAAAAACTGGGCGGCGAGATCGGCAAGATCGCCGAACGGCTGGCCGAACGCATCGCCGCCTCCGAGCGCCGGGCCGCCACCGCCATCGATGAGGTCGGCGATCAGGTCGCCCGCGTCACCGACAAGCTGAACAGCCGTTCCGATCGCTCCGCCACGGAGCTGTCCGAGCGAATCCGCCAGAGCGAGGAACGCACCGCCAAATTGCTCGAGGAGGCGCGGGAAACCCTTGATCGGCGCCTGGCCGAGACCCAGCGCAAAACCGCCGTCGAGGCCGTCGTCCAAGCGGTCGAAACCCCGGCCGCCGCCATCGCCGACTTTGACGACGGCGGTTTCAGCGCGGACAGCTTCGCCGATCAGGACGGGACCGATCCGTTCCCGGACGATCCGTTCGCCCCCGAACCCACGACCGAGGCCCATAGCGCGCCCGCGGCCTTCGCCGACCTCGATGAGGGCGATATCGAGCCCCCCGCCCCCGCCGCCGACAGCTTCTCCGATCTTGCGGCCGAGTCTTATGCCCCGCAGGAGTACGCCTCCCATGACTACGCGCCCCAGCCGGCGCCGCGCACCTCGACCCGCGAACTGATCGAGGCCGCCCGCGCCGCCGCCCGGCAGGCCTCCGCCGCCGACGGCCGCGGCCGTCGACAACGCCCGGCCGGCGCGGAGATGTTCACCCCTTCCACGCCCGCCCCGTCCATCGAGGCCGCAGACGCGCCCCGTGGCCTCTCCGCCTTCCTGAGCAAGAAGAAAAAGAAGAAGGAAACCGGCACGGTCCTCAGGACCGCGCTTTTGGCCTCGGTCACCGCCGCCTTCCTGTCCACAAGCTTCGTCGGCTACACCCTGTTGTCTTCGGGGCGGAGCAAGGAAACGAAGACCGAGCCCCCGCACGAAGCTCCGCCGATCGCCGCCGCCGCCGCCCAGACCAATACTCAATCCAGCGACGCCGACCTTTTGGCCGCCGCCCTGACGTCGCCCCCGCCCGTCGACGCCTCGGCGATGGCGGCGACGGCAGCGACTGAGGACAAGATCGCCGCCAAGCCTGCGGCCAAGGCCGCCGACGCCGCCCCGCCCGCCCTGGCCGGCGGGCCCAAACCGGTCGCTGCCGCGGCATCGGTCGGCGATGCGAAACAGCTCTATTCGACCGCGGTCCGGCAGATCGAAAGCGGCGACGCGACCGGGGTCGATCCCCTGCGCCGCGCCGCCAATCTGGGCTATGCCCCGGCCCAATTCTATCTCGCCAAGCTCTATGAGACCGGCGCCTCGCGGGTGAAGAAGGATCCGGTGGAGGCGCGCCGCTGGACCGAGCGCGCCGCCGCCAGCGGCGACCCCAAGGCCATGCACAACCTCGGCCTCTACTTTTTCGAGGGAACGGGCGGGGTCAAGAACGCCAGCGACGCAGCCGTCTGGTTCCGCAAGGCCGCCGACGCTGGCCTTCAGGACAGCCAGTACAACCTCGCCCGCCTGTATGAGCAGGGCTACGGCGTGGCTCAAAATCCGGCCGAAGCCTACAAATGGTACCTGATCGCCGCCGCCGGCGGCGACGCGGAAGCCCGGTCCGGCGCCGAACGCCTGCGCCAGCAGCTGACCCCCGAAACCCAACAGGCCTCGCAGCGCAGCGCCAGCGCCTTCCGTCCGCAAAGCACATCCCTGGCGGCGAAGTAGTTTTCGTCGTCCTCGGTCGCTGGCCGGCGCCCGAGCTCTTTCGTCAGTCCCCCGTCAGCCTGGCGTAGGCGATCGGATGCACCCGCCGGTTTCCCAGGGCCGCGGCTATCGGCGCGCGGGCGAACAGGCCGGCAAAGGCGACGTCCCTTACGTTCAGACCTCCGGCATAGGCGCCGAAGGCGGGCAGGATCAGCCGCTCGCCATCGGTGACGAAGCAGCGTCGCCGCACGCTCCCGCCGTTCCCCACGACCTTGGCGCAGGGATGCAGGTGGCCCGCCACTTCGCCCGGCGAGACGCCGGTCCGCGGCTCATGGCGCAGCACGAGGCCGCAGAGGGTCGCCGCTTCGGCCCGTTCGCCCGGCAGGCCGCCAAGCCCTTCCCGGTCATGGTTGCCGACGATCCAGATCAGGGTTCGCCCCCGCGCCAGCGCCGATATCCGCGCCGCGTCGGAGGCCCCCAGTCGTCCAGGCCCTCCGGCGTCGTGGAAGCTGTCGCCCAGGAGCACCACCACCCGCGGCCGCAGCGCCTCCACCTCCGCTTCCAAGCGTTCCAGAGTCGCGACAGTGTCATAGGGCGGAAGGAGTTGGCCCCGCGCGGCATAGGCCGAACCCTTTTCCAGGTGCAGGTCGCCCGCCGCCAGGGTGGCGCCGGCTTCCAGCCACAGGGCTCCGGATCGGCGCAGGCACGCCTCGGCTCCGGCGACCTCCAGCCACAAGGAGCCGCACGGAGTCTGGGCGGGGGCCAGCCGGGGCGCGCGGAAGGCCTTGCCCACGCTCACGACAAGGCCTCGGCGATCAGTTCGGCCGCGCTGGCCTCCAACAGGGCCTCCTGGGCAGCCCCGGCGACGGGCTCGCGCCCGATCTCCAGCAGCACCGGCACGGCGAAGGGCGAGACCTTGGTCAGGACCACCGGGCGGATGCGCCCCTTGATCCGGGCCAGCAGCCGGCCCAACCGAGCCACGTCCAGGCTGCCCCAGGCCGCGTCGGCGCGGGCGCAGCGGAGCAACAGGTGATCGGGCTGGTGCCGGCGCAGCACGTCGTAGATCAGGTCGCTGGAAAAGGTCATCTGACGTCCGCTCTTCTCCTGACCGGGCTGGCGGCGCTCGATCAGTCCGGCCAGGGTGGCGCACTGGCGGAAGGCCCGTTTCATCATGAAGCTCTCGTCCAGCCAGGCTTCCAGGTCGTCCCCCAGCATGTCCTCCTGGAACAGGGCGTCCAGATCGAGGTCGTCGAGGGGGCGCAGGGTCCATACCGCGAGGGCGTAGTCGTTGGCCACGAACCCCAGGGGCGCCCGGTCGAGCCGCTCCAGCCGCCGGGTCAGGAGCTGGGCCAGGGTGCCATGGCTGATGCGGCCGTCGAAGGGGTAGCAGACCATGTAGTGGCGCCGCCCCCGCTGGAAGGTCTCCACCAGCATCTCGTCCTCGCCGGGGATGACCGAGCGGGCCTTCTGGATGGCGAACCAGTCCTGCATGTCGGCGGGAAATATTCTCCAGCCGCCCTCGTCGCAGATCATCCGGCGCACCCGCCGGGCCAGATAGGTCGACAGGGCGAACTTCGATCCGCCCCAGCTTGGGACCCGGGGGTTCGCCCCCGGAGCCGGCGTGACCAGGCAATCCAGGCCGACGATGACCTCGAACCGCCAGACCTGGCCGCCGAACAGGAAGGCGTCGCCCGGAACCAGCTGTTCCAGGAAGCCCTCCTCCATCTCCCCGACCTTGCGGCCGCCGATCCGCTTGCCGCCGCGCGAGGAGGCGATGCGGATCGACAGCATGGGGATTTCGACGATGGCGCCCACGTTCATGCGGTGGCGGGCGGCGGTCTCCTTGTTGCGGACCCGCCAGAGCCCGTCCCGGCCCTTCACGATGCGTCGGAAGCGGTCGTAGGACTTCAGCGCATAGCCGCCGGTGGAGACGAAATCCACCACCCGGTCGAAGTCCTCGACGGCGAGGTCGCGATAGGGCGCGCACCCCTTGATCTCGGCGTAGAGCGCGGCCTCGTCGAAGGGGTCGCCGCAGGCGACGCCCATGATGTGCTGGGCCAGGATGTCCTGGGCCCCCGGCCGCTCCCGTTCGCCGTCGAGGTCGTTTTCGGCCACCGCCTCGCGGGCAGCCTCGCATTCGAGCACCTCGAAGCGGTGCGCGGGGACCAGGACGGCCCGGCTGGGCTCGTCCAACCGGTGGTTGGCCCGGCCTATGCGCTGGATCAGCCGCGAGGACCCCTTGGGCGCGGCCAGCTGGATCACCAGGTCCACCGCCCCCCAGTCGATGCCGAGATCCAGGGTCGAGGTGCAGACCACCGCCCGCAGCTCGCCCCGGCTCATCGCCGCCTCGACCTTGCGCCGCTGTTCGGCGGCCAGGCTCCCGTGGTGCAGGGCGATCGGCAGGGCGTCGTCGTTGATCTCCCACAGCTTGGCGAACGCCATCTCGGCCTGGAAGCGGGTGTTGACGAAGACCAGGGTGGTGCGGTTGGCGGCGATCGCCTGCAGCACCTCCTCCATGGCGTGTTCGGCGGTCCAGCCGCTCCACGGGACCTCGCCCTGGGAGAACAGCACCTCGACGATCGGCGGCGCGCCGGGTTGGCCCAGCACCAGATCCGCCAGGCCCGGTTGGGGCGACAGCCAGCGCCGCAGCATCTCAGGGTCATGGACCGTCGCGGACAGACCGACCCGCCGCATGGCCGGGGCGAAGCTCGACAGCCGGCCGAGCCCCAGGTTCAACAGGTCGCCCCGCTTGGAGCCGTGGATGGCGTGGATCTCGTCGATGATCACCGTCTTGAGGTCGGCGAAATAGTCCCGCGAGCCCTCCCAGGCGCAGAACAAGGCGAGCTGTTCGGGGGTGGTCAGCAGGATGTCGGGAGGATGCAGCCTTTGACGCTGGCGCTTGGCCACGCCGGTGTCGCCGGTGCGGGTCTCGACCGTCGCGCTCAACCCCATCTCGGCGATCGGGATCTCAAGGTTGCGATGGACGTCCACCGCCAGGGCCTTCAGGGGCGAGATATAGAGGGTGTGGAGGCCCGGCGCGGCGTTGCGCGGCGGCCGTTCGGCCAGATCGATCAGACTGGGCAGGAACCCCGCCAGGGTCTTGCCGCCGCCGGTGGGGGCGATCAGCAGCACGTCCGCGCCCGCCCGCGCCCGCTCGACCATGGCCAGCTGGTGTGCGCGCGGCGCCCAGCCGCGGCCTTCGAACCAAGTCTGGAACCGGGGGGGTAGGCTCAAAGGCGAAGAAGCACCGTCCATTCGTCCTCATAGCAGGTTCTTGGTTTGTTTCGAGCCCTTCAGCGGTTACAACCCGGCCATGGACGCCCCTTCGGCTGCGATTCCCCAAACGCCTGAGACCGACTGGCGAGGTCCCGCCGTCCTGCCCGCCGCCCTGGTGGTGCTGCCCGGTCCGCGCGCGGCGCTCGCAGGGCCGGACGGGGCCGCGCTGATCCCCGCGGGCGCGGCCCGAAACCAGCTGAAATCCAGCCCAACCCTGGTCGCCCACGCCTCCCTCACCGCCCGGCGCCTGGGCCAGAACGCCCCGCCCCGGTCGCGCGACCTGTTCGACGCCCTGGAGCTGTTCGCCTTCGTCCGTCCGGCCCAGTTCGCCGCCCCTTCCGCCGTCGGCCTCGCCAGGGCGCTGGGTCTGGCCGAACCCAAGGGAGCGCCGGTCCAGGCGGAAGCCCTGCGTCAGGTCTGCGCCGCCCTGCTGGCCGAGCTGGCCGAGGCGCCGACGCCAAGCCGCGACGAAGCCCTGGTCATGGCCGAGACCTTGGCCCGAGCCGGGTGGGCGTGGGGCGCCCTGACCGTCGCCGCCCTGCGCTCGGGGCCTCTGCGCGGCGACGTCCGCGGGGCCGGGCTCGACGTCTGGACCCGGCTGGCGGAATGGGAGGACGCGGCGCCGCCGAGCCAGTCCGGCAGCGTGGTCATCTCGCCGGAGGCCGCCCAGGCCCGTCTGGCCGAACTCCTGGTCCGCGCCGGGCTGGACGAGGTCCGCAGCCAGCAATCCACCTTCGCCGCCGAGACCGCCTTCAGCTTTCTCCCTCGCGAGCAGGAGGGCGCGCCGCGGCTGATGCTGGCTGAGGCCGGCACCGGCGTCGGCAAGACCCTGGGATATCTGGCGCCCGCTTCCCTGTGGGCCGAGGCCAATGGCCCGGCGGTCTGGGTCTCGACCTACACCCGCGCCCTGCAACGCCAGATCGAGCGCGAGAGCCACGCCCTCTATCCCGATCCGGCGGTCCGGGCGCGCAAGGCGGTCGTGCGCAAGGGCCGCGAGAACTATCTGTGCCTGCTGAACTTCCAGGACGCGGTCCAGGCCGCCCAACTCGGCAATGGCGACCTGATCGGGGCGGGGCTGACCGCGCGCTGGCTGCGGTTCAGCCGCGACGGCGACATGACCGGCGGCGACTTTCCCGGCTGGCTGCCCAGCCTGTTCGCGGTCAGCCCGGCGGCGGCGGCTTCGGCCGGGAACCTGGTCGACCGTCGCGGCGAATGCGTCCACGCGGGCTGTCCGCACTACCGCACCTGTTTCATCGAGAAGGCCATCCGCGCCTCGCGCAAGGCCGACCTGGTGATCGCCAACCACGCCCTGGTCCTGACCCAGGCCGCCTTCGACGGGGCCCGCGCGGCCCGGGGGCAGAAGGCCGACGGCGAGACCGCGATGCTGAAACGGGTGGTGTTCGACGAAGGCCACCACCTGTTCGACGCCGCCGACGCGGCCTTCTCGGCCTGCCTGTCCGGACAGGAGGCGGCCGAGTTGCGTCGCTGGATCCGCGGCCCCGAGGGTAGGCGCCGAGGCCGGGGGCTGGAACAGCGGCTGGCCGATATCGTCGGCGACCGCGACGACGCCCGCCAGGCGCTCACCGACGCCATCCGCGCCGCCGCCCAGCTTCCGGGCGAGGGCTGGTCCGGCCGCATCTCCCCCCCGGTCGATTACGACGGGGAGACGCCGGAGCCTCAGCCGATCGGTCCGGTGGAGACCTTCCTGGCCGCGGTCCTGGCTCAGGTCCGCGCCCGCGCCGACGCCAGTTCCGACCAGGGGATGGAGTGCGCCGCCCGCCCCACGGTGGAGCGAGTGCGCGAAGCCGCACCCGAGGCTGCCCGGGCCCTGGCCGCCATCGAGGCCCCGCTGCTGGCCTTGGCCCGGGCCCTGGAGGACCTGCTGGACGATGAGGCCGCCGAACTGCCCACCGGCGATCGCGCCCGTCTTGAAGGCGCGCTCCGGGGCCTCGAGCGTCGCGCCCGCATGACCCTGCCCGCCTGGCGCGGCATGCTGGCCACCCTGGCCGCCGACGAGGACGCCCCCCCGTCGGACGCCGAGGGAGAACCGGGCTTCGTCGATTGGTTCGAGGCCGTGTTCGCCTATGGCCGGATCGCCGACGCCGCCTTCCGCCGCCACTGGATCGACCCCACCCTGCCCCTGGCGGAGGCGGTGCTGAAGCCGGCGCACGGGGTGCTGGTCACCAGCGCGACCCTGGCCGATTCCGCCCACGACTCGCCCTTCGCCCTGGCCGAGATGCGCACCGGCGCGGCGCGGTTGCCCGACGCCCCCAAGCTTTTGCGCCTCGCCTCCCCCTTCGACTACGCCAACAACGCCAGGGCCCTGGTGGTCACCGACGTCGGCCGCGACGATCCGCGCCAGGTGGCCGCGGCGATGCGGGAGCTGTTCCTCGCCTCCGGCGGCGGGGCGCTGGGGCTGTTCACCGCCATCCGCCGCCTGCGCACGGTCTATGACCGCATCGCCGGCCCCCTGGCCGAGCAAGGGCTCGCCCTGTACGCCCAGCACGTCGATCCCCTGGAAGTGGGCGCCCTGGTCGACATCTTCCGCGCCGAAGAGGATTCCTGCCTGCTCGGCACCGATGCGGTCCGCGACGGGGTGGACGTGCCCGGGCGGGCGCTGCGGCTGATCGTATTCGACCGCATCCCCTGGCCGCGCCCCGATCTGCTGCACAAGGCCCGGCGGGAGAAGTTCGGGGGACGGACCTACGACGACGCCCTGGCGCGGGCCCGCATCGCCCAGGCCTTCGGACGGCTGATCCGCCGCGCCGACGACAGGGGCGTGTTCGTTATGCTCGACGCCGCCGCCCCCACCCGCCTGTTCGCCGGCATGCCCGAAGGGATCGAGCTGCAGCGGGTCGGCCTGGTCGAGGCGATCGAGACGGTCAAAGACTTCCTGAACGGTCAGGGCTGAATTTGGCGCAAATCCGGCCTATGAGGGCGAATGCCCCTGGAACGTCTGATCCTGCTCCGCCACGGCAAGGCCGAGGAACGCGCCCCGTCCGGCAAGGACTTCGACCGCGCGCTCGCCCCCCGTGGCCACGAAGAGGCCCGCGAGGCCGGCCGCCGGCTGGCCGAGGCCGGGTTAGTCCCCGACCTCGCCCTGGTGTCTCCCGCCCGCCGGGCGATCCAGACCTGGGAGGAGGTCGCCGCCGCCTTGCCGCAAACCGTGCTCGAACAAGCGCCCGCCCTGTACAACGCCAGCCCTGCGACCCTGCTCGAGGCAGTGGAATGCGCCGACGCGGCCAGCGTGATCCTTGTCGGGCACAACCCGGGCATCCATGCCCTGGCCGCACATCTCCTGGCCCAGGGCCAGGCCGGATCGACCGTAGGGCGGCTGATCGCCCGAGGTAGCTTTCCCACCGCCACCGCCGCGGTGTTCCGCTTCGAGGCGGGCAAACCGGTCTGCGAAGCCGTCTTCAGCCCCCGCGAGGAGGCCGGGGCATGAGCCGCATCTACAAGATCCTGTCCAAAGGCGACTGGACCGCCGCCCTCAAGACCGGCGCCTACCTGGGTTCGGCCGACGATCGCCGCGACGGCTTCATCCATCTGTCCGGCGCCGACCAGACCGCAGAGACCGCGCGGAAGTATTTCACCGGCCGGGACGACCTGGTGCTGGCCGTGTTCGAGGCGGAATCCCTGGGTCCCGGACTGGTCTGGGAGCCCTCTCGCGGGGGAGCCCTGTTCCCGCACCTCTACGGACCCTTGCCGATCACGCAGGCGGTGGAGGTCCGGCCCCTCGCCCTCGACGCGGCGGGCGTTCCCGACCCCGGGCCGCTCTCTCCATGAGCCTGATCCACGACGCCGCCGCCCTGGCCCTGCGCAAAATCGACCCCGAAACCGCCCACGGCCTGACCGTGAGGGCGCTGAAGACCGGCCTCGGCCCCCGCGATCCTGGCCCGGACGATCCAACGCTGGCCCTGTCCATGGCGGGCCTCCACCTGCCCAATTGCGTCGGCCTGGCCGCCGGCTTCGACAAGAACGCCGAGACCCCCGACGCCATGCTGGCCGCAGGCTTCGGATTCGTGGAGTGCGGTACGGTCACCCCTTTGCCGCAGGCCGGCAATCCACGACCGCGCCTGTTCCGCCTGACCGCGGATCGGGCGGTGATCAACCGCATGGGGTTCAACAACCAGGGCTTGGAGGCCTTTGCCGCGCGCCTGTACCGGCGCCGCCGCGTCGGGGTGGTCGGGGCCAACCTAGGAGCCAACAAAGATTCCGCCGACCGCATCGGCGACTATGTGACGGGCCTGAAGCGCCTGTGGGGCGCCTGCGACTACTTCACGGTCAATGTCTCGTCGCCCAATACGCCGGGGCTGCGCGACCTGCAGGGCAAGGCCGCCCTGGTGGAGCTGGCCGGGCGTCTGGCGGAGGCGCGGGCCGCCCTGCGTGACGGCGGGACCGATTTCCCCTTGTTCCTCAAGGTCGCCCCCGACCTGGCCGAGGCCGACGTCCCGGACATCGCCGAGACCGCGCGGACCTATGACTTCAACGGGATCATCGTCTCCAACACCACCATCGCCCGGCCGGCGACCCTGGCCTCGCCTGACAAGGGCGAATCGGGAGGGCTTTCGGGGGCGCCCCTGATGACGCCCTCCACCCACATGCTGCGGCTGTTCCACCAGGTCGACCGCGATCTGGCCCTGGTCGGGGTGGGAGGGATCGCCTCGGGCGCCGACGCCTATGCCAAGATCCGGGCCGGCGCCTGCGCGGTTCAGCTCTACACCGCCCTGGTGTTCGAAGGACCGGCGCTGGTCCAGGCGATCAAGCGCGACCTCGCCCTCCTGCTGCGCGCCGACGGCTTCGCCTCGGTGGGCGAGGCGCGGGGAACGGATTAGGCTTCGACCGCGAACGCCGCGGCCGAGAGGGCAAGGACGTAGTCGCGCACGTCTTGCGGCCAGTCCCGGATCAGCTCGGCGAACCGGGGCGCGTTCTGTGCATACAGCGCCCGGGTCGCCTCCTCATAGCCGGCGGCGTCGCCGGCCATGGCGTGCATGACCCGGCCCGTCGCCTCCTGGGCCTGCCGGACCTGGTCGGCGCTTCGATGAGCGGTGCGCGCGCCCTCGACCAGCTTGCGCAGCGCCACCGAGGCGCCGCCCGGCTGGGCGCCCAGCCAGTCCCAATGGCGCGGCAGGAGGGTCACCTCGCGGGCCACCACCCCTAGCCTAGGTCGGCCGCGCGGGCGGCCGGACGGAGCCTCCTCCGGCTCGGCGACAAGGCGCGTACGCACCTCGTCCTCCGACCCCTGAAGATCGAAATCCACCGGCCGGCCCGTGGCGTCGTCGAAGGCCAGCACCGAGGCGGCAGGCGCGCCCTCGGCATGGCGCTTGACCGCGACAGCGACTTCGGACGGCCGGCCCGTGGCGATCCGCTTGTCGCCGGCGAAGGCCGTGCATGTTTGGGGGAAACCGGTCATGGCGCTCATCCAGGTCGAAGCCGAAGAGGTTCGAACGCTATTTAACCCGGGTTATAATTCGCGATCAATATACCCGGATAAAAATAGTGGACTTTAGTCTAACGGCCTGGGCGCAGCCGGCGACGCATTGGCGCCATTGATCCCCGCAATTGCCGTCGTCGCCACAGATCGCCCACGCCTTGACGCAGGCGGAGCGGCATTGGGGCGCAGCGTCGCTCCCCGTGGGCAGGCCCTGAAGCGGGGCCAGGGCGGGCCGCGACTGCAGGGGGAAACCGAAGCCGCCGGCCACGAACGCGGCCCCCAGCGAGGGCGACGGCGCCTTCGCCACAGGCGCGGCCGGGGCGGCCGTAGGGGCCGCGGCGAACATCATCAGGGCGGCGAACACCGAAAGCATGGCCCGATGGACCGCTCCGCCGGTCAATAAACGGTAAAGGGCCGGCGTGGGCTCAAGGCGGCGGCTGGCCCCCGGCCCGGTGACGCGCCCTCGGCGGCGACTCGTCGATCGAGACCTGGGTGGGGAAAGGCAGGCTGACCCCCCCGGCGTCGAAACTTTCCTTCACCTTGCGCAACAGATCGTAGCTGACGTCCCAGAACCCGGCCGGCGCGGTCCAGCACCGGAGCGTGACCTCCACCGTCGAGGGCGCCAGGGCCGTCACCTTGGCCCAGGGCGCGGGCTCCTTCAGCACCCGCGGCTCCTGGACGGCGCAGCGGATCGCGATCGCCAGGGCCTTGCCGATGTCGTCGTCGTAGCCGATGCCGACCTTGATCTCGATCCGGCGGCGAGTGATGTCGGTATAGTTCACCACCACGTCGCCGAAAGCCTTGCCGTTCGGAATCACCACCTTGAGATTGTCGAAGTCGCGGATTTCGGTGTTGAACAGGTCGAAGTGGCGAACGGTCCCGGACTTGCCGGCGATCAGCACCTGGTCTCCGACCCGATAGGGGCGGAACAGCAGGATCATCACCCCCGCCGCCACATTGGTCAGGGCCCCCTGCAGGGCCAGGCCGATGGCCAGGGAGGCCGCGCCCAGGACGGTGATGATCGAAGTGGTCTCGACCCCCAGGCGTCGCAGCACGGCGATGATGCCGATGATGATCACCGCATAGCGCGTCAGCGAGCTGGCGAACTCGGCCAAGGTCTGGTCTTCGCGGATATGGGGGAAGCGCTGGATCGCCTGGCGGACGAACCGGCCCGCCCAGCCGCTGGTCCAGAAGGCGGCGGCCAGGATCAGGACGGAAATGGTCAAATTGACCGCCAGGCCGCCGACCAGGTCGGTCAACTTGGCCATGGCGACGGTCTGGCCGTCCAGAGTATCGCGGACGGCGTCGGTCAGGCTGCCGGTTTCGGCCAAGACATCCCCTTGGTCGGCGCGCCCCATGCCCAAGTGGGTCAGAACGCATCGACGGTCTTGTCGTTGCAGCCATTTCACCAGCCTGTGAAAGGCTCTAGGCTCGCCCCATGATCGCCGCCCAGAACGTGGTCTATGACTACCCTTCCGCCCGCGCCCTGCACGGCGTGAGCTTCACGGTGGCCAAGGGCGCCGTGCTGGCCCTGGTGGGGCCGAACGGGGCGGGCAAGTCCACCCTGATGCGCTGCATCGCCGCCCTGGACCGGCCCGCCTCAGGGACCATCTCGGTGGCCGGGATCGACACCCACGCCGACCCCCGCGGCGTCCATGCCGCCTTGGGCTATCTGCCGGACTTCTTCGGCCTCTACGACGAGCTGTCCGTGCGCCGGGCCCTGGTCTACGCCGCCCGCTCGCGCGGCGTGCCGGAGTCCGCCGCGGCCGAGGCCGCCGCCCGCGCCGCCGCCCGGGTCGAATTGAGCGACCGGATGGAGCAGCGGGCGGGGGAGCTGTCGCGGGGCCTGCGCCAGCGTCTCGCCATCGCCCAGACCCTGGTGCATTCGCCCTCCGTCCTGTTGCTGGACGAGCCCGCGGCGGGCCTGGACCCCGAAGCGCGGCGCAGCCTGTCGGACCTGATCCGGCGGCTGTCGGGCGAGGGAATGACCATCCTTGTCTCCTCCCACATCCTGGCCGAGCTGGAGGACTACTGCACCGACATGCTCATGATCCGCGACGGTCGCGTGGCCGGCGAAGGCGTGATCAGCGCCGGCGCCCGCAGCCAGGGCGACAGCGCGTCGGGGACCCGCATCCGCATCGCCTTCTCCCAGGCCCAGCCCGACCTGGCCGCCCGTCTCGCCGACCTGGGATTCCTGGTCGAGAAGGCCGGCGCCGACGAAGCGCTGCTGGTCCTGTCCCCCGGCGACGACGAGGCCGGGGCCCTGGCCCGGCTGGTGGGTGCGGGGCTGATGGTCCGCGCCTTCACGCCGCTGCGCACCAGCCTGGAGGAGGCCTATCTGGAGGAGGCCCGCAAACCCGCCGCGGGAGCCTCCTCATGAACCCGGAATTCCAGCGCAACCTTTGGCTGGAGGCGGGGCCGAGGCGATGGGCCTGGACCGCCGTGGTCCTCGCCGCGGTGTATGGCGCCGCCGTGCTGATCGGCGGGCAATTCCCTTTGCACGCCCTGGGCGTGGCCGGGGCCGCGGTCTTCCTGGTCGCGGCCCTGCTGTGGGCGCCGCGGATCGCGGGCCGCGCCGTCGCCGACGAGGTGATGCAGCGCACCTGGGACTTCCAGCGCCTGTCCGCCCTCACCCCCTGGGAGATGGCCTGGGGCAAGCTGTTCGGCGCCACCAGCCTGGCCTGGATCGCCGCCTCCACCGGCCTGGTCCTGGCGACGGTCGCCACGGGGATGACCGGCGGTGGCGACAGGGTCCTGCAGGCGGCGATTTCCGGGATCGGGGCGGCCGTCCTGCTCCAGGCCGGCTCCATGGCCCTGGCCCTGGTCGGCGTGCGCAGGGCTCGGGCCGAAGGCCGCAGCGGGGCCTTCCGTTTCACCCTGGGCGGCCTGGTCGGATTGATCGTCGTCGCCTCCGCCCTGGCCAAGGTGCTGCCGACCCGGGGTCAGGGCCTGGGCGGGCCGATGGAGTGGATCACGGCGGGTTTAGGCAAGGTGGTCTGGTGGGGTCTGGCCATCCCGGGCGGCTGGTTCCTGGCCGGCTCGTTGCTGGCCTTCGCCGCCTGGGCCCTGGTCGCCGCCTGGCGGCTGATGCGGCTTGAGCTGCAGATGGAGAACTTTCCCTGGGCCTGGCCGCTCTTCGCCCTGTTCGCCGGGGTCTGGGCGGCGGGCGTGGTCAACGCGGGCGTCGGCGCCCGATTCGCCGTGGCCGGGGCGGTGTTCGCCGCCTGCGCCTACGCCAGCGCCTTCGCCGAGCCTGCCGACAGGGTGCGGTTGCGTCGGTTCGCCGACGCCCTGGCCGCCCGCGACCTGGCCGGCGCCGCCTACGCCGCCCCGGCGGTGATCGCGCCGGTGAAGCTGGCCGCCCTCGCGGTCATCGGCGTGGCCCTCAGTCCCCATGGGGAAGGCGCCGCCGCGCCCCCGGCCCTCTTGGTCCTGGCGGCCTTCGCCTTCCTGCTTCGCGACCTCGGCGTCGTCGCCTATTTCCGCTTCGGGCCGCGGCCCGGGCGGGGGGATTTCGGCGCGGTGCTGGGCCTGTTCCTGGCCTATTTCGTCGGCGGCGTCGTCGGTTCGCAGATCGGCGGCCAGACCGGCATGGCGCTGTTCACCCCCAGCCCCGTCCAGCCCGCCATCGCCGCCGTTTCCGGCGGGGTGCAGGCGATCCTGGTCTGGATCCTGGCCTGGAGCCGCATCCGCGCCCCCGAGCGGAGCGACGGGTAGACCCAGCGCCGCGAGCGCCTAACCCCGCCCGCCCTCGATCCTTTCCAGCATCCGCTCCAACGTCTCCAAGGTGTCGGCCTCCCCGGCCGGCTTATCCCAGCGGATGCGGTTGATGCGGGGAAAGCGCATGGCCACCCCCGACTTGTGGCGGGTGGAGCGCTGCAATCCCTCGAACGCCACCTCGAACACCAGGCCGAACCCCCGTTCGGCCCGCACCGAACGCACCGGGCCGAAGCGCTCGACCGTATGGTCGCGGACGAACTTGTCGATCTGCTTCAGCTCCTCGTCGGTGAAGCCGAAATAGGCCTTGCCGACCGGGGTCAGCTCACCTTCGCGCCACACCCCGAAGGTGTAGTCGGAATAGAAGCTGGAGCGCTTGCCGTGGCCGCGCTGGGCGTACATCAGCACAGCATCGACCAGGAACGGGT
Source organism: Caulobacteraceae bacterium (assembly GCA_035493955.1). Taxonomy (GTDB): domain Bacteria; phylum Pseudomonadota; class Alphaproteobacteria; order Caulobacterales; family Caulobacteraceae; genus NCED01. The sequence continues at coordinate 46,161 of DATJHI010000001.1, read as the reverse complement.
CGCGCTTCCACTTGAACCAGGGCCCCTTGGGCCGGCCCGCCTCATACAGGCTGTCCCAGCGTTTCAGCATCAGCCCCTCGGCCGAAAGGGGGTCGCCGGCCGGCGGGTCCGCCCGGATCGCCGCCAAGGCCTCCCAGCTGTCGAAGGCCACCATCGGCGACAGGTCCAGCCGCGACGACGGGCAGCGCGCCGCCAAGGCCTCCAGCCGCGCCCGACGCTCCACGAACGGCAGGCTGCGCAGGTCCACGCCCGCATCCGACAGCAGGTCATAGGCGCGGATGCCGGCGGGGAAGGCCGCCATCAGCCTGGCGTCCGCACTCTTGCGGTTCAGCCGCTGCTGCAGTTCGGCGAAGGGGGCGACGCACCCGTCCCGCAACACCAGCAGTTCGCCGTCCAGGACACCCTCGAAATCCAGCGCGCCCATCAGGTCGGGAAAAGCGGCCGATATCTCGTCGCCGGTGCGGCTGTAGAGCCGGGCCACGCCGCCCTCACGCACCGCCTGGACCCGAATCCCGTCCCACTTCCACTCAGCGGCATAGTCGGCCGGGTCGTAGCGGGCGAAATCGGTCGCCTCGTCGACGGCCTGGGCCAGCATCACCGGACGAAAGCGCCCTGGCGCCTCAGGATCGGGGCGGGGACTGCGCCCCTCCAGCCAGGCGAACAGCTCGGCGTAAGGCGGCTCCAGCCCGTGCCAGACCTCTTCTATCTCGGAGACCTCGACCACGTGGCCATACTTCGGCGCGATGTCGGCGGCCGCCTGTTTGGCCAGCCGCGCCGACAGGCCGACGCGCAGGCCTCCGGTCAGCAGCTTCAGCAGGGCCCAGCGCGCGTCCGCGTCGTCGCAGGCGTCGAGCCAGCCCTCCAACAACGCCTGGGTCTGGCTGCGGTGAGCTGTGCGCAGGGTGTCCACGACCTCGGAGAAGTCCGGCTCGCGGTTGGCGCCTGGCCGGCGGGGCCAGGCCAGGGCCACGGTCTCGGCCAGGTCGCCGACATAGTCGTAGGACCACCGGAACAGCTGGGGGTCCATCCGCGTCTCGACCGCCTTGCGGATCATAGCCGGCTTGGCCGCGTCGAAGGACAGGGCGCCGGTGAGGGCGGCCAGGGCCCAGCCGCGCTCCGGGTCCGGCTGGGCCGCCAGATAGTCCCGCACCAACCTGAGCTTGGCGTTGCGGGACGCCGTCAGGGAGAGCCGGTCGAGGAGGGTGGCGAAGGCGCGCATGCTTCCCCTAACGTATGTCGAGCGCACAGCGACCAAAGAGGTTTCGGCCGTTCGACGACGCGAGTCGGGATCGCCTTTCAGGCGGTGTCTAGCGGACGAGGCGTCCGTAGGGTTAGGGTGCCGCGCCTGTGCATAAAAGGCTGATCAAGGGGAGGAACCCGATGAACAAAATCGTACCCATGGCCGGGGGCGCCGTGCTCGCCCTTCTGGCCGGCGCCTACGTCGCCATCGCCCAGCCGCCGGGCGGCGCCCCAGGCGGACCGCCCGGTCCCCCGCCGCAACCGATGACCTTCTTCGTCACCAGCGTCGGCAAGGGCGACGGCGCCAATCTCGGCGGTCTGGCCGGCGCAGACGCCCATTGCCAGGCCCTGGCGGCGGCTGTCGGCCGTGGCGGCCTCACCTGGCACGCCTATCTGTCGACCCAAGGACCCGGGGCGGTGAACGCCCGCGATCGGATCGGCGCCGGGCCCTGGTATAACCAGAGGGGCCAGAAGATCGGCGACAACGTCGCCCAGCTCCACGGCGACACCCTGGAGATGGCCCGCTTGGGCAACGCCCTGGGCAAGCAGGTCTCGCTGACCGAGAAGGGCGCGACCGTAAACGGCGTCGGAGACATGCCGAACCAGCACGACATGCTGACGGGCTCCACCCCAGACGGCCGCGCCTATCCGGCCGGCGCGGACAAGACCTGCTCGAACTGGACGTCGAACGCCGCGGCGGCGCAAGGCGCCGCACCGGGCACGGGCCCCTCGGCGCAGCTCGGCCACTCCGACAAGCAGGGCGGCGGGACCAGCTCGTGGAACTCGGCCCACGCGAGCCGCGGCTGCAACCAGGCGGGCCTGGTGGCCACCGGCGGCGCCGGCCTGTTCTACTGCTTCGCGGTGAACTGATCCTGGATCGTCATCCCGGACGGCCGCCAAGGCCGATCCGGGATGGCAAATCCTGCTAGGCCCAGCTCAAGTCGGCGTGCTTGAGCGGCAGCTTGCGGATTCGCTTGCCGGTAGCGGCGAAGATGGCGTTGCACAGGGCCGGCGCCAGCGGCGCCACCGACGGTTCGCCGATGCCGCCCCAGGCCTTTCCGCCGGTCAGGGCCAGATGCACGTCGATCTTCGGCGTCTCGGCCATCTTCAACAGCGGATAGGTGTTGAAATTGCCCTGGACCGGGGCCCCATCCTTGATGGTGATCTCGCCGTGCAGCGCCGCGGTCAGGCCATAGATCACCCCGCCCTCGATCTGCTGGGCGATCGTGTTGGGGTTGACCGCATGATAGCAGTCCACCGCCGCCACCACCCGGTCCACCGTCAGCTTGCCGTCCTTCGTGACCGTCACCTCGATCACCTGGCCGGTGACCGTGCCGTAGGCCTCGACCACGGCGATGCCGCGCCCGCGGCCCTTGGGCATGGGTTCGCCCCAGGAGCCATTCTTGGCGATGGTGTCGAGCACGGCGAGATAGTCCGGCCGGTCGGTCAGCATGGCCCGGCGGAATTGATAGGGGTCAGCCCCCGCCTCATGCGCCAGCTCGTCGATGAAGCTTTCCAGGAAGAAGGTGTTCTGGGAGGCGCCGACGCTGCGCCAGAACATCACCGGCACGTGGGTGTTCTTCAGCATCAGGCCGACGTGGTTGTTGGGGATCTGGTAGGCGTGGGTGGCCAGCACCTCCACCGCCATCGGTTCGACCCCGTTCTCCACCTTGCTGTAGCCGAGGGAGCGCAGCAGCGAGCCCACCGCCACCTGGGTCGAGATCGTGGTCGGCTTGTTGTCCTGGCCCATCACCGCCTTGAACCGCACCGCCGCCTGCGGGCGGTAGCGGTCGCGGCGGATGTCCTGCTCACGGTGCCAGATCAGCTTGACCGGCTTGCCGACCTGTTTGGCCACGGCGATGGCGTGGACCAGTTCGTCGTGCTCGGTGCGCCGGCCGAAACCGCCGCCGACAAAGGTGTTGTGGACATAGATGTTCTCGGGCGCGACGCCGGTCTCCTTGGCCGCGAGCTGCAGCACCGCCATCGGCGACTGGGTGCCGATCCAGACGTCCACCCGATCGGGCTTCAGTTGCACCGTGCAGTTCAGCGGCTCCATCGGCGAATGCGACAGGTAGGGGACCTCGTAGAGGGCCTCGACCACCTTGGCGTTCGGCGCCGTCAGGGCGGCGGCCGCGTCGCCGACGTTCTTGGCCGTGACCAGGGGACCGTCCAGGGCGTCGCGATAGGCCTGGTCCAACTGGGCCGAGCCGACCTTGGCGTTTCCGCCGTCCGCCCACTCGGGCTTCAACTTGTCGAGAGCCTGCTTGGCGCGCCAGTACCGGTCGGCGACCACCGCCACCGCATCGCCCATCCTGACCACCCCGATCAGGCCGCGGCGGCCCTGGATCGGGGCCTCGTCGACGGCCTTCAACGCGCCGCCGAACTCGGGGCAGGAGATCACGGCTGCGTAGACCATGCCCGGGACCTGGGCGTCGATGCCGAACTGGGCCGAGCCGTTCAGCTTGGGCGCGGTGTCGAGCCGGGGCGTCCACTTGCCGACCAGCTTGTATTGCTCGGGCGGCCGGGTCGCGGGCTCGACGTCGAGCTTGATCAGGGCGGCGGCGGGGGCCAGCTGGCCATAGCTGAGGGTCTTGTTGGAGGCCTTGTAGAGGCACTTGCCGGACTCGATGCTGCACTGGGCAGGATCGACCTTCCACTGCCGGGCGGCGGCCATACGCAGGCGCTCCCGGGCGCTGGCGCCGGCCTGCTGCATCATGGCGACCGAGGTGCGCACTCCCTGGCTGCCCACCGTCTGCATGCCGCCGTAGAGCTTGCCGCCCTCGCGCCGGTTGCGATTGGCCGAGGCGTATTCAATACGCACCTTGGCCCAGTCGCACTCCAGCTCCTCCGCCACCAGCATGGCCAGGGCGGTGGAGGTGCCCTGCCCCATCTCCTGGTGCGGGATGCGGATGGTGACCGAATTGTCCGGGTCGATCACCAGCCAGGCGGTCATTTCCCCGTGCTGGTTCTGACCGTCGGCCAGGGTGATCTTCTGGAAGCCGGCGATGGCGGCATTGGCCGCGAGCGGCATGCCGATGGCCAGGCCCCCGGCGGCGGAAACGCCGGCGAAGACCACGGTGCGGCGGTTGAGGGCGGCGTGGGGGTTTTCCATGGCGGTCACGCCTTCTTGCCGGCGGCCAGGGCCGCGGCCTTATGGATGGCCTTCTTGATGCGCGGATAGGTGCCGCAACGGCAGAGGTTGGTAATCCCCTGGTCGATGTCCGCGTCGGTGGGCTCGGGGTGGGTCTTAAGGAAAGCCGCCGCCGCCATGATCTGGCCGGACTGGCAGTAGCCGCACTGGGGCACGTCCTCGGCCGCCCAGGCGACCTGGACCGGGTGGCTGCTGGTGGGCGACAGGCCCTCGATGGTGGTGATCTGCTTGCCCGCCGCCCGGCTGGCCGGAAGGATGCAGCTGCGCTGGGCCACCCCGTCGATCTGCACGGTGCAGGCGCCGCAGGCAGCGATGCCGCAGCCGAACTTGGTGCCCGTGAGCCCGAGCTCGTCCCGCAGCACCCACAGGAGCGGCGCGTCGTCCTCGACATCGAGCTGATGCTGCTTTCCGTTGACCGTCAGCGTGATCATCAGGGCCTCCCTGGCCTTGGACCCGGCCGTTGCGGGGACAATAAGCCAGTCGCAGGGGAATTGCGACGGTCGCCGCCTCACGTGTTGTAGAAGGTGCGCCGCCCGAACAGCATGGTCACGTTGATCCGGCGATTCTCGTACCCCTCGCGGAACTCGATCCGGTCCGTCTCGTGGAACAGGTCGGAATCGAAGATCACCGCCCGGTTCTCGCGGTAGGGCACCGTGATCGGCTTGGAGCCGGCCTCGGCCAGAAAGGCGCGGACCGCGTCGTCGTCGCCGTTGTAGCGCCGGAACTCCCAGTCCGCCGGCGCGGCGGCGTCCCAGATCACCATGCCTCCGCTTTCGGGATTGAGGTTCGCCGATTCCGGCGTGATCCAGAAGTTGACGTTCACCGCCGCCTGGTCCGCGTGGATGCGAATGCCGCCGAGCCGGCTGTCGTACTTGAAGCCCCAGGTGGTCAGGAGACCATGGTCGCCCACGATGGTCGGGAAGACCTCCTGCATCTCCTCGGCGATCTGCGCCAGCAGGGGACAGGCGAAGCCGTGGTCGACAAAGGCGCCCAGGTAGCCCTGGCGGAACGACTTGCGCCACACCGTCGAGCCCAGGCAGAAGCGCCTCAGGCCCTCCAGGGCCGGCGGGGTCAGCAGGGAGTCGATGATGACCATCGCAGGGTCGGCGGCGGCCCAGCGCTCGGCCGCCCCCTCGCGATTGGCGGGGTTCACCGCCGGCCCGGGGACCCGGTCGCCGCCATCGATGTGGAAGCCGCCCGGCGCGACCCCGCGCGCGGCCAGCCAGGCCCGCTGCTCCTCGTCATGGCGCTGCTTGGCCTCCGGAGCGCGTTGAGGCTCGTCGGCCCCTCCCTCGGCATAGATCAGGCGGGCGTGGCGGGCCAGGAGATCCAGTCCCTCCCCCACGCGGCGCAACTCGCATAGCAGCTTGCCCCGCGAGAACAGGACGGGGGGCGCCTCGGGCGCGATCTCCGCGGCGCGGTCGATCGAAGCAAGCGACTCGTCGAAGCGCTGGAAGGTCGTCTGGGCAAGGCTGCGGTCGAGCCAGATGTCGAACCGTTCCGGCGCCGCGGCGGACGCCGCGTCGTAGGCCCCCATGGCCTCGTCGTAGCGTCGCAGCTTGCCCAAAGCTTGCGCCCGTCCGACGTGAGCCTCCCACGACCGCGGGTCGAGGGCGGCGGCGCGCTCGAAACTTTGCAATGCCTCGGGGTGACGGCCGAAGTCGGCGAGGACGCCGCCCCGGAGCCGCCAGACCGACTCCTGCTCGGGCCGGATGGCGAGCGAGCGGTCCAAGGCCGTGAGCGCTTCGGCCGGACGATCGAGCTTCACCAGGGCGTAGCCCAGATTGGTCCAGCCCGCGGCGTGGCCGGGCTGGAGCCGGACCGCCCGCTCGGCGCTGGCCGCCGCCGGCTCCCACTGCTCCATGGTGTAAAGCAGGGCCGACCGCTGGCTCCAGGCCTCGGGGTATTCCGGCTGGAGGGTCAGGAGCCGGTCGAACGCAGCCAGCGCCTCATCGTTGCGCGCCAGCTCCCAAAGGATCAACGCCTTGTTGAACCAGGAGGGCGCCAGGTCCTTCGCCGCGGCCAGGGCCCGCTCTATGCTTTCCAGCGCCTCGGCCGGACGGCCCAGCCGGCGCAAGACCGCCCCCCTGTTGTGCCAGGCGAGAGGCGACGGCTGGAGGCCAAGCGAACGGTCGAAGGCCGTCAAGGCCTCCTTCAGGCGGCCCAGCGCCTCCAACGCGACCCCTTGGTTGTACCAGACGTCCGGGGAGTTCGGCGTGACGCGCGCGGCCTTACTGAAACTCGACAGCGCGTCCTCGGCGCGGTCCAGCGACTGCAGGAGGACGCCCTGCAAGATGAGGGACTCGACCTCGCGGGGCGCCAGGCGCAACGAGGCCTCGACGGCGGCCAGGGCCTCCGGCAGACGCTGCAACTGGTAGAGCAGCGCGGCGTAGTAGTGCTGGACCTGCGGGTTGGAGGACGCGCCCGCCGCCATCGCCTGGCGATAGGCGCCCTCCGCCTCCAACAGGCGCCCGCCCTGATGCAGGGCGAGAGCGCGATTGACCAATTGCGCGAGCATCCCCCTTCCTTAGCGCGCCGCCGGCGGCGGGTTAAGCCGTCGAGGACTCGGCGGACTGGCGGGAACGGATGGGAGGGTTGGAGCGGGCGGCGAGAATCGAACTCGCACGAAAAGCTTGGGAAGCTTTCAGGCTACCACTACATCACGCCCGCGGAGCCGAGGTTGTTCTAACCCGACAGGCTCGCCCCTGTCACCCCATCCCGAGGGCCGATAGACTGGGGACATGACTCCCGCAGTCCTCGACGCCCTCAGGGCCATACTCGGCGACCGCCTGACCACCGCCCAGGCCGTGCGCGACCAGTACGCCACCGGCGAATCCTACGACGTCGCCATGCCTCCCGACGCGGTGGCTTTTCCGGCGACCACCGAAGAGGTCGGCCGCGTCGCCGCGGTCTGTTTCGCCCATGACGTTCCCATGGTCCCCAGCGGCGCGGGCACCTCGCTGGAGGGCCATATCGCCGCGGTCAGGGGCGGGCTGGCGATCAACCTCGCCCGGATGGACAAGATCCTGTCGGTGGCGGCCGAGGACCTCGACTGCCACGTCGAGGCCGGGGTCGCCCGCGAGGCCCTGAACGCCCACCTGCGCGACACCGGCCTGTTCTTTCCCGTCGACCCCGGCGCCAACGCCACCCTGGGCGGCATGGCCGCGACCCGGGCCTCAGGCACGGCGGCGGTGCGCTACGGGACCATGTCCCAGAACGTGCTCGGTCTGACCGTGGTGCAGCCGGACGGGACGGTGATCCGCACCGGCGGGCGGGCGCGCAAATCGGCGGCCGGCTACGACCTGACCCATCTCTATGTCGGCTCGGAAGGCACGCTGGGGATCATCACCGAGGTTCGCCTGCGCCTCTACGGCGTCCCCGAGGCGATCGCGGCGGCGACATGCGCCTTCGAGACCTTGAAGGGCGCGGTGGATACGGTGATCCAGTTGATCCAGCTGGGGGTCCCGGTGGCGCGGGTGGAGTTCCTGGACGAGACGCAGGTCCGGGCCTGCAACGCCGATTCGGGCCTGGGCCTGCCCGAGCGGCCGCACCTGATGTTCGAGTTCCACGGCTCCCCCGCCGGGGTGGCCGAGCAGGCGCAGATCGCCGCCGGCCTGTCCGCCGACAACGGCGGCGCCGGCTTCCAGTGGGCGGAGCAGGCCGAGGACCGCTCCCGCCTGTTGAAGGCGCGCCACCGGGCCTATTTCGCCACCCTGGCCTTGCGCCCCGGAGCGCGGGTCTGGGCCTCGGACGTGTGCGTGCCGGTGGCGGGGCTGGCGGAGGCGGTGCTGGCGGTGCGGGAAGACATCGACCGCCATGGCCTGGTCGCCCCCATCGTCGGCCACGTCGGCGACGGCAATTTCCATGTGCAGTTCTGCGTCGATCCGGACGACGCGGCGGAATATGCGGCCGCCAGGGGCGTCTACGAGCGGATGATCCACCGCGCCATAGCCGCCGGGGGCACCTGCACCGGCGAGCACGGCGTCGGGCTGATGAAACGCGAGGCCCTGGTCGAGGAAGCCGGCGAGGGCGCGGTGGCGACCATGCGGGCGGTGAAGCGGGCGCTGGACCCGAAGGGGCTGATGAACCCGGGCAAGGTGTTCCTGCCGTAGGCCGCCGCCCGGCTACTTCCAGACCCTGAAATGCTTCGACAGCTTCAGCCCCTGGAGCTGGTAGTGCGAGCCGTCCTGGCCGTAGAGGCGCGAGGGGCGTTCGGACAGGCCCTCGAACACCAGCTTGGCCACCACCTGGCCGTCCTCCAGCAGGAAGGGGGTCTCGTGGCTGCGGACCTCCAGCACCGCGCGGCTGCCGGCACCGGCAGCCTCCTCGGTGCCGAAGCCAGGGTCGAAGAAGCCGGCGTAGTGGACCCTGAACTCCCCCACCGACGGATCGATCGGGATCATCTCCGCCGCGTCCATGGCCGGGATCTCGATCGCCTCCTTCGAGGCCAGGATGTAGAATTCGCCCGGATCGAGCAGCAGTTCGCCGCGACGGGACTCGAGCGGCTCCCAGAAGTCGTGGGGGTCGTGGCCGTCCTCCTTGTCGAGGTCGATCACCCCGGCGTGGCGCCGGGCGCGGAAACCCGCCAGTGCTCCGGTCAGGTCCACGCCCACGTCGCGGCTGCCGTGATTCGGCGGCTCGCCGCGCTTCAGGCGAAGCTGGTTCAGCCGGGTCCCGGTCCGAACCAGGATCGAAAAGGTCTGGGGGGCGATCTCCGCATAGAGCGGCCCCTCGTAACCCTCGGCCACGTCGTCGAATCGGCCGCCGTCGGTCAGGAGCCGGACGAAGACGTCGACCCGGCCCGTGGAGCTTTTCGGATTGGCCCGGCCGGCGACCCCCGACGGCAGCTTCAGCCGCTCCTGCACCTCGACGATATAGACGCAGCCCCGCTCCAGCACCGCCCCGGCCGAAAGGTCGAGCTTGTGCATGGCGACCTCGCCCATCCGCTCGATCACCCGGCGTCCGCGGCCGGGCAGGAACGACGCCCGCACCCGCCAGGCGGTGGCGCCCAGCCGCAGATCGAGGCTGGCCGGCTGCACCTGGTCGACATCGAAGGGGGAAGCCGAGGTCACCGACCCCGACGCGATCAGGGCCTCGATGCTCTGGCTGGGCAGGATTCCTGGGCGTTCGCTCATGGGTGCGACAGTCGCGGAGGGCCCGGGTTAAGGCAAGGCCGCCAGCGGCGAAAAAACGCAGCGCGGAGACTGGCCGGAAACCCCTTGGAAACTCTTTCCACGACGGGCTTTCGGGAGTGTTATCGGGGCCCTAACACATGTCCCCCGCAGTCCCTAAAATTAACGTCTCATTAGCGAAAAAGTCCTGATCGGGTCATTATTGCGCGTTGACGACTCTCGATGCCGCACCACATCATGTTGTGGTTGGGAAGCGCCACGACGCAAAATATGGCGCACGTCCCGGGGTGGGGCATCTGAAGTGGAGTTCGGGGCATGGCAGTGAGCGAAGCGGCGAAACCCCAGGGTCCGGCGGCCATTCAGCGCCGTGCAGAGACGGTCAAGCGGCCGGCGCGGCCGACACTGCAACTGGTGCGCAAGGTCGAGGTGGATCGGTCGCGGGACGCCCTTCTCACCGACTTCGGCAAGACCACGCTCGAGGACCGCTACCTCCTGGCCGGCGAGAGCTACCAGGACATGTTCGCCCGGGTCGCCACGGCCTATGCCGACGACGCCGAGCACGCCCAGCGGATCTACGACTACATCTCCAATCTCTGGTTCATGCCGGCGACGCCCGTGCTGTCCAACGGCGGGGCCGAGCGCGGCCTGCCGATCTCCTGCTTCCTCAACGCCGTGCCCGACAGCCTGGAAGGCATCGTCGGCGTTTGGAACGAGAACGTGGCCCTGGCCTCCAACGGCGGCGGCATCGGCACCTATTGGGGCGGGGTCCGCTCCATCGGCGAGCGGGTCAAGGGCGCGGGCCAGACCAGCGGCATCATCCCCTTCATCCGGGTGATGGACTCCCTGACCCTGGCCATCAGCCAGGGGTCGCTCCGTCGCGGCTCGGCGGCGGTCTATCTCGACATCTTCCATCCGGAAATCGAGGAGTTCCTGGAGATCCGCAAACCTTCGGGCGACTTCAACCGCAAGTCCCTGAACCTGCACCACGGCATCTCGATCACCGACGAGTTCATGGAGGCCGTCCGCGACGGGACCCCCTTCGGCCTGCGCTCGCCCAAGGACAACGAGGTGGTGAAGACCGTCGACGCGCGGAACCTGTGGCAGAAGATCCTCGAGATCCGGCTGCAGACCGGCGAGCCCTATCTGATCTTCGCCGACACGGTGAACCGCTCCATGCCCCAGCACCAGCGCGAGCTGGGACTGAAGGTGCGCCAGTCCAACCTGTGCTCGGAGATCATGCTCCACACCGGCAAGGACCACCTGAACCGGGAGCGGACCGCGGTCTGCTGCCTGTCCTCGGTCAATGCCGAGAAGTTCATGGAATGGCGCGACCACCCGACCTTCGTCGAGGACGTGATGCGTTTCCTCGACAACGTGCTGCAGGACTTCATCGACAACGCGCCCCTGGCCATGGAGCACGCCGTCTACGCCGCCATGCGCGAGCGTTCGGTCGGTCTTGGGCTGATGGGTTTCCACTCGTTCCTGCAGGCCCAGAACGTGCCGTTCGAGTCGGCCATGGCCAAGTCCTGGAACATGCGGATCTTCAAGGCCCTGCGCCGCGCCGCCGACCGGGCCTCGGAAAAGCTGGCCCAGGAACGCGGCGCCTGCCCCGACGCCGAAGAGCGCGGGGTGATGGAGCGGTTCTCGCACAAGCTGGCCATCGCGCCGACCGCCTCGATCTCGATCATCTGCGGCGGGACCTCGGCGGGCATCGAGCCGATCCCGGCCAACGTCTACACCCACAAGACCTTGTCCGGATCCTTCGCGGTCAAGAACCCCTATCTGGAGCAGGTGCTGCGGGAAAAGGGCCAGGACACGCCGGAGATCTGGAACTCGATCCTGGAGAACGAGGGTTCGGTCCAGCACCTGGACTGCCTCAGCCAGGACGAGAAGGACGTGTTCAAGACCGCCTTCGAACTGGACCAGCGCTGGGTGGTGGAGCTCGCCGCCGACCGCACGCCGGAAATCTGCCAGTCGCAGTCGGTCAACATCTTCCTGCCCGGCGACGTGGATAAGTGGGACCTGCACATGCTGCACTGGACGGCGTGGGAGCGCGGCTGCAAGTCGCTCTACTACCTGCGCTCCAAGTCGGTGCAGCGGGCGGCCTTCGCCGGCGGCGACATCGTCGAGGCCAAGGGTTTCGTCGAGGTCGAGAAGACCGACTACGAGGAATGCCTCGCCTGTCAGTAGGTGGCGAAAGCCTGACTGAGGGGGCGTCCGGCGGTCACAACCGTTCGTCCAGGAACCGCAGGAACCCCTCCGTTCCCAGCCGATAGCCCCAGCGGAAGCCCCGCCGGATGCGGTAACGCCACGCCACCTCGCCGGGATCGGTCGGCGCCGGGCAGAAATAGCCGTGCCAATCCGCGCCGATCAGGTGGACCAGGTCGCGCAGCCACCAGCTGGTGAAGATCTCGGGCTGGATCTCGATCACCCGCGCCCCCGGCTGGACGAAGAGGGCGTTGGCGAGGCCCGCCCCCGTGGGGCCGACCACCACCTCGGCGTCCCTGACCAGGGCGATCTGCTCGGCCACGCTGAGCCGCTCGGCCCGGGCGATGACGAAGCCGCGGGCGGCCAGGGCCGCCTCCAGGACGGGCTCGTCGACCATCACCCGCATCGGCCAGGCGCGCCGGGAGATATAGACACGCCGGGGTCCGCCCCCCGCCGCCGGCGACTGGGCCTCAATCCGCTCGCGAAGCCGGGAGAGCAGGACGTTGGGCCGATGCAGATAGTGGTCCATGGCAGTGGAAAAGACGGCCTCCCCCAGCCGCACCGCCCGGGCGCGGGTCTCGCGCACGACCAAGTCCGGAAAGGCCAGGGCAAGGAGTTCGCGGCTCCACGGCTTCAGCGGCGGGGCGACGGGCGCCGACTCCGCGGTCAGGCCGAGCTCCTCCACCGCCAGCAGGGCCGGGAGACAATCCAGCAGGAAGTGGCCGTAGTTGAACTCTCCGCCCTTGGCCATGAACACGGCGGCCCCCGCCAGCCGCGGCGCGTCGACGGGAGGGGAGAACAGCCGGGCCTCGCCGGCCCTTTCCACGAAGGGCAGGGCGGCAAGGTCGGGATTCCAACTGAGCGACTCGCCCACGGTCGAGGCGAAGACCCGGCCTGTGTCGTCGATCACCGCACCGAACCTCGGCAACAGCCAGACGTCCGGAACACGGCACACCGTCGTATCGCCGCGGAAGGCGCCGGGAGCGCCTTCCGCCCAATCCGGGATCGGGCCCCCGCCGAGGCGGCCCTCCAGCTTCGGACCGAGGATTTCGGGAGGAATGTAGTCGGCGCCCTCCACCTGGGCCCACCCCCCCGGCGCACGAGGAGGCGCGGCTAGATCGCCCGGCGACAGCTCGGCCAGGACCGTCCGCTCGGCGACGACCTGCAGCGGCGTCCTCACCATCCCGCCGCCGCTCACCCTTCGCCTCGTTTCCAACGACAAACCCGGACCTCTGGAACAGTTCTGCAACCATCGCGCTGTATTCTATAGGGACAGTAGGAGCCTCCGCAGCATGCGCTTGGTCGTCCCCCTCGTTGTCGGTCTGTATGTCCTCGTCGCCGGCGCCGCCTTGGCCGCCACGCCCGACTCCGCCCAAACCAACCAGGCTCTTTTCAGCGCCGCCTTCGCCGCCCCTTCGGTCCTGGGCGGCCTCTCCCCCGGCCTCGGCCTTGGCCACGACCCCCTGGGTGAAGCCCGCTATATCCCGGGCCGGGGCTTGATCCGTTTCACCACCCGCCAGGTCGCCAGCTTCAGCGGCGACGGTGCTGCCTATGTCGACACCATTCGGATGTCCACGGCCGGCTACGACCCCCGTCCCGGCGCGGCTTTCCTCCGCCAGGGCTATGCCGGCAGCGCCAATGGCCAAAGCTTCGACCTCGCCTATGAGCGCAACTGGCCCCAGGCGTTCAGCCTGGACACCGGGCGGCTGACCGTCGACGTCACTCCCCACGCCGGTTTCGGCATGCTGGCGGGCGGCGGCCGCTCCGCCGAAGCCGGCGCCCTGGTGCGGCTGCAACAGAAGGTGCTAGGCGCGGTGGGCATGAGCGGCTCGGGCCAGAGCGGGCGCCTGTATCTGTTCGCCGGCGCTTCCGAACAGGCGCTGGACCTCAACCTCGCCCGCGCGCCCAACCGGCTGGGACCGGACCCCGAGGACGGCTACGTCAGGGAGGCGCAGGTCGGCGTCGGCTTCCAGCGAGGCCTGGTCCAGGCCTCGTTCGGATTCAGCCATCAAAACATGCGACTGGACTCCCTCGGCGGCGAAAGCCGGATCGACAACCGCGTCGGCCTGACCGTTTCGATCCACTAGGGCGCCCGAAGGCGCAAGAGGCTGACTCTTCCCATACCGCGTCCCGGCCGCGTAAAGCTGGGGCATGCTCAAAGACAAAACCCTCCTGGTGACCGGCGGGACCGGTTCGTTCGGAGAGGCGGTAGTGCGCCGGGCGCTGGCCGAGGAGGCCGCCGAAGTCCGCATCTTCAGCCGCGACGAGAAGAAGCAGGACGACCTGCGCCACGCCCTGGCCGACCCGCGGTTGCGCTTCATCATCGGCGACGTGCGTGACTACGACAGTCTGGCCCAGGCCATGGTCGAGACCGACCTGGTGTTCCACGCCGCCGCCCTGAAGCAGGTGCCGTCCTGCGAGTTCCACCCCTTCGAAGCGGTGCGCACCAATGTGCTGGGCACCGAGAATGTGCTGAACGCGGCGATCGCCGCCCGGGCCAGCCACGTCACCGTGCTGTCCACCGACAAGGCGGTCTATCCGATCGCCGCCATGGGCCTGACCAAGGCCCTGGGGGAGAAGCTGACCATCGCCAAGGCCAAGGCGCCCGGCAAGCACAAGCCGGTGATGTCGACGGCCCGCTACGGCAACGTCATGGCCAGCCGCGGCTCGGTCATTCCCCTGTTCGTGAAGCAGATCAAACAGGGCAAGCCCCTGACCCTGACCGATCCGGACATGACCCGGTTCATGATGTCCCTGGCCGACTCCGTCGATCTGGTGCTGTTCACTTACGAACACGCCCGCCCCGGCGACATCTTCGTGCAGAAGGCTCCCGCCGCCACCATCGGGGCCCTGGCCAGGGCCCTGTGCGAGATCTTCGGGGCCAGGCCCGCGATCCGGGTGATCGGCGCCCGCCACGGGGAGAAGGCCTTCGAGCATCTGGTCGCCCGCGAGGAAACCTGCCGCGCCGAGGACTTGGGCGGGCATTTCCGCATCAGCGCCGACGAGCGCGACCTCAACTACGCCAGCAGCGACCGGAACGGCGGCGACAACGGCCTGGCCGAAGGTTTCACCTCCCGCTCGACCCATCAGCTCACCGACTCCGAATTGATCGAGCGCCTGTTGGGTCTCGCCTACATCCAGGCCGAACTGACCTCGAAGGCGGTCGTTTCCGAAGGGGACTAGAGCCGGTCTAGCCTCAACACCTCGACCACCGCGCCCGCCGTCTCGGCCGCAGCGTCGGCGGGACGGCGCAGCAGGGCGCCGGCGCCGGCGAGTATCGTCACCAGCGAAGAATCCTGGTCGCGCAAGGGCCGCACGCCCAGCACGCCGTCCCTGGAGACTCCCAGTTCGGCCCGCATCCAATGCTCCCTCGGCCCCGTGACTCCTAGGGGCTCCAGCAGGCGGGCTGCGGTCATGGGCAGGTCTCCCGAAAGGCCCAGCCAGACGTTCACCAGCGGCCGCAGGAACAGCTCGGCGCAGACGAAGGCCGAGGCCGGATTGCCCGGCAGGCCAAGCACCCTGCGCCCGTCGCCCAAGGTCCCGAACCAGGTCGGCTTGCCCGGGCGCACCCGCACGCTCTCCACGGAAAGCCGCAGGCCCAGCGGCTCCAGCGCCGGCTTGACCAGGTCGTGGTCCCCGACCGAGGCTCCCCCCACGGTGACGATGAGGTCGGCGTCGATCCCCTGCACTGCGGCGACGATCGCCGCCCGGTCGTCCCCGACCTGGCCGACGAAGACCACCTCCGCACCCCAACCAGCGGCCAGGGTCGACAGGCCGGTCCCGTTCGATTCGAAGATCTGGAAGGGTCCGGGTTCGGAACCCGGCGGCACGATCTCCTCGCCGGTGGTCAGGATGGCCAGCTGCGGACGGCGAAACACCGGGACCGTGGGCGAACCGGCCGAGGCCGCCAGGGACAGCCGCCAAGGATCGAGGCGCAGGGGCGCCTGCAACAGCACGGCCCCGGCGTGGAAGTCGCCGCCCCGGCGACGGATATGGGCGGCCTTGTCGGCCAGCGGGCCCACCCGGACGGCGTCGCCCTCGCGCACCGCCTCCTCCTGGATCACCACCACGTCCGCGCCTTCGGGGACCGCGCCGCCGGTAAAGATCCGCACCGCCTGCCCCGGCCGAAGGGGCTGCACATGGCCATGCCCTGCCGCGCTTTCCCCGGCGACGGCGAGGCTGGTCTGCACCTCGGCTGCGTCGGCGCGGCGCACCGCCCAACCATCCATGGCCGAGGCGTCGAAAGGAGGCTGGTCACGCAGGGCGGCGACCGGTTCGGCCAGCACCCGCCCCATCGCCTGGTCCAGGGCGATCCGATCGATCCCGGTCGGCGCGATCCCGGCCAGCATGCGGGCGCGAGCGTCTTCGACGGCGAGGTTCTTCAAGCCGGCTGTCCCTGCTTCGCTCGACGCGCGCGGTTCGAAGCCCGCACGGCCTACTCCGCCCGCCGGAAGTCGCCCGAAGCGCCCCCGGTCTTGGTCGTCAGCCGCACCGCCTCGATGGTCATGGTTTTGTCCGCGGCCTTGAGCATGTCGTAAAGGGTCAGGGCGGCCACCGAGACCGCGGTCAGGGCCTCCATCTCGACGCCGGTCGGTCCAGTGGTCTTGACCCGCGCGGTGATGGTCAGCCCGGTCCCGTCCTGCGCCGGCTCGATGGCCACCCGCACCGCGCTGAGGCTCAAGGGATGGCAGAGCGGGATCAACTCGGCCGTCTTCTTGGCGCCCATCACCCCGGCCAGTTCGGCGGTGGCGATGACGTCGCCCTTCTTGGCATCCCCCGAAAGGGCCAGGGCCAGGGTCTCCGGAGCCATCCGCACCAGGCCCTTGGCCACAGCCTCGCGGGCGGTGGCGAGCTTATCCGAGACGTCCACCATGCGCGCCCGCCCCTGGGGGTCGAGGTGGGTGAGGCCCTTCATCGCTCGAGCAGCCGCGGCATGATCTCGACCAGGTTGCAGGGCATATGGCGGCTGTCGAGCTGCGGCCCAATTACGCTCCAGCCGTCCTTCACCGCCCCGTTCGACCCGGGCAGGCAGAACACGAACACGCCGTCGATGATGCCTGCGGTGGCGCGGCTCTGCAGGGTGGACAGGCCCACGCTCTGGTAGCTGACCAAGTGGAACACCACCGAGAAGCCGTCGATCTTCTTGTCGAACAGGGGCTCCAGCGCCTCGGGGGTGACGTCGCGTCCGGTCAGGCCTGTGCCGCCGGTGGTGAGGATCACTTCTACGCCCTGGGCGATCCACGCGCGCACCTGGAGGCGGATGGCCTCAACGTTGTCGGGGACGATGTGCCGGGCCTCGAGGACGTGGCCTGCCCCGGTGATCCGGTCGGCCAGGACGTCGCCGGAGGTGTCGCTCTCCTCGTCGCGGGTATCGGAGACGGTGAGAACAGCGATCCTGACCGCTTTCAACGGCAGGGCCTCGTCGATCCGGCCCCCGGCGGCGAGCTTGGATGGCGCATTCATGAGGCGGGCTCCGAACCTGGCGCGCGCTCGTCCCAGCGCGCGGCGTCTTCATAGTCCTGCGGCCGGGGTTCGATCCAGCGTTCGCCGCCCGCGCCGATGCTCTTCTTCCAGAAGGGCGCGCGACTCTTCAGATAATCCATCAGATGGTCGGCGCCTTCGAAAGCCGCGCGCCGGTGGACCGCGGCGGCGGCGACGAAGACAATGGGTTCCCCGGGGCCGACCCGCCCGATCCGATGGACCACCATCAGATCCTGCAGGGAAAAGCGCGCCTTGGCCGCCATAGCGATCCGTTCGATCGCCGCCTCGGTGAAGCCGGGATAGGCCTCGAGCTCAAGGGCCTCGCTGTCGCCCCCTTCGGCGCGCACCAGGCCGGTGAAGCTGACAATCGCCCCGGTCTCCCGTCGCCCACGGGAAAACTCGGCCAGAAGCGCGCCCGGCTCGAAAGGCGCCTGCGTGAGCCGGATCACCGGCCTCAGCCGCCGCTCATCGGCGGCAGGAAGGCCACCTCGGCGCCGTTCGCCAGGGTCGCGTCGCCGCGGACCAGGATCTTGTCGACCGCCGCCTGCACACCGGGGCGCGCCAGGGCCTCGCCCAAGGCGGCGTCTTCCGCCGACAAGGCCGCGCGCAGGGCCTTCAGGGTCGAGGGTGCGGGATCGACGGTGCGCTCGCGCCAGCCGGCGATGTCGCTGAGGGGGCCGAACAGCAGCACGCGGGCCATCGCCTCAGCCTCCCGTGGTGGACATGTGCCGCGCCACCGCCGGCCGGTCGCCCCAACCGATGTGGAAGTCGTGGGCCTGCGGCTTCATGGCTATGGCCTGACGCACCGCCTCGGCCAGGGGGCCGTCGTCGTGCGGACTGGCGCGCAGGACGCCGCGCAGGTCGACGGCGTCCTCATGGCCAAGACAGGTGTGCAGGACGCCAGTGCAGGTCAGGCGCACCCGGTTGCAGGCCTCGCAGAAGGTATGGCTGAGCGGGGTGATGAAGCCCAGGCGGCCGCCCGTCTCTTCCACCCGGACATAGCGCGCCGGTCCGCCGGTCTGGTCGGGAAGCGACGTCAGCGTCCAGATCGCGGCGAGGTCGTCGCGGACGTCGGCAAGCGAGACGAACTGGTCGGTGCGGTCCTGTTCGACCTCGCCGATGGGCATGGTCTCGATCAAGGTCAGGTCGAGTCCCCGCCCGTGGGCGAAGGCCAGGATGGCGGGGATCTCGGCCCGGTTGTCCCGGGCCAGGGCCACGGTGTTCAGCTTGACCTTCAGCCCGGCCGCCTGGGCGGCCTCGACGCCGCGCAGCACCTGGGCCAAGTCGCCGCCGCGGGTGATGCGGGCGAACGTCGCCGGGTCCAGGCTGTCCAGCGAGACATTGATCCGCCGCACGCCCGCGTCCGCCAGCCTCT
The DNA here is from genome assembly GCA_035493955.1 of Caulobacteraceae bacterium. Lineage (GTDB taxonomy): Bacteria > Pseudomonadota > Alphaproteobacteria > Caulobacterales > Caulobacteraceae > NCED01. Next base: position 27,575 of record DATJHI010000001.1, on the reverse strand, counting down.
GGGCGAACTCGGCGAGGCGGGTGGCGTTGGTGGTCAGGGTCAGCTCGTCGAGGGCGCCCGAGGCGAGATGACGCGAGAGTCCCTCCACCAGGGTCATGAAGCCTTTGCGCATCAAGGGCTCGCCTCCGGTCAGCCGCAGCTTGCGCGCGCCCAGGCCCACGAACACGGTGCAGAGCCGGTCCAACTCCTCCAGCGACAGCACCTCGGCCCGCGGCAGGAACTGCATCCGCTCGGGCATGCAATAGAGGCAGCGCAGGTCGCAGCGGTCGGTTACCGAGACCCGGACGTAGCGGATCGCCCGGCCGAACGAATCGACCAGCGGGGTCTGCGCTGGGGCCAGGGTCGAATACGCGGCGGGGGCGTCGTAAGGGCTCATCGCCTCTTAGTATGGGCGCGGAGGCCCGCCGGCGGAAGTGTTTGGGATCGCCGGCCCCGCCCAGACCGCGGTACAAGGGACCATGAACGCCTTTCCCGCCTTCATCCCGCTCTACGGCGCCCGGATCGTGATCGTCGGCGAGGGCGAGGCGGCGCAGGCCAAGGCTCGGCTGGTGGCCGGTTCGCCCTGCGAGATCGTCTCGGTGGCCGAAACCCAGGCGCTGGAGCCGGGCGTGTATGACGGGGCGCGGCTGGTGTTCGTGGCGGTGCAGGACGAGAGCCTGGCGGCGGCGGCGGCCGCCGCCGCGCGGGCCGCAGGCGCCCTGGTCAATGTGGTCGACCGCCAACACCTGGGCGACTTCCACACCCCGGCCATCGTCGACCGCAGCCCGGTGATCGCCGCCATCGGCACCGGCGGCGCCGCTCCGATCTTCGCCACCCTGCTGCGCAACAGCCTGGAGGCGCGCTGGCCCGAGGGGCTGGGGCGGGTGGCGGCGCTGTCGGGCGAATTGCAGAAGACCGTGCGGGCCGCCCTGCCCGACGCCGCCGCCCGTCGGGCCTACTGGCGGCGGATGCTGAAAGGTCCGGCCGGCAAAGCGGCGGAGGACGGCGATCTGGAGACGGCGCGGACCCTGGCGATCGCCGCCCTGGACGACCCCCGGATCGAGGGCCGGGTGCTGTTGCTCGAGGCCCCGCCCCGGGCGGAGCTGCTGAGCCTGGCGGCGGTCCGGGCTCTGGCGGCCGCCGACCGCATCGTCGCCGCCGAGGATTGCGCCCCCGAGGTGCTGGCCTTTGCCCGCCGCGACGCTGAGCGCCGGCAAACCGCCACTGCCGCCGATCTCGCCGCCTGGGCCGGCGAGGGTCTGACCGTGCTTTACGTTTCCCAGGCTTCCACCCAGGCAGTCCTGGAGGGGCTGAGCGCATTGGGCGTTACGGTCGAGCGGCTGCCCGTCGCAACGGCCTGAACCTTACCGGAGCGCCCTTTCGCTTCCAGGAGAGCCGAGCCCGGCGTGGATCAGAAATCCAGGCTCTTGCCCTTGGTCTCGGGAAGGAAGGCGATCATCGCCAGGACGGCGACCGTCGTCGCCACCACCGGGTACCAGAGCCCGAAATAGATATCGCCCTTGGCCGCCACCATGGCGAAGGCGCTCGCAGGGAGGAAGCCGCCGACCCAACCGGTGCCGATGTGATAGGGCAGCGACAAGGCGGTGTAGCGGATCCGGGTCGGGAACAGCTCCACAAGGGCGGCGGCCTGGGGCCCGTAGAGGGCGGTGGCCCCGATGCAGAACACCAGCAGCACCCCGAAAAGCTCCAGAAGGTTGATCCCGGCGGGATCGGCTTTCAGGGGGTAGCCGGCCGCCGCCAGGGCCGTCTTGATCCGGCCGGCGGTCTCGGTCTTCAGCGCGGCCAGGGACTTGGTGTCGAGGCCGCGGCCGTCGGCCGAAGGCACCGTCACCTCGCCGACCTTCACCTGGGCCGGGGTTCCGGCGGGGGCGGCCAGGTTCTGATAGGACACGCCAGCCGTGGTCAGGGTGCTTTTGGCGATGTCGCAGGAGGTGCGGAACTGGCTCTTGCCCACCGGGTCGAACTGCAGGCTGCACTCGGCCGGGTCCGCCACGACCACCACGGGAGCGCGGGTCGAGGCCTGGTCCAGGGCCGGGTTGCCGGCCCGGGTGATCAGGTGGAATCCGGGGAAGGCGAACAGCACCGTCACGATCATGCCGAACAGCATCACCGGCTTGCGCCCGATCCGGTCGGACAGGAGCCCGAAGGCCAGGTAGAGCGGCACGCTGGCGACCACCAGGGCGATCATGACCAGATTGACGGTCGCCGAGGGGAGCTTGATCACCGTCTCCATGAAGAAGGAGGCGTAGAAGAAGCACAGGTACCAGACCGCACCCTGCGCGACCATGATGCCGAACAGCACCATCAGCACCCGCTTCAGGTTCGGCCACTGCAGGAAGGATTCCGCATAGGGCCGTTCGGAGCGGTGGCCCTCGTCGCGCATCTTGGCGAAAAGCGGGCTCTCGTGCAGCTTCAACCGGATCCACACCGAGATCGCCAGCAGGAAGGCCGAGAACAGGAACGGAATCCGCCAGGCCCAGGCGACGAATGCCGGCTCGCCGAACACCGCGCGGGTGACCAGCACCACCGCCAAGGCGCCCAGCAGGCCGAAGGCCGCCGAACCGCCGAGCCAGGCGCCGCTCACCCCACGCTTTTTGTCGTCGACATGTTCGGCGATGTAGATCGCCGCCCCGCCCCATTCGCCGCCGAGCGCCAGCCCCTGCAGGATGCGCAGACCGATGAACAGGACCGGCGCCAGGATACCGGCCTGAGCGTAGCTGGGGACCAGGCCGAGGGCGAAGGTGGAGAAGCCCATCAGGCTCATGGTGATCAGGAAGGTCCCCTTGCGTCCCACCCGGTCGCCGATGCGGCCGAAGATCAGGGCGCCGATGGGCCGGAAGGCGAAACCCACCGCGAAGGCGCCAAGGGCGAAGACATAGCTGGCCGTCTCGTTCAGGCCGGAGAAGAAGGTCTTCGACAGGATCGCAGCCAGGGGCACGAACAGGAAGAAGTCGTACCACTCGAAGGCGGTGCCGGCGGCCGAGGCCGCGATCACCAGGCCTATGTTGGTCCGCTTCTTTACGCTCGCCGGTTCGCCCGTCCCGATCGCACTGGTCGCCGTCATGCCGCTCCCCCTGTTGCGCCCAGCCTTACAACGGGGACCGGGCGGGCGGAAGCGGGGCCATGGTCAAGCGAACACCCCGCCGCGGGGTCGCGACGGGGCGTTGCAAATGCGAGGTGGATGCCGGGGTTAGTGCTTGGCGTCCTGGGCCGTATCGGTCACGGCGTGGCCGGCGGAGCTGACGTCCTTGCCCGCACCCGCGACGGTGTTGCAGGCGGCGGTGGCGAGGGCGGCGGTGGCGACGAGCAGCACGATGATCTTGCGCATGGTTCAGTTCTCCTGGAATGGCGACGCTTCAACGTGTCAGGCAGCCGCCTGGTTCCCCCCCGATCGTGGCGGCGCGTCGGATGTCGAGCCTTCGATCCCGTCGGCGGGCCCTGACGCTTCCGGCGCGGGGAAAATCAGACGCGCGGTCACGCCGCCCTGGACGCCGCGGCCGATCTCGACACGGCCCCTCAACTGGCGCGCAAAAGCGCTCATCAGGGTGCGACCGACCCCGCCCGTGTCCTCGAGCCCGGACGAATCGCCGTCGCCGTCGTCGGAAATCTCCAGCACAACCTCTTCGGCCGTCACCGCGAAACGCACCCGGATCAGCCCGCCCTCCTCGCCATAGGCGTGCTTGCGGGCATTGGAGATGGCCTCCACCGCGAACAGGGCCAGGGGAGCCAGCTTGTCCGGGTCGATCTCCAGGTCGTCCGCCGTGAGTTGGGTGCGGACATTGGAGGGTCGTCCGCCCTCGCCGGCGGTCAGATGCGCGGTCAATTCCTCGAGGAACTGGCGCACGTCGACCCGGCGCAGGTCCGGGCTCTGGTAGAGGGCGCGATAGATCAGGGCCAGGGCCGTGATGCGTTGACGGGTGTCGGACATCGCCGCCCGCGCCGCCGGGTCGGTCAGGGCCCGCTGCTGCATGTTCAGGAGCGAGGTGATGACCTGCAGGTTGTTCTTCACCCGGTGATGGATCTCCCGCATCAGCGCGTCCTTGTGGGCGAGACTGTCGTGCAGGGAGGTGTCGCGCTGGACGATGGCCGCAGCCATGGTCTCCAGGGTGTGGGCCAGGGCCCGGATCTCCGCCGGCGCGTTCTCGGCCTGGACCGGACGCACCGAGAATCGGCCGCGCGCATAGATGGCGGCGATGCGGTCGAGATAGGTCAGCCAGCGGATCACCACCCGCTCCGAAACCACCGCCACCGCCGCCCAGGCCGCCAGCCAAGCCATCAAGGGCAGGATGATGCTGGCGAAGGGATTGAGCGTCGCCCAGAACAGCAATCCCGGTTTCGGCGCTGACAGCTCGACATAGACGTCGCCCTTGATCAGCGGCGCCACGGCGTGCACGCGGTCGTGACCGGTCCTGTCGCGGGCGGTGAACAGCATGCCGCCCGGCCCGTCCGCCGCCTGGGCCCAACCCTTGGGCAGCTGGGCGAAGACCTGGCTTCGCGTGACCACCAGGGGCCGTCCGTATCCATCGATCAAGGCCACGTCCGACCCCGCAGGCATGTCGGCGTCCCCTGCGCCCAGGGGAAGGCTGGCCAGGCGGATGACGGAGACCATGGCGCCGTCGAACTGGCCCGCATCGTCCACGGCCCGCACGGCGGCCAGGACGGCGGGGTCAGGTCCATAGACCCCGGCCGGAGCGCTCGCCACCACCAGGGGCGCACCGGCTTTGAGCCGGGTGAACCAGTCGCTGTCGCGGCGTTTGGGGTCGGGCGGAACACTGCCGGCCGCGCATTGGACCCGGCCGATGCGGTCGAACCGGATCACGTTCAGATAACCGGGCTGGCGCTCCAGCAAGGCGGCGAGCCGGGGCGCGCAACGCAGGCCGACCGCATCGGGGCTGAGGGTCTCCAACAGGACGGTGCTGGCGTTGATGCGCGCCCTGGCCACGACGGCGCTGCGCTCGGCCGCCATGGTGAGCGTCACGGTCTGGGCGCGCGCGTCGCGGCGGAACTCGCTGAACGTCTGAAGCGCGCCCAGGAGCAGCACGGGAGTGAGCGCCAGGGCCACCGCCAGGCCGAGCCTGAAACGGATGGTGGCGAGATGGGGGCGAAGACGCACGGGGCCCCTACCTGGGCCCGCTCAGACGCTCCGCATCGGCGAGGATCGACCGCATCGCATCGCCGGCCGGCTTGCCATCCCGATCATAAGCGCCCTGTTCGAGAATGCCCTGCAAGGCGCGGCGGGCGCGGCTGACCCGGCTCTTCACCGTGCCCACGGCGCAGCCGCAGATATCGGCGGCCTCCTCGTAAGCGAAGCCGCCGGCGCCGACCAGGATCAGCGCCTCGCGCTGTTCACTCGGCAGCATGCCCAGGGCCAGCCGCATCTCGTCGAGGGCGACCGGAGCCTCCGGGTCGTCCGTGGCCACCAGGGTCCGTTCGGCAGCCTCCTGGTCGAGCTGAGTCTGCCGCCAGGACCGGCGCTTCTCCGAATAGAACTGGTTGCGCAGGATCATGAAGGTCCAGGCCTTCATATTAGTGCCGATCTGGAAACTGGCCCTGGCGTCCCAGGCCTTCATCACCGCGTCCTGGGCGAGATCGTCGGCGGCCGTGGCGTCGCCGCACAAGGTGCGGGCGAACGCGCGTAGATGTGGGATCAGCTTGACCAACTCATGTTTGAAGATGGCCTCGTTCGCGGGTTCGAGGGGTTCACGAACGGCCATCAGTCCTGGCCGCCGTTGGCGCGTTTGGAGTCCGCACGGCGCAGGATGTCGAGGAAATCGTCCGGCACAGGTTCGCTGACGACCTGATCGAACATCTGGCGCAGTTTCACGCCTATCGCCTGCTGCCGCAGGCGCGCTTCATTGGCGTCGGAACTCGAGTTCCGACGCCGTGGGTTGCGTTCCGTCTGATCGATCATGGTCTCTTCAGCGCGCCGTCCGCTCAAAGGCGAGTCCTCAGGCGTGGTCGCGTCCTCCCCCAAAACGACAAAATCACCAACTGGTTCCGTGAGGTCGGTGATATAATCTAAATCCGCCCGTCGCGTTAAGGAACCTTAGCCATAGGGGCGCGTTTTTGCGCCCAGGGCCGCCTCCCGCGGCGGAATATCATCGCAAACTGCACCCTGTCGGAGGGTTTATGGGTCTTCTCGAACGCTTGGCGCCTCACCTTCCTTATATGCGCCGCTACGCCCGTGCGCTGACCGGAGATCAGGGCGCGGGGGACGCCTATGTCCGCGCAACCCTGGAAGCCATCGCCGCCGGCGAGGCGTCCTTGCCGGCGGCCCTGACGCCGCGTGTCGCTCTGTACCAGGTGTTCCACACCATCTGGGGCGCCACCGGCGCCAAGTTGGAATCCCCTGACGAGACCGACAACACCTCCCGCAGGCTGATGCGGATTCCGCCCCGGTCGCGTCAGGCCTTCCTGTTGACCGCCCTGGAGGGTTTCAATCCGGGCGAGGCCGGCCAGATTCTCGGGGTCTCGCCCGAGGATATCGATGGCCTGATCGCCGAGGCCCAGGCCGAGATCGACGCCGAACTGGCCACCAAGGTGCTGATCATCGAGGACGAACCGGTGATCGCCGCCGATATCGAGGCCCTGGTCCGCGAACTGGGCCATGAGGTGCTCGACATCGCCGCCACCCGCAAGGAAGCGGTGGATGCCGTGGCGCGGCATACGCCCGGTCTGGTGCTGGCGGACATCCAGCTCGCCGACGGCTCCTCCGGCGTCGACGCGGTAAAGGATATCCTCGGCCGCTTCGACGTGCCGGTGATCTTCATCACCGCCTTCCCCGAACGCCTGCTGACCGGGGAGCGGCCCGAGCCGACCTTCCTGATCACCAAGCCGTTCCAGCCGGAGACTGTGAAGGCGGCCATCGGTCAGGCCCTGTTCTTCCACCCGGGGCGGACCAAGGCCGCCGCCTGAGTTTGTCGACGGACCCGGCTGAAAACCGCGGTCCGTCGCCGGAACCCGCTTGGCGAGGCGACGTTCCGGGCGTATCCGCAATCAAGGTGGAATCTGAAGGAGCCCGCCATGGCTGGCAGCAACGGCGCCCACGGCGCGGCGGACACGAAACGTGCGGCCGACGCCGCCCTTGATGCGCTGCAGGAGGGGCGCGACGCCCTGCCCGATCTGGCCAAACGGGCCGAACGGGTGCTGCAGGACAAGGCCGAGGAGTTGAAGGCGCAATCGCGCGAGGCGGCGGCGCTGGCGGGAGAACAGCTCGAAACCGCCCGCACCTATGTGGTCGAACGGGTGCAGGAGCGGCCGTTCACCACCACCCTCGCCGTGCTTGGGGCCGGGTTTCTGCTCGGCCTGCTGTTTGCGGGCCGTCGTCGGTGATCAAGCGGATCCTGTTCACCGTCGTCGCTCTGGCTACCCTGGGCGCGGCCGCAGCCACCGTCGTCGTCGCCGCGGCCTTCGCGCTTTATGCCTGTCTGGAGCTGCGCCTTGGCCGTGCGGCGGCCGCAGCCGCCGTGGCCCTTGCGTTCGCCATACTGGCGGCGTTGGTCGGCCTCGTGCTGGCCCTGCAGGCCAAGGGGGGCGGCCGTCGCCGTCCGCCGGAACCGACGCTGACAGAACGCCTGAGCGAAATGGCCCGGGAACGGCCGATCCTCGCCGCGGGCGGAGCCCTGGCCGCGGGCCTGCTCGCCCTGAAGAATCCCCAGGTTGTCGCGACCATCGTCAGCGCCTTCCTGGCCGCCAAGGCCGGCGACAAAACCGGTCGCAACCGCCGCTGATCCTCGCGGCTCTAGCTTGACCGCCCCAGTACGGGCGGAGGATTTGTCATGTTCACCCTACCCGACCTGCCCTATCCCGCGGACGCCCTTGAGCCGGTGCTTTCGGCCGAGCTGATGCGGCTGCACCACGACAAGCATCACGCCGCCTATGTGAATACGGTCAACAAGATGCTTGGCGACGCGGGGCGCACCGCCGACTCGCTGGAAGACCTGGTCCGGCAAAGCGCCGCCGCCGGCGAGAAGAAGCTGTTCAACAACGCCGGCCAGGCCTGGAACCACGCCTTCTTCTGGCTATGCATGAGCCCGCAGCCAAGCCGCGTCGGCGGCGCCTTGGGCCAGGCGATCGACGTAGCCTTCGGCGGTCTCGCCGGGCTGAAGACCAAATTCGTCGAGGAGGGCGTCGGGCATTTCGGGTCCGGCTGGGTATGGCTGGTCGCCAAGGGCGGGCAGTTGTCGGTGATCTCGACCCATGACGCGGAAGGACCCCTCACCCAGGAAGGCGTGACGCCGATCCTGGTCTGCGACGTCTGGGAGCACGCCTATTATCTGGTCCACAAGAATGATCGGAAGGCCTTCCTCGACCAGTGGTTCGATCGCCTGGCCAATTGGACCTTCGCCGAGGGTCAGTTCTCCGCCAGCCAAGGGGTACAAAAGGGTTATCTCTATCCGAAACCTGTAATCGGCGCTCAAACCTGAGTAAGCGGGAACGCAAAGCATCCTTCAAACGTTGAACTTCTGCAAAAATTGCTGGTCAACGGGGCCCCTCGATCCGCGGAGGAGCCTAGAAATGGAGAGACGCAATGCTTAGGTGGGCTCTGATTTTCCTGGTCGTCGCGTTGGTCGCCGGCCTGCTCGGCTTCGGCGGCATCGCTGGTGCGTCTATGGGCATCGCCCAGATACTCTTCTTCGTCTTTGTGGTCCTGTTCGTGGTCTCTCTGATCGCGCACTTGGTCCGGGGACGAGGAGTCTAGACACGCTCTATGTGAAACTGTGCTGCGGCGCGCCGGCGACGGCGCGCCGTTTCACGTTCGGGTGGGAGTCTCCCGCTCGGGCGGGGCTTACGGATGGGTCCGGCGCGGCAATTCCCAGGTGCGAAGAGGTTCGAAATGGGACCGGTTCCACGCCATGGCCTGGACCAGAACCCCCTCCGGCTCGATGGTCAGGACGTTGAAGCTGGGCGGAACCCCGCGCAGCCGCGTGGACAGGGTTCCCGCCCCCACCGCATAGGTCAGGGCGTCGCCGAACGGCAGGGGCACGGCGAACGGATTGTGCACATGGCCCGTCAGAATCAGGTCCACCCCCTGAGTGGCGAGGCGTTCGGCCGCCAGGTGACCGCGATGCACGCCGCCGGTCACCGGCGCACCGATCGCCTCGATCAACGGATGGTGGCAGGCGATCACCCGCAGCGCGCCAGTCGGTCCTTCGGCAAGCGCCTGGGCCGCAGCGTCCGCCGCCGCCAGGTTTATGGCGCCTTTGGACCAGTCCGGCCGCGGCTGGCCGCCCCGGGCGGTGTTCACCGCCCGTACTGAAACCTCCGCCAAGTCGCAACCGCAACCATCCGTGGGGCCGATCCAGCGGCGGTAGCGATCGAATGGGACCAGGGCTCTGAGCGGAAGGTTCAGATAAGGCGTGTCATGGTTTCCCGGCGTCACCACCTGGGGCCCGGGCAGGCCATTCAGCCAGCGCGCCGCCGCCTCGAACTCTGCGGGTCGCCCATCGCGGGTCAGGTCGCCGGTCACCACCACCAGGTCGGGGACCTGATCGTGGACGAAAGCGGTGGCCGCCTCCAGAGCGGCGACGTCCTCGCAACCGAAGTGGATGTCGGTGAGATGGATCAGCCGCGCCATCAGACCACCGAGGAGAGGGATTCGCTGACCGCTTCCGCCGGCCCCGTGGGAGGCGTTTCCCGATGGGGCGCCAGCGCCCGGAACGCGGCCGGGCGGAAACTGAACTGGACCTGGCGGGGGAACCGGTGGGGCTCGCCGTCAAGGATGGCCGGGATGTGACCGCGGGCCCAGGCGCGCCCTTTGCGGCAGAGTTCGGTGGATACTGAAGGATCCTTGCGCCACTCGCCGAACAGGCCGCCGAAAGCGGCCTTCAGGCCCAGGCGGAAGGCCTCCGCCACCCCATGCGGATCAAGCGCGTCGGCCTCCAAGGCGTCTTCCGCCGTGAGCAGGGGCGACACCAGCGGACACATCAGGGTCAGGGCTTCGCACTTTCGCACCCGTTGATCGGCCAGGTCGAACCGCAACTTCCCGGCGAAGGCGCGCCGGAAAGCCCGCTGCACCCGCGTCCACGCCAGTCCCAGTTTATGCGCCCGGACCGCCTCGCGGGCGTCGGCCCATAAGGCCGGCGCACCCAGGATCGCCGCCACATGGAAAGACTTTCCGCCGACTTCGCCGCCCGAGACCACCCGCACTTCGCCGTGTTCGAGCGCCGCGCGCAAGGCGGTTCGCCAGTCGGCGGCGCCGTACAGGGCCTTGGGCAGCATGTTCATTGTGCCGCCGGGCAGAGGAGCCACCAAGGGACCCTGGGGGCCGCAAAGCTCCGCCGCCAGGCGGGCCGTTCCATCGCCGGCGAGCACGATCAGAAGATCCGGGCCAGCCTTCACCGCAGCGGCCACCGCCTCGGCTATCAGGGCCGGTCCCACCTCGGCGACGTGGACCGAGAGGCCGAATTCCTCGACGATGGCCTGCAACGCCTCGCCCGCGCCGGCTCCGACGCTGCCGGAAGCGGCGTTCACCACCGCCTCGATATGACGCAACGGAACACTGGGCGTGGGTCCAAGAACCGCCGCCGCTGAAATCTCCGCCCCGACCATGGGGACGAAACGCCGCGCCCATCCTTTCGTTCCTTGCGGAACGGGCCGGCGCAGGTCAGCCTCTACCCTGAGTGATCGCCGATTAGTTACTGGATTTTAATAAATTTCAACAAAATAGCACGATCGAAAGGGGATGGACGCCATGACCATTAAGACCTTGTTGGGTGCGTGTTCAGCGGGAGCCGTGCTCTCAGCCCTCGTGTGCGGGCCAGCCGCCGCCGCTGGATTTTACGTTCAGGAACAATCGGTTCGCGGCGTGGGCCGGGCCTTTTCCGGCGAGGGCGCCGACACCGGTTCGGCCTCGCTATGGTGGAATCCGGCTTCCATCGGCGGGACCAAGGGCGCCGGCGACGCCTATCTCGGCTTCCACTACGTCAGCGTAGACGCCACGGTCCAGGACGCAGGCTCGACCATCCAGCGGATTCCGGCTGGCCTGCCGCCCCTGTCGGTCGGCGGCGTGGCCACCCAGACCAACCCCATCGACAAGGGCTATATCCCCAACCTCGGCGCCTCCTGGAAGGTCAACGACCAGTTCGCCGTGGGCCTGTCTGTCAATGCGCCGTTCAACTTCACCACCCGCTACCCGTTGAACAGTTTCACCCGCTACCAGGCCCTGAAGTCGAACCTGCTCAACGTCGACGTCCAGCCGACGGTGGCCTGGACCCCGGTTCCGGAGGTCTCGATCGGCCTTGGTTTCGATTTCAGCTACGTCCACGCCACCTTGTCGAACGCCCTGCCCAACCTTTCGCCGCTGCAACCCGACGGCGCGTCCATCCTGTCGGGCAAGGCCTGGGACTACGGTTGGGTCGTCGGCGGTCAGTGGCGCGCCAGCGACACGGTCACCTTGGGGGCCAGCTATCGCGCGGGCATCACCCACAAACTGGACGGCCAGGTGACGGTGGCCGGTCTGCTCGGGCCGGCCGCCGCGGCCAACGTCAGCACCTCGGGTCAGGCCAGCTTCAAGACACCCTCGATCGCCACCTTCTCCGGCCGGTTGAAGGCGACCGACAAGCTGACCCTGAACGCCCAGGTCCAGCACTTCAACTGGAGCGCCTTCAAGGAGATCAAGGTCACCTTCGGACCGCAGACCTCGATCTCGCCCCAGAACTACGACAACACCACCTCGGTGGCCTTCGGGGCCGACTACGCCGTCGATCCCCGGTGGACGGTCCGGGCGGGCGTGCAGCGCGACCCGACCCCGACCCCGGATGTCGGCCGCACGGCTCGGGTGCCGGACTCGGACCGCTGGCTATACGCCGCCGGCGCCACTTTCCAGCCGACCCAGCGCGTCGCCGTGGACTTGGCCGCCAGCTACATCCACTTCAAGGACACCACCTTCACCAGCAGCGCCACGGCCTTCGCCGGCACGCCGCTGAACACGCCGATCAACATGCAGGGAACCATCGGCGGTCACGGCCTGGTGCTTTCAGCGGGCTTGCGCGTCAGTCTCTAGACGCCGTCAGGCGGCGCGGGAGCAGCCCCCGCGCCGCCGACTTGGCTGGACCGGCCTAATTGGCCGTCTTGCGTATCTTCTCACCCTGGTGCTCGATCGCCTGGCCGGCGTTCTGAACCGCCTGCCCCGTGCGATCGACCGCCTGGCTGGCCGCGACCTTGGCCGGGGCGGTGACCTCCGCGATCTTCTGGTCGACCACCGCACCGCCCCCGGCGAAGGATCCTTCCCGCGCGGCCAGCACCATCCACAACACCCCGAGCACGGCGACCAGGGTCACCGCCAACCCGACCATGCCGAAGCCGTGGCGGCGGCGGGACCGGGGCGCCTCGGTCCGGCGCCCGCCATCGCGACGATCGGCGACCGGCCGGATGGGACGGGCGAAGGGGCGGCCGCCTTCGCGTTCCTGCGCCGCCGCCGCCAGACGCGTTTCGAAGGCTTCCGTCGATTCACCGGGCCGACGCTCGACATAGACCCCGTCGGTGGCGAGGTCCTCGCTCGTCTGGCGGTCCCTCCGGGGGAAACCGGGAATCCGCATGATGTTCTCCAGATCATTCTTGAGGCGCTCAAAACGCCCGGACAGATAAGGAACGGCTCCGCCGCACCCTGGGTTCCGGAGTAAGCTGGGCCTTAGGATTCGGCGCACCGGCCGTCAGGAGACATTCCATGAGCAAGTCCTGGCCCTCCTGTATGGCGGGCGCCGCCGCCCTGACGCTCGCCGCCTGCGCTTCGCAAGCCCCCAAACCCCTTCCCGCCAGCCGTCCGCCGCCGCCGCCCGTGGCGCAGGTCTGCACCGACTTCAGCTTCCCGATCTATTTCGACAGCGCATCGGACCGGCTGGCCGCCGCCGCCCGCCAGGTGATCGCCGACGCCGCGGCGCGCGTCCGCGGCTGCGTGTTCGGCCGGATCGACGTGGTCGGGCTGGCCGACGCCGACGGGTCCGCCAATCAGAATCTGGCGCTTTCCCGCCGCCGCGCCGCGTCGGTGGCCGCGGCCCTGGCGGCGGCAGGATTGCCGCGGCCGGAATTCGACATCGACGCGGTCGGCCAGGCCGGGGCCCTGACCACGAACGGCGAACCTGAACCCCTGCGCCGACGCACGGAGGTAGTGATCCGCGCCTCCCCGCCCCCGCCGCCGAAACCCGCCAGTTAGGACAATTCGGCCTGCTCGGCCGGAAGCAGCCGCGGCGCCTTGTTCTGGGCGAGGCGCGCGTGGACGACCGCTTTCAGGCCAAGGGCGGGCCGCTCCACCAGCCACCATGACAGGGCCGCCAACGGCAACACGCAGGCCAGGGTCACGCCGAGGAAGCCGGCGACGTCCAGCCGCTGCGGACCCAGGAGGGCCATCCAGGCCTGTTGTACGGGAAAGGCGTAGATGTAGACGCCGTAGGACAGGTCGCCGAACCGTGCGGCGGCGCTGACTCCTCTCACGGGCCGCAAGGCCAAGCCCGCCACCACCAACGGCAGGACGATCGGAGCCACATAGGCCGTGACCGGCTTGAACGGCAGGGCGGCGACGAATAGCAGCCCCGCGAGGCTAAGCACGCCCGGGCTGCGCAGGGCCGGATGGCCGCGCCACATGAATAGGGCCGCGCCGGCCGCGAACAGGTAGAAATTCCGGGTCGCGATCAGGGCCATGACCGGGGCGTGGGCGGGGCCCAGGGCCACGACCGCCAGATAGGCGGCCGCCGCGGCCGCGGCGACGGCGCGCAGGCCGGTCCGGGTGAGCAGGCCGCACCAGGCCAGCAAAGGGATCGTCAGATAGAAGCTGAACTCCAGCCGGAGGGTCCAGAGCGAGCCGTTGACGGCGTCCGGATAGGGATTATGGGCGAACACCCCCGGCAGAAGATAATCGACCGGGTAGAGCAGCACATTCCGCAACGGGTAGAGCCAAGTCTGCGGCCGGCTGAAATAGTCGGCCGGCGCAAGGGTGCTGACCAGCGGACCCAATACCAGGGCGGTCAGGACCACCGCGGCCGCGAGGCCCGGCAGGATCCGCAAGCCCCGGTTAACCATAAAGGCGCGCACATCGCCCAGCCGCTGGTGGCTCATGGTCACCAGGAAGCCGCTGACCACGAAGAAGATCGACACGCCCAGCTCGCCGAAACCGCCGATCCCGGTGAAGGCCGCCAAAGGCTCGGCGGCCCCTCGCCCCGACAGGATGTAGGCGTGCCCGAACACCACCATCAGGGCGGCGAGGATGCGCAGGGCGTCGAAATTGTTGCGTTCGTGGGCGTGCGCCGGATCCATGCTCAGACCCTAGAGCAAGATCGAACGGGGTTGAATCCGCCCCGTCGGTGAATTGTGCGCGCGCCTGAACGCGGACCTGATCGTCCAAAGAAAACGGGCGGATCTCTGATCCGCCCGAAGGGAGATATCGTCGAAAACGGGGGTGCGGAGACGGCAGGCCGGGATTACCGGCCTCAAGTCGGGGGGGCGTCGCCGCCTCCGCAGCCAATGAAACCCCTTGATCAATCGCCTGGTTCCCGTCCTAGGCGAGTTTTTTCTCGCAATGCCCAAGGCGCAGGCTCGTGCGCGAGGTCAGACCACGGAGTCCCCGCGCAGGGCCCGGATGATGAAACTGACCACCAGCAGCACCAGGAAGATCAGGAACAGCACCTTGGCCACGGTGGCGGCGACGCCGGCCAGGCCGATGAAGCCAAGATAGCCTGCCACGACGGCGAGAACCGCGAACACGATCGCCCATCCGAGCATAAGGCGTCTCCTCTTGGAAGCGGGCCTGCGCGCCTGCGCCGACCCCGCTCCTCAACGCCGTCCGCGCCGCGGCGTTCCGCCGCCGCCCCGGCCCGATTCCTGCGGTCCGGAGCGGGGGGAACAACCATCGCCGGGCCTCAGCGGCCCCGGTCCTTCTGTGATTGGTCGACGACGGCGCCGCCGACCGCCCCGGCGGCGCCGCCAATCAGCGCGCCGGTTCCGCCGTCGACGACAGCCCCGACGGCCGCGCCCCCCAGAGCCCCGGTGGCGACTCGCTCGGTCGTGGTGGTGCCGCAGGCCGAGAACAGCAGGCCCGCGGCCGCGATGGGAAGGATGGAGAGGGAAATACGCATGGTCGCCTCGTGGGTTGGAACCCCGACCCCTTGCGAACCCGCAAGGCGGTCCGGCGGTTCCGGCCACTCGCCCGCCTCAGCCGTCCGGCCAGAGGTCCTGGTCGGCGCTCTTGCGATTCAACATGCGGGCGGCGCGCTTGACGACCGTCAGCAGCCGTTCGGTGCGGCCCTCCGCATCATAGGAGAGACGGGCCCGGGCCAGGCCCTCCAGCATGAAGCGGGCGAGGTCGCGGCTGGCCTGGAACCGCGGGCCCTCCGCGCCCTGGACCAGTTCGAACAGATGCTCGCCCAACTCGGCCCGGTCGAAGGCGGCTTCCGCCGGCGCCAGGCGCTCACGCAAAGCCGGGTCGGTGCGCGCCGCGCTCTCCAGTTCGGCGAAGGCCACGAACGGGGCCTGACCCAGAAGCCGCCAGTAGGAGTCGATGACATGATCGATCCTATCGATCCCGCTGGGCGCCTCGTCGACGGTGACCTGCAGCAGCTTGGCCCGGGCCGCCTGGACGAAAGGCACTACCGCCTCGACCAGGGCGTCTCGGTCGGGGAAGTGATAGAGCATAGCGCCGCGCGTCAGGCCCGCCGCCTCGGCGATGCGGGCGTTGGTCGCCGCGTGGTAGCCGATTTCCACGAACAGCCGCATGGCGGCCTCGAGGATGCGCGCGCGCGTGCGCAACGACTTGGGGCTGTCGGCCGCCGGCCGGGTCCGCGAAATGGCGCCCAGGGAGACGGGATAAGGTTCGCCGGTAAGCTCAGATTTCACGGCTTGCTTCATCGACTACGCTACGGCCCCCGCCTTTACTGCCCCTCAGATAGGCGCGGGCGCTACGTCCGCCTAGTCCGGCCGAAGACGAATTCGATGATGTCACACAGGTTTCATGCAATCACCCTAGCCAGGGCCGGCGGCTGGGTTCGGCGGCCGACAGCCGCAAAAGGAGGCGCCGTATGGGCGCCGAGACGTCAACCCATCGCTATCGGACCGTGTTCATCTCGGACGTCCACCTGGGCACGCGCGGCTGTCAGGCCGAGCTGCTGCTCGATTTCATCCGCTCGATCGAATGCGACACCCTGTTTCTGATCGGCGACATCATCGACGGCTGGAAGCTGAGGGGCGGCTGGTTCTGGCCCCAGGCCCACAACGACGTGGTGCAGAAGCTGCTGCGCTTGGCTCGCAAGGGCGTGACCGTGGTCTATATCCCCGGCAACCACGACGACTTCGCCCGTGACTACTGCGGCGTCCACTTCGGCGGCGTGGTGGTCGCTCGCGACTGGATTCATGAGGGCGCCGACGGCCGGCGTTATCTGGTCACCCACGGGGACGAATTCGACGGGGTCATCGCCCACGCCCGCTGGCTGGCCTTCCTCGGCGACTGGGCCTACCGGGCCCTGCTGGCGGCCAACACCCAGTGGAATCTGCTGCGTCGCCGGATGGGGTTCGGCTACTGGAGCCTGTCGGCCTATCTGAAGGTCAAGGTGAAGAACGCCCTGCAGTTCATCGAGAACTATGAGCAGGCGGTGGCCGACGAAGCCCGCCGCCGCGGGGTCAACGGCGTGGTTTGCGGTCACATCCACAAGGCGGAGATGCGCGAGATCGACGGCGTGCTCTACGTCAACGACGGCGACTGGGTGGAGAGCTGCACCGCCGTGGTCGAGCATGCCGACGGGCGGCTGGAGATCCTCGACTGGGCGCGGCTGCGCGGATGGTCGGCCCTGGACCGCACGCCCGCTCCGGTGCAACCGGAACTCGCCGGAACGCTGTCGGCGACCCGGGTTTCAGGGCTCGGACCGTTCGACTTCGCCCCAGGATCACGATGACTTTGGGGCTTCCCACGACGCGGAAAGATCGGCTCTCTTAGCCGCTGATGCGAATCCTCCTGGCCACCGACGCCTGGGAGCCCCAGGTCAACGGGGTTGTCCGGACACTCACGCGCACCGTCTCCGAGTGCCGGGCGATGGGTCATGAGGTCGAGGTCGTCTCGCCCGACCAGTTCAACACCCTGCCGATGCCGACCTATCCGGAGATCCGCCTGGCGCTGGGCGCCTATGAACCCATGCGGGAGCGGTTCAAGGCCTTCGAGCCCGAGGCTATCCACATCGCCACCGAGGGTCCGGTCGGCCTGGCGGCGCGGCGCATCTGCCTGGAGTGGAAACTGCCCTTCACCACCAGCTACCACACCCGTTTCCCCGAATATCTCGCGGCCCGGTTTCCGGTGCCGAGCGCAGCGGGCTACGCCTATATGCGCTGGTTCCACGCCCCTTCCGGGCGGGTGATGGTGGCCACGCCGACCATACGCGAAGAACTGGAGCGGAAGGGCTTTCGCAACCTGTCGCCCTGGACCCGCGGGGTGGACACCGATCTGTTCCATCCCGAGCGTCCGCCGCCGGCCCTGCTCGAAGGGGTTGAGCGGCCGATCTTCCTCAACGTCGGTCGGATCGCGGTGGAGAAGAACATCGAGGCCTTCCTGAGTCTCGATCTTCCCGGCTCCAAGGTCCTGGTCGGCGACGGCCCGTCGCGGGAGGCCCTGGCGGCCCAATACCCCAAGACCATTTTCGCCGGCCTCCAGTTCGGCGAACAGCTCGCCGCCTATTTCGCCGCCGCCGACGTCTTCGTCTTCCCCTCCCTCACCGACACCTTCGGCCTGGTCATGCTCGAGGCCATGGCGGCCGGCGCCCCTGTGGCGGGTTTTCCCGCGCCCGGACCCATCGACATCATCCCGGGGTCGGGCGCCGGCGTCGTCGACAAGGATCTGGGACAGGCCTGCCGGGCTTGCCTTGAGCTCGATCGCAAGGCGGTGCGCGCCTATGCGGAACGCTTCTCGTGGCGCGCCGCGGCGGAGGAATTCATCACCAACCTCCAGCCCTATCCGGAGCCGGAGAAGGCCAAGTTCTGGCGCCGCCTGCGCCGGCTGGCCCGCCTGCGCCGCCGCCCCAAGATAAAGCCGCCCTTCGGCCCCGCCGCGGGGTGATCCCCTTGAAAATGTGGCCCAACCGGCGGCCCTGACCCGCGGCCGAACAGAAAACGCCCGCCGTTCGGGAACGGCGGGCGCTGGAGTTTGGATCGAGCGGACGCCGCAAGCGGCGCCGCCCCGGGGAAGACGATTACGGCGTGTAGACCGCCGCGCCGTTCGGGCCCTTGATGCTGGCGACCCAGGTCGCGCGGACCTGGTTCTTCACTGCCGCCGGCAGGGCGATGTAGTCGAGCGAGGACGCCAGGGCGTCGCCGTTCTTGTAGGCCCAGTCGAAGAACTTCAGCACCGATTGGCCGGTGGCGGCGTTGGCCTGCGATTTGTGCATCAGGATGAAGGTGGCGCCGACGATCGGCCAGGTGGTCGGGCCGGCCTGGTCGACGAGGATCAGGTAGTAGCCGGGGGCGTGGGCCCAGTCGGCGCGGGCGGCGGCGGCGGCGAAGTTCGCGGCCGTCGGCTGCACGAAGGCGCCGGCCTTGTTCTGCATGGACACGTGGGTCATGTGGTTCTGCAGGGCGAAGGCGTATTCGACGTAGCCGATCGAGCCGATCGTCTGTTTGACGAAGCCGGCGACGCCGTCGTTGCCCTTGCCGCCGAGACCCACCGGCCATTCTACCGCGTCATTGCCGCCGACCTTGGAGGCCCAGGCCGGGCTCTTGACCGACAGATAGGTGGTGAAGATGAAGCTCGTGCCCGAGCCGTCCGAACGGTGGACGACGGTGAGCGGCAAGTTGGGCAGTTTCACGCCCGGATTGATCGCGGCGATCTGGGGGTCGTTCCACTTCTTGATATTGCCGAGGTAGATCTCGGCCAGCAGCGAACCCGACAGCTTGAGCTGGCCCGGGGCGATCCCGGGCACGTTGATCACCGGCACCACGCCGCCGATCACGGTGGGGAACTGGGTGAGGCCCGAGGCCGCCAGTTCCTTGGGCGTTAGCGGCTTGTCGGTGGCGCCGAAGGCAACCGTCTTGGCCTTGATCTGGGCGATACCGCCGCCGGAACCGATCGACTGATAGTTCAGGCCGACGCCCGAGGTGCCCTTATAGACCGCCGCCCATTTGGCGTAGATCGGGAAGGGAAAGCTCGCGCCCGCGCCGGTAATGTCGGCAAAGGCGGCCGTCGCAGCGATCGCAAGGCCTGCGACCGCGCCCATCAGGGCTTTGTAGGTGATCTTCATTTTTTGTCTCCGTTTAAACGAGCGTGATTAGTTGGCGTACTGGATGCGCAGGCCGACGACATTGAAGTCCTGGCTGTCGCGGTCCGGAAGCGCCGCGGTGCCCTTGCTGATCTGCACGATGTTGTCGTCCAGTATCATGCGAACATTACGGTTCAGATACCAATTGACGCCGAAGGCCATGATACGCTGCCGGCCGCCATTGATGCCAGCCAGCTGGCTGGTGGTCGCCAGTTGCGCCCCATGCCAGTTGAGATCGGTGTCGCTGTAGCGGGCCGTGAGTTCCCAAGTGCCCCAGCTATTGCCGTCCAGCGAGAAAGGCCGCGAGGGAATCGGCGCGCCATAGCCGGCCTGGGTTTCGGCAACCGCCGAGGCGATGTAGGTGCCGGCCGTATAAGGCTTGGTTTCCCCGGTGAGGATCCAGGTACCGCCGACCGTCCAACCGGTGAAGGTCGGGTGGTCTATAACCGCTGTGGAGGTGGTGCAGATCGGCTGGGCGGTGACAGCAAGACCACCGCACTGGCGGTCCATCTTGAACTGAGCCCATTCGCCTTCCAGATAGAAGTTCTGCCAGTTGCCTTCCGCATCGAAGGCGATCATGTCCCCGGTCTTGGCCGCGATATTGCCGGTGTCGATCAGGCGGGTGCCGTCGACGCGGATTTCGGGACGCTCACGGAAGCGCAGCGCTTGGGCGCCGCCGCCGGCCGAGTTGCCGCTATAGAGCACCGAGGCGATGCTCATGCCAACCTGGAAGTTGGAGATGCCGTCGCTCCACAACCGGTCGGTGACGCGGGCCAGGATCTGGGCCTGCTCGTCTCCGCCATTGCCGTGGCCGGCAGCGCTGCCGGTCTTGCCGCCGGTGAAGGCAACGTCGAAGTCGGTATTGTCGCCCGCCCAGAGGGTGTCGGGCCTGGACCAGCCGATTTCGATACCGCGACGGCTGTCGCCGGCGCCAAAGCTGTCGGCGGCGATGTTTTCGAGGTCCGGACGCTCCATCCAGATCAGGTTGGCGGAGGAAGTCGTGCCTTCCA
The DNA here is from genome assembly GCA_035493955.1 of Caulobacteraceae bacterium. Lineage (GTDB taxonomy): Bacteria > Pseudomonadota > Alphaproteobacteria > Caulobacterales > Caulobacteraceae > NCED01. The sequence continues at coordinate 7,342 of DATJHI010000001.1, read as the reverse complement.
TCATGAAGGACGGCTCGATCACGCCGACGTTGAAGTGCCACCATGGAATACCGACATAGGTGATCACCATCTTGTTCAGCAGCGGATCGCCTTCGCCGCTATTGGCGATGGAGCCGATGGCGCAGGTCGAAGTGGCCGCGCCGCCCGGCGGCGCCGTGATCGTGGTGGTAGACGTACAGGCGGAATTGAGGCCGCCATCGCTGCCGCCGGCATTGAGACGCAGCTCGTACCAGAAATCGTTATAGGCCTTGCCTTCGATGCCGAAATAGGCACGGCGCATCACGGCGCCGGACGATAGATCGGTCGGGCCGGCGAAACCGGCGGGATGCGATCCGGGAGCATCCTGCGAAAAGCCGGCAAAATCGGCCTGCATGCGGGCGCGGATGGCCAGCGTGAAGCGGCCGTCGCCGGACGCAAAGCTGGCGCGCCCATTGTCGAAGTTCCACAGCGCCGAATTGTAGCCCTGTTCCAGGGTGGAGAGGCGCGTGCGGTCGGCCATCGCGCGTTCTTGCTGGTTGGCAAGTTGATCTTCCAGGGCCTGGATGCGGGAAGCGAGTTCCGCATTGCTAATGTTGGAATTGGAGGGCGAAGCATTCTGGGCCAGAACCAGCGGCTTGTCCGCGCCGTTCAGATCACCAGCCCCCGCTGCCTGAGCGGCGGAAACCATCGCGATCACCGCGACGCCGCTCATCGATGCCATTTTCCCCTTTTTCATGTCCTCAATACCTCTGTGAAGCCGCGCCAATTCGCGCGCGGTTGCTGTCGCAGGGTCGTTTAAAGGGATGATGAAGTTTATATGACAGATATGTGACACGCTTCGCGGATGCTGCGGAAACGGCTTTTGCCGGACGAAGCGGGCCTGTGAATCCTTAAAAGCGTGGCGGGAAAGTCGCGCCGCGAAGCCCCATATTTACAGGTGCTATATGACGCTTTGGCAGCGCTTTTGTATCAATCGGGCCGGACTTGGAATTTGGTCACCACCGCGGCGAATCGTCGAGAAATTTCCGCCTGCTACAGTGCGAATGTCAGGCCTGTCCGTATCTGCTCGTCGGGGCGGCTGTTCACCCAGGCGTGACGCAATCCCAGGTCGAAGGCGAGGTGGTCCTTCACCTCCCAGATCGCACCCAAAAGCACCGAGGTTTCTTCCTCGGTGTGGAAGACACGCTGGTAGTTCACTTCCGCGACCGGCCGCACAGGCCAATCACCGGGACCTTCCAGAATAAGGCCCAGAAAAGTCCCCAGCTTTTGATCGCGGGATAGCTCGGCCGCGACATTGATATGAATGGCGCCCCAATCCCAGCGCCGGCTGGCGATGCCGGTCAACTCCAATCCTGCACCATCTTCCGCATCGATCCCCGGAAGCAGAACCGAGCCTTCGGCCGCCAGGCTCCAGCCCTCTTTCTCCTGAAGACTTCCCTGCCGCAGCACGCCTTTTAACGAAAGCGCCGCCTCCGTCAGACGCTCTCGCGAGAAATGTTCCACCTGCCCTTCCAGGACGGCTTCCCAATCCTGCGCAAAGCCATAGTTCAGGCGTGCCGACGGCGCGATCCACGCCGCGCCGTTGGCATCATGGCGATAGCTTAAAGGGCTGAGTTCGGCTTCGAATCCGCCCTTGTCCGCCACCGCGGCATCGGTGGAGTCAAAAGGCCTATAGGCAAGAACCGGCAGCGGCCATACCACAGCGCCCAAAACCAACAAGGCCAGGCTGCGTGAAACCATGCCCCACCATCATTGCCGCATGCGCCAGATCGAATGATCCGTCCAGCTGGCCAGCTGTGTGGCCGCCCATTTGGTGTCCTTGTCCTTATGACAGGTGTTGCAAGCGTTCGGAATGTTCTGGGCCTCGGTCTGCGCCGGAGTGATGAAGTGGAAATTGTGGGTGGCGACAAACGGCCCGCCCGGCAGTTCCGGCAAGATCTTGGGCATATGACAGGCGACGCACTGGCTGCCGGTGCTGCCTGCTTTGTGATGCGTGTGCTCCTCCAGCGTCGCGGTGTGCGGCCCGTTCTGGTTGCCGACGCTGTGGCAAGAGGAACAGATCTCATTCACCGGCCTGCGCAGCATGGCGTCGTTCTGTGTGCCATGCGGATCGTGGCAGGAGAAACAGGTGACGTCGCGGTTGTACATCAGGCTCTGGACGAAATCGTTGCCCTGCATGCGGTTCTTGTGCGCGGTGCCGTCGGGGAAATGGGTGAAGGTGGTCTCGCCCAGTTTGTGTTCTTCCAGTTTCCAGTAATCCGAAAGCTTGAGCCCGGCGTGATAGCCCACCGCCCAGTCATAATACTGGCCCTTGATGGGATTGGTCAGCGGCTGGCCCTGGGAATGGCACTGGATACAGGTGTCATTGGCCTGGACGTAATTCTGCCGCGCCGGGTTGAGGATGTTGAACAATTTGGGAGCGGCGACATGGTTGCTGCCCGCGCCGTGGCAGGTCTCGCAGCCGACATTCCATTCATGCGGTTGCTTGGTGTCGATATTGAAGTCCACCGAATGGCAGCCATCGCATAAAGGCGCGGTGGGACGATTGGAATTGTCGCCCTTGGGATCGGGATAATGCACCGCCCACCAGTCGCCGGTGTCGGGGACATGGTATTTCGACCATTTCTTGGTTTCGAAATTATACTGCGCCAGTAGCGGCACATAGGTGTCGCCCGACTTCTTCCAATAGCGCTGTTTCCATTTGCTGCCATAGACGAAGGCGACATCGTCCTTGCTGAAGCGCAGCTCTTCGGGCGCCGTGGCCGGGTCGGCGGCAATGGCGTCGGGATGGGTCTTGGGATCGCGCAGGACATTGGCCATCGCCGTCTTCTGCCAGCGGGCATAGATATCCTGGTGGCAGGACTGGCAGGCCTTGGATCCGACATAATGGGCGGCCAGCACGGACGCCGCCTGTTGCCCGGCTATGTCCTGCCGCTCGCGTGCGGCCACCACCGGCAGGTGATGGAGATAAGAGACCAGTTGCCAGACCTGGGCATCGGGGAAATCCCAGGCCGGCATCGCCGTGTTCCGGATGCCATTGCGGATATGATAGAAAATCTCGCCATCGCTCATGGATACGAGCAGCGGGCGCAGCGCCGGCACGCGTGGGAAGGCATTGCCCCCGATTTCGGTGCGTCCGCCCCCGTCATAGCCATGACAGGTCTCGCACTTCTTGGTAAACAGCTCGCGGCCCGCAGCAATCGCGGCCGGATCGGGATGCGCCCCCAGCGGGTTGGCCATCGCCTTGGCCGAAGCGGGAACGCTGTGGCGTAGCAGGTAGGTCGCCACGTCCACCTCAAGCTTTGAAGGCTGGTTGCGCGCCACCGACAGGCCGGGAAGAATAACGAAATAGAAGGCCGCCCCGGCCATGGCCATAAGAACAAGAACCAACAGAACCGTCAGGCCGCGCCGTGGCGCGCGTTGCTCCAGATCAGGCATATCCCCTCACTTTTTCAAAGTCTTATTTCCGCTTCTTGCAATAGAGGTTCAATTTTTTGCGACCGCAATTTCCGCCAGGGCCGCCTTGAGTCCGGTCAGCAGTTTAGCCAGATCGTTCTGCGCCCAGAAATGAACGAAGAACATGTGGGGCTGGTCGTCCAGCATGTGATTGTGGATGGCGGTGACATCGATCCCATGGCCCCTCAAGGCCCGCAGCACCGGATTGACCTCCTTGGCCGCCAGAATGAAGTCGCCGGTGATCGCAGCTCTGCCCCCACCCAGGGGCTGGAAGTTGATGGCCTCGGCCCCGCCCAGGGGAGCGGTCACGGCCACGCCCATCGCCGTGGAGGGTTCGGCGCGCGGCACGCCAACCTGATAGACGCCACCTGCGATCATTCCCTTGGCGCTCAGCGCCGTGTCGATCGCCGCGGTGTCCAGATCGATGGCGGGTGGCGTGGCCGGTGGCGGCGCGGCAGTGAATGGCGTCTTGCTCAATTGCAGCGCGGTGTGAATGGCGTTGGCCATGTTCACCGGATTACCCATGCCCCCGATATGCATATAGAAAGTCGGTGGCTCGGCATGGAAGAGATGATTGTGCAAGGCGGTGATTTCGATCCCATTGTCCAACAGTGACTTCATCACCGGCTCGATCTCATCCTCGGTCAGCACCAGGTCGCCCATCACCATCGCCTCCTCGCCCATCGGCGCGAAGGCGACCCAGGAGCCCAGCGCGAAGGTGGGCTTCAGTTCGATGTCGCCCAACTGCACATGCAGGTCGCTGCGCGGCAGGCCGACACGATAGACGCCCCCAGGCATTCCCGTGCCGCTCTTCCCCAGCGCTTTGGCCACGGCATTCCAATCCGGTGCGGCTTGCGCGGTGGCAGTGCCGAGCGCCAATAGAGTGGCGATGACGATGGATGAGAGCCTAAGCATGGTATCCTCCGAAAAATCGGACTCGAACAATCTATTCAAAGCGGACAGGCAGCTTGCAAGGCTCAGGACCCCGAACGGGGCGGTTTGGGGGGCAATAGCGCCGTGATGATGCACACTGCCTGTCCTTCCCGATTCATGGAGCCGCCTTTTTAAGCCAGTTTTAAGGCGCAAAGGCCGGGCTAGTGTCCCGATTCCGAAATTCGCATGATCCCTGTATCGGGTTTGAGCGAATTTCGGAATCGGAGGACACTAGCAAATTGTTGATTCCGGTGTTGTTCTGGTTTCGAAGTTCGCCCGGCGTCTGACATCGATCAAGTGGCGAACTTCGAAACCACGACACCGGACCACCAATCAGATCGGACGGAACCTGAGCTTGAAAGAGGCGCCCCCTCCGGGCGCGTTGTCCACTTCCACCGTTCCGCCATGCAGGCGGACAATTTCCGCAACAATTGATAAGCCCAAGCCTGCGCCCGGTGTGACCACGCCTTTGCCGCGCCAGAAACGGCGAAAGATGTTCGATCTTTCTTCCGCCGGGACACCTGGCCCCTGATCATTGACGATGACAGCGCCATCGGGCGAAACGCCGACCGTCACTTCGGTTCCCTCGGGCGTGTGCAACACCGCATTCTCCACGATATTGCGTACGGCATCGGACATTTCCTCGGCATTGCCGGTCACAATCACCGGTTGACCGGGTGCGTCCAGACCGATGGTCCGCCCCTGGGCGATCGCCCAGGGCGCCAGATATTCGACGACCTGGGCCGCCACCTGGCCAAGATCGACTCGCGCGCTGACATTGACGGGCACCGCGTCCAAACGCGCGACCCGCAAAAGCTGCGCAACCAGGCGGTTCATGCGCGCCACATCGGCGCGCAGTTTGGTCACCGATGGCCCGTCGGACAGTTCGTCCAGCCCCGCCGTCAGCATCGTCAGAGGGGTCCGCAACTCATGCGCCGCATTTGCCGTGAAGCGGCGCTGGATGGCAAAGCCCTCCTGCAGGCGGGCCACGGCCAGGTTCACGGCATTGACCAGCGGCAACAATTCGGACGGCAGGCCCTCGGTCGGCAGCCGGACATCCGCAGAACGGGGATCGATCTGGGCCGCGCGGCGCGAGATTGCCGCCAGCGGCCGCAAGCCGGCGCGGATGCTCCAGGCGCCGATGGCCAGTGTGACCAAGGCAAAAAGCGGAATCATCCAGGCGATACGCCGGGCGAAGAATTCCAGCATCGCCACCGCCATCGCATCGGCATCCGAAGAATGCGCGACGACAACGGCGACAGGTCCGACTGGCGAATCCTCAGTAACCGTCAATCCGTAATAATCGTCCTGCCGTACGCCAAACTCCTCGGTGCGGAAATTGCGGGGCGTGCGGTCAATGCTCCAATGCGCCACCAGGTCGGCGAAATCCTTTTCATTCGTCAGTACCTGGCCGGCGCCGGTTCGGATCACATAAAGATTGGAAGTCTGCGTCTCGCTATAAAGACGGGCCAGACCCGGCGGCAGCTTCAAGGCCGCACCGCCATCGGGCCCGCGTGCAAGATGCTGTGCAAGCTCACTGGTGCGATGGCGCAGCACTTCCAGGCCAAAGCTATCGGCCGCTTCCGAGCCCTGCCACAGCAAAAGCCCGATGCCGGCCGCTGAAACAACAAAAAAGACAATCGCGAGGCGCAGCGCCAATTGTCCCTGCAGCGAACGAGGCCAGCCTCTCATCGGTTTTTCTCCTCCAGGAGATAGCCGACACCCCGAATGGTATGGATTTCCGGTGTAGCCCCCGCGGCGATCAGCTTGCGGCGCAGATGCGAGACATGGACAGGGATAGCATTGGACTCCAATTCTTCATCCTGGCCGTACAGCTTGTCTTCCAGCACCGTCTTGGGCACCACCCGCCCGGCCCGGCGGAGCAGATGCTCCAGCACATCGAGCTCGCGCCGCGGCAGGGGCAATGGCTGACCCGCAACGCGGACCTCGCGGCCAACGGAATCGAATTCGATATTGCCCGCTTCCAGCATCACACCCAGCGCCAGGCCAGGACGGCGCAATAAGGCCTTGGTGCGGGCAACCAGCTCGTCCATCGCGAACGGCTTGATGAGATAGTCGTCTGCGCCGGCATTCAGTCCCAGCACGCGGTCATCCACCGTGTCGCGGGCCGTCAAAAGCAGAAAAGGAATCGCCTGTCCTGCCCGGCGCGCCCGGGCAAGAACATCCAACCCATCGCCGTCCGGCAGGCCCAGGTCCAGAATGGCGGCGTCATAGTTGGTCACTTCCAGCGCCGCGACAGCATCGGCAGCCGTCGCCGCTATATCGACTGTGAAACCGGCGCGCATCAGGCCGCTGCGCACCAGTTCGGCGATCCGCGCTTCATCTTCGACGACCAACAACCGCATATGTTCCGACCAAGCCGCAAACCGCCTCTGGCTCGCGCCACAGCGGCATTTTTCCGCCCTCTGACGATAGCCGATTTTCGGGAACTGTCGGCGCCCATTTGTAAGGCAGTTTTAAGCCGGCCCGACAAGTGAGCGGCTGCGGATAATTCTGCCTTAAACGGCGCTTGCCAAGTTACGCACGCCTGAAAAAGGAGACACGCATGCGCCTGCGTTCCAGCTTCGTCATAGCAATATGCGGCCTTGCCGCTTCGCCCCTGATCGCACGGGCCGACTGGTTTCACGAGGAGATGCCGCCCGCCAATGCCAAGCCACTGTCGGTGATCATCAAGAGCGTGGAAGATCGCCACTACGGGGCAATCACCGAAGTCGAGTTCGATGACGGAAAGTGGGAAATCGAAGTTCACCAGGCGGGCGGCAGGGAAAAGGAAATTCACGTCGATGCCATCAGCGGGCAGATAACTCCCCGCTAGCACCGGCTTTTCATGGAGGACGCCATGAAGGCGAGAATTTCAAAACCTGCTCTGGTGTTTGCCGGCGCACTGGCGGCCTGCAGCGGGGCGACGGCCCAAGCCGAATACCGGCTCGATCGCGCATCACCGGAAATGGCG